>NZ_CP126247.1:2488640-3732961 GCF_030142155.1 Arthrobacter sp. zg-Y820
CGTGGCCATCGGACACAACCTCCCACAGGCTCTTTTCCGGATCGATGCCGCCGCGGGACTGGTCAACGTAGGAGATCTTGACGGATTCGCCGATCTTCAGCTCACCGCCGTCGAGCTCTTCCAAGCCGACGATCGTCTTGAACAGCGTGGACTTACCCACACCGTTCGGACCGATCACGCCAACGATGCCGTTGCGCGGCAGCGAGAAGGACAGGCCCTCGATGAGCTGGCGGTCGCCGTAGCCCTTCTGCAGGTCCTTGGCTTCCAGCACCAGGGAACCCAGACGCGGGCCCGGCGGAATCTGGATTTCTTCGAAGTCCAGCTTGCGGGTGCGGTCTGCCTCGGCAGCCATTTCCTCGTACCGGGCCAGACGCGCCTTGGACTTGGTCTGGCGTCCCTTGGCATTGGAACGGACCCAGTCCAGTTCCTCGGTGAGGCGCTTGGCCAGCTTCTGGTCCTTCTTGCCCTGGACCTCCAGTCGTGCCCGCTTCTTTTCCAGGTACGTGGAGTAGTTGCCCTCGTACGGGTAAAGATGTCCGCGGTCCACTTCGGCGATCCACTGGGCAACATGGTCCAGGAAGTACCGGTCGTGGGTCACGGCCAGGACGGCGCCGTGGTAAGCCGACAGGTGCTGCTCGAGCCAGAGAACGCTCTCTGCGTCCAAGTGGTTAGTGGGCTCATCGAGGAGCAGCAGATCCGGCTTCTGCAGCAGAAGCTTGCACAGCGCTACGCGGCGGCGCTCACCACCGGAGAGAAGTGTGACGTCGGCTTCGGGCGGCGGGCAGCGCAGCGCGTCCATGGCCTGCTCGAGCTGGGAATCAATATCCCAGGCATCGGCAGCGTCAATGGCTTCCTGCAGCTTGCCCATTTCGTCCAGCAGGCTGTCAAAGTCAGCGTCCGGCTCGGACATTGCTTCTGAAATTTCGTTGAACCGCTGGATTTTGGCATAGATCTCGCCAACGCCCTCCTGGACGTTGCCGAGTACGGTCTTTTCCTCATTCAGCGGCGGCTCCTGGAGCAGGATGCCCACGGAGTAGCCGGCGCTGAGCCGGGCCTCACCGTTGGAAGGGGTATCCAGTCCGGCCATGATTTTGAGGATGGTGGACTTACCCGCACCGTTGGGACCCACCACGCCGATCTTGGCACCGGGGTAGAAGGACATGCTTACGTCGTCGAGGATAACTTTGTCGCCAACGGCCTTGCGGGCCTTGGTCATCGTGTAGATAAATTCCGCCATACAACCAAGGCTAGTGCGTCAACGGCAATAAGTGCCATTTGGGCCCGACCCGCCCACGCTCCGGGCCGGCTGGGCGGGCGGGCGGGGGCATCCGGGCGGGGGCGATCCGGGCGGGGACAGCCGGGAACCAACGGAGCAGACTAGCCGGCCGCGGACCAGGACCAGGGGATGCCAACGGCTAGCCGTCGAACCTGCCAAGGGTCTTAGCACTGACCCCACAAACAAGGGTCTTAGCGCTGATCCCCCACAAAGCAGAATCCCGAGTCCAGCACCGGAAGAACGGTAACGGCAACCTTTCCGTCACGCACCTCGCCGAAGAGGCATTCACCCTCGCTTACCGTTGCGCCGCGAATGGAATCCACGGCAAGACCGGTGGGCGTGATGTCCAGGGAGACCTCCACGGAGTCTTCGGGGAAGCCAGCCGCAGCGAAAGCCTGGCGGACCGCTTTCGCACCGGGGCTGGGCTGCGAAGCGGCGAGCGCTGTCAGGGACGCCGTCAGGCTGTCGGCAGGCACCTCTGAAACCACGGGGATCCCTGTGTTCAGCGCTCCGTCAGCCTGCGCGGATGACGCTGCAACATCCGGGTGCCCTGCAGGAGCTGGAACAACTGAGGGCTCCGCAACCGCCGGCGCTGCCGGGACCGCGGCCGGAGCAAGCAGCGCCGCGGATCCGGCCAGCAAAACGGTGAGGGTCAACCGGGAAAGCCTGCCGGTACGGCGTGCGGGAATCATCCGCTCATTGTGCCATGCCCCCGCCCGGATGCCTCAGCGACGACGAACGGGTCGTCGGGGCCTCCGCCTGCGTCCTCATGAGTGGTGTCTCCATCACCGGCTGCACCGGCAAGCTCCCCGGTCTCCAGGTCCAGGTCCGCGGGAAGATCATCGGTTGCCGGTTCTTCCCCGGCGGAGGCATTGGCTGCGGCGCGGTCCTGGACGTTGCGCCGGTAGTTGGCGGTTCCCCACATCAAGTCGTGGCCGACGCTCTCGGCATCGATATCGACGGTGGTGCCGCTGCGTCCGTCGTCCAGCGCCCACTGACGGACTTTCAGCCGCCCGGTCACGATCACGCGGTCTCCCTTGTGAATGCTGAACGCCGAGTTTGTTGCCAGCTGCCGAAACAGGCTGACGGAATACCAATTGGTTTGGCCGTCTACCCAGCTTCCGGTTTCACGGTCATAACGCCGCTCCGTGGTGCACATCCGAAATCCTGCAATGGCGAGTCCGCTGTCGGCGGTGGTGCTCCGGACCTCCGTGGCTACATAGCCGCGGACGGTGATGGTGTCGCTCATGCTGTTCCCTGCCTGCCTCTGAGTGATTCCCGTAAGTGAAATCCTGAACCGGACGGGTTCCGCCCGCACGGAAAAGTCTGGCTTCGGCAGGCCGCCAGCGGGGCGCCGGCGCCGGCAATTGTGGATTGCCGGCCGGGTCCGGCCTGGTACGAGTGGCTGTGGAGGACTCTTGCCCGCGCAGTGGTGGTTCCGGTCTTGCGGTGCGGAACCGCGGCTTGGGAGCGGGAGGTGAGAACTTAAAAGAAAAAGGCCGACGCCCCAACCGGCAGCGGTGCACTGCAAGTTGGGACATCGGCCAATGAGTGCCCCCGGCAGGATTCGAACCTGCGACCAAGAGATTAGAAGGCTCCTGCTCTATCCCCTGAGCTACGGAGGCGACCTGTCGATGATACTACGCAGCGCCGGTGATACAGCGACGCAGCGTGCCGGCTCCGCTGCAGGGCCGGTCCGGGTTCGACAACCACACGGCCTTCCGGCTTCACCGCAGTGGGCTCCCGCTCCCCTCTTAGAGATCAGCCGGCTGGTGATCCAGCCGGCAAGAATTTCCGGGCAGCTGCATCCAAAGACCTGTCTCCACAAGTAGAGGAGGTGTAAGCAACACCACATCTTCGCCGACCGGCGGAGAAGACTACCAAGGAGACACCATGCGTAAGACCGTCACCGCCCTTGCAGCAGCAGCAGGCTTGACTGCCGGAGTCGGATTCCTGACCCCTGCTGCAGCAGCGGACACCGCCCAGCTCTCCGTCCTGCATGCTGTACCCGACACCACGGTTGATGTGTACGTCAACGGGGCACTCACCCTCGACGATTTCACCCCCGGAACCCTCGCCGGTCCCCTCGACCTGGCCGGCGGCAGCTACGAGCTGGCCATCACCGCCCCTGACGCCGCTGACGCCTCCGCACCAATCATCGGACCAGTGACCGTGGACCTGGCCGCCGGCGGAAACTACACTGCCGTTGCCAACCTCGACGCGTCGGGAGCTCCCACCGCAAACTTCTACACCAATGACCTCTCCACAGTGGCTCCGGGCAAGTCGCACCTGACGGTCCGGCACACCGCGGCGGCTCCCGCCGTCGACGTCCTGGCTGGCGGTTCTCCCGTGATCAGCGGGCTGGAGAATCCGGGTGAAGAGACTCTGGCGGTCGACGCCGGAACCATTGCGGCTTCAGTGGCGGCCGCGGGAACCACCGAGCCGGTTATCGGTCCGGCAGACCTGACGCTGCCCGAAGGCACGCATACGTTTGTTTACGCCTGGGGTTCGCTGGCGGACGGAAACCTCGCCCTCGCAACCCAGACCGTTCACGGCATGGAGTCGGCGCCGAACGCGGTGCCGGGTGCGCTGGCCACGTCGAACGACGGCCAGGCCCTCGCAGCCGGAGGCATTGCGGTGATGCTTTTGGCCGGCGCCGCCGTGGCGGTGCGCCGCAGCAGTACAGCGGCCGCTTCCCGCCGGTAGCAGCGGCACCCGGGGTTCCGAGGCACCCGGGAATCTCATGCCCCGGGATTTATGTCCGGGAACCAACCCCGGAACAACAGCAGCGGGGCCGGCCGCCGGCGGATCCATTTGCCGGCCGCCGGTTCCGCTGGCCCCGCTCTGCAAACCCCCAGTCCCCGCAGCACAGCTCCGAAAGGTTGCCAGAATGACCCGACCCGCACCCAGCCGCCGTCGTCTGTGGGCCGGTGCTGCACTCGCGGCCGCGTTAGTCGCCGGCTCCACAGCCTGTGGCCAGGAAGCGGCTGACGAGCCGACGTCGGCCCCTCCTGCCGCTGCCCCCGCATCGCCCGCCCCGTCCCCAACCGCGACCGCGGCCACTCCAACCGCGGCCGCTCCCATCGACATCCGCCCGGCAGTTCCGGAACCCGCCGTCAGCATCCCGCGTCCGGTGCGCGTTCAGGTGGAAGGAACGGGAATTGACCTTGAGGTCATTCCGGGAGGAGTGGAGGCAAACGGTGCAATGGCCCTGCCGGACAACCACGACCAAGCCGCGTGGTACCGCTACGGTCCCGCACCCGGTGCGGAAGAAGGCTCCAGCGTCCTCGCCGCACACGTGGATTCGCGCACCGAGCAGCTGCCGATCGCCGGACTCAAGGACGTGCCCGCAGGAACCGTCGTAACCGTCACCCGGGAGGACGGTTCAGTGCTGCGGTACGCCGCCGAAGGTGTGGAAAACATCGCCAAAAAGAGCCTGGACGGCCACCGACTTTTTGACCGCACGGGAGAACCGCGGCTGAAACTCGTCACCTGCGGCGGACAGTGGCTGGAGGCACAGGATGACTACGAAGATAACGTGGTCCTGACAGCGGCACCGGTATCATAGGCAAAACTGCCGATCCGAGGGGCGGGCCGGATGGCCGCGCCGCATTGGACCGGATTCCCGAGACCAGGAGACCGCACTCGATGCCAGCCGGTTCCGTTGAGCAGGACGCGGCCCTTGACCGCGCCTTCGCCTCCGGCAGCCAGACGGCCCTCGCTGAGGCCTACCGCCGGTTCGCTCCCCTGATCCGCTCGCTCGCGCTCCGGCGCCTGGCTGATTCTGCTGCCGCCGACGACGTCGTGCAGGAAGTCTTCATCCGTGCATGGAAATACCGGGCCAGCTACTCCCCCGAACTGTCCGGCCTCCTGTCCTGGCTGGTCGGCATTACCCGCAATGTGGCCCTCGGCATGGGCGCCTCACGGATCCGCGAGGCGAACGTCTGGGAGGCCGCGGCCTCCCAGCGCCGGGAAGAAGCCGACGACGGTGTCGGCAATCCGGATCGGGTTGCCGACAAGGTGGTCATCGATGCGGAACTGGACCGGCTCGGCGAACCGCAGGGCTCAATCCTCCGACTGGCTTTCCACGAGGACCTGACCCACCAGCAGATTGCCGACCGGCTCGAACTGCCGCTGGGGACCGTTAAGAGCCATATACGCCGAAGCCTCGTTCATCTGAGGCAAAGATTGGAGGTCAGTGATGCAGCACCTGCCTGATGACGCGCTCACCCTCCTGGCGTTGGGTGAGCCCGCCACCGACGAGGAAACCGCCCACTTGGAACAGTGCCCGCGGTGCCGGGCCGATTTTGGTTCCTTCTCCCGGGTGGTTACCGCTGCCCGCCGGACAAGCACCCAGGAATCCGGCAGCGGCCGGCAGCCGGCCGCTGCGCCGCCGGAGCGGGAGGACCCCTCCGATGCAGCCCTGCAACCTCCGGCACCCTCCGTGTGGGCAGGCATTCACCAGGCGCTCAACCTCGACGAAGAGCTGTGGGAAGACCCGCTGGCCTCCCCAGTGCCGTCCCTGGCCGCTGCCCGGCGCCGGCGCACCGTCACTTGGCTGGCCGCTGCGGCAGCCGCCGTCGTCGTCGCCGGAGCAGGGACCTGGGGTGCGCTGCGCACAGTGGATTCGGTGTCCGGCCCCGAACCGGTTGCTTCGGCGGACCTGGCACCCCTGGCGTCCTACTCCGAGACGGGCAGCGCCGTCGTTGATCAGCTGCCGGACGGCCGGCGCGAACTCGTGGTGACCTCCGGCAGCGACGCCGCCCAGGGCTACCGGGAGGTCTGGCTCCTGGCACCCGACGCGCAGTCGATGGTCAGTCTCGGCGCGATGGCAGGCACCGAAGGGCGTTTTGAGCTGCCCGCCGGCCTGGATCTGAACCGCTATCCGGTGGTGGATATTTCGGACGAGCCGTTTGACGGCGACCCCGCGCACTCCGGGAATTCAATCCTGCGCGGACAGCTGGATCTTTAGTTCATGCTTCTTGGGGGACGTTTTTTAGTGGATGTGGTTCTTTAGTGGATTTCGGTACTGTCGGATCCGTCATAACGCAGTGGTGGTCCAAGGTCGCTGACGGTTTTTCGCGCGGCGCTCCCCTGGAGGTCGCTTGGCCGGTCCTGCTCCTGATCGCCGCCGCCGCTGCGGCACTCACGATTCCCCGGCCCGTGTGGCGTTGGTTCGGCCTGTTCGTGACGTTCGTCCATGAGCTCGGGCATGCGTTTGCCGCCCTGATGACCGGGCAGGTGGTGAAGGGCATCGAGCTGCGATTCGATCATTCCGGGCAGATGCGCAGCATGGGACGCAGCCGCTTTGCCGCTGCCTGGACAGGGTTCTGGGGCTATCCGGTTCCGGCCGTTACCGGCGCGCTCCTGGTCTGGGCCGCCTTCTCCGGCTGGGCCGGATTTGCGCTGTCCGCCGGTGCCCTGGTGCTGCTGGCCGCGCTGCTGTTCATCCGCAATGCCCAGGGTCTGCTGATTGCCTGCGGCTGCGCCGCCGTTTCGGTGATGCTGGTGTGGTTTGCCACGCCTTTTGCCGTTTCGTGCATCACGCTGGCGGTGGGAATTGCCCTCCTGTCGGGCGCCGTCCGGGACTGGCTGAACGTCCTGAGCGTCCACACCCGGCGCAGGCGGTCCCTGCAGAGCTCGGACGCCTACATCCTCTATCAGCGCACCGGCGTGCCGTCGGCACTGTGGCTGGCAGCGTTTGCTGCCGTGATCACGGCGTCAGTGGCTGCGGCACTCTGGTGGGCCCGCCCCGCGGCCGGCTGGTTGTCCTGAGCGCTGCGCTGAGCCACGGATTCCCGGGTCACTCCTCCGGCAGGGTCACCCGCAGTTCCAGTCGGTGCTGGCCGTCGGGTTCCTGCGTGAAGTGGGCCTTCCCGGCGATGCCGGCGAGCCCGTCAGTGCCGGAGCCGGGAATAATGTGGCCGGAGCTGGCGGTCGCGGTTCCTTCGGCGACGCCCCAGTGCTGAATGACCATGGTGCCTTCCCGCCCGGCAATGGATCCTGCGAACACCTCGGAGCAGACATAGCCGGCGCCGACGGCGTTTCCGGCCATGATCAGGTCCGCCACACTGGTGCCCAGGATGTCGCCTTCAAAGATCTTCACTGCGCGGACTGTGGAGAGTTCGCTGTTGGTTCCTTCCACCTGATAAGGCGTCGGTTCCCATTCCGAGACATCAAAATCTGCCGTAATTACGTGTTCTGTTCCGTCGGTCATCCTTCCAGTATCCCGTGTCCGACGGCGGATTGCATGCCGCGGCGCGGCCGCCGGTAGCCTTATCGCTGTGTCCGAACAGGACACGGCACCTGCATCACCTAAGGAGAACCACCCGGAATGTCGCAGAAATTGGCCCCTTTGCAGGAGCGCTTCATGCACCGCAAATCGTTATGGATTTGCTTCGCTGTGGTCCATTTAGTCTTCTTCGCAGCGTTGTCGTCGCTCATTTTCTCAGGCGGCGTGCTCAGCGACATCATCTTCTACCGGCAGTGGGCCTTCGACGGCATCGAGAACGGCATTTGGCAGGGCATCAGTGCGGACTGGGTCTATCCGATCGGAGCACTGGTTCCCATGCTCCTGGCCGCTGTGCTGGGCTGGGGCCCGTATCAGCTGGTCTGGTTCCTCATCTTCACGGCGCTGAACGCCGCTGCCGTGGCCGTTCTGAGCAAGCCGGGAACCCCGGTCCGCTATGCGGCTTCGTATTGGTGGCTGCTCATCACCGGGCTGCTGGGCCCGGTGGCTGTGGGCCGAGTGGACGGCCTTACGGCACCTCTGGTGGTCATCGCGCTGCTGCTGCTGGCCAAGCGTCCCGTCGTGGCTTCGGCCCTGCTGGCGTTCGCCACCTGGATGAAGGTCTGGCCGGCGGCGGTGATCCTGGCGGTCCTGGTCACCTGGCGCCGCCGCGGAACGCTGCTGCTGACCGGCGCGGCTGTATCCCTTCTCATGGCCGGAGTTGTGGTCGCCGGCGGCGGAATCTCCCACCTGCTGTCCTTCATTGGCGCCCAGGGTGCCCGCGGCATGCAGATGGAGGCCCCGTTCACGACGCCCGGGCTGTGGCAGGCGATTCTGGGCGGATCTGATGCCTACATTTTCGAGGACAAGCTCATCAACACGCGCGAGGTCCGCGGTGCACTCGGCGAGCCGGTGGCCGCGCTGATGATGCCGCTGCTGGCGCTGGCGGCCCTCGCCGTCGTCGTCCTGCTTCTGTGGGCCATGCGCCGGGGAGCCGACGCCGGGCAGCTGCTCATCGCCGGATCGCTGGCGCTGGTGGCCGCATTCATCGTGTTCAACAAGGTGGGCTCGCCGCAGTTCATGCTGTGGCTGGGCGCCGTGGTGGCCGTCGGAGTGGCCTGGGAGGGCCGCAGCTGGCGCGTCCCGGCGATCCTGATGCTGGTCATCGCTCCGCTGACCACACTGGTTTACCCGATGTTCTACGCTGCGCTGTACAACGACCTGAACGTGGTTGTGGCGCTGCTGCTCACGGTCCGCAACATCCTGCTGCTGGTCCTCTTCGTCTGGTCGCTGGTGCGGATTGTCCGCCTGACCAAGGCAGGCGGCGCCGGCCGCCTCAGCGCACCCGGAGTTCGCCCGGAGACGGCTCCGTAAGCTTTCGCTGGAAGAGGACCTTCGTCTTGCGGTCCAAGAAGATCAGATACAGCGCGAAGCCCAGCGCCGTCACGGCAGCAATCTGCCTGGCGGCGCTGAGGCTGAAGTCGAAGTAGGGCCAGATGTCCAGCTGGTCGCTGATCGCGTAAACCATGAAGAACGAGACCAGCAGGTAAAGCGTTTTCACCTGCCAGTCGTTGCGGATTCCGGTGACGGCAAACAGCGGAATCAGCCACACCACGTACCAGGACTGGATCATCGGCGCGAGCAGGACGACGGCGGCAAACGCCAGGGCCAGACGGCGCACCAGCCTGCTGTACTCGCCCACGAACATGTGCCAGAGCACGATCACGACGGACACGACCCGGCCGACGGTGTGCACGATGTCGGCAAACGTCCAGCCGGGAAGGCCGAGGGCATTGCCCAGGGTGGCGACGAGCATGCCGAGGAAGCCGACCGGTGCGTACCAAATCCAGACGCTGCCGGGAGTGCTCAGCGCACCGACCCAGCCAAAGCCGAAACCGTTCACGATGCCCATGATCCACAGGATGCCCAGGGAGATTCCGGCGGTCATGAACCAGTAGAGGAATTTGCGCGGCCAGGAAGCGCCCTTGCCCGCCCACATCAGGCCCACGAAGGGCAGCAGGATGACGGTGATCGGCTTGATGCCAATGGACAGCGTGATCAGCAGGATGCCGGGAAGCGCACGCTTGGTGGCGGCCAGGTACAAGCCGGCCAGTGCCAGCCCGATCATCAGGGCGTCATTGTGGATGCTGGCAATGAAGGTGGTCAGGAACAACGGGTTGGCCGCCGTCAGCCACAGGGCGCGGTTGGGGTTGATGTTGTGCAGTTCGGCGAGCTTGGGAACGTAGTAGACGCACAGCGCCACACCGATCAGGGAGATCAGCCGAAAGAGCAGGATCGAGAACTCCGGCTGGCCGTCGGTGATGCCGACGACGAGTTCCTCCAGCCACAGGAACACCGGGCCGTACGGCGTGGGGCTCTGCGCCCACAGATCGTCGGCGCCGGTCTGCAGATAATTGGAAATCTGCGAATAGCCGTCCTTGTACGGATTCAGCCCGCTGACCATGACCAGGCCCTGCGCAATGTAAGCAAAGACATCGCGGCTGAAGAGCGGCAGTGCCAGGCACATCGGACCGCCCCAGGCAACGATCGCCTTCAGCACCACCGGCCGGGTTTCCGGCCCCCAGGACGTGATGCGCTGCCCGAGCCTCAGCCACGAACGGACGAGGAGCATGCCGCCCAGTGCCAGCAGGAAGACGGCAAGCACGGAGCCCTCCGGCTCAAACCGGAGCCACATGATCACCGGGTTGCGGCGCAGGTCATAGGAAGCCAGGGACAGCCATCCGACACCAAGCGAGCCGGCAAGCATCATGATGGAACCGACGAGGCCCTGGATGATCGCGACGTTCGGATTGTTGGCTTTCGCGATCTCCGTGTCCGGAGACGAAGGCTCGGTCGCGGGGACCTGGGCGGTCATCTGCGTGGTTCCAATCTTTGGGTTTGTACGGTTACCCAACGGCGTGGCGGCGCGGGCCTGATTTCACGGCGAAGGCCGGATTTCACGAGCTGCAGTCACCAGCAGCAAATCAGCGTGGCCGACGGTACCGTACAACCAGCACCGATGCACCGCGGCGAGGACCGTCAGTAGCCCAAATATTAGCATCGCAGCGCGCGCAAATCCGGGATGGTGCGGACGCGCCGGAGCCGGAACACAGGTATGCGGGGTGCGTCACATACACTGACATCCGTTTGGATCATCAACGCAAGGCGGTATGGGCTGTGGGGCGCCACCGGGCAGACAGTGAAGACAGACAGAAGCACGACGACGGACCGCAGGTTCCGGTGCCGCAGCGCAGGCGCGGAGACAGCGAGGAACCCGTTTCGACACTGCGACCTGTCAGCAGCGAGGCACTGCGTCCGCGCCGCAGCTCCAAACCTGCAGCCGCCGGCTCCGCGGCGCCGAAGCCCTTCCGGAAGCCCTCGCAGAAGCCCGCCCAGATCAATTACGATCTGCTCGGCTGGGGCTTCTTCCTGACCGCCACCGCAGCCGCAGCCATGGTTTGGGTCGGCGTCGACTGGCCTGTCACTGCCGCATCCGCCCTCGTGCTTCTCCTGGCCTTTGCGGCCGTCTGGTACGCCTCGTCGACTCCTTCGGGCGTCGTGACCGTCCCGGTTGCGGATCCTGCCCCGGCCCCCGCGGCTCCGGTCGAGACTGTGGCTCCGGTCCAGATTGTGGAACCGGCAGCACCTGCAGTACCTGCTGCTGCAACGCTGACGGCACCGACGGCATCAGGAGTTGCTGCGGCTGCTGCGGACTCAGCCGACACCGAGGAGCCCGCGGAAAGCCGCTGGACACGCACCTTCGGCCCGCCCGAAACCGGCCAGCTCCCGATCCAGCGACACAACGCCGCTGCCGCCTCCGCCGTCGTCGTGCCCGCTGCTCCCGACGCCGATTCTCCGGACCGCAGGCAGCGCAGCCACTCCGGCCTCTGACGCTCCAGCTTCTGATCCTCCGGCCTTGGAACCTCCGGCACCGCCGAAGGCACGGATTCTTCGGTGCGTGCATCGCAACACAGCGCGCCGCGCGCTGCCGGAGCCAAGCGGTACATTGGTTCTGTGCCAATAACTAATGAACGCATTGTCTGGATTGACTGTGAAATGACCGGGCTGGACATCACGAATGACGCCCTGATCGAAGTGGCAGTCCTGGTGACCGACTCCGAGCTGAATATTCTGGGGGACGGGGTGGACGTCGTCATCCGTCCCGATGACGCCGCCCTCGCGCAGATGGGTGACTTTGTGCGGAACATGCACACCACCTCCAAGCTCCTGGATGAACTGCCGAACGGCATGTCCATGGCTGAGGCGGAAGCCCAGGTGATTGACTACATCACCAAGTGGGTTCCGGAGCCCAAGAAGGCGCAGCTGGCCGGGAACTCAGTGGGCACTGACAAGATGTTCCTGGCCCGGGACATGCCCGAGGTCATCGATTACCTGCACTACCGGATCATCGATGTCTCCACCATCAAGGAACTGGCACGCCGCTGGTATCCCCGCGCGTACTTCCAGGCGCCCGCCAAGACGGGAAACCACCGGGCGCTGGGCGACATCGTGGATTCCATCAATGAACTCCGGTACTACCGCCAAGCCGTTTTTGTGCCGGCTCCGGGACCGGACTCGGCCACAGCCAAGAAGATCGCCGCGGGCATCATCGAGGACATCAAAGGTTAGCTCGGTCACATTTGGGCCACCCGGCCCGAACTTGGTCAGGACTACCCGAAAAACCGTGTAAGCTTGATTCCGCTGCCCCAGATAAATGAGTTTGCAAAGACCACTCGCCTGGACTTTGGAAATATGTTATCCGGGGCACATGGTGGGTATAGCTCAGTTGGCAGAGCGCCTGGTTGTGGTCCAGGAGGTCGCGGGTTCAACCCCCGTTACTCACCCCAATGAAGTTGGCAGGACCAGCTTCACAAAGGCCGCCCCGGTTTGATTCGGGGCGGCCTTTGTTGTGTTTGACTGTTATGAGGTGCTCCGGCCCGCCGCAACGACCGCAGCGCAGCGCCGCAGCAAGCCAATGAACCACCGGCCACCGCCGCTGAAAATCAGTGTGGCCAGCCAATGAGGAGATGCCGCCTTGGAGCGCAGCTTGTTCGAAGAAGACCATGAGCTTTTCCGCGACCTCGCCCGGGAATTCAACGCCCGCGAGGTTGCCCCCGGGTATGCCCGGTGGGATGCCGAACACATGATGCCCCGGCAGCTGTGGACGGCCGCCGGCGAACAGGGCCTGCTCGGCCTGGCCGTTCCGGAAGAGTTCGGCGGCGCCGGCATGCCCGACTACCGCTTCCGCGCCGTAATGGATGAGGAATTCGCGAAAGCCAACCACCTCGCGGTCGCCCTGGCGTTCCACCTGCACGACGACATGGTCCTCCCCCATCTGCTGGCCTACGGCTCCGACGACCTCAAGGAGCGCTGGCTGCCGGACATGGTCAGCGGCGCCAAGGTCACCTCCGTGGCCTGGACGGAGCCCGGTGCCGGCAGTGACCTGCGCGGCATCCGCACCAAGGCCGTCCGCGCCGACGACGGCGGCTGGCGCCTGAGCGGCCAGAAGACCTTCATCGGCAACGGAATCAGCGGCGATGCGTCCCTGGTCCTGGCCCGCACCGACGGAAGCACGGGCCGCGGCGGCAGGGACTCGTTCAGCATGTTCATGGTGGAAAAGACCGAGGGCTACGTCACCGGCGGGCAGCTGGACAAGATGGGGCTGAAAGCCTCGGACACCGCCGAGCTTTTCTTCGACAACGTCCTTGTTCCGGAGGGGAACCTTGTCGGCGAAGTGGGCCGCGGCTTGGAGTACGCCGCCGGCCAGCTCCCCCAGGGCCGGCTGGCCATCGCCGTCGCCTCCTCCGCCGTCGCCCGGCAGATCTATGAAGCCACTGTCGAGTACACGAAGAACCGCAACGCCTTCGGTGAACGGGTTGCCGACTTCCAGAACAGCCGCTTTGCCCTGGCCGACATCCTCACCGAGGTTGAGGTCACCGAGGCATACGTGGACTCAGCCATTGGAGCGTTCAACGAGGGGAAGCTGGACGCCGTCTCCGCGGCCAAGGCCAAGCTCTGGGCCAGTGAACGCGTCAAGTCCATCACCGACCGCTGCCTGCAGCTGCACGGCGGCTACGGCTACATCCTCGAGTACCCGGTGGCGCAGGCGTTCCTCGCCGCACGGCTGCTGACCATCTTCGGCGGCACCTCCGAGATCATGCGCGAAGTCATCGGCCGGCAGATCACCGCCTAGCCGCCGCGCTTGCCGCACCCGCACTTCTTGCAGCACCAGCACCGCCCGTCCTACAGAAAGACAGCCATGACAGTCCGTCCCATCGTCATCCACGGCGAACCCGTCCTGCACCGCCGCGCCGCTCCGGTGGAAAAGTTCGACGACGAACTGCGCACCCTGGTCGCCGACATGTACGAAACCATGGACGCGGCCAACGGCGTCGGACTGGCAGCTACGCAGGTGGGCGTGGGGCTGCGCCTCTTTACCTTCGCTTTCCAGAACGACGACGATGCCCCCGACCGCGGCGTCGTCGTCAATCCCGTGCTCATCACCTCCAAGGTTCCCGGCTCCGCCCCGGACCCCGAAGAGGACGCTGAAGGCTGCCTGTCGGTGCCCGGCGAGAATTTCCCCGTGAACCGCGCTGAATGGGTGAAGATTTCCGGCTTCGACGAAAACGGCGCGCCGGTGGAATTCGAGGCCACCGACTGGTTTGCCCGCGTCCTGCAGCACGAGTACGACCACTTGGACGGCAAACTCTATGTGGACAAGCTCAACGACCGGTGGAGCCGCAAGGCCCGCAAGGTGATCAAGGCCCACGGCTGGAACGTTCCGGGGCTGACCTGGATGCCCGGCGTCGACCCGGATCCGTTCGGCCACTAGGAAACCAACCGCCGAAATGGCAGAAGGTGCGCTTCCCAGCTCTGGGAAGCGCACCTTCTGCCATTTCGCGGGTGGAAACCGCTTAGAGCGAGGCGGCCAATTCCTGAACGCGGGGGAAGGCCGGCGGATTCACATGCGCCATTTCCTCCAGCACCCGGATCACCTGGCAGCTGTAACCGAACTCGTTGTCGTACCAGACGTAGAGAACGGCGTTCTTGCCGTTGGAAATGGTGGCCAGGCCGTCGACGATGCCGGCGCGCTTGGAACCCACGAAGTCGGTGGACACGACCTCCGGTGAATCGATGTAGTCGATCTGCTTGTGCAGGTCCGAGTTCAGCGAGGTCTCGCGCAGGAAGGCGTTGATCTCTTCCTTGGTGGTGGCGGTCTCGAAGTTCAGGTTCAGGATCGCCATCGAGACGTCGGGGGTGGGAACGCGGATGGCGTTGCCGCTGAGCTTGCCCGCCAGTTCCGGCAGTGCCTTGGCCACGGCCTTGGCGGCACCGGTTTCGGTGATCACCATGTTGAGGGCGGCGGACCGGCCGCGCCGGTCACCGTTGTGGAAGTTGTCGATCAGGTTCTGGTCATTCGTGAACGAGTGCACCGTCTCAACGTGTCCGTGGATGATGCCGTACTTGTCGTTGAGGACCTTCAGCACCGGGGTGATGGCGTTGGTGGTGCAGGACGCCGCCGTGATGATCTTGTCATCGTCGGTGATCGCCTCGTGGTTGATGCCGTGCACGATGTTCTTGAGGCTGCCCTTGCCCGGGGCCGTGAGCAGAACGCGGGCGACGCCCTTGGCGCGCAGGTGCTGGGCCAGACCTTCTTCGTCGCGCCAGCGTCCGGTGTTGTCGACGACGACGGCGTTGTTGATGCCGAAGGCCGTGTAATCAACGGTCGTCGGGTCGTTGGAGTAGATGACCTGGATCAGGGTGCCGTTGGCCAGGATGGTGTTGTTGGCCTCATCCACGGTGATGGTGCCGTCGAAGGCGCCGTGCACCGAGTCGCGGCGCAGCAGCGATGCACGCTTGACCAGGTCATTGTCCGAGCCCTTGCGGACCACAATCGCGCGCAGGCGAAGTCCCTGTCCGCCGCCGGCGTGGTCGATGAGGATGCGGGCCAGCAGGCGCCCAATCCGGCCAAAGCCGTAGAGCACGACGTCGGTGCTGGTGCGGTCGTCGGCGCCGTGCTTGCCGGCCACTCCGGACAGCTCGGCGCGGAGGAACTCGACGAGGTCCGTTCCGTTGCCCTCGGCCTTGTACTTCAGGCTCAGGCGGGCAAGGTCGATGGACGCCGCACCGAGCTCAAGCTCGGTCAGTGCCTGCAGCAGCGGGTACGTGTCGGAGACCGGCAGCTCCACTTCGTCGATCTGCCGGGCAAACCGGTGCGCCTTGAGGATATCGATGACTGACCGGTTGACCAGCGGCCGGCCGTACACCGAGGTGACCACACTGTTTTCCCGGTACAGCCGCCCGATCAGCGGAATCATTGCCTCGGCGAGGGCCTCGCGGTCCATCCAGGTATCAAGGCAGGCATCGGAGAACTGGCTCAAAGATCTTCACATCCTTCTCTCAGCCGGCACTGCTTTGTGCCGGTTGGTCAACTCGCGTTCGCCCGGGCCCTGCAGCGGTGGCTGCAGAATTATCCGGCGTGCGACGTGTGTCCGAGGCTGCGGACATCCCGCGCCTCGGTCCCTCCAAGTGTATTAGGACACACGTGACGCACTTGCATGTTGCGCGAGATGTTAGTCACACACACTGAGCTGTTACGGTCGCCCGGAAATGCGCTCATCGGTGTTTTTCCCGATGTTCTCCTCCGGAACGGGCTCCAGATCCTCCAGGTTCCGAATGCCGCGCAGCGGCCCGAACGCGGCCACGGCCGGAGCCAGGACGGCAATGGCCAGCCCGGTGATGATGGCTCCGCGGACACCCAGCGGATCCGCGAGTGCTCCGCCGATCACGCCGGCGACGGCCAGCATTCCCCACGTCACCATCCGGGAGGCGGAGCCCAGCCGGCCCAGCATGCTTGGCGGGCAGACCCGCTGCCGGAAGCTGGTGCCCACCACCACGTTCATGGAGATGGCGAACCCGGCCAGGAACAGGCCGGCAAAACCGGGAACCAAGCCCCATCCCGGCGTCATCAGCAGCAGGCAGGAATAGCCCAGCACCGCCGGGACCATCGAGAAGCGCCACACGGTGCCCGATCCCCAGCGCTCGGTGGCCCGCCGGACGGTCAGCCCGCCCAGGGTTCCGCCGAGCGCCGTGGAGGCCGTCAGGAAGCCCAGCATGGCTCCGGACTCCCCCAGGGTGCGCACCACGAAAATCACCATCAGCGATACAACGATGGCCCCGCCCAGGTTCCACAGCGCCCCGGCGAGCAGGATGGTCCGCAGAGGTGCCGTACTGAAGCTGTAGCGAAGGCCCTCCCCCATGTCACGGAAGATCCGGTTCCCGGCGCGCGGAACGGTTGCGGCTTCGGTGACCTTCAGGGTAGCCACCGAGCTCAGGGACGCCACCGAAGCCGCCACCTGCAGCAGGAGCGAATTCGAAGCGCCCCAGACCCCCGTGAGCCAGCCGCCCAGGCCGCGGCCGACGGCGTCTGCCGAAGCGGCTGAGCCCGTCATCAGCCCGTTGCCTTCGATGAGTTCCTCCCGCGGCACGGCCCGCGGGAGCAGCGCAGACTCGGCCAGCATGGAAAAAACGGCAGCCAGGCCGGACAGGAACGACACCACGAACAGCTGCAGGACGGTAAGCCGGTCCATCCAGAACGCCACCGGCAGGGACATCAGCACGGCTATCCGCAGCACCAGGGCCGCCATCACCACTGGTTTTCGGCGGTAGCGGTCCACCAGGGCGCCGATCGGAAGGCCGAACAGCAGCCACGGCAGGAATCCCACACCGGACAGGGCCGCGACGGCAAAGTCGGAAGCATCCAATTCCACGGCTGCGATCAGGGGAAGGGCGACCGCCGCCACGGAGGTACCGAAAATTCCCGCAGTCGACGAAAGCCACAACGCCCGGAAATTCGCATTGCGGAGCACCAGCGGCTGGCGTTTCGTTGGCGTCTGGGACATTGCCACAGAATAGTCCCGGAAACCGCGGGGCCGGGTTAATTGATGCGATCTTTCGCAAATCCTGTGGAAAACCCCGCGCCGGGCGCGCCGGCCTGTTGCCAGGGGAGGAACTTCCGGGGGATAAACAAGGATTTAGTGGGACGGGCTGGCCGATAAGCCGGGTTTTGTATCTCCGGTCCGTTACCGGGCCGGAGGCGGCAATCATCCATCTAGGGGCGCCGTTGCCGGCGCCCTCGAGCGGCCTACCCGAACACCTCGGGCGAGCAGCCCTCAAACGTGTCCTGTATGGCCTTGCTCCGGGTGGGGTTTACCTAGCCGTTCCGGTCACCCGGAACGCTGGTGGTCTCTTACACCACCTTTTCACCCTTACCGAAAGACAGTGGTCCTCACAGGGAGGACACTGCCGACGGCGGTTTCTTTTCTGTGGCACTGGCCTGCGGGTTTCCCCGAGTGGGCGTTACCCACCACCCTGCTCTGCGGAGCCCGGACTTTCCTCGGCGGCACCTTTAAAAAGGAACCAACGCGATCGCCTGGCCAACCCGTCCAGCCTCAATGCTACCGCCTAAACGCGGTTCTCCGGATTCTCATCGGCCGGACCGTGGGCCGGGGACGCGGGCGGGAAAGCGGACGCCGCGGCTCACGTACGATTAATTGGTGCTGATTCTGCTGCCACCCTCCGAAGGAAAAACACCGGCCGTAACCGGTCCCGGCTTCGATCCCGACAAGCTGCACTTCCCGCAGCTCACTGATGCCCGCAAACAGGTGCTCGCTGCGCTGTCCGAGGCCAGCACCGCAGCGGATGCCCACAGCATCCTGGGTGTCGGCCCGTCATTGGCCGCCGAGGTCCGCCGGAACGTTGTGCTCCACGAGGAACCCTGCGCTCCGGCCCACCGCATCTACTCTGGTGTGCTGTATGACGCCCTGGGCTATGCGGAGCTGACCCCCGCCCAGCAGCGCAAGGCCGACGACGCCGTCGTCGTCATCTCCGGCCTGTGGGGTGCGCTGGGCTTCAGCGATCCGATTCCGGCGTACCGGCTTTCCATGGCCGTGAAGCTGCCGGAGACCGGCAAGCTGGCGTCCTTTTGGAAAGCGCATCTGGCCCAGGCCCTTACCGAGCACGCGGCCGGGCATCTGGTGGTGGACTGCAGGTCCAGCACCTACGCTGCGGCTTGGGCTCCGGACCCCTCGACGGCGGCGGCAGTCAGCGTCTTTCAGGTGCGGAACGGCAAACGCACCGTGGTTTCGCACTTCGCCAAGCACACCCGGGGCGAGCTCGCCCGGCATCTGCTCACGCGGGCCGGCAGCGACCCGGCCACTCCCGAACAGCTGCTGGCGGCAGCTCAGGAAAAGTGGGAGGCGGAACTGGTGCCGGCCACTGCCCGCAAGCCGTTCCAGCTGAACATCATCCTGCCGGGCTAGTCCTGTTCAGCAGGGCTAGTCCTGTTCAGCAGGTCCGTCGGCAACCAGCTCCACTTCGAACCCCTCGCTGTTTTCCAGGTAGGCGGCGTAGTGCTCCGGCCCGCCCGCATGGGGATGCCGGTCGGCAAAGAGCAGCGTCCAGCCGTGGCTTGCCGCGCGCCGGGCGAGCAGCTCGACGTCGGCGGGCGTTCCGGCGCGGAACGCCAGGTGGTTCAGGCCCGGCCGGCGACGCTCATGGTTGGCGTCCGCCACGTCCGGCCCCGCTTCGATGACGAGATAGCTGTGCTCTCCCTGCCATTTGGCCCCGGAATCCCACGCGTCGGTGCGCAGGTAGCCCAGCCGTTCCAGCAGCCAGCCCAGCGAGGCTTCGGCCGCCGGAAAGTCCCGAACCCAGATCTCGGCGTGGTGCAGCCGCCCCGACGGGGACGGCGCCGCGGCAGACGCCTGTTCGGCTGCCGGCTGCGCGGCGGTTGCCCCCGCTGCAGCGGTTTCCGGAGATGCCTCCGGAGATGCTTCCGGAGCCGGCGCGGCGTCAGCGAATGCCACACCGCCCTTGAGCGCCAGACCGCCCTTGTGCACCCACGGAATTCCGGCCATGCCGGCGTCCATGGCTTCGTTGGAGAGCCTGTCGGCGTCCTTGTTGATTTCACGCGGAATCCACTGGTACTTCACCCGGCGCGGATTGACGATCGCCCGCGCCTTCGCAGCCAGCCGCTGCATGTCCTCGTGCTTGATCTTCCAGCGCCCGCTCATCTGCTCCACAACGAGCTTGGAGTCCATCTTGGCGAGGATCCAGCAGTCGGGGTCGATCTCATGCGCCATTTCCAGGGCAGCCAGCAGGCCGGAGTACTCGGCCACGTTGTTGGAGGCCTTTCCGATGTACTCGGCTTTTTCGGCGAGGATGGCTCCGGTATCGGGGTCGCGCACCAGCGCACCGTAGCCGGCGTGCCCGGGGTTGCCGCGGGAACCGCCGTCGGCCTCCACAATCAGCGTGCGCCGGACGCCGCCCGCGGCCTGGCCGGCAGGTGATTCGGTGCCGGAAGGCGCGGCGGGAGCGTCAGACGGGTCAAACAGGGTCACGGATCAGCTGCCCCACTCAGCGGAACGCACCAGGATGCAGCCGGAGTCGGGGCAGAACACAATGTCGTCCTCGGCGGCCTTGCGGATGTCGGCGAGGTCTCCGGGGCTCAGCTGCATACCGGACCCTTCGGAGGTTCCGTTGAACAGGCGTGCAGCGCCGATGCCGTTCTTGGCCAGTGTCTTTTCGTAGATTGCCAGCAGCGCCGGTTCAAAGGTGGCGGCCAGTTCCTCACGCTCGGCGACGACGGTGAGGCGTTCGGCTTCGATCTCGGCCAGTTCGGCGTCGCGCGCCTGCTCCAGCTCCGACACCTCGGCGTCGATGGCCTGTGCTGCCTGCCGGAACTGCTCCTCGGCGGCCTTGGCGGCCTCCAGGCGTTCCATGACTTCCAGTTCCACGTCTTCCAGATCGGAGCGCCGGCGCTGCAGCGATTCCATTTCGCTCTGCAGGGCGGTGAGCTCCTTGGAGGTGCCCATGCCGCTGTCCAGGTGTTTCCGGTTGCGGTCGATGCGGGCCACCACTGACGCGACGTCGGCCTCCGCACGGGTCAGTTCGCGGGTGACGTCGGCTGCCTCAGTGGAGGCGGCCACGAGCTTGCTCTGCGCCGCTGCCCGCTGCAGCCCAAGTTCCGCGATGGCCGAGTTGTCGCTGACGCTGCGAGCCCGGTTCCGGAGTTTACGAACGTTACTGTCCAGAGCCTGCAAATCGAGCAGCCGCAGCTGCTCCGCCGACGATGCTTTTGCCACCGAAAAACCTCCACCTATGACCGGACCAACCTGGCCGGTTCCTCCCCTAGCCTATGCCAAGGGCGCAGATCAGTTCAGCCCGGGGGTCAGCACAAAGTCCCATGGATCGGTGTTGGTGCCGCTGATTCGGATCTCCGCTGCGAAGCCCTGATCGTTGAGCATGTTCTCCAGGGCGTTGGCTGCGGGGGTCAACCACAGCCATTCACTGCCGAAATGGGAGACGTCGATCAGGTAGGGCCGTCCGTTGACGGCCGCTTCGCGCGCCTCGGATGCCGGATGGTGGCGCAGGTCGGCTGTGACGTAAACGTCAGCCTTATGCCGGCGCACGGCGTCGAAAAGGCTGTCTCCGGCACCGCCGCAGACGGCAACCCGGCGGACGAGGCCGTGCGGATCTCCGGCCACGCGGACGCCGCCGGCCACGGCGGGCAGGATGCTGAAGACCAGTTTGGCGAAGTCCGCCAGGGTGGTGGCTTCGGACAGCTCCCCCACCCGGCCGATGCCTTCCTCGGGCAGTCCGTCCTCGGCGCGAACCAGGGGCACGACCCCGTGAAGGCCGAACGCGTCGGCCAGGACGTCCGATACTCCGCCGACGGCGCTGTCGCCGTTGGTATGCACTGTCAGCAGCGCGCATCCGCCTTCGATGAGGCGGTGGACGGCGTCGCCCTTGAATCCGGTGCCGGCCACCGAATGGACCGGCTTCAGGAACAGAGGATGGTGGGTCACCAGCAGGTCAGCACCCCAGTCGAGGGCTTCGTCGATCACCTCGGCGGTGGGGTCCACGGCAAAGAGAATGCGTTCGACGGCGCGGAACGGGCGTCCGGCCACCAAACCGACGGCATCCCAGCCCTCGGCCAGGGTTTCGGGCCACAGTTCCTCGGCGGCCAGCAGCACATCTCCCAGGGTGGGCACGGAGGCTGCCGCCGTTGCGGCCGGTTCCGGGTTTGCCGCGGCGTGCTGGTCCGGTTCCGTTCCCGGTGCCGCCGGTTCGCTGCCTTCGGCGGGCTTGTTTGTTTCCATGGTTTCAGTTGTACCCGCTCGGCAACCCGCGCTCAATTCGGCCGTGCCGTGCCGCACCCGGTTCCCGGCGCGGAGAGCGGACGGTTCCCGGCACCGGGAATTCTTCCGGGCGTGCGCGCATTGATAGAGGGTATGAAGACCTATGTACTTGGCGGAGGATGCTTTTGGTGCCTCGACGCCCTATATCAAAAGACCCGCGGAGTGACCGAAGTTGTTTCCGGTTACACCGGCGGGCAGACCGCCCATCCGGACTACCGCAGCGTCTGTTCGGGAACCACGGGCCACGCGGAGGTTGTTGCAGTGACCTTTGATGAGGACATTATTCCGGGTGAAGTGATCCTGGACATGTTCTTCATCTCCCACGACCCCACCACCCTGAACCGTCAGGGCTACGACGTCGGAACCCAGTACCGTTCTTCGATGTTCTATACGAACGAGACGGAGCGCGAGGAATTCGAGAAGGCCCGGGACCGCGCCCAGGCACACTGGGACAATCCCATCGTGACGGAAATCTCGCCGCTGCCGGAGTTCCATGTGGCGGAATCCGAACACCAGAACTTCTACGCCAAGCACCCCGAGGTGGGCTACTGCCAGGTGATCATCAACCCCAAGCTCGCCAAGGCGAGGAAATATTACGCCGAATGGCTTGACAACTGACTCTTGTACATGCTTGGCGATAGGCTTGAGCGGGCCCCGCTGCGTGTATTTACCAGCGGCGTTTGAGCCGCAAGGCTTCCAGAACACCCACAACGGATAGAGGACACACCATGGGACGGATTTACGACGACGTGACGCAGCTGGTCGGCGGCACGCCGCTGGTAAGGCTGAACCGGCTGACGGCAGGCCTTGACGCCGAGGTTGCGGTCAAGCTCGAGTTCTACAACCCCGCCAACAGCGTGAAGGACCGGATCGGCGTGGCCATCGTCAACGCCGCGGAAGAGGCCGGCGCACTGAAGCCCGGCGGCACGATCGTCGAGGGCACCTCCGGCAACACCGGCATCGCTCTGGCCATGGTGGGTGCCGCCCGCGGCTACAAGGTCATCCTGACAATGCCGGAGACCATGTCCACCGAGCGGCGCGTCATGCTCCGCGCCTACGGCGCCGAGATTGTCCTGACACCGGGCTCCGAAGGCATGCGCGGCGCCGTGGACAAGGCCAAGGAGATCGTGGCCAACACCGAGAACGCCATCTGGGCCCAGCAGTTCGCCAACGCTGCCAATCCGGAGGTCCACCGCCAGACGACGGCGGAGGAGATCTGGGAAGACACCAACGGCAAGGTGGACATCTTTGTGGCCGGGGTCGGCACCGGCGGCACCGTCACCGGCGTCGGGCAGGTCCTGAAGAAGCGCAAGCCCGGCGTGCAGATCGTCGCCGTGGAGCCCAAGGACTCCGCCATCCTCAACGGCGGCTCTCCGGGACCGCACAAGATCCAGGGCCTGGGTGCCAACTTTGTTCCCGAGGTGCTCGACACCGAGATCTATGACGAGGTCATCGATGCTTCGATCGAGGACTCCGTGGCCACCGCACGGGCGCTGGGCACGCAGGAGGGAATCCTCGGCGGCATTTCCTCGGGAGCCATTGTCTGGGCGGCCCTTGAGCTGGCCAAGCGGCCGGAAAACGCCGGTAAGCTGATTGTCGCCGTGGTCTGCGATTTCGGTGAGCGTTACATCTCCACCGTTCTGTACGACGACATCCGGAACTGAGACCCGTTCAATTCCCGGCTCCCACCGGGATCCGCCCGAGCAGAAAGTCCTCTGTGAGCCTGTTTGCACGCCTGCGTGAAGACCTCGACGCCGCGGCGTCCCATGACCCGGCCGCGCGCGGGTCGCTCGAGAACATTGTGATCTACTCGGGGCTTCACGCCATCTGGATGCACCGCCTGACCCACAGGATGTGGGCCCGGCCGGGGCTGCGTTTTCCGGCCCGGGTGCTCTCCCAGGCAACCCGCTTCGCCACCGGAATTGAAATCCATCCCGGGGCGACCATTGGCCGGCGCTTCTTCATTGATCACGGGATGGGCGTGGTGATCGGTGAGACGGCGGAGATCGGCAACGACGTCATGCTCTATCACGGCGTGACCCTCGGCGGGCGTTCCCTGGCCCGGATCAAGCGGCACCCCACCATCTGTGACGGCGTCACCGTGGGCGCCGGCGCGAAGATCCTGGGCCCGGTGACCATCGGCAAGAACAGCGCCGTCGGCGCCAACGCCGTCGTCGTGAAGGATGCTCCGGCCGATTCCATCATCACCGGAATCCCGGCCCGTTGGCGGCACCGCCATGTGAAAGAGACCCAGCCGGCCGTGGACCCGGCCGAGTACATCGACCCCGCAATCTACATCTGACGGTTCTGCCTCTGGCTGCTGCCCGGGCGTCCCGCCCGGACATTTGGCACCAACGGCAAAAGGCCGCCGGCACCCTTGGATTTCCCAGGGTGCCGGCGGCCTTTTTTGCTGTTCTGCGGGTGCTCGGTCCGCGGGTGCTAGTGGGTGTCCACCGCCGAGATCTCGGAGTGGTCACCGCTCCACAGCGTGTGGAAGGTCCCCTCGTCGTCCACGCGGTGATACGTGTGGGCGCCGAACAGGTCCCGCAGGCCCTGGGTCAGGGCGGCGGGCAGGCGCTTGCGGCGCAGGCCGTCGTAGTAGGCCAGCGATGAGGAGAAGACGGGCACCGGGATGCCCAGCTGGACCGCAACGGACACCACACGGCGCCAGGCCGGCAGGGCGGCGGCAATGGACTCGGCGAAGGCCGGGGCCAGCAGCAGGTTGGCCGGTGCGGAGTCGCCTGCGTAGGCCTTCATAATGTCATCGAGCAGTTCCGCGCGGATGATGCAGCCGGCGCGCCACAGCGACGCGATCTCATCAAGCTTCAGGTCCCAGCCGTACGTCTTGGCGGCGCTGGTGAGCATGTCGATGCCCTGGGCGTAGCTGACCAGCTTGGAGGCGTACAGTGCCTGCCGGACGTCCTCCACGAAGGTCTCGGGCAGCTCAACGGCAGCTTCGCCGCCAGCAAGGATGCCCTGGGCCTCTTCGCGCTGGCCGCGCTGCGAGGACAGTGCCCGGGCAAAGACTGATTCAGCAATCGCCGACACGGGCGAGCCCAGGTCCAGGCCCGAGACCACAGTCCAGCGGCCGGTGCCCTTCTGGCCGGCGGAGTCCACGACGACGTCGACAAACGGCTTGCCGGTCCGGGCATCGGTGTGCGCCAGGACCTCAGCGGTGATTTCGATCAGGAAGGAGCTGAGCTGACCGGTGTTCCACTCGGTGAAAATCTTGGCCTGTTCGGCCGGCTCGATGCCTGCGGCTGAGCGCAGAAGGTCATAAGCTTCCCCGATGACCTGCATGTCAGCGTATTCGATGCCGTTGTGGACCATCTTCACGAAGTGGCCGGCACCGTCGGTGCCGATCCAGGTGCAGCAGGGCTTGCCGTCGTACGTGGCGGCGATCTTTTCCAGCATCGGACCCAGGGAGTCGTAGGACTCTTTGGAGCCTCCGGGCATGATGGACGGGCCCAGCAGGGCACCTTCCTCGCCGCCGGACACTCCGACGCCCACGAAGTGCAGGTCCTTTTCGGCCAGTGCGGCCTCGCGGCGGCGGGTGTCCTCGTAGTGCGAGTTGCCGGCGTCGATGACAATGTCACCGGCTTCCAGCAGCGGCACCAGCTTCTCGATCACCGAGTCAACGGGCGCCCCGGCCTTGACCATGATCAGGACCCGGCGCGGCTTTTCGAGTGAATCAACCAGCTCCTGCAGGGATTCGGTGCGGATGAAGTCTCCTTCGTCCCCGTGCGCGGACAGCAGTGCGTCAGTCTTCTCGATCGACCGGTTGTGAAGGGCCACGGTGTACCCGTTCCGGGCCAGGTTCCGGGCCAGGTTTGCGCCCATTACTGCCAGACCGGTGACGCCAATTTGTGCGCTCAAGTTTTCTCCAGAATTCTTTGGGGCCCCAGCCAGGGGCCACGGCGATCGGCGCTCACCCGCCGTCTTTACCCACAAGCCTATGCTTCAGGCCCGCCGGCCCGCCACACTGCGTCGTCCGTGTCGCCTGCGGCAGGCGGGGTGCCCGGGGTTCCGGTGGTTTCGAAGGAGTTGATGACGCTGGCTACGTCCTCCACCACCGAAACTCCGTCTTCCATCGTCTCGGTCCCGGAGGTCAGGACCACCACCGCGTACTCCGCTCCGCCGCTGCGGACGAATCCGAGGCTTCCGACGTTCCAGGTCAGGTCATCGTCCTGCAGCCAGCCGTTTTTCAGGGCGACTTCGGCGCCGCCGGCCGGCAGTCCGGCACTGATCCCCCACTGCTGGTCGGCCTCCACGTTTTCCATTAGTTCGACGGCGTATGCCTGCAGGTCGCTGTTGATCCAGTCCACGCCGTCGAGCACTGCGCGGGCGACCTTGAGCTGGTCCTCGACGCCGGTGGCATTGGCGCCCCAGATCTCGGCTGCCTGGGTTTCCGTCACGCCGAGCAGCTCATAGGTCCGGGACAGCTCCGGCGCACCTCCGACGGCCTGGTAAAGCGTGGTGGTGGCGTTATTGTCGCTGTATTCGATCATCATCACGGCGAGGTATTCCTCTTCCAGGGTCAGCTCGCGCTCCTGCTCGGTGGCCTGGCGCAGCAGGGTCAGCAGGATGGGAACTTTGACCAAGCTGGCTTCGAGGTATTCGGCGGTTGGGTTGTAGTACCAGGCCCGGCCGGTGGCGGTCTCGTAGACGGCCGCGGAGATTTCGGCGTCGGCCTGGTCCGCGTACTTGTTCAGCGCGGCGTCGAGCTGCTCGGCCTCATCCGCAGGGAGGGAATCGGGATTGGCAGGTTCCGTGGTGGCCTCGACCGGCGCCGGATCTTCCTCGGCGGCCGGCAGGCCCGTGCAGCCGGCGGTGAGCGGGAGCAGCAGCGCGGCCGCTGCCGCAAGTGAGCGCCGGAGTGTAGTACGGGTAAAGGCTGTAGACATGTCTGCACCCCCTGTTCCTGTTTGTACCTGAGGTTCGCGTTTGAGGGTTTGCGCTTGCAGTTTGCACTTGCGCCGGTGAGCTGCGGTCCGGGTTCCGGCGGAATGCTTCTCTATCTGGATAGCAGAGAACTCTGTCCGGAAACTATGTAGCCGCCGGTCTGCCGCGCAGGGCCGCCGCAGCCGGAACTGCCGCGTGGCGAACTTCACGGTTCGGGGCCTGATGAAAACGGGCCTGATGAAGACTGCGCTGTCCGCCGGCGTCACCCGGACCCTGCCGTGCCCGGGGCTGAAGCTGGCCGGTCCGTTTTGACTTCACCGGAGAGACCTGATTCGGTTGCAGGGCGGCTGGCCGGCTCATCGGGCCTCGGACTGGCCGTACGCAAACTGTGCCGGATGCCGCTTTCGCCGTTTCCTGCCGGCAGAACCTGCCGCCCCTTTCTCCTGACGGATTGAATCCGGGCGCCACACTTCAGCTTCCCCTTTTGCGCGGCCGCGCGCCGCTTATCCCCGTCCTCCGGACCCGGAAATCCTCGCTGCGGCATCGAGGCCCCTGAATCGAGGAGACATATGACACAACGGGTAGGAATCATTGGGGCCGGTCCCAGCGGAATGGCACAGCTGCGCGCCTTCGAATCGGCTCGCGCGCTCGGTGCTGAAGTTCCGGACATTGTCTGCTTCGAAAAACAGTCGGATTGGGGCGGCCAGTGGAACTACAGCTGGCGGACAGGACTGGACGGGGCAGGCGAGCCGGCGCATTCAAGCATGTACCGCCACCTCTGGTCCAACGGCCCCAAAGAATGCCTCGAGTTCGCTGATTACAGCTTTGACGAGCACTTCGGCCGCCCGATTTCCTCCTATCCCCCGCGGGAGGTCCTTTTTGACTACATCAAGGGCCGGGTCGAAAAGAGCGACGTGCGAAAGTACGTCCGCTTCAACACCGTGGCCCGATGGGTTTCCTGGGGCGAGGAGGCGGCGGAGTTCACCGTTCAAGTGGAAGACCTGGTCACGGGCAACACCGAAACCCACGTCTTCGATACGCTGGTGGTCGCCATCGGGCACTTCTCCAGCCCTGTGGTCCCGGAGTTTCCCGGAATCAATACCTTCCCCGGCGAGGTCCTGCACGCGCACGACTTCCGCGGCGCCGAACGCTTCGCCGGCCGCAACATCCTCATGATCGGCAGCAGCTATTCGGCCGAGGACATCGGCTCGCAGGCCTACAAGATGGGAGCCAGCTCGGTCACCATCAGCTACCGCAGCCACGAACTTGGTTATGACTGGCCGGAGGGCATCGAGGAACGTCCGCTCGTGACCGGCTTCGCGGGCAGCACCGCGCAGTTTCTGGACGGCAGCACCAAGGAGGTGGACGCCGTCGTGCTGTGCACCGGCTACCGCCACACCTTCCCGTTCCTACCCTCGGAGCTCTCCCTGGTGTCCCGGAACGTCCTCTATCCCGCAGACCTCTACAAGGGCGTCCTGTGGCAGGACAACCCGAACCTGATCTACCTGGGCATGCAGGACCAGTACTACACGTTCAATATGTTCGATGCGCAGGCCTGGTACGCCCGCGACGTCATCATGGGCAGAATAACGGTGCCGACGGCGCAGGAACGCGCGGCGGACATCGCCGGCTGGCTTTCAGCGCAGGACGCACTGGTCACGCACGACGACGGCGCCGACTTCCAGACTGCCTACGTCCGGGACCTCATCGACCGCACCGACTACCCCGACTTCGACCTGGCCGCCGTCTCAGAGCTGTTCAAGGCCTGGATGCAGGACAAGCAGCGGGACATCATGGGCTACCGCGACGTCGTGCATCCTTCGGTGATCACCGGGACCATGGCGCAGCAGCACCATACACGCTGGATCGAGGCGATGGATGACAGCCTGGCTGCCTATTTGGCGCCGGCGGACGGGACTGCTGCGGCGGTTCCGGAGTCAGAATCCGGAGCGGACCGGCTCCCGGTTCCCCTTCCCGTGTCCTAACTGTCCGCTGCGGCCGGGAAACGCCGCGCCGAGGACCTGCAGACACAAACAGAAAACCCCGCCGTCCGGAACCGGACGACGGGGTTTTCGTTGTACCGCTGTACTTCTGCGGTGGGTCCTACCGGGATCGAACCGATGACATCCACGGTGTAAACGTGGCGCTCTACCAGCTGAGCTAAAGACCCTTTGTGACCGTTATGCCTTTCAAGATCTCCTTGATCAGCGCCGCATCACGAGGAATTACTTTACCGGACGGATGAGGATTTCTCCTAATCAGCGCCAAAATCGTGCGACAGGTCGGGCAGTTCCGCCGCCAAATACTCCAACGCGGTGGCCACTCCCGCCTCTATTTTCAGATCCGCGAGGTCATCCCCACGGGTGGATCCGCGGTTGATGATCACCACTGGCTTGCCGCTCTTGTGTGCGTGCTTGACGAACCGCAGTCCGCTCATCACCGTCAGCGACGAACCGGCGACCAGCAGCGCGTCGGCGGCGTTGAGCATGGCGAAGGCCGCGGCCACCCGGTCGCGGGGAACGTTTTCGCCGAAATAGACGAAGTCCGGCTTGAGCAGACCGCCGCAGACGGGGCAGCCGGCCACCACGAAATCCTCGGTGTCCGCGACGTCCGCATCGGCGTCGGGCGCGATGTCGCCATCGAGCCGGGTGCGCTCCAGGAAGCCGGGGTTCAATTCCTCGAGTAACCGGGCCACGGTCTGGCGGGAATATCGGGTGCCGCAGTCCAGGCACAGGACGCGGTCAAAGCGCCCGTGCAGGTCGACGGCGAGGGCACTGCCGGCGTCGGCATGCAGCCGGTCCACGTTCTGGGTAATCAGGCCGGTGGTCAGGCCCCGGCGTTCCAAGCGGGCGACGGCGGCGTGGCCGGCATTGGGGAGGGCGTGGCGCAGATGGTGCCAGCCAACATGGTTCCGTGCCCAGTAGCGGCGGCGGAGCTCGGGGTCCCCCACGAACTCCTGGTACGTCATGGGCTTGCGCGGCGGGGCTTCAGGTCCCCGATAGTCGGGGATGCCCGAATCCGTGCTCATGCCGGCACCGGTCAGGACAGCCAGGCGGCGGCCGCTCAACAACTGCACCGCCCGGCGGAGCAGGCGTTCCTCGTCGGGCGTGGGCGCAGGGGCCGACGGTGTCGGCTCCGAGCGGACAAATCCGGTGAGCCCCAGTCCGGGCCTTCCCTGCCCGGATCCGGCCTGTCCGGAAGAAACCGGTCCGGAGGAAACTTGTCCGGCGGAAGGTGAATCGAAGAACTGAGGTGCGTTGGTCATTCCGAAGGCATCTCCTTGAGGGCGTCCAGATAGGCCTGCAGGGGACGGGGAGTGCCGGGATCCGACCGGATCTCGGTGTGGATCAGGCCTCTACCATCGATGATAAAGGAGGCCCGGACCGGACGTCCCAAATCGGCGTCGAACGCCTGGTAGGCATCCGCCACCTGGCCGTGCGGCCAGAAATCGGCCAGCAGGTCGAAGGAATAGCCGCGCTGCTGCGCATAGGCACGCAGGGCGTATTTTGAGTCACAGGACACCGCCAGCAACCGGGAGCCCGCCCGGGCGATCTCATCCCGGGCACCCTGAAGCTCATCCAGCTCTCCGGTGCACACACCCGAGAAAGCAAAGGGGTAGAACACGAGAACGACGGGTGTTCCCCGAAGAGCGGACAGGGAAACCGGTTCGCCAAACTGATTGGGCAGCGAAAAGTCCGGCGCCGGCCGCTGCGGTGCAGCAGCCGGAACCGGACTTCGACGCAAAGCGGGTGCTACTTCTTGCGGCGGGCGACCAGGCGGGTTGCTGCCCAGTCGCTGCTGACCGCCGCGGATGTCGTGACGTGCAGGCCGGATGTAGGCGCGGCTTCCTCAATGTCAGCCGGGGGGACGTACCCGACCCGTCCGGATTTGGGGGTCAGGACCCAGACGACTCCGCCGTCGTCGAGGGTGGTGATGGAATCCACCAGCGCGTCCACCAGGTCCCCGTCGTCGGCCCGCCACCAGAGGATGACTCCGTCTACGACGTCGTGGTCCTCTTCCGTCAGGAGCTCGCTCCCCACCAAGTCCTCGAGGCCGTCGCGGAGGTCAAAATCGACGTCCTCGTCGTAACCGAATTCCTGAATCAGGTCTTGGTCTTTGAAACCCAATCTTCCCGCCACGTTCTTATCCGTGACGGCTTCGGCCTCGCTCACTTCACTCCTCCTGGTTGACTGCATAAATACAAGGGAATCACATATTTGGACGAGATGTGGTGTCTAGGACACAAGCCAACACCTTTTGTCCGCAACGTACAAGGTTCCGGCGGCAAGGTATCGCGTGTACGCCGGCGCCGGACAGCCAATAGCGAACGGGCTACGCAACAGCCACTCAGCGGGACTAGAGTGGGAGACATAGGCTCCGGAGGCACCAGCATCCGCACAGCCACAGTGCTCGTCCGGTGAAAGAACCGGATCCCCACAGACGTATTCGTGCAGACGCAATCTGTACATGAAAGAGGTTTGCCGTGGCCGCAGAAGACACAACGGACATCCTGAGCGGGTTAACCAACCAGCTTCCGGACCGTGACCCCGAGGAGACCGCGGAATGGATGCAGTCGCTGGATGAACTGATCCGTTCCCAGGGCACCGAAAGGGCTCAGTACATCATGCGTTCGCTGCTCCAGCGCGCCGGTGCACAGTCAGTGGGCGTACCAATGGTCACCACGACTGATTATGTGAACACCATCCCGGTGGACCAGGAACCGGAATTCCCCGGTGACGAGGAAGTTGAGCGCCGCTACCGCGCTTGGCTGCGCTGGAATGCCGCCATCATGGTGCACCGCGCGCAGCGTCCGGGAATCGGCGTCGGCGGGCACATTTCCACCTACGCAGGTGCTGCAACCCTGTACGAAGTGGGCATGAACCACTTCTTCCGGGGCAAGGATCATCCGGGCGGCGGAGACCAGATTTACTTCCAGGGTCACGCCTCCCCCGGCATGTACGCGCGCGCCTTCCTGGAAGGCCGCCTGTCCGAGGAAGACATGGACGGGTTCCGGCAGGAGAAGTCCCGCGAGGGACACGCCCTGTCCTCCTACCCGCACCCGCGCTCCATGCCCGACTTCTGGGAATTCCCCACGGTGTCAATGGGCATCGGCCCCATGAACGCGATCTATCAGGCCCAGTCCAACCGGTACCTGCAGAACCGCGGAATCAAGGACACATCGGATCAGCATGTCTGGGCTTTCCTGGGCGACGGCGAAATGGACGAGCCCGAGTCGCGCGGCCTGCTCCAGCTGGCTGCCAACGACAAGCTCGACAACCTCACCTTCGTGGTCAACTGCAACCTGCAGCGCCTCGACGGACCGGTGCGCGGCAACGGCAAGATCATGCAGGAACTTGAGGCATTCTTCCGCGGTGCCGGCTGGAACGTCATCAAGGTTGTCTGGGGCCGCGAGTGGGACTCGCTCCTCGAGAAGGACAAGGACGGCTCGCTGGTGGAGATCATGAACTCCACCCCGGACGGCGATTACCAGACCTACAAGGCCGAGAACGGCGGATTCGTCCGCGACCACTTCTTCGGCAAGACCCCTGAGACCAAGGAACTCGTCGCGAACCTCACCGACGAGGAAATCTGGAACCTCAAGCGCGGCGGCCACGACTACCGCAAGGTGTACGCGGCCTACAAGGCAGCCACTGAGTTCAAGGGCAAGCCGACTGTCATCCTGGCCCACACGGTCAAGGGTTACGGCCTGGGCACGCACTTCGAAGGCCGCAACGCCACGCACCAGATGAAGAAGCTGACCCTGGATGACCTGAAGGCCTTCCGCGATCACCTCCGCATCCCGATCAGCGATGAGGACCTCGAGCGCGATCCCTACCAGCCGCCGTACTTCAACCCGGGCGCTGACACTCCCGAGATCCAGTACATGCTGGAACGACGGCGTGAGCTGGGCGGCAACGTCCCGGAGCGCCGGGTCAAGCACGCCCCTCTGGCACTGCCCGGCGACAAGGCCTACGAGGTCGCCAACCGCGGTTCCGGCAAGCAGATGGCCGCCACCACCATGGCCTTCGTGCGCCTGCTCAAGGACCTGATGCGGGACAAGGAGTTCGGCAAGCGGATTGTGCCGATCATTCCGGATGAGGCCCGGACCTTCGGTATGGACTCGTTCTTCCCGACGGCGAAGATCTACAACCCCAAGGGACAGAACTACCTTTCCGTGGACCGCGACCTGGTCCTGGCGTACAAGGAGTCCCCGCAGGGCCAGATCGTGCACGTGGGCATCAACGAAGGAGGCTCCATTGCTGCGTTCACCGCGGCCGGCACCTCCTACGCCACCCACGGCGAGCCGCTGATTCCGGTCTACGTCTTCTACTCGATGTTCGGATTCCAGCGCACCGCAGACTACATCTGGGCGGCTACCGACCAGATGGCCCGCGGCTTCCTGATTTCCGCAACCGCGGGACGGACCACCCTGACCGGCGAGGGCCTGCAGCACGCTGACGGCCACTCCCCGATCCTGGCTTCGACCAACCCGGCTGTGAAGACCTACGACCCGGCTTACGGATACGAGATCGGGCACATCATGCGCCACGGTCTTGAGGAGATGTACGGTCCGGATTCCGAGGATCCGAACGTCATCTACAACATCATGGTTTACAACGAGCCGATCCTGCAGCCGAAGGCTCCCGCTGAGCTGGACGTCGAAGGAATCATCAAGGGCATCTACCTGTTGGCTCCGGCAAAGATCGATGGCCCGCGCGCCCAGCTGCTGGCCTCCGGTGTTGCAGTGCCGTGGGCCCTGGAAGCTCAGCAAATCCTGGCCGATGACTGGGGCGTTTCCGCCGATGTCTGGTCCGTGACGTCGTGGAACGAACTTCGCCGCGATGGCCTGGCCGCCGAGGAAGATGCCTTCCTGCATCCCGACGCCGAGCCCCGCGTGCCGTTCGTGACCAAGCAGCTGGCCGGTGCCACCGGTCCGATTGTCGCGACCACCGACTACATGAAGGCCGTTCCGGACCAGATCCGGCAGTTCGTGCCCAACGAATTCGCCACTCTGGGTGCCGACGACTTCGGGTTTGCCGATACTCGGGCCGCAGCACGCCGGTACTTCAAGATTGATTCGCACTCCATGGTCGTTCGGACCCTGGAAATGCTCGCCCGCCGCGGCGAGGTCGACGCCAGCGCGCCGACTGAAGCGATCAAGAAGTACGACCTGCTCAACGTCAACGCAGGAACCTCCGGCAACGCCGGCGGCGACGCGTAACGTTTGCTGATCTCCTGCTCGCAGGAGTGAAGAAAAGAACCGCCGCATCCGCGGCGGTTCTTTTCTTTTGTCCGGATCCTGACCTTTTGTCTGGATCCTGATCTTTTGCCTGGATCCTGAGGACCCTAGAAGGGTGGCGGGTCGCCTCCGTAGTCGTCCGGATCGTCTTGAGCACTTGGAGCACTCGGAGCACTCGGACCGCCGGGGGCGCTTGGAGCACTGGGGGCGCTTGGAGCGCCGGCATCATTGGCCCGTGATGGATCAACGCCCGTCGTGTTGCCTCCGCGATTCGCCTGGCCACCATTCGCCTTGATACCCGCTTGCAGTCCGCTGGCACCATCACAGGTTTCCTGAGAGCCCTTACCGGTTTCCCGGGACAGGCTCAGTTGCGGTTCCGTGCGGTAACACCTGCCGCCCGGCGAGGTCCACTCAATCACCCCGGGACGAGGCTGCCTGGCCTTCCAGAACCCTTCGGATTTGAACATGTGATGCCGCCGGCACAAATGCTCCAAATTGTCATGATCCGTCGGCCCGCCCCGAGCCCAGGGCTTGGTGTGATCGATCTCGGAAATCACCGCATTGGTCCGGCACCCCGGGAACCGGCAGGTCCCGTCCCGCACCCGCAGAACCCGCTTCAATCCGTCGGGGACCTTCCGCCGTTTCCCGACCCGCAGGATCTCCTCGGTGTCCGGATCGCGTTCCACCGGTGTCCATTTCATGGCCTCGCGGGCCATCCGCCGGGCCGTTACGGGGCTGATCGGTCCGTATCCGTTCAGTTCCGCCGGCTGGTCATCGGCGCCGAAGAGGGTTTCGGCGTTGATCAGCACCAGAATCTCCGTCCGCGCCCGGGGACCATGGCCAATCCGGCAGGACCCGGACCCCTTCCCGGAGCTGGAACCGGAACCGGACCCCTTACGACGGCCCTTGCCCCTCTTGCCGCCGGCACCCGCACCACTGCCGCCGCTGTCTCCGCCCCTCCGACCACGGCCACCTTTGCTGCCTTTGCCACGGCCGCCACCACCGTTTCCGTTGCTGCAGTCGTCCTCGCACTCATGGTCGTGACCGCCCAACAGATCCGTGAGAATGTCCGTGCGCAACTGATCCACCGACCGGGGATCCCCAGCCGCCTGCTCACCCCGAGCCGCAACACTGAGCTGAGTAAAAATCGCTTGGGCTTTCTCGGCCGGCAGCAACGCCGAGAGCCAGGACATCCCGTCCGGCTCCGGACGCACCCACACCGTCCGCTGCTCAAACGCCGTCGCCTGCCGCTGCACAATGGTCTCCGGATAATACTTCTCCCGCAACCGGTGCGCCTTCACCCGGAACTGGGTTCTGGTCTGGCCCGCCGCCATCCCCAGCAACTCCGCCTCGAACCCGGGCAACTCCCCCGGCACCACGCCCACACACTGCTCCACCAAGGTCTCCGCATGCCCGTAACTGATCTGCCCGGACTCCAACGCCTTCAGCGTGGCCGTGTTCCTGGTGCAGAGATCACCGGCCTGACTCATCAACGCCTTGCCCGTACCGGCAGGCACCCCCAGAATGGTCGCTGCTTCCTCCGCAGCGAGACTGAACGCCATCTCCGCGTCCCGCAACCCGGTAACGGACAGCGTCTCGTCCTCGTAAACGGTCTGCAGCCGGGACAGGACCCGAGCCTGCTGCGCCTGCACCCACCGCGACAAATGATTGAGCCGGGCCAACACCGTCCCGGTTTGCTCCTCGGTCAACGACTCCACGTCCTGCAGGACCAGGGATCCGTTCAACCCATTATCAGGCTCACCTCCGGCAACCCCAGGCTCGGCGACAAAGACGAATCGGCTGCAACCTGCAGCCTCACCGCCGGTGCCGGGAGTCCCGGTCGAAGATCCGTTCTGATCCATGACTAAAGCCTTTCACCCGGCACTGACATTTCCGGTTCCAAAGACTCCAAAACAGCCCGAAAACCACCCCGAAACAGCCCCACACAGGCCCTTATCCGGGCAATCAGATACCCGTCTTTTTCACCGAATTACTTGTATCGGCATCAAACCCGCCAATCAGATGAAATGGGCGGCCGGCCAGCGCGCAAGCCAACGCCGTTGGGTTCCGTGCCAGCTCCAGCCAGACGGCCAGCCAGCCAGCCAGCCAGCCAGCCAGAGCAACCTACATCTCGGTTTCGGACACCAGATTGATGTGTGCCTGCATCGCTTCCGCCGCGGCCGCAGGGTCCCCCGCCTGGATGGCATCGGCAATCGCACGGTGGGATTCGAGCGACTGCTCCGGACGTCCGGGCTGACCCAGGGAAGCCAGCCGCGTTTCACGCACCAGCTCGGAAATGAACGTCATCATGGACGCCAAGATCGAGGAGTGCGCCGCGACAGCAACCGCCTGATGAAAGAGCTCATCTCCCTCGGTCCCGCGGCTGCCGTCAGCAATCTCAGCGGCCATGACATCAAGGGCGGCATTAACGGCAGCCAGGTCCTCGGAGGTGCGGCGCTCTGCGGCGAGCGCGGCCAGCTTCACTTCCAGGGTGCTGCGGGCCTCCACGATTTCCGGCATCCGGTCCCGGTGTTCGCGCAGCTCCCGCAGCACTGACGCCACACTGGGCCGATACACCAGGACGGCTCCGGTGCCGTGCTGCACATCAATGACTCCGAGCACCTCCAGAGCCACCAGTGCCTGCGCCAGTGTGGCACGGGAAACCCCCATGCGTTCGGCCAGATCCCGCTCCGCCGGGAGAAGGTCACCGGGACCCAAGCCTGTCGAGGCGATGAACCCCAGAAGCTGCTCCACCAGTCGCTCATACAGCCGGGGCCGTGAAACCCGAACAAACTTGCCGTCACCGCTGCCGGACATGGCCACCTCTCTCTACACTTCACCGGGCGTCCGCGCGGTCGGAATGAGTCTAGCCAGCAATTGACAAGAGGCCCAGAGTCTAAGAGGCTAGTCCAGTGGCGAATGTGGGGTCCGTCACACTTTTTGCACTCCGGCCGCCGACACTGGGCTGGGCCGGGATCTTCGACGTAGGGAACAACGATGTCCGCTCCAATCCTCTCCATCCTGATACTGGTGGCCATGTTCCTCCTGGCCACGGTACTGCCCCTGAACATGGGGGCCCTGGCGTTTGTCGGCGCCTTCCTGCTGGGCTTCGTCTTCCTCGACATGAGCACCGACGACATCCTGGCCAACTTTCCCGGCGGCCTGTTCCTGACGATTGTCGGCGTAACCTACCTCTTCGCCATAGCGCAGAACAACGGCACCATCGATCTGCTTGTCCGCGGAGCTGTTCGACTCGTCGGCAACCGGGTGGCACTGATTCCGTGGATCATGTTCGCCATTACCGCCGTCATCACGGCCGTTGGCGCCCTGTCGCCGGCAGCCGTCGCCATCGTGGCCCCGATCGCCCTCGGCTTTGCAGCCAAGCACAAGATCAACCCCCTGATGATGGGCATGATGGTGGTGCACGGCGCGCAGGCCGGCGGTTTCTCCCCCATCGCCGTGTACGGCGTCACGGTCAACGGCATCATCGGCGCAACGGACCTGGAGTCCAGCCCCTTTGCCGTGTTCATGGCCAGCCTGCTCTTCAACACGTTCATCGCCCTGATCCTGTTCTTCGTCCTGGGCGGCAGCAAACTGCGCAGCAGCACCGCGGGCGGTTTCGTGGAGCAGGTCGCCGAAGCACGGATGAACCTCAGCGCCGCAGGCCGCGCCGACGTGGCCTTCAAGGGCTTCGGCTCCGACATTTACGGCCCGCGTGACCCCGCCGGAGACGGCATCGGGGCCACCAAGACCCGCCGCGAACTGTTCCCGCAGATCGTAACCATCGCAGGGCTGATAGCTCTCGCCGTGATCGCCCTCGGCTTCAAGGTCGACGTCGGTTTTGTCTCCATCACCATCGCCATGATCCTTGCCCTGGTTTCCCCGCAGGCCCAGAAGGGCGCGATCAACAAAATCAGCTGGACCACAGTCCTGCTCATCTGCGGCATGCTCACATTTGTTGGCGTGCTGCAGGAAGCGGGCACCGTCGAGTACGTGTCCGACGCCGTCGTCGGCCTGGGCATGCCGCTGCTGGCCGCCCTGCTCATTTGCTACATCGGCGCCGTCGTCTCGGCCTTTGCCTCCTCCACAGCCATCCTCGCGGCACTGATCCCGCTGGCCGTCCCCTTCCTCGCCTCCGGTGAGATCGGCGCCGTCGGCCTCATCTGCGCACTGGCCGTGTCCTCCACCATCGTGGATGTTTCGCCCTTCTCCACCAACGGCGCCCTGGTGCTGGCCAATGCCCCCGAGGGCCTGGACAAGGACCGCTTCTACAAGCAGATTCTCAGCTACAGCGGAATCATCGTTGTCGCCGGGCCGCTGGTGGCCTGGCTGGTCATGGTGGTGCCCGGCTGGCTCTAAACAGCCGCCGGAACTCCACCCCCCACCGCCGCTACGGCACTCCAATCAGAAGGAACCCTCATGAGCACCACTGAAACCGCCCGCGGTCCGCTGGACGGCTACCTCGTCGTCGACCTCAGCCGCGCCCTGGCCGGCCCCCACGCCGGCATGATGCTCGCCGACCTGGGCGCGCGCGTCATCAAGGTCGAAACCCCCGGCACCGGCGACGACACCCGCAGCTGGGGTCCGCCGTTTGTCGGGCCCGACGACGACCAGCAGGCCACGTACTTCCTGTCCTGCAACCGGAACAAGGAATCGATCAGCCTCGACCTGAAGTCCGACGACGGCGTGGAGGTGCTCCGCGACCTGGTCCGGCGGGCCGATGTCCTGGTGGAGAATTTCCGTCCCGGCGTCCTGGACCGGCTGGGTTTCTCGCCGGAACGGCTGCATGAACTCAACCCCCGGCTGGTGATCCTGTCCATCAGCGGATTTGGCCATGACGGCCCCGAAGCCACCCGCAGCGGTTACGACCAGATTGTCCAGGGAGAGGCCGGCCTGATGTCGCTGACCGGTTCCGGCCCCGAGGACCCCCAGCGCGTCGGCGTGCCCATCGCCGACCTGCTCTCCGGCATGTACGGCGCGTTCGGCCTGCTGGCCGCACTGCTCGAACGCGAGCGCACCGGAAAGGGCCAGGTGGTCCGCACCTCGCTGCTGGCCGCCGTCGTCGGCGTCCATGCCTTCCAGGGCACCCGGCACACCGTCGCCGGCGAGGTGCCCGCAGCACAGGGCAACCACCATCCCTCCATCGCCCCCTACGGCCTCTTCTCCTGCCGCGGCGGCAAGGTCCAGATCAGCGTGGGCAGCGAGAAACTGTGGGAGACCTTTGCGGCGACCTTCGGCATCGACACGTCACGTCCCGAGTTTGCCGGCAACGCGCAGCGGGTCCGCAACCGGAACGCCGTGATCGCCGCGGTCGAGGAGGCCTTCGCGGAGTTCGACGCCGAACCCCTCCTGGAAAAGCTGCGCGCCGCAGGCATCCCCGCCGGCAAGGTGCGCACGCTCGACGAGGTCTACGAGTGGGAGCAGGTCCATTCGCAGGGACTGGTGGTCGACGTCGATCATCCCGTCCTGGGCAAGATCGCCCTGCCCGGCCCTCCCCTGCGGTTCTTCTCCGCCGCCGAAGGCACTGAGACCACCAACCGCGAGCACCAGGCCCCGCCGCTGCTCAACCAGCACGGCAGCGACATCCGCAGCTGGCTGGCCGGCAGCCAGGCGCCCGTGGCCGACAAGGCACCCGCGACCGACCAGGCGCCGACGGCCGATAAGGGAGTGGAAGCGTGAGCGTGCAGGCGAAGCCGCGGCGGCTGAACGCCCGCGGACTGCTGGATCTTGTGGTGGATCCGGGATCGTTCCGCTCCTGGGACGAGCCGGTGGCCTACACCGGTCACAGCGACGCCTACGAGGCCGACCTGGCTGCCGCGCGGGAGAAGACCGGAGAAGATGAATCGGTACTGACCGGTGAAGGACTGGTCCGGGGCCGCCGCGTCGCCCTGGTCGTCTGCGAGTTTGGCTTTCTGGGCGGGTCCATCGGCGTTGCCGCCGCAGACCGGCTGACCGACGCCGTCGAACGCGCCACCCGGGAAGGCCTGCCCCTGCTCGCCGGGCCGGCTTCCGGCGGCACCCGGATGCAGGAAGGCACCCTCGCCTTCCTGTCCATGGTCAAGATCACGGCAGCGCTGCGCCGCCACAAGGAGGCGGGGCTGCCGTACCTGGTGTACCTGCGCCATCCCACCACGGGAGGCGTCATGGCGTCCTGGGGCTCGCTGGGCCACATCACGGTTGCTGAGCCCGGAGCCCTGCTGGGCTTCCTCGGACCGCGCGTTTACCAGTCGCTGTACGGGGAAGCCTTCCCGGAAGGCGTCCAGACGGCGGAGAACCTGCAGGCCCGCGGGCTGGTGGACGCCGTCCTGCGCCCGGAGGAGCTCGCCGAGACCGTTCACCGCGCCCTCTCCATGCTGCTCCCGGGCCCGGTCCTGCCGGTAACCGAACCCGACTCCCTGAACAGTGCACCGGCAGCAGTGCCGGCCTGGGAATCCATCACCATTTCCCGCAACCGGCACCGGCCCGGTGTCCGCCAGCTCCTGCATTTCGGCGCCTCCGACGTCCTGCCCCTGAACGGCACCGGGCAGGGCGAGAAGGATCCGGGCCTGCTGCTGGCGCTGGCGCGCTTCGGGCAGACCGCATGCGTGGTGCTGGGCCAGGACCGGCAGCGCGGATCGGAACAGCCCGCGCTGGGTCCGGCGTCCCTCCGGGAGGCGCGCCGGGGCATGCGGCTGGCCGAAGAACTGAACCTTCCCCTGTTGACGGTGATCGACACCGCCGGCGCAGCACTGTCCAAGGAAGCGGAGGAAGGCGGCCTGGCCGGTGAGATTGCCCGCAGCCTGAATGACCTGGTCGGCCTGAGCTGCCCCACGGTCTCGGTCCTGCTCGGTCAGGGTGCCGGCGGCGGCGCGCTGGCCCTGCTGCCGGCCGACCGCACCATCGCTGCGCAGCACGCCTGGCTCTCCTCGCTGCCGCCCGAGGGCGCAAGCGCCATTGTCTATCGGGACACACTCCACGGTGCGGAAATGGCCGAGGCGCAGGGCGTGACGGTGTCCGCGCTGGCAGCCCACGGCATCGTGGACCACATCGTTCCCGAAGAGCCCGACGCCGCCGCCGAAGCACCGGATTTCTGCCGCCGCATGGCCAAAGCGGTGGAATACGAGCTGGCGTCGCTTCGGACGGAGCCCGCCGCCGAACGGCTGACACAGCGGACCGAGCGGTTCCGCAAACTCGGATCGGTGGGCTGATCCCATACCCCGAGTTGTAGCCTTCACACAAAATGGTGCTTGATCCGCCGACACCGTAAACTCGCTTTATGCCAGTGACTCGCAGCACAGCCTCGCCCCAACCCGGGATGCGTGCCGATCCGGCGGATCCCACCACCGTGGAGCGGCTCAAAGCCAACATCGGAAAGCTCTCCACCGCCACGCTCAAGCAGCTGGACGTGTCACTGCCCTGGTATCGGGGCCTGCGCCCCGATGAACGCTCGGCCCTGGGCATGGTCGCCCAAAAAGGCATCGCCTCGTTCGTGAACTGGTACGAGCGTCCGGCCTCCCCCGCCTGGGTCCTCAGCGATGTCTTCGGCACCGCACCCACCGAACTCACCCGGTCGATCAGCCTGCAGAAGGCGCTGCAGCTGATCCGGGTGGTGGTGCAGGTGGTGGAGGACCGCGTTCCCGAGCTCGCCGACGACGACGTCCAGGGGCAGCTGCGCATCGCCGTCCTGCGCTATTCCCGGGAGGTGGCATTCGCGGCTGCCGATGTCTACGCCCGCGCCGCGGAAACCCGCGGGGCCTGGGACACGCGGCTGGAAGCCCTGGTGGTGGATGCCATTCTGCGCGGTGAGAGTTCGGACGCCCTGCGCTCCCGCATCGCCGCCGTCGGCTGGACCTCCACGGCCCGGATCACCGTAATGGTGGGCAGCTCGCCGTCGGACACCAATGCCTCCTTCGTCAACGAACTGCGCCGCGCCACGGCACGGCTCACCGAGGACGCCCTGGTGGGAATCCAGGGCGAACGGCTCATCCTGGTGCTCGGCGGCTTGGAGGACACCCCCGGCTCCTACGCCCGGCTTGCCGAACTTTTCGGCCCCGGTCCCGTCGTTTACGGCCCGCCCGCCGAGTCCCTGGTCGACGCCGGACCGTCGGCGCAGGCGGCGTTCGCCGGACTCACCGCGGCCCGCGCCTGGCCGGCGGCACCGCGCCCGGTAGCCGCCGACGACCTCTGGCCCGAGCGGGTCATGTCCGGCGACGACAGCGCCCGCCAGGCCCTTGTGCGGAGCATCTACCGGCCGCTGCTCGGCGCCTCCAACGGCCTGGCGGAAACCCTTTCCGCTTACCTGTCGCTCGGGCATTCCCTGGAGGCAACGGCCCGGGAACTCTTTGTCCATGCCAACACGGTCCGCTACCGGCTGCGCCGGGTCTGCGACGTGACCGGCTGGGACCCGATGCTGCCGCGCGAGGCCTTCGTGCTGCAGACCGCCCTCGTGGTGGGCCGCCTGGCGCCGCCCGGAAAAGCGGTCCCGGAGCGCCCGGCCACCCGCTCCTGAGCGGGTTGCATCCATCACCTTCCCTTGTAGACTTCCTACAACTGCTCACACAGAGCTTGGTCTACGCAAACACCCGGTATCTTCCCGACTCTTTGGAAAGCTTGATACGTGCTCGCTATTGTCTGCCCCGGCCAGGGGTCCCAAACGCCAGGTTTCCTTTCTCCGTGGCTGGAATTGCCCGGTGTCCGGGAACATCTCGAAGCCTTGAGCTCCCTCGCAGGTCTGGACCTGATCGCCCACGGCACGGTCTCCGACGAGGAGACCATCAAGGACACGGCAGTGGCCCAGCCGCTGATTGTGGCCGCCGGGCTGATGGCCGCACGGCTGCTGCTGCAGCCGCAGGCGCTGACCGCCTCCACCGTCGTCGCCGGCCACTCCGTCGGGGAAATCACCGCCTCGGCCCTGGCGGGTGCGCTCACCGAAGCCGACGCCCTCATGTTTGTCCGCGAACGCGCCAACGCCATGGCCCGCGCCGCAGCTGACACGCCCACCGGCATGAGCGCCGTTCTGGGCGGCGATCCGGACGAGGTGGCGGCCGCGCTTGCCGCCGCCGGTCTCACGGCAGCAAACGCGAACGGCGGCGGACAGACAGTCGCCGCGGGAACCCTGGAGCAGCTCGCCGCCTTCGCCGCCGCCCCTCCCGCCAAGGCCCGCGTGATTCCGCTGAAGGTAGCAGGCGCCTTCCACACCGCGCACATGGCACCGGCCGTGAGCGTCCTGGAAGCCCTCCGCCCGCAGCTGCGCCCGGCCGCCCCGCGCCCCACTTTGCTTTCGAACTACGACGGCGCCGCCGTCGTCTCCGGCGAAGCCAACCTCGACAGCCTGATCAGCCAGGTCTCCCGGCCCGTGCGCTGGGACCTGTGCATGGAGTCCATGGCCGCCATGGGAGTCACCGGAATGCTGGAACTGCCTCCGGCCGGCACCCTCACCGGCCTGGCCCGCCGCGGACTCAAGGGCCTGCCCACCCTGGCCCTGAAGTCCCCCGAAGACCTCGACGCCGCGCGGGAGTTCATCACCGAACACTCCTCCACGTCCGCCGCAGCAACAGCAGCAACCACCATTGGAGAAGGTAACGCGTGAGCACGCCCACCCTGAAGCAGTCCCCCGTCCACCAGTTCAGCCGCGTCCACGGCATCGGCGCCTTCCGCCCGGACGTCATCGTGAGCAACGAAGATGTCTGCCAGTGGATCGACTCCTCTGATGAGTGGATCCGCCAGCGCACCGGCATCGTCACCCGGCACCGCGCCGACAAGGGCACATCAGTGGTGGACATGGCCGAGGCCGCCGGCCGCGACGCCCTGCAGAGCGCCGGAATCGAGGGCTCCCGGCTGGGCGCCGTCATCGTTTCCACCGTCACGCATCCCTTCGCCACGCCGTCAGCGGCCGCCGAGATCGCGCACCGGCTCGGTGCCTCCCCCGCTCCGGCCTACGACGTGTCCGCCGCCTGCGCGGGCTACTGCTACGGAGTCGCCCAGGCGGATGCCCTGGTCCGCTCCGGCGCCGCCGAGTACGTGCTGGTGATCGGCGTGGAGAAGCTCTCCGACTTCATCGACAACACGGAGCGCACCATCTCGTTCCTGCTCGGTGACGGCGCCGGCGCCGTCGTCGTCGGGCCCTCCGACGCGGCCGGAATCGGCCCCTCCGTCTGGGGCTCGGACGGCAGCAAGTCCAGCACCATCGGCATGACCCATTCCATGCTGGACATCCGCGAACTGTCGCTGGCCGCGGAAACCGACGGCACCGAGGTCGGCGTGTCGGACGTCGCCGCCCGCGACGGCAAGCTGTGGCCGACCCTGCGCCAGGACGGCCAGAGCGTCTTCCGCTGGGCTGTCTGGGAAATGGCGAAGGTCGCCCAGCGCGCGCTGGACGCCGCCGGCGTCACCGCCGAGGACCTTGGCGCGTTTGTACCGCATCAGGCGAACATGCGCATCATCGACGAAATGGCCAAGCAGCTGAAACTGCCCGAGTCCGTCATCATTGCCCGTGACATCGCCGACGCCGGCAACACCTCAGCGGCCTCCATTCCCCTGGCCACGCACCGGCTGCTGAAGGAAAACCCCGAGCTCAGCGGCAAGCTCTCCCTCCAGATCGGCTTCGGCGCAGGCCTGGTCTTCGGCGCACAGGTTATCGTTCTTCCGTAACCTGTCCGTCCCCCAACACCCCACCGTTCCGCGGTTGGACAACCCACGCCGGCTCCTGCCGGCGTCACGAGAAAAAGGAGCCAACATGGCTAGCAACGAAGAAATCCTGGCCGGCCTCGCCGAGATCGTCAACGAGGAAACCGGTCTGGCCCCCGAGTCCGTCGAGCTGGACAAGTCCTTCACCGATGACCTGGACATCGACTCCATCTCCATGATGACCATCGTCGTCAACTCCGAAGAGAAGTTCGGCGTACGCATCCCGGACGAAGAGGTCAAGAACCTGAAGACCGTCGGCGACGCCGTGGACTTCATTTCCAAAGCCCAGGCGTAATCCGCCGGCGGCCGCTGCCCTCGCCGGCGGCGGCCGCCGCGTCAGCGCAGTTTTGCAGTTCCCGCACCACCAACGTCTTCGAGAGAGTGAATCATGGCCCGCAAAGTAGTCATCACCGGTTTGGGTGCCACAACGCCCATCGGCGGAGATGTTCCCACCATGTGGAAGAACGCGCTCAAGGGTGTCGCCGGCGCCCGCACCCTCGAGGACGAGTGGGTGGAAAAGTACAGCCTTCCCGTCACTTTCGCCGCACGCGTCACCACGCCGGCCACCGACGTCCTCTCCCGCGTTGAAGCCAAGCGCATGGATCCCTCCACTCAGTTTGCCGTCGTGGCCGCCCGCGAGGCGTGGGCCGACTCGGGCATCGAAGACGTCGACCATGACCGGCTCGGCGTCTCCTTTGCCACCGGCATCGGCGGCGTCTGGACCCTTCTGGATGCCTGGGACACCCTGCGCGAAAAAGGCCCCCGCCGCGTCCTGCCCATGACCGTTCCCATGCTGATGCCCAACGGCCCCGCCGCCGCCGTCAGCCTGGACCTGGGCGCCCGCGCCGGCGCCCACACCCCGGTGTCCGCGTGCGCCTCCGGCACCGAAGCACTGCACCAGGGACTGGAGCTGATCCGCTCCGGCAAGGCCGACGTCGTCGTCTGCGGCGGTGCCGAAGCCGCCATCCACCCCATGCCGATGGCCGCGTTTGCCTCCATGCAGGCGCTGTCCAAGCGCAACGACGATCCGGAACGCGCCTCGCGTCCCTACGACAAGGACCGCGACGGCTTCGTGATGGGTGAAGGTGCCGGCGCGCTGGTGCTGGAATCCGAGGAGCACGCGCTGGCCCGCGGTGCGCGGATTTACGCCGAGCTGGCCGGGACCGCAGTCACCGCCGACGCGTACCACATCACAGCACCCGACCCCGAGGGGCTGGGCGCCACCCGCGCGCTGAAGGCCGCCCTGGCTGACTCCGGCGCGCAGGCCGAGGACGTGGTGCATGTGAACGCACATGCCACCTCCACCCCTGTCGGTGACCGCCCCGAGTATGCAGCGTTGAAGGCCGCACTGGGCGCCCACGTGGACAACGTTGCGGTGTCGGCAACCAAGTCCCAGACCGGTCACCTGCTGGGCGCTTCCGGCGCCGTGGAAGCCGTGATGGCAGCCATGGCCGTGTCCGACCGTCAGGCTCCGGCCACCATCAACCTGGATAACCAGGATCCGGAAATCCCGCTCGACGTCGTGACGTCCGCCCGGGCCCTGCCCGGCGGGGACATCGTGGTCCTGAGTAACTCCTTCGGTTTCGGCGGGCACAACGCCGTCATCGCCCTGCGCAGCTACTAGGCACCACCAGCGCCAACAACAGCAGCGGCCGTTTCCCGAGGGAATCGGCCGCTGCTGTTATTAACCAGCTATGGTTTGTTTGCTTGTTGCGTGGGCTGCCCCGGCTAGTGGTCTGGCCGGCTGGTGTTCTGCCCGGCTATCCGACCTGGTGCAGCCAGCGGACGTTGGCGCCGTCGCCCGCGTACCGGAAAGGCTCCAGCTCGTCATCCCAGGCCTCCCCCAGCGCAAGGGAAAGCTCGTGGTAGACCGCCGAGGGATCCCCCGCGCCGTTTTCGTAGGCGTACCGGATCCGGTCCTCGGAGACCATGATGTTGCCGTGCACGTCGGTGGCGGCATGGAAAATGCCCAGCTCGGGCGTGTGGCACCACCGGCTCCCGTCAGATCCCGGGCTCTGGTCTTCAGTGACTTCGTAACGAAGGTGCGCCCAGCCGCGCAGGGCCGAGGCCAAGAGCGACCCGGTGCCCTGCGGCCCCGTCCATTCCAGCTCGGTGCGCAGCATGCCCGGGGCAGCGGGCTGAGGGGTCCACTTTAGATCCGTTCGCTTTTCCACGACGGATCCAATGGCCCACTCAATGTGCGGGCACAACGCAGACGGGGCGGAGTGTATGAATAACACGCCGTGGGCCATCACAACAGACATTCCATCCTCCATAGCTGTAGGTACGTCTTCCCCAACGACCTTCAGACCATGTTGAAATGCTCGTGCTGCCTGGTTAATTCAGGACCAGCCTGAAATCACCGCAAACTGCGCTTAGGTTTTTTCTGTGTCTTCCAATTCTTTTAAAGACCCTCATCCGGTGCGGACTTAGCCTTATTGTGCCGCAAGTTTCTGGAATGCGCCAATAATCCTTTCCGGGTGTACCGGCACGGAACACGGCACCGGTATCCGGCCGTCCGGGGCACCGGGCGGGGCACCGGTATCCGGCCGTCCGGGGCACCGGGCGGGGCACCGGCGGGCTCAGGCCCGGGGGTGCGCCTGCTGGTAGCTTGCCCGGAGCCGATCCACAGATACATGGGTGTAGAGCTGGGTGGTTGCCAGTGAGGAATGGCCCAGAATCTCCTGCACCGCCCGCAGGTCAGCACCGCCGTCGAGCAGGTGCGTGGCGGCTGAGTGCCGCAGCGCGTGGGGCCCCGTAGCCCCCGTATCACCCAGGGCCTCAAAGAGTCCGGCCACCACGGAGCGGACCTGCCGCTGGTCCACTCTGCGGCCGCGCTGCCCCAGAAACAGCGCGGGGCCGCTGTCGGCTCCGGCCAGAGCGGGCCTGCCGCGGCGCAGCCAGTCATCGACGGCCGCGGCCGCGGGCTGCCCATAGGGAACAGTGCGTTCCTTGTTGCCCTTGCCGATCACAGTCAGCGTGCGCCGGTCTGGGTTTAGGTCGTCGATGTCCAGACCGGTCAGTTCGCCCACCCGGATGCCGGTGGCATAGAGCAGTTCGACGATGGCCCGGTCCCGGACCGCCAGCGGTCCGCCGTCGACGGCTGCGTCGGCCAGAGCAGTGAACAGCTCGCCGATCTGCCCCGCGCGCAGCACCGCCGGCAGGGTCCGCTCCCGCTTCGGTGCCCGCAGCCGCAGGGCCGGGTCAGTGTCGAGGAGCTCCTCGCGCAGCGCCCACCCGGTAAAGCTGCGGGCGGTAGCGGCCCGGCGGGCCAGTGTTGAGCGTGCTTGGCCGGCCGCACTGAGTTCCCCGAGCCAGCCGCGCAGGATTTCGAGATCTATCCCGGCCAGCGTCCGCACTCCCCCGGCGAGCGCATAGGTCAGCAACTTGGCAACGTCCCCTTCGTAGGCTCGCACTGTGTGCTCGGAACGGCCGCGTTCACTGGTCAGGTAGCGGCTGAACCCGCGCAGGGCCCGGCTGAACTCCGCCGGCCATCCCCCGGCTTCCCCTGTGTCCGTGGGCTCACTGTCGCTCGAAGGTTTCACCCCTTTACTGTCCTCGCATCACGGCGCGACCTCAAGCAGGCACACCGGCGGTGCCGGCGCAATGCACGCGCAGGACGGCGGTGGCCTCGGATGATTCGTGGTCCAGCAGGAAACGCTTCGAGCCGATGCCGGCGGAGTACCCGGTCAGCGCACCCCGGGATCCGACCACCCGATGCGTGGGAATGACGATGTTCAGCGGATTGCGGGACAACGCTGCTCCGACACCGCGTGCCTTTGCGGCATCGCCGAGCCGTATGGCCAGCTCCTTGTAGCTGCAGGTCTGGCCGTACGGAATTGCCGACACCTCGGCCCAAACCCGGCGTTGGAAGTCCGTCCCGCGGGTGTCGAGATCCAGGTCGAAGCAGCAGCGGTGCCCGGCGAAATACTGCTCGAGCTGGCGTTCGACTTCCTCGAAGCCGTCTTCGACGATCCGGCCCAGCCCGTGATCGGCGGCCGGATCGGGAACCCCGGGGAAGACAGCCCGCAGGGCACCCTCGTCGGAGGCCAGGGTGAGGACACCCAGCGGCGTTACGACACTCTTATGGATGCGCATTGTGGTTCCTTTCGTGGATGTGCGGTGGAGCAATGGGTTCTTGGTGCTTTGGGTTCTTGGTGCTTTGGGTTCTTGGTGCTTTGTTGGATTTGCTTGGGGCTTTGCCCGGCGACGGCGACGGCTCATTGGCGGCTCCGTCGCCACGTCTCCGGCCCGTCGCGGACGGCAAGGTCTTCCAGTTCCAGCCGTGCCAGGCCGGCGCGGACCGCCGGAACCGACAGCCCGGCCACCGACGCAAGCTTGTCGACCGGTGATCCGCTGCGCAGCGGCAAAGCATCAAGGAGGAGGATGTCTTCGATCGTGAGCCCGTCATGCACCGCTCCGGGTTCGCCACGCTCCACTTCGGCGGAGGCTGCAGCCGATCCGATGGGACTGCCCAGTTCAACGACCTCGGCTGCGTCTGTCACGCAGACGGCGTTGCCGTCTCGAAGCAGCCGGTGGCAGCCTGCCGAGTTTGCCGAGTACACGGACCCCGGCACCGCACCGACCTCCCGGCCCAGGGCTGCGGCGTGGTGGGCAGTGTTCAGTGCCCCGGAGCGCCAGCGGGCCTCAACCACCACCGTCACGGCGCCGAGCGCTGCGATGATCCTGTTCCGCTGCAGGAACCTCCAGCGGGTGGGGGCGGATCCCGGCGGCACCTCGGACAGCAGGAGTCCGCGACGGGCCACCTCCCGCAGCAGGTCCTCGTTCCCTGCCGGGTAGTAGCGGTCCGCACCGCAGGCCATAACGGCAACAGTGGGCATCCCCGCCGTTCCTCCGGTGGCCAACGCCGCGCGGTGGGCCTGGGCGTCGATGCCGTAGGCGCCTCCGGACACCACGGTCCATCCCCGCGTCACCAGCCCTGCCGCAAGATCTCCTGCCACTGAGGCTCCGTACCCCGTGCTGTCGCGGGAGCCCACGACGGCCGCCGTCCGGCGAAGCACGGGCATTCCAAGGCTCAGATCGCCCCGCACCCACAGGCACAGAGGCATGCCCAACCCCAGGTCGCGCAGGGCTTCCGGCCACCGCGGGTCCTCGGGAATGAGCAGTTCACCCCCCAGACGGCCGATGGTCGCCAAATCGCGGTCCGGCGCCAGGTCAGGAACTCTCGGCGCCCACCGGCTCAGGGCCTCGGGCAGACTGCTGCCCCGCCCCGGGATGCCTGCTGCGGCCAGCTCCTCAGCAACTTCCCGGCGCAGCTCTTTCCCGGCGGGCAGCGTTCCCGTCGCCACCCGCACCGCATCTGCCGGCCCCGCTGCCGCCACGAGAGCCAACCCAACGTTGTCCGATGGCTCGAATAACCGGGACAACGCGGCCCGGCTGCGAAGCAATGCCGTCCGGTCCCCGCTCATGCCAGCGCTCCCTGCTGCCGGAACCCCAGCGCCTGCCCGACGTCGTCAGCACCCGGCGTGTCATGCCCGGCAAGGTCGGCGACGCTCCACGCGACCCGCAGCACCCTGTCATAACCGCGTGCCGTCAGCGTCTGGCGGTCCATGGCGCGGTCCAGTGAGGAGGTGGCCTTCGGCGACGGCCGGAGGGCACCGCGGAGCAGGTTTCCGGCCACCTCGGCATTGGTTTCATAGCCCCAGCCCTTCAACCGCTCGTGCTGGATGCTCCGGGCGGCGGCGACCCGGCCGGCGATGGCGGCGCTTTGTTCGGCGCCGCCATCGCCGGCCAACTCGCGAAGGGACACGCGCTGAACGGTCAGCTGCAAATCCACCCGGTCCAGCAGCGGGCCGGAGAGCCGGCTGAAATAGCGTCGGCGCTGCTGCGGAGTGCAGGTGCAGTCAATGCCCTTTCCGGAGGCCAGGCCGCAGGGGCAGGGGTTGGCTGCCAGCACCAGTTGGAACCGCGCCGGATAGCTGGCGGTCCCGGCAGCGCGGTGCAGCTCGAGTTTGCCGCTCTCCAGCGGCTGTCGCAGCGCATCCAGCACGCGCCGGTCGTACTCCGGAGCTTCATCAAGGAACAGCACACCGCGGTGGGCCCGGGACGCCGCACCCGGACGGGCAATGCCCGAGCCTCCGCCGATGATCGCCGCCGACGACGCGGTGTGATGCGGGCTTTCAAAGGGCGGGCGCCGCAACAGCTGGGAACACGGCCGGCCGCCCCAGACCAGTGAGTGGATCGCGGTGACCTCCATGGCATGGGTGTCCGGAAGGTCCGGAAGCAGGCTGGGGAGGCGCTCGGCCAGCATGGTCTTTCCCGCTCCGGGCGGGCCGGTCATCAGGAGGTGGTGGGCGCCGGCGGCAGCAACCTCCACCGCGAATCGGGCCTCCGATTGGCCGGCAATGTCCGACATGTCGCGGAGCGGAACGGTCACGCCCGTCCCGTCGTCGAGGCTTCCTTCCGGGGTTTCGTCGGGAACCTGCGGCGGAAAGGACAGCCGGCCGGGATCGGCACCGAGAAAGGCTGCCACTTCCGCCAGTGACTCGAACCCGGTCACTTCGGCTCCGGGGACGAGGGCAGCCTCGGCGGCGTTGGCTGCCGCCACCGTGATTTCCGGATAGCCGGCGTCCACGGCCGCCATGACTGCGGGCAGGATGCCGCGCACCGGCCGCAGCCGTCCGTCCAGACCAAGTTCGGCGATGAAAACGCGGCGGCCGCTGCAGCGGATGTCTCCGGCGGCGGCAAGCGCGGCCGTGACGATGGCCAGGTCGAATCCCGACCCGCGCTTGTGTACGTCCGCCGGCATCAGGTTGACGGTGATCCTCCGGCGGCTCAGCGGCAGGCCGGCATTCTTGGCTGCCGATCGAACCCGGTCCTTCGCTTCGGTGAGGGAAGCATCAGGCAATCCCAGAAGAACGAAGGAGGGAAGCGTCTGACCGATGTCGGCCTCGACTTCCACCATCCGGCCGTCCAAGCCGACCAGACCCACACCATAGGTTCGTCCCAGCGTCACGGCGCCACCTCGCGCAGATGCTCGATCACAGGTGCGCCCACGCCGTCGTCGACCACCGATACGGCGTCCACCCTGAACGCTGCAAAGCGCCGGTCCTGGGCCTTCCGCCACCTGCTGGCCAGGAGGTAGAGACGGGCAAGCTTGGCCGGCGTGATGGCTTCGAGAGGATGGCCGTAATTCAGCGAGGAACGCGTTTTGACCTCCACGATGACCAGCGTCCCGTTGTCGATTCCCACGAGGTCGATCTCTCCGTCGGGGCAGCGCCAGTTGCGGTCGATGACCTCTATGCCGGCCGCGGTCAGGTAGCCCGCCGCGAGGTCCTCGCCGTGTCGTCCCAAGGTGTCTTTGGCTCTCATGGCTCCACCCTGCTCCTCCGGGCCGGGCGGCACGTTGCTTCTGCCGCAGGATGTGGATGAGCGTGCCCCGCCCGGTCAGCAGACCCGCATTGGGGAGGAACGATAATGCCCGTCCACGGCGGCAGGCTCCCTTAGCGGGCTGAACGGGCGGTCAGGGCGGAGAGATAATAACCTTCGATTTTCCGGACCACGTCACGGGCACGGCCCTTGAATAAGTGCGGAGAAAAGGTCACATCCCAGCCCCCGGACATGGCACGGCTCCACTGCAGCATGCCGGCTATGTCCCGCTGCGGGAGGGCGGCAAGTGCCTGCAGTCCGCCGCGGCCGTGCCTGAGCGCCGGGCGGGGAGCCGCCCGCCGCAGAACGGAGCCGGTGAACTTTCCCGCCACTGCTGTTGCCCTGGCCAACCGGATCTGTTCCGGGGTGAAGGACGCGAGGTACCCTTCATAGGATTTCAGGCGGATTCCGATGACTTTAGTCCCTCCGGGAGCCCCTTCAATCCGCCCGATGCCGACGGCCTCGAAATCTTCCCAGGGTATGAAGCCTCCGGAGTGGGGCTGAATGCCGTCCTCGGACAAGGTGAGGACAACCGGATCCCGCAGTTTCTTCCATAGGACGGCGCCATAACCGCCGCCAAAAAAGAGAACGCACACCAGCCCGATAATTTTGTTGCGCCACTCGGGGCTGAGACAGAAGAACAGCCCGATGGCGACGAAAAGCGCGGCTAGGAGTCCCATCCCGATCAGGCGGATCCAGGAAACCGGAAGGATCAGCGGTGCCAGTTTGGAAGCGCCCGGTGCAGCCGATCTTCCGCCGTCGTCGTCCCTCGTGTGCAGATGACGAGACCCGTCGCAATTCCGTTTGGCTTCAGTCATAAGGTCCTCCGTGCCTTTCCTGAACGCTTCCCTGTGAGTGGCTGACCACAACAGATGAACAATAGCAGCGAGAAAGAAGCACTAATTCCTTCTTTGCATTGGGCAACCTTTTGGGCGATATGCAGGACGGATCAGATCTTGCCGTGATCTTGACACCATCTTGCGTCCGAGCTGAGGGTCCTCCGACAGGATGGGCGGACCCCCACATGACGACCCAAGACTTAAAGCGCTTACCGAAGGAATAATGAAGAACGTCATGAAAACAACTGCGACTGCTGCTGCAGCCGCCCTGGCTCTCGGCTGCTTCTCACTAGCCGTCATTCAGCCGGCCACTGCCACCGGCGGCACCGCGCCGGAAACATCCACTACCGTCCGTCAAGACGTGGGTGCGTATCTTTACAAGAAGAACGACGAATCCAAGCCTGCCGCATGGGAAAACTCCGGCCCCCAGGATTTGCTCCAGGTCAAGGAGCACACGACAAAGTGGTTTGAAGCTGACGAAATCATGAGTCGGCTCCCAAAGGACATCTGCGGCCCGGGATGGGCCATCCAGCAGGACAAGCTGGATATCGACACCACCAGCCCCTTCAAGTGGCCCGAAACCATTACATATCCTGATGGCTTCGGTGAGGGCGCCACCCTGACTGATAACAGGCACGACGACCTCGAGACCTACGGCCCTGTGCCCGATTGCGAGCCGGAGCCGGATCCCAGCCCGAGCCCGACACCGGACCCCAAGCCCACCCCGGATCCCAAACCGACACCGGACCCGAGCCCTAGCCCGACCCCGGACCCCAAGCCCACCCCGGACCCCAAGCCCACCCCGGATCCCGAGCCGACGCCGGACCCGACACCGGACCCGAAACCCAGCCCCAAGGCGACTCCCGAGCCGAGCCCGACACCGGAACCCAGCCCCACACCGAGCCAGACACCGCCTGCCGTAGTCGTCCCGCAGCCGACACCGCCTGCACCGCCTGCGCCTGCCCCGGTTACCCCCGGGCAGCTGCCGGACACCGGAGCGAATCCGGCCATGGCAGCACTGGCAGGAGCCGGAATCCTGGTTGCCGGTCTGGGCACAGCGGCCCTGGTACGGAACCGCCGTCGCGCTGATTCGGCCGATGCCTAACCTGCAGGGATCGAACCAGCGGATCGTCAGCTAGCGAACCGCAGACCTGAATAGAGATTGTTCGGGTTGATGCGAACGGCCCCGAGGCCTTGCCCCGGGGCCGTTCGTATGCCCGCAACTCCGGACGGCCCGCGGGGCGAACCACCCGCGGTGGATCGCCCCTCAGGCATCAGTGCGACCCCTAATAGACCACGGGCATGGATTCCAGCCGGACGTGGGTGAACTGAAAGGCTCCGGCCCCGTCACCGGATCCAGGCAGGAATGCCGGCAGGACACCCGCAAAGGCACGGCTGAGGGTGATGTGCGGGCGGAGGCGGGATGCGAACATGAAATTGGGATCGGCAGCGGTGAAGGCCTCGACGTCGGCAATGCCGCAGCGGCGGAGGAACGCCGCCAAAGCGGCAAAGGCTGCGGCATGGGACTGCATCAGCGCTGCGGAGGGAAAGTACTCCAGCACCAGCGTCCGCCCGTGCCGTCCAAAGCGTGACAGAACCGCCGGCTCCAGCACGACCGGCTGCCCCGGCATCGCCGCCTCGGTTTCCGCGACGTAGTCCGCAAGCAGCACTTCGTAGTCTTCCCGGGCAATGCCGGTGGCAACTGAGACCACCGCGTAGACGTCCCGAACCTTGCCGAAATGGATCAGTGTGAGGTGCAACTGCCGCTCGGAAACCCAGCGCGGCCGGCCGCCGTCATTGATCTCCGGCAGCGCCGCCAGATCCTGCTGAAGCTTCATCAGGTGAGTCAACGACTCCGGGTCCGGCCGAAGCTGTGCGTAAAGGCGCCGGTTCCCGGACAGATACCCGGCCAGCGGAGAATCGGGAAGTGCCATTGGAGCAGTCTAAGGAGATGCGCGCCGAAGCGGCACCCCTGCCGCTAGGGTGTATCCATGCCATTCGACATCCCGCTTCTGTCCGACGGATCGCTGACGCTGCGGCCGCACCGCGCCTCCGACGTCGAGCCGGTGTTTCTGCGCTCCCTCGATCCGTTGACCCGCCAGTGGACCACCATTCCGCTGGACTACACGCGCGCGATGGCCGCGCACTATGTGGCAGCGATCTCGGTCGCGCAGGAAGATGCGGTGTCCTGGGCCCTGGAGTTCGACGGCGATTACGCCGGCTCGCTGGATCTGCGCTTCCAGGGGGCTAATTCGGGAAACCTGGGGTTTGTGACCGCACCCGCCTTTCGGGGCCGGGGTCTGATGTCCCGGGCAGTGTCGCTGGCCGTGGCCCATGCCTTCGACGGCCTGGGCTGGGACGTGGTGACATGGACCGCCAACGCGGGAAACACCGGAAGCTACAAAACCGTCTGGCGCAGCGGGTTTCCGCCGCCGATTGCCGTTCCCCATTTCCTTGCCCACCGCGGCCGGATGGTGGAGGGCTGGATTTCCAGCCTCGCTGCCGAAGACCCGCGGCTGCCCACGGGGCTGTGGGCGGAGTGGCACGACGTCGTCGAACGGCTTCCTGCGGCGCCGCCGGCATGCGCGCCGGCGCCACCGACGGCACCGACCGCACCGATCAAGGCACCGATCGAGCCGGCGCCGGCGCCGGCACCGTCGAGCCGCCGGCCCTAAACTTCGCCGGGGACGGCGGCCGCCCGTCGCAGCGTGCGGGCGAGCGTCAGCCCAGTTCGTCTGCCTTGGGAATGGTGAGGTCGTCGTTGCGGGTCAGTTCCTCCACGTTCACGTCCTTGAACGTGATCACGCGGACGCTTTTGACGAACCTGGCGGACCTGTACACATCCCACACCCAGGCATCCTGAAGCGTGAGATCGAAGTAGATCTCGCCGTCCGCGGAGCGTGCCTGCAGGTCCACATGGTTCGCCAGGTAGAACCTCCGCTCCGTTTCGACTACGTAGCTGAAGAGCCCCACCACGTCCCGGTACTCACGGTAGAGCTGAAGCTCCATGTCCGTTTCATAGTTCTCAAGGTCTTCCGCGCTCATAATTCCATCATCCCCCAACGACGCTCTCTTGGTCTGCGGCATACGGTTCCGGACGCGATCCCAACTGCCAGGACATCCGGTGCAGGGGCGTGGGCCCGTGCGCGTCAATCGCCAACCGATGGGACGCCGTAGCGTAGCCCTTGTTCACTTCCCAGCCGTACTGAGGATGTGTCACAGCGTAGTCCACCATCATCGCGTCCCGCTCCACTTTCGCGAGTACGCTGGCTGCGGCCACGCTGAGGCACTGCATGTCCGCCTTGATCTTGGTGTGCACCGGCGCCAGGCAGCCGCCGTCGTCGTCGTTCGGAACGTCGAAGAGGCTGGCCTGGGACGCCGGCGAGAGCCAGTTGTAGTTGCCGTCCAGGAGCACGACGTCGGGCGTCAGGTCCGAGCAGACCTGGTCCCAGGCGCGGGTTCCGGCCAGCCGCAGCGCAGCCATGATTCCGTGGAGGTCGATTTCGGCCGCGCTGGCATGCCCGACGCCCCAGCCCAGCGACCATTTCTTGATCAGCGGCACCAGGGTTTCCCGGTCGCTGACGGAGAGCAGCTTACTGTCCCGCACGCCCTTGAGCGACCGGACCGTTGCCAGGTCCACGGCCACCAGTCCCACGCTGACCGGCCCGGCCAGGGCACCGCGGCCCACCTCGTCGCAGCCTGCCAGCACCTTGTGGCCGGCGGCGGCAAAGGACCGCTCGAACCGGAGCGTCGGGGCCTTGCTGCCGGTTCCGGTCTTCGGACGCTGGCGGACTGGCGCAGCCGTCATTTCGATTCGGCCGGTGCTGAGCTGGAGGGCTCGGGAACGTTTTCGAAGACTTCCGGATAGCTGCCCACGAAGCCGGCGCGGTTCAACGGCCATGCGGTCACGGCCGCCTTACCCTCAATGTCCTCGACATCAACGAAGCCGCCGCTGGGATCCTGGAGGTGTTCGCGGGAATCCGCGGAGGCGTTGCGGTGGTCGCCCATGACCCAGACCTTGCCCTCGGGAACCACGACGTCGAACGCAACGTCCGACGGCGACGCACCGGGGTAGATGTAGGGCTCGGTCAGCGGCTCGCCGTTGACCGTGATCTTGCCGTCGGCGTCGCAGCAGACAACGCGGTCGCCCTCGGTGCCGATGACCCGCTTCACGAGGTGCTGCTCCGAGGTGTCGGGAACCAGCCCGACAAAGATCAGGGCATCGCGGATCCAGGTTCCCGGGCCCTCGGTGGCCGGCGGGAGCTCCGGCAGCCAGCCCTTGGTGTCCTTGAATACCACCACGTCGCCGCGGTTCAGGTCAAAGGGCTCCGGGACCAGCAGGTTCACGAAGATGCGGTCGTTGATCTCCAGGGTTTCCTCCATGGAACCCGAGGGGATGTAGAACGCCCGGAAGAGAAACGTCTTGATCAGGAAGGACAGCAGCAGCGCGACCACAATGATGGTGGCCACTTCGCGCAGCCAGCCGCCAAAGCCGCGGTTTTTCTCGCTGCCCTTTTTCTTGCCGGCACTGTCCTTGCCGGCGCTGTCCCCTTTGCCGGGGGCCGCCGCGCGCGGGTTCGCCGAATGGGCGCCGTGGATGCCGGATCCGGCGCTCTGGGTGGGCTCGTCCGGGACGTTCTGAGCCATGTGCTTTCCTCTTACTTCGCCGTGTTCCACTCGGCTCCTAACTCTAGCCGCTCAATATCCGAACTACGCTCCAGCGGCCACAAGATGGCCGTGGCCCTGCCAATGACGCGCTCCTGCGAAATGAGTCCGCCGCCGGGAGCCCCCAGCAGGGACCGGGAATCGGCGGACCGGGACCGGTGGTCCCCCATCAGCCACAGCCGGCCGTCGGGGACAATGACGTCAAAGGACTTCTCGCTGGGAGCGTCTCCCGGATAAACGTATGACTCGTCCACCGGAGTTCCATTGACGGTCAACCGAGGCTCGTCCGCCGTGCAGCAGCTGACCCGGTCACCCGGAACTCCGATGACCCGCTTCACGTAGACAGTGTCGCTGCCGGCCAGACCGACCCACCGGGCCAGGGACTTCACCGCTGTCACCGGGAGCGGATCACCGTTGTGCAGCGGAGCCAGGGACCCTTTGCCGTCAAAGACCACGACGTCGCCGCGCTGGATTTCGCCGGACCTGTAGTCGGTGCGTGAGACCACCACGCGGTCGCCCGGTTCCAGCAGCGGCTGCATCGACTCGGACGGTATGTAGTAGACGTCCACGACAAACGCGCGGACCAGCGCCACCAGCACCACAGCGGCGGCAAGGGCGCATAACACGAAACGCCAGCCCACAAACCGGGGCCGGCGTTTCATGTGCTTCCCGGGAGGGTCCGAAGATTCCCGGGAAGCGGATGCTGCGTGGATCAAGAAAGTTACTTGGCGGGACGTGCGTCGCGCTTTTCCTTGATCTTGGCTGCCTTGCCGCGCAGATCGCGCATGTAGTACAGCTTGGCGCGGCGGACGTCACCCTTGGAGACGAGCTCGAGCTTGTCGATGACCGGGGAGTGAACCGGGAAGGTACGCTCCACGCCGACGCCGAAGCTGACCTTGCGGACCGTGAAGGTCTCGCGCAGGCCATCGCCCTGGCGCTTCATGACGAAGCCCTGGAAGACCTGAACACGGGTGTTCTTGCCTTCGATGATGTTTACGTGAACCTTGACCGTGTCACCGGCGCGGAACTCGGGGATGTCTGAACGCAGCGAAGCTGCATCAACAGAATCTAGGATGTGCATTGTTTATCACTCCTGGTGGACGCCACAGGTCATCCACTTTGGTAACGGCAGGCAAGGATGCAGCGGTTACGCTGCACAGATGCTGCCGAAGCTAAAGACCGGCTGAGCCGAGGATTGGCTGCCGGCGTGCAGTCTGTTGGCCGCGCTCCCCCTGTGGCAGGTGCGGACCCAGATGACACAGTTATCTATTCTGCCATATCCGGCCAAACGCCACCAATCATCGGCGCGGCAGGATCCGGTCCTTCGTTACTTCGTAGCCCAGAGCTTCAAGCGCTGCCTTCTCGGCTTTGTTCAGCTGCGCGGCGTCGAGCTTTTCCAGCAGGTCCGGGCGGCGGGCGGCGGTGCGCTGCAGCTGCTGCTCGCGGCGCCACTGGGCGATTTTGCCGTGGTTGCCGCTGAGCAGGATTTCCGGCACATCGCGGTCCCGCCAGGACGAGGGCTTGGTGTAAACGGGGTATTCCAGCAGCCCGTCGGAGTGCGATTCCTCCACCAGGGATTCAGGATTGCCGACGACGCCGGGCACCAGGCGGCCGATCGCCTCCACCATGGCCAGGACGGCGACCTCTCCCCCGTTGAGCACATAGTCGCCGAGGCTGACCGGGCGGACATCGAAATGCTCTCCGGCCCACTCCAGCACGCGTTCGTCGATGCCTTCGTAGCGGCCGCAGGCGAAGACCAGGTGCTTTTCTTCGGCCAGCTCATAGGCCATGGCCTGGGTGAAGACCGCACCGGCCGGCGACGGAACAATCAGCACGGGGCGTGCTGCTTCCTCTTCGCCGGCGACGGAGGCCAGCGCCTGCGCCCACGGTTCGGCCTTCATCACCATGCCGGCGCCGCCGCCGTAGGGGGTGTCGTCCACGGTGCGGTGCCGGTCCGTGGTGAAGTCGCGCAGGTCGTGGACGTTGAGGTCCAGCAGGCCGTCCTGCCGGGCCTTGCCGATCAGCGACAGGTCCAGCGCGGCCAGGTACTCCGGGAAAATGCTGACTACATCAATGCGCACTTTAGCTGCCGGCCTCGCCCGAAGCGCTGTTCGGCGCCTTGTCCGCCGCCGTCGCCTTGTCCTGCTTCTCCGGCTTGTCCTGCTTCTCCGGCTTGTCCTCGGGCAGGTTCAATTCGAAGAGGCCCGGAGGTGGGGTGATCAGGACGTAGCCGCCCTCGACGTTGACCTCGGGCACGATGGCTTCCACAAACGGAACCAGGACCTCGCGGCCCTGCGTGTCGTCTACGACAAGCAGGTCCTGCACGGTCAGGGTGCGCAGGCCGCTGACGGTGCCGACGACGTCGTCGCCCACCTTGGCCTGCAGGCCCACCAGCTCGTGCTCGTACCAGCCCTCGGTGTCGTCTTCGTCATCCAGCTCTTCGGTGTCGACGGAGAGCATCGCGCCGCGCAGTTCTTCGGCGCCGTTGCGGTCAACGACCTCATCGAAGCCGAGCAGCAGGATGTCCTTGTTCCACCGCGCGCTGATGACCGTGAGCGGACCCTTGGACGCGGGCTCGACGGTGAGCTCGGTTCCGGGTACGAAGCGGTCCTCGGGGGCGTCGGTCATGACCTGGACGGTCACTTCGCCGCGGATGCCGTGCGGCTTGCCGATGCGTGCCACCTGTAACTGCATGGGGGGTCTCCTTGTATTGGTGCGGCGTGTTTGGTGCGGTGGGATGGGATGGTGAGGCACCGACGTGGTGCGGGCTTGCGGGGGCGGTCCTGTTGGCGGTCCTGCCCGGAAACACATCCGGCCCCTTCACCATTATCTGGTGCAGGGGCCGGATGCCGTGAACTGCGTTCAACTGGTAATGCTATGAAGAAAGTGCTGGAACTGACGATGCAGTCCGGCCGTGCCGCGGATGTTCAGCGGCGGCGGTCGGTATCCACTACATCGACGCGAACCGGTTCGCCGTTCGCCAAGGCTGCAATCACAGTGCGCAATGCACGTGCGGTCCGTCCCTGGCGTCCGATGACGCGGCCCAGATCGTCCTGGTGAACGCGCACCTCGAGGGTTTCCCCGCGGCGGTTGCTCTTGGCGGAAACCTTGACGTCCTCAGGACTGTCAACGATTCCGCGGACGAGATGCTCCAGCGCTTCGGCCAGCAAGTTACTCAGCCTCAGCCTCTGCGGAAGCCTCGGGAGCCTCGTCCTTCTTGGCCTTCGGAGTGATGGCCTCGGGAACGATCACTGACTTCTTTTCGGGAGCTACGAAAGCTTCCTTCGGGGCCTTGACCTGAAGGGTGCCTTCCTGGCCCTCGATGTTCTTGTACTTCTGCCAGTCACCGGTGATCTTCAGCAGAACTGCGACCTGCTCGGTGGGCTGGGCGCCGACGCCGAGCCAGTACTGGGCGCGGTCCGACTTGATGTCGATGTACGACGGGTTCTCGGTCGGACGGTAGAGTCCGATTTCCTCGATGGCACGGCCATCGCGCTTGGCACGGGAATCCATGACAACGACGCGGTAGTGTGCTGAGAACTTCTTGCCAAGGCGCTTAAGGCGAATCTTTACGGCCACTTTTGTGGTCACTCCTGATCTGAAAAGGGGCGAACCCGAACTTCTGCTCCCGTGGGGCGGGCCATAACGTTTGGGTTCAAAAAGGACAAGATGCATGCACGGAGAGAGGGGCCGCGCAGATCGAGTACCTGACCATTGTGCCAGATGACTCCTTGTTTGGCGACTCGGGGTTTGGCGCGTCGGGCCGGGCGCTGTCCGCCACGGGTTCCCCTCCATGGGCCCGTCCGCACTACCCCACGGCGACGCGAAGGCGGTTGCGCCAGGGATCCTCGAAGCGCAGCTCGGCACCCGTGTGGTGACTGGAGATGCCGGCGAGCTTCAAGCGGTCAGCTAGCCCGGCGACGTCGTCGGCCGTCGGCACGGTCAGGAGGACTTCACCCAGGCCCAGCGTGTCGCGGCGGGGGCCGGCGCCGCGGCTGTTCCAGACGTTCATGGCCATGTGGTGGTGGTAGCCGCCGGCGGATACAAACAGTGCCTGCCCGTGGAAGCCGGCAGTGCGTTCAAAACCCAGGGTGTCCACGTAGAAGGCCGCGGCGGTGTCGGTGTTTCCCACCTGGAGGTGGACGTGGCCGACGCCGGCCCCGGCACCGCGCAGTCCGGCCAGCGCCTCCTCGGTGAGGTGTTCCCGAAAGTAGGTTTGCGGGGAGAGCGCCAGCGAGGCCATCCGGACCTCGCGGCCGCTGGCGGTCTCGTCCCAGTTCCAGACGTCCCGGGGCTTGTCGTAGTAGAGCTCGATGCCGTTGCCCTCAGGGTCGGTGAAGTAGAACGCCTCGCTGACCAGGTGGTCGGCCGACCCGACGAAAGCCGCAGGATCAAACTGCGCCGCGGAGGCCACCGTGGCGGCCAAATCCGCCTGGGTTTCGAAGAGGATGGCGGTGTGGAACAGGCCCGCCTCGCCGCGCAATGCCACCTGCAGTCCCGGCGCCGGCGCGAGATGCACGACGGGGACGCGGCCGCGGCCAAGGTACTGGCCGCCGTCGGCTTCAGCCACAATGTCCAGGCCAAGCGCACCCTGATAGTAGGCGGACACCTTCGCCAGATTGCCGACCTTCAGCATGACGGTTCCCATCGCGAGGTCGGCGGGAAGCAGGTCGGAGGGATTTACTTGAAGGTTCATGTAATGAGTTTAGTTGAAGGTTCAGGTAAAGCCAAGCTGTGGAGAGTTCGCTTGGGGACAAGTTCCTGCCGCTTTCCTCAGCTTCACTTCCTGCGTTCTACGACAGCTCGCGCTTCCGCACCGCAGTCTTGTTCCTTCCCTAGCTGAGCGTCGGTCGGCTCATCGGGCAAGCATGCTCCCTCGGGCGGGTCATCCGGAAGCTGTCCCGGAACCTCACAGTTACCGTCTTTGGGATCCTCCCCAAGCTTCGCTCCGCGGAGATCGGTTCCAGTCAGATTCGCGTTCCTGAGGTCAACTCCGCAGAGGTAGGCCATCGACAAGTCGGCATACACAAAGCTCGCGTTCCCGACCTGCGCACCCGTCAGATCGGCCCAACGCAGATTCGCTGCCCGCAGATCGCTAATGTTCCCCTTGTTATCGGTCAAAATAACATCGCGCATTTCAGCTCCGTTCAGGTCAGCAAACACGAAGTTGGCTCCACGCAGGTTGGCATCGGTCAGCATTGCGACGGACATTTCTTTACCGCGAAACCGATAGCCGGTCAGATCAAGAAGTTCTGAGGGATTACCCGGATCCATCGGTCGCACAAAGCCGGTCAGATCCGGGGATATCCCGATGGTGAAGCGGATATTCTCTCGTTGGGCCCGCAGATCCCGGTCTTCGGAAATCGCTTGAACGGCGAGCTGGAGGACGAGAATCGCCAGCGCTATTGCCACGCCGGTTCCCAGAGCGATTGCCAAACCCGCCCGCACTTCGTCATGGGGTTCTCCCGCAAACGAGTGAATTCGCCACAACGTGATCGCCAGTGCAACGACCAAAAGTACTTCCACGACGGTAACAAACAAGACGAACCAAAGAACATTATCGACTGGTATCAGTTTCCACGACCGTTCAGGGGCAACGAGCGGCAGGATGAACTCGAATATGATTGTCACGATCAGCAACAGCCCGACCGCAACAATCAGAATGCTCAGCCATCGTATAGTCACAGAACGATTTGGCCTTTGACCGTTCACCGTCTTTCTCGCTTTCTGACCTCCCGCTCGCTCAGTGATTGGTCTCCTCCTAACGGAGACGAAAGACTGCGCTTGGGGAACCCGTTGCCTTGTTACGGCGACGGTTGCCGCCGCCCCCCTTGGTGAAGATCCGAGGTGGGCAGTATGCGGCGTCTTGCAGCCTTTGACAACACTTGGAAAACGATCGATACGCCCGTTTGGATCGCGGCCAGGTCAGGTAGCAATCGGAGATCACGGCGTGATCTTCGAACACCGAATGGACAGCTCCGTGCCTGCCTCTACGCGGTGAATCGAGTCGACAGGTTCAGGTCCTCGACACGATCAGTTCGGCGAAACTTAGTTCGAAGGCACAAGCTCAATGCGCATCGCAACGCGCTCCCCCAGCGCATCCAAGCCGATTTCCTTCTCGTGCTCCCGCAGGGCCTGCAGTTCGCCGCCGGGCGCGGCGACCGTCCCAAAACCGCAGCTTCGGTAGAACGGAGCATTGAACGGCACCCCGGCAAAGGTGCAGAGCGTCATGGAGGTGTATCCCTGATCCTTCGCCCATTCCAGGGCAGCTGAAACCAAAGCGCGGCCGAGCCCGGCGCCGGCCGTGTCGGGATGCACCGAGAGCTGCTCCAGATGTGCCTGCCCGTCCACTTCCTCGAGCCGCGCGAACCCCACGGGCGGAGTTCCCGCCACCAGAAGATGCAGGGCGGAAGCCAGGTCGGCTGCGGAACCCGGAGGCGGCAGCGGCAGCGGATCGGCTCCCGGCCCTGAGCCCCGAACTCCGGCCATCCCTGCCAGCAGGCTGTCGGAGGCCGCCTCCAGCGCAGGCAAAAGGGCCAGATCCTCAGCTCCGGCTTCCCTGATGACTGGGACCGAGCGGCGCATCAGCGGTCTCCCGCTTCCACCCGGCTATGCGCGGCGAGGAACTCCCGGATCTCGCGCTTGCCGGTCCCGGTGTCCTGCGGCCGGTGATTGCCGCCCACCTGGAGGTGTTCGGCTCCGGTGGAGACCAGGAAATCAGCCACCTCTTCGTATAGCGGTTCCCATCCGCCGGTGAGCACCAGCGTGGGCACCCCGGGAACAATGTCCAGCGGCGCCTCCCAGGGCGGTGTTTGAAGCCGAAGCCGCGCAGCGGACCGCCTGGCAGCTTCATCGGCCGGAGCGGAATGGCCCGGCCGTGCGGCGCGGCCTGCGGCTGCTGCCTCGACTGCGAAGACACGGCGGACAAATGCGCGCTCAAAATCCTCGTCACTCATCTCCGGTGCTGCGTCGAAAAGCGGCTGCAGCAGTTCGCGGTGGGCGGCGGTGGCCGGAAGGTCGAGGGTCAGCGAGAACACAGCCGGCTCGCACAGGATCAGGGAATACACCCGCGCCGGATCCCTCAGCGCCGCAAGCATGGCCGGAATAGCGCCTGCCGAGTGCGCCACCAGATGGCCGCCTTCGCCGAGTGCCTCCCGGATTATTGCGATATCGGTTTCCAGATCCGGCGCCAACGGCTCCGCGACGTCGTCGAATCCGTGTCGCTTGATAAACAGGCAGTCATAGTCCAGCGCCAGCCCGTGCTGCCGCGGCCAAGCCGTCGCGCCGAAGCTGCCGGCGCCGTGCACAAACACCACTCGTTCCAAAGGCATGCGGGACTCCTAACGTCCAAGAATTCCGGAGAAGCCGCCCACAGGCGGCATCATCCGACGGGTCGGCGGCGGCACAGCCGGTTCGCCCGGCGTGCTGCTGCCGTCCACCAGTTCGGTCACCGTGCCAAGATCCAAAGCTTCCAGTGCGCCGGCAACCCTGCGGGCGACGGCCTCGCCCAGCACAGCGGCGCAGTCCGGCACCGGCACAAAGCGGGCTTCCCGCTCACCGCCGCCGGCGGTGAACCCGGCGACCGACGTGGCCAGCTCCCCGCCGTCGTACACAAACGCGATGGAGTCACTCTGGCTGCCGGGCCTGGCCGCGCCGGGGCTCGCACCGGCCTGGATGTAGTCCAGCACCAGGACGCGGCCGACGCCGAGCTCCAGTCCCAGCGTCCCGGCAACGATGCGTCCGGCCGCGGAGCGCGGATCCTCTGCGCCCAGGACGACGCCGCCGGGAAGATCCCAGCTGCCGGAGCCGGAACGCAGCAGCAGCACGCGGCCGTCAGTGCTGCGGATCAGGACGGCGGCGGTGGTGCTGCGCTTGAACACGGATCCGTAAAACCCGCTCAGTCCCTGTGCTGCCACACTGGCCTCTTCCCTGGGTTTGCCTCGCCGGTGGACCGGCCGGATCCGGCTGAATCCGCTTTAAACAGGCACCGCCGGACAGAGGTCCGGCGGTGCCTGTGCGTAATCCGTTACTTGCCCAGGAACTTTTCGAAGCCCTTGGGAAGGTTCAGCGAGGACGGGTCGAAGTCCGCGTCCTGAGCGCCGAACGCACTGCCCGTGGGCAGCGCCTTGCGGGCACCGGCACGGCGGGCCTCCGCCTCGGCCAGCTCCTGCGCGGCCTTGGCCGGGTTTCCGGAACGGGCCTTCTTCTTGCCCTTGGCTGCCTGCTGCTTCTTGCGGCCGCCGCTGAAACCGCCGGGACCGGCCATGCCGGGCATGCCCGGCATGCCGCCGCCGGCTGCCATCTTCTTCATCATCTTCTGGGCCTGCACAAAGCGTTCCAGCAGGCCGTTGACCTCGGAAACGTGCACGCCGGAACCGCGGGCGATGCGGGCGCGGCGGGAACCGTTGATGATCTTCGGCGCCACCCGCTCATGCGGCGTCATGGACCGGACAATTGCTTCGACCCGGTCAATTTCGCGCTCGTCGAAGTTTTCCAGCTGCTCACGCATGCCGGCGGCGCCGGGCATCATCATGAGCATTTTCTTCATCGAACCCATCTTGCGCAGCTGCTGCATCTGGGTCAGGAAGTCGTCCAGGGTGAAGTCTTCCTGGTCGGCGAACTTCTGCGCCATCCGGGAGGCTTCGCCCTTGTCCCAGTTCTGCTCGGCCTGCTCAATGAGCGTCAGGACGTCGCCGAGGTCCAGGATGCGGCTGGCCATGCGGTCCGGGTGGAAGACCTCGAAGTCGGTGAGGCCTTCACCGGTGGACGCGAACATGATGGGCTTGCCGGTCACCGACGCCACGGACAGCGCGGCACCGCCGCGGGCATCGCCGTCGAGCTTGGTCAGCACGACGCCGGTGAAGTTCACGCCCTCGTTGAAGGCCTGCGCCGTGTTCACGGCGTCCTGGCCGATCATGGCGTCAATGACGAAGAGGACTTCGTCCGGGTTGATGGCGGCGCGGATGTCGGCGGCCTGCTGCATCAGTTCGGCGTCCACGCCCAGGCGGCCGGCGGTGTCCACGATGACGACATCGTGCAGCTTGGTGCGTGCCTCTTCGATGCCCTGGCGGGCAACGGCCACCGGATCGCCGGTGGCGGACTCGAACTCGGAGCTGACGCCCGGGTGCGGTGCGTAGACCGGCACGCCGGCGCGTTCGCCGTTGACCTGGAGCTGCTTGACGGCGTTCGGCCGCTGAAGGTCGGCGGCGACGAGCAGCGGGCTGTGGCCCTGGCTCTTGAGGTGCTTGGAGAGCTTTCCGGCGAGGGTGGTCTTACCTGCACCCTGCAGGCCCGCGAGCATGATCACCGTGGGCGGGTTCTTCGCCAGGCGCAGCCGGCGGGTCTCGCCGCCGAGGATCCCGACGAGCTCCTCGTTGACGATCTTGACGACCTGCTGGCCCGGGTTCAGAGACTGCGAAACCTCAAGCCCGAGGGCACGTTCCTTAACGGAAGCGGTGAAGGCGCGGACCACGGACACGGCGACGTCGGCGTCGAGCAGCGCGCGGCGGATCTCGCGGACTGTGGCATCGACGTCGGCTTCGGTGAGTTTGCCCTTGCCGCGAAGGTTCTTGAAGGTTGTAGTCAACCGGTCAGACAGTGAATTGAACACGTGCCGCGCACTTCTTTCGTCAGTTCTTCGCCATGTTTGGCAGGCCCAGCTGTTAAGGGTACCAAGGCAGGTTGGGTAATTGCCGCAAAACCCTTACCAGTTCCGCACCGCCGATGGCACGCTGGAGCCATGAGTGAAACTCCCCCACTGCGGACCCTGCTTATTCTCGGCGGCACCGGCGATCTTGCGGAGCGCCTGCTGCTGCCCGGGCTGGCGCGCCTGATCGACAGCGGACGGGCGCCGTCGGACCTGGCGGTGGTCGGTTCCGCCTCCCGGGACTGGACCGACGCCATGTGGCAGGAACGGTTGCAGGAGTCCTTTGCGGCCGCGCGCGGCGAGGCCGACGACGCCGGGCGGCAGGCGCTGGATACCACTGTCCACAACGGCAGCTATCTGCGGGTGGACCTGCAGGATCCGGCGCAGCTGGCCGAGGCCATCCGCGGCCTGGCCGCGCCGCTGGCCGTGTACTTTGCGCTCCCGCCGGCCGTTACGCAGTCCACGGTGGCGGCGCTGAAGCCCGGAGATCTGCCCGACGGCACCCGCCTGGTGCTGGAAAAACCGTTCGGCAGTGATGAAGCCTCGGCCCAGGAGCTGAACCGGATGCTCGCAGCCCTGCTGCCCGAGGACGACGTATACCGGGTGGACCATTTCCTGGGCATGGCCACGGTGATGAACATTCTCGGGCTGCGCTTTGCCAACCGGATCCTGGAGCCGGTGTGGAACAACCTGCACATCGAGCGCGTGGAGATCGTCTTTGACGAGGAACTCGGCCTGGAGGGACGGGCAAAGTACTACGACGGCGCGGGCGCGCTGCGGGACATGATCCAAAGCCATCTGCTGCAGACCATGGCCGTGATCGCCATGGGAGCCCCGGCAACGCTGGGCGAGCGGGACGTGCGGGACTTGGTGGCCGCCACCCTGCGGGCGGCGTCGGTCCCGGCGGACTATGCGAGCAGCACCCGACGGGCGCGGTGGGACGCCGGGGAGATCCACGGCGAGGGGATCCCCGCGTACGCCGACTCCCCCGGAGTGGACCCGGACCGGCACACCGAAACCCTGGCGGAAGTGGAAGTGCGGATCGACAATGACCGCTGGGCAGGAGTGCCGTTCGTCCTGCGCTCGGGCAAGGCCCTGGGCAAGAACCGGCAGGAGGCCGTGGTGACCTTCAAACCGGTCGGCCATCTGCCCACCGGTTTCACCGGCGCGGCGGGCGAGGGATCCCGGCTGCGGATCTCCTTCACTCCGGCCCGGCTGGAACTGGAACTGAACGTCAACGGACCGGCCAGCGTCTTTGATTTGGAGCGCACCGGCCTGACGGCACCGATGCACAAGTCCGCGCTGACACCGTACGGCGAGGTGCTGGACGGCATTCTCTCCGGTGATCCGCTGGTGTCGGTGCGCGCGGACATCGCCGAGGAATGCTGGCGGATTGTGGATCCGGTGCTGCGCGCCTGGGCCGACGGCGACGTGCCGCTGGAGACGTATCCGGCCGGAACGGCAGGTCCGCCCGACTGGAAAACCAGCCGGGCGGAGCCGTGATGTGACAGCGAACAGCGGGTGGCCGCCGAGGCCCTAGAGCGCGGAATCCCCGCGTTCCCCGGTGCGGACCCGCAGCGCCTCCTCCACGTTGACCACCCAGACCTTGCCGTCGCCGGCCCGGCCGGTGTTGGCGGTGGAGACCAGCACGTCCACAATGTCGTTGAGCCATTCGTTGGCCACGAGGACTTCGATGCGGATCTTCGGCAGCAGGTCCACTGTGTATTCGGCGCCGCGGTAGACCTCGGTGTGTCCGCGCTGGCGCCCGTAGCCGTTGGCCTGGCTGACGGTCAGGCCCTGAACTCCGTAGCTTTCCAGGGAGCCGCGGACGGCGTCGAGCTTTTCGGGACGGACAATGGCGGTTACGAGTTTCATGAGTTGATGCTCTCCTTCGGTGCGGTGCGCGCGGACTCGGGGAAGGGCCGGAAGGATCCGCCGACACCCAGCCCGCCGAATTCGTAGGCGGTTTCGGCATGTTCGCTCAGGTCCACGCCGTTGACTTCGGAATCCTCGGAGACCCGGAAGCCGATGGTCTTGTGGATCGCCAGGCCGATCACCAGGGTGAGGACCGCGGAGAAGACGATCGCGACGATGGCTGCAACCAACTGGGCGCCAAGCTGCGCGAAGCCGCCGCCGTAGAACAGGCCGCCGCCCTCGCCGTCGACCGGCAGGGCGATGAAACCCAGGGCCAGGGTGCCGACGATGCCGGCGACCAGGTGCACGCCCACCACGTCCAGGGAATCGTCGTAGCCGAGCTTGTACTTCAGGCCGACGGCGAGCGCGGAGAGGACTCCGGCCACCAGGCCCAGGCCGACGGCGCCGAGCGGGCTGACGTTGGCGCAGGCCGGGGTGATGGCCACCAGGCCGGCGACAATGCCCGAGGCGGCGCCGAGCGACGTCGGGCGTCCGTCACGGATGCGTTCGGTCAGCAGCCAGCCGACCATCGCAGCGGCCGGAGCCGCCATGGTGTTGACCCAGATCAGGCCGGCTTCCTCGGCGGTGCCTGCTGCTCCCCCGTTGAAACCGAACCAGCCGAACCACAGCAGGGTGGCGCCCAGCATGACAAACGGAATGTTGTGGGGACGCTGGCTCGGGTCCTTGCCGAAGCCCTTGCGCTTGCCGATGATCAGGGCCAGCACCAAGGCTGCCACGCCGGCGTTGATGTGCACCACGGTGCCGCCGGCGAAGTCGATGGCTTCTCCGACCACCGAGCCAATGGCGCCCTCTTCACCGAGCAGTCCGCCGCCCCAGACCATGAAGGCCAGCGGGCAGTACACCAGGGTCACCCAGATGGGAACGAAAACCGCCCAGGCGCTGAACTTGGCGCGGTCCGCGATGGCGCCGCTGATCAGGGCCACCGTGATGATGGCGAAGGTGGCGCCGAAGCCGGCGCTGATGAGGTCCTCCGTGCCGATCAGGGACTCGAGGCCGAAGGAGGTGAAGGGGTTGCCGAACAGCCCGCCCACGCCGTCGCCACCTGTCATGGAGAAGCCCCACAGAACCCAGACAACCCCCACGAGGCCGATGGACACGAAGCTCATCATCATCATGTTCAGTGCTGCCTTGGCGCGGGTCATCCCGCCGTAAAAAAATGCCACTCCGGGGGTCATGAGCAGCACCAGTGCCGCCGAAATCATGACCCAGACGTGACCTGCTGACAGATCCATCTCCACGTCCCTTCACCCTGCTGCGGGCCCTTCCCGCAGGATGAACTCTGCCGGGGCCAGATTTCGGCCACTGCCCGGGCGGATTACCGGGACATTACAAACCCCCCCGCTGATGTAAAAACTCGGAGTCGCCGATGTTTCCACGGCGTTTCGCGCCGCAGGTCGGCAGGGGGTCGGCAGGCCTGACGGCCCTGCAGGGGTCACCCGTGCCCGCCGCTAGGATGGTCCCTAAGTCTCACTACCGGAGGTTCATTTTTTATGCCCGAGCAGTCTCCCTTCTCCGACGGTCCGGATTCCCTGGCCGCCGGGGACGGCAACAATCACCGACCAGGCAGAAACAGGAAGAAGCCGTGGATTATCTCCGGAGCGGCACTGGCGGTGGTGCTGGCGGCCGGCGCCGTCGTCGCCCCCATGGTCCTGGACGATGAGGCTGCGCCCGCGGCCGCTCCCTCCCCCACCGGTACCCCCTTCACGATGACGCCGAAGCCGGAGCCCACACTGGCGCCGGCTCCCGTGTTCAACTACTACGAGCAGGCAGGCCCTCCGGCCGGTTCACCGCTGAACCAGGTAGAGCCGCTGGCTGTCACCGTCGTTCCGGAAACCACCGGCACGTCCCTGCCCGCCGGGCTGATCGGTCTCTCCCTGGAAGCCACGGACCTGGCCGACCCGTCGCTGAGCGGCGACAACCCGGAAATGGTGCAGTCAATCTCCGGACTGGGCAAGCCGCTGCTGCGCTTCGGCGGTAATGCCGTGGACCGCCGGTTCTTCTGGACCTCCACCGGCGAAGCCATTCCGGGAAACCTCTCCGGCGACAAGGCACATCCGGTGCGCGCCGTGACTCCGGCGGACCTGGAGCGGGTCAACACGCTCCTGGAAGCCGTGGACGGCCAAATCGCACTGACGGTTGATCTCGGCAACTACGACCCCGCCCGGGCCGCTGACATGACCAAGTTCGCCGCTGCGGCCTTCGGCGAGCGCCTGGTCGGCATCACCGTGGGCAACGAGCCCAACGGCTTCGCCAAGACCGGGCTGCGGCCCGGCGGCTACGGCATCCAGGACTACCTGACGGAGCTGCAGGCCTACGCCACGGCGATGCACGCCGTCGCCCCCCAGGTACCGATCGTGGGCCCGGGCACCTATGAGGAATCCTGGTGGGGTCCCTTCGCCGAGGTGCAGCTGCCGCAGCGCAAAATCCTGTCCTTCCACCACTACCCGCTCTCCTCCTGTGAAGGCGCCGATCCGGCCGGCGAACCCGTTATGAGCGCCCTCGTCACCCGGCACATCCATGACCACGCCAACAACTTCCGCGGCGCGGCGCTGGAACCGGCCCTTACGGCCGGCATCGAGACCTGGATCCCGGAAACCGGCGTCTCCGCCTGCCCCGGCTCCAACGAAACCACCAAGACGCATGCGTCCGCGCTGTGGAGCGCCGACTACGCGCTGAGCGCGGCACAGCTGGGCATCTCCCGGGTCAGCTTCCACAGCTCGCTGCTCACCTGCACCGGCGGCCCGCCCATGTCCGCCATCTGCGCCGGCGGGGCCTACCTCCAGCCCAACGGCGTCGTGGACGAGCGGGCCAACTACTACGGCCTGTCCATGGTTGGCGAAATGGAGCCCGGCGAGTTCCTGAAGCTGGACACCTCCGGAACCGGCATGGCCTATCCGTACGCGGTGCGCCATGCGGACGGCAGCATCAGCGTTGTGGTGGTCAACAACAACAACCCCGAGACCGACGCCCAGACCACGGTTAGCCTCGAGCTGCCCGGCAAGGCGCTGACCGGGACGATGACGCAGATGACCGGCCCCTCCTACGCCGCAGAGGACGGCACGCTGATCGACGGCGCCGCCGCCGAAGGCACCCCGGCCGCCGAGCGTCTGACGGTGCCCGGCTTCGAATACGGCTCCAGCACCCAGACGTTCCCGCTGACCGCCGGAACCGTCACGGTCCTGAACTTCACGTTCTAGCCCGCACGACCCACAACACCGCGCGACACAACAAAGGGCTCCTCACTTCCCCTCGGAAGTGCGGAGCCCTTTGCGGTGCTTCGGCTGCTAGCTCAGCAGTGCGTCCACGAAGCCCTCGGCGTCGAACACCGCCAGGTCATCGGCGCCCTCGCCCAGGCCGATCAGCTTCACCGGCACACCCAGGGTGCGCTGGATTGCGACGACGATGCCGCCCTTGGCGGTGCCGTCCAGCTTGGTCAGCACGATGCCGGTGATGTTCACGACCTCGGCGAAGACCTTCGCCTGGGTCAGGCCGTTCTGGCCGGTGGTGGCGTCCAGGACCAGCAGGACCTCGTCAACCTCGGCCTGCTTTTCAATGACGCGCTTGACCTTGCCGAGTTCGTCCATCAGGCCGACCTTGTTCTGCAGGCGCCCGGCGGTGTCGATCAGGACCACGTCCACCTCGCCGTCGATGCCTGCCTTCACGGCCTCAAAGGCCACGGAGGCGGGGTCGGCGCCGTCGACGTCGGACTTCACCGTGGGCACGCCCACGCGCTGTCCCCAGGTGGCCAGCTGCTCGGCCGCGGCGGCGCGGAAGGTGTCAGCCGCGCCCAGGAGCACGTCCTTGTCCTCGGCCACCAGGACGCGGGCCAGCTTGCCGACCGTCGTCGTCTTGCCGACGCCGTTGACGCCGACCACCATGACGACGGCGGGCTTGTCGGCGTGCCGGGTGACGGCCAGGGACCGGTCCATGGTCGGATCCACCAGTTTGATGAGCTCCTCGCGGAGCATCTGGTGCACTTCCTGCGGATCGCGGCTGCCGGAGATCTTCACCCGCTCGCGCAGGGCGTCCACCAGCTCCATGGTCGGTTCGGTGCCGAGGTCCGCCAGCAACAGCGTCTCCTCGATCTCGTCCCAGACGTCTTCATCAATCTTGTCGCTGGACAGCAGCGCCAGCAGCGCCTTGCCCAGCGCGTTGTTGGACTTGGCGAGCCGCGCGCGCAGGCGGGCCAGCCTGCCCTGCACCGGTTCCGGGGTTTCCAGCGCGGGAACCTCGGGAGCGGGGGCCGCTTCCTCCAGGTCACGCAGGTCATCGGGGACGACGACGTCGGTGTCAGCGGGCGGCGCGGCCTGCCCCGGCGGCGTGTCCAGGGTTGCGGTGCCGGCGGCATGCGAGCCCGCTCCGGTCACCGGGTCATTGGCGTCACGGGTGGTGGGATACATGCCCTTGGGAGTTCGGCGGGTCCGCACCAGCAAGGCTGCCACGGAACCGACGACGGCAAGGGCTATGACCACATAGATCACAATCGAAAGAGTCTCATTCACGCTCTCCAGCATGTCACACCGGTGTGTTCCGGGGCACCCATGCCGGCCGTGCTGCCGGCCGCGGACAGGCGGGGTCCGGCTCCCCGGAAACTGCGTCGATCTGAGACAATCTAGGCATCATGGTCCGTGCTCCCCGTCTCGCGATACCGCGGGAAATCAAAGTCCTCATTGCCGCCGCTTTCGTGATCGCCCTGGGCTTCGGCCTCGTGGCGCCGGTGCTGCCGCAGTTCGCCCAAAGCTTCAACGTTGGCGTTGCCGCTTCCTCAGTCATCGTCAGCGCCTTCGCCTTCACCCGGCTGGTCTTCGCGCCGGCGGGCGGTGCGCTGCTGGAGAAGTTCGGCGAGCGCCCCGTCTACATCGCCGGACTGCTGATCGTTGCCGTCTCCACTGCCGCGTGCGCGTTTGCCGGCAGTTACTGGCAGCTGCTGATCTTCCGCGGCCTCGGCGGCATCGGATCCACCATGTTCACCATTTCGGCCATGGCCCTGATCATCCGCCTGGCCAAGCCCGCCGTCCGCGGCCGGGTGTCCAGCGCCTATGCTTCATCCTTCCTGCTGGGCAACATCGCCGGACCACTGGCCGGCGGGCTGCTGGCCGGGTTCGGCCTGCGCGTGCCGTTCCTCGTTTATGCGGGCGCGCTGGTGGTGGCGGCCGCCGTCGTCGCCATCCACCTCAAGGACGCGCGGCTGGAGAACGGCGGAACGAAGCCCGTCCCCCGTCCGGTCCTGACCGTCCGCGAAGCGCTGGGGGACTCCGCCTACCGGGCCGCGCTGGCCTCGAGCTTCGCCAACGGCTGGTCCTCCTTCGGCGTGCGCAACTCGCTGCTGCCCCTGTTCGCCGCGGCCGCCCTCACCGCCGGACCCGAAATCGCCGGGATCTCGCTGACCGCGTTCGCCGCCGGCACCGCCGTGGTGCTGACCTTCTCCGGGCGGCTGGCGGACAGCTGGGGGCGGCGGCCGCTGGTGCTCACCGGGCTGGCCGTCAACGCGCTGGCGACCGCGGCGATCGGGTTCAGCACCAACATCCCGATGTTCCTGGTGGTTTCCGCCATCGCGGGCATGGGCACCGGGCTCCTGAACCCGGCCCAGCAGGCCGCCGTCGCCGACGTCGTGGGCAACGACCGCAGCGGCGGAAAGGTCCTGGCGACGTTCCAGATGGCCAGCGACAGCGGTGCGATTGTCGGGCCCATCCTGGCCGGACTGCTGGCCGACCACCTGGGCTACAACTGGGCGTTCGGCGTCACCGGAGCCATCGTCATCATGGCGTGCTTCGCCTGGATCGGTGCGCGCGAAACGCTCGAACGGCCGGCCAGCGCACCCGCGGCCACGGTCCCGCCGGAAACGTCCCCGGATGCACCGGCCGCTGCACAACCTGCGCCCGGTGCGCCTGCGGCTCCCACCCGCACTACGATCGAGGAATGAAGCCTTTCCTGCTGCTGGCCTCCCGGGCCGAAGACGACGCCGCCGACGAAGAGTACGAAGCCTTCCTGCGCTTCGGGAACCTGGCGCCGGAGCAGCTGCACCGCGTCCGGCTCGAGGCCGGTCCCCTGCCCCGGATCGATCTGGAGGAGTACAGCGGGATTTTTGTCAGCGGCAGCCCGTTCAACGCCAGCGATCCGGAGAGCACCAAGTCGGCACTGCAGCTGCGTGTGGAGAGCGAGCTGGGCGCACTGCTCGACGACATCGTGGAGCGGGATTTTCCGTTCCTGGGCGCCTGCTACGGAGTGGGGACGCTGGGCCGGCACCAGGGCGCAACGGTGGACCGCCAGTTCGGCGAACCGGTCAGTGCCGTGGACATCAAGCTCACCGCTGAAGGGCGCCTGGATCCGCTGCTCGAGGGAGTTCCGGATTCCTTCACGGCGTTTGTCGGCCACCGCGAGGCCGTTTCGGCGCTGCCCCCTAAGGCGGTGAACCTGGCCGGCTCATCGTCCTGCCCGGTCCAGATGTTCCGGATCCGGGAGAACCTCTACGCCACGCAGTTCCATCCCGAGCTGGATGTTCCCGGGCTGCTGACCCGCATCACCGTCTACAAGGACGCCGGGTACTTCCCTCCCGAGGAAGCGGACAACGTCAGGGCCTCGGTGCGCGGGGTTCAGGTCAGCGTTCCGCCGCTGATCCTGCGCAACTTCGTGCTCCGCTACGCCCGCTGAGCCGGCGCTGAACCGGCGCTGAGCGGCAAGTCCCGTCCTAAGCGGCAGGCCCGGAGGCCTTGTCCAGCCGCTGGCTGATCACGGTGGAGACGCCGTCGCCCTGCATCGTGACCCCGTACAGCGCGTCGGCCACCTCCATGGTCCGCTTCTGGTGCGTGATCACGATCAGCTGGCTGGATTCCTTCAGCTCCTCGAAAATGGTGATCAGCCGCCCGAGGTTGGTGTCGTCCAGGGCTGCTTCCACCTCGTCCATCACGTAGAACGGCGAGGGCCGGGCCTTGAAGATGGCCACCAGCAGGGCCACCGCCGTCAGCGACCTTTCCCCGCCGGAGAGCAGCGACAGGCGCTTGATTTTCTTGCCCGCAGGCCGGGCCTGGATCTCGATGCCGGTGGTGAGCATGTTGTCCGGATCGGTGAGCACCAGCCGGCCCTCTCCGCCCGGGAACAGCGTGGCGAAGACGCGTTCGAACTGCACGGCAGTGTCCCGGTACGCCGCGCTGAAGACCTGCTCCACCTGCCGGTCCACATCCTTGATGATGTCCAGCAGATCGCGGCGGGTCGCCTTCAGATCCTCCAGCTGGGTGCTGAGGAAGGTGTGCCGTTCCTCCAGCGCCGCGAACTCCTCCAGGGCCAGCGGGTTGACCCGGCCCAGCGCGGCCAGGTCCCGCTCCGCCTGCTTCAGCCGCTTTTCCTGCGCCGCGCGGTGGTAGGGCACTCCGGCCAGGAGCGGATTCCCGGCGTCGTCCACCGGAACATGCAGCGCGTCCCATTTGTCGCCGACGGCTGCCCCCTCGGCCGGAACGGGCACCGGGACCGGCTGGTCGGGGCCGAACTCCGCCACCAGATGATCCGGGGTCAGTCCCAGTTCCTCAACGGCCCGGGTCTCCAGCGCCTCGACGCGCAGCTGCTGCTGGGCCCGCATCAGTTCATCGCGGTGCACCGAATCGGTGAGCCGGGCCACCTCGGCGCCGGCATCGGCCGCGGTGGTGCGGACAGCGGCCAGCTCCGCATCCCAGGCGGTGCGCACCGCCTCGGCATGGTCGCGCTCGGCAGCAGCCGCCTCGAGCGACACCTCCAGGAACCGCAGCGCCTCGCGGGCGGCGGAGGCAACAGCCGTGGCCTTCGCGGCCTGCAGGGCACGACGTCGGGCGCGCACCTCAGCGGCGGCGCGGGCCCGCCGTTCGCTTTCCGCCGCCCGTTCCAGTCCGGCGGCCCGGCCGGCCACCGCCTTGTGCTGTTCCTCGGCGGTGCGCAGGGCGAGCCGGGCGTCAGTTTCCGCCCGGCGGGCGGAGGCGGCAGCGAGCGCCAGCGCCTCGCGCTGTTCCGTTGACGGTTCGTCCTCCACCGGGGCCTCGGTGGCAGCGGCCAACCGGGCGGCGGCGGCGGCCAGCGCTTCCTGCTCAGCGGCAAGATTGCCCTCGGCCGCGTGCACCAGCCGCTGCAGGCGTTCGGATTCGCCGACGGCGGAGCGCAACGCCGAGCCGAGCGTGCCCAGCCGTTCGGCCACCGCAGCCAGCCGGGCGTCCGAGTCGTGCAGGTCCGCCAGCGCAGCATCGGTCCGCGCCTGGGCCGCGTCGCGGCGGGACACGGTTCCGGCAAGAGCGAAGCCCGCCTGTTCGGACCGGGCGGCAGCGGCGCGGATCCGCTCGTCGGTCTCGTCCACCGCGGCCTGCAGCTCCAGCAGCCCCGGCGCGGAGGCCGATCCGCCGCGGCCTTCGAAGGCGGAAAGGACCTCGCCCTCGAAGGTGACGGCTTTGAGCCCCGGGTGCGCGGAGAGCAGCTCTGCGGCGGACGCCAGGGAGTCCACGATGACCACGCCGTCCAGCAGCTCAGCGAGGGTGTGCCGCAGCGTGTCCGGCGCTTCCACCACGTCAGCGGCCCAGAGCGCGCCGTCGGCCAGGGCCGGACGGGCCCCGGCGGCCGTCGTCGTCGTCGGGCCGCCAACGCCGGCAACGCCGGCTGCCAGGACCAGGTCCACCTGCCCGCCGCCGGCCTCGCGCAGATGGGTCAGGGCGCGCACCGCGGCACCGGCGTCGGCCACCGCGACGGCGGCAGCCGCCGCGCCCAGCGCCGCCGTGACGGCACGTTCGCAGCCGGACCGGACGGTGAGCAGGGCCGCCAGCGGCGCCAGGACGCCGTCGAGCCCGGATTCGAGCAGCAGCGCGGAGCCGTCCCGGCGGTCCAACCCGACCCGCAGCGCATCCCGGCGCGCGGTGAGGGTTTCGCGTTCGCGCTCGGCTTCCTGCTTCGTCCGGCGCAGCTCCTCGAGCGCGGCCGCGGCGACGTCGAGCTCGGCCAGCGCGTCTTCGTATTCCGCGTCCAGCCCCTCCTCGCCCTCCTCAGCGCCCGCGGCTGAACTCTCCAGAGCCGTGAACTCCTGCTGGGCCTTCCGGCGCCGCTCCTCGCCTTCGGTGATGGAGGCGCGCAGCCGGCCCAGTTCCGCCTCGGCCGCATCCACCCGGGACCGGGCAGCGCCCACAGCGCCGGAGATCCGGGCCAGGCCCTCGCGCCGGTCCGCGGCGGCCCGCAGCACCGCGGCCAGCCGCTGCTCTTCGGCGGCGGCGGCGGCCTCGGCGGCGGCCCGGACCTCCTCGGCCTCCGCCAGGGCGCCGCGGCGCTCTTCGATGGTTTCCTGCAGGAGCGCGGCCTCGGTCCGGACCCGCTCCGCCTGCGCCCGCAGCCGTTCCGGGTCGGAGCCGGTAGCCTCGCGGTGTTCGGAGCTGCCCAGCAGGCGCCGTCGTTCCTCGGCCAGGGCCGCCAGCGACAGGTAGCGTTCCCGCAGCGAGGACAGCGCATACCAGGAGTCCCGGGCGGCGTTGACCCGGGGTGTGGCGGAGGCCGCGAGGCCCTCCAGCTCGGCCTGGCGGGCGCGGGCCGTGGCCAGCACCGCGGCTGCGGCGTCCCGGCGGGCCAGCAGGGCCGTCTCCTCGGCGGCGTCGCGGGCCAGGGTGCCGGTCAGGGTCACCAGGTCATCGGCGAGCAGCCGGGCCCGGGCGTCGCGGGCGTCCTGCTGCACGGTGCGGGCACGGCGCGCGACGGCGGCCTGCTTGCCCAGCGGCCCGAGCTGGCGGCGCAGTTCGGAGGTGAGGTCGGTCAGCCGGGACAGGTTGGCCTGCATGGCGTCCAGCTTGCGCACGGTTTTCTCCCGCCGGCGCCGGTGCTTGAGGATCCCCGCGGCCTCTTCGATGAAGCCGCGGCGCTCATCGGCGCCGGCGTGCAGGATCCGGTCCAGCTGGCCCTGGCCGACTATGACATGCATCTCACGCCCGAGCCCCGAATCGGAGAGCAATTCCTGAATATCGAGGAGCCTGACGGGGGCGCCGTTGATGGCGTATTCGGAGCCGCCGGACCGAAACAGGGTTCGCGAAATGGTCACTTCGGAGTATTCGATCGGCAGGGCGCCGTCGGCGTTGTCGATGGTCAGGGACACCTGGGCGCGGCCCAGCGCCGGACGCCCGCTGGTGCCGGCGAAAATGACGTCTTCCATCTTCCCGCCGCGCAGCGTCTTGGCGCCCTGCTCCCCCATCACCCAGGCCAGGGCGTCCACCACATTCGATTTTCCGGAGCCGTTCGGACCCACCACCGCGGTGACACCGGGTTCAAACTCAAACGTGGTTGCTGATGCGAAGGATTTAAATCCACGCATGGTCAGCGTCTTCAAATGCACGGGGGCCAATCTTTCCTGCAGTCGGGTGATTCCTTAAATCTACTTGGTGCCTGAGACTTAACTGCAGTACTCGCAGAGCGTAATCCCGGCTTCCGAGTCCCTTGCGTCCCACGGGGACCGTAGGATTCTCTAAGGAACAAGTGAATCAAAGACGTGGATGCAGGCTCCCCCCAGCCCGCCAGCGCGATCACTTCAGCAGGAGACAAGGCAGGCATTTTGACCGGGAACTTCAACTTCCAGCACGAAAACACGGCCCTTCTCAGCGTCACCAGCGTTGAAGCACCGGTAGTTATGACGTCAGCCCAGTTCGACGAACGGCTCGCGCCGTCGCTGAAACGGCTTCGACTCTCCAAGCGACTCCTGGAACGGGTGGCCGGAGTGAGCGAGAGGCGCTGGTGGTCCCCGGGCACCGAGTTCGACGACGCCGCGATCGAGGCGGGCGCAAAGGCCATCGCCGAAGCGGGGGTCGAGCCCTCGGAAATCGGGCTGCTGATCAACACCTCGGTCACCCGGCGGAACCTTGAGCCCTCGGTGGCGGTGAAAATCCACAACGCCCTGGGCCTGCCGTCCTCGGCCCTGAACTTCGACCTGGCCAACGCCTGCCTCGGTTTCGTCAACGGCATGACCCTGGCCGCGAACATGATCGAATCGGGCCAGATCAAGTACGCCCTGATTGTTGCCGGCGAAGACGCCCAGAGCACGCAGGAAGCCACCTTCCGCCGCCTGAACAGCCCCGATTCCACGCGTGAGGATTACCTGCGCGAGTTCGCCACCCTGACCCTGGGCTCAGGTGCCGCCGCAGCCGTCATCGGCCGCGCCGACGAAAATCCGGGCTCGCACCGCATCATCGGCGGCGTGTCCCGTGCCGGCACCGAGCACCATGAACTGTGCGTGGGCGGCGTCGACGGCATGTACACCGACACCAAGGGCCTGCTCGACGGCGGCTTGGAACTGGTCGTCAACGCCTGGGACGAGGCGCATGAGAAGGGCTGGAACTGGCGCTCCATGGACCGCTACGTCACCCACCAAGTGTCCAACTCCTACACCAACGCCATCATCAAGGCCGTGGACCTGGTCCGCGACCGGGTGCCGATCACGTTCCCGCGCTGGGGCAACGTGGGCCCGGCATCGCTGCCGATGACGCTGGCCCAGGAATCGCGCACCCTGAACCCCGGAGACCGCGTCCTGTGCATGGGCGTGGGGTCGGGACTGAACACCATGATGATGGAGATTGCCTGGTGACCGAGCTGTGGCCCGGCGTCCCGGAGTCCTGGTCTTCCCTCGTCCAGGTTCCTTCGACGGCGGCGGTTGACCGTCCCGGAACCATCCACAAGTGGCATCTGCTCGACAACGGCCCGGACCTCGCGGCCCGCGGCGTCGAGCCGGCCGGCACCCTGCTCTGCGTGCACGGCAACCCCACCTGGTCCTATCTCTGGCGCACCCTGCTCGCCGCCGGCTCCGCCGCGGACCGGCCGTGGCGCGTCGTCGCCGTCGACCAGCTGGACATGGGCTTCTCCGCCCGCACCGGCGCGTTCCGCCGGCTCGAGGACCGCATCACCGACCTCGGCGACCTCACCGCCGCGCTGGAACTGACCGGCAAGGTTGTCACTGTGGGCCATGACTGGGGCGGCCTCATTTCGCTGGGCTGGGCGCTGCGGCACCGCAGCCAGCTCTCCGGCGTCGTCCTCACCAACACCGCCGTGCACCCCGCCGGGTTCGACATTCCCCCGGCGCTGCGCCTGGCCCTGCATCCGGCCGTTCACGGCTGGGGCACGCAGACCACCGATGCCTTTATCCGCGTCACCCATGCCCTGGCCCAGCCCGCGCTGGCGAAGGACGTCCGGAGCACTTTCGCGGCTCCGTACCGCGGCGCCGACCGGCGGCAGGGCGTCGCGAACTTCGTGGCCGACATTCCGGCCGAGTCCAGCCATCCGAGCTGGCGCACCCTGAACCGGGTGGCCGAGGGCATCCGACGCCTGGACGTGCCGGCGCTGATGCTGTGGGGGCCGAAGGACCCGGTGTTCTCCGACCGCTATCTGCGGGATCTGATGGACCGCCTGCCGCAGGCCGACGTGCACCGCTTCGAAGGCGCCAGCCACCTGCTGCCCGAAGACGTGGACATCACCGCGCCGATCTTCGACTGGCTCCGCCGGGGTCCGGGCACCGGGAACTCCGAGCTGCGCAGCCGCGCTGCGGCCGGCCTGTCGGTCTTCCGGCCCATGCTGGCTGAACTGGACGAGCGCGACGGCGACAACTCGGCCGCCGTCGTCGACATGGCGCCGCTGGGCGCACCGGAGGGCAGCGCCCCGGCCACCCTGTCCTGGACCGAGCTGGCCAGCCGCGTCAACCGGCTGGCCGCCGGGCTCTCCGCCGCCGGCGTCCGCCCCGGAGACCGCGTCAACCTGCTGGTGCCGCCGGGCATTGAACTCACCTCGCTGATCTACGCCTGCCTGCGGCTGGGCGCCGTGATCGTCGTCGCCGACGCCGGGCTGGGCACCAAGGGCCTGGGCCGCGCCATCAAGGGCGCCGGACCGAAGTTCATCATCGGCATCGAACGTGCCCTGACGGGCGCCCGCATCTTCGGCTGGCCGGGCACCCGGATCAGCGTGCAGACGCTCTCCCCCGCCAAGGCCCGCCTGCTGGGAGTGACGCACTCTGTCCCCGAGCTCATCGCCGCCGGCGAGAACGCCGACGTGCCGTGGCGGCGGGAGGATCCCGACGCCGACGCCGCGGTGCTCTTCACCTCCGGCTCCACCGGACCGGCCAAGGGCGTTGTCTACACGCACCGGCAGCTCACCGCCATGCGCGATGCGCTCAAGAACACCTACAACCTGCAGGCCGGCACGTCGCTGGTGGCCGGGTTTGCACCGTTCGCGCTGCTCGGCCCGGCACTGGGCGCCACCTCCGTCACCCCCGACATGGACGTCACCTCACCCCGCACGCTGACCGCCTCGGCACTGGCGGACGCCGCTGCCGCCGTCGGCGCGACCACCGTGTTCGCGTCTCCGGCCGCCCTGGTCAACGTGCTGGCGACTTCCGGGGAGCTGGATCCGGACCAGCGCAAGGCCCTGGCCCGGGTGGAGCTGCTGCTCTCGGCCGGCGCGCCGATTCCGGAGCCGCTGCTGGCCCGGGTCTCCGCCCTGGCACCCAATGCGGAACTGCACACCCCCTACGGCATGACCGAGGCCCTGCCGATCACCGACATCAGCCTGGACGGCATTCGGGCCGCGGGTGCCGGCAACGGCGTCTGCGTCGGCACCCCGGTCTCCGGCGCCCTGGTGGCCATCGCCGCACTGGCACCGGACGGCAGCGTGGGCGACACCCCGCTGGACGCCCCGGGCATCACCGGTGAAATCCTGGTCTCCGCCCCGCACGTCAAGGACCGCTACGACCGGCTGTGGATCACCGAGTCCAAGAGCGCGTCGCTGCCCGGCTGGCACCGCACCGGCGATGTCGGACACCTCGACGAGCAGGGCCGGCTCTGGGTCGAAGGCCGGCTCGGGCACATCCTCACCACGCCCGACGGCGTAGTCACCCCGGTGGCCGCCGAACAGGCCGCGGAGTCCGTGGCCGGCGTCGGGCGCGCCGCCGTCGTCGGCGTCGGTCCGGCCGGAAGCCAGGTTCCGGTGGCCGTGCTGGAGCTGGAGGAACCGGTGCGACGCGCCGGCACCGCAGCCCCGGAGCTGACCGCCGCCGTGCGGGCCGCGGTGTCCGCGGATGCCGCGGCGGGTGCCGGGCTGGATCTGGCCGCCGTGCTGGTTCTGCCGGCGATGCCCACTGACATCCGGCACAACTCAAAGATTGACCGCACCGCGCTGGCGGCGTGGGCCGAGCAGATCCTGGCCGGCGGCAAGGCGCGCGTGCCCGGGATGGGCGGACGCAAGTGAAGCCCGCGGGGTCGTCGGAAGCTGCGCGGCGCGTCCTGGTAACCGGCGCCAGCGGGCTGCTCGGCGGCGCCGTCGCGCGGCTGCTGGCCGAAAAGGGCCACACCGTCCGCACGCTGCAGCGCACTCCGCTGTCCCCGTCCGGTCCCTCCTCAGCGGGTTCGGCGCCCGAGTCGATCGCCGGCTCCGTCTCCGACCCCGACGCCGCAGCCCGCGCCGTCGATGGGATGGACGCCGTCGTGCACCTGGCCGCGAAAGTGTCCTTCACCGGCGCGTGGCAGGACTTCGTGGACACCAACATCACCGGCACCCGCACCCTGATCAATGCGGCTCGGGCAGCCGGCGTCCGGGACTTCGTCTTTGTCTCCTCGCCCTCGGTGGCGCACTTCGGCGAGCCGATCGCCGGAGCCGATGCCGGCACCGCGGATCCGGACCGGGCCCGCGGTTTCTACGCCCGGTCCAAGGCAGCCGCCGAGCTGCTCGCCCTGGCGGAGGACTCCCCCGGGTTCCGGGTCGGTGCGATCCGTCCGCACATTGTCTGGGGCCCCGGCGACACCCAGCTCGTGGAGCGGGTGATCGACCGCGCCCGGGCCGGCCGGCTGCCGCTGCTCGACGGCGGCACCGCCCTGATCGACACCACCTACATCGTCAATGCCGCGGCGGCCATTGTCCGCGGGCTGGAGCGGATGGATTACGCCCACGGGCAGGCCTTGGTGGTCACCAACGGCCAGCCGCGTCCGGTCGGTGAGCTGATCGCCGGCATCTGCACCGCCGCCGGCGTCTCCGCTCCGGCCTGGGGTGTGCCCGGTTGGTTGGCCCGCGGCGCCGGCTCGGTGATCGAGCGGGCCTGGCTGTCCGCCGGAAGCCGCGGCCTGGTGCACGACGAACCGCCCATGACCCGGTTCCTGGCCGAGCAGCTGTCCACCTCCCACTGGTTCGACCAGCGCCGCACCCGCGAAGTGCTGGACTGGACGCCGGAGGTTACGGTGGAGGACGGCATGCGCCGGCTCGCCGCCCACTACGGCGGAACCGCGGCCTAGCAGCCGCGTCGTCACCGTCGGTTTTGTTACCGCCGAGTTAGTCACCGTCGATTTCGTTACCGCCGATTCACAGCAGAGGAACTCCCATGGACAGCGTCAAGGTTATCGAGAACTGGCCGGTGGAGCATGCCTCCGCCGCCGTCGTGCTGGCGGACGGCAGTGTGGCCGGAACGCACGGCGACGTTGAGCGGCGCTATCCGCTGGCTTCGGTGACCAAGCTCCTGACGGCGTACAGCATGCTGGTTGCGCTGGATGAGGGGGCGCTGGAACTGGATCAGCCGGCCGGGCCCGAGGGATCGACGGTGCGGCACCTGCTGGCGCACAGCGCCGGCTACGACTTTGCCGAACGCACCGTCCGCTACGCCCCGGGCACCCGGCGGCTGTACTCCAACGCCGGATTCGAGGTGCTCGGCGAAACCTTGGAGGAGGCCACCGGCATTTCCATGGCTGACTACCTGCACGACGGCGTCCTCGCTCCCCTGGGGATGAACTCCACCGCATTGGAGGGTTCGCCGGCCGCCGGCGCGGTGTCGACGGTGGCTGACCTCGGCCGTTTCGCCGCGGAGCTGCAGCAGCCGGTGCTCACCGCACCGGGCCGGCTGGCCGAAGCAACGACGGTGGTGTTCCCCGGCCTGGCCGGCGTGCTTCCCGGCTTCGGCCGGCAGAAGGAGAACGACTGGGGGCTGGGCTTCGAAATCCGCAACTCCAAGTCTCCGCACTGGACCGGAGCCAACAGCTCGCCGCGCACCTTCGGGCACTTCGGCCAGTCCGGAACGTTCCTGTGGGTCGATCCCGACGCCGGCGCTGCGGCAGTGGCCCTGACCGACCGCGACTTTGGGCCCTGGGCTGCCGAGGTCTGGCCGCCGTTCACCGACGGCGTGCTCGCGGAGCTCCGCGGCGCGTAACCTATGCCGCCGGAGCTGCACACTCGGTCCCGCCACAACGCCGATAGCGCACGTATGGCGGGTTCCAGGGCGACACCCCGGCCGAAAGTGCACATATGGCGGGATCCAGCCGGAAATAGCCGCCAAAGCTGCACTCTCGGTGCAGCCCATGCCCACCTAAGCCACCGGAGCTGCACACTCGGGCAACCAGCGGCCAGCCGGCGAAGCGCACAGCAACCCCGCGCACCAAACCCCGCACGCCAACACGCACTCGGCGCAAGCAAGAGACCGAGACGAATCCCCTACCAGCGGCCGTTGCGCGGCCGCGGCTGGCACACCGGACAGCTGTACGAGGAGCGGTTCATGAAGGAATCGCGCCGGATCAGGGTGGAGAGCCCGACGGCGGCGCAGCGCGGACACGGTTCGCCCTCCCGGCCGTAGGCATTCAGTGACCGGGAGAAGTATCCCGAGGCGCCGTTGACGTTGACGTACAGGGAGTCGAAGCTGGTGCCGCCGGCGGCCAGGGCGCGGGTCATGACGTCGCGGGCGGACTCAACCAGGCGCAGGGCGTCGGACCGGCGCATGGTTTCTGCCGGGCGGGCGAAATGCAGCTTGGCAGCCCAGAGCGCCTCGTCGGCGTAAATGTTCCCGACGCCGGAGATCAGCCCCTGGTCCAGCAGAGCACGCTTGATGCCGGTGCGGCGTTTGCGCAGCCGGACATAAAACTCGTCGAAGGAGAACGCCGGGTCCAGCGGATCGCGGGCAATGTGCGCGGCTTCCTCCGGGACCAGCGGCAGCCCGGTTTCCGAGAGTCCGCCGGGGGCGCCGTCGGGCGTCGGGCGCAGATCGGTGAGGAAAACGCCGCCGAAAATGCGCTGGTCCACAAACCGCAGCTCCGCGGGCATCGGCGTTCCGTCTGCGGAAACGGCAGGGCTGAGCGTGAGGCGGACCTTGAGGTGTTTCTCGTCGGGCAGGTGCGGATCTTCCATCAGCAGCTGCCCGCTCATGCCCAGGTGGGCCATCAGCGCGAGCCGGGGAACGACGTCGTCGGCTGAGGAGATGGAGCGCGCACCGGCCGCCGGCGAAGCGGAGGAGGAAGCGGACGGAACGGAGGAAGACTCCACCAGCGGCAGCCAGAGGAACTTGCCGCGGCGCGCCACGTCGGTGACCACGGCGCCTTCGAGGTTGCCGCGCAGGTCCTCGGGTCCGGCAGCGTGGCGCCGCACGGAGCGGGGATCGAGGATTTCGACGCCGGTGATGGTCCGGCCGCGGACCCATAAGGCCAGTCCGCGGCGGACCACTTCCACTTCGGGCAGTTCGGGCACGGAGCTAGGCTCCGGCGGCCGCGGAGCTGCCGGTGGGGCGCACCATCTTCCAGGTCGCGGCGGCAGCTTCCTGCTCCGCTTCCTTCTTGGAGTGTCCGGTGCCGGTGCCGTAGGGCTTGTCGCCGATGTGAAGCACGGCAACGAAGCTGCGGGAATGATCGGGGCCGGAGCCGGTGACCTTGTATTCTATGTCGCCGAGCTTTCGGCTGGCCGCGATCTCCTGGATGCTGGTTTTCCAGTCGGTGCCGGCGCCCAGGGCGTCGGCGTTGCGCAGCAGCGGCCCGATCAGTCGCATCACCATGGCCCGGGCGGTTTCAATCCCGTGGCAGAGGTAGACGGCGCCGATCAGGGCTTCGGTGGTGTCCGCGAGGATCGAGGACTTGTCCCGGCCCTTGGTGAGTTTCTCACCCTGGCCGAGCAGAATGTACTGGCCCAGTTCCAGTTCGCGGGCCACGCCGGCCAACGCGCGGGTGCTGACGACGGCGGACCGGCGCTTGGCCAGTTCGCCCTCGGACAGTTCCGGGTTGTCCCGGTACAGCGCATCCGTGACGGAAAAGCCCAGGATGGAGTCACCCAGGAACTCAAGGCGTTCGTTCGTGGGGATGCCGCCCTGCTCGTAAGCGTAGGAGCGGTGCGTTAGGGCAAGACGAAGCGTCCCGGCGTCGATATCGACACCGAGACGCTTCAGAAGCTCTTCAGTATTCTTCACTTTTTGGTTTTGACCCGAAAAGCAGCATTCATTTTCCTGTCCGGCACGCCGTGCAGGAAAGGAACACTGATTTAGACGTCCGCTACCTTGCGGCCCTTGTATTCAAGGAACAGCGCGGTACCAGCTGAGTCGGTCACGACCTTGGCCTGGTGAGGCAGGCTGTAGGTAACGCGGCCGTTTTCAACGGTTTTCACCAGGTTGGGGGCAGTTGCCTTCCACTGGGACCGGCGTGCACGCGTATTCGAGCGGGACATTTTCCGCTTGGGAACAGCCACGACTAACTCTCTTCTCTCTCGTCTGACTCTGTACTTGTTGCCGCAGAATTGTCTGCGACGCTGCCAGCCAGCCCGGAGAGGGCTGCCCAGCGAGGATCCACTGTTTGGTGGTGGTGACCCGGATCCTCCTCAAGGCGCGCTCCGCATTCGGAGCAAAGGCCTTCGCAGTCCTCCCGGCACACCGGCTGGAACGGCAGGGTGGTGACCACTGCGTCCCGCAAAACCGGCTCAAGATCGATGACATCTCGCTCGATCCGGTGTTGCTCTTCTTCCTCTTCTGTTCCGAAAGACTCAGCGTCCTCGTAGTAGAAGAGTTCCTGCACATCGACTTCTTCGTCGTACGCGATGGGCTTCAGGCACCGTCCGCATTCTCCCTGAACAGGAGCGATGACGGTTCCGGATACCAAAATCCCCTCGTGCACGGCTTCGAACCTCAGGTCCAGATCGAGATCTGTTCCTTCCGGCACGCCGATAAGCGCAACACCGAAGTCCTTCGGTGCCGGAACATGTTCCTGCATTGTCCGCATAACACCCGGGCTGCGCCCGAGATCCTTGACGCTGATGGCCAAGGGCGACGAACCCGGATAAATCCGCGACTGAACGCTAATGAGAACTCCTGTAGAACATAGACCGACATATCATCTTAGCCTGATACGGCCGATTCTCTCAAACTGCGCCGCACCTTCCCTCAGATCGAGGCAGGGCACGGGCTGCTCATTCCAGTTTACAGGCCGCAGCGCCGGAGGTTTACCGAACGGCCCCTTCAGCGCGCATAAACTGTCAGGATGCTTCCCTCTCTCCGCGCCCTGCCGCACCGCCTGGTGGTCCGGCTCCAGCGCGGAGTGCCGCGCCGCGTGGACGTGGCCGTCACCGTCTTTTTCTCCGCGCTGCTGATCTGGCTCTTCGCTGCGGTCAACCTCTTTTATTACCCGCAGGTGCACGAGCCGGCGCAGGCCGACGCCGTAGTGGTGCTCGCCGGGGCCGCTGCGGAGCGCCTGCCGGTGGGCCGGGAGCTGGCGGCCGAGGGGTACGCCCCCGAGCTGGTGCTTTCCAGCACCGATACCCGCGGCAACCTGATCACCGATCTGTACTGCGACTACACCGCCGGCGACACCGTCAGCGAGGATCCCGCCAGTGCGGCGGTGACCTGCTTCTTTCCGGAACCGATGACCACCCGCGGCGAGGCGCGCACCATTGCGCGGCTGGCCGCCGACAACGGCTGGGACAACCTGATTGTGGTCACCTCCCGCTATCACCTGCTGCGCTCGGAAACCAACATCAGCCAGTGCACGACGGCGAACCTCACCATGGTGCCCTCCGATCCCGAACTTTCCCCCGGGCAGTGGCTGGGCAGGTTTGCCGAGGAGACCGGCGGGCTCGCCGCCGCGGTGCTGCGGCCCACCTGCGCGAGCAGGATTTAGCGCCGGCTCAGCGGCGACTCAGCGCTGAAGCACCGGCAGCGGAAACGCCTCCAGCAACGCGTCCAGCGCGATCTGCAGCCGCGGAAGCGTTGCGGTGCGGGCCAGCTGCACCGGGTCCAGCGTGCGCGCCTGTGCCGCGGTGATGCTGACGGCCGACACCGCCGCTGCCTCCAGGGTGGTGAAGAAGTCCCGGAACTTGAACGTGTCCCCGGCAATCACGGCATCCTCGATCCGCACCCAGACCCACGGCACCCCGTAGGCCTGGGCCACGATGATTCCGTGCAGCGAGCTGGAAATGCAGGCCCGGGCGCCGGCCACTTCCCGCACCACCTGTTCCAGACCCTGGCGGGCATCCACGACGTGGACCCGGTCCTCCCCCGGCCCGCCGCGGTTGTCGGAATCCCCGAGGAGCCCGCGGTGATCGAGGTGCGGCAGCACCGCCACCTTGCCCTGGGACGGCTGGCCGTCCGGGACCGGCAGGAAGCGCGGCAGCAGCAGAGCAGGGTCGCCGTAGATTTCCGGCACGCTCCAGCCCAGCTGCGAGCGCAGCTCTGCGCCGGTAAGCTCTCCGCGCACCGCGTGGATCCGGATACCGCGCAGTCCCGCCAGGCGCTCCGCAGCGGCCGGGGCCAGCGGCGCCATCAGGCCCGCGCCCCACACCCGGGTGCCGTCCTGCTCCAGCCAGCCGGCGGTCGAGCCGACGGCCACCAGCGGAGGGTCGGCAAGGTTTCGCCTCCAGCCGTTGACCGGGGTCCTCCCGGTCAGCCTGCGCACCAGCCAGGGCCCGACGGCGTCGCCGAAGTTGGCGCGTTCATCCCACCAGAGCAGGTTCACGCAGTTCTCCGGAACCTCCCTGCCGCCGGCGGCGACCGCCGCAGCCGGCGCCAGCAGCCCGGGCAGCCGTCGTCGCACATCCTCGACCGCAGCCCGTTGCTGCTCCGCCGGCGCGCCGGGTGGCAGGCGGTGCAGCAGGTGCCGTTCGGTGCCCGGTCCGGGAGTTGTCTCCCCAGGTGCGCCCGTCGTCGTGTCCAGGCGAATCAGGTCCGCGTGCCCGATCAGGGCGCTGCGCAGCAGGACCGCTTCCGGCGCCGACTCCGGGTCGCATCCGTCCGCGGCATTAGCGGCATCAGCGGCCCGCACCGACACCGCACTTCCGGAGCCGCTGCCGTCCCGCACCAGTTCAACGGCAAAGCGGTAACCGCCCGTCTCGACGATTTCCCCGGATAGGTCCCTCGGCACGGGTTAGGCCCCTTGGGCCTGCTGCAGCCGCCGGTAAGCGGCGCGGGGCACCAGTTCGTTGACGTCGCCGCCGAGCGCCGAAACTTCCTTGATCAGGGTGGAGGACAGGTGCGTGTAGCGGCTTTCGGCCGGCAGGAACACGGTTTCGACGCCGGTGAGGTGACGGTTCATGACGGCCATCGGCAGTTCGTACTGGTAGTCCTGAACCGAGCGCAGGCCCTTCACGATGGCGTCCACGCCGTGCTCGCGGCAGAAATCGGCCAAGAGTCCGTCGCCCATCGGCAGCACTGAGACTCCGCGCAGGGCACCCAGGGTTTCCCGGGCCATGGCCAGGCGTTCCGGGCCGGAAAACTGGTACTTCTTGGCGTAGTTGGTGGACACCGCCACGATCACTTCATCAAAGAGACTGGCCGCACGCGCGATCACCTCTACGTGTCCGTTGTGGATGGGGTCATAGGATCCGGGGCATACAGCGCGTCGCATAGGTCGAATCTACCCGGTCAAAGCGGGTAATACTGGAAGACATGAGCTCTCCCTCCCCCACACCGCTGTTACGTTCCGACTCCGCCGGTGGAACTCCGCCCTGGCAGCGCACCGCCGCGGGCGCCAATCTGCTGGGCACAGACGGAGCACTGGGGGTGACCATCTTCGAGGAAATCACCGTCCTGTCCGGCCGGCACTCCGCCATCAACCTGGGCCAGGGATTCCCCGACGAGGACGGCCCGGCCGAGGTTCTGGAGGCCGCCCGCGCCGCCATTCTCGACGGCAAGAACCAGTACGCGCCGGGACAGGGACTGCCGGTGCTGCGCAACGCCGTCGCCGCCCATCAGGAGCGCTTCTACGGGCTGCATCTGGACCCGGACACCCAGATCATCGTCACCACCGGCGCCACCGAAGCCATTGCGGCCACGCTGCTGGCGCTCACCGGTCCCGGCGACGAGGTGCTGACCTTCGAGCCGTTCTACGACTCCTACGGCGCGGTGATCGGGCTCAGCGGAGCCACCCACACCACCGCCGCGCTGCTGGCCCCGGACTTCCAGCCGGATCTCGCCACGCTGGAGGAGTCCTTTTCCGAGCGCACCCGGGTGGTGCTGGTCAACAACCCGCACAATCCCACCGGCGCCGTGTTCCCGGCCGCAACGCTGCAGCGGATCGTGGAGCTGGCCGCCAAGTACAACGCGGTGATCGTGACCGACGAGGTCTACGAACACCTCACCTTCGGCCCGCGGCACGTTCCCGTGGCCACCCTCCCCGGAGCCGCGGAGCGCACCCTGACGATTTCCTCGGCGGGCAAGACATTCTCCTTCACCGGCTGGAAAATCGGCTGGCTCTCCGGGCCCGCCGAGCTGGTCGCCGCGGTGCGGGCGGTGAAGTCCTTCCTCAGCTACAGCTCCGGCACCCCGTTCCAGGGCGCCATTGCCCTCGGGCTGGGGCTGGAGGATGCGTTCTTCACCGGCATCGCCGCAACCCTGCAGGCCAAGCGCGACGTCCTCAGCGCCGGGCTGCGCGCCGCCGGCCTGACCGTCTTTGAGCCGCAGGGCACCTACTTCGTGAACGCCGACGTCGCACCCCTGGGCATCACCGACGCCACCGCGCTGGCCCGCCGGCTGCCCGAACTGGTGGGGGTGGGCGCCATCCCCGTGGCGATGTTCTGCCACGAGGACGGCGCCCGCCGGACCCGGACCCTGCTCCGCTTTGCCTTCTGCAAGAAAACCGAAGTGCTGCAGGAAGCGGCCGAACGCATTTCCAAGCTGGGACAGGTGCTCTGATGGCCGGGAAGACGACGAGCAACCGATCGAACAACAGCGGCCGCACACCCTCGAGGCTGCTGCGCGGCATCGGCGCCCATGCCACCATCACCGGGGACGGCTTCAGCCCCGGTGCCTGGGTGCTGAGCATCGGAGGGGCCGAGCAGTCGCACGTGAACCTGGCGCATCCGGAGGAGATCTTCTACGAGTATCTGCGCCGGATCGGCAACGTGCTGGACCTGGCCGCGCCCGCGGGGCAGCCGCTGCGGGCCCTGCATCTGGGCGCCGGCGCGCTGACCCTCACCCGGTATCTGCAGGCCACCCGGCCCGGCTCCGAGCAGCACGCCGTGGAACTGGAGCGGGAACTGTTGGACTTTGTCCTGGCGCATCTGCCGCTGCCCGAGGGCACCGTGCTGGAGACGGTCATTGGTGATGCCCGCGAGGCGCTCTCGCGCTATGAACCCGGCTCCTTCGACGCCATTGTGCTCGATGTCTTCGCCGGCGCCGATGCTCCGGAGCACCTGACCACGCCGGAGTTCTACGCCGAGGCCGCGGCCCTGCTCTCCCCCGCCGGAGTGCTGCTGGTGAATGTGGGCGACGACCCCGGGCTGGCGTTCTGCCGGGGGCAGGTCCGCGCCGTGCGGGAAGGGCTGGCCGGAATTCCCGGCGCGGGTTTCGCGGCGCTGGGGCCGAAGTCCATGTTCACCGGCCGCTATCCGGGCAACATTGTGCTCGCCGCGACAGCCTTCCCCTGGCCCGAGGAGTGGACGGCCCAGCTGCTGGCGGCTGGTCCGCATCCGGCGGACGTCCTGACCGGTGAGCGGCTGGATGTCTTCGCTTCGGGCCGCTAGCCGGACTTCGACGCCGCGGGCCGTCGCCAGCGGGCGCTAGGAGCCTGCGGCGGCTTCGTCGTCGTCGGCCTGCGCCGGCTCGGCGAACCAGAGCGTGGTCTCGCCGTACTTGCGTTCGCTGAAGCGTTCCATTCCAGCCGGCCACACCGGCTCCGGTGAACGGGTGGAGCGTTCCAGCACGACGACGGCGCCCTCGGCCAGGTGCCGCGGCAGTGCCCGGAGCACCGCGGCGAGGTCTTCCTCGTCCTGGTCGTAGGGCGGATCCAGGAACACCAGGTCCCAGGTGACGTCGGCGGGGACGCGCAGCAGGTAAGTGTCGGCCTTGGCGCGGTGCACGTTGACGACGCTGCGGCCGGCGGCGTCGTTGATCAGTTTGGCGTTCTGCTTGCAGGTGCCGGCGGCCTTGTCGGCCAGCTCCACCAGGTCCACGGAGACCGCGCCGCGGCTGGCGCTTTCCACGCCGAGGGCGCCGGATCCGGCAAACAGGTCCAGCACGCGGGCGCCGGCCAGGATGTCGTAGGACTCGAGCCGGGAGAACAATGCTTCCTTCACCCGGTCCGTGGTGGGGCGGGTTCCTGTTCCGGGAACGCTGGTCAGGGAGGTTCCGCCGGCGGTTCCGGCAATGATGCGGCTCATGGGTTTTACTTTATCGGGCTTTGGCCGGTCCTCCGGCCTGAAAGTCAGTTGACCAGGGCAGCACGCTCCGGGGCGGCACTCATCAGGTCCAGTTCCTCCTGCCTGCCTGCCACTGCGACTCAGATCATAATCGCTGCTGTCACTTCCAGCGGCTTGCCGCCTTGGCAGAGAATGCAAGGTAATGTGGCAGGCTCCACGATGGAAGAGTCAGCGACAAATCTTAGCAAGAAAAAGGGAGTTTTCGTATAAATTCCTGCCACAGCTAGAATTTGAACCATGCAGATACCCATGCCAAAACTGAGGCCCTTACTCGTTCATAACCGCATATTCTTCTTGGGTCCTGGCGTCAACTCAATAGCAGAAAGCGGTATTAGCTACGCGGATGGCATGCAGGTTCAATTCTCCCCTGATCTTCAAATTGAGCCCTACACAACATACTGGGCAGGCAGTGGACGCAGTCTTGTGTCGATGGGCTCTTTTTCTTACACGCTTTCGACACTGCCGTCTTCCGTAAGCGTAGGAAGATACTCATCCATCGCATTGGGCCTGCGAGTAATGGGTGCCAAGCACCCACTTGAGTGGGCCTCCACTAGCCCGGTCTTCTATAACCGACAGTTGATGATGAGAACATACGAAGGCGATCTGGCGGAGCAGCCCAGATATCAGAAGTTTGAATATCAAGCTGGAAATATAACAATCGGTAACGATGTCTGGATTGGCGAGAATGTCACCCTAGGACACGGTGTTTCAGTAGGGGATGGAGCAGTTATCGCAAGTAATGCCGTAGTGACAAAGGATGTCGCCCCATACACTGTCGTTGGCGGCGTTCCGGCCAAAGTTATACGTTCCCGTTTTGATGACGAAACAGTGCGCCTCTTACTCGAAGCACAATGGTGGAGATACTCACCGAGCAGTCTTAGGGATGTGGATGTCCGCCATCCGCATGAATTCGCTGCCAACGTCATTGAATTGGCCAAGACTGGTGACATCGAGGAATACTCACCGTCGTTCCTAGACGGGAGAGAACTAGAAGAGGCTGCAAGAAGCTGAAGTGCAAGCTTGGCCGTCACTTTTGACGCACAATCCGCAGGGTCACACCCGCAGAGACGCAGAGATACGTGCCGGGTCAGCCGCGCTCCAGGAAGGCTTCCTTCTCCGGATTCAGGTAGTCCTCGATGGCCTCGTTCAGCGCCGGATTCTCCGTCAGGTCCGGATCCTCCTCGACCAGGGCCGTGGCATCGGCGCGGGCCTTTTCGATCAGGGGTTCATCCTGGATGGCCCGCAGCAGCTTCAGCGTGGACTGGCCGCCGGACTGCGAGGCGCCCAGGATGTCCCCCTCGCGGCGCAGCTCCAGGTCCTTGCGGGACAGCTCAAAGCCGTCGGTGGTGGCAGCCACTGCCTCCAGCCGTTCCCGGCTGGGATGTCCGGGTTCCAGCCGGGTGACCAGCAGGCAGGTGCCCGGCAGCCCGCCGCGGCCGACGCGGCCGCGCAGCTGGTGCAGCTGGGAGATCCCGAACCGGTCGGCGTCCATAATCACCATCATTGACGCGTTGTGCACGTCCACGCCCACTTCGATGACGGTGGTGGAGATCAGGAGGTCGATGTCGCCGCGGTTGAAGGCGGCCATGGTTTCGGTTTTCTCCGCCGGTTCCAGCCGCCCGTGCAGGATGCCGATCCGCACGCCGGCGAGCGCCGGCACCTCGGAGAGCTGCTGGAACATTTCGGCGACGGAGGAGAGGCTCAGCTTGTCGGCCTTGCTGCCGGGAGCGGTCTCGTCGTAGAAAAGATCGGAGCCCGGCTCCCCCTCCTTGTCGCCGATCTTGGGGCAGACCACATACACCTGCCGTCCGGCGTCAATCTCCTCGCGGGCACGTTCCCAGATGCGGCGGGCCCAGGCCGGGTTTTCCGCCAGCGGCGCCATGAAGGTGGAGATCGGCGCCCGGCCGGCCGGCAGTTCGGAGAGGGTGGAGACGTTGAGGTCACCGAACACGGTCATGGCCACGGTGCGCGGAATGGGAGTGGCGGTCATGACCAGCAGGTGCGGAGTGCTGCGCCCCTTGGTGCGCAGGATGTCGCGCTGTTCGACGCCGAAACGGTGCTGCTCGTCGACGACGACAAGGCCCAGATCGGCGAACTGCACGTGTTCGGAGAGCAGGGCGTGTGTGCCCACCACGATGCCGGCGGCACCGCTGGCGGCATCCAGCAGGGCGGCACGGCGCTGCGCGGTGTTCATGGAGCCGGTCAGCAGCGTGACCTGGGTGGCGTCCTCGTCGCTGCCCAGCCGTCCGCCCTGGCCCAGCGGACCCAGGGTCCTCGTGATGGACTCGTAGTGCTGGGCGGCGAGGACCTCGGTGGGGGCCAGCAGCGCCGCCTGTCCCCCGGCGTCGATCACCTGGAGCATGGCGCGCAGCGCGACCAGGGTTTTGCCGGAGCCCACCTCGCCCTGCAGCAGCCGGTTCATGGGGTGCGGGCGGGCGAGGTCCGCTGCCAGCTCCCGGCCGACCTCGGCCTGGCCGTTGGTGAGCGTGAACGGCAGGGCGGCATCAAAGCGGTCCAGCAGACCCCCGGTCCGCGGCGGACGGGCGGTGGCGTCCTCCTGCGCGGCGATGCTCCGCCGCCGCGCCAGGGCGGTTTGCAGCACCAGGGCCTCCTGGTAGCGGAACCGGTGCCGGGCCTTGTACGCCTCACCGACTTCCGCCGGCCGGTGGATTTTCTCGTAGGCCTCAACCAGGCCCAGCAGGTGCTCGCGCTGCCGGATGGACTCCGGGATGGGGTCGTGCAGCTCTTCGGTCTGCAGGGTGAGCAGCAGGGCGTCGACTGCCTTTTTGATGTCCCAGCTGTTGAGCTTGGTGGCGGCCGGATAGAGAGGGATGGGCCGCTTGGCCTCTTCCTCGTCGTCGGCTTCCTCGTTGAGCACCACATAGTTGGGGTTGGTCAGCGTCAGCTGCTTTTTGTAGACGCCCACCTTGCCGGAGAACATGGCGCGGGTGCCGACCGTGAGATCCTTCTGCGCGGTCCAGCCGTTGAAGAAGGTCAGGTGCAGCAGGCCGAGGGCACCGCTGGCGTCATCGGTGACAGTCACCTCCAGGAGCGTGCCCTTGCGGGTCTGCATGCGCCGGGCGTTGGCGCTCTGCACCCGGGCGATCAGCGTGACGTCCTCGTCGAAGGGGATTTCCGCGATCGGGGTCAGCTCCCCGCGCTCCATGTAGCGGCGCGGAAAGTGGTGGAGCAGGTCGCCGACGGTCGTCAGGCCCAGATGCTTCTCCAGCTTGGTGGCGGAGGGCTTGCCGATGCGCCGCTCGAGCGGGAAGTCCAGTTCCGGGGGAACGTTAGACCTCATGGGCCTCGTGGATTCCGCTGCCCTCGGGAATTTCATTGGTTTCGTGGCCATCGGCGGAAAGCTCGGTGATGGTCAGGTTCATGGGCTCGCCCACGGTACGGAGCAGATCGATGGCGATTCCGGCGTCGGGCGTGTGGACGTGCACGCGCCAGCGGTAGCCCTCCCCCACGGCGTTCACGGCGCTCATGATCACCGAGTCCCCCAGCTCATCCAGCTGCAGACGCAGGGTCGCGGCGTCCAGCGGGCTGAGGTTGATGGTGCACATCACTTCCACGCCCTCCATCCGCGGCATGTCGCCGTGAATGTGCGGAGCCTGCACGTCGTACCCGTGCAGGCCGTCAAGCAGTTCCTCCTGCAGTTCCTCGCCCAGCGCGGCAGCGCGCAGGGCGTCCAGGACAAGCAGGAACCCGACGCCGCCGGCGTCGACTACTTTGGCCTGGGTCAGGGCGTCCAGCTGCAGTTCGGTGTGCACGACGGCGGCCAGGGCGGCATTCGTGACCGCGCGCAGGGTGGCGGCCAGCCCGGCGTTGCTGTCGTCGCCGGTCTGGGCGGCTTCGGTGTCCCGGGCAGCGTTGGCGGCCTCCTCCAGCACCGAGAGCATGGTGCCGGGAACGGGATCGCTGAGCACGGACCAGGACCGCAGCTGCGCGCGGTGCAGTGCGGAGGCCAGCAGCGGCGCCGAGAGGCGGGTGGTGCCCTGCAGGGGCTCGGCCATGGCGGTCAGGAAGACGGAGAGCAGAGTGCCGGAATTGCCCTTGGCGTCCTCCATGGCGGCCCGGCCGGCAATACCCAGCAGTTCGCCGATGTCAGTGGTCTCGGCGTCGGCGATGGCGCGCGAGGCGGAGCGGAGGGTGAGGTAGAGATTGGTGCCGGTGTCGCCGTCGGCCACCGGAAAGATATTGATCGCATTAAGCCGGTCACTGTGGTTACCCAGAGACACTTCGGCTTTGCTCAACCATCGCTTCAGCGCCTGTGCGTTCGCGGTGATTTTGGTCTGCAAAGTGAACCCGTTTCCGTGCTGTCGCTGATATTCCGGCCCCCGGACACATTCAGTCCCCCGAGTGCTCCGGGCCGGTTTGGACAGTAGGAAGCCTACCGCAGCCGCCTTGGCGGTGCCGATAACGATTTGCACAAATGTGGGAAAGTTGAAGGATGGCCAAGAGACGGTACCCCGACATTGCAGCGGCACGGCACATGGGCACCGTTCGCATGACGGACGAAGCACGTTCCCCGGAAACGTCCCCGGTGACATCCCCTGGTACTCCCGCTGTGACCTCCCCCGTGAGCCCCGAGCCCAGCACCCCTTCGGCTGCTCCCGCAGCGGCCCCCCGGCCTGTCAGGTCCACGCGTTACCGGAGGCAGCGGGCCGCGGCGATAGCCGTAATGGCGCTCGTCGTCGTTGCCGTTCCCACCCTCGCCGTCCTGCTCTTCTTATTCGGATAACGGCCCCGGAGACCGCATAACTTATTCGGCCCGAATCTGGCTCGAAAACTGCTAGAAACAGCTAATCCGCTACGCTAAGGGATTACACTTCACTGTTTGCCTGTTGGGGGTTGTATTTTGCCGGTAGTCATGCCCATATACGGGACACGTCCCGAGGCCATCAAAATGGCGCCCATTGTGGCCGCGCTTCGGAAATCTGAAGTGCTCGACTGCTTCGTCACTGTCACCGGCCAGCACCGCTCCATGCTGGACCAGGTCAACAACCTCTTTGGCATTGAACCGGACTACGACCTCAACATCTTTGAGCCCGGCCAGACCCTCAACGGCATCCTCGCCCGGACCATCGACGGCCTGGACAAGCTCTTCAACGTAAACCGGCCCGACGCCGTCATCGTCCAGGGCGACACCACCACCTCCACCGCAGCAGCCATGGCCGCCTTTTATCACGGGATCCCGGTGGTCCACGTCGAAGCCGGCCTGCGCAGCGGCAATCCCTTCTCGCCCTTCCCGGAGGAAGGCAACCGCAAAATCACCTCGCAGATCGCGTCACTGCATTTGGCCCCCACCGAAGGCAGCCGGCAGAATCTGCTGGCGGAAAACATCAATCCGGCGAACATCGTGGTCACCGGCAACACGGTCATTGACGCGCTGCTCGCGACGGTGGAAAAGAATGTTCCGTTTGTGGATCCGGAGTTGGAAAACCTCGCGTCGTCCGGCCGGAAGGTCCTGCTGGTCACGACCCACCGCAGGGAGAACCAGGGCGAAGGCATGCAGGGAATCGGCCGCGCGCTGGGCCGCATTGCCCGCGCCGAACCGAACCTGACCATCGTGCTGCCGATCCATGCCAATCCGGTGGTCCGTGAAGCGGTCCTGCCCCACCTGGACGGTCTGGACAACGTGCTGGTCACCGAACCGCTGGAGTACGGCGAGTTCACCCGGCTGCTTTCCCTGGCGCACATCATCCTGACCGATTCCGGCGGAGTTCAGGAAGAAGCCCCCAGCCTGGGCGTGCCCGTCCTTGTCCTTCGGGAGAACACAGAGCGCCCGGAAGCCGTGGAGGCCGGCGTGGTGAAGCTTATCGGCACTGATGAGGACCGCATTGTTTCCGAAGTGGACCGCCTGCTGCACGACCGGGTGTACTTCAACTCCATGGCCGAGGCAATGAATCCCTATGGGGATGGGACCGCTGCTGCGCGGAGCATGGTTGCCCTCGAGAACCTACTGGACAAAAAAGTCCACTGACAGTGGGATATGTGCAAATCGCTCATACTGTGATAAGAAAAATCCCTAACAAGACTAACTTCGAGAATGGGCTGCTGACATTAGCTCGTTCCAGCTTTCTATGAGTTGATCTTCAGATAAACGATCCGAAATTTCCCGCGCGGCGGCAGACATTCGCTGACGTCTTTGTGGATCTTGCAAAAGGCTAATAAGCGACTCTGCCAACCCTGATATATCACCCGCCTCTACAAGAAGGCCGTCACGTTCGTGCGTGATCAGATCATTCGGGCCATATCTGAAGTTCCATGAAACCGGTACACAGCCGGCAGTCATGCTCTCGGCAAGAGACAGACAGAAACCTTCATAGGATGAGGCGACAACGGAGATAGCAGCGCGACTGAACTCGCTAAAGGCATCCGCCGTGAAACCGCGAAAATGGATCGAGTCCGAAAGCCCCAAGGATTTGGCCAAATCACGAAGCCGACTCTCTTCCGGTCCCCTCCCGAAAAGACTCAGCGTTGCTTGGGGATGACACTTCACAACATGCGCAAAGGCTTTAAACACATGGGCATGCCCCTTAATCGCGTCGAAACGTCCAACCATGACAATCCGGTTTGGGTCTCGTTCAAGCTGACGATCGATCGCGATTCTCGGCATATGGTGTGGAATGACGTGAAGAATATCGGAGCACCCAAACTCATCCACTATATCTTTCCGTTGCTCCTCCGTCAGCAACACGAGCGCCTTATACTCCTTAAGGTGCTTGAAAAAGTCCCTTTGCTCCGGTCGAAGCGGAGCTGAAACGCCGTAAGGCGCAGTGTGGTGGTTGTTGTGAAACGTATAGATAACCGCTGCAGCGTTGCGCTTTTCCAACTCCTGAAGAGACGCCCGGTGGAATCCATACTCCGAAATCACTGTCGGTCCCACGACACCCTTGAAAACAATCTCATGAAACCAGTAGTCTATTAGCGAAGAAAGCGCTGAAAAGTTTCTAATGCCCTTCGACGTATGCATCGCGATATTCGTGATAGCGCCAGTTTCTGGAGACTTACTTTCTTGCAAATAGATGTTTCCAGAATGGTCAAGGTACTCGATAAGGTGTGGCTTATTCTCAGGAGTCATTCTCTCGACCTTGCAGGCCCTCCCACCGGAGTCATACCAGGTACGCTTTGTTCGCTTACCACTGCGGAGGGTGTCTATTCCCGCAACCTTATCGTCCCGCATCCAAACGAAGTGCTTGTAGTCCCCATCCTGAGAGCCACGCCAAATATCCGACCGCTTTGGATCCTGGACATAACTCCATCCGTTCTGAGCCCTACCCAAAGGACTGGAATAGGGATGCTCTTCTCTCGCACCTTCGATCCCAGCGAGATCGTAATGCATGCTTCGCAGCTTTATCCTGCCGTCAGCTAAGGCGCCCTCTTCCTCCAACGTTTGGACACTGTCTTCAAAATTAGGGGAATGTTCACTGACCAAAATCTCGAAGCTATGCCCAGAATTTGCCAAAGCACGTGCTCGCCGAAGAACGCTCGTGGCCAGCCCGGTTGGACGTGCCGGGACTCCACCAAACATGACATTGTAGATATGCATACTGATCCTCTGCCGACTTTATTTGCGGATACCCTCACGCTACACGAACCAAACCGACCCAGAACCCAGCGCAGATTACTATTTGCCCCGTTCTCGGCGAAGCAGACTGTTCGAAAGAGTTGCAGCATGCCTCGCTGACTCAGGCCACACCCCACTGAACAACAATTAATGCTAACTGATTTTTTGGTAACCAAACCTCGATAACAATTTGCCAAAAAGACTTTTGCTAGATGAAGTCAAGGGCGTGGGAAGCTGGGTGCTTTGTTCATAAAAGCTCTCGGTTTCTTCGGTATAATTCCAAAATGCGGACTTTTTAACTGTGCTTGAGTCCGGTTTGTAAAACGGCTTAACCAGGGAGAGATGAGGACGTTCCCACGCAATGTCCCGGCGTACAACGCGTGCTGGAGCACCAACGGCTATGCAGTTATTTGGAACTTTGCCTTTAACAACGGAGCCAAGCCCGATAACGGATCCGTCCCGGATATCCGCACCACCGAGAATGGAGGAATTATTACCTACCCATACGTGCGAACCAATCGCAATATCTTCCGTGACGTTAATACGCTCCCCACTCGACACATCAAAGATCGGATGGGCGTCGTCGGCACGCACTTGTATTCCGCTAGCGAACATGACGTCGTCGCCTATGACTACTGACGAACCCTCTACAGATGAAATGTATACATTTCCGGTCATGGATACATTATTTCCAACAGTGATCGCTGCACCCTGGCCCACGCGAGAATGTATCTTTATTACCCCTCCACCTTTACTGCTTCCAATCGCAAAGTGACCGTTGTCGCAATCAAACTGAACATGAAGCAGTACTATTCTGGCGCTTGCTGACACAATTAGCTTGTTGTTCGAACCCCTGAAAACTATATTGATATTCTCGTCGACTACGCCGGTATAAGTAATCTCGTTGCCGCGGTCGTCTTTGTAAATTGCAAGTCGCATAACTGATTCCACCAGCACAGAATACCGGCCACACGACCGCAAGAGAAGCACATGTGCTTTCGTTACGGCGACATGAGAAACTACTTGTATGACTCAGCAAGTATTTATAGCAATGTTCGGCCCGCTGCCGGACCGCCCCACCGGCCTGGCTATGTCCGTTCTGCGACGTGCCCAAGCCTTTGCGGCTGAAGGTACGAAGACCACGATTCTCGTGGACCAGTTTGTCCCCGATATCGACCGGCATATAGCCGGGCTCCAAGATGCTGGGCAGTTGGCAGAAGGTATGATTGACGTTCGGTCGATGCACCTAGATTTTGCTGGCCGCAAACCCATGCCTTCCAGCACGGAATATGTTGCGCCAACCCATATCGGAGAATCTGGCTGGGTATACACACCAGATACGAAGCGCTGGGAAGTTTCCAGAGGGCGATACGAGGGCGACTACCGAGAATTTGTTTGGATGCGGACGTCGAAAACCGTGAGCTTCATCGACTACCTCACCGACAATGGTAAACAACGTCTACGCCGCACATGGTTTGACGAGGCCGGTCAAGCGTGCAAAGTCGAGCTAATGAACCACACCACTAACAGGCCCGAGGTCATAGATTACTGTCGCCCCGACGGATCTGTCTATCTGTCAGAGCCCCAAGAGACATCGCAGCGACACCTTACACTTCATGACGGGAGAGTGGTTCACTTCTCGTCCTACGATGAAATGTATGAGTATTGGCTGCGTAATTTTGTAATGCTCGATATCGGTAAGCCGACGATAATTTCCGAGTATGGGCGCCGGCGAAACGCGCTAGCTGCCGTTACCTCCGCCTTGGATGGAGTGCTGATTTTTACCTTCCACTCTTCACACTATGGCTCTCCGTATACTTATGGCAGTCCGACTCGGCCGGATCAGAGACATTTCTTAAGCTCGATCGAAGATCTTCCTGCATTGGTAGTGTTAACGGAGGAACAACGTCTCGATCTGCTTAAAGAGCACGGGCTGATCAACAATCTGCATGTAATACCCCACCATGTCCCCAAAGTTGAACGTTCTGTTGTGCGGGATCCAAACAAAATTGTCATGGTCGGCCGGTTCGATAAGAACAAGGGACACATAGACGCACTAAATGCGTTTTCGCGAATCCGGGAAAAGTGCCCATCCGCTTACTTCGAGATCTACGGACGCGGCCCCGATGAGCAACAGATCGTAGACTCTATCGAGCACCTTGGCCTACGGGACTCCGTCCGTATCATGGGATTTACTGATGATTCGGCCAAAATTTTTGCTGGTGCTGCTGTGTCCTTTGTGACTTCGAACCACGAAGGATTCTGTCTTTCGCTGATCGAGAGTATGGCACAAGGCTGCGTACCTATCAGTTATGGCTTCAAATATGGCCCTGCAGATATCATGCAGAACGGGAAAGATGGATTTATTGTAGCGCCAGGGAATATATCGGAACTAGCCGATTCAGCGATTCTACTACTCAGTGATCACGGATTGCGAAATAATATGAGCACCACCGCACGGCAAGTAACAGAGCGATTCACCGAGCAACGTCTCATCGATGATTGGAGAAGCTTGTTCAACATCATGGGCTCCGGTGTATTAGCGCTGGGCTAAACGCTTGAAGCACTCAACATCGGATGTTTGCCCCGCGGGTGAGGACAATATTATCTCCGTGCAGCACTAAAGAAGAAGGCTCTTAGGCTGAGACTGTTTATATCCTAAGAGCCTTCTCCGCTTACGGAAGCCAGGGATTCTAGCGCAAGACGCGGCTTCAAGGAGGGTATCTGGAACTACAAGACCCTATTTTGGGGTGGCACTCGAATGCGAGGGTCTGGCCCCGCTTGTCAGCACCAACACCAATGCCGGGCCACTAGCAACCACAGCGACCCTTTGACGGCATAACTCTGCCGTATACGGTCCCGATCATAAGGGGATGCCGCTTACCGAGCATGACACCCAGCCTCGAAGACGAACTCGGGCCCGGTTAGAGAGCAACCGCGGCGAACTTATCCAAAGCTTCTTTTTGGTACAACTCATAGTCAAGTTTTCGGTGAGGAATCTGGCCAGTGAAAAACTTCCGGAATCCATCGGCAAGACCTTCCTCACTGTTTTCCACGAGAAGGCCATAACCGTCTTCCAATACGCTCCTGGGACCGACCACGTCCGTGGAGATCACTGGACGGTCGAGAATTAGTGCCTCTAGGACTACGAGGCCTTGGCCTTCATAGTCAGACGAGAACACAAAGCAATCGGCGCTCTTGAGGATTGCGAAGGGATTCAGGCGCCGGCCCGCAAGCAGGACGCGTCCATCAAGTCCCAGCCTCGTAATGAGTTCCTGAAGTGAGCCAAGTAGCGGACCGTCACCCAAGATGACCAGCTTCGCTTGTGGCTGCTCAGCTGCCAAAGCGGAGAAAGCTGCTATAAGTTTCGCATGCCCCTTTTCGGGGGAAAGGCGCCCAAGGGTCACAAATAACGTGTCACCATTATTTAGCCACTCCGCAATATCTGCATCCAGGGGATCCTCTGCCAGCCGGAGCGTCTCCTGCGGATTTACGAGGTTATTACAGAAGGTGAAAGAATTAGGGTTCAGCTCAAACCGCTCCGCCAACTGACTCACGTTCTCTTCAGCAACACTCTCCGTTACGGAGATAAGGGAATCAAAACGTTTGTACAGCCGGAAATTTCCTTCCAGGTAAGGGAACCGATTCTGCCACTCTTTGTTCATGTCATTATGCAAATAGACGGATTTTTTCGCATCTTTGAGCGGAGCGTTGCCCAACAAAGCTGTCCAGAACCGAGCATAACCTTCGAAGCAGATAACAGAATCAAACGCAGATGCTCCAAACATGCGCCGAAATTCGCGCGCGAATGCACGGTCGATTATGGCCCACATTTCTTCAGAATCAACGGAGTACTGGCTGTTGAACTTGTCGACGACCCACCGTTCCTCTGGGGTGAGAACATGGCTTCCGACACGCGCGAGCACCCGAACGTGGTCTGGATTCTGGTCAAACTTTTCCAGCCGGGCAGGTTCTGAGGCCAGCGCTTCCGGATCCACGACGACGTAAACATTGTTCTCCCCGCTGTCGATGTGGGACACAAGGTTCAGGTAGGACGTGGTGATGCCATTGGGCAAAAAGGACCCCTGGAACAGCAAGATGTTCCGCTTCTCGTCCATTCCGTTGTGGACTTCGCAGGCAGCGTCACCGAAAAAGAAGAACTCAACAACCCGCGCTGCCGCGTGACCGTCATCGTGTGGGCAGAATTCCCTCTGGGCTGCTGCGTACTCCTGCCGGTGGTGGGCAGGAGTACCTGAGGGAACCAGGCTGTTTAGTTGTTCGACAACAGTATCTATGTCGTGGCAGACGCTCCCCGGCATAGACTCCAGATCGAAGTAGAGGCCTCGTTCCTCCTTATAACGGTCCAAATCGTAGGCGTAATAGATGATTGGCCGGCCGGTAGGGATGAAATCGAAGAAGATACTGGAGTAATCGGTAATTAGCACATCAACGATAGCAAGGAGGTCGTTCGTGTCGATTGCGGCAGGGACGGCATGCCTGTCTAACAGTTTCCCCTTTGCCTGGGAACTGGTCATTGCATGGCCACGGTAGAGCAAATGCCATTCCTCTGATCCCCCCATTGCCTCGACGTCAGCAATCAGTCTCTCGTTATCAAGACTTCTGTCCCCCAGGGTTCCGCGCCAGGTCGGTGCATATAGAACGACTTTCTTCCCAGCGGGTATTCCAAGTTTCTCCCGCAGGGCAGTCCTTTGAGCGTCTGAAGGCGTTAGTGTCGCGTCTACTCTGGGATAACCGGTAAGTGCAAGCTTCCCGCTGAAAATTCCAGCTACGTCGTATTTCTCAATCAGACAGTCCGCCGTAAACTGGTTGGGAGCTATAAGATGCGTTGCGTGAAGGAAATTCCTGGCAGCGTTTTTGTGCTCCAAAACGCCGCCCTTGATATCGCGGCCAAGTGTTTTGAGCGGGGTTCCGTGCCAAGTATTGAGGTATTGCTGCTCATCACGACGGATGAAGTAAGGAGGATAGGTGTTGTCATTTATCAGGTATCTTGCCGTTGCGAGGTATCGCAGATAAAGATCGCTGTCCCTCACCACAAAAACGAAATCAGCACGTCGGCGGAACTCCGCGGGGATGTTCTTCGGGTCGTTGACTACCCAGACGTGCGTAAAACCTGTAAAACGCTGGTCGGTAATGATGGATTTGCATAGCTGCAGCGGGCTACCCGCTATTGCAGATCCGTGGCCGCTTTCATATAAGACCGTGGAGCCCTGGATGGTCAGGGTTTCCATGTACTCCGTGTACACCATCGTCTGTTTTAAGTGCCGTTTTTTCATGTACTGAGTCGTGTCAACGGCATGAGGTCGCTTGAACTGCCGGATCTCCATGAACGCGGCAGAAGCCTCCCGGTATTTCCCTTCCAGCATCAAGGACCGGCCCAGTCTGAAGAACCGCTCAGGCTCATACGCCGTTGTGCGCTTGACCGCTTCGCCGTATGCGGTCGCAGCAATGGCAAAATAACCCAGCTGCTCTGCACGCACCCCGAGCTTGTAACAAAGGTCCGCCGACTGAGAAAGGAGCCCCACCTGCAAGTCGGCTTCCAAAACGTCTTCGAGGTAAGGGTTGCCGCTGGTAGAGGGCGTGGGCGAGACTCTGTCTTCCCGTGAGAGGTAGAAGGCCAGGCAGGCTTCCTCGTACCGGCCTTGAAGCTGCAATACGTATCCCAGCCGATATTTCCAGTAAAGACTGGCACTGGCGGAGCTCTCCAGTATCCGGGAGTAGGCGCGCTCGGCGTTCTTGAGATCTCCCAGACGCTCGTATGAAAGGCCAAGTCGCCAGGACATTCGTTCTTGGAAAGGGTCGAGCTCGAGTCCCTCCTGGAATACACGTGCTGCCGTGTCCCAGTCGTATATTTTCTGGAGGGCTAAGCCGAGGCGGTAGCGGATCTCCACGGATTCAGGGTTGGAGATCAAAGTTTTTGCGTAGCTGTCAGCCGCCAACTTCCACTGACCACGGGCCTGGAAATAAGCACCGATGCCAACTGTCGCAGCGCCGAGCTCTGTGTCTTTAGCGACGGCGAGCACATACGCTTCGTCAGCCTTGTCAGGACGTCCCGCTAGATGCCATGCCCAGCCCGCCTTGAAGGGGAGGACCCCGCTCTTCGGGCTAAGAGCGGAAGCCTTGGCGTAAGTGACTGCTGCCGATTCAAACTTTCCCATTTTAAAGTAGGCGTCAGCGAGCCTTTCCAGCCAGCGACAGTCTCCCGAGTGAGTTGCTAGCCCATCCTCCAGAGTGCTCATCATCTGCCAGGTTGCCGCCTTGTTCTTGACCACTACGTCAAGACGTAATTGTGCAATGGCTGCCTCGCATGCCTCCACTCGCCGCACCCACGCTGTTTGCTCCGGGCTCAGATCAAGCGCTTTTCGGTAGTAGTGCAAAGCATCGCCGAAGGACTTTTGACGCTCCAGTACGAAGCCAAGACGATAATTCCATGCTGCGTTGTTCGGTTGAAGCTCTACCGCCCGCCTGAGAACTGGCAGCGCCTCATTCAGACGATCTAGGCGAAAATAACCATGCCCAAGTCGAAAGACTACTTTGGCATTCGACTCTTCGCCCCTGCGCATAAGACGTTCGTACACAGCTACTGCTGCGGCCCACTCGTCCTTGCTTTCGAGCTTCCGAGCATGCGCGTAAGCCGCCTGCCATCCCAGCATTATTCCCCTATCGAAAATTACGAACCGAATGACTTAGGGCATAGCCAGTTATGCCCTACTGGATTACTTTGAAGGAGGTGCAGCGACCAGTATTTGCTCATTGGCACGCACCAAATCCTCCGCGAAATCCACTTCCACAGCGTAATAAGCACTGATGTCAACAGGTGCGTAACGCGACCCGTTGAGGGAGATAGCTGCCTCTATGCCACCCTCGAAGTACTCCTGGTCATCGACTTCAGTTAGACGTGCGATAAGAACGTCCTTATCGGCAGACGACACGTAGTTAATCCCAATTGCTTCCCCCAGGGCATTCTGGGTTTTCTTAGACAGGTTGTTTATGAATCCGTCTTCGCCAACAGTATATTTAACTTCCTCATCGGACACGGAGGAAGTATCCACAGCGATGAAGGACTTATCCGCTTTGATCGAGTCACGGAGGTATTCCAGCATCTCGGGGTCAAAAACAACATCGCCGTTCATCCACAGCACGCCGCCGTCGTGAGAGTTTTTCAACGCTTTCAGCAAACTCTTCGAAGTATTTGTCTGATCAAAAGCTTCATTGTAAACAAACGAAGCATCCGGCATATGCTCCATGATTTGCTCGAGCTTATAGCCGACCACAATAGTCAACCGCAACTCTTCCCCGAAGGCGGCCTTGAGGTTATCCACTTGCTGAGTCATGATGGTTCGTCCATCATCCAGGGGTGTGAGTGGCTTTGGGTGCGGTCGCGCCAACCTAGTACCCATGCCTGCTGCGAGAATCACGGTCTGTAAAGTCATTTTGTTCCTGTCGTCCAGGTAGTAAGGAGCGGGAACAAGCTGGAAGATGGGCATTAGATGCCATCTTGGTGCGCCAAGGCCAAATCATCAACATCGATATACCATGCTTACCCCCCAGCCAGCGTATCAACCATGATCGTTATAGAGAAATTCACGTTTTGTACATCTAGGGCTAATTTATTAGCGTACTGCGTGCTTCGTTTCAGTGCGGGTCAAGAATGCCTGATTGCCTGTCCTTCCAGGAGGAACCGCTTGCTACCAGGTTGGTTGCCCGCTCCAGACGGCTTCGACCACGCGAATTGCGGCAGCACCGTCGTCCAGAGGTGCGTACCGGCGTACGAAATCCCTGTAGCGGCTGGCATAGGGTTCCGCGTTCGCTTCCTCCGCCAGAACTGCCGCCACCAACTCGTCCGTACACGCTGCCATGGGGCCCGGAGCCTGCGCCTCAAAATCAAAATAGAAGCCGCGTTCGGAATCGCGGTAGCGGGCCAGGTCCGGGGTCAGGAAGTACATCGGTTTTGCGGTTACACCGAAATCGAACATGGCCGACGAATAGTCGGTCACTAGGAGGTCAGCCGCCAGATAGAGATCGTTGACCTCGGGATGAGTGGTCACGTCGATGTAGCGGTTCTGCCCGGTGGTCTTCCTCCGGCCTGCGATCTTATGGTGTCCGCGGTAGAGCAGCACGTATCCCGGGCCCAGCTGCTCTGCGGCCGCGTCGAAGTCGAGGTAAGGATCCGCTGCGGACCCGTTGTCACGCCAGGTTGGCATGTAGAGAAGAACCTTGCAGTCCTCGGCAATGCCCAGCAGCCTGCGGCTTTCCTCCCGGCGTCCGGCTGCTGTGTCCGCTGCCAGGGCGTCATTGCGGGGATATCCAAAAATAGCCGGCTCCCCCCGGTACCCGAAGGCTGACTCCAAGGTATCCGCGGCGAATCCGCTCTGCGAGAGCAGCATGTCCCAGGCAGCCGCTTCACGTTTGATGAGCGCTCGGTAGGAAGCGGTCGCGCCGGTCACCGGAGTGTCAGAGCCGATGCGCTTGAGCGGAGTTCCGTGCCACGTCTGGATGTAGAACTGCCCCGGGCGCTTCCGGAAATAGTGCGGAAAGTTGTTGTTGTTCACCAGGTAACCGGCGGTGGCGAGCAGCCGGAACCACTCCGGACTTTCCCGCAGCACCGGCGCGCAGTTCGCCGGAACCGGAACTGAGAAGTCCGCGACGGTCCAGTAGCGCTGCAGGCCGGGTATCCGGTCGCCGAGAACGTCGCTGATCGCCCGGCCGCTGTCCGAACAGGATTTGCCGTCGAAGGTCTCAAAGAGCACGCTCCCGAAGTCCACGGACTCCTCCCTGGTCCGGGAATACTCGGAAATCAGCAGGTGGCGGTTGCGCGCGGTCCGTTCTGCTGCCGCCCGGGGTGCGGACACCCGCAGGACCAGATCCTGTTCGTTCCCCTCCCCCGCCAGTTCCACGCTCATTAGTTCGTGCGGCATCTGAGCGGGCAGTTCCCCGAGCAGCTGTCCGAGGGCGGGCACCCGGGCCGTCTGAAAACCTCCGCTTTCCCCGGTCAAAACGCGAAGCACCCGGTAGTGCCCCGACTCCAGCGCAGACTCGCCGTGCCCCCATTTGTCCTGAATCAGGGGGAACTCGATGCGGAAAAGGCCCGTCTCATCCAGCCAGCGGGTGGAGGTCGGGCGGACTTCGTTGCGCGCAGTCGTCAGCAAGAATTCCGGAAGCACCGGATCCGGGCATCCAGGGATGCGGGCCAGATGTCCTTCCAGGCTTAGCGTGGTGCCGTCGCGGTGCATCTCGGCCCGGCTCAACGTCACACGCTCCGGGCGCAGCGACAACTGCAGGTACCCGTAGCCGGTGCATTCGGCGCGCAGCGCGGCAGCCGGTTCTGACACCGCGACAAGATCGGCTCCCGCCCCGGCCCAACCCACCGGCTCCGTCCTGCCGTTGGGCAGAAATGCCTTGATGGTCCAGCGTTTCTCCGCAGCACCTGTCACAGTGCTGCAGACGGACGCCAGATCCACGGCAAACAAGGCCCCGGCGGCATCAGTGGGGCGGAACTCCACCTGCGGCTCGCCCGGGACGTCCAGGAAGAGCGCAGCCGGCACCGCCCCTCCCGACCCCTCGAAGCCGACCGTCACCATGCTTCCCGCTACCTCGACGGAGGCTGCCACGCACGAGTAGCGGACGGCCTTAAGCCGCAGGCCTTCGGTGCCGTCCATCAGCCCGATGATGCGCCTGCGCTCACCGAAGAGCGGCCCGACCGGTAACCGCCGCGGAAGCGTATCCGAGTCCCGGACCCGGATCACATCGGATACGGAGATATCCCCGGATTGAAGGGTCACCTGCACCGCCCATTCAGTGGCCCCGCCGGAAGCGGGTTGCAGACCAGGCAAGGCACGCGGATCAACCGTTGCGGTGAACGCCGCCCCGGCGTAGGACCGCCAACGGTCCGCCGCAGCGATATCGATGCGGGGGTCCTGGCCCCTGCGGACGGCGAGCGCTGCTGCGGCATCTGAACCGGAGTGCCGCAGCCCTACCTCCAGGACGCAGTCCGCGGGATCCATCCCGGAGAGATAGGCCCAGCCTTCAATTTTGAGGAGGCCGTCATCGGTCCAGACGAAGCGTGTCACCCGCGCGGACAGCGGCCAATCAACCGCGGACAAACTGTGCACTCCAGGGTTAACTGGTTCGCTTAGCCGCGCCAGATACGGCGGCACGGCAACTCGGCGGCCAGCTGACCGCGGTGCTCCTTCGGTGGGATAGCTTCGCCCGTTGTCCTGCAGATCCGCGAGCACCAGGAGAACGTCGCTGCGCCGACCTTCCGCAATCAGCGAAAGCAGGACCCGCTGATGGACGCCGAGTGTCCGAAGAATCTCCTGCCCGGTGGCGCCTTGCAGCACTCCTGAAACAAACTTCTGCAGATCATCAAACTGGTCCTGGCCGCTGTGCTGGACGTATTCCACCTGGGATCCCAGGTCTGCGAGACGCTGCCCGTACCACTGCCGGGCATCAGCTTCCGAAGCTTCAGCCTGCACGGCGGCAGCGGCAGCCGCCACCCCCTCCAGCCAGCGGCGCAGCACCGCGGGATCCGGATCCGGAAGCGGCACGGGCTCCACTTCGGGCGCCACCCACACTGCCGGTGCAGGCTTCCCGGGTGTCGCTGACTTCCGGGGCACCGGCCCCGTCAACTGCTGCAGTCCCTTGACGCCCCGCTTGAGCCATCCTGCGCTCTTCACTTGGTGTGACCAGTTTCGTCCGGCAGCGCTTCGAGGGAATACTGCTGGTTCCACGGGCGCCCCAGATTCTCCACGGCCACAGTAATCCGCTCACAGGACCGCGAATCCCAGAACGGGAACGTCCCCCGCACCCGCTCCTCGTACAGCTGCTCACGGACCGAGCCACCGGCCACAATCCTTTTCAGTTCCTGCAACGCGCCGTCCCCATCCGGCGTCACGGGGCCGAAACCGTGCAGCTCGTAGTCGAAGTATCCCTTGCGGTACACATGCTTGCCTCGGAAGATCTCGTCGCCGTCAAACTGCATGTAAATGACGTTGCTGCCAGAGTAGGCGGCGTCGAAGGCGATGGAGGAATGATCGGTGATCATCGTGTGAGCCTTGGTCAGTTCTTCCTGCACACTGACATCGCGGTACCTGGCGGGCTGCACATATTCCGGCAGATCCAGGTACGGCACCACGAACTCAAACTCCGGGTGGGGCATGAAGACCACGCTCAGCCCGGAGTTGACGCTCAGCTCCTTCAGCTCCGCTGAGCGCAGCAACGCCATCCAGTTAGCGCCGAAGTCGGTCGCTTCGAAAGCCACCGCCGCCTCTGCGGGCGTTTCACAGACTTCGATGACCTTTTTCACGTATTGACGCCAGGTCGGTGCGATCAGGATATTGCGGCGTTCTTCCACCGGAGCGGCGAGCGCGGCAGCGCGCAGGGCATCGTAGCGGGGCAGCCCGACGAGCTTGGCCTCGTGGCCCGAAAGCCGGTACACGCTGTTGTCTCCGGCGATGGATTCGTGTTCACCCTGGGTGGTAGTGACCATCACCGCGATGTTCTTGCCGTTGATCCAGCGGGACATGTCGTCCTTGATGACACCGTGCTGGAGGTAGACAAACTTGGCCTCACCGTCGCCGAATCGTTCGCGGCTCACCGGGAACTCGACGTTCCAGTTGGCATGCGACGACAGCTTGTAGGCAGCGTTCAGGACCAGGAGCACCGACTCGTCCGAGCCGTAGGGAACCAGACGGAACCCTTCCGCCTGCAGCCGGTGCCAGTCCGGGCAGTCCTCCTCGATCACAAAAAAGGCGTTGATGCCCGGCCGGTGCTTCATGAGGTACCGGTAAAGGTGCTCGGCGTTGTCATCGGCACGGTCGATCCGGTCCATGAGCAGCCAGGCGTCTTGGTACCGTGCGCGGACCTGCTCCGTGTGCGCCTGCCGGATCAGGGCCCGGTCTGCCGCTGCACGCTGTTTCGCTTTGGCGGCCGTGAGCTGCCGGAGGAGGATCCGCTGGGCTGCCGCGGCTGCCGTGCGGGAGCGCGAGCTCCCGGTCAACACCCGCCGAACGGTGAAGCTCGCCCGGGCCCGGGCCAGCTGACGGGTAGCACTGCCGGCCGCTGACGTAGAGGCGCTGCGATGTGTTGCCTGTCCTGATGCCAGCTGCAGGTAGGAAGCGGGCAGGGGCTTGCGGCCGGCCTGCAGCGGAACTCCGCGGTCGGTCGTAATGGTCGCTGCCACGCCATTGATCAGGATCCGGGTTTCCTCACCGGACGGGAGTACAAGAATCCGTTCACGGATCAAAACCCGGCCCAGCACCCGGTGCTCCATCACCTTCGCTGACACCGGAGCCTGAGGGGCACCGTGCACCACGAACTCTTCCTGCGGCAGACCATCCTGGTAAAGGTAGTGGTACGTGGTGACCTGCTGCGTCGGATCGGTGGTCCCTTCCACGACCATCGGGTCAGCATCGCGGAGGCCCTTGTAGTGAGAGCGAAGAATGTTGTGGAAGAGCCAGCCCTGGCTGACCACGCTGAAGGTGTCGATGACATCCTGGTCGATCAGCGCGATGATGTGCTCCAGCAGGCGGTGCATGGTGGCCTGCTGCTCCGGTGTGGCGGAGCCGGTGTCGCTGTGCATCCGCTTGTCGTCGATGTAGAACCAAACCAGATCGTAGAGCACCATGTATTGGGCCCAGTGCGGAACCCGGCCGGCGCTTTCGCGCACCGCCTGCAGCATTCCCAGCCAGCCGTGTTCGGGCAGGTCGCTGTAGGCTCGGGGATCGCTCCACGCCCCCTGCACCAGCGACGTGCCACCCTGGCGCTGCCGACGGTAATAGTAGCTGGCCGATGCCACCAGCCCGACAACCGGACGGCCCACCACTGCCAGATAGCGGCCGATGAGGTTCGCGTCCTCGAACTTGGGGCGGATCCGTTCGTCGAAGCGCAGATGATGGGCTTCCAGGACTTCCCTGCGGAGGAAGGTTGTGGGCCCGTGCATGTGGATGTATTCCGGGTTCAGGTCAAGGTCCACCAGCAGGTCACCGCTTCGGAACTTCCGGTTCAGCAGGTGGCCCTGCGATGTCTGCAGCGATGAGTCATTGAACTGGACGAGCCGCCCCGTGAGCATCTGCGCCGACTGCTTCGTGTCGCGGGCTAAAAAGTCTGCAATCCGCTCGAAATAGTGCGGGTGGAAAGCGTCGTCGGGGTCGCAGAACGTTACCCAAGAGTTTCGGACCAGATCCAGCGCGGCGTTGCGGGCGGAGCCGGGGCCGCCGTTGGTTTTGCGGACCAGCCGGACGTTGGGTCGCCGTTCTGCCCATTGCGCAACCAGCCGTGCCGACTCGTCAGTGGACCCGTCATCGATGACAACGATGTCCAGGTCGTTCACCGGATAGCTTTGGATCTCGAGGGACTTCAGGAACGTCGGCACGTAGTCAGCCACGTTGTACAGCGCCACTACGAGGGAAAATTGGCCCTTAGCCACGGTGGTCTCCAGTTGCGTTTAGTTGAGGAGCGGCGGTCAGCAGTGCAGCGGCCGCTGCCCCCGACGAAGTGCCCAGATCGGCGGAGGCAAAACGGTGCGCAAAGTCGGCAACCCCGGGGTCGGGTCCGGTCAACCGGCGACTCAGCGCGTCAGTAAGCTCAGCGGTGTTCGAGGCCCTCGGCGCACCGGGCAGGACCTCGGCCAGGTCCAGATACAGCCCCCGCGACCGTTTGTACTCATCCATGTCGGGCGCTAGCAGAAGGATTGGCTGCTTCAGCACCGCGTAGTCGAACATCGCCGAAGAATAGTCAGTCACCAGGGCATCCGAAGCCAGATACAGGTCGTTGACCTCCGGATAGTCCGTCACGTCGATGGCGGCGGGATGGTCCTCGACTCGCCGCTGGCCGGCGACATTGTGATGGCCGCGGATTAGGAAGGTCCAGCCCGGCCCCAGCAGCCGGGCAGCTTCGGCAACGTCCAGGAACCCGACCCAGTCCGAGCGGCCGGCGTCATCCCGCACCGCGTCGCGCCAGGTGGGCGCGTACAGCAGCACCTTCCGGTCCGCCGGAATGCCGAGCAGGCCGCGGACCCGGTTGCGGGTGCCGGGCCGGTGCAGGGCATCGTTGCGCGGATACCCGGCGGTGAGCACCTCTCCGGTGTAGCCCAGGGCGGCCGGCAGCGTGGCGGCGGCGAAGTCATTCTGCGCCAGGAGCAGGTCCCACCATTGCGCCTCCCGTGCCATTAGGTCCCGGTAGGACAGGGACAGTGCCCGCTGCGGTATGTCCAGGCCGATCTTCTTCAGCGGCGTTCCGTGCCAGGTCTGCAGGTAGAACTGGCCCGGTGCTTTCCGGAAGTACCAGGGGAAATTGTTGTTGTTGACCAGCCGCCGGGTGGACGCGAGTTTCTCGTACCAGAGCGCAGACCCCTGCAGCAGCGGCACCGCATAGTCCGGCACGGCCACGGAGAGGTCCGCCACCGACCAGTACAGCGGTTCGTCGAAACCGGTGGCGGCAAGGTAGTCGGAGATGGCCCGGGGACTGTCGGTGCAGCTCTTCCCGCCGAAACTCTCAAAGAAGATGCCGGGGGTGAGCGCCGGAGGCGCTGCATCGGCGCCGAACACCTCGCGTCGCAGCCGGTACTGGTGGAAGGTGCCGGTCTCGGTGTCGGCCAGCGGGGCCGCGATGCTGACGGCCATGGCACCGGCGGCCGTCCGCAGTGCACGCACGCGCGCCGAGGGCAGCAGGGTGCCGGTGAAGTGCCGAGCCGTACCTTCGGCCACGGAAACGGCCGGGTCCTGCGGCCCGGCCTCTCCGCCGCCGGCGCGCCAGCGCAGGGTGTAGGAGCCCGACGGCGGCGCCGGCAGTTCCCTCCCCCACCGCGGGGCGGCCAGCGGGAACCGCAGCCGGAGCCCGCCGTCGGGCAGCGGGGTGATGTCGCTGGCAGGGATGCGGAAGCGTGCGGTGACCAGGGCGTAGCCCGCTGTCGCCGGGGCAGCAGCCAGTTCCAGCTCCAGGACATCGGCATCCGGCACGGCCGCGAACGCCGTGACGGCCGGTCCGCCGGACGAGGAGCGGGGTGCCGGGCCGCCGCGGGCAGGTTCGGGTGCGGGCAGGGGAACCGTGCGTTCCACGCGGTGGCCGTCCACCTCCGCGCGCAGGATTAGCTTGGGCGGCAGCGGCGTTTCGAGGCGGAGGCTGAACCCGGAGTGGGCGTAGCTGCAGTTCCGGTCACCGGAGATGATGTCGAGTTCCGGATCGGTCCGGCGCTGAAGGTCCAGCGGCTGGAATCCGGACGGCCCGGGAACGCCGGCGGTGAAGCTCACCGCGGTGCGGCGCAGGTCGACGTTGCGCAGGTAGGCGTATCCGTGAACGGCGGCGCCACCGTCGTTCACCGCGACCGGCGGATTCAGCGCGGCCACCAAGTCCAGGTCCTCCGGGGAAACTTCCAGGAGCGCGCGGTCCACGGGGCCGCCGAGGACGCGGAGCAGGGGCGGTTCGGCGAAGATGCGGCCGCCGTCGAAGATGAGCGGGCTGGCCGTGCCGTTGTTGATCCGGTCCACCACGGCACGCCGGATGTCCTCCCGCCGGCCGTCGGCGGTCAGCTGCAGCAGGACGCGCGCCTGCGGGTCAATGGATCCAAGGTGCTGCTGTCCGGCGGCGTAGAGATTCCGGACCCCGTCGCGAAGCAGCTGCCAGAAGTCTTCGGCGGCGTCCGGCACCTGCTCGATGTAGGGGATCAGATCCGATCCCAGCAGCCGCCGGTACCAGTGCTCCCGGACCGCCGGCGGCGCTTCGGTTTCAAAGAGTGCCGTGACATCGCGGGCCACGGACAGCCGGTCCTGCAGGTCCTCGAGCAGGTATTTCGCCTGGGTGATCGAGGAGCCGTCTTCGCGGATCCGCCACCAATAGACCACTGCCGGCAGCACGTCGAAGGCTCCGGCCCGCAGGTAGGCCCGGGCGGTGGTTTCCTGGTCCTCGTAGCGGATGCCCTCCGGCATGGCGCCCACGTGCCGGTCCCAGAACTGCCGGCGGAAGACCTTGTTCCACAGGAACACGTCGTCGATGACGGTCCGATGATCGGATACGGTGATCCGGGTGCGCGGCTTCGCATGGATGCGCTCCGCCTGGCGGACCGGAGTCTTTTTGCTCCCCCGGATCCTGCCGTACGAGCCCACACAGAAGTCGGATCCGGTCTCGGCCAGCGACGCCATCATCAGCGCGTAGGCGTTGCCGGGTACGACGTCGTCGGCGTCGGCGAAGGTGAGGAACTCGCCGCGGGCTGCGGCGATGCCGGTATTCCGTGCCAGCCCGTTGCCGCCGTGCGGCAGCTTGATGAGGCGGATCCGCGAATCGTACCGGGCGTATTTGGCGGCCATCGCCACTGACCCATCGGTGGAGCCGTCGTCAACAATAAGGATGTCCAGATTCGTGTAGCTCTGGTTCACCAGACTGGTGAGGCAGCGCTCCAGGTACGGCGCCACGTTGTACATGGGCACCACGACGCTCAGCAGTCCGCCGCCGGGCTGGCGGGTGCGGCCCACTGTGCGGCGGATTCGTGCCTTCAGCGCCGGATGCAGGTCCGCTCCGGCGCTGGCAATCCGTTTGGCAATCCTGTTCATGCCGAGGCGCGCCAGAATCCCCTCGTGTCGATGACTGCCTTCCCGGCCAGCTGCTCGGGGCGGATTTCCCGGAAGGAGTCGTGGTCCACGAGGAGGACGACGGCGTCGGCGGCAGCTACGGCGTCGTCGGTCACCACCGAGGTGACATTGGGCAGCGGGTCGAGTTCCTTCGGCAGCGTGGATCCGAGGAACGAGCGTCCCACCAGAATCCGGGCATTCGGGTTTGCGACGGCCAGCCGGCGGACAATTTCCACCGCGGGAGATTCCCGGGTGTCGTCAATGTTCGCCTTGAAGGCCAGTCCGAGGGTCGCGATGACCGGCGACTCGATGCCTGCCACGGCGGCCTCCACCTCGGCGATCACGTGGCCGGGCTTGGCGTCGTTGACCTCCCGGGCCGTGCGGATCAGGCGGGAATTCTCCGGGTCGGCGGACACAATGAACCACGGGTCGACGGCGATGCAGTGGCCGCCCACGCCGGGGCCGGGCTGCAGGATGTTCACGCGCGGATGGTGGTTGGCCAGCTCGATCAGGTTCCACACGTCGATGCCGAGGTTGTCGCTGATGACCGACAGCTCATTGGCGAACGCAATGTTCACGTCGCGGTACGCGTTCTCCACCAGTTTCGCCATCTCGGCGGTGGCTGCGTCGGTGAGGTGGATGCTGCCCTGGCAGAAGCTGCTGTACAGGCCCGCTGCGGCAGTTGCCGCCTGCGGCGTCAGTCCGCCGATGATGCGGTCGTTGGTGACCAGTTCGATCATGATCCGGCCGGGCAAGACCCGCTCCGGGCAGTGGGCGAACAGGACGGCGTCGCTGCCGCCGTTGGCGTTCGCAGCCAGGTCAGGGCGCAGCTCCAGAATGACGTCGGCCATCCGCCGCGTGGTGCCGGGGGGTGAGGTGGACTCCAGGATGACCAGGTTGCCGGGACGGATCCGGGCGGCAATGCTCCGGGCCGCCTGCTCGACGTACATCAGGTCTGCTGTCTTGTCGTCCCTGAAGGGCGTCGGCACCGCAACAATGTAGGCGTCGGCTTCCGGCATGGCGGTCTGCGCCCTCAGGTAGCCCTGGCTCACGGCGCCGGCCACGTGGACCCCCAGATCGGGTTCGACGAAGGGCACCCGGCCCTCGTTGACCGCTTCGACCGTGTAGTTATTGACGTCAACACCCACCACCTTCAGGCCCTTGCCGGCCAGGATGGCGGCGGTGGGCAGGCCGATGTAGCCGAGTCCGACGACCGCGACGGTGGCGATGTCCGTTGCTGCTTCGCCGGCGCTATAGGTCTGTGTGTTCACGTGGTCCCCCATAAAATCTCAGGTCGCCGGACGCCACCAGGGTGGCGTCGTCGATCTGCCAAGTATGCCCGGTTGCTTCCCGGACCTGAAAATAGTTGAAGCGGTCTGTGGAGTAGATGCGCTTGCCCGCCGCGGCGGCCTGGCGCAGGAAGCCGGTGTCCTCGCCCAGTCCCAGTGCGGGGAAGGGCAGCTCCAGGACCAGGCTCCGGCGGGCAACAATGGTGGGCCCCATGACGAAGTCCGTGTACCGGTGCTCCCGGTGGCCGAAGCGCAGCACCGTCGCGTTGGAGCTGCGCAGGTGCATGTAGTGCGCCTGCTTGCCCACAATGTCGGCTCCCGAATACGCGAGGGCGTGGAGCTGGTCGCTGAGGTAGTGGGGACCGTAGTGGTCGTCGTCGTCCATTTTGGCCACTACGTCTCCGGTCGCGGCGGCGGCGCACCGGTTCAGGCACTCCCCCAGGGACACGTCGCGGCCGGCGGCCAGCAGCTGCACCTTGGCCAGTCCGTGCGCGGCCTGGAGCCGCTCCAGCTGACCCGGTTCCAGGTCGAAACCGTGGGTGAGGAGCACCAGCTCGACGTCGACGCCCTCCTGGCGGGCGAGCGTGCGGAACACGCTCTCCAGCTGGTGCGGGCGGATGGTCGGCACCAGGGCCGAGACGGTGGGCCGCTGCAGCGGCCGGGTGCGGGCCGGAAGCGCGGCCGCGAGGACCGTTTCGGCCCGGTGCGCGTAGGTGTGCTGCTCCCAGATGCGGCGCTGGGCCCGGTGGACGGTGCGGTCGTTGTACTCCGGGTTGCTCGCCAGGCCGCGGCTCAGCGCCGCCGCTTCCTCCCGGGTGCGTGCCACCGGAACTTCCGTCGGAGCGAAGAACTGTGCCACGGCGTCGCTGGGCGTGCTGACCACGGGAGTGCCGGCGGCACTGATTTCAAAGATCCGCCGGGCGCACATGCTCGGGGAGTCCACCACCGAATTGACGTTCAGGAACACTTTGTACGCTTTGTACGCGGAGAGCATCTGCGGATAGCTCAGCGAGCCGACCACGCGGGAGTCCAGCGGTGCGGGGAACTGGTAGTTCGAGTCGCCGCCCAGCTTCCGGGAGAAGATTTCCAACCCGGTGGGGAGTTTCGCCGAGGCGTCCATGGCTCCGCCCAGCAGCAGGTCCATCTGCTCCCGGCGCTCCGGATACTTGTGCGCAAAGTACATGCCGGCAAAGGCAATGTCCCGGGAATGGCGGCCGTGCCGCGGCCGAACGGGATTGTGGATGGCGGGCTGCGCCGCGAAGGGAAGGACCGCGACGTTCTCGTGGCCCAGGTCCTGCCGGTAGAACGGCACGCGGCGCACGTCGGAAGTGAAGACGTGGTCGAAGAGCGCCGCCGCGGGCAGGAAGTCCTCGTAATGGGGCGGGTCTTCCTTGTTCCAAAAGACCGTGGGAATGCCCTGTTCGCGGCACCACTGCAGCAGCTGCACCAGTTCGGGGGCCGGACCTGCGGGGCCGGCGAGCTTTCCGCGCCAAAGCCGGTTGTTGCCGGCCCACGCGGATTCAATGAAGACGAGCTCCGCCCCCGAGTCCGTCAGTTGCCGCTGCCAGGCGGCGGGGTCCAGGGCGACGGTGTTCCACTCATAGGCAAAGGCCATGGCGGAGAACTCGTCCAAAATCACGCCGACCGTGAGGTCGCTCCGGCGGGGGGACGGCGGCGGCAGCGTTGCCGCGGGAATGGACAGCCGCCGGTTGGCTCCCCGGCCGATCCATCCCGCCTCGACGCCGCGGGCATTGGCGGGATCAGCGAATCCGCGTTCGGCGCGGCTGCGGATCTTCCAGTCCCGGACCTGGGCGGGGCCGCCGGCCCGGAGGTGCCAGAGGCCGGTGCGGAGGTCGTTGAGCACGCGCATTTACTGTGCCTTCGAGCTGCGGCGCCCGCTGGACCGTTCCATGACCCGGGTCACGGTGAGGGCTTCCATGGCGGTGGCCCGCATCTTTGCTGCCGTGATGTTGTTGCCCTTGGAGAGCTCCCGGGTGAAGTCCTTGTAGGCCTTGACGACGGCCTTGGGCTCGCCGTCCATGAGCAGGTCCCCCTTGTCCATCCAGACCACGCGGGTGCACATCTCCAGGATGGTGTCCAGGCTGTGGCTCACGAGGAACACGCAGCCTGCCTTTTCCCGCAGTTCATCCATGCGTTTCTTGCTGCGGTCAGCGAACTGGGCGTCACCGGTGTTGAGCGCCTCGTCAATCAGCAGGATTTCCGGATCGATGCTGGCTGCGATGGCGAACCGGAGCCGGGAGGCCATTCCCGAGGAGTAGGAGCGCATCGGCAGGTGGATGGCCTTTTCCAAACCGGAGAGCTCAACAATTTCATCGAACTTTTCGGCGATCTGGGCGCGGGTCAGGCCCATCGCCAGGCAGCCCAGCACCACGTTGTGGTCGCCGGAGAGTTCGGGAACCAGTGCGGCGTTGACGCCCAGCATGACCGGAGTGCTCACGGCATAAACGGCGCCCCTGGTGGGCTTGACCTGTCCGCTGATGAGCTTCATGAGCGTGCTCTTGCCGGAGCCGTTGCGGCCCACGATGCCGATCGACTCGCCCCGGACCGCCACCAGCGACATGGGGTTCAGCGCGTTCACGGTCACCAGGTTGGGTTTGGCGAGCACCCGGCGCAGGAGCCTCCCGGATCCGCTGGTTCCGTCGTCGGCAGCCGGTGCCTCGCTCGACGGGACACGGTAGCGCATGCTCACTTCATCGATGACGATGCAGGGATCCTCCTGGAGGTATTCCACATCCTTAACCGCGTCCATAGGTTTCCTCCGCCCGCCAGAAGTAGACGGCGCCGACGGCCAGCGCGCCGAGGGACCAGCAGCCGAGGATGGCCCAGGACTGCCAGTCCGGCACCGTGTTGTAGAGCAGGACGTCGCGGACAATGTCCAGCACGTTGAACAGAGGATTCAGCTTGACGATCTCCAGCAGGACCGGCTGATCGATGAATTTTTCGTAGGAATAGAACACGGCGGAGGCGTACATCCAGGCCCGCAGCGCGAAGCTCAGCAGATGGACGACGTCGTTGACCTTGGAAATGACGCGGGCCAGGATCAGGCCCACACCCAGGTTGAAGATGCTCTGCAGCAGCAGGGCCGGAATGATCAGCAGCCCCAGCCAGGAGATTTCCTCGGTGGGCGGGATCACCAGGACAATCAGCACCATCACGATGAACACCGGGATGTTGGCCAGCAGTTCGCGCAGGTTCACCGCTATGGGCAGCGTTGCCCTCGGAAAGCTGAAGGCCTGGATCACGGCCCGGTTCTGTTGGATGGAGCGGCCGCCGTTGGTGATGGCGCGGGAGCTGTACTGGAACAGGAAGATCCCGATGACCAGGTAGCCGATGAAATTCTCAATGCCGCCGCCGGTGCCGAGCAGCAGCCCGAAGATCAGGAAGTAGGTCAGTCCGTTCAGCACCGGGTTGAGGATCAGCCACATGCTGCCCAGCCGGTCCCTGCGGTTTCCGCTCTGCACCCGGGCCTTGGCGTCGTAAAACACGAACTCGCGGTAGTTCCACACCGAGATGGCGTAGTCCACGAAGCCGGGGCGGGCACCCACGCGCTGCAGTCCCCGGACATCCACGGACACGGGTTTCACCTGGACGTCGGCCCGGGCGGCCGTTTTCGCCGGGGCCATCAGGCGGCGACCGTCAGCGAGGCGTACTTTTCCAGGCAGAGCGCCGCATTGGCCTGCCAGGTCCGGGTGGCCAGTACGTGCGCGCGCCCGTTGGCGCCCAGCCGGGCCCGCAGGTCCGGGTCTGCCAGCAGCCGGTCCAGTGAGTCCGCGAGGGCCTCCGGATTTTCCGCCGGCACCAGGGTGCCGTTGACGCCGTCATTCACCAATTCCCGAAGCGCCGGCAGGCTGCTGGCCACCACGGGGGTGCAGCAGGCCATGGCCTCGACGGGTTTCAGCGGGGTAACCGCTCGTGTCACGTTCAGATCCTTCCGGGGCACCACGAACAGATCGAGTGCCTGATGATACAAATGTGCGCTCTCGCGGGATACCCGGCCCGGGAACAAGACCCTGCCGTTTATGCCCAGCTCGGCCGCGAGGGCCTTCAGTCCGGGTGCGGACGAGCCGTCGCCGGCGATGAGGCAGGTCAGCTGCGGATGCTGCGGCGCGAGCAGCGCAAAGGCCCGCAGCAGGTCATCCAAGCCTTCATAGTCAACCAGACTGCTCACGGTTCCGATAATCTGCCCGTCCCCGGGCAGTCCCAGTTTCAGCCGCGCGTCGCGCGGTGACAGGGGTTCGTTGAGGTAGTACTCCCCCACCGCGTTGGGCAGCAGGACAAGCTTGGCCGGGTCCACCCCGGAAGCCGCGATTTCCTCGGCCATGACCGTGCCCAGGGTCGGCACCAGCGACGCGCGGTTCATGACGCGGGCTTCGGAGGCCCTGAAGTCGAGGTAGCGCTGGCTGCCGCGGGCGTCGTCGGACCGGGTGGAAGCCCAGGTGTCGGCCAGCTGTCCGCGGACCTCATAGACCCAGGGAATTCGGAGTGCTTCAGCCACCGCGGCCGTGACCAGCCCGTTGGTGAAGTGGGTGGTGGTGTGCAGCACGGCGGGCCGCACGGTGAGGGCCAGGGCCAGCATGTCCTCGGCTTGGCGCTGCAGCCGGCGGTCCAGGCCGAACGGCATGCGGGCCGGAAGCAGCCGGTGGTATTCCACGCCGTCGATGACGTCGGTGTTCGCTGCCGCCAGCTTTCCCACCTGCACCGGGTAGCCCAGCCGGGTCACCGCATGTACGTTCCAGCCGAGATCCCGCTGGGCCTTCAGGATGGAGTGCGTGCGCTGCGCGTAACCGCTCTGGGTGTGCGGCAGCGAATTTGTCAGGACGTGGAGCACGGTGCGGGGTTCGGCCCGGTATCCGGGCACCGGTGCCAGCTGGGGTTGCCAGCCGGCGAAGACCCGCGCTTCGGCGGCGAGCCTGCGCTGCTGCGCGCGTTCCCGGGACGAGCCGCCGTCCAGGACGCGGATGGCACCGTCCATGTCGCCGTTGTACCAGTTCAGCCGGGCGGCCGTTCCCCGGCGCCCGCCGGTTGCGGGCGGAATCCCTGCCAGCAGCTCGGCGCCCAGCTCCGGCAGGCCGGCGGCCGTTGCCAGGTCCGCCATCCGCAGCCGGCTGCCGGTCGAGCCGTTGCCCGAGGCGCAGGTGCGCAGGTTGGCTGCCAGCCGGTCCTTGTCGCCGCGGAGCAGCGCTTCGAGCGAAGCCACGGTCCCGTGGCCGGGGAGCAGTGCGGCGGCGTCCAGCAGCGGCCGGAGCAGGCGGGGCGGCAGGCGGCGGGAGATTTGCAGGGCCAGCACCACCGGATCGTCCCCGAAGTGCTCGACGGCGGTTCCGCCGGCAAGGCGAAGGTTCCGCAGGAGCGTACCGGGGTGCTTCCGAGTGTGGTTCAGCGGGTGCTTCACGGGGTGGTGACCCCGTCCACCAGTGTCGTCAGCAGTTTGGCGTAGGCCTTGGCCAGGGCGTCCACATTGGCATTGTCATGCACCCAGTCCCGTCCCGCGGTTCCGGTCAGGAGCTTTGTCCGGTCTGCCGCCAGTTGCCGCCACAGCTCGGCGACCTTCTCGGGATGCGCCGACACGACGTCGCCGGCACCTGCTTCTTCAATAATCTTGCGGGCTTCACCGAGCACAATCCCGGTGACGTGCCGGCCCACGGCGAGGACTTCATAGGTTTTGGATGGAATGGTGGTTTCAAAGGATTTCCAGTCATCCCGCAGCGACACCACGCAGGTGTCCGCCTGCCGGTAGTGCTCCATCACCTCGGCGCCCACCGCCGGATCGTGGAAAACCACCGGCGCCTCCAGTTCCTTCGCGAGGGCCATGAGGTCCCGGCGCTGGACGCCGTGTCCCACCATGTGCAGCCGGACGCAGTCTTTGGCCAGTGCGGCGGCGCGGATCACGACGTCCAGGCGCTGGCTCTCGCCGTGGTTGCCCAGGTAGAGCACGTTGAGGAACTCCGAGTGTTCCGGCGGCGGCTGGAGCAGCTCCCGGATTGACACGTCAACTCCGTTGCTGACGGTCGCCACGTTGCCCAGGCCCCGGTCCCTCAGCGTCTGCGCAAAGCCGTAGGTGACGGTGACGACCAGGTCCGCGCGGTCCTGGATGGCGATGATAATGCGCTCGGCAATGCCCTTGGCGCTGCCGGGAACCAGGCGGGCATCCCGGGCGATGTCCGGCCAGGCATCCCGCATGTCCACGACCAGGGGCCGCCGCAGCAGGCGGGCTGCCGCGTATCCGGCGCCGAGAATGGGGAGGCTGGGGACGGTGACAATCACTGCGTCCGGCTTCGGGCCCAGAAGCGCTGCCGGGATGCTGCAGGCTGCCGATACCAGATGATCGGCGAGGCGTCCCAGCCGGGTGGTGCGGTGCCACAGGTAGGGCACCCGCCGAATGTGTTCTCCGTAAACGCCGGTATCGCGGCGGAAGGCCCGGCCGGCGTCGGACTTTGGCAAGGTGCGCCGTCCGTGCGGCGCGTGGGCTACGGGAGCGACGACGTCGACGTTCCAGCCCTGCTGCCGCAAGGAGCGGATGATCTGCGTCCACCGCCGCTGCGGCGGGCTGTGCTCAGGCGAGTAGGAGTGGATGAGCAACAGGACTCGCAAGAACTTCCCCCCGGCATGGCGCGGCAAGCCGCACATCTTATTAGGACCGAGCCAGTCTACCGCTCGGTTCCGTTATCTGTTCAAAGCGGTCTTGTCGAAGTTCCGCGCAATTTGACGTAGTAGAGGGCGCCCGCCGCTATGAGGCCCACTATGACCAGGAGGCGAACCGGCCATCCGGTGCCGGAGGACTCGCCCGAATCGCTGCTGGGCGCTGCCGCAAGCGCGCTTGGCGAGGGCGTTGCTGACGCCGTCTGAGTGGCGGTCGGAGAGGGCGACGGCGTGGCCGAGGGCGTGGCTGTTGGCGTGGCCGAGGGCTCCGGGGTGGGTGACGCCGAGGGGCTGTCGGACTCCTCGTCCTCCGTTATCAGGGTTACCAGTCCCGTGGCCGGGTCCCAGCGGTAATCCGTGTAGAGCATGCTGCCGCGATCGATGAGAAAGCCGCTGCCGCCCTCGATCAGCCAGCCGGTGCCCGGATGAACCAGATAGCCGGTGCTGCCGTCAACGACGAACCCGGTGGCGGGATCAATGACGGGAGCAGGCGCGGGTGCCGGGGTAGGTGCCGGTTCCGGTTCCGGGGCCGGGGCTGGGGCTGGGGCCGGGGCCGGCGCTGGCGCTGGTGCCGGCTCCGGGGCGGGAGGTGCGGGTGCCGGCGGTGCGGGCACTGGAGCCGGCTCCGCGGGTGGCGGGTCTGACGGGGCGGGGCTCTCGGTGCCGGGCGGCGGGGTCTCCACCGCAAGAGCCGGCCCGGCCGCCACCGATGAGAGAAGTACGGCAACCGCTGCTGCGGTTCCCGCCCGGCGCCGCCAAAGCCCTAAATCCACGTTATATTCCCCCATTATTCGCGGCCAGATACTCAGCCATGGCATCGTTGTCCATCGCCTCCGCGATAGCCGCGATGGCCGTTTCATCCTTGACCACAATAGACTGTCCGTCACTTGAGGTTCCCGCCCCCAGTGTCGGCAGCGTAAACATTGACAGATTGCCGCCGCGCACATTGCGCAGGGAGAACGCCAGCCGGCCGGCAGCGACGGCGTCCAGTTCCTCATCCACGCTGAGATACGGGGAAATTTCCGAGACGGCAGCGCTGACCTTCCCCGGGTTCAGCAGCGTCTCCTTGGAGAACACCGAGGAGATCAGCCCGCTGATGAACAGCTGCTGGTTCCGCACCCGCTGGTAGTCGCCCTCGGCGAAGGATTGCCGCTCACGGACGAAGTTCAGGGCGGAGTCGCCGTCCAGCGAAATGACCCCGGCCGGAAAATGGTCGTCGTCGATGCTGGAGGAAAACGCCGTCGGGTTGTTGACCTCCACGCCGCCGAGCGCATCCGTCAGCCCGCTGAAGCCTTCAAAGTCGACAATCGCCACGTGGTCGATCGGGGCGTCAACCATGGCCTGCACTGCGCTGACCGTCAGCGGCACGCCGCCCAGGGCCATTGCCGAGTTGATCTTGCCCTCGCCGTAGCCGGGAATCTCGGTCCAGGTGTCGCGCATGATCGACATCACGTAGGCGGTGCTTCGGTCCCCCGGCAGATGCACCAGCATCATGGTGTCGGAGCGGGACGCTTCGGATCCGGGATCCTGCTCGTCGGTGCCGATCAGCAGGATGTTCTGCGAGTTCCCGGCCCCGGGATCCTTCGCCGGGCTGTCCGCCGGCAGCGCGTTCTCGATGGTCGTGGTGCCGTTGTCGAAGCTGCGGGCCAGGGACCACAGGTAGCCGCCGGCCACCAGCGCCGCCACGAGGATCAGCACCAGGACGGTGATCAAGAGGTTGCGGATGGGATGCCGCCGGCGCCTGGCCGGCTGCTCATATTCGTCCATGTACTGCGTCAAGATACTCCCCTGTTCTCCCCCGGGTAAAAGCCTAGCGCTCCCCGGTGTCGTCCTTCGATTCAAATCCGGCCGCCGCGGACCGATAACCTTGAAGGCATGTTGCTATCCCGCGCTGCCCTGCCGGCAGCGGTCCTTACCCTCGCAGCGGCACTGACCGCCTGCACTCCCGTGGCCGACGTCGAACCGGCTCCGGACGCCGCCAACCCGGCCTGCGCCGAAATCATGGTGGCCCTGCCGTCCGAGCTGGCCGATCAGCAGCAGCGCGAAACCGACAGCCAGTCCTCCGCCGCCTGGGGAGATCCGTCAAAGATCATCCTGCGCTGCGGCGTGCCGGTTCCCGGACCGACCACCGAGCAGTGCGCCACGGTCAACAGCATCGACTGGATCCTGCAGGAGGACGAGACCACGTGGACGGCGACGACGTACGGCCGGGAGCCGGCCGTGGAAGTGATCTTCAACCCCGAGGAAGTCTCGTCGTCGACGCTGCTGGTGCAGCTGGAGAACGCCGTGTCCCGGATCGAGCCGACCCGGGCCTGCGTGAGCAGCAATGACTTGGTGCTCCCCGCGCAGTAGCGCCGGGCAGGCCTCGCGCGGCGGAAGTGCCGCTTAGCGCAGTCCGGTCTTCCGCTCCAGCGCCAGCGCGATCAGTTCATCGATCAGTTCCGTGTACTGCAGGCCCGACTTGGCCCACATCTGCGGATACATGCTCACCGGAGTGAAACCGGGCATGGTGTTGATCTCGTTGATGATCAGGTTCCCGTCCGGGGTGTAGAAGAAGTCCACCCGGGACAGGCCCTCGGCGCCGACGGCCTCGAAGGCGACGGCAGCCAGCGAGCGGACCCGCTCGGCGGTTCCGGCCGGCAGATCGGCGGGGCAGCTCAGCTCGGCTGCCGCTCCGTCCACGTACTTGGCGTCGAAGTCGTACCAGTCGTGGTCGCCGTTCTGCACTGCGATTTCGCCGGGGTGGCTGGTGCGGGGATCCTCGGTGCCGCGGCCCTGCAGGACGGCCACTTCGATTTCCCGTCCGGTGATGCCGGCTTCCACCACTACCTTCGGATCATGCAGGCGGGCGGCTTCAATGGCGGCGGCCAGCCCGGCCGGTTCCGTCACCCGGGTGATGCCCATGGAGGAGCCTGCCCGCGCCGGTTTGACGAACAGCGGGAACTGCAGCTTCGAAGCACGCTCCAGGCACGCCGCGGAATCCCTTTCCCACTGCCGGTCGGTGATGACCTCGTACGGGCCCACCTGCAGGCCCGCTGCCTCAAACACCACCTTCATGTAGTGCTTGTCCATGCCGACGGCGGAGGCAAGAACGCCAGCGCCCACGTAACGGATGTCAGCCATCTCCAGCATTCCCTGCAGGGTGCCGTCCTCGCCGAACGGGCCGTGCAGGACGGGGAAGACGACGTCGATCCGGCCGAGGCTGCGCGGCAGCGCTCCCTCGGCATGCGCCACCAGGTCCGACCCGGCGCCTTCGGCGGACAGGACGATGCTTTCAGTGCCGGGGGTGACCTCCGGCAGGGACTCGGAGCGCAGCGACCAGGCGGCCGGATCGGCCGAGACCAGGGTCCACTGCCCGTTCCGCGCGATCCCCACCGGCACGACGTCGTACTTGCTGCGGTCAATGGCTTCCAGCACGCCCGCGGCGGTCACGCAGCTCACTGCGTGTTCGCTGGACCGGCCGCCGAACAGCACGGCCACGCGGGGCCGGGTCCGGCCCGCGTCGGTGCCGCCGGGTTCGCCGGCGGTTGCAGCGGCGCCGCCGCTGGCGGTAACCGTGTCGGGGCTCAGTGGGTCGTTTGTCACGGGGTGTGCACACCTTCGGATTTCAGTTCGCGGGAGAGTAGGCGCGGTCCCAGCTCGTCGACGGAGATGACGCCCTGCAGGACGGCGACGACGTTTTCGACAATGGGCATGTAGACACCGAGCTGGGTGGCGCGGTCCAGCACGGCCTGTGCGGACTTGATGCCCTCGGCGGTCTGCTTCATGGACGCGTTGACTTCCTCCAGTGTCAGCCCCTGGGCCAGCAGCCGGCCGGCCGTGTGGTTCCGGGACAGCGGCGAGGAGCAGGTGGCAATGAGGTCGCCCATCCCGGCCAGGCCGGACATGGTTTCGGCGCTGCCGCCGAGCGCCAGGGCCAGGCGCGTGGTTTCCGCCAGCCCGCGGGTCATGACCGAGGCCTTGGTGTTGTCCCCCATGCCCTTGCCTTCGCAGATGCCCACGGCCAGGGCGATCACGTTCTTCACGATGCCGCCGATTTCAGTGCCCACCACGTCGGTGTTGGTGTAGGGACGGAAGTAGGGCGCGGTGCAGGCCCGGGCAATCCAGGCTGCGGTGTCCAGATCGGAGCAGGCCACCACCGACGCCGTCGGCTGCCGGTGAGCAATTTCCATGGCCAGGTTGGGCCCGGAGATGACAGCCACCCGGTCTTCGGGCCAGTGCAGTTCCTCCTCGATGACCTGGCTCATCCGCGAGTCGGTGCCCACTTCCAGCCCCTTCATCAGGGAGACGACGACGGCGCCTTCCGGGATCAGGTCCCGGACGCTGCGCAGCTGCGCCCGCAGGGTCTGCGCCGGAACCGCCAGCACCACGAGTTCGGCTCCCGCCAGCACCTCCGCGGGATCGGCGGACGCCGTCAGGTTGCCCGGCAGCACGGTGTCCAACAGGTACTGGCTGTTGCGGTGGAGGTCGTTGATCTCCGCAGCCACTTCGGGGCGCCGGGCCCAGAGCCGGACGTCGGTCTGCCGGCCGGCACCGGCGTCGGCCACAATCTTCGCGAAGACGGTTCCCCAGCTGCCTGCGCCCAGGACGGCCACTACCTTCGGATGCGTGTTACGCCAGCTCATTGTTCTCAGTCCCGTTCTGTTTGTCGCCGTCGTGTTTGGGCTCTCGGCGCTGCCCGGAGTCATTGTCCTGCTTAATCTTCCGGATCGGGTCAAAGCCCCGGGGCTGCTCAAAGTCCCGGCCGGTTGCCCGTTGTCCGTTTACCGCCGGATCCCAGCGGACGACCGGCGGCTTTTCATCCCGCAGCTCGGCGACGAGATCGGTCAGGCTGTCCATGATGCGTTCGGTGGCGGTGTCCAGCACTGACTTTGTCATCGGCTGGTCCCGCAAGTCGGAAAGATCAACGGGGGTGCCGACCCGCAGCCGCACTGTCTTGCGGGGAAACAGGTTCAGGCGCTTGCTGTAGCGCGGAAGAAGCGCCTCGGCTCCCCAGTGGGCCACCGGAACCACCGGGGCGCCGGTCTGCAGGGCGAGCCGGGCGGCGCCGGTCCGTCCCCGCATCGGCCAGAGATCAGGGTCCCGGGTGAGCGTGCCCTCCGGATAGACAATCAGCGCCCCGCCGGCCTCGATGACGACGCGTGCGGCCTGCAGCGACGCCGAGGCACCGGAGGTGACACGCTCCACCGGGACCTGATTGGTGGCGCGCAGGGCCGACCCGAAGACCGGCACCTTAAAGAGGGATGCCTTCGCCAGGTAGCGGGGCATGATCTTCTGGTTGTAGAAGAAATGCCCCACCACCACTGGGTCGATCTCCGTCACGTGGTTGGGGCAGGCAATGAACCCGGTGTCCCGGGGGAGGTTTTCCAGTCCCTCCCACTGCTTGCGCACCAGGAGGTTCATTACCGGCCGCATGGTGTTCGCCAGCAGGGCGAACGCCACCCGCGACTTGACCGACTCAGGCATGGCGGCGGCTACCTCGTTCCGGCGGAAACGGTCGAAACGTCGAAATCGGCGCCGAGTCCCTCGAGCTTTTCAAGGAAGTGCTCGTAGCCGCGGTTGATCAGTTCGATGCCCGTCACGCGGGAGGTTCCGTCAGCGGCCAGTGCCGCAATCAGGTGGCTGAAGCCGCCGCGCAGGTCCGGAATGTCGACGTCGGCGCCCTTGAGCTGCACCGGACCGGAGATGACCGCCGAGTGCAGGAAGTTGCGCTGGCCGAACCGGCAGGGAACGCTGCCGAGGCATTCGCGGTGGACCTGGATGTTGGCGCCCATGCGGATCAGTGCGTCAGTGAACCCGAACCGGTTTTCGTAGACCGTTTCGTGGACAATGGACACGCCCTGGGCCTGGGTCAGCGCAACAACCAGCGGCTGCTGCCAGTCGGTCATGAAGCCGGGGTGGACATCGGTTTCCAGCACCAGCGGATTCAGTGCCCCGCCGGGATGGTAGAAGCGGATGCCGCCGTCGTCGACGTCGAAGGCGCCGCCGACCTTGCGGTAGGTATTGAGGAACGCGGTGAGATCCTGCTGCGACGCGCCTTCAACGTAAATGTCACCCTTGGTGACCAGCGCAGCCGACGCCCAGGACGCGGCTTCGTTACGGTCAGGCAGGGCACGGTGGTTGTACCCGCTCAGCTCGGTCACGCCTTCAATGCGGATGACCCGGTCCGTCTGGACCGTAATGATGGCGCCCATTTTTTGCAGCACGGCAATGAGGTCCAGGATTTCCGGTTCCACCGCGGCACCGCGCAGTTCGGTGATTCCGACGGCCTTGACGGCGGTCAGCAGCACCTGCTCGGTGGCGCCCACGCTCGGGTAGGGCAGTTCCACCTTCGCGCCGGTCAGGCCCTTGGGCGCGGAGATGGAAATGCCGCCGGGGCGCTTTTCCACCACGGCACCGAAGTTGCGGAGCATCTGCAGGTGGAAGTCGATCGGCCGGTCGCCGATTTTGCAGCCGCCGAGGTCCGGAATGAAGGCCTCGCCGAGGCTGTGCATCAGCGGTCCGCACAGGAGGATCGGAATCCGGGAATCGCCCGCGTGGGCGTCGATGTCCTTTGACGCCGCCGTCTTGGCGTTCTGGGGATCCATGGTCAGGTCCCCGGTCACCGGATCCTTGGTGACTTCAACACCGTGGAGCTGCAACAGCGAGGTGACTACCTCAACGTCCTTGATTTCCGGAACGTTGCGAAGCAGTGACGGGCTGTTGCCCAGCAGTGCCGCGACCATGGCTTTGGGAACGAGGTTCTTCGCTCCGCGGACGGGGACTTTTCCTGTCAGAGGAACTCCACCACGGATGGTTAGAACGCTACCCATGAACACCTAATTTCTTTTTTCTATAATGCCCCAACAGCAAAGAGAGACTGCACTCAAGCATAGGAGCAAGCGTCCACATACTGAAATATCAGCTCCTCCGGAAGAACCTTCCCGAGCGACCTGCGCGCAGGGCACCGTGCCGGTCCGGAGCCTCTCCGGGACCCGCACGGCACAACGGACCTGCCCCTGGAAAAACTGATAGGCCCCCGGTCGGGGGCCTATCAATAATACGAAGTGCCGCAGCAGGACACGAAACCGGGCGCGGTGCAAAACCGGCGCCGAAAGGGCTTTTAGGTGCGCGCCGGAAGGGTTGTCGGTTTGAAGGAAGGACGGTGCGCCTCAAACTGTGTGATATCCGTCTCGTGCCGCAGTGTGAGCGAAATGTCATCGAGCCCCTCGAGCAGGCGCCACCGGGTGTATTCGTCAATGGAGAAGGGGGCCGTCACCGCTCCGCAGACCACGGTGCGTGCTTCCAGGTCCACGCTCACCTCGGTCCCCGGAGAGTTCTCCAGCACCTTCCAAATGAGTTCAATGTCATCCTGCGCCACCTGCGCCGCGACAAGCCCCTGCTTGCCGGAATTGCCCCGGAAGATGTCGGCGAAGCGGGAGGACAGGACCGCCCGGAACCCGTAGTCCTTCAAGGCCCAGACGGCATGCTCGCGGGAGGAGCCCGTGCCGAAGTCGGGGCCGGCCACCAGCACTGATCCGGACGAGTAGGGCTCCCGGTTCAGGATGAAGTTCTCGTCCTTGCGCCAGCCGGCGAAGAGGGCATCCTCGAATCCGGTCCGGGTGATCCGCTTGAGGTAGACCGCGGGGATGATCTGGTCGGTGTCGACGTCGCTCTGGCGCAGCGGGACGCCGATGCCGGTGTGGGTGGTGATCTTTTCCATGGCTGGCTCCTAGACGGCTGGCTGGACGGATGCGGCGGCGGGCTCGGTCCGGGCCGCTGCGGACAGCGGCTCAGCACCGGACAGCGGCTCGAGGTCCGACGGCGAACTCAGGGTGCCGCGGACGGCGGTGGCCGCCGCAATCACCGGTGAGACCAGATGGGTGCGTCCGCCCTTCCCCTGCCGGCCCTCGAAGTTGCGGTTGGAGGTGGACGCGCAGCGCTCCCCCGGCGCCAGCTGGTCGGGGTTCATGCCCAGGCACATGGAGCAGCCGGCAAAGCGCCACTCGGCGCCGAAGTCCTTGAACACCTGGTCCAGGCCCTCGGCTTCGGCTTCCAGCCGGACCCGGGCGGAACCGGGAACCACCATCATCCGGATGTCGGGGTCCTTCTGCCGGCCGCGGATGATGTCGGCGGCGATGCGCAGGTCCTCGATCCGGCTGTTGGTGCAGGAGCCCAGGAAGACGGTGTCCACGCGGATGTCCTTCATGGGCGTGCCGGGAGCCAGGTCCATGTAGGTCAGCGCGCGTTCGGCAGCGGCCCGTGCGTTCTCGTCGCCGAACGCTTCGGGGTACGGCACGGACTCGGAGAGCGAGACGCCCTGCCCGGGATTGGTGCCCCAGGTGACGAAGGGCTCCAGCTCATCGGCGTCCAGGAATACCTCGGCGTCGAACACGGCCTCGTCGTCGCTCGCCAGCGACCGCCAGTGCTCGACGGCGGCATCCCAGTCCGCGCCCTGCGGCGCGTGCGGCTTGTCCTTGAGGTAGGCGAAGGTAACGTCGTCCGGGGCCACCATGCCGGCGCGGGCGCCGGCCTCGATGGACATGTTGCAGATGGTCATCCGGGCTTCCATGGACAGGGAGCGGATGGCGGACCCGCGGTACTCGAGCACGTAGCCCTGCCCGCCGCCGGTGCCGATCTTGGCAATGACGGCCAAGATGATGTCCTTGGACGTCACGCCGGGGCGCAGCGTCCCCTCCACGGTGATGGCCATGGTCCGAAAGGGCTTCAGGGACAGCGTCTGGGTGGCCATGACGTGCTCCACCTCGGAGGTGCCGATGCCCATGGCCAGGGCGCCGAACGCACCGTGGGTGGAGGTGTGGGAGTCGCCGCAGACCACTGTCTGGCCGGGCTGGGTCAGGCCCAGCTGCGGGCCCACCACGTGCACGATGCCCTGCTCGGCGTCGCCGAGTGAATGCAGCCGGACGCCGAATTCAGCGCAGTTGGCGCGCAGGGTTTCGATCTGGGTCCGGCTGATCGGGTCCGCGATGGGCTTGTCGATTTCCAGCGTGGGGGTGTTGTGGTCCTCGGTGGCGATGGTGAGGTCAGGGCGCCGCAGCTTCCGGCCCGCCAGGCGCAGCCCTTCGAAGGCCTGCGGGGACGTCACTTCGTGGACCAGATGCAGGTCGATGTACAGGAGATCGGGGGCTCCGTCTTCGCCCTTGACGACGACGTGCTCGTCCCACACCTTCTCCGCAAGCGTCCTGCCTGCTGCGTGCTCACCCATACCCGATGCTCCTTGTGAAGTGTCTTCCGCGAGCCGAAAAGAGCGGCCGCGCAAAGTCGATGCTTTAAGACAACCAGCTCCGCCCGCGGAGACGCCAGTTTTTCGACTTGCATCTCAAATATTGAGACGGCAGTATCAACACATGGACATAACTGGAAACCCGGCCAGCGGCGTCGGCGTCATCGACAAGGCCGCACTGGTGCTGGACGCGCTGGAGGCAGGCCCCACCACGCTGGCGCAGCTGGTCGCCGCCACCGGGCTCGCCCGCCCCACCGTGCACCGCCTCGCCGTCGCGCTGGCGCACCACCGCCTGGTGGGCCGGGACATCCAGGGCCGGTTTGTCCTGGGCGGCCGGCTGGTCGAGCTGGCCTCGGCCGCTGGCGAAGACCGGCTGATTGCGGCGGCGGGCCCGGTGCTGCTGGCGCTGCGCGACGCCACCGGTGAGAGCTCGCAGGTGTTCCGCCGGCAGGGCGAATGGCGGGTCTGCGTCGCCTCAGCCGAGCGTCCCATCGGGCTGCGGGACACCATCCCCGTTGGCACGCAGCTGTCCATGAAGGCCGGCTCGGCCGCCCAGTGCCTGCTGGCCTGGGAGGACCACGACCGCCTGTTCGAGGGCCTGCACAATGCCCGCTTCACGCCCACGGTCCTGGCCGGCGTGCGGCGCCGCGGCTGGGCCCAGAGCCTGGGCGAACGGGAGCCGGGCGTGGCTTCGGTCTCGGCTCCGGTGCGCGGACCGTCCGGCCGGGTGATTGCCGCCGTCTCGATTTCCGGGCCGATCGAGCGCCTGACCCGCCAGCCCGGCCGCATTCACGCCGAAGTGGTGACCCGCGCCGCCGCTCAGCTCACCGAAGCCCTGCGGAAGACCGCGGAGTAGGCCTATTCTGGGACCCACCAAGTCGAAGGGTCACCATGAAACGGCTGCGCCTCCTGTGGAACATCGTCCGCACCACCGGAGCGGAGCGGGTCTTCACCGGGTTCCTCGTGGTGCTGGGCGTGGCCGCGCTGCTGCTGCCGCGCTTTGAACCCGAAGTCGAGGACTTCGGGGACGCCCTCTGGTTCCTGTTTGTTTCCTTCACCACCATTGGCTACGGGGACATTGTTCCGGTCACCATGGCGGGCCGGCTGATCACCGTCTTTGTGGCCCTCTACGGCATCCTCGTGGTGGCGCTGGCCACCGGTGTCATTGTCGGTTACTACAGTGAAATCCTCCGCACCCGCGCCAACACCAGCCTCGATGAACTGATCGGCGAGCTGGAGAACCTGCCGGACCTTTCCCGCGAGGAGCTCCTGACCCTCGCGCAGCGGATCCGGAACCGGCATATCCTGCGGTAGCTTTCAGCCGGCGAAGTGGTCCCAGCCGGCAACGCGGGGCGCCTCTCCCCCGACGGTGACGCCGGCGCCGTCGTGCACCGTGCCCAGCCGTTCGAACCCTTCCGGGAGTGCGGTTCCGGCGGGGAAGGCGGCCAGCAGGCCGTGGTCCTCGCCACCGCCGAGCACCCAGTCCAGGGCATCCGCGCCCAGCCGCGACGCCGCAGCCTGCAGCGGCTCCGCATGGCGGGCGAGGGCTGCGGGATCAAGTTCGACGGCGACACCGGAGGCGGCCGCAATACGTCCGGCGTCCCGGACCAGCCCGTCCGAGATGTCCAGCATGGCGGTGGCTCCTGCTGCTGCGGCCTCCGGACCCCGGGCAAGGGGCGGACGCGGCCGGCACTGGGCAGCGGCAAGCTCCAGTAGGACCTGGTTTTCCGTGCTGGGATCGGAGTGCAGGGAGGCATAATCCTCGGAGCTTTCCAGTACTGCCAGCCCTCCCGCCGCCCTGCCCAGGACACCGGCGACAGCAATGACGTTCCCCGGCCGGGCACCCGAGCGCAGCACCGGCGACCGGCCCTGCAGGGAGCCGGTGACAGCCGCAGTGACCACGATCTCGCGGCCCCGGCCCAGGTCACCGCCGACCACCGAGCACCCGGAGGCGCCAAGGACGTGGATGGCCGCAGCCAGGCCGTCGGCCAGGTCCTCCACCCAGGCAACCTCGGTGCTGCCCGGCAGGGTGAGGCTGACAACCAGGGAGGTGGCCACGGCGCCCATGGCATTGATGTCGGAGAGGTTCTGCGCCGCGCATTTCCAGCCGACGTCGAACCCGCTGGTGCGGTAGCCGGACGGCCAGGACAGCCGAAAGTCGGCGTCCTGCACCAGGGTGTCGATCGAGATCACGGTCCGCCCGTCCGGAGCTGCCACGATGGCGGCGTCGTCGCCGGGTCCCAGCAGCGCTTTGGGCGCTCCCAGCCGCGGAAAGATCCGGGCGAGCAGGGCTTTTTCGTTCAGGTCCGCCACTGTCGGCGCGTGCGTGGGCACTGGAGCTTTCCTTTGGGTCAACAAAGAGGAACACAGTGTCCCTGCTGAAATCGATTATGGCAGGGAGCGCGCTTTCCGGCGTATTCTCCGGTGCATGACTGATTATGCGGTGTTGCTGCGCGGCGTGAATGTTGGCGGGGTGACGGTCCGCTCGGCGGATTTGCGCTCGACTCTGGCGGCTCTTCCGGTGTCCGGGGTCAAGACCTTTCTCGCCAGCGGCAACGTAACTCTCTCTTCCGAGGCCGCAGCCGATGAGCTCAAATCGATGGTGGAGGCGGCACTGCGGGCGGACTTCGGCTACGACGCCTGGGTGGTGGTCCTGACCAAGGAGCGGCTGGCCGAGCTGGCCGCCGCCGTTCCCTATCCGGCCGACGATGCACAGATGCACGCCTACGTGACGTTCGGGTCCGACGCCGGGCTGCTCACGGAGCTGTTCGAGGCCGGAGCCGCGCTGGGTGCCGAACAGGTGCGGCTGGGACCGGAAGCGGTCGCGTGGCCGTGCCCCAAGGGCCAGACCTTGGAAGGTCCTCTGTCCCGTTTGGGTTCGAGCGCCCGCTACAAGGCAAGCACCACCACGAGAAACCTGAGGACGCTGCAGAGGATGATCCGCGATTGAACACAAAAAAGCCAGCCCCGGACATTGTCCGGAGCTGGCTGAAATGGTGACCCCAGCGGGATTCGAACCCGCGTTACCGCCGTGAGAGGGCAGCGTACTAGGCCGCTATACGATGGGGCCAGTACAAGCATTCTGCCCGTGAAGGCGTCTTGCTTCCTTTTGCTCAATTGGAATTAAGCTCAATAAGCTTTTCACACTTATTGCTGATCTTCAAATTGATAATTTCTTATCAATTGAGAACCGCTGGGATACCAGGACTCGAACCTAGAATGTCGGTACCAGAAACCGATGTGTTGCCAATTACACCATATCCCACTGTGCTTTTTCGGTTGTTTTGGAGAAGTTTTTCCCCGCTCCAACCCCTCAGCACGAGATATAACTATACACCGGTTCCGGAGGAAGTACAAAACCGCCGCCGGCCCTCCCGTGGTGCTGTCAGCCGGTGGCCAGTCGCACCACCTCGCGCAGCGACCGCACCACGGCGATCTGCTCCGTGGGGTGTGGATCCGATCCGCTCCGCACCGGCGAGGGATACTCCGGGCGGTCCAGCCAGACACCCCGGAGGCCGGCGGCGCAGGCTCCTTCGGCGTCGACGCGCAGGTTGTCCCCGACGTACAGGGTCTGCGCCGCGTCGCTGCCGAGCCGGCGGACGCCTTCGTGGAAGATGGCGGGCTCCGGCTTGGCCGCACCCACCGTGTCGATGCCCACGAGGACCGTGATCCGCTGCAGGCCGGCGGCATCCAGCTTGGCGCGCTGGTAGTCATGAACGTTGTTGCTGACGGCGCCGTACGGAATGCCTCTGGCATCCAGCTCATCCAGCAGCGGCACGACGTCGTCGAACGCGCGAAAGTGCAGCGGCAGGGTCGCTTCGTAGGTTGTGTTCCAGTGCTCTGCCGCGTCGTCGTCGAGCAGCGGCTGCCCGGTGCTCCTGCGGGCGTGCTGCAGCCGTCGGACGCGCTGATCGGCGAAGGACAGCTCACCGGCCAGGTACCTGTCGTAGTACCCTTCCGGATCCGCGGTGAAGAGGGCCTTGAAGGCGGTCCACTCCTCCGCGGTGAAATGTGCGAGGTCGTGGCGGCCGAGGGACTGCAGCGTGGTCCCCATGGCTGCCTGCAGGTCCACGAGGGTCTCATCGATGTCGAAGAGCACCCCGCGGACCTGCCTGCGTTGTTTCATGCAGTTAGCCGGCGTTGCGGAAGGCGCGGATGCGGGCCAGCGAGGAGTCCTTGCCCAGGATCACCATGGACTCGAACAGCGGCGGTGAGATGCGGCGTCCGGAGACGGCGGTGCGGACCGGGCCGAAGGCCAGGCGCGGCTTGATGCCCATCTCGTCGACCAGCGCCGTGCGCAGCGCCGCCTGAATGTTCTCGGCGGTCCAGTCGGACACCGGCTCCAGCGCGGCCAGCGCGGCGTCCAGCACCTCGGTGAGGTTGGCCGGCAGGCCCTTCCGCGCGTCGTCGGCCACGTCAATGGCGTCGTCGGCCTTGAAGAGGAAGCCCAGCATGTCCGGCGCCTCGCCCAGCAGGGTGATGCGTTCCTGGACCAGCGGAGCGGCCTCGGTGAGGATCTCCTCCTCCCGGGCGGTGAGGGTCTCCCCCACCAGGCCGGCGGTCTGCAGGTACGGGACCAGGCGGTTGCGGAAGTCTTCGGCAGCCAGCATCCGCACGTGGGTGCCGTTGATGGCCTCGGCCTTCTTCAGGTCAAAGCGGGCCGGATTGGCCAGCACGTTGTGGATGTCGAAGTTTTCCACCAGCTGGTCGACGGTGAAGATGTCCTCGTCGGCGGACAGCGACCAGCCCAGGAGCGAGAGGTAGTTGAGCAGGCCCTCGGGAATGAAGCCGCGTTCGCGGTGCAGGAAGAGGCTGGACTCCGGATCACGCTTGGAGAGCTTCTTGTTGCCGCCGCCCATGACGTAGGGCAGGTGGCCGAAGAGCGGCATGTACTGGGCCACTCCGACGTCGATCAGCGCCCGGTAGAGCGCGATCTGGCGGGGTGTGGAGGAGAGCAGGTCCTCGCCGCGCAGCACGTGCGTGATGCCCATCAGGGCATCGTCGACCGGATTGACGAGCGTGTAGAGCGGTGCCCCGTTGGCGCGGACCACCACGAAGTCCGGAACGGTGCCGGCCTTGAACGTGATTTCGCCGCGGACCAGGTCGTTGAAGGTAATGTCTTCGTCGGGCATCCGGACGCGCAGCACCGGTGAGCGCCCCTCGGCCTTGAAGGCCTCGATCTGCTCGGGCGTCAGGGTGCGGTCATAGTTGTCGTAGCCGAGCTTGATGTCGCGGCCGGCCGCGCGGTGCCGGGCCTCGATCTCCTCAGGAGTGGAGTAGGACTCGTACAGGTGGCCGGCGTCCTTGAGCTTGGCGATGACGTCCTGGTAGATGTCGCCGCGCTGGGACTGGCGGTACGGCTCATGCGGCCCGCCCACGTTGACGCCTTCGTCCCAGGTGATGCCCAGCCAGTCCAGGGCATCCAGCAGCTGCAGGAAGCTCTCTTCGCTGTCGCGGGCGGTGTCGGTGTCCTCGATGCGGAACACCATGGTGCCGCCGGTGTGCTTGGCATAGGCCCAGTTGAACAGGGCGGTCCGGATCAGGCCCACGTGCGGGGTACCTGTGGGGGAAGGACAGAAACGCACGCGCACGGGGGTGCTGTCATCGACGGTGGGCAGTTCGGCAAGTGAAGGCAGGTTAGTCATGATGCTTTCCAGTTTAGACTCTCGATCCGCCCGGCCCGACGTTTACCGGCTGTACTGCAGCAGCCAGAGGAAGATGCCGCCGGCAACCACGCCGGCGGCAGCGGCCCCCGCCGTCTCACGTGCCGGGCGGTCCCTCCCGCTCAGCAGCGCGGCGACGAACATTGCGGCTGCGGCGATCGCGGCTGCCGTCCCCGCGGCGCCCGGCAGCAGCAGGAACAGAAGCGTCGGAAGAACGACGGCGGCCGCGGCGCAGGTGACCGCTGCCCAGTCCAGCCGCACCACCTTGGTTAGCGCGGCGGTGAGGGCATAGGCGGTGATCATCGCGAAGATTACGGCGGCCAGAGCCCGCGGTCCGTCGGTCCACCGGATAACCCGCAGCACCATGAAGCACGCCCCGGCGGCTCCGAGGATGATGGGTGGCGCGCCCAGCCGGTCCAGGCCGCGGCGCAGGTCCCCGCGCCGGTCCAGGACAGTGACCAGGGCCCAGGGAAACAGGCTCACCAGGACAGCGGCGCCGGCGCCCCACAGCAGGGCATTTCCGCCGCCGTCGTTAAGGAACGGCGCCGCAAACAGGGCGGCTGCCCACACCACTCCGGGCAGCAAAAAGCGCCGGACCGGGGCACGGTTGCGCCTCGGTCCGGCGCCGGAAGAACTCATGCCTAGCTGCGGGCGGTGTTCACGAGGCGGCCGATGCCCTCGATCTCGACGTCGTAACGCTCGCCGTCGGAGATGAGCCCGACGCCGGCGGGCGTGCCGGTGAGGATGACGTCACCGGGCAGCAGGGTGAAGGCCTGGGACACATAGGACACCAGTTCCTTCACACTCCAGATCATCGCGCTGGTGTTGCCGTCCTGGACGAGCTGGCCGTTGAGGTAGCCGCGGACCGCGAGGTCATCGGTGTCCAGCTCGGTCTCGATCCAGGGGCCGAGCGGGCAGGAGGTGTCAAAGCCCTTGGCCCGGGCCCACTGGTCGTCGGTGCGCTGGGCGTCGCGGGCAGTGAGGTCATTGGCGCAGGTGTAGCCGAAGATGACTTCGTCCACCCGGTCCAGCGGGACGTCCTTGCAGATGCGGCCAATGACGACGGCGAGCTCGGCCTCGTAGGACACCTCGTCCGAGAAGGACGGCAGCACAACGGGATCGTTCGGGCCGATCACCGAGGTGTTGGGCTTGAGGAACATCAGCGGCGCCGGCGGCACTTCGTTGCCCATCTCGCTGGCATGGTCAGCGTAGTTGCGGCCGATGCCGACCACCTTGCTGCGCGGAATGATCGGCGCCAGAAGACGGACGTCCTCGAGCTTGTGGCGCTCCCCCGTCAGCTGGACGCCGGAGAAAAATGGATCGCCCTTGATGACGGCTATTTCCTCATGGCCCTCGTCCCCGTCGACGACGCCGAACGCTGGGTCACTGTCTTGTACAAATCGAGCAATACGCATGCCCTCAAGCCTAGTAGACGAAACCTCCGGTCCGGTGCAGCGTCCCCCCTTTCCTCCCCCGAGATGGGCTGAAGGTGCACGTCTGAGCGCTGAGACATGCACCTGCTGCCATCTCGACCGCCGGGGTGCGATACTGCAACCGACGACAGCGTCACCGTTGAACCAGCCGGCGGAAAGGACTGTCAGCCATGGGAGCCTCCGTTACTGCGAAAAATTCCAAGGCGTCCCCCTGGATTCCGGCATTCGCCGGTCTGAGCTGGGTTGGCATCTTCGTCCACAATGTCGCCGATCTCCCCGGCCAGACAGTCCTGAGCCCGGAATCTTCCGTTCCCCTGCTTTTGGCCGCAGCGCTCGTTGGTCTCTGGTTCACGCGGCGGCGGGTCGGTGCGGTGTGGGGGCTGCTGGCATTAGGCCTGCTGCATTTGGCTGGTGCCATAGTCAGCGTGCTGCCGCTGGCGATCCTGCCTTTCGATCCTGATCAGACGCTGAAGCACTATGCCTTCCACCTGCTCTACGGCCTGACCCAGCTCCCCTTGGTGATCACGACGGCCGCCTGGCTGCGCAGGCACCGCCGCGGGAATTCGCCGGCCACGCCGGGCTAGGAAGGCTGCGAACGTGCTCAATCTCTCGCGAGTTGGCTGTAAGTGCTGTTCCCGGGTCCGGGACGTGCAGTTTCTGCCATCTCGGCGCAAAACGAGCCAGGGCCCGGGGGGGTGCCGGCGGGCCTGGAACACACAGGTTAAACAAGTAGGTGTTAAACAAGTAAGGCCCCGCCAATGGCGGGGCCTTACTCTCTGAACAACCGGTGTCTTTCAACCGTAAATATTGTCCGGCGGTGACCTACTCTCCCACATCCTCCCGGATGCAGTACCATCGGCGCTGTGGGTCTTAGCTTCCGGGTTCGGAATGGGACCGGGCGTTTCCCCCACGCTATGACCGCCGTAACCCTTCCACCCGCACCACCCATAAACAAACCTGGGTGAGGGGAAATCAATGGTCACAACACAACACACCATCAAAAACAATGTGTTGCAATAGCGAAGTTATAACTGTAATTATACGGCACCCACCCCGAATGAAGGGTGCGGTGGTGCCGGTTCCAGGGGTGACAAACCTCACGGGTTTGTTATCCGGGAACCACATAGTGGACGCAAGCAGCATGATCAACACAACCCTTTATACTTTGGAGAACCGTTTGAAGTCGTGTTCTCCCAGATTGTGGTGTGGTGTAAGTTATCGGCCTATTAGTACCGGTCAGCTTCACGGGTCTTTAGTCCCCGCTTCCACATCCGGCCTATCAACCCAGTGGTCTGGCTGGGGGCCTCTCACACACAAGGTGTATGGAAATCTCATCTCGAAGCGGGCTTCCCGCTTAGATGCTTTCAGCGGTTATCCCATCCGAACGTAGCTAATCAGCGGTGCACTTGGCAGTACAACTGACACACCAGAGGTTCGTCCGTCCCGGTCCTCTCGTACTAAGGACAGCCCTTCTCAAATTTCCTGCGCGCGCAGCGGATAGGGACCGAACTGTCTCACGACGTTCTAAACCCAGCTCGCGTACCGCTTTAATGGGCGAACAGCCCAACCCTTGGGACCTACTCCAGCCCCAGGATGCGACGAGCCGACATCGAGGTGCCAAACCATGCCGTCGATATGGACTCTTGGGCAAGATCAGCCTGTTATCCCCGAGGTACCTTTTATCCGTTGAGCGACGGCCATTCCACAATGTACCGCCGGATCACTAGTCCCGACTTTCGTCCCTGCTTGAGATGTCTCTCTCACAGTCAAGCTCCCTTGTGCACTTACACTCGCCACCTGATTGCCAACCAGGCTGAGGGAACCTTTGGGCGCCTCCGTTACTCTTTAGGAGGCAACCGCCCCAGTTAAACTACCCATCAGGCACTGTCCCTGACCCGGATTACGGGCCGAAGTTAGATATCCAGTATGACCAGAGTGGTATTTCAACGATGACTCCACCCGAACTGGCGTCCGGGTCTCACAGTCTCCCACCTATCCTACACAAGCCACACCGAATATCAATACCAAACTATAGTAAAGGTCTCGGGGTCTTTCCGTCCTGCTGCGCGTAACGAGCATCTTTACTCGTACTGCAATTTCGCCGAGTTTATGGTTGAGACAGCGGGGAAGTCGTTACTCCATTCGTGCAGGTCGGAACTTACCCGACAAGGAATTTCGCTACCTTAGGATGGTTATAGTTACCACCGCCGTTTACTGGGGCTTAAATTCCCAGCTTCGCCCGTAAGGGCTAACCGGTCCTCTTAACCTTCCAGCACCGGGCAGGAGTCAGTCCGTATACATCGTCTTGCGACTTCGCACGGACCTGTGTTTTTAGTAAACAGTCGCTTCCCCCTGGTCTCTGCGGCCCCGATCCCCTCCGGACAGCAAGTGTCCATCAAGGTTGGGGCCCCCCTTCTCCCGAAGTTACGGGGGCATTTTGCCGAGTTCCTTAACCATAATTCTCTCGATCGCCTTAGTATTCTCTACCTGATCACCTGTGTCGGTTTGGGGTACGGGCGGCTAAAACCTCGCGCCGATGCTTTTCTAGGCAGCATAGGATCACCGGATTCCCACCAAAGTGGGTCCCATCAGATCTCAGGTATCGTCATCAAAGACACAGCAACGGATTTACCTATCGCTGACCCTACATCCTTAGACCAGGACAACCATCGCCCGGCCCGGCTACCTTCCTGCGTCACACCTGTTAATACGCTTACCTCCCAGGATCAGGTCCCGCGCTCCACCAAAAACCGGGTCGCCACAAGGGCGGCCGGTCAGGTATTGGGCGGTTAGTGTCCCCCGCTTGGTATTGGCGGTTTTTCGCCGGTACGGGAATATCAACCCGTTGTCCATCGACTACGCCTGTCGGCCTCGCCTTAGGTCCCGACTTACCCAGGGCAGATTAGCTTGACCCTGGAACCCTTGATCATTCGGCGGACGGGTTTCTCACCCGTCTTTCGCTACTCATGCCTGCATTCTCACTCGTGTAGGCTCCACCGCTGGTTTACACCGCGACTTCACTGCCCACACGACGCTCCCCTACCCATCCAAACGCTTGAACGAAAATGGATAAACCATCCGCTTGGCTAATATTTGAATGCCACAACTTCGGCGGTGTACTTGAGCCCCGCTACATTGTCGGCGCGGAATCACTTGACCAGTGAGCTATTACGCACTCTTTCAAGGATGGCTGCTTCTAAGCCAACCTCCTGGTTGTCTTCGCAACTCCACATCCTTTCCCACTTAGCACACGCTTAGGGGCCTTAGTTGGTGGTCTGGGCTGTTTCCCTCTCGACTATGAAGCTTATCCCCCACAGTCTCACTGCTGCGCTCTCACTTACCGGCATTCGGAGTTTGGCTGACGTCAGTAACCTTGTAGGGCCCATTAGCCATCCAGTAGCTCTACCTCCGGTAAGAAACACGCAACGCTGCACCTAAATGCATTTCGGGGAGAACCAGCTATCACGGAGTTTGATTGGCCTTTCACCCCTACCCACAGCTCATCCCCTCCATTTTCAACTGAAGTGGGTTCGGTCCTCCACGCGCTCTTACACGCGCTTCAACCTGGCCATGGGTAGATCACTCCGCTTCGGGTCTAGATCACGCCACTGCATCGCCCTGTTCAGACTCGCTTTCGCTACGGCTTCCCCTCACGGGTTAACCTCGCGACGTAACACTAACTCGCAGGCTCATTCTTCAAAAGGCACGCTGTCACAAGCACGACACCACAAGTGGCATCGCCCTGCTCCAACGGATTGTAGGCACACGGTTTCAGGTACTGTTTCACTCCCCTCCCGGGGTACTTTTCACCTTTCCCTCACGGTACTTGTCCGCTATCGGTCATCAGGGAGTATTTAGGCTTACCAGGTGGTCCTGGCAGATTCGCACGGGATTTCTCGGGCCCCGTGCTACTTGGGATCCTCTCCAAGCGGCAGCATACATTCCGGTTACGGGGCTAACACCCTCTACGGCCTGGCTTTCAAACCAGTTCACCTATGCATCTGCACTCACTTCACCGATCCGGCAGAATCGGTACGGAAAGTCCCGCAACCCCAGTGATGCAACGCCCGCCGGCTATCACACACCACTGGTTTAGCCTCTTCCGCGTTCGCTCGCCACTACTAACGGAATCACTGTTGTTTTCTCTTCCTGTGGGTACTGAGATGTTTCACTTCCCCACGTTCCCTCCACGCACCCTATGTGTTCAGATGCGGGTCACCCGGTCACTCGCGCGCCGGGCGGGGTTTCCCCATTCGGACATCCTGGGATCAACGCTCGGTTATCAACTCCCCCAGGCTTATCGCAGATTCCTACGTCCTTCTTCGGCTCCTGATGCCAAGGCATCCACCGTGTGCCCTTAAAAACTTGACCACAAAGATCAATAAATATTTCCTGCTATCGAGAAAACCATGACAACACCGGACCACACCGCAAGGGCATGACCCGGAGCACCAGGTTTATCTGAAATTGCACTTAATAATTTTAAGATGCTCGCGTCCACTATGTAGTTCTCAAACAACAACCCCGTCACACCCCGCCACCACCACGTATTCACCGTGGACGGTCTTGGACCTGCGCAGGAACAATCAGAAACAACACGAAACCGTGTTCCTTCCAACCCTTCAAGAAGGCTTGAAATTCTTCGGTCCTGTTGTCTCAGGACCCAACAGTGTGCCAAACGGAAAAACCCGGTACTTGAAGACCGGCAGCGGTTTCCAACCAATACAACGCCCCACAAGTGGGGCACGCACGGCGTACTAGACTGCCAGGCTCAACGCCGGGCACCTGCTTATTGATATTCCACCCTTGAGCACCCACCGGAGAACGAATGTCTCCGAGATGGGCATCTCCTGCAAAGCCCGCCTCCAACACTGTGGAAGGACACGGAAAACTCTGAGGTGCTCCTTAGAAAGGAGGTGATCCAGCCGCACCTTCCGGTACGGCTACCTTGTTACGACTTAGTCCCAATCGCCGGTCCCACCTTCGACGGCTCCCTCCCACAAGGGGTTAGGCCACCGGCTTCGGGTGTTACCAACTTTCGTGACTTGACGGGCGGTGTGTACAAGGCCCGGGAACGTATTCACCGCAGCGTTGCTGATCTGCGATTACTAGCGACTCCAACTTCATGAGGTCGAGTTGCAGACCTCAATCCGAACTGAGACCGGCTTTTTGGGATTAGCTCCACCTCACAGTATCGCAACCCTTTGTACCGGCCATTGTAGCATGCGTGAAGCCCAAGACATAAGGGGCATGATGATTTGACGTCGTCCCCACCTTCCTCCGAGTTGACCCCGGCAGTCTCCTATGAGTCCCCGCCATAACGCGCTGGCAACATAGAACGAGGGTTGCGCTCGTTGCGGGACTTAACCCAACATCTCACGACACGAGCTGACGACAACCATGCACCACCTGTAAACCGACCACAAGTGGGGAGCGTATTTCTACGCTTTTCCGGTTCATGTCAAGCCTTGGTAAGGTTCTTCGCGTTGCATCGAATTAATCCGCATGCTCCGCCGCTTGTGCGGGCCCCCGTCAATTCCTTTGAGTTTTAGCCTTGCGGCCGTACTCCCCAGGCGGGGCACTTAATGCGTTAGCTACGGCGCGGAAAACGTGGAATGTCCCCCACACCTAGTGCCCAACGTTTACGGCATGGACTACCAGGGTATCTAATCCTGTTCGCTCCCCATGCTTTCGCTCCTCAGCGTCAGTTACAGCCCAGAGACCTGCCTTCGCCATCGGTGTTCCTCCTGATATCTGCGCATTTCACCGCTACACCAGGAATTCCAGTCTCCCCTACTGCACTCTAGTCTGCCCGTACCCACTGCAGACCCGGGGTTGAGCCCCGGGCTTTCACAGCAGACGCGACAAACCGCCTACGAGCTCTTTACGCCCAATAATTCCGGATAACGCTTGCGCCCTACGTATTACCGCGGCTGCTGGCACGTAGTTAGCCGGCGCTTCTTCTGCAGGTACCGTCACTTTCGCTTCTTCCCTGCTGAAAGAGGTTTACAACCCGAAGGCCTTCGTCCCTCACGCGGCGTCGCTGCATCAGGCTTTCGCCCATTGTGCAATATTCCCCACTGCTGCCTCCCGTAGGAGTCTGGGCCGTGTCTCAGTCCCAGTGTGGCCGGTCACCCTCTCAGGCCGGCTACCCGTCGTCGCCTTGGTGGGCCATTACCCCAACCAACTAGCTGATAGGCCGCGAGTCCATCCAAAACCGCATCAAGCTTTCCACGGACCACCATGCGGTGGACCGTCGTATCCGGTATTAGACCCGGTTTCCCAGGCTTATCCCGAAGTTAAGGGCAGGTTACTCACGTGTTACTCACCCGTTCGCCACTAATCATTTTGTGCAAGCACAAAAGTCATCGTTCGACTTGCATGTGTTAAGCACGCCGCCAGCGTTCATCCTGAGCCAGGATCAAACTCTCCGTAAATGTGTTACAGACACAGCACCGGAGCCAAGGAAAATTGGCTGCACGGTCCTGCACTAAATTCGAAACCAGCTAAAAAAGTCCTCCCAACCCACGGGGTGGGCGGAAGAACCAGTTCAACCAATTAAAATAATTGGTATCAATAAACTTGGCACACTATTGAGTTCTCAAACAACAGATGCATCCGAAATACTCGGAAAAACAATTGAATGTCTTTCTTTTCTCTTCGCTGCAGTGTTTCTTTATTCTATTTCATCCGGACAGTTTTAGCAATTCCGCGTTATCCGCGGAACCTGGCCGAAACAACCGGGTGAACCCGCCACGAAGCTTCCGGATCTTGTCCGTTGCGTTGTGATGGGTTGTGGCTGCCGAGTCCGGGAGTCTCACTTGCAGAACATGTCTGTCAGGCGCTCACCGGGGCAACTCACTAAACTTTACACACCCTCGGCGGTCGGCGCAAACCGCTGGAGTGTGACCTCCTGCATGCTGCCCAAACCGGCACCCGAGTGCGGGTTCCGCTGCACCGGTACTGCAGGTGAAGCGGACTAAATCCAGTGTGCGACGCTTCAGCCCTTGCCCGCAAGTTCGATCGCGGTGGTTGTACTCACAGCTGTTCGCGCAGGTACTGCAGCTGCGCCGCCACCGACAGTTCAGCGGCACCTCGAACGTTGGCCGGAATGTCGGTGTAGACCAGATCAGCGATGCGGGAAACCCCGGCATCAGGCCCGGCCTCCGCCAGGGCGGCGCGGATCTGCTCCAGCCGCTCCTCGCGGTGGTCGCGGTAGGTCAGCACCACGGAGCTGAGATCCGGCAAAACGGGTCCGTGCCCCGGCAGCACTGTTGCATGACCGAGTGCTGCCAGCCGCTCCAGGCTCGCCAGGTAATCCCCCAGCGTGCCGTCCGGAAAATCCAGCACTGTCGTGCCGCGTCCCAGGATGGTGTCTCCGGTCAGCACGGAGCCGCCCGGTCCGTCGGCGGGCAGATGGAACGAGACGGAATCGGAAGTGTGCCCGGGAGTTGCCACCACGCGGATGTCCACTCCCCCGGCCTGCAGTTCCTCACCGTCGGCCAGGGGCGGACCGTTTACGCAAAAAGCCGGATCCAGGGCACGGACGGGTGCCCCGGTCATTTCGGCAAAGCGCCGGCTGGCCTCCGTGTGATCGGCGTGCCGGTGTGTGATCAGGACCAGCTCCACAGAGCCGGCCGAGACCAGCAGCTGCAGGTGACCCTCGTCCAGCGGCCCGGGGTCCACCACCGCCACGCGTTCTGCACCGTTTGCTGCAACAACATAGCTGTTGGTTCCCTCCAGGCTCATGGGACCGGGGTTCGGCGCCAGGGCAAAGCGGGTCAGCGGGCTGCTGCGGGTGAGGACGGTGGTGGACATCGGGTTCCTTTATTAAGCCGGCGTCAGGCCAGGCGCGTCAGCCAGCCGTGGGTGTCTTCCACGGTGCCGGTCTGAACACCCAGAAGCTGTTCGCGGATGGACATGGTGACGGGACCGGCGACGGCGTCGGGTGAGCCGATGGTTTCGGTTTCGGTCTTCAGCTCACCCACCGGGGTGATGACCGCGGCGGTGCCACAGGCAAAGACCTCGGTGATGTCGCCGGAGGCCACGCCGTCGCGCCATTCGTCCAGGGTGATCTTGCGTTCCTGGACGTTCAAGCCGCGGTCCCGGCCCAGCTGCAGGACGGAGGAACGGGTGATGCCGTGCAGGATGGTGCCGGACAGGGCCGGTGTCACCAGCGAACCGTCCTTGAACACGAAGAACACGTTCATTCCGCCGAGTTCTTCCACCGCATTGTCGTTGAACTCATCCAGGAACAGCACCTGCTTGCAGCCGTGTGCTTCGCCTTCCATCTGGGCGATCAGCGAGGCCGCGTAGTTGCCGCCGCACTTGGCTTCGCCGGTGCCGCCGCGGCCGGCGCGGGCGTACTTGGTGGAGAGCCAGATGGAGACGGGCTTCAGTTCGCCGCCGAAGTAGTTGCCGGCCGGCGAAGCAATAACCCGGTAGGAAACCTCACGTGCCGGACGAACACCTAGGAACGCCTCGGTGGCGATCATGAACGGCCGCAGGTACAGAGCAGCGCCGTCGCCCTCCGGGATCCAGCCGGAATCCACGGACACCAGCCGGCGCAGGGATTCCAGGAACAGCTCCTCGGGCAGCTCCGGCAGTGCCAGACGCCGGGCGGAGAGGTTCATCCGGGCCGCGTTCGCTTCGGGGCGGAACGTCCAGACGGAGCCGTCGGCGTGGCGGTACGCCTTCAATCCCTCGAAGACCTCCTGGCCGTAGTGCAGCACTGCAGCGGCCGGGTCCATGGCAATCGGACCGTACGGTTCAATCCGGGCGTTCTGCCAGACACCGGCACCGGAGTCGTCGACCTTGAAGTCAATGACTGCGGTGTGGTCCGTGAAGTAGTCTCCGAATCCGGGATTGGCCAGAATGGCCGCACGCTCCTCGGCCGGCTTCGGGTGGGCAGAGAGCTCCTGGCTGAATTCCAGAGCACTGACAGACATTTTTTCCTCCACGGTGGGCGGCGCGGCCGCCCGACGAAAATGGGTACTGGTACCTTCCGAGCTTAGGACACGGCTGCGCTTATCGCATTGCCGATGGTCGCCGTCGTCCGCGGTTCCCCGGTGCGGCCGGCGACGTCGTCCTCCACCGCTTCCTCCACGCGGGCGGCCTCTTTTTCCAGCCCCAGGTGGCGCAGCAGCAGGGCGGCGGAGAGGATGGCGGCGGTGGGGTCGGCCTTTTGCTGGCCGGCGATGTCAGGGGCGGAGCCGTGCACCGGCTCGAACATGGACGGGAAGGTACCGTCCATATTGAGGTTGCCGGACGCCGCCAGGCCGATGCCGCCGGTCACCGCCGCGGCGAGGTCGGTGATGATGTCGCCGAACAGGTTGTCGGTGACGATGACGTCAAACCGGGCGGGGTCCGTGACCATGAAGATGGTGGCCGCATCCACGTGCAGGTAGTCGTGGCTCACCTCGGGGAATTCGGCGGCGACGCGTTCCACCGTCCGTTTCCAGAGCCGGCCGGCATAGACCAGCACGTTGTGCTTATGGACCAGCGTGAGCTTTTTGCGCGGACGGTCATTCGCGCGGCGGAAGGCGTCGCGGACCACGCGCTCCACGCCGTAGGCAGTGTTCAGGGAGACCTCGGTGGCCACCTCGTGCGCGGTGTCTTCGCGGAGCACGCCGCCGTTGCCGGTGTACGGCCCCTCGGTGCCTTCCCGGACCACCACGAAATCAACGGTTCCGGGATTGGCCAGCGGACTGGCCACGCCGGGATAGAGCCGGGACGGACGGAGGTTGACGTAGTGGTCGAGGCTGAAGCGCAGCTTCAGCAGCATCTCGCGTTCAATCAGCCCTGACGGAATGCTCGTATCCCCCGGGGCAGCGCCCACGGCGCCGAACAGGATGGCGTCGTGCTGCTTGAGCGCCTCCAGGGTTTCCTCCGGAAGGGTTTCCCCGGTCGCTAGCCAGTGCTCGGCACCCAGCGGATATTCGGTCAGCTCGAAGCGGACGGGACCGCCGCCGGTGACGGCCAGCAGGACCTTGACGGCCTCGGCGGTGACTTCGGGGCCAATGCCGTCGCCGGAAATGACGGCCAGGGAAACTGTGGTGGGCTGTTCGCTCATATCGACAGTCTAGGAACGCTGTCCATATCCCGGGCAAACCGTCCCACATGCTGGACAGGTGGCAGGATTCCCCGCGCAACACTCCACCCCGCCGTCGTCCGTCGTTCGCCGTTCGCCGTCGTCCACCGAGACGGCAGAAAGTGCGCTTCCCGGGGCTGGGACGTGCACTTTCTGCCGGTTCGCGGAAAGACAGATCACCCTGTGGGATGAGGCGCGGGTAAATGAACTGGCCCTAGAGTTGGTTTCCATGCTCGTGCACCGTCGAATCCATGCCTGGACGCAGGCGAATCCGTTCAAGGTCAACCTCTTTCAGGCGCTGGCCGCCACGGCTCTATTTGCCTTCCCCTTCCTGCTGAGCGGCCGCACTTACCTGGTGGAGTTCGTCCTCTCAGTTGCCATCTGCCTTCCCCTGGCGTGGCGGCGGACCCGCCCGGTGACCGCCGCGGGCATCCAGGCCGCGGCCTGCCTGCTGCAGCTGGTCCTGGTTCCGGTCACCGGGCTGCCGGCTGACATCTTTGTGCTCGCCACCGTGCACTCCCTGGCCGCCTTCGCCCCGCGCTGGGTGAGCCTGGCCGGGCTGGCCCTGGCCCTTGTTGGCGGTGCACTCTTTATGTTCCGGTATTTCTCGTTCCCCTATCTCAGCGGCCCGCACGCTCTGATTGTCTCCTTTGTCGGTCTCGTCGCGGTCGAAGCGGTGGTCGTGGTCGCCTGGACCTTCGGCGACCTGACCCGCACCCGCAGGCTCGCCATGGACGCGCTGCGGGACCACGCCCGCCGGCTGGAAGTGGAACGCCAGCAGGAACGTGACCTGGCCGCCGCCGATGAGCGCACCCACATCGCCCGGGAAATGCACGACATCGTGGCACACTCCCTCTCGGTCATCATCACCCAGGCCGACGGCGCCCGGTATGCGAGCGCCTCCGATCCGGACATTGCACCCCGGACCCTGGCCACCATCGCTGAAACCGGGCGCGGCTCGCTGCGCGAAATGCGCCGCCTGCTCGGGGTCCTGCGCGGCGACGAGCTCGCTTCCACCCGCCCGCTGCCGTCGCTGGCCGACATCCCCGAGCTGGTGGACGCCGTGAAGCGCGCCGGAGTGCAGGTGGCCGTGACCGAGACCGGCACGATGCGCCGGCAGCTTCCCCCCGGCGCCGAGCTGACTGCCTACCGGGTCATCCAGGAATCGCTGACCAATGTCCTTAAGCACGCGGGCCCAACGGTGCAGGCCGGCGTCGATCTGCAGTGGACGCCCCGAGGACTCGAGATCGCGGTGCACGACGACGGCCGCGGCGCAGGTGCGGAAGGCCCGACTCCTCCTCCCCCGGCTGCTCCGCCCTTTGCCGGTTCCGGACCTGTGCCCGGTTCCGGACCTGTGCCCGGTTCCGGACCGGTCCCCACCTCGGGGTCCGGCCAGGGCATCAACGGCATGGCGGAGCGGGTGGCCCTCTACGATGGAAGACTGGTTGCCGCTCCTGCGGCCGGCGGAGGATTCCGCGTTACCGCATTCATTCCCTACACGGAGGCCTGAGCATGACCGGCACCCTGCCGCCCCTGTCCGAAGCTGCCGCCCCCGCTCCCGCCCCCATCCGGGTGGCGCTGGTTGATGACCAGCAGCTGGTGCGCGGCGGCTTCAAGATGCTGATCAATTCCCAGCCGGATCTCACGGTGGTGGCCGAGGCCGGCAACGGACGCGAAGCGCTGCAGGCCCTCTCGGCGGTCCGCGCCGACGTCGTCCTCATGGACGTGCGCATGCCCGGCATGGACGGGATCGAGGCGACCGCCCGGCTCCTGGAACGTGCCGCGGCACAGCCCAAGGGATCCACCGACCCGGACCTGAAGGTGGTGGTGCTGACCACCTTCGACCTGGACGAATATGCCCTCTCCGCCATCCGGGCCGGAGCCAGCGGCTTCCTGCTGAAAGACGCACCGCCGGAGGAGCTGTTGGAGGCCATCCGCACCGTGTACCGCGGCGACGCGGTGATTGCGCCGTCTACCACCCGCCGGCTGCTGGACCATGTGGCGCCGCTGCTCCGTTCACCCACCGCCGAAGTCAGCCGGCATGCCGCCGACGTCGAACGCCTCACTCCCCGCGAGCGCGAGGTGTTCGGGCTGATTGCCCAGGGGCTGTCCAATCCGGAAATCGCCGCCCGCCTGTTCCTGTCCGATGCCACGGTCAAAACGCATGTCAGCCACATCCTGGCCAAGCTCGGAGCCCGGGACCGGGTGCAGGCTGTTGTGATCGCCTACGAGACCGGTATCGTCGCTCCGTAGCCCGGGGACTCCCCAACCGCTGAGGTGCCCCGGTTCCGGAGGTGTCCGATGCCCAGCGAAACCGACGTCCGCTCCCTCTGCCTGGCGCTGCCCGGCGTCACCGAACGGCTGAGCTGGCAGCAGCCCGCCTGGTTTGCCCGCACCCTGATGGCCCGGATCTGGGAGGAGGGTGTGCTGACCGTCAAAACGGAGGAACGGGAAGCGCTCGCGGGCACCGACCCGGACATCTTCTACTGGACTCCCCATCACAACCGGTCCCCGATGCTGGTGCTGGTGCGGCTGGACCGCGTGAACCGGGCCGAACTGGAGGAGCTGCTCCTGGAGTCCTACCGGCTGGCCGGTCCCCTTCCCCCCACGGTATGAGAAGCATGTTCCCGGATCCCCTACCCTCCTCCGATGTGCGCAGGGGCCGCGGGAAATAGCTTTGGGGGTATGACAACCCTTACCGAGACATCTTCCGTGCCCGGCGGCACCACGGCCGCCGCAGCCGCCCGCTCCCTGAACAAGACCTACGGCTCCGGGGACACCGCCGTCCATGCCCTGTCCAACGTGGACGTCACCTTCGACGCCGGCACCTTCACCGCGATCATGGGTCCCTCCGGATCCGGCAAATCCACCCTCATGCACTGCCTGGCAGGTCTCGACACCGCCGATTCGGGCCGGATCTGGATCGGGGACACGGAGATCACCGCCCTGAAGGACGCCGAGCTTACCCGCCTGCGCCGCGACAACGTCGGCTTCGTCTTCCAGTCCTTCAACCTGGTGCCCACCCTCACGGCGGAACAGAACATTACGCTGCCCGTGGCCCTGGCCAACGGCAAAGTGGACTCCGGGTGGCTGAGGTACATTACCGAGACGCTTGGCCTCACCGGCCGGCTGACGCACCGCCCCCACGAGCTCTCCGGCGGCCAGCAGCAGCGCGTCGCCGTCGCCCGCGCCCTGCTGACCCGCCCGCACGTGGTCTTCGGGGACGAGCCCACCGGCAACCTGGATTCGAAGTCCGGCGCCGAGGTGCTCTCCCTGCTGCGGCGCTCCACCCGGGAAATGGGCCAGAGCATCATCATGGTGACCCATGATCCGGTGGCCGCGTCCTACGCCGACCGGGTGGTCCTGATGAACGACGGCGAACTGGTGGGCGAACTGGCCAGCCCGACGCCGGAAACCGTGCTCGCCGCCCTGACCAAACTGGGGGCCTGAGCATGCTGCAGGTAGCCCTGGCGCAGGTGCGCCTGAACGCCCGCCGCTTCATCGCCGTCTCCCTGGCCGTGATGATCGCCGTCGGGTTCCTGACCGCCACCCTGGTCATCAATTCCTCCTCCAAGGCCTCCCTGGAGCAGAGCGTGGGCGAGGGATTCCGCAACGCCGACCTGATCCTCGCCAGCGAAGTGCCGTCCTATCTGCCCGAGGGCGTGATCCTCACCGAAGACGCTGTTGAGGCGGTGCGCAGCGTTCCCGGCGTGGACGCCGTCTATCCGGTGCAGTCGGCCTACGTTAATTTCGCCGGCGGAACGAAGACGGTCTTCGCCCAGCTGTTGAACACCCCGTCGTCGGCGGAACTGCTGCCCGTGGACGTAGTGCTGGGAACCCTTCCCTCGAGCGACAGCCAGGTGGCCGTGGACCAGGACACCGCCACCCGCTACAACCTGTCCATCGGTTCCACCGTCCCGGTTTCATCAAGCACCGGAGACCCCTCCGATACGCGGGCCGCGGACCTGACCGTCAGCGCCGTCGTATCGACCTCGAACAATCCCTCGATGATGGGTACGCCTCAGCTCTACTCCTCCGAAGCAACCGCATCTCTGTTCGCGGAGGCGGAACAGGGGTTCTCCACCATTCAGCTGGCCCTGGCTGACGATGCCGGGGCGGCCGGGGTCCGGACGCAGCTGGAGCAGAACCTCACGGACGCCGGTCTGGACGGCATCGCCGTCCGCACCTCGGCGGAACAGACCGAGGAAGCCGTTGCGCAGTTCACCGGCGGCGAAGACGCCCTGACCATTGTCCTCCTGGCCTTCGCAGCCGTGGCCCTGCTGGTCTGCGCCCTCGTGGTTTCCAACACCTTCTCGGTGCTGGTGGCCCAGCGGACACGTGAACTGGCGCTGCTGCGCTGCATCGGCGCCAGCCGAAAGCAGATCCGCCGCTCCGTCATCACGGAAGCGGCGCTGGTTGGCATCGTGTCCTCGATACTCGGCGTGGCGGCCGCCGTCGGCCTCGTGGCTGTCATCGTGACCTTCCTGAAAACGGACACCGCGAGCAGCTTTGCCACTTTGGCGGTCAGCCCGCTCGCGGTCGTCACCGGCCTCGGCGTCGGCATTCTCCTGACACTGCTTTCCGCACTGGTGCCGGCCCGCGCGGCAACAGCCGTTGCGCCCCTGGCGGCTCTCCGCCCGGCCGAGGACGTCCGTGCCGGCACCCGGAGCGGACGGATCCGGCTGGTCATCGGACTGGTCCTGCTGGCCGCCGGCGCAGCGCTGCTCGGCTACGGTGCTTCCGTCAATGACCTGATGCTGGCTGTTCCGGGCGGAATGCTGAGTTTTGTCGGCATCCTGATGTGCGCCACGCTGTTTGTGCCGCCGCTGGTCCGCGCCGTCGGCACCCTGGCCGCTCCCCTGGGCGTGCCGGGCAAGCTCGCGGCGGTTAATGCCGTCCGCAACCCCCAGCGCACGGCGGCCACGTCCTCGGCCCTGCTGATCGGCGTGACCCTGGTGGCGATGATGATGACCGGTGCCGCCACGGCCCGGACCTCGCTGGACAGCGTCCTCGCCGCCGAGTTCCCCGTGGACGTCAGCGTCCGCGGCGGCGCCCTGGGCGATTCGCCGCTGACCGCCGCCGACGCGGAAGCGGCCCGGGGCGTCGACGGCGTAGCCGAAGCGGTGCTGCTGCCCGTGGTGGGAACCACGCAGATGTACGGACAGCCTGAAGGCGTTTATGCCCTGGAGCCGGCCGACGCCGCCGCAGTCCTTCAGGACCAAACCCTGAAACTCACCCCCGGCACGATCCTCATGCCGCAGAGCACCACCGCCAAGACCGTTACGGTGCAGGGTGCCGAATCCGCCGTCGAACTCGACGTCGTGGTGGCCGGCAGCAGCCAGCTGCGGCCGCTGATCAGCGCCGACACCGCGCAGGCCCTCGGCGGAGTTCCGGAAACCGGCGACGCCTACCTCCAGCCCCAGGTGTGGATCTCGGTGGCGGAAGGCCTCAGCAACGGAGAGCTCAAGGACCTGCAGACCGAGCTTGCCGAAACCATGGGGGTGGACGACTACATGGTTTCGGGCGCCGTCATGGAACGCGCGGCCTTCGAACAGGTCATCGATGTCCTGCTAATGGTGGTGACCGGCCTGCTTGCGGTGGCCGTGGTGATCGCCCTGGTGGGGGTGGCCAACACGCTGTCCCTCTCGGTCCTCGAACGCACCCGCGAGTCCTCGCTGCTGCGCGCGCTGGGCCTGACCCGGGGCCAGCTGCGCGGCATGCTCGCCCTGGAAGCGCTCTTGATCGCCGGCGTCGCGGCACTGTTCGGCTGCGTGCTCGGTGCGGTGTACGGCTGGCTCGGGGCAAGGTCAGCCCTAGGTTCCTTCGCTGATGTGGCGCTGGCTGTCCCGTGGCTGCAGCTCCTGGCCGTCCTGGCCGTGGCGATCCTGGCCGGCCTGCTGGCGTCGGTGCTGCCCGCCCGCCGTGCGGCACGCCTCTCCCCCGTGGCCGGGCTGGCAGCGGACTGACCGTTGCCGCGGCAGGTTTCCGGGGCGGGTCTCTGCGGCGGGTTCCCGGCCGTTCCGCGGCCCGGGAACTCGCGGCCGGTGCCGGGATCTGACAGGATAATCAGCAGACTGATCAGCACTAATTGAAGGAGCACGCCATGTCTGATTCCGGCGCCGGGTGGAAACCCGAGCACGCGTCACTGTCCGCCTACCTGGATGATCATCTGCTGGGGGCGGAAACGGGGGTGCGGCTTTTTGGTGCTGCCCGCCGGACCTGGGCCGGCTCCAAGTACGAGCAGACTTTCGCCGACCTGGAGCAAGAGATTGCCGGGGAACGCGATGAGCTGGAACAGCTGATCCTTACCCTGGGCTACCGCCGGAGCAAGTTCAAGAAGGCGCTCGCCATGGCCGGGGCCGCCGCGGGACGGCTGGGGCCGCTCAATCCGCTGAGCACCGGCGGCGGAACGTCGGGACAGTTCGAGCTGGAAACGCTGCAGGCCATTGTGAGGGCCAAGGAGTGCCTGTGGCGGACGCTGCTGGCGCTGGCCCCGCACGACCACCGGTTCAATGTGTCCCGGCTGAAGGACATGCTGGAAATGGCCCGCCGGCAGCAGGACGCCGTCGCCCGGGTGATGCAGGAAACGGCTCCGGCGCGTTTCCTGACCGGGCCGCTCCGTTCCGGTTCCTAGGACACCCCCTCCCCGCACTCACACAGCCCCGCGAAATGGCAGAAAGTGCCCTTCTGAGCGTTCAGAAGGGCACTTTCTGCTATTTCGCGGGCTGGGCAGCGTTGCTACTCGGCGGGCTCCTCATACCTCGGGAAGACCGGTGCGGGCGCCGGCAGCGGAGTGCCCGGCACCAGCGGCGCGGCGATCGCGCTGAACTGGCGGGCATCGCCGTCGTCCTGGCCCAGCACCGTCAGAAGCTTGGCCGCGCTGTCCGGCATGACCGGCTGAACGAGGATGGCCACGATGCGCAGCACCTCGAGCGTTACGTACAGCACCGTGTTCATGCGCTCGACGTCGGTCTTCCGCAGCACCCAGGGCGCCTGCTCGGCGAAGTAGGCGTTGGTGTCGCCGAGGACCTTCCAGGTGGCCTCTAGTGCGCCGTGGAAGTCCTGGACGTCGTAGGCCTGCCGGGAAATGTCCAGCAGCTCGCCGGCGGCGGCCAGGATGGCCTTGTCCTCGGCGGTGAACTCGCCGGGCTGCGGCACCGCGGCGCCGCAGTTCTTGGCCACCATGGACAGGGACCGCTGGGCCAGGTTGCCCAGGTTGTTGGCCAGGTCGGAGTTCATCCGGCCCACCACTGCCTCGTGGCTGTAGGAGCCGTCGCCGCCGAAGGGCACCTCGCGCAGCAGGAAGAACCGGACCGAGTCCAGGCCGTACTGGTCCGCCCACTCCTTGGGCGCCACCACGTTGCCCAGCGACTTGGACATCTTGACGCCCTTGTTGTGCAGGAAGCCGTGGATCATCACGCGCTTGGGCAGCTCCAGGTCCGCGGACATCAGGAACGCCGGCCAGAAGATGGCGTGGAACCGGGAAATGTCCTTGCCGATGACGTGCACATCCGCCGGCCAGTACTTCTTGAAGGACTCGGACTCCACATCGGGGAAGCCGACGCCGGTGAGGTAGTTGGTCAGCGCGTCCACCCACACGTACATCACGTGCTCGGGGTTGCCCGGAACCGGGACACCCCAGTCGAAGGTGGTGCGGGAAATGGACAGGTCTTCCAGGCCGCCCTTGACGAAGCTGATGACCTCGTTGAACTTGGACTGCGGCGCGGCGAAGCCCGGCCGGGCTTCGTACAGGGCCAGCAGCTTGTCCTGGTAGGCGGAAAGGCGGAAGAAGTAGCTTTCCTCTTCGGTCCAAGTCAGCTCGGTGTCCGTCTCCTTGGAGTAGCGGATGCCGTCCTCGCGCAGCTCGGTTTCGTCCTCGGAGTAGTAGGCCTCATCCCGGACCGAATACCAGCCGGCGTACTTGGAGAGGTAAATGTCGCCCTTCTCCTCCATCCGCTTCCAGATGGCCTGCGCCGCGGCGTAGTGGTCCTTGTCGGTGGTGCGGATGAACCGGTCGTGCGAGATGTTCAGGTCCCGGCTCATCTGCGCGAAGGCAGCCGAGTTCCGGTCCGCCAGTTCCTTGGCGGTGATGCCTTCCTTGTCCGCTGACTGCTGCATCTTCAGGCCATGCTCGTCGGTGCCGGTCATGAAGAAGACGTCGTACCCGTCCAGGCGCTTGAAGCGGGCCATGGCGTCGGTGGCAATGGCCTCGTACGCGTGGCCGATATGGGGCACTCCGTTGGGATAGGAGATGGCCGTGGTGATGTAGAACGGGGTCTGGGAATCGGAAGAAGTCACATAAGAAAATTACCCTGTTTCCCCCGCCGTTGTCGCTTCGGCCTGTTCCCGTGCCGCCAGGAGGCCAGGCAGGGATGGATATTTTGATGTCCCGTTATCTGCACGGTAGATCGGACCGACGGTACTGATGCCCCGTTATCCGCACGACGGATCGGCAGCAAAAAGGCCGGCCCCGAATGGGACCGGCCTTCTGGTGCTGCGGCACTGCATGCGGGCTGGCCCGCCGGGAGTTAGCCCTGCAGGTCGACCTCGCGGACCACCGTGGCGCCGATTTCGGTGCGCAGGTTTTCCAGCACGTCCTGCGGCACCGAGGAATCAACGGTCAGCAGGGACAGCGCCTGGCCGCCTTCGCTGTTGCGGGCCACCTGCATGCCGGCAATGTTGATGTCCTTCTCGCCCAGAATCCGGCCCAGGGCGCCGATGACGCCGGGACGGTCCGTGTAGATGAGCACCAGCAGGTGCTCACTGATCGGGATTTCCACCTCGTAGCCGTTGACGCCCACGAGCTTCTCGATCTGCTTCGGACCGGTCAGGGTGCCGGCGACCTCCAGCTGGGTGCCGTCGGAGAGCGCGCCGCGGATGGTCAGCACGTTGCGGTAGTCGACCACCTCGGCGGTCTTCAGCAGCCGGACCTCAATGCCGCGCTGCTCGGCCAGCACCGGGGCGTTCACGTAGGAGACCTGCTCGGACACGATGTCCGTGAAGAGGCCCTTCAGTGCTGCCAGTTCCAGCGCCTTGACGTCCAGGGCGGCGATCTCGCCGGCCACCTCGATGTCGATGGCGGTGACCGAGTCGTGCGCCAGCGCCGTGAAGATGCGGCCCAGCTTTTCGATCAGCGGGATGCCCGGGCGGACCTCTTCGGCGATGACGCCGCCGGCCACGTTCACGGCGTCGGGCACCAGTTCACCGGCCAGGGCGAGGCGGACGGACTTGGCGACCGAGACGCCGGCCTTTTCCTGCGCCTCGGCGGTGGAGGCGCCCAGGTGCGGGGTGACGATGACGTTGTCCAGGGACTGGAACGGCAGGCCGGTGGAGGGTTCCTTGACGAAGACATCCACGCCGGCGCCGGCGATCTTGCCCTCGGTGAGAGCCGTGTAGAGGGCGTCTTCATCGACGAGGCCGCCGCGGGCGACGTTCACCACGTAGGCGGTGTCCTTCATCTTCTCGAAGGCTTCGGCGCCGAGCATGCCCAGCGTTTCGGGGGTCTTGGGCATGTGGATGGTGACGAAGTCTGCCTGTTCCAGCAGCTCGTCGAGGGTTACCAGCTTCACGTTCAGCTGCGCGGCTCGTGCCGAGGTGATGTACGGGTCGTAGGCAAGGATTTCGGTGCCGAAGCCCTGCAGCCGGGCGGCGACGAGGGCGCCGATGCGGCCCAGGCCGATGATGCCGATCTTCTTCTCGAACAGCTCGATGCCGGAGTACTTCGAACGCTTCCACTCGCCGCCCTTGAGCGCGGCGCTGGCCTGCGGAATGTGGCGGGCCAGGGACAGGATGTGGCCCACGGTCAGTTCCGCGGCGGAGATGATGTTGGAGGTGGGGGCGTTCACCACCATGACACCGGCCTGGGTGGCGGCCTTGATGTCCACGTTGTCCAGGCCCACGCCGGCACGGGCGATGACCTTGAGCTTCGGAGCGGCGGCGATCGCTTCGGCGTCGACCTGCGTGGCGGAACGCACCAGGATGGCGTCGACGTCGGCGATTGCGGCGAGCAGCTCCGACCGGTCCGCTCCGTTGGTGGAGCGGATTTCGAAGTCCGGGCCCAGGGCCTGAACCGTGGCCGGGGAAAGTTCTTCCGCAATGAGTACGACGGGCTTGGTGGCTGTCACCGGTGACCTCTTTAGCTGTGGTGGATTCTGGTGGGGATCTTGGTGAAGCGATTTTCTGCGCAAAGAGGCCGGGCCCGATAAACCGGGACCGGCCTCTTTACCGAAACGGCTTGCTCATTCGAGCTTATCGTTTCGCTGCTGGGCACGCTCAATCAGGACCCAGTGTTACCGGCAACGTTCCGTTAGCGGGAGACGGAGCCTTCGGTGTAGTCGTCGTCGGACTTGATCCAGGAGAAGAGCTTGCGCAGTTCGCGGCCCGTGGACTCGATCGGGTGGTCTTCGCCCTTCTGGCGCAGTTCCTTGAACTCCGGAGCGCCGGCGTCCTGGTCGTCGATGAACCGCTTGGCGAAGGCGCCGTTCTGGATGTCCGCGAGGACGGCCTTCATGTTTTCCTTCACCTCGGGCGTGATGACGCGCGGGCCCGAGACGTAGTCGCCGTATTCGGCGGTGTCGGAGACGCTCCAGCGCTGCTTGGCGATGCCGCCCTCGACCATCAGGTCAACAATCAGCTTGAGCTCGTGCAGCACCTCGAAGTACGCGACCTCCGGCTTGTAGCCGGCCTCGGTCAGGGTCTCGAAGCCGTACTGGATCAGCTGCGACGCACCGCCGCATAGGACTGCCTGCTCGCCGAAGAGGTCCGTCTCGGTCTCTTCGGTGAAGGTGGTCTCAATGACGCCGGCACGCGTGCCGCCGATGGCCTTGGCGTAGGACAGGGCCAGTTCTTTGGCCTTGCCGGACGGGTTCTGCTCGACGGCGATCAGGTCGGGAACACCGCGGCCGGCTTCGAATTCGCGGCGGACGATGTGGCCCGGGCCCTTGGGCGCAACCAGCGCGACGTCGACGTCGGCCGGCGGCTGAATGTAGCCGTAACGGATGTTGAAGCCGTGGCCGAAGAACAGGGCGTCGCCGGCCTGCAGGTTCGGGGCGATGTCCTCGGCGTACACGAAGCGCTGCACCTGGTCCGGGGTCAGCACCATGATCAGGTCGGCTTCGGCGACGGCGTCGGCGACGTTCAGCACGCGCAGCCCCTCGGCCTCGGCCTTGGCACGGGACTTCGAGCCTTCCTTGAGGCCAACGCGGACGTCGACGCCGGAATCGCGGAGGCTGAGGGCGTGGGCGTGGCCCTGGCTGCCGTAGCCGATGACCGCGACGGTGCGTCCCTGGATGATGGACAGGTCGGCGTCGTCGTCGTAATACATGTCAGTCACAGTGTGTCTCCTACTGAATTTTCTTGGATGAAGGTTGATGCGAAACTGCGGTGGAAGCCTAGGCGCTGCGCAGGGCGCGGTCGCCCATGGATTTCGAGCCGCGGCCGATGGCCAGCGTTCCGGATTGAACTATTTCGCGGATGCCAAAGGGTTCAAGCACTGCGAGGAGTGCGTTGAGCTTTTCGGCGGTGCCTGTGGCTTCAACGATCAGCGAGTCGGTGGACACGTCAACCACTGAAGAACGGAACAGCTCGGCTGCCTGGGTTACCTGCAGCCGTGTTGCGGCATCCGCGCGAACCTTGACCAAGATGTGGTCGCGTTGCACGGAAGACTCGGGAACCAGCTCGACAATCTTGATGACGTTGACGAGCTTGTTCAGTTGCTTGGTGACCTGTTCGAGCAGGTCACCCTCGGCCTCGACCACCACGGTGATGCGGGACAGGCCCGGCACTTCCGAGGGGCCGACGGCCAAAGAATTGATGTTGAAGGCCCGGCGGGCAAACAGGGAGGCAACCCGGGTCAGGACACCGGGTACGTCTTCGACCAGTACGGAAAGAGTGTGGCGTTCCATGTTCTAGTCCTCCTCTTCCCATTTGGGTGTCATGTTGCGGGCAATCTGGATCAGGTCATTGGGCACACCGGAGGGAACCATCGGCCAGACCATCGAATCGCGGCTGACCACGAAGTCGATCACGACGGGCCGGTCGTTGATGGCCAGAGCTTGGCGGATGGTGTCATCGATGTCCTCATCGCGTTCGCAGCGCAGCCCGACACAGCCGTACGCGTCGGCAAGCTTGACGAAGTCCGGGATCCGGACGGTGTCATGACCGGTGTTCAGGTCGGTGTTGGAGTAGCGGGACTCGTAAAAGAGCGTCTGCCACTGCCGGACCATGCCCAGCGAGGAGTTGTTGATGATGGCGACCTTGATCGGGATCTTGTTGATCACGCAGGTGGCAAGTTCCTGGTTGGTCATCTGAAAGCAGCCGTCGCCGTCGATCGCCCAGACCACGCGGTCCGGGTTGCCGACCTTGGCGCCCATGGCGGCGGGAACCGAGTAGCCCATGGTGCCCAGTCCGCCGGAGTTCAGCCAAGCGCGGGGGCGCTCGTACTTGATGAACTGCGCGGCCCACATCTGGTGCTGGCCGACGCCGGCCACGTAGACGCCGTCGGGCCCGGTGAGCGCGCCGATGCGCTCGATGACCTTTTGCGGGGCAATGTGCCCGTCATCTGGTTCGCTGAAGCCCATCGGATACGTCTGGCGCAGCCGGTCGATGACCGCCCACCACGGAGCGATGTCCGGGCGTGCCGCGGCAAACTGGGTGCGGACGGCGTCGGCCAGTTCGGGAATGATCTCCTTGACCGACCCGACGATCGGCACGTCCGCCGGGCGGTTCTTGGAAATCTCGGCGGGGTCGATGTCCGCGTGGATGACCTTGGCGCCGGGGGCGAAGGAGGAGAGCACCCCGGTGACGCGGTCATCAAAACGCGCGCCGAGAGTGATGAGCAGGTCTGACTGCTGCAGTGCTGCAACCGCCGCGACGGAGCCGTGCATGCCGGGCATGCCCGCGTGCTGCGGATGCGAGTCCGGGAAGACGCCGCGGGCCTGCAGCGTGGTGACCACGGGGGCGCCCACCACCTCAGCCAGCTCCAACAGCTCCGGCGAGGCATCGGCCTTCAGCACGCCGCCGCCGACGTAGAACACCGGGCGCTGCGAGGCAGCGATCAGGCGGGCCGCTTCGCGCACCTGCTTGGAGTGTCCGCGCACCACGGTCCGGTAGCCGGGCAGGTCGATCTTGGGCGGCCAGGAAAACGTGGTCTTGGCCTGCTGCGCGTCCTTGGAAATGTCCACCAGCACCGGTCCGGGGCGGCCGGTGGTGGCGATGTGGAATGCCTCGGCGAGAACCCGGGGAATGTCGTCCGGGTCGGTCACCAGATAGGAATGCTTGGTGATGGGCATGGTGATGCCCACGATGTCCGCTTCCTGGAACGCATCGGTGCCGATGAAGGCGCTGGACACCTGCCCGGTGATGGCCACCATGGGAACGGAGTCCATGTGGGCGTCGGCGATGGCGGTGACCAGGTTGGTGGCTCCGGGGCCCGAGGTGGCGATGCAGACACCGGCGCGGCCGGTGACCATGGCGTAGCCCTCGGCGGCGTGGCCGGCGCCCTGCTCATGCCGGACCAGGATGTGCCGGAGCTTCGTGGAATCCATGAGCGGGTCATACGTCGGAAGGATCGCGCCGCCCGGCAGTCCGAAGATGTCGTCGACGCCGAGTTCCTCCAACGCGCGGACGATGGCCTTTGAACCGGTCATCTCGGTGGGAGGGACCACGTTGTTGGGGCCCTGGACCCGGTTGTCTACGGCTTCGGACGGCACTGACATGGAGGAGGCAACATCACGCGTCTTGCCCGCTGCCGCCTTGGCGGCAGCGCTGGCCTTGTTGGCCATCAGCGATGGGCTGATTGGCGATCCCTTACTCATAAAGACTTCCTTACGGATACTTATTCATGTGATCTGTTGCGGCGGCCGCCCGGACGGTCAGTCCTTCGCGGCTTCTGTGCTTTGTCTGAAGCCAATAAAAAAACCCCTCGTGCCGGTTGGCTCCGTAGGGGTTCGCGCGTGACGTTCTTACAAGCCGGCTGTTAGGCCACGCGCTTGGTAAGGACGACGGATACGATCTGCATACCGTTCAGTCTTCCCATCCCCTACGGCACTGTCAACTGAATTTGGTCCCCGTCTCACTATTCGGACGCCCTGTCCAACCAATGGACACCCTGTAACCGTCGAGCCACGGCCGGCGGCAGAAATCCCTAACCGGCGAGACGACCCCGGGAGCCAGCGAAAGTCCCCAACAGGTGACCTTCGAACGGCAGCCAGCCGAAGTCCCTAACAGGTGACCTTCGAACGGCAGGCGACAGGGTCCTTAACCGGTGACCAGCCCACGTAAGGCGGCAGGGCTTAATAAGGCTGAAAACCCTTAGGGGCCCCGCTGATATCCGCGCCAGCGGGTATCAGCGGGGAGGGTTTTCAGCCGCAGTAAGCCCCGGTGGAGGCGGAGTTGACCAGCTTGGCGTACTTGCCCAGCACGCCGGTGGTGAACTTGGCAGGCAGCGGCTTCCAGCCTTCCTTGCGTGCCTCCAGCTCTGCGGGGTCCACCAGCAGGTCGAAGCTGCGGGCCGCCATGTCCACCCGGATGCGGTCGCCGTCCTTCACGAACGCGATCGGGCCGCCGTCGACGGCTTCGGGTGCCACGTGGCCGATGCACAGACCCGTGGTGCCGCCGGAGAACCGGCCGTCGGTCAGCAGCAGGACGTCCTTGCCCAGGCCGGCGCCCTTGATGGCACCGGTGATGGCGAGCATTTCGCGCATGCCCGGTCCGCCCTTGGGTCCCTCGTAGCGGATGACGACGACGTCGCCGGCGTGGATCGCTCCGGCGTCGAGCGCGTCCAGCGCACCCTGCTCGCGTTCGAACACGCGGGCGGTGCCCTCGAAGATGTCGGCGTCGAAACCGGCGCTCTTCACCACGGCGCCCTCGGGGGCCATCGAGCCGTGCAGGACGGTGATGCCGCCGGTCTTGTGGATGGGGTTGTCCAAGGCGCGCAGCACCTTGCCGTCCGGATCCGGCGGGTTGATCGCGGCGAGGTTCTCCGCGACAGTCTTGCCGGTGACGGTGAGGCAGTCGCCGTGGATCAGGCCGGCGTCGAGCAGTGCCTTCATGATGACGGGCACGCCGCCGATCTTGTCGACGTCGAACATCACGTAGCGGCCGAAGGGCTTCAGGTCGCCCAGGTGCGGGATCTTGTCGCCGATGCGGTTGAAGTCCTCGAGCGTCAGGTCAACTTCGGCCTCGCGGGCGATCGCCAGCAGGTGGAGCACGGCGTTGGTGGAGCCGCCGAAGGCCATGGTGACGGCGATGGCGTTTTCGAAGGCCTTCTTGGTCATGATGTCGCGGGCGGTAATGCCCTTGCGCAGCAGGTTGACCACGGCTTCGCCGGACTTGCGGGCGAAGTCGTCGCGGCGGCGGTCGGCGGAGGGCGGGGCGGCGGACCCGGGCAGGGACATGCCCAGCGCCTCGCCGACGCAGGCCATGGTGTTGGCGGTGTACATGCCGCCGCAGGCGCCTTCGCCCGGGCAGATGGCCCGTTCAATGGTGTCCAGGTCCTTGAGGCTCATCTTCCCGGCGGCGCAGGCGCCGACGGCCTCGAAGGCATCGATGAGCGTCACTTCGCGCTCGGTGCCGTCTTCCATCTTGGCGAAGCCGGGCATGATGGAGCCGGCGTAGAGGAACACGCTGGCCAGGTCCAGGCGGGCGGCTGCCATCAGCATGCCGGGCAGGGACTTGTCGCAGCCGGCCAGCAGAATGGAGCCGTCCATGCGCTCGGCCATCATCACGGTTTCCACGGAGTCGGCAATGACCTCGCGGGAGACGAGGGAGAAGTGCATGCCCTCGTGGCCCATGGAGATGCCGTCGGAAACGGAAATCGTGCCGAACTGCATGGGGAACCCGCCGCCGGCGTGGACGCCTTCCTTGGCGCCCTGGGCCAGCCGGTTCAGGGACAGGTTGCAGGGAGTAATTTCGTTCCACGAGCTGGCGACGCCGATCTGCGGTTTGGCGAAATCGTCGTCCCCCATTCCCACGGCCCGGAACATGCCACGCGCCGGGGCGGCGTGGATCCCGTCGGTGACTACTCGGCTTCGGGGTTTGATGTCAGGCGTATTCTCCAAGCTCATGTCTTGATCTTAGGACCTTTCCGCGGCGCCGCCGGGGCATATGACGGATGGGCTGCTCGCTTGTTACGGCGCGTGAAGAGGGCGTGACGTGTTTGTTTCGGAACGGGCCCTTGCGGGGGGTGGCTTCCGCCGATGGGGGCTGGTGTTCATAGACTGGGGAGATGACTTCGGCACCAGAGTTTCGCGATCAGCCCTCGAGCGATGACATCAAGGTTGTGCTCCGGCATGTGTTCGAATCGCAGATTCCCAACTACGGCGACTACAACCTGGTCTGCGCCGGGCCCGGCGGGGACGGTGCCGAAACCTTCTATGTGGTGGGATACCGGTGGCGCCCGGCCGAGCTGGTGTTTGCCCCATTCAACACCGCCACCCTCGCCGGACTCGAGGCGCCCACTGCCGTGAACTCGACCAACCTGTCCCACGCCGAAGAAGTCTCCGCCGGGGACTACGAGGTTGGCACGAACACCGGACGCATCTTCCGCTTCCAGGTGGAGGCCAGCGCCCCGCTGCCTGAGGACGGCGACGGCCTGCGGGTTATCGAGCAGGCCGTCGACCTCGAGGACTTCGGCTCCTTCGTGGATCACTTCCTGACGCTGGCCTGAGAGGGGCTGCCTGAGAGGGACTGCCGGGCCGACGACGGCGGGGCTCCCGCCGCCGTCGGCCTCCGCCGTCGTTCCTGCCTCAGTCCCGGCGACGTTGCCTCAGGCCCAGGGGCCGCGGCGCACCAGGTTCACGGGCTCTTCGCCCCGGGCCAGGCGGCCGATCTGCTCCTTCAGGAGCTTGCGGATCCGCGGCACGAACGCCTCGGTGTTGCCGCCCACGTGCGGGGTGATGATCGCGTTCGGAGCCTTCCACAGCGGGTGGTCTGCCGGCAGCGGCTCGGGGTCCACGACGTCGAGGGCCGCATGCAGCCGCCCGGACAGCACTTCGGCGGTGAGCGCCTCGGTGTCGACGACGGGGCCGCGCGCGACGTTCACCACCAGCGCGCCGTCCGGCAGCGCGGCGAGGACCTCCTTGTTGATGAGGTGGCGCGTCTGTTCGGTCAGCGGAGTTATCACCACCACCACCTCGGCTGTCTTGGCGAGCTCCACCAGCTCATCAGTGCCGTGGATGGTGCCGCGCTCATCAGTCCGGGCCCGGCTACCGACCCGGGTCAGTTCCACTTCAAAGGGCTCCAGCCGTTCCGCAATGGCAGCGCCGATTCCGCCAACGCCAACCAGCAGCACCCTGCGGTCGGCGAGACCCGGGAATCGGCGGCTGTCCCAGGTTCCGGTCACTGAGTTGCGGACCGCTGCGTCCACGCCGCGGAGCGAGGCCAGCATCAGCGTCAGGGCCAGCTCCGCGGTCCCGGCGACGTGGACTCCCGCGGCGCTGACGACGGCGACATCGGGCCCCACCAGCTCGGGCAGGCCGTCGTAGCCCGTGGACTGGGCCTGAAGCATTTTCAGGTTCGGCACCCGGTCCAGCGCTTCCTGCCAGTCGCTGCCGGTTGCATACGGCAGCACGACGGCGTCGATCTCGCCGTATTCCAGCCCCTTGGGCTCCCCCACTACGTCCCAGAGGCCGGCGCGAATGCCGTCCGGCAGCGGGCTCATGGCTTGCAGGAGCTCCTCGGTGGGCAACGTGATGGAACGGATGGGGCGAAATTGCTGATTCATGCCTGACAGCCTAGTGCCGCCGTCGAGGTCCGCCGCACCTCTGGACACTGAAGCGGAACCCGCCGTAACGTCGAGGGGCAGCCAGTATTGTGCCGCGCGGCGGTGTTTGGGTGGCGGTGTTTTTGTCGGGCCGGCTGGTGGATCGAGGGAAAGGCAGTTACGTGAATCGCTCGTCCCTGCTTAGTTCAGCGGCGGTATTTTCAGCCGTCGGCTTCAGCGCTGCGGCCGTTGCACTGCTGCGCCGACTGCTGCGGCACGGAGCTGTGGAACAGGCGGCGCGGGTCAGCTCCAAGGAAGCGTCCACGGGTGAACTTCCCGTGGTGTCCGCCCGGGCCATCGGCACTCCGGCCGGCACCCGTCCGGGCAAACGCGACCATTTGCCCGTGACTCCGGTTCCGCCCAACACCGTGACGGCAACGACAAGGGAGCCGGCGGAGCCTGATCATTCCGCAGAGGGCGGAGATGCCGGGCAGCCGAAACCGTCGCGGACCTGGGTGGTGGACAACAGTTCGGCCTGGGACGGCAGCCCGTTGGAATTGGTGGTTCCGCCGCCGCTCCGGGGCCTGCGGAAAGGCAACCCGGGCGCCTCACCGGCGTGAGGTCCCCGGGCGGAAGCGCCGCGCCGGGGGCAGACTGGAGCCAATTTTTCTTTTTCCCGGAAGTACTGGTAATGTTTCATGTCGTTGCGGAGAGCAAATCGAGCAGAAATGATCGGCTTGCAGGACAAAACAAAAGGCACCTCTAGCTCAATTGGCAGAGCATCTGACTCTTAATCAGAGGGTTCCGGGTTCAAGTCCCGGGGGGTGCACAATACAGACCCCGTCTGGCCAGGAAGAAATTCCTTGGCCAGGCGGGGTTTTTTGTTTGGCTTTTTGGGTTCGGCGGGCCTCGGGCACTTGGGGTGGGCCTCGATTGCGGGCGCCTGCCCCTGGCCACCCAGCCCGGCGGCTACCGCCCGGCCTCCATACGCAAGCCCGCGACGCAGTGGACATCCGCCACCCGGGCGGCGGAACCGGTCGAGGCCTGGCCGCGAACCGGTCCGGCCCGCGCCTGGCACACAATGGTCGCAGGAAAGCTTCTGGTGCAGGATGGTGAACCAATGGCTGCGGCACTGCCTGACGTGCTGCGCCGCCATCGCACCGCTGCCGCCGCCATCCAGCGGCTGGCCTGGCTCCAGATGCTTCGTGCAGATCACTTCGGGGTGGTGAATGGGGTAACTGACATATGAAGTGGATCTCACTTCCGCCGATACCCGCCGATCCGTTCGCTGCAGGGCAGAAAGGCTGGTAGTGTTGTCTGTCGTTGCGGATGACAAATCGTCGGTTCACGCCGACGCCAAGACATCCCAGCAGATGCACCTCTAGCTCAATTGGCAGAGCATCTGACTCTTAATCAGAGGGTTCCGGGTTCAAGTCCCGGGGGGTGCACAAATCAAGGAGCGGCTCAGCTCGGTGAAAACCGGCAGAGCCGCTCTTTTTGTTGCTGCAAGGCCAGAACGGTGCTCACATTCCCGATGACCGGTTCAAGGGGACTCCCGCTGCCGGTCAGCCCGGAGGCAAAACGAAAAAGGCACGCCCCCCGAAAGGGGCGTGCCTCAACGAATCAGGCCGTGCGCCGTTAGGCCGTGCCTGCGGTCTTCCCGGCTTCAACGCCGGAGCTGTCACCGGGCACTTCCTCCGCGGCTGCGGCAGCAACAATTTCCTCCGCGGGGACGACCGGAATCGGCAGCCCCGGAACATCCACAGCCAGCTGCCAGCGGGGATTTCCCAGCTCTTTAATGACATTGCGCAATTGTCTGCGCAGCTCGTCGGACATCAGGTCACCGCCGTCGGTAAGTGTGCTCTCGATGTCCTGCGCCTCGCGGAGCGCCTCCACTCCCTCCGGAGTGATGGAGACCATGTGGCTGCGCCGGTCCAGGTCATTCCGGACCCGGACCACGTGTCCATGAGCTTCCAGCCGGGAGAGGGTCTTGCCCATCGTCTGCGCCTGGACCCGGACGATCTGCGCCAAATGCGCCTGCGTCATGGGCCCCTGGGAATCGAGGACCCCCAACGCGATTACTCCGGCGTGGGTCACGCCAATTCGAACAAGCCGCTCATTCCAAGCGTGTTCGACCAGGCGGGCAGCCGTCGACAACAGTCGACCGGTGGGCCAGTGCTCCATATCGGGCATAAATCAGAACTCTTCCTTTCAGGGTGAGGATTTGATGGCCGATCGGATAACCTACAAATCCACCACGTACTAGGATAGCCACCAAGGCCGTGCGCTGTCGCGCTGTGACACAGCCTGATCTGCCATTGATACCAAGGAGAGACCTATGCCCCGCCTGTCCCCCGGCGAAAAAGCCCCGGACTTCACCCTTCCGGCAACCGATTCAGCCTCTGTTTCACTCTCCGGATTCCGAGGCCGCAGCACCGTTATCTACTTCTACCCCGCTGCCGCCACACCCGGCTGCACCACGCAAGCCTGCGATTTCCGCGACAATCTGAACACGCTGCAGGAGGCCGGGTACGCCGTCGTCGGCGTCTCCCCCGATCCGGTTTCCAAACTGGAAAAATTCGCCGAGGCTGAACACCTCAACTTCCCGCTGCTCTCCGACCCGGACCACGCAGTTGCCGAGGCCTACGGAGCCTGGGGCGAGAAGAAGAACTACGGCAAGACCTACGAGGGCCTGATCCGCTCGACGGTGGTCGTGGACCCCGACGGCGCCGTCTCCCTCGCCCAATACAACGTGCGGGCCACCGGCCACGTCGCCAAGCTGAAGCGCGATCTCGGACTGGCCTGAACCTCAGGTACACTGGAGGCTGGTTTTGTGCCTTTCCGCGGATAGCGCGGCAGTGACAGCCTGAGCGCGAGTGGCGGAATTGGTAGACGCGCTGGATTTAGGTTCCAGTGTCTTCGGACGTGTGGGTTCAAGTCCCTCCTCGCGCACTGTGACGAGTCGAGACATCGTTTTCCGATGAGTCGCGACATCGGTAACACCCCGGTCTTCGGACCGGGGTGTTTTCTTTTGCCCGGGCACGGTTCGCGCCAGGCACCCGCATGCCGGCCCCGTCAGCATCTGGTTCTGCTGCTTCCCCGCTCCGTGTCCCTACCCGATGCCGAGCCGTTGACCCTGCACCTTGGCGGCGGGAAAATAGCACCTGAGTGGCCCGCCCATCCGCGGGGTGCAACCAGTGGCTCCTTGGTTGAGCCAGTGGCACCTTATTCGAGGAGGCCCCGTTTATGGACACCGTTGCGGACGCCGACGCCAACACCAAGGACAAACCTCCTCCGCCCTGGTACCTGCGCGGAAAGTCCCTCATCATTGGCGCCGGCGCAGTGGCGACCGCGATCACCGCCGTCTTGGGACTGTGGGACCGCTTTGACCGCCCGGATGACAAAGATACGGCGACCGTTGAACTGCTCCAGCTGTTAAGGGCGTCGGACCTTCGTGATTTCAACGCTGTACAGCTCGGCACCGCCCTCCCCCTGAAAACTGCCCAAGACACGAACGCCCGGCAGCTGCCCGCTGGGGGTCACGCAGCAGCAGTTCCGGGATTCTCGACAGCATTCCCGCCCAACCCGTCGCTTCCGCCGGCCGTCACGGTGCCGCCGACGCCGGTTCCGCCGGCCGTCACGGTGCCGCCGACGCCGGTTCCGCCGGCCGTCACGGTGCCGCCGACGCCGGTTCCCGGGCCCCCTGCCACCGAGCCTGAAACATCCCCGCCTCCGACCTTTGCCACCCCTTCTTCCACCTCTTCACCCAGCACCTCAGCCGGCTGGACGGAGTCACCCGAATGGACCGAGGAGTTTGAGCTGGAGGTGGTGGAGGATCCGGTGCTGACAATGATGGGCTATGACCTCAAACCTGAGGACTTAAGGGTTTTTCCAGCCGTGGGAAACCAATCCCTGGGACTCACCGCCAGCACTGAGCAAGCCGTTGAACCTGCCGTCGGTGCCGGCACGTCGCCGGCCCCGGCGGATGTCGCAACCCAAATAGTTGAGATGCTCAGCACGGTCGAGGGTACCGACAGCGCCGGCAACCCGGCACCACGAGGCTGGACAGTTGCTGTGGATCTGACCCTTGAAGGCCTGGAGGGAGTGCCCCTTCTGCTGACGTGGTCGCTCGACGGCATCGATGTACCGCATTTATGGTTAGCCGAGAGCCTGGCCTACCGGGTTGAAGCCGACACGGACAGCGCCGCCGGAACAGCGGAAATATGGGTTCCTGACTTGATCCCGCCGGGCACTTACGAAGTGAATGTCAAACTTATCTACGAATCAACCGGCGCCCCCGTCGACTCCGGTTCGCGGCCGGTCCCGGACTAAAACCACCTCCTTCTGCAGGCCCTCGCCCCGCCACGCGCGCCCCGCCGAGCCGAGCCTCCCAAGTCCCTGCTGTGACCTGGCTCAAAACTTTTCCAGCCCGTCACCCATCCGGCCGGAGCCCCGGGCCGAAGACCTTCTGAGACCTCGCCCCAAGAGGTGTTCACACCAACCACGAGGTCCCGCCAGACGGACCCTCGCCAGAAGGAGAAAAACAATGGCTTTCAAGACCCGCCGGAACATGTCCATCCTCGGAATCGCCGCTGTCTCCATGCTGGGCATGGCCGCCTGCAGCACCGACTCCTCCGATACCTCCTCCGAGAGCTCCGAATCGGGCATGGCCTCGGAGTCCAGCATGTCCCCCTCCGCTTCGGAGCCCATGAGCCCCGACGCAACCGCCAGCGAGTCCATGAGCGCCGATCCGGCGGCCAACCTCGTCGGCGCCAGCTGCGCCGACTACGCGGCGGCCGTTCCCGAAGGAGCGGGGTCCATCCAGGGAATGTCGCTTGACCCGGTAGCCACTGCCGCGTCGAACAACCCCATGCTGACCACGCTGACCGCAGCCGTCTCGGGCCAGCTGAACCCGGAGGTCAACCTGGTCGATACCCTGAACGGTTCGGAGTTCACGGTGTTCGCACCCACCGATGAGGCCTTCGCCAAACTGGATCCGGCCACCCTCGAGACGCTGAAGACGGATCCGGATCTGCTCTCCAGCATCCTCACCTATCACGTGGTTCCGGGCCAGATGGCCCCTGAGGAACTCTCCGGCATGTACGCCACGGTGAATGGTGCTGAAGTCGACGTCACCGGGTCCGGCGACAGCCTGATGGTGAACGAGTCCGCCGTCGTCTGCGGCGGCGTCCAGACCGAGAACGCTACGGTCTACCTGCTGGACACCGTCCTGATGCCTCCGATGTAGTCCGGGCGGCACCAAACCCGGCACAGCACAGATCCACCACCGACAAAGGCGGGCGCCCCACCAAGGCGCCCGCCTTTGTCGTGACCAAATTGTGACCGCGCCGGGACTTGAAATGCGAACTGGCGCCCCGGCACCCATTAGGCTCTGTCCCATATGTTTGTGGCGTGCAACACACTTGCCCCAAAAAGAACCGCTCAAAAAACCGCTCCACCTGCCACGGACACCACAGCACACCCTGCACGATGCACCGCACGGCATCCGCGCGGGTAACACTCGCCCAGAGGAGTAGAACCATGTCACTTGCCGGCCGAACTACGAATGGCTCCCGCCCCAGGCGGCGGGCCGCCGCCATCACCGCAGGCGTTGCCCTGAGCGCCTTGATTCTGTCCGGCTGCGCCCAGAGCGAGCGCGAGGAAGGGTCCGACGACGCCGGTACCTCCTCCGAAGTGGACGGAACCTTTGTCTTCGCGGCTTCCTCCGACCCCAAGACGCTGGATCCCGCGTTTGCCTCCGACGGTGAGTCCTTCCGTGTCAGCCGCCAGATCTTCGAGGGCCTGGTCGGCGTGAAGCCGGGAACCGCCGATCCGGAGCCGCTGCTGGCCAAGTCCTGGGAAACGTCCGAGGATGCGCTCACCTACACCTTCGCTCTTGAGGAAGGTGTCACGTTCCACGACGGCACCGCCTTCAACGCGGAAGCCGTCTGCGCCAACTTTGACCGCTGGTACAACTTCACCGGCATCCAGCAGGAGGAGAGCCTGGCGTATTACTACAGCAAGCTCTTCAAGGGCTTCGCCGATACCCCGGAGACCGCAACCTACAAGTCCTGCGAAGCGACCGGTGACGCCGAGGCCGTGGTGACCCTGGCCAAGCCGTTCGCCGGCTTCATTGCCGCCCTTTCGCTCCCGGCCTTCTCGATGCAGAGCCCGACGGCGATGGAGGAGTATGACGCCAACGCCGCCTCCGGCACTGCCGAGGCACCGACGCTGAGCGAGTATGCCAAGGACCACCCCACCGGAACCGGTCCCTTCAAGTTCGACGCCTGGGACGTGGGCAACCAAATCACCCTCGCCGCAAACGAGGACTACTGGGGCGAGCAGGGCCAGGTCACCGACATCATCTTCCGCGTCATCGATGACCCCAACTCCCGCCGCCAGTCCCTGGAGGCCGGCACCATCGACGGCTACGACCTGGTGGCCCCGGCGGACACTCAGAAGCTGGCCGACGCCGGCTACAACGTGATTACCCGCGAACCGTTCACCATCCTGTACCTGGGCATGAACCAGAAGGTGGAGGAGCTGGCGAATCCGCTGGTCCGCCAGGCCATTGCCCACGCCATTGACAAGCAGGCGCTGGTGGACCAGACCCTGCCCGAGGGCACCAAGGTGGCCAACCAGTTCATTCCCGACGTCGTCAACGGCTACAACGAGGACGTCACCGAATACGAGTACGATCCGGAAAAGGCCAAGGATCTGCTGGCCGAGGCCGGCTACCCTGACGGCTTCACCGTGGACTTCAACTACCCCACCGGTGTCTCGCGCCCGTACATGCCCACCCCGGAGCAGGTCTACACCAACATCACCGCCCAGCTTGAAGAGGTTGGCATCAAGGTCACCCCGCAGCCGAACAAGTGGTCCCCGGATTACCTGGACCGCGTCCAGGTGGGCGAAGACCACGGCATCCACCTGCTGGGCTGGACCGGCGACTACAACGACACCGACAACTTTGTCGGCGTGTTCTTCGGCGGAGAGAAGCCCGAATTCGGCTTCAACAACCCGGAGCTCTTCGCATCCCTCGAGGAGGCCCGCCAAATAAGCAGCCTGGAAGAGCAGACCCCGCTGTACGAGCAGATCAACGAGGACATCGCCCAGCTCGTTCCTGCCGTGCCGCTGGCCCACCCGGCCCCTTCGCTGGCATTCAACGAGCGCGTGGAGTCCTACCCGGCCAGCCCGGTCAGCGACGAAGTGTTCAACCAGATCAAACTCACCAAGTAGCAGCACGCGGGCCGGGGTTCCTTCGGGACTCCCCGGCCCGCTTTCTGTCCCCCACCCTCCTCCTCCAGCCGGTTTTCATCCGCTGAGAAAGGACATCTGTGCTGCAAGTCATCGGCAAACGCCTTCTCATGCTGATTCCCACCCTTATTGGGCTGTCCATCCTTTTGTTCGTCTGGGTCCGCAACCTTCCCGGCGGTCCGGCCACCGCACTCCTCGGAGACAAGGCCACGCCCGAGGCGGTGGCCGCGATCAACGCCGCCTACGGCTTTGACCGGCCGATGCTGGAGCAGTACTTCACCTATGTGGGCAAGCTCCTGCAGGGCGATTTCGGCACTTCCATCGTCACCGGACGCCCCGTCCTCGAAGAGTTCGCGACCCGCTTCCCCGCCACCCTGGAACTCGCAGTGGTGGCGCTGATCTTCGCCATCGGCATCGGCATTCCGCTGGGCTACCTCGCGGCCACTCACTACGGCCGCTTCTGGGACCATTCCTCGGTGGTGCTCTCCCTGGTCGGCATCACCATTCCCGTGTTCTTCCTGGCCTTCATCCTCAAATGGCTGCTGGCCATCCAGCTGCCGGTGTTTCCCCCGGACGGCCGGCAGGACCCCCGCATTGACGCCACCCATGTCACTGACTTCTATGTGCTGGACGGCCTGCTGACGCGGGAGTGGGACGCGTCCTGGGACGCTGTCATGCACCTGGTCCTTCCGGGAATCGCGCTCGGCACCATTCCGCTGGCCATTATTGTCCGCATCACGCGGGCCTCGGTCCTGGAAGTCCAGGGTGCTGACTACGTCCGCACCGCCCGGGCCAAGGGCCTGATGGAAAAAACCATCCGCGGCCGCTTCGTGCTCCGCAACGCCATGCTCCCCGTGACCACAACCATCGGCCTGCAGACCGGACTCCTGATTTCGGGTGCCGTCCTGACCGAGACCGTCTTTGCCTTCAGCGGCGTCGGGCGGTTCCTGCGCGACGCCATCTTCAATCTGGACTATCCGGTCCTGCAGGGATTCATTATTTTCATCGCCATAGCCTATTCACTGATCAATCTGCTGGTTGACATTTCCTATGGCTTTATCGACCCGAGGGTGAGGGTGCAATGAGTACGGTTCTCCCACCGGCGCCCGGCGGCGCCATCCGGCCCGACGAGCCCGCAGCAACAGCCGACGTCAGGGGCAGCGGGATGTGGCAGTCGGCCTTTGCCCGGCTGCGGCACAATCCGGCGGCCATCGCTGGAGCGGTGATCGTCGGCGTCTTCATCCTGGTTGCCCTGCTGGCTCCGCTGCTGGCACCGTTCGGCGGCGACGATCTGCCCGGACGAACCGACATCACGCCCACCAGCATTCCCGGACCGGGCGACATAGCCGGCTATCCGCTGGGGCTGGACCGTTTTGGCGGCGATGTCCTGTCCAAGCTGATCTGGGGCGCGCGCGCCTCGCTGATCATCGGCATCGTCTCCACCGCCCTCGGCCTGGCCGGCGGGATGCTGCTCGGTGTCATTGCCGGCGGGCTGGGCGGCTGGGTGGACAACGTCATCATGCGGTTCGTTGACATCCTGCTCTCCGTTCCGAACCTGCTGCTGGCCGTCAGCATTGCCGCGATCCTGGGGCAGAACACCTACGCGATCATGATCGCCATCGGGGTGTCGCAGGTGCCCATCTTCGCCCGCCTGCTGCGCTCGTCAATGATCTCCCAGCGCAGCGCCGACTACATTCTCTCGGCACAGTCGCTGGGCCTGAGCCGGCGCACCATCACCATGAGCCACCTGCTGCCCAACAGCATGGGCCCGGTGATCGTGCAGGGAACCCTGACCCTGGCCACCGCCGTGATTGACGCAGCAGCCCTGTCCTTCCTGGGGCTGGGCGGCGGCAAGCCGCAGACCGCGGAGTGGGGACGCATGCTCACCTACGCGCAGAACGAGCTGGCCGTGGCGCCGCAGCTGGCGTTCCTGCCGGGCATCTGCATCGCCGTGACGGCACTGGGCTTCACCCTTTTGGGCGAGTCGCTGCGCGAGGCATTGGATCCCAAGACCCGCAAAAAGTAGGCAGCTTCCGGCACCTGCGCGACGCAAAAAACACGACGCATAAGACAGGCAGAGGTGCCGCCCCGCGGGGCGGCACCTCTGCCTGTCTTTGAGGACTTTGGTCCCGGTTAAAGCCTTTGGTCCCGGGCCGGTTCTCCGGCCCGGAACCTTCCCGATCAGGAGGCCGGGATCAGGAGGCCAGCTCGTCCTCGGAGATGTCCAGTTCGTTGCCCGGGATCGAAGCCAGCAGTTTCCGCGTGTAGGGGTGCCGGGGGTTCGAAAAGACTTCCTCCGACGACGCCGCTTCCACCAGCTCCCCGTCCTTCATGACGCAGACGTAATCCGAGATCAGCCGGACCACGGCCAGGTCGTGGGAGATGAAGAGGTAGCTCAGTCCGAGTTCGGCCTGCAGGTCACCCAGCAGTTTCAGGATCTGGGCCTGAACCAGTACGTCCAGGGCCGACACCGGCTCGTCGCAGACGATCAGCTCGGGCTTCAGCGCCAGCGCCCGGGCAATCGCCACGCGCTGCCGCTGCCCGCCGGACAGCTCCGCGGGATAGCGGCGCAGCATCGACTGCGGCAGCGCCACCTGCTCCATCAGCTCACGCACCCGCGCGGCCCGCTCGATCTTGGACCCGCGCTTGTACGTCTTCAGCGGCTCGTCCAGGATCCGCTCGATCGTGAACATGGGATCCAGGGAGGAGTACGGATCCTGGAAAATCGGCTGGACACGCTGCCGGAATTCACGCAGCTTGCCCTTTTCCAAACCTCCGACATCGATCCCGTCGAAGGTAATCGTTCCGCTGGTGGGTTCAATCAGCTTCAGCAGCATTCTGGCGGTGGTGGTCTTGCCGGAGCCGGACTCCCCCACGATCGCCACGGTCCGGCCGCGGGGAATGTCCAGGGTCACGTTACGCGCGGCATAGAAGTCCTCGGACCGCCCGCGGATCTTGAACACCTTGGTCAGGTCGCGGATTTCCACGATGTTGTCCGGTGCGGCCGTGCTGCCGGCACCGGCGTCCCCGGCGTCGTGCCCCGCCGCCCCGGCGACGGCGACGTCGTCGGCCAGCCCCGCTTCGCCGTCGCGCTCCGCGAAGGCCTGCTCGGCGAGTTTCAGCCGCTGGGCCGCCGGCACGGTAAAGGCACCGGGGCTCAGCCGCACGGCTGCCACGCTGGGCGCCGCTGAAACCAGGGCCTGCGTGTAGGGATGCTGCGGATCCTCCAGCAGCTGGCGGGCGGGGCCGGTTTCCACCACCAGCCCGCGGTGCATCACCACCAGCTCGGAAGCGCGTTCGGCGGCCAGCCCCAGGTCATGCGTAATCAGCAGCACCGAGGTGCCCAGTTCCTCGGTCATCTTGCCGATCTGGTCCAGGATCGTCCGCTGCACCGTCACGTCCAGGGCCGACGTCGGTTCATCAGCGATCAGCAGCCGCGGCCGGCAGGCCAGGCCAATGGCGATCAGTGCGCGCTGGCGCATGCCGCCGGAGAACTCATGGGGATACTGTTTGGCCCGCTCCGCGGCGTCGGGCAGGCCCGCTGCGGTAAGGACCTCGATGACCTTGCGGTCCAGGTCCTTGGACGTGGCCATCCCGTGCACCAGCAGGGTCTCCGCCACCTGGGTGCCGATCTTCGTGACCGGGTTCAGGTTGGACATCGGATCCTGCGGCACCAGCCCGATGGAGCGCCCCCGGATGGCCCGCATCTTGGTCTCGGGCATCCCCACCAGCTCGGTTCCGTCAAAGCGGATGCTGCCGGAGGCGACCTTGCCGTTGCCCGGCAGCAGGCCAATCACGGCCATGGCGGTGGTGGACTTTCCGGATCCCGACTCGCCCACAATGGCCAGCGTCTTTCCCCGGGGAAGGGCGAAGGAGGCGCTCTTCACCGCCTGCACCTCGCCGTCGGTGGTCCGGAAGTTAACCGCGAGATCGGTCACCTCAAGCAGGGGAACGTCAGGGCTGATTTCAGTCATTTCCCTATCCTGCCTTACTTGGAGCAGTGGTGTGAGCCGTGTCTCACCGGCCCTTGCCGGTTTTTTTTCATTTAGACTGTCAATCCACGCATATTGTCCAGACATGGCCAGCCATGCACTCGGGCACGGGTGCCGAAAACAGCGATGGAAACACCGTTAGGCACCACCGTGCGAGAACCGTCAGACCACACCAGGGATGGAGCGTCCCGGAGGAGAACAACAGCTGTGACAGATCCCGGCATCGGCCGCCGCTCCTTCCTTCGGGCCGGTGCCCTCCTCGGGGCACTCGCCCTCGCCGGATGCACCGCCACCCCGCCCGACAGCAACGCCACCGCTTCGGCTTCCGCCTCCGGCTCCCAGGGCGGACCCAGCGCCACCTTCACCTTCGCCACCGCCGCACGCCCGTCGGGGCTGGATCCGGCCCTGGTCACCGACACCGAGAGCCACCGGGTCACGCGCCAGATCTTCGAGGGCCTCGTGGGCGTCGATGCCCTGACCTCCGCGCCCACCCCGCTGCTGGCCGAGAGCTGGACCGAGTCGGAGGACGGCCGCAGCTACACCTTCGCGCTGCGCAAGGGCGTCACCTTCCACGACGGGGAGCCGTTCAACGCCGACGCCGTCTGCGCGAATTTTGAGCGCTGGTACCACCTGCCCGCCTCCGCCCGCGGAGTCGGCAATCTTGCCTACCAGTCAGTCTTCAACTCCTATTCGGACCGTCCGGAACTGGCGGTGTACAAATCCTGCACCGCTGTGGACGAACACACGGTTCGGATCGACCTGGCCACGCGCCTGACCGGATTCATTCCGGCACTGGCCTCGCCCGAGTTTGCCATGTCCTCGCCCAAGGCCCTCCGGCAGTTCAACGCCGATGCCCTCAGCTCCGAAAAGGACGGCCAGAGGCTCTCGGAATATGCCCTGCACCCGGTGGGCACCGGACCGTTCTTCCTGGAATCCTGGGAAGGCGACGAAGTGCGCCTGGCAACCTACCCCGACTACTGGGGCGAACGCGGGCAGATCGCGGGCATCGTCTTCAAGACGATGACCAGTCCCGAAAGCCGGCTCCGCGCCCTGAAAAGCGGGCAAGTGGACGGCTACGACCTCGTCACCGTGGCCGATGTGGACGACCTGGCCCGCAACGGCCTGCAGATCCTGCAGCGCGACCCGTACTCGGTCCTGTATCTGGGCATCAACCAGGCCTTCCCGGGCCTGGACAACGTCAAGATGCGCCAGGCCATTGCCCACGCCATCGACAAGGGCGCGCTCCTGGAGGGACTGTTCCTGAACGGAACCAAGCAGGCCAACCAGTTCGTTCCCGAAAAGCTCGGTGTCTCCTCCGGATCCGTGACCAGCTACGGATACGACCCAGAACGGGCCGCCGAGCTGCTCAAGGAGGCCGGCTACAAGGGCGCCGAACTGCCCTTCCACTATCCCCGCCACGTCACCCGCGCGTATCTGCCGACACCGGAGCGGGTGTACGCCGAGCTCAGCCGCCAGCTAACTGCCGTTGGCCTGAATATTAAGCCGGTTCCGGTGGAATGGTCCGACGATTATCTGCAGAGCGTGCAGCGCAGCGGTGACCGCGCCCTGCACCTGCTGGGCATCAGCGGCACCTACGACGATCCGGACAACTTCGTGGGCAGCCTGTTCGGCAGCTACACCGAGGAATTCGCCTACGACGACGCGCAGCTGCTGAGCAAGATTGACCGGGCACGCACCCTGGAATCCGGACCGGAACAGACCGAGGCGTACACGGCCATCAGCGACCGGATCGCCACCCGGGTGCCGGCCATTCCGCTGGCCTTTCCGATCTCCGCGCTGGCGTTCTCCCCCAGAGTCGCCGTCTATCCGACCTCTCCCCTGCTCAACGAAGTCTTCAACCGGATCGAGCTCCGCGAACCGTAAGTACCTGCACCCCGCGCTCCGGCAAGCTCAGGTGATTTTAGTAAGGGGACCGGTAGCGATACGCTTCTAGGGCTAGCGCCCTCGCGACTGGAGATATGAAGTTGACTGCTAATAGCCCGGCGGACAAGTCCGCAACCAAAACCGATGTTCTGCTGATCGGCGGCGGCATCATGAGCGCGACCCTCGGGGCGTTCCTGAAGCAGCTCCAGCCTGATTGGGACATTTCCCTATTTGAGCGCCTCGACCGTGCCGGGCTGGAAAGCTCGGACCCCTGGAACAATGCCGGCACCGGCCATGCCGCGCTCTGCGAGCTGAACTACAGCCCCGCAGCGGCCGACGGTTCCGTTGACCCGGCGAAGGCCGTGGGCATCAACGAACAGTTCCAGGTTTCGCGCCAGTTCTGGTCCCACATGGTCTCCTCCGGCCACATCTCGAACAGCTTCATCAACCCGCTGCCGCACATGAGCTTCGTCTGGGGTGACGCGCACTCCGAATACCTGCGCCGCCGCTACGAGTCGCTGAGCGCGCAGCCGCTGTTCAAGACCATGGAGTTCTCGGAGGATCCGGCCAAGCTGGCCGAATGGGCTCCGCTGATCATGGAGGGCCGGAACCCCTCCCAGCGTGTTGCCGCCTCCCGCGTCGCGGGCGGCACCGACGTCGATTTCGGCGCCCTGACCCGAGAGCTCACCGGCTACCTGGGCAACAACGGCGTGGAGATGAACTACGGCCACGAGGTCAACAACGTCTCCCGGTCCTCCAACGGCGGCTGGGACGTCAAGGTCAAGAACCGCGCCACCGGGCAGTCCCGGACGGTTTCGGCCCGCTTTGTCTTCATCGGCGGCGGCGGCGGTGCCCTGCATCTGCTCCAGGCCTCGGGCATTCCCGAGGGCAAGGGCTTCGGCGGCTTCCCCGTCTCCGGCCAGTTCCTGCGCTCCACCGACGACTCGATCATCTCCCGGCACAACGCCAAGGTGTACGGCCAGGCCTCGGTGGGCGCCCCGCCCATGTCGGTGCCGCATCTGGACACCCGCTTCGTCAACGGCCAGCGTTCGCTGCTGTTCGGCCCGTACGGCGGCTTCTCCCCCAAGTTCCTCAAGAGCGGTTCCTACCTGGACCTGCCCGGATCGGTCCGCCCGGACAACCTGCTGCCGATGCTGGCCGTCGGCAAGGACAACATGTCCCTGGTGAAGTACCTGATCACCGAAGTGCTGAAAACCCGCGAGGGCAAGACCAAGGCACTGCAGGAATTCGTTCCCGGAGCTGTCACCGAGGGCTGGGACCTGATCACCGCCGGCCAGCGCGTGCAGGTCATCAAGAAGGATCCGAAGAAGGGCGGCGTGCTGCAGTTCGGCACCGAACTCATCACCGCCGCCGACGGCTCCGTGGGTGCCCTGCTGGGCGCCTCCCCGGGCGCCTCCACCGCTCCGCCGATCATGGTGAACCTGCTCAAGCGCTGCTTCCCCGCCGAATTCGGCGGCTGGGAGGCCAAGATCAAGGACATGATCCCGGGCTACGGCGTCAAGCTCAACGAAAATGAGTCCCTGCTGGACGAAATCACCCAGGACACCAACCGCGTCCTCGGCCTGAACTAACCGCACCGCCGCATCATTTTTACCCGTTGGACCGGGCCGACCCATCCGGTCGGCCCGGTCCTTCGAACTATCTGCACCGGTACGGTTTCCCCGTCCGGAACGTTTTGCCGATCTACGTCAGTTCCGCCCTTCCTAAGGCAGGCTCATGGACCGCTTGGCCAAGCTTTCCCTCTCCAACCGGGCGCTCATTGCCCTGATCACCGTTTTCACGGTGGTCTTCGGCGTGATCTCCATGGGGTCGCTGAAGCAGGAGCTCATCCCCTCGCTGGAGTTCCCGCAGATCAGCGTGATCACGGCCCTGCCCGGCGCGTCCCCGGAGGTGGTGGACAAGCAGATCAGTGAACCCCTCGAAGGCGCGCTCACCGCCGTCGAAGGCCTGGAATCCTCCTCGGCCACCTCGCGTTCCTCGATTTCCACCATCAACCTGACCTTTGCCTACGGCACCGACCTGGACCGCGCCCGCGGCCAGGTGGACCGGGCAATCTCGAACGCCCGGCAGCTGCTGCCCGACGACGTGAATCCGCAGTCCCTGGCCGGCAGCATCAGCGACTTCCCGATCGTGTACATGGCAGTGTCCTCGGATCAGCCGCTGGCCGAGCTCAACAGCGAACTGCAGCGGCTGACGGTTCCGCGGCTGCAGAAGATCGAAGGGGTGCGGACCGCCGAAGTCACCGGCGGCTCCACCCGGAGCATCGCCATTCTTCCCGACTCCGCGGCCCTCGCCGCCCTGGGGGTTGGGCCGTCGGCCATCTCGGAGGCACTGGAAAACAGCGGCGCCCTGGTGCCTGCCGGCACCGTTTCCGAGGACAGCCGGACCCTGCCCATCCAGGTGGGCAGCCCGCTGGACAGCCTGGAGAAAATCGCCGCCCTTCCGGTCGAATCCACGCAGGACTCCGGAGCGGGCGCCGATCCGGTGACCATCGGCGACGTCGCGACCGTGGACATCGCCGAAGATGAGAACACCTCCATCACCCGCACCAACGGGGAGCCGACGCTGGCGGTGTCCATCACCAAGACCCCCGCCGGCGACACCGTGGGCATTTCGCACGAGGTTCTGGACCTGCTGCCGGCACTGGAAGCCGAGCTCGGCAACGGCGCGAAATTCACCGTGGTCTTCGATCAGGCGCCCTTCATTGAAGAATCCATCTCCAACCTGACCACCGAGGGCATCCTGGGCCTGGGCTTCGCCGTCCTGGTGATCCTGGTCTTCCTGCTCTCGGTGCGTTCCACCCTGGTCACCGCCGTGTCCATTCCGCTGTCCCTGCTGGTGACGTTCATCGGCCTGCTGGCGTTCGGGTATTCCCTGAACATTTTGACCCTGGGCGCGCTGACCATTGCGATCGGCCGCGTGGTGGACGACTCCATTGTGGTCATTGAAAACATCAAGCGGCACCTGGGCTACGGCACCGACAAGCGGACCGCCATCCTGACCGCCGTCCGCGAAGTGGCCGGCGCCATCACCGCCTCGACCCTGACCACAGTGGCCGTTTTTGCGCCGATTGCGTTTGTCGGCGACCTGGCCGGTGAACTTTTCCGGCCGTTCGCCATCACCACCTCCCTGGCGCTGCTGGCATCGCTGCTGGTGTCCCTGACGATTGTGCCGGTGCTGGCGTACTGGTTCCTGAAGTCATCTCCCCCGGTCGCCGATCCCGCCGCGTACCGCGCCGACGCCGAAGCCCGGGAGTCCCGGACGCCCCTGCAGCGCGGCTATCTGCCGATCCTGCGCACCACGCAGCGGCATCCCGTCTACACCCTGGCCGCCGGCCTCGTCGTCCTGGTCGGAACCGCGGCGATGACCCCGCTGCTGCAGACCAACCTGCTCGGAGACACCGGGCAGAACACGTTCAGCGTGCGGCAGGAAATGCCGCCGGGCACCGCACTGGAAACCACCTCGGCGGCTGCCGAAGAGGTGGAGGAGACGCTGCGCGGCACCGAGGGCGTCAAGGATGTCCAGGTCACCATGGGCACCTCGAGTTCGGGGTTTGCCGCCTTTACCGCCGGCGGATCCGCGGTGGCTTCGTACACCGTCATCACCGAGCCCGGGGTGGACCAGGTGGCGCTGCGGGAGACCGTCAGCGCCGAGCTGGACGGCCTGGACGACGACGCCGGGAACCTCACCCTGGGAACCACCGGCGGCGGTTTCGGCACCTCGAACACCGTGGACATCAGCCTCTCCGCCGGTGATCCCGCCGAGCTGCAGCCGGCCGCCGAGCAGGTCACAGAGGCGATGTCCGAGCTGCCCGCAGCCGCCGAAGTCACCAGCAACCTGTCCTCCTCCTCCCCCGTGGTCCAGATTTCGATCGACCGCGCCAAGGCGGTGGCGGCCGGGCTGAATGAGCAGCAGATCGCCGGCCTGATGGCCTCGACCCTGAGTCCGCTGCCGGGCGGAACCATCCGGATCGGCACCGACGACTTCCCGGTCCTGATCGGCGAGGGAACCACCGTCACCAGCATTGAGCAGCTCAGTGCCGTGCCGGTGCCCGCCGGCTCCGGCACGGTGCCGCTGAGCTCGCTGGCGACGGTCGAGGAAGTGGATGTCCCGACGTCGATTTCCTCCTCCGGCGGCGAGCGCACCGCCGTCGTCTCCGTGGCCCCGGCGGGCGACAACCTGGGGGCGGCGATCACCGAGGTGCAGGCCCAGCTCGACGGGCTGGAGCTGCCGGCCAGCGTCACCGCCACCCTCTCCGGTGCCGCCACCCAGCAGAACGAGTCCTTCACCCAGCTCGGACTGGCGCTGCTGGCGGCCATCGCCATTGTGTACGTGATCATGGTGGCGACGTTCAAATCCCTGGTCCAGCCGCTGATCCTGCTCGTCTCCGTGCCGTTTGCCGCCACCGGGGCGATCCTGCTGCTGCTGGTCACCGGGGTGCCGCTGGGTCTTCCCTCCCTGGTGGGCATGCTGATGCTCGTCGGCATTGTGGTGACCAACGCCATCGTGCTGGTGGACCTGATCAACCAGTACCGCCGGCCGCACGACGGGCGGCCGGGAATGAACGTCCCGGATGCCATCATGAAGGGTGCCCGGCAGCGGCTGCGCCCGATCCTGATGACCGCGCTGGCGACGGTGTTTGCGCTGACCCCGATGGCGCTGGGCGTCACCGGAGAGGGCGGCTTCATTTCCCGGCCGCTGGCCATCGTGGTGATCGGCGGACTGGTGTCCTCGACCGTGCTGACCCTGATCCTGGTGCCGGTGCTGTACCGGCTGGTGGAGGGGTCGCGGGAAAAGCGGCGGGCCGGATCCGCCGATGCATCCGGCGGGTTCGCCCCGGCAGGTGCCGGCCCCACGGAATGATTCGTGCCGAACCGTCGTTGTGGCACCATGTAGATGCAAATGCATATACTTGGAGCAGTTCGGTTCGGCAGCCGCCGGAACACCATCGGAGGACACCATGCAGATCGGCGTATTCAGCGTCAGCGACATCACCCGCGACCCCGTCACCGGGCGGATCCCCACGGAAGGCGAACGGATCAAGTCCGCCGTGGCCATCGCGAAGAAGGTCGAAGAAATCGGGATGGACGTCTATGCCACCGGCGAGCACCACAACCCGCCGTTTTATGCCAGTTCCCCCACCACGCTGCTGGGCTACATTGCGGCGCAGACCGAGCGGATCATCCTCTCCACCGCCACCACGCTGATCACCACCAATGACCCGGTGAAGATCGCCGAGGACTTTGCCATGCTCCAGCACCTCTCCGACGGCCGGGTGGACCTGGTCCTGGGCCGGGGCAACACCGCCCCCGTCTACCCCTGGTTCGGCAAGAACATGCAGGACTCCGTGGAGCTGACAGTGGAGAACTACAGCCTGCTCCGCCAGCTCTGGGACAAGGACACCGTGAACTGGGAGGGGAAGTTCCGCACCCCGCTGCACAACTTCACCGCCACGCCCCGTCCGCTCGACGGCGTCGCCCCCTTCGTCTGGCACGGCTCCATCCGCACGCCGCAGGTGGCGGAGATTGCCGCCTACTTCGGCGACGGCTTCTTCGCCAACAACATCTTCTGGCCGAAGGAGCACTACATGCAGCTCATCGGCCTGTACCGCGAACGCTACGAGCACTACGGCCACGGCCGCGCCGATCAGGCGATCGTGGGCCTGGGCGGCCAGTTCTTCATGCGGAAGAACTCCCAGGACGCCGTGAACGAGTTCCGTCCGTACTTCGACAACGCCCCGGTGTACGGCCACGGCCCCACCATGGAGGACTTCACCGCGCAGACCCCGCTGACAGTGGGCAGCCCGCAGGAAGTGATCGAAAAAACCCTGTCCTTCCAGGAATACTTCGGAAACTACCAGCGCCAGCTCTTCCTGATCGACCATGCCGGCCTGCCCCTGAAGACCGTGCTGGAGCAGCTGGACCTCTTCGGCGAATACGTGCTGCCGGAGCTGCGCCGAGAATTCGACTCCCGCCGCCCGGCCGATGTTCCGGACGGTCCTACGCATGCCGCACGGGTAGCCGCAGCGTCACGTGCATCAGCGGCTCCTTCTTTTCAGTAGGGTAGAGGCATGTCCCCGGATACCAGCAGCGTCCCCGTTCGACAGGCAGCAGAGGCCTGGGAGTCCCTTTTCCGGACCCAGGTGGGGGTGATGAGGCGGCTCCAGAAGGATCCGGCGTTCAAGAACCTGACGATGCGCGAGTACGACGTCCTGTTCAACCTCACCCGCTGCCCCACCGGCTGGATCCGCCTGAACGAGCTCAATGAGCACCTGCTGATCAGCCAGCCGAGCCTCAGCCGCATGGTGGAACGGATGGAGGCCAAGGGGCTGGTGCAGCGCCGTCCGGCGCAGAACGACCAGCGCGGCGTTGAGCTGGCACTGACCGACGAGGGCCGGGACATGCAGCGCCGCCTGGGCCGGGTCCATGTGCAGGGAATCCATGAGCTGCTCTCGCCGGCGCTCAGCAGCGAGGAACTCAACCAGCTCAAGCTCCTCACGGACAAGGTGCTGGCCAGCCTGGCCGCCAGCGACGACTAGCACCGCCTGATCCGAACCACGGCGGGAGCCAGCAGTGGAAACCTTCAGCGCCGACAGCATCCCCGACCAGAGCGGAAAAACCGCAGTCATTACGGGCGCCAACAGCGGCTTGGGACTGCAGACCGCCCTCGTCCTCGCCGCGAAGGGCGCCTGCGTGGAGCTGGCCTGCCGGAACGCAGCGCGGGGCGAAGCGGCGCTGCAGCGGATCCGCGCCGAGACCGGAAGCGACCGGGTGCGGGTGCGCCCGCTGGATCTGGGCTCCCTGGCCTCCGTGCGGGCCTTCGCCGCCGCGCAGGAGGCCCCGGTGGACCTGCTCATCAACAACGCAGGGGTCATGGCCACCCCGCACCGCGCCACGGCCGACGGGTTCGAGCTCCAGTTCGGGGTGAACCATCTGGGCCACTTCGCACTGACCGGGCTGCTGCTGCCGATGCTGCGCGCCGCCCGCGCTCCGCGCGTGGTCACCGTCTCCAGCCTCGCCCACCGCGGCGGAAGGATGTATTTCGACGATCTGGACGCCGCACGCAGCTACCGGCCCTGGGCGCGGTACAACCAGAGCAAACTGGCCAACCTGCTGTTCACCTTCGAGCTTTCCCGCCGTCTCGAGGCCCGCGGCGAGAACCTCATCGCCGCAGCGGCCCATCCCGGCTTCGCCAGCACCAACCTCACCTCCGGTATGAACTACCCCGCCAGCCTGGACGTCCTGGGTGCCTTCTTCCGCCTGCTGGGCCAGAACGGGGCACTCGGGGCGCTCCCCACGCTGTATGCCGCTACGGCTCCCGAGGTGCGGGGCGGGGACTTTTACGGGCCGGACGGTCCCGGACAGCTGCGCGGCACATTGCACGGCAAGCCCGCCCCGGTAACTCCGGCGCCCCAGGCCCGGGACCCGGACGCCGCCCGCCGGCTATGGGAGGTCAGCACCAAGCTCACCGGCGTTACGTTCCCCGGGTTGGAGTAACCGCCCCTACGGTCCGGGGGTGCCGGTGTCGGCAGCCGTCAGCGGCACGTCCGAAAACGCCAGCCGGGGCACCAGCAGCAGCAAGCCGGCGGCAAGGAAGCCCGTTCCCGAGCACACGGCCCACACCGTGAGATAGCCCGACAGGGGCGCCGCGGTCTGCAGGCCCGTGCCTCCGGCCACGGCGTCAGTCGCCGCGCTCAGCAGCGCTATTCCGAACACCGCTGAGGCAAACGACCCGCCGATGGTCTTCGTTGTGTTCGTGAGGCCGGTGGCCATGCCGGTGCGGTTTCGCGGGGCGGCAGCGGCCGCGGCGGAGGGCAGCGCGGCGACCAGCGCACCCGAGCCCAGCCCGGCAACGATCATGTTGGTCAGCGTCTGGGCCAGGGTGTCGTGGAAGGGCAGGAACAGCAGGTAGCCGATGCCCACCAGCGCCGCGGCACCGCAGAGGGTCAGCCTCGGCGTCGTGCGCCGCGCAACCACCGGAAAAATCAGGGCTCCGAGGAGCACCGACAGCACATAGGACCCGATGATGATCGACACGTCCCCCGCGTCCAGCCCCAGGCCGTAGCCGTGCACCCCGCGGTCAGTGCGGGCGAAAGTGGACATGGGCGCCTGCGCGCCGAGGACCGAAATCCCGAACAGGCCGGCGGTGAGCTGGACAGGCCACATGGATTTCTCCCGCAGCATTCGGAAGTCCACCAGCGGATCGGCCAGGCCCAGTTCGTAGCGGACGAACGGCACGAGCGCTGCCACCCCGGACAGCAGGACCAGCCAGACCCACCAGGTGCCCGGACCGTTGATCCGCAGGAAGCTCAGTCCGGACGTGATCAGCAGCAGTCCGAACGCGAGCAGCAGGAAGCCCCGGCCGTCCAGGATCCCGCCGGCGCGGTCGGTGGTTTCCGGAACACCGAAGTGGATGGCGGCGATGCACAGCGTCACGGCCGCTGCGGGAATCATCAGGGTGAGCTCCAGCCTGCCGGCGAAGACTTCCACCAGGGCACCGGCAGCCAGCGCTCCGACAATAACGCCGAATTGGAGGGCGCCGACCAGCAACCCGGCTGCCTTGCGGGTCAGGGCCGCGCCGCCCGGGGACCCGGCAGCCCTGCCGAAAATCAGCGCGATCTCCAAAGGCAGCCAGACCACGTAAAACCCCTGCAGCGACCAGGCCGCCAGGAACGTCCAGAAGTCCGGCGCAAAGGCCACGCCCCAGGACGCGGCGGCAGTTACCACGGTGGAGACCAGCAGGATCCGCTTATGCCCGTGGATATCGCCCAGCTTGGCCAGGACCGGCACGGCGAGCGCGCTGAGCATCAGCTGCGCGGCCTCGAACCAGTTGACGTCGCCGTCGCTGATGCCCAGGCGGCGGGCAATGTCGGTGAGGATCGGCGTGTAGTACCCCTGCAGGATGCCGCTGGTGATTTCGACAAGGGCCAAGAAGAACACCACCGGTCCCAGCGAGCGCAGGCTGCGGCGCCCGACGTCGGCGGCCGGCTTCACCGGGCGGCCTCGAGGCTGCGCAGCAGGCGGACGTAGAACAGGATCCCCTCGCCGAAGGTTTCCACTCCCAGCGATTCGTTGTCTCCGTGGATGCTGGCCCGGGCCTGGCGGTCCATCCGGAACGGGGCGAACCGGTACACCGCGTCGCAGATTCCGGTGAAGCGCCTGGAGTCGGTCCCGGCGAGCATGACGTACGGAGCGGGCGCGGCGTCCGGGAAGACTGCCGTGATGGTCCTGGCAAGCAGGGCGAACTGGTCATTGTCGGTGGCCGACACCGGAGACGGTTCATTGCCTTCAACCACCCGCAGCGACACCGATGGGTCCCTGATGATCCGCTTCAACCGCCTGACCGTCCCCTCCACCGTGTCCCCGACGGCGATCCGGATATTGGCGTTGGCCGTCGCCCGGGACGCCAGCACGTTGGCGGCGCTGCTGCCCCGCAGCTGGGTCACGGCCACAGTGGTGCGTGTCAGGGCACCGGGTTCTCCGCCCATGCGGGCCAGCACCGTGGTGAGCGGCCGCCGGAAGAGTCCCATGTTCCGAAAAACCAGCCGCGCCGGAAAGCGGGCGGCGGAAGCCAGCCGCCCGAACATTTCCACCGTGGGGTTGGGCAGGGAGGCAGGCAACGGGTTCTCGTCCAGCCGGACGACAGCCCGGGCCAGACGGGCCGTGGCGCCCCGGCTGTGCGGCGTGGACGCGTGACCCCCTGAATCCTCGGTGGAGAGTTCCACGTCCAGGATTCCTTTTTCGGTAACACCCACCACGGCCACCGGCCGGTTCACAAACGGAAAAGCCTGCGTGGCCACCGCCCCGCCTTCATCCAACACCAGCCAGGGCCGGATACCCCGGCTGGCCAGCAGAGCTGCAGCAACTCCGGCGGTGGTCCCCGCCGTTTCCTCATTGTTCCCAAAGGACAGGTAGACGTCCCGCGCCGGAACGAAACCCTCCTCGACCAGAAGTTCCACGGCCTGCAGGATCGCAGCCAGGGCTCCTTTGTCATCCAGTGTTCCGCGTCCCCAGATCCTGGCGTCGGAGATGGCCCCGGAGAAGGGCGGATGATCCCACGAACCCGGATTCGTCACGGGGACGACGTCGTAGTGCGCCATCAGGACCAGCGGACCGCCGTTGGCCTCCGCGCCGGCTTCCGCGCTCCCGGAGCCGGGGGCTGGGACCGCCGGAGTTGCCCCCTTCCAGTGATAGAGCAGCCCGTACCCGTTCACCCGCTCCAGCGTCAGGTTCCGGTGAACCTGGGGAAACAACTCCGGCAGCGCCCCGATGAAGCTGTCGAATTCGGCAATCTCGATGTCCTGCGGATCCCGTGTGGACACGGTTCGGCAGGTGATGAGGCGGGAGAGCTTCGCGGCGGCAGCCGACCCGGCTTCCAGCGCCGCGGCAGCCGGCGGGGGCACGATGGACTTCGATTTCATGCCCCGAGTGTAGCGAGGACCACAGCGGACGCGCCGGTGCAGCACCCGCGACCCGGGGAGCGGATGTCCACGCCGCCTGTTGTGCGGAGGCGGCCCCTTATTCGGAGGCGGCCCCTTATTCGGAGGCGGCCCCTTATTCGGAGGCGGCCCGGAGCAGGGGCAGGGTGCGGCCTTCAAAATGTGTGTTCAGCACGATCACTGACGAAGACCGCACGATGGTCCGGGTGGCGACGATCGAATCGATGACGCGCTGCAGGTCCGAATTGGAGCGGGCCGCCACGCGCGCCAGCAGATCGCTTTCGCCCGAGACGGTGTGGACTTCCTGGATTTCCGGGATCTGCTCCAGCGCGTGCACGACGGCGGCGTGCCCGGTGTCCTGGCTGATGGTCAGGGAACAGTAGGCCACCACTCCGTAGCCCAGGGCGGCAGGATCCACCCGCGGACCCCACCCGGCAATGACCCCCAGCCGCTGCATCCGGTCCAGCCGCGCCTGAACCGTGGCACGCGCCACCTGCAGTGTGCGCGACGCCTCCAGCACGGACATCCGGGGTTCGTCGGTGAACAGTGCAATGATGCGGGCGTCCAGGGCGTCGGTAGGCATGTTTCCCTCTCCTGCACCGCGATCAGCTGTGCAAACTGTAAGCATTCTGGCACACACACGGTGCATTCCTTGTAGCCGGTGCCCGAGGCATAAGATGGTTAGGCCGCTTCACGGCAATCCCCCAACCTCAAAGGCGCCTCCTTTCATGACCACCCGAACGTCCGCAACCGGTCCTTCCGGATCAGGCACCCCGATTCCGGCGGAGCCGCCCACCGTGCGGAAGATGCGCCCCCGCCATCTGGTGTTCATGAGCCTGGGAAGCGCCATCGGCACCGGACTGTTTGTCGGCTCCGGAGCCGGCATCCAGGCTGCCGGGCCGGCGGTCCTGCTGTCCTTCCTCATCGCGGGCACCATGGTCATCCTCGTCATGCGGATGATGGGCGAGATGGCCGCCGCGGATCCCAGCAGCGGCGCCTTCTCCGTCTATGCGGAAAAGGCACTGGGCAGGCCTGTCGGCACCACCATCGGCTGGCTGTGGTGGCTGCAGCTGGTGATCGTCATCGCGGCGGAGGCCACTGCTGCGGCGGCCATCGTGGCCTCCATGTGGCCCGGCTCCCAGCAGTGGGTGCTGGCACTGGTCTTCATCAGCCTCTTCACCGCCATCAATCTGGGGGGTGCGGCGAGCTTCGGCGAATTCGAGTACTGGTTTGCGCTCCTGAAGGTGCTCGCCATCGTTGCCTTCCTGGGAGTCGGCATCGCCTTCATCGCCGGCTGGCTGCCCGGTGTTCCCGCCCCGGGCCTGAGCAACCTCACCGGCAACGGCGGCTTCATGCCCCACGGCTGGAGCGGAGTGGGTGCCGGGCTGCTGCTGGTGGTCTTCGCCTTCGGCGGCACCGAGATTGTCGCCGTCGCCGCCGCCGACACCGAGAACCCGGCCACCAACATTGCAAAGGCCATCAACTCGGTGGTGTGGCGCATCCTGATCCTGTTCATCGGTTCGGTGCTCGTGATTGTCACCATCCTGCCGTGGGACAGCGATTCCCTCAGCACCGGCCCCTTTGTCGCTGCCCTTGCCGCGGCCCGGGTGCCGGGCGCCGACGTCGTCATGGCTGTGGTCATTGTGGTGGCCCTGCTGTCCGCGCTGAACGCGAATCTCTACGGCGCGTCCCGGATGGTGTTCTCCCTGGCCGAGAGGGGCCGCGCCCCCAAGGCCCTGGGCCGCAAGAGCGCCAACGGCGTTCCGCGGGCAGCCGTCGGCGCCTCGGTGGCGTTCGGTTTCCTGGCCGTGGTGCTGAACTACCTCTACCCGGAGACGGTCCTGATGATCCTGCTGAACCTCGTGGGTTCAACCTGCCTGGTGGTCTGGGGTGTATCGATCGTTTCGCAGATCATCCTGCGCCGCCGGGCTGAGGCGGCGGGCATGGAGCTCAGCTTCAAGATGTGGGCCTTCCCCTGGCTCTCCTACTTTGCCCTGGCCCTGCTGGCCGGCATCGTGCTGCTCGGCTTCCTGGACTCCGCCGTCCGCATCCAGCTCGTGGCGACACTGGCCCTGACCTGCGCCCTGGGCACTGCCGCCTGGCTGCTGGACCGCAAAACGACGCAGTCGGGCAGCCAACTCCGGTAGCCGCCCGGCGGGTGGTGGCCTGCTCCACGGAATGCGGCGGGGTTTCTTGGGGAAATTACCGGGCAATTCAACCCCGCCGCGTTGTTTATACCTGAGTACATAACGACACATTTCCACCCCGGGCATAAAAAGAAAGACCATGTTCGGAAATGTCGCGACTATTCCCGACATAAAAGTCCCCAAGCCGCCACAGGCGGCGTGACGCCGCCTGGGCCACTCGAGTCCGGCATGATCCCCCACCCGGTGGCGCGCAGCCCTGAACCGCCGAGGTGAAGTGAGGCGGGCCGCAGGGTGCTGCCCGGTGCTGGGCGGTGCTGGGCGGTGCTGAGCGGGCGAACACACGGCCCAGCCCGGGCGAGGTCAGTGCCGGCAAACGCCCCTGCTACTGCCCCTTGCGCTTCTTGGGAATCAGCTCTGAATCGCTGGAGTTTTTTGCTCGTTTTTCAGCCCGCTTGTCCTTGATCGACTTGCCCGGCTTCTTCTCGTTTGAACCCTGTGGGGATTTACCTGACAATTTAGGCTCCTCATAAAGAAAATACGGATAGCTCAGACCATACGCGGTAAATAAATAAAAGCCAGTCTTCGCGCAAAACTGTGCAAGACCACGCTGGACGCCCGGCCGATCGGGGCGCCTGCGGTGCCGAGTGTGCACCTATGGCGGCTTGGATCGGGCTGACTGCATTGAGGGTGCAGCTATGGCGGGTTCCGCGGCGTCGAGCCCGCCACACCTGCACTCTCGATGAGGCACGGGAGCAGGTATCCCGGCAAAGCTGCACTCTCGGGGAACCGATCCCGCCGAAGCAGGCCCGGCCCCGCACTGCGAGCCGGCCCCGGAGCCACCGCTCCGAAACAACCGGTGCGCACTTTGCACACTGCACACTTTGTACAGGGCATCGTCCTGTCGATGAGCAGGATCAGGCAGGCTGTACATCCCGCGGCGAACGGATTGCACTGCAGAACCGCGCCGGTTAGGTTTCGACATATGGTCCCAGTCACAACACAGGTTCCGGAACTTTCCGGTGACGAACTGCGCCGGCTCTATCGGCTGCTCACCGCGGTGCGGCAGCTCGACCTGGCCGCCGTCGCCTGGCAGCGCCAAGGCATCATTCCCGGTTACGCGCCGGAGCTCGGGCAGGAGGCAGCCCAGGTGGGCAGCGCCTTCGCCATGGACACCAGCCGCGACTTCATCTTCCCCACGTACCGGGAAATGGGCACCGCGCTGACCCTGGGCGTGGACATGGTGCAGTACATGGCCACGCACCAGGCGTCCTGGCACGGCGGGCTGTACGATCCGGTGACCACCCGGCTGGCGCCCATCCAGGCAGTGGTGGGCGGGTCGGTGCTGCACGCCGTGGGCTGGGCTCACGGCCAGCGGCTGGCCGCGCAGGCAGACGCCACGCAGGCAGACGCCACGGCAGAGACCGCCCCTCCCGACGGCGCCCCCGCAACCGCCACCCCGTCCGACGGCGAGCCGGACGCCGCCCCGGCAGCCGGCCTCCCGGCGGCGCTGACCTACTTCGGCGACGGAGCCAGCTCGCAGGGCGACGTCCACGAAGCCATGAACTTTGCCGCGGTGCTCAAGGCCCCCGTGGTCTTCTTCGTGCAGAACAACGGCTGGGCCATCTCGCTGCCCACTGAGGCTCAGGTGGCCGGCGGCCGTGTGGCGGCCCGCGCCGCGGGCTACGGCATGAAGTCCCTGACGGTGGACGGCAACGACGTCACCGCCGTCGTCCGCGCCACCCGTGAAGCGTTGGCCCACGCCAGGGCCGGCCACGGACCGGTGCTGATTGAGGCCATGACCTACCGGCGCGGCCCGCACTCCACCAGCGACGATCCCGGCCGCTACCGCACGCTGGATGAGGAACGGCGCGACGCCGGCGCCGATCCCGTCGCACTGCTGGCGGAGCAGCTCCTGGCGTCCGGCCACGCCGACTCCGACTTCCTGGACGCCGCGCAGGCCGACGCGCTGGCCGCCGCCGACACCGTCCGCGACGGAGTGCAGGCCCTGAGGCCGCGGCCCGGCTCGGAGATGTTCGAGTTTGTCTTCGCCGAATCCACGCAGCAGCTGACAGATCAGGCCAGTGCCTGGCGGAAGGAATCCGAACATGACTGACCAGATGACCGGCAGCTCGGACCTGGCCGCAGATTCCGGAACCGCCGGCTCCGGCCCGGCAGTAACGTTGTCCATGCAGGCTGCCCTGATCCGCGCCCTGACCGAGATCATGGAGCAGAACCCGAGGGCGCTGATCCTGGGCGAGGACGTCGGCCGACTCGGCGGCGTCTTCCGCATCACCGACGGCCTGCAGCAGCGCTTCGGCGCCGACCGGGTCCTGGACACCCCGCTGGCTGAGTCGGGCATCCTCGGCATGTCGGTGGGACTGGCGATGGCCGGGTTCCATCCCATTCCCGAGGTGCAGTTCGACGGCTTTGCCTACCCCGCGGTGAACCAGATCGTGACCCAGCTGGCGCGAATGAACTACCGCAGCCGCGGAACCCTGCCCATGCCGGTCACGCTCCGGGTGCCCAGCTTCGGCGGGATCCGCGCCCCCGAGCACCACGGCGAATCCCTCGAGGCGCTGTTTGCCCACGTTCCGGGCCTGAAAGTGGTTTCGCCGTCGAACCCGCACGAGGCCTACCACCTGCTCAAGTACGCCGCCGCTCGCCCCGATCCGGTAATTTTCATGGAGCCCAAGTCCCGCTACTGGCAGAAGGGCGAAGTTCTCCCGGCCGACGGCGGCTCTCCCCTAGGCTCCAAGGTGGTCCGTTCCGGCAAGCACGTCACGCTCATCGCCTGGGGGGCCATGGTGGCCCGCTGCCTGCAGGTGGCCGAGCTCGCGGCCGAGGACGGCATCGAGGTGGAAGTCCTGGACCTGCGCTGGCTCAAGCCGATCGACGCCGCCGGGCTGGCGGCGTCGGTGGCGCGGACGCGGCGCGCCGTCGTCGTGCACGAAGCGCCGCTGACCTCGGGACTCGGGGCGGAGGTCGCCGCGCTGGTGACCGAGCGCTGCTTCGGCACCCTGCGGGCGCCGGTTGAGCGGGTCACCGGATTCGACGTACCGTATCCCTCAGGTGACCTGGAAGATGAATACATCCCGAACATTGACCGCATCCTGTTCGGGATCCAGCGAGTATTGGAGTATCGACGTGGCTGAAATCCCCTTTCCCCTGCCGGACCTCGGCGAAGGCCTGATTGAGGCCACCGTGCTGGAATGGCTGGTGGCCGAGGGCGATCAGGTGGAACGGAACCAGCCGCTCGTGGAGGTGGAAACCTCCAAGTCAGCGGTCGAGCTGCCGTCACCGCAGGCGGGCCGGGTAGCCCGCACCTACGGATCGCCGGGCGAGAAGATCAACGTCGGTGAACCGCTGATCATCTTCGAGGTGCCGGACAACACCGCGGGCATCGTGGGAACCGTACCGCAGGAGGCACCGGCGCGCCGCCGCTTCCGCCTGACCGCGGCACTGGACGAGGACTAAGCCATGGAACTGAGGACACACACCGTCGAGGGCACCGATCCGCAGCTTTTCGCCGAAATCATAACGCCCGACGACGGCGGCGCCGCCTCCCGGCCGATCCTCCTGCTGCACGGCTTCGCCTCCTCGTCGCAGCTGAACTGGCACGATTCCGGCTGGATCGGCGCCCTGACCGCCGCGGGGCGGACGGTGCTCACCGTGGACCTGCCGGGGCACGGCCGAAGCGCCGCGCCCGCGGATCTGGACGCCTACCGTCCCAGCCGGATCCGCGCGGACCTGCTGCAGCTGCTGATGGACGCCGGAGTGCTTCCACTGGCCGCCGACGATCCGGCAACCGGCGTTGACATCATCGGATATTCGCTGGGGTCCCGGCTGGCCTGGGAGTTCGGCGCCACCCAGCCGGAACTGGTGCACCGCATGGTCCTCGGCGGACCCGGCAGCGGCGATCCGCTGGCGGACTTCGACTTCTCCGCAGCCCGGGAGAACCTGGCGGGAGGCGGAGCGGTGGCCGATGAAACCACTGCCGAACTGCTGCGCATGGCCACCCTCGTTCCCGGCAACGACGTGCCTGCCCTGCTGAACATGGTCGAGGCCGCCAAGGAAGAGCCGTTTGTCCCCGCGGAGGCCGTCCCCGCCATGCCGCTGCTGCTGGTGGCCGGGGACCGGGACATTCTCGCAGCGGGCGCCCCGGAGCTGGCGGCTCTGTCCGGACAGGCCGAGCTGCTGTGGCTGCCGGGACGGACCCACGCCAACGCCGTGACGTCCCGGGCCTTCAAGCAGGCGGCCATCAACTTCCTGGCCTAGCCGCGTCCAGGGACCGCCCCAGCCTCCTCCAGTGAGAAGACACATAATTACGGCTTGATAAAGCCGCGCCCGCCTCCCGGGATCCGCCGCTGGCGCAGGATAGGGTGGAATGGTGAGTGGGGCAGGACCGAATTAATCAGGCGGCTGATCAATTCCCCCTCCGGTGGTGAGCAACAGACCCGGACCCTCCTGCCCATTTCTTCTTTCTTCGACACACCCTCTAGGAGGACACCCGTGGATGTACTCCTTGGGAAGCGCTACCGGACCACCGAGCTCATCGGTTCGGGCGGCGCTGCCTCCGTTTACCGGGCGGCCGATGAGCACCTGGGGCGGGAAGTGGCGGTCAAGCTATTCCATCCCAGCGTTAACGACGACGACGAGAACCGCCGCCAGCAGACCGAAATCCTCCTGCTGGCCACTCTGAACCACCCCGGCCTGGTCACCCTGCTGGACGCCGGCACCCTGGAGGACGACGACGGACGCCTCTCCACCTTCCTGGTCATGGAGCTCGTGGACGGCCCGGACCTGCGCCGCACGCTGAAATCCGGACCGCTGGGCCCCATCGCCACAGCTTCCCTGGGCGCCGATTTGGCCGACGCCCTGAACTATGTGCACTCCAACGCCGTGATTCACCGGGACGTCAAGCCCGCAAACATCCTCCTGTATCCGCAGGCCGAGAACGATACGCGCCTCTATCCCAAGCTCACCGACTTCGGCATCGCACGGATGACTGAGGCAACGATGGCCACGGCGCACGGCGCCACCATCGGCACCGCCAATTACCTCAGCCCGGAACAGGCTTTGGCCGGAGCGGTGGATCCGCGGACCGACATCTACTCCCTCGGGCTGGTGCTGCTCGAATGCCTCACCGGCGAAAAGGCGTTCCCCGGCCCGATCGTGGAGTCCGCCGTCGCACGCCTGGTCCGTGACCCGGAGGTGCCCGCGGAGCTCGGCTCCGACTGGGTTGAACTGCTGCGCGCCATGACCGCCCGAACCGTCGACGCCCGGCCGGACGCCCATGACGCCGCCGCGGCGCTGCGGGGCTTCGGCATGGAAGCCGAAGCCCCGCACAGCCCGGACTCTCCGGCGGATTCCGGGCCCGACGACGCCGTAACCGGCGGTGTCACCACCGGCAACATCTACATTCCGCTCCCGCCGGCCCACGCTCCCAGCCTGGGCTAGACCCGCTCCCGCAGGGATCGGCCGGCAGGGCAGCACACGGACAAAACGAAGCCCGGACCGGGTGCTCCCGGTCCGGGCTCCTGCGTAGCGTTCTGCGGGCTACTTGGATCCGCCCTCGGCGGATTCCTGGTCTTCCTCGGGCTCAAAGTTCGACGCTTCATCGGTGGACGCCGCGGCCACGCCATCCTTGGTGTCAGGAATGGTCCCCTCGGGTCCCGTTGTCTTCTCGCCGTCCTTGGAGTGATCCTCGTTGGCGTTCTTTTCGCTGCCCATGGTGGGTCTCCTCATCCGCTGCGTCTCCGCCGAAAATTCCGGCGCTTCCTTCGATACTAAGCCACCTGAGGGCTCGCCCGACAGCGGGACCGGCACCCGGCACGCCGCGGCCGAGCGTGGACGTCACGGGGCGAAGACCACTTCGGCAGCGACTGAGACCTCCAGCAGCAGCGGCGCTCCATTCGTGGTGGCGGGGCCGGCCAGGACCGCGAGCTCGGCTTCCAGCGCGGAGAACTCCGTGACTCGGCGGGCCGGAACTCCCAGGCCTTCGGCGAGGGTGGCAACGGAGATCTGCGGAAACGCCGGCCACGGCGCCTTGCCTCCGCGCTTGTCGGCCAGCCTGTCCATTACCGCGTAGCTGCCGTTGGCCAGGACGATGAAGACCACCGGGACTCCCCGTTCCGCGGCCGTCCAAAGTGATTGGATGGCGTAGAGCGAGGACCCGTCGCCGACCACCGCAACCACCGTCCTCCCTGGCAGGCCCATCTTGAGTCCGATGGCGGCCGGCAGCGCGAACCCCAACCCGCCCATCGCCGCCGAGACGAACCCCAAGGGGGCCTGCGCCGGCACCATCGCCTGCAGCGCCGGGCGGGACGACGGCGCCTCCTCGACGAGGACGGCGTCCCGGGGCAGGTACCGTGCCAGCAGCTCGAAAACGTGCGCCGCCCGCAGTGCCTCCCCCTCCGCCGGCGGGTCCAAACGAAACGCCGCAGCCGGGGCTGCCGCGGCTGCGGGCCGCGCCGGGCGCCGGAGGGGCATCTGCTCCGCAAGCAGACGGGAAATGCCGGCCACCAGCACCGCGGGATCGCCGACAAGCGCGAGGTCTGCGGGTGAACGGTTGGCCTCTGCGGCGTCGGCGGTCAGCACCACTATGCGGGTTTGTTCCGGCACGAGCGGTCCCTCGGCATAGGGGTATTGCCGGATGGCTGCGGTGCCGGCGACGAGCAGCACGTCATGGCCCGACAGCGCGGCACGCACCCGGGGACGGTCTGCCGGAAGCTGCCCCTGATACAGCGGATGTGTCTGAGGAAAGCCTGCCCGGGCCCCGAAGGGCTCGATCCAGACCGGGGCCTGAAGAGTTTCGGCCAGCTCCGTCAGGGCTGCCCAGCCGGCTTCGGTGTCGTTTCCCGCGCCGGCCAGGATCGCCGGATTGTGAGCGGCTGCGAGCATGGCGGCGACCTCCGCGGCGGCCGCAGGCAGTCCGGGCGGAGCAAGGACGACGCGCCCGGCTGCCGCCGCAGCATGCGGCTCCATCGGTTCATCCCAGTCCCCCATCGGCACAATGACCAGGACGGGACCGGACCCCTGCTCGGCCCGCAGCGCAGCCCGCGATACCGCCGACGGGACATCTGCGGCCCGGACCGGGGACAAAATCTCCAGCGGATAGTTTCCTGCCAGCCCGTCCAGCTGCCCGGTAAGGAACGGCTCCAGGGCCAGATGCCGGCGGTCCTGTTGGCCCACCATGACCACCAGCGGCGCCCGGTTTACCCGCGCCGTGGCGATGGCGCCAACCGCGTTGCCCAGCCCCGCGGTAGTATGCAGCAGCGCGAAAGCGCAGCGTCCCGTCGCCAGGGCGTAGCCGGTTGCCATGCCCACCACCGATCCTTCATGCAGGGCAAGAATGAAGTCGAAGTCATCCGGCAGGTCGACCAGGAACGGCACTTCGGTGGAACCCGGATTCGAGAACAATGTGGTGAGGCCGCGAAGCCGCATCACGTCAAAGGTTTCCTCCCTGACGGTCTTCATTGGCGGACCGCGCTTTCGCCGCCCGTGCCAGAGCCGGGCAGCACGGGTCGGCCGCCGCCCCCGCCGTCGGCTTTGCCTGCCCGGGAGCCGCCCGCGTTGTGCTTGGCTAGCTGGATCTGCTCGTAAACGTGGTTGCGCAGTTCGACGAACCGCGGCAGCGAGCGGGTGGTGAGCTGGTCCCGCTCAGCAGGCAGGTCGATGAGGATATCCTCCTGCACCACGGTGGGCGAACTGGAGAGGACGACCACCCGTTCACCCAAGTACACGGACTCATCGATGTCGTGGGTGACGAACAGGATGGTTACCCCCAGCTTTGCCCAGATACTCCGAACCAGGTCCTCCAGATCGGCACGGGTCTGCGCATCGACGGCGGCAAAGGGCTCATCCATCAGCAGGACCTTGGGCTGATACGCGACCGCCCGGGCAATGGCCACCCGCTGCTGCATACCGCCGGAGAGCTGCCACGGGTAGCTGGTGGGCACATGGTCCAGCCCGACCGCCTGCAGGGCGTCATCGACCAGCCGTGTGCGCTCGGCCTTGGGCATCCCGGCGGTCTTGAGCGGCAGCTCGACGTTGGCCCGCACCGTCATCCAGGGAAAGAGGCTGCGTCCGTACTCCTGAAAGACGACGGCCATGTCCTTGGGCGGATCGGTGATCTTTCTGCCTTCCAGGACCACCTCCCCCGAGGTAGCTGCCATGAGGCCGGCGATGATCTTCAGCAGCGTGGTCTTGCCGCTGCCCGACGGGCCGACAAGACAGACCAGCTCCCCGGGGCGGAGATCGAAGGTAAGGTTCCGCACCGCTTCCACCTCACCGGCGTCGACCTTGTAGATCTTCTGAATGCCGCGGACTTCCAGCAGCGGCTTTCCAGCCGCCTCCGGGGAGTTATTCTGCATGTTCTACCTCTCTTAACCCGTGGTACCAGCCAAGAACGCGGCGTTCGGTCCACTGGAACAAAAATGACATGACGACGCCGATCAGTCCCAGGACCACGATGCCGCTCCACATCTCGGGGATGGCGAAGGAGCGCTGGAACTGGACGATCGTGAAGCCCAGGCCCTCCGAGGACGCGAACATTTCGGAGATGACCATGAGGATCAGGCCGATCGACAGGCACTGCCGGATGCCCGCCATGATCTGCGGACTGGCGCTGGGCAGGACCAGATAGCGCAGCCGGTGGAAGCCGGTGATGCGGAAGGTCTTGGCGCTGTCGCTGAGCGTGCCGTCCACGGCACGGACGCCCTCGATGGTGTTCAGCAGCACCGGCCAGATGCAGCCCGAGACGATCACCGCAACCTTCATCTGGTCGTTGATGCCGATCAGCAGCATCAGCACCGGAATGAGCACCGGCGGCGGGATGGCACGGAAGAACTCCAGCATCGGTTCCAGCAGGCTGCGCAGCCAGCGGATCGTGCCGACGAGCACGCCCAGCACCGTGCCCAGCACAATTGCCAGCAGGATGCCGATGATCAGGCGGGTGACACTGGGCAGCACATCCTGCACAAAGCGCTCCCCCACCCAGACCGTGACCAGTTTGTCTGCGAGGATCCCTGGCTTGGGAACGAAGAAGTTCGTGCCGCCCAAGGTGGATGCCCACCAGAGCAGGATCAGCAGCACCGGCAGGCCCACGAGGTAGCCGAACTTTCGGAGCAGTTTCATACCACCACATCCCCGCGTACCGAACTGTGCCAGCGCAGGGTGCGCCGCTCAACGAAGCGCATGCCCATATTGATCACGATGCCCAGCACTCCGGTGGTCAGTACCAGCGCATACATTTGGGCCACCGCCCCTCCGGACTGCGCCAGCGCGATCTCGTTGCCCAGGCCGGGCGAGCCGATGATCAGCCCGGCGGTAATGGCCAGGATCAGCGCAACAGCTGCAGCCAGCCGGATTCCCGTCATTAAATACGGCAGCGTGGTGGGCCACACGACGTACCGGATTCGGTCCAGCCGGCCCAGCCCAAAGCTGCGGGCGGTGTTGCTGGCCACCGGGTCAACGTCGGCCACCCCGTAGAGCACCTGGATCAGGACCTGCCAGAACGAGGCGTAAACCACCAGCAGCAGGGTCGATTCCAGCTTGAAGCCGAACAGCAGCACGGCCAGGGGAATCAGTGCCACTGACGGAATCGGCCGCAGGAATTCAATGGTCGAGTTGGTGGCGCGGCGCAGGAAGGTGCTGGAGCCAATGATCAGGCCCAGGATCACTGCGGCGGTCGCTGCGATCAGCAGGCCCAGCGCCCAGCCGGTCATCGTCTGGCCGACCGCAGTCCAAAAAGCGCCCAGCGCCAGGTTGGAGAAGAAGATGCCGAGGATGTCGCTTGCCGGCGGCAGGTAGGCGGGATTAACCAGCCCGGTCCGGGGAATAAGTTCCCAGGTCAGGAGGAAACCCGCGATTCCGGCCATGCCCAGGAGGGGCCCGGCCGGAAGACGCAGCGGGGTTTTCATGAGTCGCGTCGTTCCGGTCGCCGCTACTGCTGCGCGGGCAGCATGAGGTCCAGGTCCGGTGCCTCTGTCAGGGTGCCGTACCGGGTTGCGGCATCACCAAGCACGGCGGCTGCGTCCCGGTCGAACTCTACGCGGAAGGTCGGCAGGATCATTTTGGCGCGCATCGCCTCGTCGATCTTGGTGTAGGTGCCCACCACGTCGCGGACCGCTTCCGGGTTCTCCTGGGCATACACCAGAGACTTGTTCATGGCCTCGGTGAAGTTCTCCACCAGCTCCGGATTCGCCTCAATGTACTCGGCGGAGGTGAAGTACCCCGAGATGTCCAGGTTCGGGTCGGTCTCGGCAAAGTTGTAGGAGATGACCCGGGCGCCGGACTCCACAGCCTGGGTCAGGAAGGGTTCGACGATCCAGGCGGCATCCACCTGGCCCGATTCAAGGGCGGCCGGAGCGTCCGGGAAGGGGATCTCCACAAACCTGATGGCGGACTCGTCGCCCCCGTCGTCCTCGACGACCTTGCGGATGGTGGTGTCGCCAATGTTCGAGAGGTTGTTGACCGATACCGTCCGGCCGGCCAGGTCGGCGGGGGCCTGGATCTCGGAGTCCGCGGGAACCACGACGGCCCCGAAGTCGGAGGAGGTGTCACCAGTGGTGGAGTTGCCGTTCGCTACATATCGGACGTCCAGGCCCTTGTCATTGGCGACCATGACGGACATGGTGTTGCCGAAGGCGAATTGGAAGTCCCCGCTGACCACGCCGGGCACCGCTGCGGCGCCGCCGGTGGTGGTCTGGATATCGAGGTCAAGGCCCGCGTCCTCGAAGAAGCCCTGTTCCTTTCCCAGCCAGATCGGCGCAGTGTCCACAATCGGGATCACGCCGACGGCGACCTTCGTCAGATCTCCCTCGGCCGCACCGCCGGCACCGCCTGATTCGGTCGATTCCCCTCCGGAGAGCGAACCTGATCCGCAGGCAGAGAGGGCCAGCGCAGCGACGGCTGCTCCGGCAAGGGAGATGGCACGTTTCATGGATCGACTCCTTTGTCACCGGCATCCGGGGCCACAACAATGGTCCCCGGATACCCGTTCGCATGATGAACATTTGTTCTCTGCGCAAACGTAAGGAGTCGGGCCCTGCTCAGTCAAGAATTTTCATGGAATAGATCACATCGATAGGAGACCGTGACCTTGACGCTCAGCCTGCCGCGTGGTTGGCGGCACCCCGGCGGGACGCGATTGCCCACCGGACGCACAGGCTCAGGATGAGCAGTACGACAGCTGCTCCCACCGGCACCAGGAACGCCGCCTGATGGCCGTCGCTGTCGGCCAGCCGTCCGGCCAGGGAAGCGCCGATGGCGGTTCCGGTGACCACGCCGCTGGCGAGCATCGTCATGACCGTGCCCATCAGGTGCCGAGGGGCGACGACCGCGCCAATGCCGAAGATGCTCACCATGGTGGGACCCACGGGGATGCCCAGGACGAAGAGCGCCACCAGCATGGTGGGGATATCCGCGGGGAAGAGCAGGAGGACCGAGAAAGCGGCCATGGCCGCCGCGGAGACCATCCAACGCGCGGCCGCCGTAAAGCGCTCCGGCCAGAAGGCCACGGACAGTGCCGCCGCGGCCGAGCTGATGCCCATGACGGCGTACAGCAGGCCTGCGGCGGAGGCAATGTCAAAGAGACCGCCAAAGGCGGTGAGGCTCGTCTGCGTTCCGCCAAAGAAGGTTCCCATCGCCACCATGCCTAGGACGGGAAGGGCGATGAGCAGCCAGTCCGCGCGCGGATGGACCGCATCGGCTTCGACCGGATTGCCTGCCTTCTCTGCGTCAGCATCACGTGCAGCCTTAGCTGCGCGTGCCGCCCGCGCGGGGACAACGGAACGGACCGTCGGGTGCACGGCAAAGGCGCTGACCATGGTCAGCGTCAAAACCGCGGCTATGGCCAGCGGCAGCCAGGGCGCGACGGCGGCTGCCAGCAGACCGACGAGCGCCGGGCCGAGCACGAAGCTGAGCTCATCCGCGGTGCTCTCGAAGGACATCGCGGTGTCCAGGTCACGTGCGCCCGCGGTGTCGGCACCGCGCCTGCGCTCGGTCATGGCCATCCAGCGCACACGGGCCAGCGGACCGACCTGGGGGCAGGTGGCGCCCATCAGGAAGGCAGCGGCCAGTGCCGCGAACGGAGTCGCTGCATCGGGCAGCTGGAAGGCCATGTACAACGTCAGCGCGATGGCCAGCGGGTTGACGACGGCGGTGGTCAGCAGGACCGGCCGCTGACCGACGCGGTCCGCCACATATCCGAGGACGGGAGCGCCCAGTGCCGAGCCGATTCCGACGGCGCCGGCGGCCAGGCCGCCGGTCGCATAGGATCCGGTAACGCTGGTGACCAGGGTGAGGGCGCCGACGGTCAGCATGGCCAGCGGCAGCCGGGCCAGGAAGGCGACCGGCACGAATCCCCGGCCCGCCAGCGCGAAGATCCGCGCGTACCGGCCGGCGGTTGCTTCTGCGGGAGTGCGCTCAGCTTCGGCCGGCGACGCTTCGGCGGTCACCGGCTCGCGGGGAGCCTGCTCGTTCGGAGGAGGGGTACCCGGAGTGCTGCTCCGGGGCGCAGTGGGGGCAGACGGAAGATTGTTCATGCGGTTCCAGACACGTTTCAGCGCGCATCGTCCCCCCTCCCGATGCGCCCAACCCGGCTACCCCGCTATTCTATCCGATTCCGTGCCCCCGCCGCCGTGATGTTCCTTGCACTGTCCGCCGGCCGGTGTTGTCCACCGGCGGACAGTCCGGGGTTATTCGCTGTCGCGCGTGGTCTGCTCGGCAAGGGTGTCCCAGAATGAGGTCTCCGCGGAACGGATCGAACCGTTTGCGATCGCTCTGGCGGTCGCATCCAGCGTGGTGACCGTTTGCTTGATCAAATATCCGTTGCTCTTCTGGCCGAGGACAGCCGAGGGATTGGTGTTGTCCGACATGCCGCGCATCTCAAAGAGCAGCGTGGAGATTCCGTACTCAACCGAAATCCCGTTGCGGCTGATTGTTTCAGCAGATCCTCCGACGTACCGTCCAAGATGTCCCCATCCGGTCGGGTCCACGGCGCCGAACACCACCGCGCCCAGTTGCTTGGAACCCTCGACCACGACCGGGTCAGCATTCGGCGTCGTGGGATAGAGAATCGACCCGGACACGAGCCGGCCGTCGCGTTCGCTCTGTGTGCCCTGATGGTGAAGATCGATCATGTAGTCGACGTTGTACGCCTGCAGAACGTTCCGGTGCAGAGCTTGGGTTTCCGGCTGGATCTTTGCCACATGGTCACGGTTCAGGTCCGTGCCGGTGGCATTAGCGCGGGTCAGGGTCCGACCGCCGTCTGCGATGTAACCGTCCAGGGGAAAGTCGACATCACCCATTGCTCCGTCGGGATTGAGCATGGGGACAACCAGGATGTTCACCCCGTTCAACACCCCTTTGGTTTTGCCGGTGCCGAGGTGCTTGACGAACTCCAGCGCACCCTCGGTGGTCAGCTGTTCATTGCCGTGCTGCTGCGTCAGATAAAGGATCGTGGGATTGTCCGGGTTGGTGATGAACTTCGCGAGATACAGGTCCCGGCCCTTTACCGACTGCCCGATCACTTCCAGCTCCATCGCCGGTTGACGTGCATCCTGTTTATGGAGCTCAGCCACGACCTCGTCGTAGGTGCGCAGAATCGAGGTGTTGATGGTCTCGTTCCCGCCGTAGTTGGGCCCCTCACCGACTGCATATGCCGGGGCCGCCGCGGTCCCTGCCGCCAACAGCACGGCAAGCGACAGGGCGGTGATGGTTTTGGATGTCCTCATGGTCGGTCTCCTCAAAAAGGGTGTGACTGCTGTGAAGGAAGTGAAACCTGACTACTTGGATCTGTCAATCATCTCTACCGGAGTCTTCCCTTTTGGGTTCTCTTCCCGTATAGGCGGCATGTACCGCCGGTCAGACACCCACCGGGTCACCGGCGGAGAAGCGCACGGAGGACCCGTTCCGGCCCTTCGTGATCTGCAGCTGCGCTCCGATGCGCTGCTTCATTTCGGCCACGTGGCTGACGAGGCCCACCACACGGCCCCCGTCGCGGAGCCCTTCCAGCGCATCCATCACCTGTTCCAGCGACGTTTCATCCAGGCTGCCGAACCCCTCGTCCACAAACAAAGTCTCGATGCTGACGCCGCCGGCCTCCTGCTGGACGACGTCGGCCAGGCCCAACGCCAGGGCCAGGGACGCCATGAAGCCCTCCCCGCCGGAGAGCGTGGAGGTGTCCCGGTGCTGCCCCGTCCAGGCATCGGTGACGTGCAGGCCCAGGCCGGCTTTCCTGTTGCCGGAGGTGGAATCGCTGTGCACCAGGGCATAACGGCCACCGGTCATGGCCGACAGGCGTTCGGTTGCCGCCGCGGCGACCTGTTCCAGGCGCGCGGCCAGGACGTAGGTACTCAGCGTCATCTTGTAGCCGTTCTCGCCGCCGCCACGCGCGGTGTCGGTCACCGAGCGGAGCAGTTCGTGGCGCTGTTCCAGGGGGCGGATGCGTTCGGCCGCCTCGGCCAGCTCACGCGCGTACTCCTGCAGAGCGGCGGTTGAGGCCTCCAGGAGGCCCAGCCGCACTGAACACTGGGTGAGCCGGGTCCGGGCCGCTGCCGTGCGGTCGGCGGCAAGCACCAGGTCTTCCTCATCCGGCACGGGAAGCGGTTCTCCGCGTCCGTCCAGGGCTGCCGCTGACTCCTCGCTCTCGCGGCGCAATGCCAGCCGCTGCCCCGCCTGGTCGTAGCCGGTCACGGTGAGCTTGAACGCGGCGGCCTCTTCGTCAGCCAGCAGGGCGTCCCGCACTGCCTGGACGGTTTCGAACTCCGAAGCCTTCAGCCGTGCGGGAAGGTCTTCCTGCGCTTCAGCGGCATTTTCCCCGGCCGCTTGCCGGTCCGCCAGCGTCCGTCGTGCGGCTGCCACCAGGCCGCGAAGTCCGGTCAGGGAGTCAACCCGTTCCGCAAGCGAGGCGAAGCCGTCCCGGGCGGCCTCAACGCGTCCGCTGAGTTCAGCGATCTGCCGCTGCGCCGAGATGCACTGTTCATCTGCCTGCGCCGCGGCGATCTGGGCGGCCGATTCCTCCTCGGCCAGCTGCTCGAGTTTGGCCGACAGTTCTGTGCAGCGCTTCAGCGCTGCGTCCAGTTCCCGGCCGGCGGCGGTTGCCTGGGCCAAGGCATCCTGTGCTTCGGCTTCCAGTGCACGGGCGGTTTCCGGGTCGCCGTCCCCGCCCTGGATCCGCAGCTCGGCCAGCCGGCGGTTGGCGGCATCCGCCTCCGCACGGGCGGCTTCGAACTCCTGCTCGGCGCTTTCGGTGAGCAGCCGGGCGTTGTCCTCATCCAGCTTTGTCACCGCGCTCTCGCCGTCAGGCAGGACCGCCGGGGCTGGGTGTTCAGCGCTGCCGCACACCGGGCAGCCCTGCCCGGATTCCAACCGTCCGGCCAGTTCCGCGGCGGCCTGCTCCAGCCGGCGCTGCAGCTTGTCCTGCCATTCCTGGCGCCGGTCCTGGTACGTTCCGCGCAGTTCGGCAGCGGCCTCGTCGGCGGCTGCTGCCTCCCGGGCGGCCCGGGCATATTCCCCGATGGCCCGTGTCAGGGCGCGTGCCCGGTCCACGTCTTCCGCCGCCGCTTCCCGCCCGGAGGCCCGCTCCCGCAAGGATTCGAGTTCGCGGGTCAGTTCACCCTCTTCAGCCCGAAGCGCGGCGGCCGCGGCGCCCGCGGCGGCAGCCGCCGCGCGCCGGGTCCCGGCCCGCCCGGCGGCTTCAGCGAGCTCAGTTTCGAGCACGCTGATGCGCTGTTCCTCGGCCAGTGCGGCTTCCGCCGTTCCCAGCTCCGTGGTCAGCCGGGCATCCGCCGCTGCCAGTTCGGCTGCAAGCTCCGCAGCCTCCTCCGGAATCTCCTCCGCTGCATCTTCCGGGGAATCCCCGGCCAGGCCGTACGCCGCGGCGCGCGGATGGGCGGACAGCTCCGCCAGGGCCTGCGCTGCCGCGTCCTCCCGGAGCTGGAGCCGGGCTGCGGCGGCATCAACGGCCCGGACGTAGCCGCCCAGTGCTTCGGCCTGGCCGTGCCGGGCCAGGGCGGCGCGCAGCGGTTCCACCTCGGCCAGCTGCCGGGCGTGCGCCTGTTCATCGCGTTCCAGCTGCTGGCGGGCGAGGCCGCGGGAGCGGCGGTGCTCGATGTCCAGCTGGGCGGCTTCCGCTTCCCGCAGGGCAGCGGAGAGTGCGGCGGAGGTTTCCCGCGCCGCGGCAGTCCGGGCCGCCAGCGTGCGGCGGAACTTCTCCACCGCGGCGGTGTCGGTGCTGCCGCCCCCAGCTCCCGCGCCCGCTTCGTCAGCAGCGGCTGCCGCGTCTGCCGCGGCGTCTGCGGCGGCGCCTGCGTCGGCATTGCCGTCGCCGTCGGCGTCACCCTCAGCTTCCGGGTCGGTGTCCCCGGCCCAGCGCTGCATTTCGTCACGGGCCCGGCGCAGCACATGCTCAGCTTCGGCCCGGGCGGCCTGCAGCTCGCGGGAGGCCGCCGCGAGGTCCTCCTTGAGCTGGTCTTCAATCTCTTCGAACCGGGTGGTGCCAAAGAGCTTCTGCAGCAGATCCGCCCGTGTTTTGGCGTCAGCGCGCAGGAACGCCGCGAAGTCGCCCTGCGGCAGCATGACCACCCGGGTGAACTGTTCCTTGTCCATGCCCATGAGGGCCTGGATCTCGGCACCGGCCTCATCGTTGCGGGCGGACTTTGTCACCCATTCCCCGTTGACGAACTCGCGGAGAGTCGTGTGCGCCTGCTCGGTCACGGTTTTTCCGGTGCCGCGCTTGGCGGGACGGTCCCAGGCCGGGTTCCGGACCACCTCAAAGCGGCGGTCGCCGGAACTGAATTCGCACACGACTTCCGGCGCGGTGTCCGGCGCCGCGTGGTCGCTGCGCAGCCGTTTGGCGGTCTGCCGGGCGCCGGGGACCCCGCCGTAGAGGGCATAGCAGATGGCGTCGAGGATGCTGGTCTTGCCGGCGCCGGTGGGGCCGTTCAGCAGGAACAGCCCATGGGCCCCGAGTTCGTCGAAGTCGATGACCTGGCGGTCGGCGAAGGGGCCGAACGCCTGGATTTCCAGCCGGTGAATCCTCATTTCGCCGCCTCCGCAGACTGGACCTTGGTGAGGACGTCCGCAAACAGCTGCTTTTCCTGCTCATCGGCCTGCCGGGAGCGGACATGGTCCAGGAAGCCGCAGCAGATCTCCAGGTCGTCTGTGGCCTTGGCCAGCCGCTGGCTGTAGGTCTGGCCCGCGGCACGCGGCCCCGAGGCTGGTTCGAAGGCCAGGACCAGGGTGTCCGGAAACCTGCTGCGCACTGATTCCATGGCCTTGGCCGGGCGTTCGTCATCCGTCAGGGTCACCTGGCAGTAAGCGGTTTCGGCATCCGTCAGTTCAGGGTCCGCCAGCAGCTCGGCCAGGGTGCCCCGAAGGACGGCGAGCCGGCGCGGCGCCGGCCACAGGACCGGTTCCACGGACACCAGGCCGGCGGCGTCGAATTCCACCAGGAGCCCGCCCTTCTGCTGGCGTGCCTCGGAGAAGGAATAGGGCAGCGGAGAACCGCTGTACCGAACGGAGGGACTCAGTTCCTGCCGTCCGTGCAGGTGGCCCAGGGCGGTGTAGGTGAAGCCGTCAAAGAGGTCCAGCGGAACAGCTCCGACTCCCCCGACGGTGAGGTCCCGCTCACTGTCCGACGTGATGCCGCCGCTGGCGAAGACATGGGCCATGGCCACCGGCAGGACCGGCTGGCCGGCGTCGGCCCGGCGCTGCACATCCGCAGCGATGCGGCGGACGGCTTCGGCCACGACGGTGGTGTGGTGCGGCGTGTCAACGCCGAGCTCCGGGGCGGCCAGCCGCGGTTCCAGATAGGGGATGCCGTAGACGGCGACGGGCGTGCCGCCGGTGTCGAGCAGGACCGGCTCCGGAATCTCACTGATCCGGGTGCGCAGGTACACGCCGCCGCGCTCAAAGATGCGGCTGCCGAAGCCCAGCCGGGCGGCGGAATCGTGGTTGCCGCTGGACAGGATGACCTTCGCCCCGGCGGCCGTGATCCGGTCCAGTGCCGAATCGAGCAGGCGGACGACGTCGACCCCCGGCAGGGCACGGTCATAGACGTCACCGGCGATCAGCACCGCGTCAACCGCCTGCTCGCGGACGGTGTCCACGAGCCGGTCGATGAACTGCTGCTGGGCGCCGAGCATTCCCACGCCGTGGAAAGAGCGGCCCAAATGCCAATCGGAGGTGTGCAGTAATCGCATACTCCTAAAACTACCTCCCGGCACCGACACTCCCCGGACACCGGGGACATGACAACGCCCACCCCCTCCGGCAAGTGGTGCGCCGGAGGGGGTGGGCGTGGTCGGGCGTGTGAGCTAGGAGGACTTGTTGGCGCGCTTGCCGCCGTCGTCGTCGCCGTTGAAGAAGCCGCGGGCCTCATCCCCGTTGATCCGGGCGGAGGTGCCCTGACGCGAGGCGTCGGGGGCTGCAGCCGGTGATGCGGCGGCCGGAGCAGCCGCCGAGTCGGCGTCGTAATCGGCATCGAAGTCGTCGTCGGCCGCATCGGCGACCGTGAGGTCGATGCTGCGATAGATCAGGCCGGCGATCAGGGCGCCAAGGATCGGAGCGACCCAGAAGAGCCAGAGATGGCCCAGCGCATCACTGTCGGCGAAGAGGGCAACCGCAGTGGAGCGTGCCGGGTTGAGCGAGCCGCCGGTGATCGGTGCCAGGAACGTCAGCAGGACCACGTAGGTCACGCCCACGGCAAACGCCGCGGTGGCCGCAGGCTTGCGCCCGGCCGTGGCTCCCAGGAACACGGCGGTGAGCAGTGCGGCACCGATGACCTCGGTCAGCAGGGCGCTGGCCAGCGGGAAGCCGGCACCGTACTCCACGCCGTACCCGTTGGACAGGGCGGAGAAGACAGTGCGTGTTTCATTGAGTTCGGGAACGCCCTGGATGACAACCCAGAGGATCAGCACAGCCAATGCTGCGCCGATGAGCTGCGCGATGACGTAGACCGGCAGTGCTTTCAACGAGGTGCGGCCGGCCGCGGCGCTGGCAACGCTGATGGCCGGATTGAAGTGTCCGCCGGAGACGTAGCCGAAGGCCACCATGGTCGCAGCCGCGGCCAGGCCGACGCCCAGGGGCGAAGAGACGCTGCCCGTGGCGCTAAAGAAGGCAAGGCCAACGCCGACAAAGACCAGAAGGAACGAGCCCACGGCCTCTGCTGCGCTGCGCCCAACCAGCCCGTAGGTGTGCAGGCGCTTGCGGGGTGCTGTTCCGGTGGCAGGGTGCGCAGCACGTGCGCCGCCTGTGGAGATGGGCTCGGCATTCATTCGCAAAAAGTGTCCTCTTCCTAGGGGGTGTGGCACGGCGGAATCCATCAGGGAAACCGCCGCAGGCCCGGAGCGGTAAACACGCGCCGGGCAAACTCACCCAGCTTGCCATTGCCAGCTGGGAGGATACTGAAGGCTCGCGCAGGCCGGGACGCTCGATATGCTGGAACGGTGAGCCTAAACCCCAAAGAACCGCCCGCCGCTGATCCTTTTCCGACGGAACCGGGTGCGTCCTCCTTCCATCTTCCCCTCGATGGACAGGGAGGAAAAGTGTTTGGCTGCCTGCTTGCCGGCGCACTGGGCGATGCGCTCGGCCACGCCGCCGGATCTTCCGGTTCCGCGGAGGTCCGCCACGCCTTTGGACCGGACGGAACCGGGACCCTGTCCGGCGTCGCCGGGCCCGTTCCGTTCTCCGCTGCCACACAGATGACGCTGTACACGCTCGACGGGCTGCTGGAAGCCCTGGAATGGGCCAACGCGGGGGTGGGTGCCGACGAAACCGCCTGCCTCTGGCTGGCGTACCTGCGCTGGCTGAAGACCCAGGGTGTCTCCCCGGACCCCGGCGCCCCGAATCCTCCGCTGCGGTGGATCGATGCGCAGCCGGTTCTGCATCAGCGCCGCGCTCCCGGAAACACAAGCCTCTCCGGGCTTTCCGGGCCGGACATGGGAACCAAGTTCCGGCCGGTCAATCCGGATTCCAAGGAAAGCGGGACCGTCACCCGGTCCGCACCGTTTGGCCTGCTTCCCTATGTGGAACCGGGCATGGTGTACCGCCTGAGTGAGGACGCAGCGTCGCTGACGCACGGACATCCGTCCGCGCGGCACAGCGCCGCGGTGTTCAGCGCGCTGATCCACGATCTGCTGTCCCCTGCAGCGTCGCTGCAGCAGGCCGCGGAGGCGGCGGTGCTCCGCGCAGCCGAAAGCGGCGTGCCCGAACTGTCCGCCCGGATAGCCGCTGCCATTGAGCTGGCGCGTTCCGGGCCGGTTTCCCCGGAGGAACTAACTGCGGCCCTGGGCGAGGGCCGGGTGGCAGAAGAAGTCCTGGCCCGCGGGCTGTACGCCGCGCTGGCCACCTCCGGAGCCGGCTCGCCGCAGGAGCACTTCCGTGCCGCGGTGGCCTTGGCCGTCCACCACGACGGCGCCGCCGGCTCCACGGGCTCCGTCACCGGAAACATTCTGGGCACGCTCTACGGCGCAGCAGCCCTGCCCGGCGACTGGCTGGCCGTGCTGGAGGGCCGGGACCTCATCGAAGAGCTGGCCCGGCAGTTCGTCGCCGCCACGGGCGGGTAGCCGCAGCGCCGGCGTTACCGGGAGCCGCCGGTGCCGCCGAGCATCTGCAGGAACTCGGCCTCGGAGAGCACCTCGATGCGCTGTCCCTTGCCGTGCAGGTCCAGGACCCGGCGTGCCTTGCCGGTCAGGACCCCGTTGCGCAGGTCTCCGGCCTCGAAGCCGTCGCCCATCACCAGCATCGTGGTGGCACGGGTGACGTTGGAGGCCGGGCGGGCGCCGAAGTCCGCGGCGGCGTTCTTGGCTGACTGGCGCGACATGCCGAGGTTTCCGCTGAAGACCACTGTGTGGCCGAAAAGCGGATGAGCGGCATCGGCCAGCGGATTGGGCGGCGGGTTGTCCCCTTCGGAGGGCCATCCCGACCAGCCGGTGGCCGCCGCCTTGGCCTCCGAGCCGGTGCCGCGTTCCAAGGCGGCGCGTGTTGCCTTTGACAGGTTATCGATGCCCGGAAGATAGGCTTCCAGCCGGGACGGGACCATCCCCTGGAGCGCAAAAAAACCGGCCATGTCGGCGGCACCGCTGCGGCGGACAATGTCGAGCATGATCCCGGCGCAGGCGCGGGAGTCCTCCACGGCGTCGTGGTGGTTCAGCAGCGGCACGCCGGCAGCCTCGGCCGCGAAGGGCAGCGAGTGGGACACCAGGCTGTAGGTGCGGCGGGAGTGCACCACCGAGCAGGTGTAGTCATAGGCCGGACCCGGCAAGCCGGAAACTTCCAGGGCGGAGCGGATCACGCCCATGTCGAAGGCTGCGTTGTGGGCCACCAGCAGGTCTCCGCCGATGAACGCTCCGATTTCCGGAAACAGATCGCCGAAGCGCGGAGCTCCGGCCACCATGTCAGCTTCGATGCCGTGGATGCGGGTGTTGCGCCGGTCAAAGAAGTCGTGCCCCTGCGGTGGGCGCATGAGCCACGAGGCTTCCTCGACGACGACGCCGTCGCGCACCTTGACCAGCCCCACCGAACAGGGCGATCCCCGGAATCCGTTGGCCGTTTCGAAGTCTATGGCCGTGAATTCAATTCCCACGCGGTGTTCGGTTCCTTGCTGAAGATGGGGGCAAAACGGTGAAGATGCGGGTCAATCAGAGGCGGCGGACGTTACTCGCCCTCGGCGGGCTCGGGCGGCAGGACGGACTTCTTCCGCCGGTGGGAGCGGACCTTGCTGACCACGAACCAGACGGCCACCAGGACGCAGGCCACGATGACGATCTTCTGGAAGACGTCGGCATAGGCCTCCACGAGGTGCCAGCTCTCGCCAAGGTAGAACCCGGCGATGATGAAGATGGAGTTCCAGATGAGGCTTCCGGCAGTGGTCAGTCCCAGGAACTTCCAGACCGGCATCCGCTCGATGCCGGCCGGAATGGAAATCAGGCTGCGGAACAACGGGATCATCCGGCCAAAGAACACTGCCTTGTAGCCGTGCCGGTTGAACCAGGCCTCAACCTTGTCCACGTCTTCCAGGTCAACGAGGGGCACCTTGGAGACGAGGCGGCGCATCCGGTCCCGGCCCAGCCAGGCGCCCAGGCCGTACAGGGCCAGGGCGCCAACGACGGAGCCGAGGGTGGTCCAGAACAGTGCGGCGACAATTGAGAAGTTTCCCTGGCTGGCGGTGAAGCCGGCCAGCGGCAGGATCACTTCGCTGGGCAGCGGCGGAAAGAGGTTTTCGATGGCGATGGCCAGGCCCGCACCGGGAGCCCCGATGGTCTCCATCATGTCAACGGCCCACTGCGCGATCCCTCCCAGCGCCGATCCGTCGGTACTGGCGGTGGCAACTGAGGCAAGAATCTGTGTAGTCATATTGCCCTCAATTCTGCCCTACGAATCGGCCCGGGCGGAAACCCGGGCCATCCGGCGGGCAGCCGGGCAGGTCCCCGGGCCGCTCAGGCCAGGGCCACCACGATCGCCGGCAGCAGGGCGCGGAACGCCTGCCCCCGGTGGCTGATGGCGTTCTTTTCCGCCGGCGCCAGCTCGGCGCAGCTGCGGTCCGAACCTTCGGGCCGGAGCACCGGGTCGTAGCCGAAGCCGCCGGTTCCGCGCGGGGCTGGAAGCAGCGTCCCGCGCAGCTCTCCGCGCTCCACGGATGCGGTGCCGTCCGGCAGCGCGAGTGCCGCGGCGCACACAAACGCCGCGCCCCGGTGCTCCTCGGAAATGTCGGCCAGCTGGGCCAGCAGCAGCTCCAGGTTCGCGGCGTCGTCGCCGTGCCGTCCGGACCAGCGGGCGGAGAAGATCCCCGGGGCACCGCCCAGGACGTCCACGGCCAGCCCGGAATCGTCGGCAATCGCGGCCAGCCCGGTGGCCGCGGCCACGGCACGGGCCTTGAGCAGCGAGTTTTCCTCGAAGGTGACGCCGGTTTCGGCAACGTCGGGAACCCCGGCGGCAGCCGCATCGATCACCTGGGTGTCGACGTCGAGCCCCTCGATCCGTCCGCGCAGCAGCTCACGCAGTTCCCGCAGCTTGCCCTGGTTGCGGGTGGCGAGGACCAGCCGGGCCCCTGCGGGAACCGGGCTCATGCCGACTCGCCCAAGGTGCTGCGCTGGATCTCCGCCAGCTCGGAGGTGCCCAGCAGCGCCAGGTCCAGCAGGGCATTGAGTTCATCGCGGTCAAACGGTGCGCCTTCGGCGGTGCCCTGGACCTCCACGAACTTGCCCGAACCGGTCACCACGACATTCATGTCGGTTTCGGCGCGGACATCTTCGACGTACGGCAGGTCCAGCATGGGCACGCCGTCGATGATGCCGACGCTGATGGCCGCCACGGTGTCCAGCAGGGGCTCCGCGTTGCGGGCGATGAGTTTGTTGTCCTTGGCCCAGGTCAGGGCATCGGCCAGCGCCACGTAGGCGCCGGTGATGGCGGCGGTGCGGGTGCCGCCGTCGGCCTGCAGCACGTCGCAGTCCAGCACGATGGTGTTTTCGCCCAGCGCCTTGGTGTCGATGATGGAGCGCAGCGAGCGGCCGATCAGCCGGGAAATCTCGTGGGTGCGCCCGCCGAGCTTGCCCTTGACCGATTCACGGGCGTTGCGGGTGTTGGTGGCCCGGGGCAGCATGGCGTATTCGGCCGTGACCCAGCCCTTGCCCTCGCCCTTGAGCCAGCGCGGCACGCCAGGGGTCAGGGAGGCGGTGCACAGCACGCGCGTGTTGCCGAACTCGATCAGCGCGGAGCCTTCGGCCTGCTTGGACCAGCCGCGGGTGATGGTGATGCTGCGCAGCTGGTCGGGGGTGCGGCCGTCGGAGCGCACGACGGCGGAACCGGCGGCGGGCGTGGAAGAAACAGGGCTGTTTGCAGCGGTAGTCATGCGCCCAGTCTATCGGCCGGAACGGGGCACCCGCCGGGCGGGGCCGCCCGGCGTGCGGGTGGGACCGCCCGCGGAGCCGCTCAGCCTGCGGGCTGGACTCCGGGGTTGACGGCCAGCGGCGCGGCGAACGGGCTGCCGACGTCGTAGGAGACACCGGCGACGGCCACCGCCAGGTCACCGGCATAGGTTTCCCTGGCCTCGGCCACTGACGTGTTTGCGTCGTTCCAGACCGGCAGGTGGGTCAGGAGCAGACGGCGGGCGTGGGCTGCGGAGGCCGCGGCACCGGCACGCTTGCCGGTCAGGTGCACACCCTCGATGGCATCGTCGCGGCCTTCATGGAAGGCGGCTTCGCAGAGGAAGACGTCGCTGTCACGGGCGGCTTCCTCCAGGCCGTCGCAGGAGTCGGTGTCTCCGGAGTACGCCAGCGTGTGCAGCACGGGCTTGCCGTCGGCGCCGATGCCGGTTGCCTCGATCCGCAGCGCATACGCCTCATCGGCCGGATGCCGGACCGGATAGGGCGTCACGGTGAACGGGCCGATGGTCACGGTTTCCCCGCCGGTCCAGTGCAGGAACTCGAAGTCCTCGTGCATGCCGGGATCGGTCGGCAGGCCGTAGGCCGTGGCCATCCGGTCAGCGGTGTCCTGCGGCCCCCAGACCTTGATCCGGTCCCGGTTCCAGCCCGCCGGGTCCCAGTGCACTGCCACGTGCAGGCCGCAGAGGTCCATGCAGTGGTCCGGATGAAGGTGGGTCAGCAGCACGGCGTCAATGTCGCGCAGGTCCATGTAGCGCTGCAGCGCGCCCATTGAGCCGTTGCCCAGGTCCAGCAGGATGCGCCAGTCGCGGACGCCGTCGTTGGCGGTCACGAGATAGCAGGAGGCGGGCGACGCCGGGCCGGGAAAGGAGCCGCTGCAGCCCACGATGGTCAGTTTCATGGAGTGCCGTTCCGAAGGGCGCCGGGCGGCCTTCCGTGTTCGTTGTGGATGGAGCGGTCTGCGGGAGAACGGCGTCCGGAGCGGTCCGCGGTCACCATTTCCGGGGTGATCCGGGCCAGGCTGCCGGTGGGATAGTGCGCCGCGACGTTCTCGACGTGTTCAACGCTGAGGACCTCGGGGCCGAGGAAGCGGCGGGCGAGCAACTCAAACGACGTCGAATCCCCCGTGGCCACGAAGTGGTGTTCGGGCGCTGTGGCGGCGGTGCGCTGCAGGTCGTGGGAGATCAGCGCCCGGTAGACGTCCTTGGCGGTTTCTTCTGCGCTGGACACCAGCGTCACGCCGTCGCCCATGACGTAGGAAATCACGCCGGTGAGCAGCGGGTAGTGGGTGCAGCCCAGCACCAGGGTGTCCACGTCCCGGGCCTTCAGGGGTGCCAGGTATTCTTCGGCGCTGGCCAGCAGGTCCGGGCCCGCCGTGACGCCGGCTTCGACGTACCGGACAAACGCCGGGCACGCCACCGAGGCGATCTCCAGATGGGGAGCGGCCGCGAAGGTGTCGTTGTAGGCCCGCGATCCGACGGTGGCCTCGGTGCCGATCACGCCGATCCGGCCGGACCGGGTGGCCGCGACGGCGCGGCGCACGGCGGGCTGGATCACTTCGATCACGGGAATGCCGTAGCGGCGGGTGTAACGCTCGCGGGCGTCCCGGAGCACTGCGGCCGAGGCGGTGTTGCAGGCGATGACCAACAGCTTGACGCCGGAATCCACCAGCTCATCCATCACGCCCAGCGCGTTGGCCCGGACTTCGGCGATCGGAAGCGGGCCGTAGGGTCCGCGGGCGGTGTCGCCCACGTAAAGAATCGACTCATTGGGCAGCTGGTCAATGACCGCCCGGGCGACGGTAAGCCCTCCCACCCCGGAGTCGAAAATGCCGATGGGGGCGTCCGCATTGTTTTTCCGCGGCAGGCTGTCGTGCTGCGGCTGGCTGGCGCGCTTGCGCAGCGGTGTGCGCGGGGCGTCCTTCAGCGGTTCCGTCGTCAGTGAGGAACTATCCGGGTCAGAGCTCATAATGTATCGAGAATAGTCCCCCCGTCCCCCGGGGCGTACTCAACGGGACGTGCGCTTGATCACAGCAGCGAGCGGGTCATGGCCTGCATCAGGGTCTCCTGAAGCCAGGTGACAAAGTTGTAGACGAGGGCAAGGTAGCCGTCCACGTCCTGCGCCTGGGAGGGCTCGGTGATCCCGTGCAAGCGCTCGGCGTCTTCGTCGGTTTCCAGGTTCAGCCGGTCGGCGAGGACAAGCCGCACATCGTTGAGGGCACGGGCAAAGTACTGGGCCTGCTCACCGTTCAGGAGCAGCGGCTTGGACTCCAGCAGCAGGGCCGCGGCGCGCAGTGCTCCGGTCTTGTCCTCCCGCAGCGAGCGCTCGGTGAGGCGGCGGAATTCCAGGGCTTCGCCGTCGTCCCCCTGCACCCCGTCCGGCAGCAGCCGCCGCAGCGCGGAGTCTGACGGGACACGGGCACTGGTGTCCAACCCCACCATCGCGGCGAGCGGATCGGCGTCGGCCGGGGTGTCCGGTTCGAGCATGCCCAGCACGTCGTTGAACAGGCTGCGCAGCAGCTCCCGCTCCCCCGCATCCAGTGATGCCGAGATTCCCTTGCGGGTGGTTTTGAATCCGCTTGCCACGTCTGTCCTATCCGCCGGCCCGGGGCCGGTCTGTCCTGCTGGTGGTGCCTGCCTGCGTGCCGCGGGTCAGGGCTCGTCGGTCTTTTGGAACGTGGCCCACAGCCCGTAGGAGTGCATCGCCACGGTGTCCCGCTCCGCCGATTCGCGGGAGCCGGTGGCCACGACGGACTTTCCGTGCTCATGCACTTCCATCATCAGCTTGTTGGCCTTGGCTTCGGAGTACCCGAAGTAGCTGCGGAAAACGTAGCTGACGTAACTCATGAGGTTGACCGGGTCATTCCAGACGATCACCACCCAGGGCACGTCGCTGCTGACCATGGACTCCGTTTCAGCGCGCTCGAGTGTGTCGGTGCCGGGCGCAGTGCTCAAAGTCATGAGTCCAATTGTAGGTTGGCTCCCGGTGGCCAAACCGCCAGCGGAGGTCTTCTACTCAATAAGCGAACGGGGGATAGAGTTTTGACTGTGAACAGCCCTAACGCTTGGCGCCAGCCCAATGCCGCCCTGTATACAGACCATTACGAGTTGACCATGCTGCAGGCTGCCCTGCACTCGGGCACCGCCTCCCGCCGCTCGGTGTTTGAGGTCTTCGGCCGCCGGCTGCCCGACGGCCGACGATACGGCGTCGTCGCCGGCACCGGCCGGATCCTCGAGGCACTGGCCGCCTTCCGGTTCGACGACGAGCAGCTGGACTTCCTGGAACGCACCTCGGTGGTGGATGCGCCCACGCTGAAGTGGCTGGCCGATTTCCGCTTCTCCGGCAACATCTTCGGATACGCGGAAGGCGAGGCGTACTTCCCGCATTCGCCCATCCTGACCGTTGAATCGACCTTCGCCGAGGCCTGCATCCTGGAGACCCTCCTGCTGTCGGTCCTGAACCATGACAGCGCCATCGCGTCCGCGGCATCGCGGATGGTCAGCGCCGCCGGCGACCGTCCCTGCATTGAAATGGGATCGCGCCGCACGCACGAGGAGGCGGCAGTGGCCGCCGCCCGGGCTGCGATCATCGCCGGCTTCGATTCCACGTCGAACCTCGAAGCCGGGCGCCGCTACGGTTTGAAGACCGTGGGCACCGCCGCCCATTCCTTTACCCTGCTGCATGACACGGAGCCTGACGCCTTTGCGGCCCAGATCGGCTCGCTGGGTGTTGGCACGTCGCTGCTGGTGGACACGTACGACGTCGAACAGGGCGTGCGCAACGCCGTCGCCGCCGCCGGTCCGGAACTTGGCGGGGTCCGGCTGGATTCCGGCGACCTGGTGGCCCAGGCCAAGTGGGTGCGCGAGCTGCTCGATGACCTGGGCAACACGGACACCCGGATCATGGTGACCTCGGACCTGGACGAATACGCCATCGCCGCCCTGGCCTCCGCCCCGGTGGACGCGTACGGCGTGGGAACGTCCCTGGTCACCGGATCCGGTGCGCCCACGGCCGGAATGGTCTACAAACTGGTCAGCCGCGAAGGGGACGACCACGAGTTTGTCTCGGTGGCCAAGGCCGCCAAGAACAAGGCGTCCCGCGGCGGACGCAAGTATGCGCTGCGCCGGCTCAATGAGCGCGGCACGGCCACCGCCGAGGTCATCGGCATCGGCCACCGGCCGGTCGATGACGGCAACGACCGCCCGCTGCTGGAGCAGTTTGTTGCCGACGGCGAAATCCTTCCCGGCTGGACCGGGGCTGAAGCCGTGGACCGGGCCGCCAAGCGGCATACCGCGTCCCTGGCTGAACTTCCAACCGCGGTGAACCGCCTGCAGCGCGGCGAACCGGTAATCCCCACCGAATACGAGGAGTGAGAATGACGCGTGCCCTGATTGTTGTCGACGTCCAGAACGACTTCTGCGAGGGAGGATCGCTCGCCGTTCCCGGCGGCACCGACACCGCCTCCGAAATCACCGACTACATCGAAACGACGCTGGGGCGTTACGACGTGGTGGCCGCCACCCAGGACTGGCACATTGAACCCGGCTCCCATTTCTCCGACACCCCCGACTACAAGAATTCCTGGCCCGTGCACTGCGTCGCCGGTTCCACCGGTGCCAGCCTGCATCCGGACCTGGACACCGAACACATCGATGCGTTTTTCCGCAAGGGCCAGTACGAGGCGGCCTACTCCGGTTTCGAAGGGGTGCTCGCCCCCGAAGACGAAGTCCCCACCGGCGACCTGGATACCGCGGCGGTTCCCCCGGACCCGGCAGAAACCGTCAGCCTCGATGACTGGCTGCGCGAGAACGACGTCGAGGAAGTGGTGATCGTGGGCCTGGCCGCCGACTACTGCGTCCGGGCCACGGCCTTGGACGCCATTGCCGCCGGCTACGACACGTTCGTCATTCCGGAGCTGTGCCGCGGAATCGACCGCGCCGAAACCCGGGCCGCCCTGACCGAGCTCGAAGATGCCGGCGTGGAGCTGCTGGACCTCTAGTCCGCCTTCCCCCCCTGCTCTTCCCTTGCCCCTCCCCGAGATGGCAGAAGGTGCAGTTCCCAGCGCTGGGAACTGCACCTTCTGCCATTTCGCGGGACACTGACGCGGAGAAGCCCGGAATGGCCGACTCCCGGCAGCCTTACTTGCGGCCGATGAACCAGTCCTGCAGCTTCTTCAGCCGCTGGTTGAGCTGCTCCTCATTGGCCTGGGCCACGGGCGGCCCGCCGCAGATGCGGCGCAGCTCGCTGTGCACCATTCCGTGCGGCATGCCCGAGCGCGCCGACCAGGCGGAAACGTTCTTCGCCAGCTGGCCGCGCAGCTCGGTCAGCTGCCGGTGGTCCATGACCGCCGGTGCCGGTTCGGGTTCGGGGGCTGCGGCAGCTTTGCGGCCGCGGCGGGACAGCTGTTCGTGCTGGCGCTGGCGCAGCAGCACACCCATCTGGTCCGCGTCCAGCAGCCCGGGGATGCCCAGGAAGTCCTGTTCCTCTTCGCTGCCGAGCTCGCCGCCGGTGCCGAATTCGCCGCCGTCGAAAAGAACCCGGTCAAAGGAGGCCTGGGATTCCAGGGCCTCGAACTTCTGCTTGGTGAGGGAGTCCGAGGCCTTTTCCTCCTTGTTGGCCGCTTCCATGAGGCTGTCCTCCAGCCCAAAGCCCTCCTCCTCGAGGTGGCTCTCCGGCCGGTCCAGGGCGTGGTCGCGCTCCATTTCCAGCTGGTTGGCCAAGGCCATCAGGTTGGGCACCGAAGGCAGGAAGACCGACGCCGTTTCCCCGCGTTTGCGGGCACGCACAAAACGGCCCACAGCCTGCGCGAAAAACAGCGGCGTTGCGGTGGAGGTGGCATACACGCCGACCGCCAGCCGCGGCACATCCACACCTTCGGAGACCATCCGCACCGCGACCATCCAGCGCTGCTGCCCGGCGGAGAACTCGTCGATCTTGTCGGAGGCCTTGGCGTCGTCGGAGAGGATCACCGTCGGAGACTCTCCCGTGATCTTCTTAAGGGTGCCGGCATAGGCCCGGGCGTCGTCGTGGTCAGTGGCAATGACCAGTCCGCCGGCGTCGGGCACCGCCCGCCGGACTTCGGTCAGCCGCCGGTCGGCGGCGGCCAGGACGGCGGGAATCCACTCGCCCGTGGGATTCAGGGCGGTGCGCCAGGCCTGGGCGGTGATGTCCTTGGTGACCGATGCCTCGCCCAGCGAGGCGGCCATTTCGTCGCCGGCGCTGGTGCGCCAGCGCATGTTGCCGGAGTAGGCCATGAACATCACGGGACGGACCACGTGGTCGCGCAGGGCTTCGCCGTAGCCGTAGGTGTAGTCGGCCTTGGACCGGCGGATGCCGTCCCGGTCCTTCTCGTATTCAACGAACGGGATCGCCGCCGTATCCGACCGGAACGGGGTTCCCGTCAGTGAAAGCCGTTTCACCGCCGGTTCGAAGGCCTCCCGGATGCCGTCGCCCCAGGAGAGGGCGTCGCCGCCGTGGTGGATTTCGTCGAGGATCACCAGGGTGCGGGCGGCTTCGGTCTTCGCCCTGTGCAGCATGGGTTTGGACGCCACCTGGGCGTAGGTCACGGCAACGCCAATGAAGCCGTCGCCGTGCCGTCCGTCCGCGTTCTTGAAATTGGGGTCCAGGGCCAGTCCCACCTTCGCGGCGGCGTCGGCCCACTGGCGCTTGAGGTGGTCGGTCGGTGCCACGACGGTGATCCGCTTGACGATCCCGCGGTCCACCAGCTCCGTGGCGACACGCAGGGCGAAGGTGGTCTTGCCGGCGCCGGGGGTAGCCACGGCGAGGAAGTCGTCGGCGTCGGACGCGAAGAACTTCTCGAGGGCTTCGGCCTGCCACTGGCGCAGCTTCGGGGCGGTGCCCCAGGCGGCTCGTTCCGGATAGGCGGGCGGCAGGGCCGGCCCGCCAAAGAGGGTGTCGGGGCTCACGCTGTGAACGGCACCTTTCCTGTGTTCGGGGTAACTATTGCACTGCGCGCACCGGAGACAATCCCCACGCACGCAAAAATGGCCAGGACCAGCCACATGACGCTGAACACGCCGGACTGGCCGGAAGCGGCAGGGTTCTGCAGCAGGGCGAAAAGAATCCCTGCCACTGTGGTTCCTGCAACGGCTCCGACCTGGTCGGAAATTTGGAGGGACGCGGAATTGCGTCCCCGGTCCGCGGAAGTGGACAGCGCCAGCACCATCACTGAGGTGCTGGAGAGGGCCAGGCCCATGGCTGCTCCCGCGAAGGACCACACCACCACGATGACCCAGAAGGGCACTGACGGCGAGGTAAGCAGTCCGATTCCCCCCACTGCCGCAGCCAGCATGGTTGCGCCAATGACCAACAGTCGGTGACGGCGTCCGCCGGCACGCGCCTGCAGGAAAGAACCCACAGCCCAGCCTACCGCTCCTGCGGTCAATGCCAGTCCGGCAGTGGCCGGGTCCACACCGTGCGTCGCGAGCACCATGAGCGGCAGGAAGGCCTCCGCGGCGACAAATCCGGCGCTCAGCAGGCCGCGCGTGGCCACCACGCTGGGCAGGCCGCGCGCAAGCCGCAGCGTGCCCGCCGGCAGCAGCCGCCCCAGCGCGACGCCGGCTGCCGCGGCTCCCACTGCGGCCACCGACCAGAGCAGCACTGAGGACGCCAAGGCTGCTTCGTTGCCGGCCCACTGGGCGGCGAAGACCGCGGCCGCCAGCACGGTGCCCCACAGCGCGCGGCGCCGACCCAGGGCCGGATCCAGGGCGGGATAATCGGGCGCTCCCAGGGAACGAACCCGCGGCCAGACCATGAGGCCCGCGACCAGCACAATGGGGATGACGGCGGCAAAGACCCAGCGCCAGCTCACGTACTGGGCCAGCAGCCCGGCGGCCAGGGGTCCGGCCATGGACGGCAGGATCCAGGCCGTGGCCAGCCAGCCGAAAAGCACCGGCTGCAGTGCCGCGGGATAGATCTCGCCGATGATCACGTAGACCGCCACGATCATGGCTCCGCCGCCGAGCCCGGACACCGCCCGGCCGGCGGTGACAATCCAAAACTCGCCGGCCAGGGCGGACAGCACCAGGCCGGCCGTCATCAGGGCCAGGCCGGCGGCCAGCGAGGGCAGCGGCCCCTGCACATCGCATCTGCTGCCGGCCACGACGGTGCCCAGCAGCGAGGCGGTCAGAAACATCGAGAACGCCAAGCCGTAGCCGGCACCGGCCGAGAGCTCCTCGGCGACCACGGGCATCGCCGTCGTCACGGCCATCGCTTCAAACGCGGAGCAGGTGATGATGGCCAGGATGCCCAGGGTCAGGGCACGGTATGCGGCGGAAAGGGCGCCGGCGGGGCGCGGTGCAGCAGACGAACCCATGGACGGACCGGGACTATTTGCCGCCGTCCTTGGGCGCGCTCAGCCCTTCGTAAATTTCCTTGCAGGTGGGGCAGACGGGGAACTTCTTCGGATCCCGGCCCGGCGTCCAGACCTTGCCGCACAGGGCGATCACGGGTTCGCCGGAAAGCGCCGACTCCATGATCTTTTCCTTGCGGACGTAGTGGGAAAACCGCTCGCTGTCGCCGGGTTCTGTGTACTCACGCTGCTCTTCGCGCTCGATGACGGCGGTCGAACCGCCGCCGTCGTCCAGGCGCCGGGCAGGGTCATTTTCGAAAGGATCAGGAGGCAGACTCATGGTTTCCATCTTAGTACCCCAACAGGTTCCGAGGCCGGGCCGACTGACCGGGCCGGCTCATTTGTGAACCGAGACCGCACCCAGCATCTCCGGCCCGCGCCGGTCCAGCCACCGTCCGCCGATCCGGATTCCGGCCGCCAGCAGCCCTGCCCCGAACAGCACACCGCCAATCAGGGTCAGCCAGTCCCAGAGCGGATTGTCGTTCAGCAGCGCCACGAGCGCCAGGACCAGCACGGGAAGCACAATCACGATCTGCGCCAGCATGCCCAGGCCCTGCACGAGCATGCTGCGTCCGCCGGAACCCGGCGGAGTCTTGAACGCGTTCTCCCCCGGCAGCGGAACGTTGTAGGTATACCGCGCCGATACGACGGCGGACAGACCGAACCCGCCCAGGAGGACGGCCAGGGACACCCCGAGAAGCACCGGAATCAGGTCCGTTTCCCCAAGCACCAGACATGGCACCACTGCGGCCAGGACCGTCACCGGGAGCGCAAAAATGCCGCAGGCGATGACCCGCCCGGCCCGGTCCGCTGTGCCGGAAACCCCGGTGCTGATGTGCAGGGCAAAGGCCGTGTTGTCATACGAGACATCGGCGGAAATGCAGAAGGCGAGCAGGTAACCCAGCAGCGGTCCCGCGAACAGCAGCAGCGCCGGGCCGTTGCCCTCCTGCGTGCCGAGGAACACCAGCAGAATCACCAGCAGCGGAATGATCAGCAGGGACGCGCCGTAACGCGGGTCCCGGATCCAGTAGGTCAGCGACCGGGCGGCCACGGCACCGGTGGGCGTGGCCGGGAAAAGGGCAAAGAACCCAAGCTTTCCGCCCTTGCGCCGGGGACCGGCGTTGTGCGGCGGAGTGATCAGCGCCCGCACCAGCAGCAGTTTCCAGACCCAGACCAGCGCGGCCAGGAATACGACGGCGATGGCCAGTTTGGCGGCGGCCGTTCCCGGCTGGTTCAGCGCCACGTCGCCGGGCACCGCCCAGGCTGCACCCAGCGGCGTCCAGGACAGGGTACGGGCCAGCGACGGCAGGTAGTCCTGGGCACTGCTGATGCCCGAACTGATGCCGGCGATGATCGGGCCCAGCAGCATGAGGGGAATGATCGCCACCAGGCCGGAGATGTCCTTGAACCGGCGCGAAGAGGACATCGATGTGCTCGCGGCGACCATTACCCGGGCTGCGATGAAGCATGTGAACACCGCGATGACGGCTGACACCACGCCCGCAGCCAGGGCCGCCGGGTTCCGCCACCAGACAGCGGCCGAGCCCAGCGCCGCCAGCAGCGTCATCGCGCCGGGGATGCCGATGAGCCCGCCCAGCGCCAGGCCGGCCAGGAGCTTGGGCAGGGGGACGGCGAAGGTCACAAAACGCGCCGGGTCCAGGGTCAGGTCCACACCGGTGGCCAGAATGGGTATCAGCGCCCACCCCAGCACGGCCACGGTGCCGGCGAGGACGGTTACGGTGCGGGCCAGCTCCGGCTCGCTGAAGCTCAAATAGAACAGGCCGCCAAACAGCAGGCCGAGCATGCCCAGGCCGTACAGCGCCCCGAAGACAAGTCCCACGATCTGCCACGGGCTCCGGCGCAGGGAGTTGCGCAGCAGGAGAAGCTTGAGCCTTAGGAGGTCCGCAACCATGGCAGGCCCTCCGAGCGGGTGCGTCCGCCCACCAGCTGCACAAAACGCTCTTCCAGGGTCTCGCCGCCGCGGACCTCGTCCACGGTGCCGGCGGCGAGAAGGTTGCCGCCGGAAACCACCGCAACGTGGTCACACATGCGCTGGACCAGGTCCATGACGTGGCTGGAGACAATCACCGTGCCGCCGGAATCCACGTAGCCGGAGAGGATATCCCGGATATTGGCGGCGGAGACGGGGTCCACCGCTTCGAACGGCTCATCCAGCACCAGCAGCCGGGGCGCGTGGATCAGCGCCGAGGCGAGGGCGATTTTCTTGGTCATGCCGGCGGAGTAGTCCACCACCAGGGTGCCCGCGTCATTGGTCAGGTCCATGGCCTCGAGGAGATCCCGGACGCGTCCGGTGACGGTGTCGCGGTCCATGCCGCGCAGCAGGCCGGCATAGGTGACCAGCTGCTCGCCGGTGAGCCGGTCGAACAGCCGGACGCCGTCGGGCAGCACGCCCATCAGCCGCTTGGCCTTGAGCGGTTCGGCCCAGACGTCCGTCCCGTGCACCCACACCTGTCCGTGCTCGGGGCGCAGCAGGCCGGTGGCCATGGACAGCAGGGTGGTCTTGCCCGCGCCGTTGGGCCCCACCAGCCCGTAGAAGGACCCGGCAGGGACATCCAGGCTGATCCCGTTGACGGCGATCTTCTCGCCGAAGCGCTTGCCGAGGGCACGGACGGTCAGCGCCGGGGCGGCGGGAACCGCCGCGGTATTCGGAACCATGGACTCGGTCATGTCAGCAGCACTTTCGTCATGATCCCCAAGGTACCTGCCGTTCGGCGGAGGCGGATCGGCCGCAAGGACCAGAATCCGGGCCCCTGTCCGGTTTCCGGCCGCCCCTGACCCCGTCCTGCGGACCAGACGCCGGGGTTTCGGTACGGCTAGGCCGGCCGCGCCCGCTCATACTGCGGCGCCCAGGGAAGCTTGGCGTCCAGTTCGCCGGCCGCCCGCATCCACCAGTGCGGGTCCCGCAGCGCGGCCCGGGCGATCAGGACGGCGTCGGCGCGGCCGGCGCGGAGGATGTCCTCCGCCTCGGACGCCGTGCTGATCAGGCCGACGGCGGCGGTCGGAACACCGGCAGCCGCACGGATGTGCTCGGCAAATCCGGTCTGATATCCCGGTGCCACCGGAATACTGGCGTCGGGCACGGCTCCGCCGGTGGAGACATCCACCAGGTCGACGCCGCGGTCGCGGGCGGCGGCGGCCAGGCGCGCCGAGGTGTGTTTGTCGACGCCGCCGTCGGTCCAGTCCGTCGCGGAGATCCGCAGGAGCAGCGGCATCGACTCGGGGATGACCGCCCGAACCGCATCGACGACTTCCAGTGTCAGGCGGCTGCGGGCTTCCTCGGACCCGCCCCAGCCGTCGGTGCGGGTGTTGACCAACGGGGTCAGGAACTGGTGCAGCAGATACCCGTGCGCGGCGTGGATCTCGATGGTGTCGAACCCGGCATCCACCGACCGCTCGGCGGCCTGCGCGTAGTCCGAAATCACCTGCCGGATGCCTGCGTCGTCCAGCATCTGCGGGGCGGCGTAGCGGCCAAAGGCATCGGCCGTGGGGCCCACGGTCCGCCATCCGCCGTCGGCCTCCGGAACACTGCCGCGCTGCTCGGCGAACGGAGCAAACGTGGAGGCCTTGCGCCCCGCATGAGCCAGCTGCACGCCGATCTTCGTGCCGGCGGCACCGTACCGATGGACGAAGTCCGTGATGCGCCGCCAGGCCGCCGTCTGCTCGGAGGTGTAGAGGCCGGTGTCCTGCGGGCTGATCCGCCCCTCGGGGCTGACCGCCGTGGCTTCGGTGATGATCAGCGCCGCTCCCCCGGCGGCGAAGGAACCCAGATGCATCAGGTGCCAGTCGTTCGGCACTCCGGGTGCGGTCACGGGGTCGGCCGAGTACTGGCACATGGCGGCCACCCAGCCGCGGTGGGACAGCTCCAGGCCCCGCAGCGTCACGGGGTCGAACAGGCCGGGGTTCAGGGGCGCTGCGTGTTCACTCATGCCGCGGCCGCTTAGAAGAGGGCCCGGGCAAGGGCGGAACGTGCCTTGGTCACCCGGGGGTCCGTGGTGCCCACCACTTCGAACAGGTCCAGCAGGCGCAGCCGGGCCTTTTCCCGGTCGTCGCCGAAGACGCGGGCGATCAGCCGCACCACGCGGTTGAAGGCGTCCTCCACGTGGCCGCCGGTAATGTCCAGGTCGGCGACGGCCAGCTGGGCCTCGACGTCGTCGGGGTTCTCCGCCGCGTTGGTGCGCAGCTTCTCGGCGTCAGCGTCCTTGACCCGTGCCATGAGTTCCACCTGGGCCAGGCCCGCCTTGGCCTCGGCGTCGGCGGGCTGCTCCGCCAGCGCCTTGCGGTAGGCGGCGGCGGCGCCGTCGTAGTCCCCGGCAACGATCGCGTCGTAGGCTTCCTGGTGCAGCGGAGGCAGCGGAGCTTCTTCCGCCGGCTCCCCGGCACCGCCCTCGTTCAGGGTTCCGGTGACGCCGTTGGCCGCTGCCACCTGCAGCAGCTCGGCGATCAGGGCGCGGATCTGTTCCTCCGGCACCGCCCGGTCGAAGAGCGGCACCGGCTGGCCCTTAAGGACCGCTGAGACGGTGGGAACCGCCACGGCCTGGAAGGCCTGGGCGATCTGCGGATACGCCTCCACGTCCACCCGCCCCAGCAGCAGCTTGCCGTCCTGTTCCGTGACGACGCTCTGCAGCACCGCACTGACCTGGGCGGATTCGGGGCTGCGCGCCGAGTACAGGTCGATGATCACCGGAACCTGCTCGGACAGCTGGACCAGCTGGGGGAAGGTCTGCTCGGACACCTCAACGATGTACGGGCTTGCTGCCGGCTGGCCGGGACCGGGCCGGCCCGCCCGGTCGGAGCCCGCGGCTGCCGGCGGCGCCGTGGCTTTGGCCTTCAACCCGGAGAGGTCGACGGCGCCCCTCAGGTTCATCGTGGAAGCGGCCGGTGCGGGACGGTGGTTGGGAGTGCTCATGGCTTCACCTTATTACGCAGTCTCGGGTCACCGGCAACCCCGGTTTCCCTGATGGAGGGTGGGGCTATTTCAGGGTGGCGGAGAGCAGCTCCTGGACGGCGCCGATCACTTGGAGCGGTGCCGTGCTGCCTGCCGGCGGAACGTACAGCATGACTCCTTCGCCGTACTTGACGTCGATGCCGGCGTCGGTGCTCGTCTCGCCGGTCAGCGTCTGGTAGATGGTGCCTTCCAGGTTGATGGAGTCGCCGGCTTCGCGGGGAACACTCGTATAGCTGCTGTCCATATAGCCGAACACGATGGCTCCGCCGTCAGCGGTGCGCAGGGCGCTCGTGTCTTTGGGCACCGGCGTGTGCTTGAAGGTGATCTTGGCGAACTCGTTGTCCGGGCTGGCCGTGACATCGGTCTGGAACCTGGTCACGGCCTCGGCGAAGGTATTCGGCGAGAAGGTGTCCTTGTTCTTGCCGGCCGGGTTGGTCAGGGCGTCAGCCAACGCGTCCACCGCAGCCTGCGGGGAAGCGGCAAGGCCCTCGGCGGAATCTGCCGGCGCCGGATCCACACCGGCGTTGCCGGCCGGACGCGGCGGGAAGCTGGTTCCCGGAAGCATCCGAACGGACGAAACGAGCTTGTAATTCTCACGCGCCGAGTTCTGCACCAGCAGAAGTGCCTGCGGGACCTCGTTCTCGGGCCCCTGGGTCACCGCCACGATGCTGCGCGGAAACTCGGTTCCGCCCATGATCAGGTCGGTCTTCAGCGGCTCGGCGGAAACCGCCTCCGGCGCCGCGTGGGTGGGCACCTTGGCTGCCGTGGCATAGCCGGCCTTTCGCAGCGCCGCTGCGGGGCCGCCGGCGCGAGTGGCCAGCAGCGCGGGGTCCTTGGCGGCATCCGCTTCCTGGACCGTGGTGGCCACGTCGTCAAGGATTCGTTCCAGCTGCGCGTCCAGGACCACGGGCGGCACGGGTTCATCGGCCTCATCGGCGGCTTCGGAGGCTTCGGAGGTGGGAGCCGCGGTCAGCGGCAGGGCGGCAAGGGCCGGCGCCGGAACGGCGCCGAAGGCCAGGACGGCGGCGAGGGCGGTGCCGAAGGCCGCAGCCGGTCCACGGCGGCGCAGGGCGGGCACAACGCTGAACGACGACGAACCGGCCGGGTCAGAGGTGCGGCTCTTTCCGGAATCTGCGGCCGGTGCGGGCTGCCCGGACGGGCTGGCGGGCACCGGCTTATCGGCAGGGGCCGCTGGGTCCGCTGCCGGCAGCGAGGTGGTGCTGGCTGTTGCCGGATGCGCTGCCGCTGCGGTGTCCCGGGCAGGACCTGCGGTGGACGGTCCGCTGCCGCCGGAACCGCGTCCGCTGTTGCCGCGGCCGGCGACGAAGGCCAGCGCCAGGCCGAGAACGGCGAGGAGCGCGCCTCCCACGATCAGCGGCACGGCAAAGGGTGTTGTGGCATCGTTGGCGTAGGTGACCGATACGTCGGCGGGCGCCGGAGCGGTGCCGTCCGTGGCCAGCAGGATCTGCCAGTCACCCGATGCCGGAGCTTCCCAGGTGAAGGTCGTTTCGCCGTCGACTTCCTGTTCGGAGACCCAAAGGTCGGATCCGGCGGGGTTGGGCACGGTCGGCGTGCCTTCGGCGAGCTCGGAGGTCAGGCTCTCGCCGTCGGCACCGACGCGCACGGCGGAGGCGTCGCCCACCCAGGCGTCCACGTCGTCAGCCCGGCCCACGGCCATCAGGAAGGGGCCATCGCCCGCTACCGTCAGGTCCACGCCCCCGGGGTGTGCGGTGAGGACATCAGCGCCGATAACAGTCAACGGGGCCTGCTGGTTTTCGGACGGCGCTTCGGCTGTGACAGTGCTGGGCGGAGCCCAGACCGTTCGCTGCCCGATGCCGAGAAGCATCAGCAGGACTCCGATCACGATCAGCGGAACTGCAATTTTGTTTCGCACAACTTACCTATCTTCAGTCTCGGTGCAATCGCCTCACCTGTAGGCAGGCTGAAACGGGACGTGGAGTCTCTTGGCTATCGGGCGGTAATTGGGTTTATAACCCAATGGTAACGAAATCCCCGGAACGGTCACATTCCGGTGTGTGCGGCGGTCGCCGCTCCGCTATCCGAGCCCCGTGCGGCTGATAATCTGGCGCTTCGTACCCGGGGCGTTCGCTACATACAGGAGACATGCAAAAATGGGCGAGAACCAGGACCGGCCGGCCGAGGAACCGCGGAAGGATCCGCAGCAGGCAGGGGAACCGGCGCGTACTTTTGACCGCACGCCGCGGCAGGGCTTCCTGGCAGCGGCTTCCGGCCGGCTGCGGCAGGCTGTTCCGCATGGCGTACCCGGCGCTCGTCCGCGCCCCAGGTTTGAGTTTCCTCCAGAGGTCAACGCGCCTGCGGAGGCGAGCTCCGGCGAAAGTTCGGCCAGCGGGACGCCCGGCAACGCTGACGACTCGGCCCGCGGCATGACCGCCCCCATTCATTTCGGCTTCATGTTTTCCGTGGGCGTGGGATTCGCCCTGCTGGTTTTCTTCATTCTGACCAATGTCGGAGAGCTCCTGGTGTGGATCGGTGCCGCGCTCTTTATTGCCCTGGGACTGGATCCGATTGTGCGCTGGCTGGGCGCCCGCCGCATTCCCCGCCCCGCCGGAATCGCGATCACGCTGCTGATCCTGGCCGGCATCGTGGCCAGTTTTTTCGCCACTCTGATTCCCACGATTGTCCGGCAGACCTCGGAAATCATCAGCAACGCCCCCGGTTATGTAAACACCTTCCTGGAATCCGATTTCTTCGTGAACATCGATGAACAATTCCATGTGAGGGAGCGCATCGAAGAGGAAGTCAACAAGTTCTTCACGAACCCCGACGCCCTCGGCGGTGTTTTCGGCGGCGTTTTGTCGGTCGGCACGGTAATTGCCAACGGGCTCTTCGGCGCGCTGATCATTCTGGTGCTGACCCTCTATTTCCTGTCCTCGCTGCCCTCCATGAAGATGTGGGCCTACCGGCTGGCCCCGCGCAGCCGCCGCCGGCGCGTTGAGTCGCTTTCGGAAGAAATCACCAGCAGCGTCGGCAACTACGTGTTCGGACAGGCAATAGTTGCGGTGCTGGATGCCAGCTATGCCTTCATCGTGATGTCCATCGCGGGCGTGCCGTTCTCCGTGCTGCTGGCCTTCGTGGTGGCGCTGCTGGCTTTTATTCCGCTGGTTGGTCCCCCGATTGCCCTCATCCTGGTTTCCCTGGTGGCGCTCACCGTCAGCTGGCAGACGGCCGTGGTCTTCGCCCTCTTCTACCTCGCCTACCTGCAGTTCGAGGCGTACTTCGTCTCCCCGCGCATCATGCAGCGCGCCGTGGCGGTGCCCGGAGCGGTGGCCGTCATTGCGGTTATTGCCGGCGGCACGCTGCTGGGGGTCCTCGGCGCGCTCATCGCGATCCCGACCGCCGCAGCGGTGCTGCTGCTGCTCAAGGACGTCTTCATCTCCCGCCAGGACCACCGCTAACCGGGATGCGTCCCGTGCCGCCGCCGGAGCCGCCCTCAGCCCTGCCGGCCGCCAGCGGCGGCCCAGGCGGCCGTCAGCGGCGGCCCAGGCGCCCGCCGCCGGACCTGCGGGTGCGCCAGCAGCGATCGTGCCAGTGCCTGCGGTCCGACACCGCGGTGTCCCGGCCCAGCAGCGAATCCTCCTGCCACACCACCAGGTGCGGCACGCCGGGCGGAATGATCATGCCGCATCCGGGGCATTTATAGTCCTTGGCCGCGTTCCGTGCCGTGATTTGCCGCACTGACCATTCGCCGTCGGGCGCGCTCTCGCGGTGCGGGATTCCGGCCCGCGTCCGCTCCAAATCCACCTCGGCCGCGGGGGTTGCCCACTTGCTGCGGGCGCTGCGGCCCAGATTGGCGTTGGCTGCGCCCGGCGGGCGGCGGGGACGGTTGGAACGGGGCATACAAGTCATTTTGCCCGAGCGGAGCCGGTAAAGTGCAACTGTGCGTTTAGTTATTGCCCGCTGCTCTGTTGACTACATCGGCCGCCTCCGTGCCCATCTTCCGCTCGCCGCCCGTCTGCTGATGGTGAAAGCCGACGGTTCCGTCCTGATCCACTCGGACGGCGGCTCCTACAAACCCCTGAACTGGATGAGCCCGCCGGCCACCCTGCGGATCACCGCGCCCGAGGACGACGACGCCGAAACGGGCGTCATCGAAACCTGGAACGTCCAGAGCACCAAGACGGATGACAAGCTCGTCATCAGCATCTACGAACGGTTCTCCGAGACCTCCCACGACCTGGGCGTGGACCCCGGCCTGATCAAGGACGGCGTGGAGGCCGACCTGCAGCGCCTGCTGGCGGAACAGATCACCAAGCTCGGCGACGGCTTCACGCTGATCCGGCGCGAGTACATGACGGCGATCGGACCGGTGGACATCCTGGCCCGCGATGCCAAGGGCGCCACGGTGGCCATCGAACTCAAGCGGCGCGGCGACATTGACGGCGTGGAGCAGCTGACCCGGTACCTTGAACTGCTGAACCGGGATCCGCTGCTGGCTCCCGTCCGCGGCGTTTTCGCTGCGCAGCAGATCAAGCCGCAGGCCCGCGTGCTGGCCGCTGACCGCGGAATTGACTGCCTGACTTTGGACTACGACGCCATGCGCGGCGTCGACGATTCGGCCTCGCGCCTCTTCTAGCCGTCTTCTAGCCGTCGTCCAGCCAGGCCGAATTTCGTCGCCGAAATGCCTAACTGGTGCCTCGCCCAACGGGGCTGGAGCGCTTAGTTCGCAGGCCCGAAAATACTTGGAAGTTTTTTCGGCAAATTCGTTGACCACTCATTGGCGGTGTGTAATCCTATAACCAGTCTTTGTGTAGGTGTTATTCATGCTCGCAAGACCGTTGCGAGCGTGAAGCTCCTCAAGGAACTGCTGAATGGCAAGGATCTTGAGCCTTCCCGTTTCAGTAACAATAGGCCTCCGCGGGGTGTGGCGGCCGGAAGTTCCACTTATGAGGAGAAACAAAATGGCACAGGGTACCGTCAAATGGTTTAACGCTGAAAAGGGCTTCGGCTTCATCACTCCCGACGATTCAGACGGCGACGTCTTTGTTCACTACTCTGAAATCCAGACCGGTGGATTCAAGACCCTCGACGAGAACCAGCGTGTTGAGTTCGAAATCGGCCAGGGCGCCAAGGGCCCCCAGGCCACCGGCGTCACCGCGCTCTAAGCGCCACTGCGCTTAGCGTCACCACGCTTTTCGGCTCCGGTTCCTCCGGACCAACAACAAAGTCCCCGGCATTCGCCGGGGACTTTGTTGTTGGGAGAACGTACCTGTGGCCGTCAGCTCCGCCGGCGGACGACCTGCGCGCCCAGGCCGCGGAGATTCTCCATGAAATGCTCGTACCCGCGGTCGATGTGGTCCACGCCCCGCACCTCGGTGGTCCCCTCGGCAGCGAGCCCGGCGATCACCAGGGCGGCGCCGGCCCGGATGTCGTTGGCCTCCACCGGAGCCCCGGAGAGTCTCGGGACGCCCTGGATCAGGGCATGGTGCCCGTCCAAGCGGATGCCGGCCCCCAGCCTCGCCAGCTCCGAGGTGAACCCCCAGCGCGCCTCAAAGACGTTCTCCGTGACCATGCCGGAGCCGCTGGACACAGCGTTCAGGGTGACAACGAACGGCTGCAGATCGGTGGGGAATCCCGGGTAGGGAAGGGTGGAGACGTTGATCGGCTCCGGGCGCTCCGGACCCTTCACGGTGAAGCTGTCCTCCCCCACCGTGACCGAACAGCCGGCCTGTGTCAGCTTGTCCAGCACCACGGCCAGGGCAGAGGCGTCGGCGTTCCGCACCTCTATGCAGCCGCCGGTGACAGCCGCCGCGAATGCCCAGGTGCCGGCAACAATGCGGTCAGGCACCACACGGTGAACCACCGGTTCCAGCCGCTCCACGCCTTCGATGACGAGGGTGTTGGTTCCGATCCCGGAGATCCGCGCGCCCATCTCGTTGAGCATCTCGGCGATGTCGGTGATCTCCGGTTCGCGCGCCGCGTTGTCGATCACCGTGGTGCCGGCGGCCAAGGTGGCAGCCATCATCAGGTTCTCGGTGGCACCGACGGAGGGAAAGTCCAAGAGATGCCGGGCGCCGATCAGGCCTTCAGGCACGGAGGCGACAAGGTAGCCGTGGTCAATGGTGATGGTGGCGCCCATCAGCTCCAGTCCGGCGCGGTGCATGTCCAGACCGCGGGAGCCGATGGCGTCCCCGCCGGGGAGCGCAACTTCGGCCTGCCGGCAGCGGGCCACCAGAGGACCCAGAACGGAGATGGAGGCACGCATGGCCCGCACCAAGTCGTAGTCGGCCTGGTGCCCCGGCACTTCGGGGACCTCCACTGAAACGGCGGCCGCTTCGACGTCGTAGTCGACGGTGCAGCCCAACCTGCGCAGCAGCTCGGCCATGATCCAGACATCCTGGATGTTGGGAACGTTGGTGATGGTGGAGCGTCCCTGCGCAAGCAGCGTGGCTGCCATGAGTTTCAGGACGCTATTTTTGGCTCCGGGGACACTGACAGCTCCGTTGAGCGTGGACGGCCCGGTAACAACTATGACGTCTTCCATCCCTTAATACTAAGGTGGGTTCGAATTACCAAGACGCCCAACCAACTGGGAAAGGTCAAAGGCGGCGGACGTTTTGGTCTTGCGTCAGCGCCAGGTTCCGATGCCGATGACGGGGCCGGCTTCCAGCCACGAGGAGAGGCCCGTGTAGACCTCGTAACTCATGGCGACCAGTACTTCGCGGCCCTCGTATTCAAGGTTCACCACAATGGCGCCCGGTTGGATGCGGGCACGCTCAGCTTCGGTCGGCTGCCGCCAGCTGCCGATCTCCAGGGAGCTGCGCAGGAAGCGGTGGGGCGGACGCGGGCTGAGCGAAATAAGGCGCAGCCACTCCAGGTGGGTGTCCGTATAACGACAAACCCCCATCTGCCACCCGCCGGGCGGGAGGCAAATGGAGGCATCGAAAGTACCGAGGGCGCGCCGCAGCTGGCTGCGGCGCACCCCGAACAGAACCACTGCCAGTACCAGCAGGCAGAGAAGCCCTGCCAGCGCAATGAACACATAAGAGCTGCTCATTGGGAAGGGTCAGCGAGTCCCAGCGTTGGCTGCGTCGTTCATCTGAGCGTTGTCAGCGACAATCACCACGCGGTCGCGGTCGACGGAGAAGAAACCACCGTCAACGTTCACCGTAAAGCGCGCGCCGGACACCGGTTCAATGGCCATTTCGCCTTCGGCCAGGATGGCCAGCAGCGGGGTGTGGCCGGGAAGGATCCCGACGTCGCCCTCGCTGGTACGTGCCTTGACCATCTTCGCCGCGCCGGACCAGACAAAATGGTCAGCGGCAACAATCTCAACTTCGAGTTCAGCAGTGTTCGCCATAGGGCTTACTTCCCGGTCTGCTCTTGGATCTTCGCCCAGTTGCGCTCTACATCGTCCATGCTGCCGACGTTGAAGAAAGCCTGCTCGGCGATGTGGTCAACGTCGCCGTCGCAGATGGCCTTGAAGCCCTCGATGGTTTCCTTGATGGTGACCGTGGAGCCCTCGACGCCGGTGAACTGCTTGGCGGTGTAGGTGTTCTGCGACAGGAACTGCTGGATGCGGCGTGCACGTGCCACAACAATCTTGTCCTCTTCGCCCAGCTCGTCGATGCCGAGGATGGCGATGATGTCCTGCAGTTCCTTGTTCTTCTGAAGGATCTGCTTGACGCGGACAGCCGTGTCGTAGTGCTCCTGGCCCACGTACTGCGGGTCGAGGATGCGCGACGTGGACGTCAGCGGATCCACGGCCGGGTACAGGCCGCGCGAGGCGATTTCACGGGAAAGTTCCGTGGTGGCGTCCAGGTGCGCGAACGTGGTGGCCGGGGCCGGGTCGGTGTAGTCATCAGCAGGCACGTAAATGGCCTGCATCGACGTGATCGAGTGACCCTTGGTGGACGTGATGCGCTCCTGCAGGAGACCCATCTCGTCAGCCAGGTTCGGCTGGTAGCCCACGGCGGACGGCATGCGGCCCAGAAGCGTTGAAACTTCGGAACCTGCCTGCGTGAAGCGGAAGATGTTGTCGATGAAGAGCAGCACGTCCTGGTTCTGCACATCGCGGAAGTACTCCGCCATGGTCAGGCCGGACAGGGCCACGCGCAGACGCGTTCCCGGCGGCTCATCCATCTGGCCGAATACAAGGGCGGTGTCCTTCAGGACGCCTGCCTCTTCCATTTCAACCCAGAGGTCGTTGCCCTCACGGGTACGCTCGCCGACACCGGCGAATACCGACGTACCACCGAAGTTGCGGGCAACACGGGTGATCATTTCCTGGATCAGCACGGTCTTGCCGACACCGGCGCCGCCGAACAGGCCGATCTTTCCACCCTTGATGTACGGGGTGAGAAGGTCGATCACCTTGATGCCGGTTTCCAGCATCTCGGTGGAGCCCTCAAGGTCCGCAAAGTTCGGAGCCTTGCGGTGGATCGGCCAGTGCTCGGTGATTTCGAGCTCGTCTTCGCGAACGTCCAGGGGCTTGCCCAGGACGTTGAAGATGTGGCCCTTGACGCCGTCGCCCACGGGGACATGGATCGGTGCGCCGGTATCCTTGACGGCTGCGCCGCGGACCAGGCCGTCGGTGGCCTGCATGGAGATGGCGCGCACGAGGTTGTCGCCGAGGTGCTGGGACGTTTCGAACGTAATGGTGCGGGTCTCACCGTTGAGCGTCAGCTCGGTGGTCAGCGCGTTGTAGATGGTGGGAATTGCGTCAGCCGGGAATTCGACGTCGACAACCGGGCCGATGACACGGGCGATACGGCCGGTGGCACCCGAGGCTACGGAATTAGATCCGTGCTCGACAGTTTGGGCAGTCATCTCTCTCACTTCACTCAGTTAGATGGCGTGTGGACTAAGTTTGCTTCTGGTGGAACTACGCCGGTTGGCGGCTGGAGCTAGGACGCGCTGAGCGCGTCGGCACCGGCCACGATCTCGGACAGTTCCTGGGTGATCTCGGCCTGGCGGGCGTTATTGCGAAGTCGCGTGTACTTCTTAATAAGGTCGGAGGCGTTGTCCCCTGCGGACTTCATTGCGCGCTGGCGGGCGGCGAGCTCGGAAGCGGCTGCCTGAAGCATGGCTGCGAAGATGCGCGACTCGATGTAGCGCGGCAGCAGTGCGTCAAGAACCTTTTCGGGCTCGGGCTCGTACTCGTAGAGAGGCAGCAGCTCAGTCTCGGACTGTGCTTCTTCCTCGACTACTTCCAGCGGAAGCAGGCGGATCACCGTGGGTTCCTGGACAACCATCGACTTGAAGCGCGTGTAGACAATGTGGATTTCATCCACGCCGCCGTCTTCGTAGTCAGTGTTGAAGTCATCAAGAAGTGCCTGGCCGATTTCGCGGGCTGTTTCAAAGTCCGGTGCATCGGTGTTTCCGGTCCAGACACGCGCAGCTTCGCGCTCACGGAAGTCGTAGTAGGCCTGCGCCTTACGTCCCACCAGGTAGGTCTTGACCTCTTTGCCCTCTTCACGGAGCAGTTCGGCCAAGGATTCGCTTTGCTTCAGCACACTGGCGGAGTACGAACCAGCAAGACCGCGGTCGGAAGTCAGAACCACCATGGCTGCCCGGCGGATTTGCTCCGGCTCGGTAGTCAGCGGGTGATCGATTTCCGACTGGGACGCCACAGCAGAAACGGCACGGGTGATCGCATTGGAATACGGCAATGACGCAGCCACACGGGTGCGTGCCTTTCCAATGCGAGAGGCAGCAATCAGCTCCATCGCCTTGAAGATCTTCTGCATCGACGTCGTCGAAGCGATCTTCTGACGGTAGACCCGAATTTGGGCTCCCATACTTTTCCTTTCAGTTCCTAGCGTTCTACTAGGGGCTAAGGCTTTGGCAAGGGTTCCGCGTCCGGATCAGATGATCCGGACGCGGAACGAAGAGCCGCTAGCGCTTCTGCTTGACGATCTTTTCCTGGTCAACAGCGTCTTCGCCCAAGGCTGCGTACTCTTCGTGGCCGGCGGCAACCATGTGGTTGTCTCCTTCGCCGAAGAATCCTTCCTTGAACGCGACTACGCGCTTCTTGAGTTCCTCCACAGTGGAGTCCTCAAGCTTGCCCGTCTGCGCCAGGGTGGTCAGCACCGAGGTGCTGTGCTTCAGGTGGTCGATGAACTCGCCTTCAAAGCGGAGAACATCTTCCACGGGAACATCGTCCAGGTAGCCGTTGGTGCCGGCCCAGATCGAAACAACCTGCTCTTCAACGGGGTACGGAGCGTACTGACCCTGCTTGAGGAGTTCCATCAGACGCGCACCGCGGGTGAGCTGCTGGCGGGTGGCTGCATCGAGGTCCGAAGCAAACATGGAGAATGCCTGCATGTCGCGGTACTGGGCCAGTTCCAGCTTCAAAGTACCGGAGACCTTCTTCATGGCCTTCTGCTGAGCAGCTCCACCGACGCGCGAGACGGAAATACCGACGTCGACGGCGGGGCGCTGGTTGGCGTTGAAGAGGTCCGACTGCAGGAAGATCTGACCATCGGTGATGGAGATGACGTTGGTCGGGATGTACGCCGACACGTCATTTGCCTTGGTCTCGATGATGGGCAGGCCCGTCATCGAACCGGCACCGAGCTCATCGGAGAGCTTCGCGCAGCGTTCCAGCAGGCGGGAGTGCAAGTAGAACACATCGCCCGGGTAAGCTTCGCGTCCCGGCGGGCGCCGGAGCAGCAGGGATACGGCGCGGTAGGCTTCGGCCTGCTTGGACAGGTCATCAAAGATGATCAGTACATGCTTGCCGCCGTACATCCAGTGCTGGCCAATGGCCGAACCGGCGTAGGGAGCCAGGTACTTGAAACCGGCGGGGTCCGAAGCGGGGGAAGCAACAATGGTGGTGTACTCCATTGCGCCCTTGTCTTCGAGGGTGCGCTTGATTTCAGCAACGGTCGATGCCTTCTGGCCGATGGCTACATAAATGCAGCGCACCTGCTTCTGAACATCTCCGGAGTCCCAGTTCGCCTTCTGGTTAAGGATGGCGTCAACGGCAATGGCGGTCTTACCCGTCTTGCGGTCACCGATGATCAGCTGGCGCTGTCCGCGGCCAATCGGAATCATGGCGTCGATAGCCTTGAGACCGGTCTGAAGCGGTTCGTGTACCGACTTGCGCTGGGTTACGCCCGGCGCCTGAAGTTCCAGTGCGCGGCGTCCCTCGGCCTCGATCGGGCCCAGGTCATCCATCGGCTCGCCCAGCGGGTCGACAACGCGGCCGAGGAAGTTGTCCCCGACAGGTACGGACAGGACTTCACCGGTGCGGTGAACTTCCTGGCCTTCTTCGATCCCGGCGAAGTCGCCGAGTACAACGACACCGATTTCACGGGTGTCAAGGTTCTGGGCGAGGCCCAGTGTGCCGTCCTCGAACCGAAGCAGCTCGTTCGCCATGACGGAGGGCAGGCCCTCCACACGGGCAATGCCGTCGCTGGCGGTTGTTACGCGGCCAACTTCAACGCGCTCTGCGTTTCCGGGTTCGTAGGACGCCGCAAATTCGTTCAACGCATTACGGACGTCGTCGGCGTTGATGGTCAATTCGGCCATCTGCAGTCCCTGCTCTCCTGTGTTGTGATCATCGCTTGGTGCCGATGACCGTGATTAATTCTCAAATGATCTGAACTGGTCTCAACCGTCCCGCGGGACGGCTAGACCGCGAGCTTCCGACGGAGGTCGGACAGACGGGAAACTACTGATGAATCCAGTATCTCGTCTCCCACTGCGATCCGCACGCCGCCGATCAGTGACGGTTCAACGTCGGCGTTGATCTTCAACTCACGGCCGTAGAGTCCATTAAGAGAGGACTGCAGACGCGAAAGCTGCTCTTGGGTCAACGGACGGGCGGCCCGAACCTCGGCAATCCAGCGCTTCTGGCGCCCGGCAACGAGATCCAGGAAGCGTGCCACGAGGGCACTGGGCTTCAGGCCGCGCGGATGCGTGACTGCCTGGCGGATCAGTACCAGTGCTTCGGGGCTTGCCCCGGGCACCAGCTTCTGCGCCAGAATGACCTTTGCCTCAGGCGATGCCTGCGGCTCGGACAAAGCCCGCTGAAGTTCGTGGCTGGAAGCGACTGCCCGGCGGAACCGGATCAGGTCGTCTTCCAAGGCGTCTAGGCCTGCAAGACCCGATCCGCGGTTTTCTGCCGTTGCTGAAACAACAGTGGCAGCCAGTTCCTCGAGCGCATCACCCAAGTCACGCGGAGACCGCCAACGCGAGGAGACCAGATCAGCAACAATGGCCTCGGCGTCTGCCGAAACCTTGCCGCGTACCAGCTGTGCAACCAGCGCCGCCTTGGCATCGCTTTGACGGGCGGGATCGGTCAGCGCACGCCGGATACCGGCGCTGCTGTCGAGAACGCCCAGGATTCCAAAGAGTTCCTCTGCCAGTGACAGCGAAGCAAACGGAAGCTTGGCTTCCAGCTGCTTCTGCGCCACGGCCAGTGATTCGCTCGATACTCCTGCCATTACCTAGCTGCACCTGCGTTCTCGTTTTCCAGTTCCCCAAGGAAACGGTCCACCACGCGTGCGGCGCGGGCGTCATCCTCAAGCGTCTCGCCGATGATGCGTCCGGCCAGCTCGGTTGCCAGTGTGCCGACCTCAGCGCGGAGCGACGTAACAGCCGCCTGCCGCTCTGCAGCGATCTGCACCTGTGCCTGCTCGGTGATCCGTGCGGACTCAGCAGCGGCCTTGGCCTTCAGCTCCGCGAGGATCTGGGCGCCTTCAGCGCGTGCTTCTTCGCGGATGGCGTTGGCTTCTGCCCGGGCATCGGAAAGCTGTGCCTTGTATTCGACCAGCGCTGCGCTGGCTTCTGCCTGGGCCTTTTCGGCCTTGGCAATGTTGCCTTCGATGGCTTCCGTGCGCTCCGCAAACGTCTTCTCGAAGGCCGGCACCACAAACTTGACGACGATGAACATCAGTATGGCGAAACTGATTCCCGTCACCAGGATTTCCCAGATGTTGGGCATCAGGGGGCTGGCGCCTTCAGAGGCTGCCAACATGACTACCTGATCCATAATGCACCCGTCCTATCTGCTTGGTGGGTCAGTCGGTTCGGACTAGACAATGAACGCGAGAACCAGACCAAGGATAGCGAGGGCTTCGGTCAGTGCCAGACCCAGGAATGCGATCGGCTGGAGTACACGCTGTGCCTCCGGCTGGCGTGCAACGCCGCTGATGTAAGCGAAGAAGACGAGGCCCACGCCGATTGCGCCGCCGATTGCGGAGAGGCCATAGCCGATTGCGTTGAGGCTACCTTCGATTTCCATGTGTTTTTTCCTTTCAAGATGCCCTGAAGGGCAGGTTGCTTGGGGTTTCCCCGAGGGGAAGCTTAGGTTTCCCGGAGGGAAAGCTTAGTGATCGTCTGCCAGCGCGCCCTGGATGTAAATGGCGGTCAGCAGAGTGAAAACGTAGGCCTGGAGCACCATGATCAGTGCTTCAAGCATGTACATGGCGATACCGCCGCCTAGAACCAGCACCGAGGAGGCCTGGAGCAGGATGTTGTCCTGGAGGACCAGGAGGTATTCGATGCCGGCGCCGGCGAGCATGATGATCAAGTGTCCGGACATCATGGTGGCGAACAGACGCAGGCTGTGCGTGATCGGCCGGACCAGGAAGTTGGAGATGATCTCGATCGGAACCAGAACGGGGAGGATGTACCACGGCACGCCGGACGGAACCGTCGCCTTCACGAAGTACTTCATACCGTGCTTCTTGATGCCAACACCGATCCACGTCACGTAGACGATTGCTGCCAGCAGGTACGCTCCGCCCGGGTGGGAGAAGCTGGGCAGCTGGATGAACGGAATGGCACCGTAAATGTTGTTGACAACAATAAAGAAGAACAGTGCGAAGAGGAACGGAACGAACTTAAGGAAGTCCCGCTCGCCGATTACGTCCTTGGCGATGCTGTTACGGACGAAGCCGTAACCCCATTCGCCCAGGAACTGCAGGCGTCCCGGCACGAGCTTTCCCTTGCGGGAAGCAAGAATAAAGAACACAGCGATGATGACAACTGAGATGATGACCAGCAGCATCTGCTTGCCAACACCGGTACCGTATTCGGCGCCCCACGGGAAAATCTCAGGGAGGTGCATATCTGAAATGGCCGGCGGAACGAATCCACCTTCATTAGTGGCCGGGAGTGCAAGCGCGATCAACGCGTTTCCTCTCTGCTGTGTCCTTCATCGGGCGTGTGAATCGGGGCAAGGGTAGTTGCCCGGTCTAAAATCTTTGGCATTACTGTTCGGCTTCTTCACGGTCGTGGGCTGGAGGGCCGACGCTGGCTTTCGCAGGTTTGCTTCCGGTCAGGCCGTGCACTTTGGTCAGGTAAAATCCGGCGGCGGCTCCGAAAAGAATGCCGACGAGCACCAACCACTGGGTCTCGAACAGATTGTCCAAAAACCACCCTACCAAACCCCAGGCGACGATCCCGCCAATGATATAGCTGAAGACGCGCATGCCGGAGTCGTACGTGGACTCGGGGTCGAACCCGGGTTTTTCAGACATCCTTTTCCCCTTTTACTGAAGATGGTTCCCGGGCCGGCGCAGGCGTCGGCTGCGGCTCGTCGTCGTAAAGCTGGAAACGAATCCGGGAGAAGGCACGAATTTCCGCGATCTGCCACACCACCACGGTGAGGATGGCGGCGGTGAAGAACCACGTGGCGTCCAGCCACGCGGGCCTGCCGATCATAAACAGCACCGCGGCGAAGAGGACCACTTTGACGATGTAGATCAAAGCGAACATTGCCATGGCGCCGTGCGGATTGTCGCGGCCCACTACATGGACGATCAGGAGGCTGACGCCGCTGAACGCCGCGACGAGCGCCCAGCCGAACAGCACGCTGCCGAGGCCCGTGGTGCCGGCAGCAATTAAGGAAGCCGCGCCGAGAACGACAACCAGCATTCCCGTCCACTTCATTGAGGCTCGGAAGATACCGAGCCAGGGATTCGAAGTGGGTCCGGAGGCGACAAGGGGACGTCCAGTCAGGGCACCGTCTGCGGGGCTCATAACTCTTGGGACATCCTTCGGGCCGGTGCGGGTGGGAGCTGCGGCGCGGGAATCCGCGACAGAAGAAATTCTACAACACATAGAAGTTGCCGCCGGCCGTGCGCGTCATGCAGGCTCACACGCGGGTGCGCTGCCGGTCGAAGATCCGGGGCGACAGCAGGTAAAACACCACCACCGCCAGTGCGAACAGGGTCACGGCGACTTTGAGCACATCGCCGGCGCCGGCCACAACCAGCCCCGCCGTCCCCGTCAGCAGGGTGCACACGGTGACCACGGCCGCCGACTGCAGATGGCTGAGCCCCGCGTCCGTCAGTCGCTGATAGACGTGTTGGCGGTGCGCCGCGTACCAGCGCTCTCCCCGGCTGATGCGCATCAGGAGGGTGGAAAAGGTGTCAGCCAAGTAGATGAGGATCGGGAAGAGCAGATACTCCACGTTGACGCCGGCGAGGAAGGCGGCCACCGCGGTGCCGGCAATCGATGCTCCCAGGAGGTAGCTGCCGACGTCGCCCATGAACACCGATCCGCGGCCCAGGTTCCACGGCAGGAAAGCGGCAAAGGCGGCGGCGGTGACTGCTCCGGCAACTGTCATCCAGACGTGGTCGCTGAGCAGACCGCCGACGGCGTACAGGACTCCCACGGTGATTCCGTGCAGCCCCGAGATGCCGTTGACGCCGTCCATGAAGTTGGCGACGTTGATGTAGGCGGCGATGGCCAGCGCCCCCACGGGCACCCACCAGTAGCTCTGCTCCATGGTCCACACCAGTGCCGTGGTGCCCAGGACTCCGAGCGCCAGCTGCAGTCCGGCGCGCAGCCGGACGGACAGGCCGCGGAAGTCCTCAATCCAGCCGAGCAGGGACGCCGACGCGATGATCACGATCAGGATGAGCACAATCGAGCGGTCAACGGCCACCAGGCCGGTCAACAGGGACAGCATCAGCCCCAGCAGGACGCCTGCGGCGATGGTCACGCCGACGCCGCGGATAATCTCCTTGGTGTGGGAGGAGCGCTCGTTCGGGATGTCCAGGACACCAAGCCGGCGCAGCAGGGGTATGAAGGCGAAGGGAAGCAGCAGGCTCACCAGGAAGGCTGCACCGACACACAGGGCCAGCAGCATCAGCCCGTCCGCCGTTCCGCCGTGCCGCCGTTGAACGGATGCACGCGGGCCCGCTCGGCGGACACTCCCCCGTGCGCTGCCCCGGGCACTCCCCCGATGCCCGTGACCGGGGGCAGGACCTCTCCGTGGGAGTCCACGCCGCACTTGTGCAGCCAGTCCTCGAACCGCAGGTCCGAGGGGTTGAGCTCGTCGACTGCCGTGTGGGAGATCTTCGGGTGCAGCGGACGTGAGTCGTCTTCGCCCGTCCCGACCAGGATTTCGTGCAGCTTTTCACCCTGCCGAAGCCCGGTGAACACAATTTCAATGTCCTTGCCGGACATGTCGATCATCCGCCGGGCGACGTCCAGGATCTTCACGGGCTCGCCCATGTCAAGGATCAGCACTTCACCGCCGCGTCCGATCGCACCCGCCTGGATCACCAGCTGGCAGGCCTCGGGAATGGTCATGAAGAAGCGGGTGACCTCGGGGTCCGTCACGGTCAGCGGCCCGCCCTGGCGGATCTGTTCGGTGAACAGCGGCAGCATGGAGCCACGGCTGCCGATGACGTTGCCGAACCGCACCGACACATAGCGTTCGCCGCTGCTGTCGGCCATCCAGGCGGTGAGCTTCTCGGCCACGCGCTTGGAGTGCCCCAGCACAGTGGTGGGATTCGCCGCCTTGTCGGTGGAGATGTTCACAAAGTATTTGACCTTGGCCTTTTTGGCCGCGCGCAGGACATTCGCGGTTCCCAGCACGTTGGTCTTCCAGGCCTCCTGCGGATACTGCTCCAGGAGCGAGACGTGCTTGAGCGCGGCGGCGTGGAAAACGACGTCGGGCCGGCGGTCGGAGAAGATCTGTTCCAGGGCGTCGGGGTCCCGGATGTCGGCAAGGACGGTGTCCTTGCCGTTGAGCAGTCCGTGGCCGGTGATGGACAGCTGAGTGAGCTGAAGGCCCGTCTCGTCCCGGTCCACCATGATCAGCTCCGCGGGGTCGAAGGCCGTGATCTGGCGGCACAGCTCGGAGCCGATGGAACCGCCGGCACCGGTGACCAGCACCTTGCGGCCGGTCAGGTAGCCGGCAACTTCCTCCACATGGATGTCCACGGGGCGGCGCCCGATGAGGTCCTCGACGGCAACCTCGCGGAAGTCGGTCAGTCCGGCCCCGGCGCCCTTGCTCAGCATGTCCTTCAGCGGCGGCAGCACCAGCACGCGCAGGTCCAGTCCTTCGGCGCGGTCGGTGACCAGCCGCACCTGGCGGGCTTCGACGTCGGCGATCGCGATGATCAGGACGGTGGCACGGGTGCGCTGCACGATTTCGCGCAGGTCTTCGAGTTTTCCAAGCACGGGCACCGTGGACAGGCGCAGGTGCTTCTTGGCCGGATCATCGTCGATCAGCCCCACCGGATAGTAAGGAGATTCCGGGTCCTTCATCATGCGGGTCACGAGGGAACTGCCCAGGAATCCGGCGCCGTACACCAGCGTGCGGGAGGCCTCATCGCCGGGGCGTGCCTTGCCCTCGACGTACATGCGCTTGAGGTAACGCATGGCTGCCATGAACAAGCAGGCGAACGGGAAGGCAATCATTCCGGTGCTTCGCGGGATGTCGATGGCCAGGCCGAAGAGTGCGCTGACCAGGACCAGGATGGCGGCAACCACCAGGGTGACGATGGCAAGCAGGCGCATCTCGTGGAAGCTGCCGAAACTGTAGCGGCCGCGGTACAGCGCGAAGGAATAGCCGACGATCAGCTGGACCAGCACGGCGGCCCCGCAGAAGACGGCGACGCCCCCGGGATTGATCTGGTCCACCGTGAGCTCGTACCGGAGCACCAGCGCCAGGACGATGGCCACGATCCACGCCAGCGAGTCCAGGATGTACTGCGACCACAGCCACAGCGCAGGCTTTTCGTCGCGGATGGGACCGCGCTCGTCCGTGCTTGTCTGCCTCATAATCCTCAACGGGTGGTTCCCCGGTTCTCTTCTCGGTGGTTGAAACACAGTTCGGAAGAATCCGGTGTAATAGACTGGAATCTCATCAGCATTCTAACTGCACACCCTTCTCCGTTCGGCTTGGGCCGCTCATCCGGGTTGCCCCGAAAGGATCATTTTGCCGGACACCGTGGCCGTAGCAGCTGTAACGTTCGACCGTCCCGACGACGTGTCCACCCTGCTGGGCTCACTGGCTGCCCAAAGCGGCAACATTACGTCAGTTTCCTTGGTGGATTCCGGCAAGTCTCCGGTTCAGGATATCGCTGAAGCATCGGCGGCGAACGTCACGTACATCCGCTCCAACACAAATCTGGGCGGTGCCGGCGGTTTTTCGCTGGCCATCCTGTCGGCCATGGCCTCCGGCGCGGACTGGATCTGGATCATGGACGACGACGCCCATCCGGAGGATCCGCACTGCCTGTCGACCCTGCTCGAGGCCGCACGGGAACACAACGTCGATGTTGTCCTGCCCCTGGTGGTCGCTCCGGGACACCCCGACACCCTGTCCTTTCACTTCCGCCTGGACGGCAAGCTCACGCACGACCGCGCTGCGGTGGAGAAACTGGGCTTCATCCCCGACATCGGGCATTTTTTCAACGGTGCGCTGATCCGCACCGACGTGTTCTTCCGTGTCGGCCTGCCGGACCTGCGGCTCTTCATCCGGGGTGACGAAACCGACTTCATGATTCGGCTGCGCCGTGCGGGCGTGCGGTTCGGCACCGTCACCTCCGTCGCGCTGACCCATCCCGCCGCCTGGGCCGAGGTCAAGCCGGTGGCAGGGGAACGGCTGCACGTGCTGGTCCCCGAAAATGCCTTTAAACAGTTCTACTTCTACCGCAACCGCGGCCACCTGACCTGGAAATACAAGCGCCTGCGCTCCTTCGCAGCCGACGCCGCGGGTTATCCCATCCACTTTGCCAAGACGCGCGATCCGCGTGGCTTTGCCGCCTGGTTCCGTGCCTACACCGCGGGCATGCGCGGCCGTTTCGGCCCGCCGTCGGACTTCGGTTTCTGATGAGCGGCTCCGACCTCTCAGTGCCCGGAACCGCCCTGACACTGGTCATCACCACGTTTAACCGGGCCGGTTACCTGCGCGGCCTGCTGGATTCGGTGGCTGCGCTGGATCCGGCGCCGGAGCGGATCATCGTGGTGGACAACGCCAGCACCGATGACACCCAGGCCATCATCAGCGCGGCGGCTTCCCGGCTGCCGATGCCGGTGGTGAACCTCCGGCTGCCGGTCAACGCCGGAGGCGCCGGCGGGTTTTCCGCCGGCGTGGAGCGGGCCCTCGCCGAGGGTGCGTCATGGCTGTGGGTGATGGACGACGACGTCGTGGTCCTTCCCGGTGCGGTGGCCGCCCTCATCAAGTGGACCGGCACGTACCAGTGCATCCACGGCCGGCGCCTGGATGACGCGGGCAGTCCGTTTTTTTGGCAGCACCGCTTCCTGCCGTTCCTTGGCATCCACGTTCCCATCCGCGGCAACGTCTTCCGGGATACGCCGGTTTTCTCCACCAACGTGGGCTGTTTCGAAGGCATGCTGATCTCCGCCGACCTGGTCCGCCGGATCGGGCTGCCGGATGCGCGGTACTTCATCAACGGCGACGACGAAATCTACGGCTGGCTTGCCTCGCGGCTGACGGACGTGGTGTACGTCAACGACTTCGTGCTGCAGAAGGTCCGCCCGCAGAAGCAGATTGACCTGGGCATCCGCCACCTGAACGACTCCAGCGACCTCAGCCGGTTCTACTCCATGCGCAACCGCGGGCACACCGCCCAGTATCTCCTCGCCCACGGCAGGTATTCCCGCGCAGGCTTCGCCCTGGGCACCCTGCTGACCGCCGGCAAGGAGGTGCTGCGGCTGCTTGCCGTGGAGCACCGCATTTCCGGCGTGGGCAGCCTGTGGCGCGGTTGGCGCGAAAGCCGTGCCATCATGCACGATGAATCATGGCAGCCCCTGCCGCCGCTTGAGGACCTTCCCCACCACGATCGGAAACATCAGGTTTGACGCAGCACCTCTCTTCACCGCAGGCATCCGCAGTTCAGCAGCAGGCCGATCCCCCGGCATCCGTTTGGGTGGTGCTGGGCTCCACAGGTTTTATCGGCGCAGCCGTCTGCGCCGGCCTGCGGGAAGCCGGCATCACGGTGCGGACTGTCCAGGCACCGCGGCTGGAGTCATCTGCGCAGGATGCAGCGGGGCTGCTCGCTGAGGCCGCCGCCCTGGAGGCGGTGCGGGCGGAGCTTGCCGCCGCCTTCACGGGCGCCCGGGTGGTTGTCAACGCGGCCGGGCTGGCCACGCCCGGGGGAACGGACTCCCCCGCCCTGCGCGGAGCCAACTCGCTGCTGCCGCTTGTCATCGCCGACGCGGCAGATTCCGCCGGGCTCCGGCGCTTTGTGCACCTCAGCAGTGCCGCCGTCCAGGGCCACCGCCCGTACCTGGACGAAACCGGCTACGTGCAGCCGTTTTCGGCCTACTCCCGGTCCAAGGCGCTGGGCGAGCGTGCCCTCGCGGAACGCACCGGCGGCGGCTGCAGTGCCGTGACGATCCGGGCGACGTCGGTGCAGGGGCTGCAGCGTCCCACCACCGCCAAGCTCGCCCGCCTGGCGGCCTCTCCGCTGGCCTCGGTCGCAGGCGACGGGACCGCCCCGTCCCCGGTCAGCTCCGTGGATGCCCTGGTGGAGTTCATCACGACCGTTGGGTCCTACGCCGGGGATGTCCCCGCCGTCGTCCTGCAGCCGTGGGAACGCTCGACGGTGGCCGGAGTGCTCGAGGCGGCGGGCGGCCGCAAGCCGGTCCGCCTGCCCGCGTGGCTGTGCCGGAGCGCGCTGTGGTGCGGCTACCGGCTCTCCGGCCTCGCCGGTGAGCGGCTGCACGGTCCGCTGCGCCGGCTGGAGATGATGTGGTTCGGCCAGCGGCAGGTTGCGGGCTGGGCCGAGGCCACCGGCAGTGTCCCCGAACCCCGGGTGCAGGAGATCCTGAGCTCGCTGCAGAACAGCGAACCGGCCGGCTACCAGGCTTCGGAGAGACTTCCCGAACGGGTTTCCCGCTAAACGGCGTCCTCTGCCGGTCCCTGAACTCCGGGCACGACCGCCTGGAGCTGCTCCAGGCTGATCGCGCCGGGGCGAACCACGCGGAGGATTTCCGAGGTGGCGTCCACGATGGTCGAGGGCACACCGGAGGCGCCCTGCTCAGGCCGGTGGCCCGCTTCGAGGTAGACCTCCACGGATTCGGCCAGCTGCGTCCGCGCCTCGGCGGCGCTCTGGGCTGCGGGGTTTCCGGTGCGGTTCGCCGAGGAGACTGCCATCGGGCCGGTCAGCGCCAGCAGCTCCAGCGCGATGCGGTCATCGGGCATCCGCAGCGCCACGGTGCCCATCGTGTCTCCCAGGTCCCAGGTCAGGGACGGCTGGGAATGGAAGATCAGGGTCAGCCCGCCGGGCCAGAACGCCTCGGCGAGAGCACGCGCGTCGTCCGAGATGTCCACGGCCAGCCCCTCCATCGTCTGCATCCGGGGAATCAGCACGGGCGGCGGCATTGACCGGCCGCGGCCCTTGGCGGCCAGCAGGGTGGCAACAGCCTGCGGCGAAAAGGCGTCAGCGCCGATCCCGTAGACGGTATCGGTTGGCAGGACCACGCACTGCTTGGCGGCTATGGCCTGCTGGGCCTTGGCCAGGCCCTCGCTCAGGCCGTCCGGGTCAGTGCAGTTATAGGTGGTAGTCACGGGAGAGTTCGTTCCTTCTTCTCAGATGTCGTGTGCCGTCCGCACCGCGGAGGTGGCCCGCGGGCGGCCGTTGAGGTCAGTGTGTGTCGCCACGTCCTGCCAGCACGGCTGCGCTGCCAGCAGGGCAGCAATCCGCTCGGCCTGGACCTCGGCATGTTCCATCACAAAGTATCCGGAGGTGCGCAGCAGCCGGGCAGCGGTGCCGGCGGCGGCCAGCGGCAGTTCCAGTCCGTCCCGGCCGCCGCCGTACAGCGCCATGGCCGGATCGTGCTCGGCGGCCTCGGGCTCATTGGGAACCGCGTCCGCGGGCACATACGGCGGGTTGGAAACCACCACATCGAACGTTCCGTCGGAGTCCGCCAGGGCGGTGCGCAGGTCGTCGTGGAGAAGGTGCACCCCCAGCGGCTCGAGGTTCCGCCGGGCCCAGGCCAACGCCAGCGGGCTCAGTTCGACGGCGTACACCTCGGCTTCCGGAACCTCGGTGGCCAGCGACGCGGCAATGGCACCGGATCCGGTGCCCAGGTCCACTGCCTTGACCGGCGCCTTGCCTTCGGCAGCAATCCGGCGTGCGGCGTCGATGGCGAGCTGCGCCACGGTCTCGGTCTCGGGCCGCGGCACGAAAACACCCGGCCCGACCATCAGCTCGAGATAGCGGAACGAGGCGGTGCCGGTCAGATGCTGCAGCGGGACGCGGGACGCACGTTCGGCGACAAGCTCCGCGAAGCCGGGCGGCACGGGTGCGTCGGTGAAGGCCAGCGCCTTGACCCGGCCGCGGGACTCCCCCAGCAGGTGGGCAGCGAGAAGCTCAGCGTCCACGGCCGGGCTCGGCACGCCGGCACCGGCCAGAATGGCGGCGGCTTCGCGCAGGGCCGCCGCCAGCGTGGTGGATTCCATGTCGAAGGTTAGTTCTCGTCACCGATGGCGTCGAGGCGCGCCTGCTCATCCATTTCGATCGCGGCCTGCACCACTGCTTCGAGGTCGCCGTTCATCACGGTGTCCAGGTTGTAGGCCTTGTAGCCGGTGCGGTGGTCCACAATCCGGTTTTCCGGGTAGTTGTAGGTGCGGATGCGCTCGGAACGGTCCATGGTGCGGATCTGGGACTTGCGGATGTCCGAGTTCGCGGCGTCGATCTCAGCCTGCCGGTGGGCCAGGATGCGGGAGCGGAGCACGCGCATGCCGGCTTCGCGGTTCTGCAGCTGTGACTTCTCATTCTGCATGGCCACCACAATTCCGGTGGGAAGGTGGGTGATGCGCACGGCGGAGTCGGTGGTGTTGACCGACTGGCCGCCCGGGCCCGAGGACCGGTAAACGTCAATCTTCAGGTCGTTCTGGCTGATCTCGACTTCTTCAGGCTCGTCCACTTCGGGAAGCACCAGCACGCCGGCGGCCGAGGTGTGGATCCGGCCCTGGGATTCCGTGACCGGAACACGCTGCACCCGGTGGACGCCGCCCTCGTACTTCAGGCGGGCATAGACGCCTTCGGCCGGGTCGTTGGAGGAACCCTTGATGGCCATGGAGACGTCCTTGTAACCGCCCAGGTCCGACTCCGTGGAGGTGATGATTTCAGTCTTCCAGCCCCGGGTCTCGGCGTAGCGGGTGTACATGCGCAGCAGGTCACCGGCGAACAAGGCAGCTTCGTCGCCGCCTTCACCGCCCTTGACCTCAATGATGACGTCGCGGCCGTCGTTGGGGTCGCGGGGAATCAGCAGCCGGCGCAGCTTCTCCTGGGCCTCGTCGAGCTGCTCCTGAAGGACCGGAACCTCGGCGGCGAATTCGGGATCGTCAGCTGCCATTTCGGAAGCCGCTGCGAGATCGTCTTCGAGGGCGTGCCACTTGTTGTAGGCGTCCACGATGCGGCTGAGTTCGGCGTAGCGCCGTCCGAGCCGCCGGGCGAGGCCCTGGTCCGCGTGCACCGCCGGATCGGAAAGCCGCAGCTGCAGCTCTTCGTGCTCATCCAACAGACCCTGTATGGACTCAAACATGTTTTACGTTCCTCTTTCGACTGTGGACCCTGGCCCGAACTCGGGCCGGATCCTGAAATCTTTCACCACTGCGGAATTCTTAGACTGCCCATCAGCAGTTTATCCGTGACTGGAAGTGCACCTGCGGGTTAACTGCCAAGCCGCCCAGGCTCCGGTCTCCGCGGATGCGGATAGCGGAGCATGAGCGGCTCGGTAAGGCAGCTAGTCGTCCTTGGTGCCCAGGGTGGTCTTCTGGATCTGCATCAGGAATTCGACGTTGGACTGCGTTTCCCGAATCTTGCCGGTCAGCAGTTCCAGCGCAGACTGGGTGTCCAGGCCCGACAGCACACGGCGCAGCTTCCACATGATCTTGACCTCATCAGGGGACAGCAGGTTCTCTTCGCGGCGGGTACCGGACGCGTTGACGTCCACGGCCGGGAAGATGCGCTTGTCCGCAAGGTTGCGGGACAGGCGCAGTTCCATGTTGCCGGTGCCCTTGAATTCCTCGAAGATGACCTCGTCCATCTTGGATCCGGTCTCCACCAGGGCCGTGGCCAGGATGGTCAGCGATCCGCCGTTTTCGATGTTGCGGGCAGCACCGAAGAAACGCTTGGGCGGGTACAGTGCGGACGAATCCACACCACCGGACAGGATGCGGCCCGACGCCGGAGCGGCCAGGTTGTAGGCACGGCCCAGGCGGGTCATGGAGTCCAGGAGAACGACGACGTCGTTGCCCATTTCCACGAGGCGCTTGGCACGCTCGATGGCAAGTTCAGCCACCGTGGTGTGGTCATCGGCGGGACGGTCGAAGGTGGAGGCAATGACCTCGCCCTTGACCGTGCGCTGCATGTCCGTGACTTCTTCGGGGCGCTCGTCCACGAGGACCATCATGAGGTGGACCTCAGGATTGTTGATCGTGATGGCGTTGGCGATTGCCTGCAGGATGAGCGTCTTGCCAGCCTTGGGCGGCGAGACGATCAGGCCGCGCTGGCCCTTGCCGATCGGGGCCACCAGGTCGATGACGCGCGGGCCGATCACCTTGGCGGAGGTCTCCAGGCGCAGGCGCTCGGAGGGGTACAGCGGAACCAGCTTGGAGAACTCCACGCGGTCCTTGTTGTCCTCGGCCGGTTTGCCGTTGACAGTGGTCAGGCGGACCAGCGCGTTGAACTTCTGGCGCTGGTTGCCGCCCTGGTTCTCGCCTTCGCGGGGAGCACGGATGGCACCGACAACGGCGTCGCCCTTGCGCAGGTTGTACTTCTTGACCTGGGCCAGGGAAACGTAGACGTCGTTCGGGCCCGGCAGGTAGCCGGAGGTCCGCACAAACGCGTAGTTCTCGAGGACGTCCAGGATGCCGGCCACGGGCAGCAGGACGTCGTCTTCGGTGACCTCAACGTCGTCAACGTCCGGGTTCTGGTTCCGGTTGCGGCGGCGCTCGTTGCGGTCGCGGAAACGGTCATTCCGGTCGCTGCGGTCGTTGCGGTCGTTCCGGTCGTTCCGCTCACTGCGGTCGTTCCGGTCGCCGCGGTCATTGCGGTCGCTGCGGTTGCGGTTGCGGCGGTTGCGGCCCCGGCCGTTTTCTTCGCTGTCGTCGCGGCTGTCGCGGGCGTTCTCGCGGTCACCGCGGGTGTTCTCGCGGTTGTTGTCCCGGTCGCCGCGGGTGTTGTCCCGGTTTTCGCGGGTGTTCTCGCGGTTCTCGCGGGTGTTTTCGCGGTTGTTCTCACGCTCGGCCCGGGTGTTGTCCCGGTCGCCGCGGGAGTTCTCGCGCTTGTCCCGGCCGTTCTCGCGGCTGCGGTCCTCTGAACCGTTGGCAGCTGCTCCGTTACCGTTCTCCGACGCGTTTGACGGCGCGGACTCGGTGCTCGGCTGCTCGGCCTTGTTGTTGTCCCGGCCGTTCTCAGACCGTGCGGTCTCAGACCGTGTGTTCTCGGACCGGCCGTTGTCCGATGCCTCGCTGTCGGCGCGGCGGCTGCGTGAACGGCGGTTGCCGCGCTCCCGCTGGTTGTCCTCGCGGGGGGTCTCCTCGCGGGCGGTTTCGGCCTGGGCGGCCGGTGCCTCCGCGGCCGGAGCCGGCGCTTCCGCTGCGGGCGCAGTGACGACTCCGTCACTGGCAGCGCGGCGGTTGCGGTTGCGGGTCCGGGCCGGACGCTCCGGAGCCGACTGCTCGGCGGCGGGCGCCTCGGCAGCTGCCGGGGCTGAGCGGTCGGAACCGGCCTTGGCGCCGTCGGCCTGTGCGGCGTCAGTGTTGGCGCCGCGCACCGGGCGGTCGGCAACTGCGCCGCCCCGCTGATGGTTGGAGATGGCTGTTACGAGATCTCCCTTGCGCATGCGGGACCCGCCGGTAATGCCAAGCTGGCCGGCAAGCGCCTGGAGCTGTGCGAGCTTGAGGCCCGCAAGACCGGAGCTTTTTGAAGTCGCTTCGCCGTTGATTCCGGCGGTAGCTGAGTCCACACCTGTTGTCAGGTCAGTGGTGTCTGTCACGAAGGATCCTTCCCCCTCGTCGGGCGGTCCGGCGCAGTGCCGGCCGCGGATGATTTGGCCCTGGTCCCCCTATGGTCAGACATGGGGGTCAGGGTTCGCCGGTTGCCGGTAAGAGCCGGGAATCGGCGAATCTACTGGGTGCCTCTTGGAAAGAAATCCACAGGAGTTTGGTCAGCTTCGCTGCCGAACTATGCGGCATTCATGGGGACTGACCGTTTCTTGGCAGTACCCGGAAGGCTGCACCGAGAATTGCACTTCCGCAACTGAATAACAGTTTCCGACACGGTGTTTGGACACAATGCCCTCAACAAAGAGTTTTCAACAATTCTTCGCCGGCGGTCCAGAAACGGACGGCCTGGATGCAGGAGCACAAGCTGGATGCGGGAACACAAGACGGTTAGTACCGCTGGTGCTCTTCCACTCTAGCACCATCTCGGTCCACACTGAGCCGCAAAACACGCCAAAATTGCGTAGTTCCGGCGGCCGTCAGGTACTCGGTAATCAGCTCTTCCGCGCGGCGTGCCTGATCCGTTCCGTTGGCCAGGGCCATGACGGTGGGCCCGGCGCCGGAGATGACCGCAGCGAGCCCGTTGGCCCTCAGATGGGCCATCAAAGCGGCGCTGGGCGCCATGGCCTCGGCCCGATAATCCTGGTGCAGGAAATCCCGCGTGCCCTCCGGCAGCAGCGCCGGATCGGCGGCCAGGGCATGGACCAGCAGTGCCGCCCGGCCCGAATTGGCCGCTGCCGCGGGATGCGGCACGGCCGCCGGAAGCAGTCCGCGGGCACTTTCCGTGGACAGTTCGTTGGCCGGAACGGCAGCAACCGGAATGATGTCCGGATGCACCGGGGCCGTCACCGACCGGAACGTTCCGGCCTCCTCCCAGGAGATCGCCAGTCCGCCGGCCAGCGCCGGAGCCACGTTGTCCGGATGACCCTCCAGCCGGGAGCACAAATCCAGCAGCCCGGCGGCGTCCAGCCGGTGCTCCGGCGGCAGCAGGGCATTGCCCGCCAGGACGCCGGACACGATGGCCGAGGCGGAGGAGCCCAGGCCGCGGCCGTGCGGAATGACGTTGTCCGCGTCGAGACGCAGCCCCGGCAGCGAGTATCCGGCGGCTTCCACCGTGAGCCGGATGGTCCGGACCACCAGGTGGGTGCCGTCGGTGGGCAGCGTGCCGGCACCTTCGCCGGTGATGCTGACGGCGGTGCCGGGCTCGCCGACGGTGCGCACCCGCACGGTGTCGAACAGGCCAACGGCCAGTCCCAGGCTGTCAAAGCCCGGTCCCAGGTTGGCGCTGGTGGCCGGCACCCGGACCGTGACGTCCTGGCCTTCGGCCACGGCGGTGCGGGAAGGTGCCGCGGAATCGCTCACATGCATCTCGCTCTAGCCCGCGGCCTGTGCTTCCAGGCCCAGCGCGGCAGCCACGGATACGACGTCGAATTCCACCTTGGTGGGCTCCACATCGGAACCGTCGGCAGTGCGCAGCGCCCACTGGGGGTCCTTCAGGCCGTGGCCGGTGACGGTGATGACAATCTTCTTGCCGGTGGGAACCTCGCCGGCGGCATGCTTCTTGAGCAGCCCCGCCACTCCCGCGGCGGAGGCCGGCTCCACGAAGACGCCCTCGCGGGAGGACAGCCAGCGGTGCGCCTCGAGGATTTCAGTGTCGGTGACGGCTTCGATCAGCCCGCCGGACTCGTCCCGGGCGGCGATGGCCTGGTCCCAGGAGGCCGGGTTGCCGATGCGGATGGCAGTGGCAATGGTGTCCGGGTCCGTGACGGGGTGGCCCTGCACCAGGGGCGAGGCCCCCTCGGCCTGGAAGCCCCACATGGCGGGGGTTTTCGTGGCGACCGGTGGCAGCTCGGTTCCGGCGAGGTTGGTGTACGGCGCGGCGTACTCGGTGTAGCCCTTCCAGTACGCGGTGATGTTGCCGGCGTTGCCGACGGGCAGCAGGTGCAGGTCTGGGGCGTCGCCCAGGGCGTCAACCACCTCAAAGGCTGCGGTCTTCTGGCCTTCGATGCGTGCCGGGTTGACCGAGTTGACCAGGAACACCGGGTAGGCCTCGGCGAGCTTGCGGGCCACGTCCAGGCAGTTGTCGAAGTTGCCGTTGACCTGCAGCAGCTCGGCGCCGTGGGCGATGGCCTGGCTGAGCTTGCCCATGGAGATCTTGCCGTCCGGCACCAGGACGGCGCAGGTGATGCCGGCCTGCGTGGCATACGCCGCGGCCGAGGCGGAGGTGTTGCCGGTGGACGCGCAGACCACGGCCTTGGCACCGGACTCGACGGCGGCCGTGATGGCCATCGTCATGCCGCGGTCCTTGAAGGAGCCGGTGGGGTTCATGCCTTCGACCTTGAGGTAGACCTCATTGCCGGTGAGCTCGGACAGCGCCTTCGCCCGGACCAGGGGCGTGCCGCCCTCGCCCAGCGTGATGATCTCGGTGCTGTCGGTTACGGGAAGACGATCGGCGTACTCGCGGATAACGCCGCGCCATTGCTGAGCCACTGTGTTAGACCCCTTCTACCCGCAGGACGGATGTGACGGAAATGATGACGTCCAGGCCCTTGATGGCCTCGACGGTGGCTGCCAGGGCAGCTTCGGAGGCACGGTGCGTCACGAAGCGCAGTTCTGCCGCTGCTCCGGTGCCGTCGCCGTGGATGGTCTGGCGCATCGTTTCGATGGAGACGCCGTGATCGGCGAACACCCGGGCCACGGCTGCCAGCACGCCCGGCTGGTCGGTGACCTGCAGGCCGATGCTGTAGCTGGTGGTAACCATCGGCATCGGCAGGGCCTGAACATGGCCGGTGGGGGTTTCAGCGCCCAGCGGTCCGCCCAGCACGAGGCGGCGGGCGGTGCTGACGACGTCGCCCATCACGGCCGAGGCGGTCGGGGCGCCGCCGGCGCCCTGGCCGTAGAACATCAGCTCTCCGGCGTTTTCGGCTTCCACGAACACGGCGTTGAACGCGCCGTGGACAGCGGCCAGCGGATGGGTGCGCGGCAGCAGCGTGGGGTGCACCCGCACGCTGACGCCGGGTTCGCCGTCGTTCTCCAGCTTTTCGGCGATGGCGAGCAGCTTGATGACGAAGCCGGCATCCTGCGCGGCGGCGATGTCCTCGGCGGTGACCGAGGAAATGCCCTCGCATGACACGTTCGCCAGGTCAAAGGTGGTGTGGAACGCCAGCGAGGCGAGGATCGCGCCCTTGGCGGCGGCGTCGTGGCCCTCCACGTCCGCGGTGGGATCGGCTTCCGCATAGCCCAGGCGCTGGGCTTCGGCGAGGGCGTCGGCGAACTGCGCGCCGGTGGAGTCCATCGCGTCGAGGATGTAGTTGGTGGTGCCGTTGACGATTCCCAGCACGCGGGTGATCCGGTCGCCGGAAAGGCTGTCGCGGATCGGGCGCAGGATGGGGATCGCACCGGCGACGGCTGCCTCGTAGGCCAGCCGGACGCCCGCGGCGTCGGCTTTCTGGAACAGTGCGGCGCCGTCGGCAGCCAGCAGCGCCTTGTTGCCGGTGACCACTGACGCACCGTGGCCGATGGCGTGGAGCATCAGCGTGCGGGCGGGCTCCATGCCGCCCATCAGCTCAATGACGATGTCGGCGTTTTCCACCAGGGCCTCGGCATCGGTGGTGAAGAGGTCCTTCGGCAGGTCAACGTCGCGGGGCGCGTTCGGATTGCGGACGGCGATGCCGGTCAGCTCCAGCCGGGCTCCGGTGCGCGAGGCCAGGTCTTCGGCGTCGTTGATGAGGATCCGGGCCACCTGTGAGCCAACGTTTCCGCATCCCAACAGGGCAACTTTCAGGGTGTTCATGATGTGGGCCTACTCCTTTTGCGTTTCGGTCGGTCGCGCGCTGGACGCGAAAACGTCGCGGGCCAACAGGTCGTCTTCCGTTTCACCGCGGATGATCAGCCGGGCGGCGCCGTCCCGGACGGCGACGACGGGCGGCCGGGCGATGTAGTTGTAGTTGCTGGCCAGCGCCCAACAGTACGCACCGGTTCCGGGAACGGCCAACAGGTCACCGTCAGCCGTATCGGCCGGCAGGTAGACGTCCCGAACCACTATGTCCCCGCTCTCGCAGTGTTTGCCAACCACGCGTGACATAACCGCGTCATCTTCGGAGCTGCGCGAGGCGAGCACTGCCGAGTAGTCGGCGTCGTACAGCACCGGGCGCGCGTTGTCGCTCATCCCGCCGTCCACCGACACGTACCGGCGCGGCGAGGTGCCGCCGTCGGTGTCCACCCGCACCGTCTTGACGGTGCCGGCGCGGTACAGGGTAAAGGTGGTGGGCCCAACGATGGCGCGGCCGGGTTCAATGGAGATCCGGGGAACGGCCAGTCCCAGCTCCTCGCAGGTGGAGCCGACGACGGCGGCCATCGCGCGGGCAATTTCGGCCGGCGGGCGCGGGGTGTCGGCCTCGGTGTAGGCGATGCCGTAGCCGCCGCCGAGGTCCAGCTCGGGCAGCTCGACGCCGTGCTCGGCCTTCACCTGGGCCAGGAACCCGAGCAGCCGCCGTGCGGCCAGCTCGAAGCCTTCGGGCTCGAAGATCTGGGATCCGATGTGGCAGTGCAGGCCCAGCAGGCGGATGCCCTCGTGGTCCAGCGCCGCGGCAACGGCCGCGGCGGCGGGCGAGATTCCGCCGGCCTCGGGGTCCGGTGCCATGGAGAGTCCGAACTTCTGGTCCTCGTGCGCGGTGGCGATGAACTCATGCGTGTGGGCATGGACGCCGGGCGTCAGGCGCAGCATGACGTTGGCCTGCTCGCCGCGGGAGGACGCCAGTGCGCCCAGGCGCACCAGTTCCGCCATGCTGTCCACGACGATCCGGCCCAGGCCCATGTCCAGGGCCCGGGTGAGTTCGGCGTCCGACTTGTTGTTGCCGTGCAGGCCCAGGTCGGCGCCGGGGATTCCGGCGCGGCGGGCCACTGCCAGTTCCCCGCCGGAGCAGGTGTCCAGGCGCAGGCCTTCGGAGGCCACCCAGCGGGCCACCTCGGTGCAGAGGAAGGCCTTGCCGGCGTAATACACGTCCACTCCCCCGCACAGGTCGGCGAACGCGGCGTCAAAGGAGTCCTTGAAGTCCCGGGCGCGGGCCCGGAAGTCGGCCTCCGACACCACGAACAGCGGCGTGCCGAACTCCTTCGCCAGCGCGGACACCGCCACGCCGGCAACTTCGAGTTCGCCGGAGCCGTTGCGGCTCACGTCGCGGGCCCACATCAGGGGGCGCAGGGCATTGGCGTCCGCCGGATGGCTGAGCCACTCGGGGGCGAGCGGGGAAACAGTCACGGTTTACATCCGTTCCGGTGCTGAGACTCCCAGCAGGCCCAGGCCGTTGGCCAGGACCTGGCGGGCGGCGAGGTTCAGCCACAGGCGGGTGCGGTTGACGTCGGTGATCTCCTCGTCGCCCTGCGGGGCGATGCGGCAGGCGTCGTACCAGCGGTGGTAGGTTCCGGCGATGACTTCCAGGTGGCGGGCCACGCGGTGCGGTTCGCGGAAGGCGCTGGCCTGCGCGACGACGCCGGGATACTGTCCCAGCGCTGCCAGCAGTTCGCCTTCGGTCGGGTGCGTGAGCAGGGAAGCGTCGAATGCAGAATCGTCGACGCCGGCCGCCTCGGCGTTGCGGGCCAGGGCGTAGGTGCGGGCGTGGGCGTACTGGACGTAGAACACCGGGTTCTCGTTGCTGCGCTTGGTCAGCAGGTCCAGGTCGACGTCGATGTTGGAGTCGGCGGAGAAGCGGGCCAGCGTGTAGCGGGCGGCGTCCACGCCCACGGCGTCGACCAGGTCCTCGAGGGTCACCACGGTGCCGGCTCGCTTGGACATGCGCACCGGCTTGCCGTCCTTGACCAGGTTCACCATCTGGCCGATCAGCACCTCAACGCAGGCCGGGTCGTGGCCCAGTGCTGCGGCCGCGGCCTTGAGCCGGACGACGTAGCCGTGGTGGTCGGCGCCGAGCATGTAGAAGTTGAGGTCGAAGCCGCGGTCGCGCTTGTTCTGGATGTACGCGATGTCACCGGCGATGTACGCCGCCTTGCCGTCGGACTTGATGACCACGCGGTCCTTGTCGTCGCCGAACTCGGTGGAGTTCAGCCACCAGGCGCCGTCCTTCTCGTACAGGTTCTTCGAGCCCTTGAGCTGCTCCAGGAGCTTGTCCACCTGGCCGTTTTCGTGCAGCGAGTCCTCGTGGAAGAAGACGTCGAAGTCCACGCCGAAGTTGTGCAGCGATTCCTTGATGTCGGTGAACATGAAGTCCACCCCCACGGCGCGGAAACGCTCCTGGGCCTCGGCCTCGGGCAGGCTCATGATGTTCGGTTCCGCGGCGAGCACCCGGTTGGCGATGTCTTCGATGTAGGCACCGGCGTAGCCGTCCTCCGGGGCCGGTTCGCCCTTGGCGGAGGCCAGCAGGGAGCGGGCGAAGCGGTCGATCTGCGCGCCGTGGTCATTGAAGTAGTACTCGCGGGTGACCTCGGCGCCCTGCGACTGGAAGACCCGGGCCAGGGCGTCGCCGACGGCGGCCCAGCGGGTTCCGCCGAGGTGGATCGGTCCGGTGGGGTTGGCGGAGACGAACTCCAGGTTGATCCGGGTGCCCTTCAGGACCTCCGAGGTGCCGTACGAGTCGCCGGCGGCCACAATGGTCTTCACCAGTTCACCGGCGGCACCGGCGGCGAGGGTGATGTTCAGGAAGCCCGGTCCGGCGATGTCCACTTTGGCGACGCCGTCGATCTTCTCGAGGCGGTTCTTGAGGATTTCAGCAAACTGGCGCGGGTTCATCCCGGCCTGCTTGGACAGCTGCAGGGCGATGTTGGTGGCCCAGTCACCGTGGTCCCGGTTCTTCGGACGCTCCACACGCACCTCCCGGGGCACGTCGATGCTGAAGTCACCGGCATCGATGGCGTCTTGGAGGCAGGCAGTTACGGCGGAGGAAAGTTCTTCAGGAGTCACCGGTTAAGCATAGCCGCCGGGCAGGTGCTGTTCCGCGAACCGTTACGTCGCCGGAGACTTCCCCGTGGCTTCCCCCATGACTTCCCCCGTGGCCAACCCAACAGCACGTTTCCAGGCATGGGTCACCCGATAGGCATGGTTCATCCGGATACGTTGTAATGGATACGGACACGGGACCGAAACTTGCGAGCGCCGGCCCGGTGCCCGCCTGCTGCCCCATCTCCAGGAGACACATTGAACCCCACACGCAAGACCCTGCTGTTCACCGCCGCTTCCCTGACCCTGGTCTCCACCGCCTGTTCGGGACAGGCATCGGACGAGGCTCCGGCCGCCGAGCCCTCCACCGCTGCCTCGGCCGCACCGCAGTCGGCGGCACCGCAGAGTGCCGCACCTCAGTCGGGGGAACCGGCCGGCAGCTACGCCGACGGCGAGTACTCGGCACAGGGAACCTACACGCCGCCGTCGAACACTACCGAGGAAGTGGACGTCACCCTGACGCTCGAAGGCGGCGTGGTGACGGCCCTGGAGGTCACCGCCTCGGGCAACCACCCCACTTCCAAGCAGTACCAGCGGGAGTTCACCTCCGGGGTCCAGGAAGAGGTGGTGGGCAAGAACCTCGACGAACTCGACGTCGACAAGATTGCCGGCTCCTCGCTGACCAGCAGCGGCTTCAACAAGGCCCTGGAGTCCATCCGCACCGAAGCCGCGAACTGATCCCCTGCCCCCATGCCGGACCTGACCTTCGACGCCATCGGCACCGCCTGGACCATCACCACTGATGAGCCGCTGAGCGGGCAGCAGCGCGATGACGTTGCGGACCTGGTGGCCGGATACGACCGGACCTATTCCCGGTTTCGCCGCGATTCAGTGATCGCTCCGCTGGCGCAGGAGGCCGGGACGGTGCAGCTTCCGCCCTCCGCTGTCCCGCTGCTGCGGCTTTTCGACACCCTGCACCGATTCACCGGCGGCGCGGTGAATCCCCTGGTGGGGCACTCGCTGGAAAAGCTCGGGTATGACGCCGCCTACTCGTTCTCCAGCTCCGGCCCCTCCGCTGCGCCCGACTGGACCCTGACCGCCCATTGGCGGCAGGCGGAAGACGGGACGCAGCTGAGCACCACGGCGCCGGTCACCTTCGACATCGGTGCGGCCGGCAAGGGCCAGCTCGTTGACCTGGTCTTTGGCCTGCTGCGTGCCGCCGGGCATCGGAATCTCACTGTCGACGCCGGTTCGGACCTGCGGCACGCCGGCGAACGCGGGCTGCGGGTGGCCCTGGAACATCCCTATGACGCCACCCGGGCCATCGGTGTCGTACCGCTGCGGAACCGCGCCCTCTGCGCGTCCGCCGCGAACCGCCGCGCCTGGGGCGAAGGACTGCACCACATTGTGGACGCCGGAACCGGCCGGCCCGTCGAGGCAGTGGCAGCCACCTGGGTGCTGGCCGAGGACGCCATGACCGCCGACGGCCTGGCCACCGCCCTGTTTTTCACCGACCCGGACCTGCTCGCCGAGGAATTCGCCTTTGACTATGTGCGGATGTTCTCGGACGGGCGGGCCACCTATTCAGATGCCATGGCTGGAGTCCTGTTTTCATGAGCCTTTCCCTGCCCGCTCCAACCCGCCGGCTGGACGCCTTCACCGGCCGCTGGACGATGTACCGCCTCACCGTGTTCCTGCTGCTGGCGATCACGGCCTGGTCATTTGTGCTCTCCTTCGCCGGGCAGCTGTTCTTTACGCCGGCGGAGCTGGCGGCCACCGCCGTCACCGCCGTCGTTGCCTCGCTGGTCGCCAGCCGGGTGATGGGCCTGCTGTTCCGCACCCGGCCGCAGACCGACTCCTCGCTGATCACCGGGCTGCTGCTCTTTTTCCTGCTGTGGCCCACGACGGACGGAGCCGGGCTGCTGACCGTGGCACTGGCGGCCGGCATCGCCACCGCCTCGAAGTACCTGCTGGCCTGGCGCGGCCGCCATATCTTCAACCCGGCAGCCCTGGGTGCAGCGGTCCTGGCGCTGACCGGGCTGGGCAGCGCCGTCTGGTGGGTGGCGGCGCCGCTGATGCTGGTGGCGGTGCTCCCCGCGGCGGCCCTGGTCCTGTACCGGAACCGGCTGCTGCCCATGGCCGGCGTGTTCCTGCTCGTCTCGGGGCTCATCATCGTTGTGCGGCTCAGCGCCGCCGGGGAACCGCTGACGGGAGCCTTCGGCACGCTTCTGGCCTCCTATCCGGTGCTGTTCTTCGCCGGGTTCATGCTGTCCGAACCGCTGACCCTGCCGCCGCGGCGCCCGCAGCGGCTGCTGGAAGCCGCCGTCGTCGGCGTCCTGTTCGCCGTCCCGCTCAACGTTGGACCGGTTTTCATGTCCCCTGAGCTGGCCCTGCTGGTTGGCAACCTGCTGGCCTTTGCGCTGGCGCCGCGTGCCGGGATCCGGCTGCGGCTGCGTGAGAACCGGGCCCTGACGCCCACCGCGCGGGAGCTGGTGTTTGAACCGGTGCGTCCGCTGCGGTTCCAGCCGGGCCAGTATGTCGAGCTGAGCCTCCCGCACGGCAGCGCCGATGCCCGCGGAACCCGGCGGATCTTCAGCCTCGCCACGGCGCCGGAAGACTCCGCCAGCGTGGCCGTGGGCCTGCGTGCCACCGAACCTGCCAGTTCGTTCAAGACCGCGCTGCTGAAGCTGAAGCCGGGCGCCGTGGTGTCCGCCACGTCAGTGGCCGGAGACTTCCTGCTCCCCCGCGATCCTGCGGCGCCGCTGCTGCTGATCGCTTCCGGCATCGGCATCACTCCGTTCATGAGCCAGCTGCGTTCCCTCGCTGCCGACGGTTCCGTAACCCGCGACGTCGTCCTGGTGTACGCCGCATCCTCGGTGGACGAGCTGGCGTATGCCCCTGAGCTGCACGGCTTGGGCATCCGCGTCCTGGTCTGCACGCCGACCGATCCGCAGATCAGCGGATGGACGCATCTTGGCCCCGGCCTGCCGGATGGACAGGCCCTTGCTTCGGCTGTTCCGGATGTGGCGCAGCGTGCCGCGTACGTGTCCGGGTCACCGGCTGCCGTGGCGGCGGCGCGTGCCGCGGTCCGGGCTGCCGGCGGCCGTTCCGTGCGGACGGATGCTTTCCTGGGCTACTGACGTTTTTGCCCGGGGAAAGCGCGCCCCGGGCGGCCGGTTCCGCTGCCGGATTCGGGGACGTTTTCACACGGCGCGCCGGACCTGCTAAGCTTCTTGAGTCCCACAGGACCTGCCGGTTTACCGGCGTCCTTGCCCTCGTAGCTCAGGGGATAGAGCGGTTGCCTCCGGAGCAACAGGCCGTAGGTTCGAATCCTATCGAGGGCACTTTGAATGGGGAGCACCCCGGTCTTCGGACCGGGGTGTTTTCTTTTGCCCGAATCGGGCAGGGCACTGCCGGGCCTGCCGCATCCGGCTCAGCGGGCCTAGCATGAGAGCCACCGTCGGCACACCGGGAGTTCTCATGGCTAAAACGCTTGCGACCCAACTCATCGACCAGCTGCGCGCCGCGGGCGTCGAACGCATCTACGGGATTGTCGGGGACAGCCTCATCCGATCGTGGATGCCGTGCGCCGGACGGGAGGAGCCAAAAAGGGCGGCATCGACTGGATTCATGTCCGGCACGAGGAAACGGCGAGCTTCGCCGCCTCCGCCGAGGCCCAGCTGACCGGCCGGCTGGCAGTCTGCGCCGGGTCCTGCGGTCCCGGCAACCTGCACCTCATCAACGGACTGTATGACGCGAACCGCTCCGGGGCTCCCGTGCTGGCCATCGCCTCGCACATACCGACGGTGCAGATCGGCAGCGGATTCTTCCAGGAAACACATCCGGACCGAATCTTCAACGAGTGTTCGGTCTATTCCGAGTTGATCAGCTCCACCGACCAGGCACCGCGGGTGATGCAGAGCGCCATCCAGCACGCCCTCGCAAAAAGCGGAGTTTCAGTGATCACCCTCCCCGGCGATGTTGCCGGGCAGGATGCCTCCGCGCCGACCCCTGCGCCGGCGCACTTTGTCCCTGCCACGGTGGTGCCGGCGCCGGAGAGCGTGCGGGAACTGGCGGATGCGGTGAACAAGGCCCGGAAGGTGGCCCTGTTCGTGGGGATTGGAGTCCAGGGAGCGCACGACGCCGTGACCGGATTCGCCGCGAAGGTCCATGCCCCGGTGGGGCATTCCCTGCGGGGAAAGGACTTCATCCAATATGAGAATCCGTACGACGTCGGGATGACCGGGCTCCTGGGTTACGGCGCCGCGGCGGAGGGGATCAAGGATGCGGAACTCTTGATTCTCCTGGGCACGGATTTCCCCTATAACCAGTTCCTGCCCGGCACCAAGACCGCCCAGGTTGACCGGGCCGCGGAGCGGCTGGGCCGCCGCACCGACGTCGACATCGCGGTTCACGGCGATGTGTCCGCCACGCTGCAGGCACTTCTGCCGCTGGTGGAACAGAAACAGGACGACTCTTTCCTGAGGGACATGCTGGCCAAGCACGACCGGCTGATGAACAAGGCGGTTGGGGCCTACACGCACAACGTCGAGCGGATGCGGCCCATCCATCCCGAATATGCCGCTTCCCTCCTGGACCAGGCAGCCGCAGAGGATGCGGTTTTCACGGCGGACACCGGGATGTGCAACGTCTGGACTGCCCGGTACATCAACCCGCTGGGCACCCGGCGGCTCATCGGCTCCTATCTGCACGGGTCCATGGCCAACGCCCTTCCCCACGCTGTGGGCGCCCAGCTCGCCTACCCCGGCCGGCAGGTCATCTCGGTCAGCGGCGACGGCGGCCTGGGCATGCTGCTGGGCGAACTGCTGACGGCGCGCATGTACGACCTGCCGTTGAACGTGGTGGTGTTCAATAATTCAACCCTTGGCATGGTCAAGCTGGAAATGCTTGTGGACGGGCTGCCCGACTTCGCCGTGGACGTCAGGGACGTGCACTACGCGGACATTGCCGCGGCCATGGGCTTTCACGCGGTGCGGGTCACCGACCCCGGCGACATCACGCAGGCCTACCGGGACGCATTTGCCAATCCCGGGCCGTCGCTGGTGGAGCTGATCACTGATCCGAATGCCCTGTCCATTCCACCCAAAATCACCACCGAGCAGGTCCTCGGCTTTGCCACTGCCCTGTCCAGGGTCGTCCTGAACCGGGGTGCCGGGGAGGCCGTCAGCATGGCGCGAAGCAATCTGCGGAACCTGCCCCGCTCCTGACCGGTCAGTAGCGGATGGCGTCGATGACCTTCACCCGCACCGCCACCAGCGCCGGAATCAGTCCGGCCAGCGCCCCCACAGCGGTGGCGGCCCCCAGGCCAATCAGTGCCGCCTCCAGCGGAAACGGCGGCAGCTCGCTGATCCCGGAGGCCACGGCGCGCTGGATCACCGGCAGCTTGACCACGGCGACGGCGGCCATGACCCCCAGTACTCCGGCCACGAAGGTCGCCACCACGGATTCCAGCATCACGCCGAAGAAGATGCGGCCCGACGTCGCCCCGAAGCTGCGGCGGATACCGATCTCCCGAACGCGGTACTTCACCGTGACCATGGAAATGTTCAACAGCCCCACGGCGCCGAGCAGCATCACCAGCGCGGCGATCCCGGCCACTGCCCACTGCAGCCCGCCGAACGGATCTCCCCAGGCGGCATAGTCGGACCGGTGCGCGTCAACCTGCATTCCGGGAAACTGCGCCTGCAGATCGGCGGTGACGGCGGCCCGCAGCGGGTCGCTGAGTTCCTCTGGAATCCACAGTTCCAAGTCGGGGATTCCCATCGGCAGCCCGAGCCTGGCGTACGCGTCGGAGAGCATCATCGCCTGGGGATACTCCCCTGCGTACTGTTCCCGCGTCACGCCCACGATCACGGCATCGACCGGTTGCCCCGCAGAAATGGGAATCACCGGGTCCACGGCGAGGTCGGGACGCCCGATTGCTGCGTAGAGGGCCTCGTTGACGACGACGGCGGGGGCCAGCCGTTCGGCGTCGGCCGCGGTGAACCAGGCGCCCTCCACCATCGGCACCCGCCGCATCACCCTGTAGTCCGGTTCGACCACCACCGTGGTCGCCTGCGTCACGCCGTTCGGCAGCTGAAAGGGCACAGCTCCCGTGGAAATCGTGGATGAATACTCAATGGAGTAGCGTTCCGCCAGTTCCCGGAAAGCAACCGCAGCCGCTGCGGGATCGGGGCTGGTTCCGTCGTTGCTGTACATCGTCAGGGACAGGGTCGCGGGCCTGCCGGACTGCGCCTCGTTGCCCTGGGCAATCGATTCCCGGACCATGTTGCCCAGGCCCACCACTGTTGTCAGCGCGGCCACAGACAGAGCCACGCCGATCAGCGCCAGCAGCACCCTTGTCTTGTGGATGCGCAGCTCGGCCCACGCCTCCACCAGGGGGCCCACGATTCCGGAGAGGCTCACGCCGCCACCGCCAGCCCCGGCACCAGCCGGCCCTCCTGCAGCAGGAAGTGCTCCTGCGCCAGGGCCGCAACGTGTGGATCATGCGTGATGGTCACCAGTGCAGCGCCGGATTCCGCGGCCACCTCGGCCAGCAGGGCCATCACTGACTGCCCGGTGGCGATGTCCAGGGCGCCGGTCGGCTCATCCGCCAGGATCAGCCGGGGCGAGCGGACCAGGGCGCGGGCAATTGCCACGCGCTGCTGCTCCCCGCCGGAGAGCTTCCGGGGCCGGTCCTGCAGGCGGTTGCCCAGCCCCACCCTCTCCAGCATCCGGGCAGCGAGGCGCTCGCGCTGCCAGAACTGCCGACCGCGCGCATACAGCAGAGGGGTCATGACGTTTTCCAGGGCCGTGCGCTCCGCCAGCAGGTTGAACTGCTGAAAGATGAAGCCGACGGCGGCTCCCCGGGCGAGCGCGCGGCGCTTCTCGTTCATCCGTTCCACGGGAACACCGTCAAAGGTCATGGTTCCCGAGGTGGGCACGTCCAGCAGGCCCAGAATGTTCAGAAGAGTTGATTTGCCCGAACCGGAGCGGCCCACGATGGAGAGGTGGTCCCCGGGGTACACGGTGAGGTCCACACCGGAGAGGATCTGCAGGATTTCATGGTCGGGCAGGCCGACTGCACGGGTGACCTGCGACAGTACCACCAGCGGTTCCTGCTGTGCCTGAGGTTCCTGCTGTATCTGCTCTGTCTGCCCGGCGTGCCCTGCCTGCTCTGCCTGCTGTGCCTGCTCTGCCTGCCCGGCGTGCTCTGCCTGCTCTGTCTGCCGGGGTTCCCCGGCCGGCAGACTCATCCGCCCATCACCCCGGGCATGCCGTTCATCGGATCGCCCTCCGCGGGGGCGCCGGGAACAAACTGGAGGACCATTTCGCCTTCCACCAGCCCGGAGGTGATTTCCACCAGCTGTCCGTCGTTCAGCCCCAGCGTGACTTCCCGTTCCACGGCCTCCGCGCCGCCCATGGCCGCACCTTCGGCCCCCGGGTCCGCAACGGCCCCGCCGTCGACTGCGCCTTCCGCTTCCGGCGCCGGAGCGCCGCCGGGCATGACCCAGACAAGGCCGGTCTGCACCGCTCCCTGCACCGCCGTCGTCGGCACCGTAATCACCCCTTCAGCCTGCCCGGCGGTGATGTCAATGGCCGCGCCGAGTCCGGAAAAGACCGGAACGTCCGCCGGAATGCTGCAGCTCACGCTGCCGGCTGCCGGAGCTTCCAGCTCCGCCGGCTGTCCCGGCCCGGCCTGCTGTGCCTGAGTGCTGATGCCAGGCTCCGCTGCCGGGGTCCTGCCCATGGTGACATCGCTGCACGGGAAGGGAGCCGGCCCTCCGTTGACGGTGACCATGGCGGTGTTGGCCCGGCCCAGGATGCGGAACTGCTGATCGGAGGTGAGTGTTCCCGAGACGGAAAAAGTCCCCGGATCCACAGTGGCAACGTCAGTGCCAACCGAGAGCTGCTGCTTGGGCAGCACCGACAGCTGCGCAACGGTTCCGTCAGCGGTGGCGAGCACATCGGCATAGGAATACACCGGCGCCGGCGGAGAGTCGGCGGACCGGCCCGGGGACTCGTCGGCGGACGAACCGGCGTCGGAGGGATCCTCGCCGGCTGCCGGCACCTCCGGCTCCACGAGGGTTTTCACCTGGAACAGGGGCGCACCCGCGATGACTTCATCGCCGGCCTGCACATAGATGAAGTCCACTGTTCCGTCGCTGGTGCTTTTCACCGTGACCGCCGGATCGCTCACCACTGATCCCTGCACCTGGACAAGGTTGGTCACCGTTCCCAGGGCTGCCGGAACAAGCGGAGTGCTGAGTTGGGCGCTCGCCTGTTCACCCCCGCCGGCGGCATCGGCCTTCAGGCCGTCGATGAACGCGAGCTTGAAGAGGGCCGCTGCTATCACGGCAAAAACCACCAGCCACAGGACTGGAAAGACATAGCGGCGCACAAGCATCGGTTCCCCCGTCGAAGCAATCTCCCCCGGCAGTAAGCAGCACCGATTGCAACGGGACGCTACCAGCCCGCTTCCCCGCGGCGGTTACATGACACGGCAGCGCGGCGACAGGACACGGCAGCGGACCCGCCGGCGGAAAAGCGCAGAAGATTCCGATGGTCGAAGGCGGCTCTTTCTTCGGAGCTCTCCTCACTTCTGCGGGGATCTCCTCGGAAGCCCGGGAATTCTTTCGGCAAAACCCTTGCGGACAACGGGTGCGCTGACGGTATGATCCCACATACCAACCGGTCGGTTCCCGCCGTCGTCCCAGGCGGCGCACCGCCCGGTACGAGACTCCACGAGAAACACGGAACACCGCGCATGAAGACCATGAACATCAAGGAAGAACTGGCCCGCGTCTCCGTCGAGCTCTTTTCCAGCCAAGGCTACGCCAAGACCAGCGTGCAGCAGATCGTCGACGCCGCCGGCGTCACCAAGGGCGCGCTCTACCACTACTTCAATTCCAAAGACGACCTGCTGTTCGACATTTACGACCGGATCCTTACCCTGCAGCACCGCAACCTCGACGAGATTATCGCCCGTGGCCTTCCGGTGGAGCAGACGGTCCGCCTGGTCTGCGAAGACGTCATCGTCACCTCGATTGAATGGATCCGCGAGGGGTCCGTCTTCTTCCGCTCCCAGCACATGCTCAGCCCCGACCGGATGGAGGCGGTGAAAATCCGACGGCGCCAGTACGGCGAGGTTTTCGGTTCACTGATCACCCGCGGCCGGGAGGAGGGCACCTTCCGGAACGACATTCCCACCGCAGTCCTCGTTGCCAACTTCTTCGCCAACCCGCACTACCTCTCGTTCTGGTACCAGCCCTCCGGGGCGCTGTCCAAACACCAGGTCGCAAAACAGCTGACCGACCTGTACCTCGCCGGGCTGCGGCCTGCCCCACCGGAAGGATCCGTCGAATGAAGGCCTGGAACGTAGTTACCAATGCCGAGCCGCGCGAGGCCCTGCGCCTGACCGAACAGCCCTCGCCGGTCGCGGCACCGGGCTGCCTGGTGCTGTCCACCCTGGCAGTGGCACTGAATTTTCCCGACGTGCTGCTGTGCCGCGGGGAATACCAGGAAAAGCCGCCGCTGCCTTTCGTTCCGGGCATTGAGCTGTGCGGCACCGTCACGGGGATCGGCGACGGCGTCACGGGCTTCCATCTGGGCGACCGCGTCATTGCCTCGCATCTGGGCGTCATGGCCGAGGAGGTGCAGGTCCCGGCAGCCTCGGCGTTTCCCGCACCGGCCTCCCTCTCCGACGCCGAGGCCGCAGCCCTGTGCATTGGTTATCAAACCGGATACTTCGGCCTCCACCGCCGGGCACGGATCGCTCCCGGCGAGACCCTGCTGGTGCATGCTGCAGCAGGCGGAGTCGGCACGGCAGCGGTCCAGCTCGGCAAGGCGGCGGGAGCCACCGTGATCGGCGTCGTCGGCAACGAGGCCAAGCGCCTGGTGGCACAAGAAGCCGGAGCGGATCTGGTGGTCAACCGCACCACCGAAGATTTCGTGGAGGTGGTCAAGAGCGCCACCGGCGGGCGGGGCGCTGACGTAATCTACGACCCCGTGGGCGGCGAGACCTTCGAGCGGTCCACCCGCTGCATCGCCTTTGAAGGCCGGATTGTCGTGGTTGGTTTTGCCGGAGGCACCCTGCAGTCGGCCCGCATGAACCACGCCCTGGTCAAAAACTACTCCCTGCTGGGCCTGCACTGGGCGCTCTATGCGAAGAATGCGCCGCAGCTGGTCGCCGAAGCGCATGAGCAGCTCACGCTGCTGGCGGACAAGGGCCTGATCCGTCCGCTGGTCACCGAAATTGTTCCGTTCGAGTCAGCGCCCGACGCCGTGCAGCGCCTCGGCGACGGCCTCACCGCCGGGCGGGTGGTGCTGACCCGGTAGCCGCTCCGTCCACCGTCCCCTGCCGTCCCCTGTCCGCCGACCACCGTATACCGACCCCGGGTCCTGCCCCACACGCCAAGCGTCGCCGAGTACCGCACCTCTTCACCGAGACAATGGAGTCCGCATGAACGAGCTACATACCGACCAGTCGGTTTTACCGCCCCGCCTGCGCTTCAACGAGGTCAGCGTGCGCTTCGGCGGCCTCACGGCGCTGGACGCGGTGTCCCTCGAGGTTCCGGCCGGCACCGTGGTCGGCATCATCGGCCCCAACGGAGCCGGGAAAACAACGCTGTTCAATGTGGTCTGCGGTTTCAACACGCCCGCTGCAGGTTCCCTGGAGCTCGACGGCGAGGCCTTCCGCCCCAAGCACCACCGTCTTGTCCACCACGGGGTCTCCCGAACCCTGCAGGGGCTGGGGCTGTTTCCCGGCCTCACCGTGCTGGAGAACGTGATGCTCGGCCTGGAAGTCACCGCGCGGCACAACGCCCTGCAGGATGCCCTGCTCCTGCCGCGGTCCCGGCACGGCGAGGCGCAGCTGCGGGACCGCGGACTCCGGGCGCTGGATGACCTGGGCATCGTAAACCGGGCGACCGCCCTCCCGGACACGCTGCCGTACGGAATCCGCAAGAAGGTGGCGCTGGCACGGGCGCTGGCGGGCGCGCCCCGGCTCCTGCTCCTGGACGAACCCGCCGGCGGGCTCGCCCACGAGGACATCGAGGAGCTGGCGGAGATCATCCGCAGGATTCCGCAGACCGGCTGCTCAGTGGTGCTTGTGGAACACCATGTGGACCTGGTGATGAGTGTCTGCGAGCGCATTGCGGTCCTGGATTTCGGCAAGCTGATCGCCGAGGGAACACCGGCGGAGATCGGCGCCAATCCGGCGGTCACCGACGCTTATCTGGGGGTGGATCCGGCATGAGCGATTTGCTGGTCCTGGACTCGGTGAGCGCCGGCTACGGCCCCATTCCCGTGCTGCACGGCGTCAGCCTCACGGTGGCGGCGGGAAGCATCACCGCCGTCGTCGGCGCCAACGGCGCGGGCAAGACCACCCTGCTGCGCACCGTTGTCGGCCAGCTGCGGCCCACGGGCGGCAGCATTCACTTCGACGGCGCGGATCTCGCCGCCGTCAAAGTGGAGGACATGGTTCGGCGCGGCATCGCGCTGGTGCCGGAGGGACGCGGAGTCATTACCGAGCTCAGCGTGGACGAGAACCTGCGCCTGGGCGGGCTGTGGCGCCGCGACCGGGCCGCCGCCTCCGCCCTGCGTGCCCGGATGTATGAACTCTTCGAGCCGCTGGACCGCCGCCGCAAGGCTGCCGGGCACCAGCTGTCCGGCGGCGAACGCCAGATGCTCGCCCTCGGCCGGGCACTCATGGCCGGACCCCGCCTGCTGCTGCTCGATGAACCGTCCCTTGGCCTGGCGCCGCGGATCACGGCCCAGATCCTGGGCCTGCTGCGCAGCTTGCGCGAGGACACCGGCCTGACCGTCCTCCTGATCGAGCAGAACGTCCGCAGCGCGCTCGCTGTGGCCGACGACGGCGTCGTCCTCAACCTGGGCAGTGTTGTCGCCTCCCGCCCCGCTGCCGACCTGGCCGCGGATACCGACCTTCGCCACACCTATCTGGGGTTCTGATGGACAGATTTCTCTTCCTCACCGTCGACGGCCTGGCGCGCGGCGCCGTGCTGGCTGCCTTCGCGCTCTCCCTCGTCATCATCTGGCGCGCCGCCCGCATCGTGAACTTCGCGCAGGGTGCCATGGCGGTGGCCACCACCTACGTCGCCTTCACCGTCACCAGCGCCACCGGCAGCTATTGGCTGGGTCTGGCATCCGCCGTCGTGGCGGGACTGGTCCTGGGCGCCCTGGTCGAGCGGACCGTTATGCGCTTCGTGGGGAACACCTCCCCGTTGAACTCGGTGATCGCCGGACTGGGGCTGCTGCTGGTGATCCAGGCCGTCCTGGGCATGATCTTCGGAAACGGCTACAAATCGATGGCCACGCCGTTCAGCACCTCACCGATCTCCCTGGGCGGCGTCAGCGCCGTCTCCCCCTACGATCTGTTCATCTTCGCCTGCATAGCGGCGATCATGGCGGGCCTGGCCCTGCTCTTCACGAGGACTTCCCTGGGGCTGCGGCTGCGCGCGGCCGCCTTCGCCCCGGAACTGGCCCGGCTGCTCGGGGTGCGGTCCTCCCGCATGCTGACCCTGGGCTGGGCGTTGTCCTCCGCGGTCGGAGCACTGGCGGCCCTGCTGATCATCCCCACCGAACTGGGGCTGAACCCGCACGCGGTCGACACCGTCTTTGTCTATGCCTTCACCGTCGCCGTGGTGGGCGGGCTGGATTCCGCCGGAGGTGCTGTCGCCGGAGGCCTCGCCGTCGGCGTGGTGCTCAGCTGGGTCAGCGGCTATCTCGGCGCCACCCTGGCCCCGATCGCCGTGCTGGTGCTTCTTCTGGCCGTGCTGCTCCTGCGCCCTGCCGGACTGTTCTCGATGACTAAGGAGCGCACGGTATGAACCCTTTCCGCACCCTGCTGATTGCCGCGGCAGCCGCCGGCCTGCTGATTGGGCTGACCTTTGTGGTGGAACCGTACACGTCCTACCAGCTGGCCACGGTGTGCGCCTATCTGTGCGCGGTGGCCGGCCTGACCGTACTTACCGGCACCGGCGGCCAGCTCTCCCTGGGGCAGGCGGCGCTGATGGCCGCCGGCGCGTACGCCTATGCCCTCTCCGCCAACGCCCTGGCCGAGGCCGGGATCGAAGGCCCGCTCCTGCTGCTGGCCCCGCTCGTTGCCGCCGTGCTGGGCGCCGCGGTGCTGGGCCTGATCATCGGCTGCGCCGCCGGGCGGCTGCACGGTCCCTATCTGGCCGGCTTCACCATGGCGCTGGTCGTGGCCATTCCGGCGGTCACCAGCACCTTTTCCGGCGTGCTCGGCGGAGATCAGGGACTGTGGATCACGGTGGAAAAGCGCCCGGCTTCGCTGCGCGGCATCGTCAGCAACGAGCAGTGGCAGTCCTGGCTGGCGATTATCTGCGCCGTCGCCGTCATGGTTGTCCTGAACAACCTGCTGCGCGGACGCTTCGGGCGCCAGCTGCGGGCGGTGCGCGACAACGACGCAGCCGCTTCCCTCTCCGGCGTCAACGTTGCCCGAACCAAGATCGCGTCCTTCACCGTCAGCGCCGCCGCCGCCGGACTGGGCGGCGGCCTGCTCGCCTACATCACGCAAAGTGCCAGCCCGGGAGCGTATTCGCTGGTCCTGTCCCTGTACCTGCTGATGGCGGCTGTCATCGGCGGGATCGGCTCGCTCACCGGCGCCGTCTGGGGCGCCCTGATCCTGGTGTTCCTGCCCTACTCCATCAATTCCCTCACCGCAGACCTTCCGGTCTCCGCCGACGTCGCCCAGCGGCTGGACGGAAACCTGGCCATCGCGGTGTTCGGGACTGTCCTGGTGCTGGTGATCCTGCTCGCCCCGCGCGGCCTTCAGGGGCTGCTCTCCGCAGCCGCCCGCAGGATTCGCGGCCGGCGCTCCCCCGCCGCCGGGCGGCCGTCGTCGTCATCCGCGGCGTCGGCGTCGGCGGGCTTCCCGCACCCCGCCGACGGCGAAGCTGCTCCCGAAACTTCCGGTGAAGCCTCTTCCGATGTCTCCGGCGCTGCCGGTTCGGCATCGGGTTCCCCTCCCCTGCCAGTGAATCTATCCACCACGAAAGGCCAGCAATGACCAGAACCAAGTACACAGTCCTTGCCGCCGCCGTCACGGCGGCCCTCGCCCTGGGCTCCTGCGGGTCCTCAGGGGGCGGTGAATCCGCCGAGGCCGAAGACGTGCCCGGCATCACCGACACCACCGTCAAGGTGGGAACCCACCAGCCCCTCACCGGCCCCGCCGCCGCCGGCTATGCCTCCATCTCGCCGGCAACGAAGGCCTACTTCGACTACGTCAACGCCAACGGCGGCGTGCACGGCCGCACCATCGAATACAGCGTCAAGGACGACGGCTACAACCCCGCGAACACGCAGAGCGTGGTGCGGGAGCTGGTGCTCCAGGACGAAGTGTTCGCCCTGGTCGGCGGCCTGGGCACACCGCCGCACAGCTCCGTGCTGGATTTCCTGAACGACAACGAGGTTCCGGACCTCTTTGTCGCCTCGGGCAGCCCGACGTGGAACCAGCCCGAGGAATATCCGTACACCTACGGCTTCATGCAGGACTACGACACCGAAGCCAAAGTCCTGGCCACCTACGTGCAGGAGGAGTTTCCGGACGGCACGTACTGCCTCTTCGGGCAGGACGACGATTTCGGCGCCGATTTCAAGACCGGGCTCGAGTCGGCGCTGGGCAGTGACGGGCTGGCCAGCTCGCAGGTCTACTCCACGGCAAACACCGACGTCGCCGCGCAGATCAGCGCCCTGCAGGCGGCCGGCTGCGACGTGAACTTCCTGGCCTCGATCAACGGATTCAGCGCCCAGGCCATCGGGACCGCCGCCAAGCTGGGCTACTTTCCGAAGTGGGCAGCGTCTTCCGCCGGCGGCGACTACAACACCCTGGCCAGCTACCTCGGAGAAAACACCGACAAGCTCCTGGAGGGCTTCATCAGCGCCAACTATCTTCCGGCCTACTCCGACGAGACGGACGAGTGGACGGCGAAGTTCTCCGAAATCAACGAGGAATACAACCCCGGGGCGGAGTTCGACGGCAACACCATCTTCGGCATGTCAGTGGGCTACCTCTTTGTTGAGGCCTTGAAGGAAGCCGGTGAGAACCCCACCCGGGAGTCGCTGCTGGAGGCGCTCGAATCCGGCAACGTCAAGGGCAACGGGCACGTGCCGCTGGGCTTCAGCGCGGACAGCCACGCCGGCTACACCGGCGGAATGATCACGCTCGTCTCCGGCGGCGTGCAGTCCTACACCGGCACCCCGTACGCGGTTGACGGCGATTCGGTCAGCCCCTACACCGAGGAGCGCCCCGCCATGCCGGCGAACGGCATCCCGCAGTGACCGGATCCCTCAGTAACCGAATCCCGAAGTAGTTAGACCCCGACGCAAGGCTCGGCAACCGCCAAGGGCCCTGCACATCAACTGATGTGCAGGGCCCTTTCGGGCTGATCGAACCCCTTCGCCGGCGGCGTCAGGCCATGACGTACAGGGAAATGGACTCGGCAACCGCTGCCGGCTTGTCCGCCCCCTCCAGCTCCACGGTGACGTTGGAGATGACTCGGACACCCGCAGGGGTGATGTCCACCTTGGCCAGCTCGGACACCGTCCGCACCCGGCTGTTCACGCGCACCGGATGGGGAAAGCGCACGCGGTCCAGCCCGTAGTTGATGCCCATGACCGTCCCGTCCACGCTCATCCGGCCGGAGGCGAGCGCCGGCAGCAGCGAGAGGATCAGGAAGCCGTGCGCGATGGTGGCCCCGAAGGGCCCCGCCGCGGCGCGCTCGGGATCGGTGTGGATCCACTGATGGTCATCGGTTGCGTCGGCGAACCGGTCGATGCGGTCCTGGTCGATGGTGATCCAGTCGCTGGTCTCCCGCGATCCAACCGCGGCTTCCAGCTCATCCACAGAAGCAAAGTGTGCCATGGTCAGCCCCTCGGTCCGCCGGCGACGTACAACACCTGTCCGGAGACAAAGGATGCTTCCTCCCGGATGAAGAACGACGCCGCCGCGGCGATGTCGGCGGGCCGGCCCGCCCGCCCCACGGGAATGTCGGCGGCTGCCTGCCGGATGAACTCCTCATAGGGAACACCGACGCGGTCCGCCGTAGCCCGGGTCATGGCGGTTTCGATCAGCCCGGGGGCGATGGCGTTGACCGTCACGTTGTAGCGGCCCAGTTCGACGGCGAGGGTCTTGGTGAACCCCTGCAGCCCCGCCTTGGCGGCGGCGTAGTTGGCCTGGCCGCGGTTGCCCAGCGCCGAGGTGCTGGACAGGTTGACGATGCGGCCCCATTTTTCCCGCACCTGGTGGACCTGCACCGCACGGCTCATCAGGAATGCCCCGCGCAGGTGCACGCTCATGACCGCATCCCAGTCCGTGTCGGTCATTTTGAACAGCAGGTTGTCCCGCAGGATCCCCGCGTTGTTGACCAGGATGGTGGGTGCGCCCAGCTCCTCGGCGATGCGCGCCACCGCGGAGTCCACGGCGGCGGCATCGGAAACGTCGGCTCCCACCCCCACCGCCTTGCCGCCGGAGTTGTTAATGGCCTCAACCGTGCCCGCGGTGTCCTCTTCGCGGAGGTCAAGGACGGCAACGCGGTGGCCGTCGGCGGCGAGCCGGGACGCGATGGCGGCGCCGATGCCGCGGCCCGCTCCCGTGACGACGGCGGTGCGCTGTTCAGGTGGTGCCGGAAACTCGGTCATGGCTCTCCTTCGAGCTGAAGCTGGATTCTGTCGTCCGCCGAGCGTACCGACCGGGCGGTACGGGCGCAATGAAATCCGCAACCGGACCGGCTAGCCTGCGGCCGCGGAACCCCGGAAGGCCCGGCGGTACGCAGCGGGGCTGGCGCCGACGTCGCGGTGGAAATTCGTACCTTCCGCCGATCCGCCGAACGGCGCTGCAGGCATATGGCCGCCGAGCCCCGAACAATTGCAGATCAGGACAGCTTCTGTCCTCGGGCGGGAGTAACTTGGTGACCATGTTGGAAACCTCAGCACGCCTGCTGCACCTGCTGTCGCTGCTGCAAATGAGGCGGGAGTGGACCGGCGCCGCGCTGGCGGAACGGATGACGGTCACCGAACGGACGGTCCGCCGCGACATCAGCAAGCTGCGCAGCCTGGGCTATCCGATCTCGGCGTCCCCGGGCATTGCCGGCGGCTATCAGCTCGGGTCCGGAGCCCAGCTGCCGCCGCTGCTGCTCGACGACGACGAAGCGCTCGCCGTCGCCCTCGGACTGGCCGCCGTCGCCACCGGCCCGGTCGCCGGCATCGGCGAAGCTTCGGTCCGTGCCCTGGCCAAGCTGGAACAGGTGCTGCCGGGCCGCCTGCGGCCCAAGTTTTCCGCGCTCCGCCAGTCAGTCAGCGTCCTCGCCGGGAACGCCGCGAGTGTTGATCCGCAAACCCTCACGGCCCTCTCCGGAGCCATCGCCGAACAGCGGGTGGTCGCCTTCCGCTACACCGCCGTCGGCGCCGCCCCGGGACGGCGCCTGGTGGAACCGTACAAGCTGGTCAGCACCGGCCGGCGGTGGTACCTGGCCGCCTGGGACCTGGAACGGCAGGACTGGCGGACCTTCCGCATGGACCGCTGCCAGAGCATCCCGGCCGTCCGCGAGCGCTTCTTCCCCCGGCCCCTGCCGGCTAGGGACATGGCCGCCTACGTGCAGGATTCGATTACCCGCTTTCCGTCCCGGTACGACGTCGTCCTGCGGTTGGCGGCGCCGCTCGCCGATCTGCGGGACCGGATCCCGCCCGAAGCCGCCACGCTGGAAGCCGACGGTCCGGAATCGACGATCCTGCGGGGCGGCTGGGACTCGCTGGACCTGCCCCTGATGTATCTGGCCGGATTGGGCGTCGACTTCGAGATCCTGGCGCCTGCCGAAATGCGGGAACAGGCCAGTGCCGCCGCTTCCCTGCTCCTCCGGGCCGCCGCCGTCCAGCCGTCGGCGGAATCCGGGAAAGCTGCCGGTTCCAGCCACTAGACTGGGATCAATCATGGCACTGACTATTTCCTATCCCGCCCAGCTGCCCGTTTCGGAGCGCCGCGAAGACATCATGGCTGCGATCGCCGCCAACCAGGTGACGATCATCGCGGGCGAAACCGGTTCCGGCAAGACCACGCAGATCCCCAAAATGTGCCTGGAACTCGGGCTGGCAGAGACGGGTCTCATCGGACACACCCAGCCGCGCCGGCTCGCTGCCCGGACGGTGGCCGAGCGCATCGCCGAGGAGCTCGACGTCGAGCTCGGCGCCGAGGTGGGCTACCAGGTGCGGTTCACCGGCGAAACCAGCCGGCAGACCAAGGTCAAGCTGATGACCGACGGCATCCTGCTGGCCGAGATCCAGCACGACCGCAAGCTGAAGAAGTACAGCACCATCATCATTGATGAGGCCCACGAGCGCAGCCTGAACATCGACTTCATCCTGGGCTACCTGCGCCGGCTGCTGCCGGAACGCCCGGACCTGAAGGTCATCATCACCTCGGCCACTATCGATCCCGGGCGCTTCGCCGAGCACTTCGCCGCTGACGGCAAGCCCGCGCCCATCATCGAGGTGTCCGGCCGGACCTTTCCCGTGGAGATCCGGTACCGGCCGCTGAACCAGCCCGCGGACGGCGGCTCCGACGACGAGGACTCCGACGACGAGCTCGAGGAAGACCGCGACCCGGTGGACGCCGTGTGCGACGCCGTCGAGGAACTCTCCCGCGAGGCTCCGGGCGACATCCTGATCTTCTTCTCCGGCGAACGCGAGATCCGCGACGCCGCCGACGCGCTGCGCTCCTCGGTGCAGCGGGTTCCCCGGCTGCAGGGCACCGAAATCCTGCCCCTGTTCGCCCGGCTGTCGATGGCTGACCAGCACAAGGTCTTCCACCCCGGCAAGCACCGGCGCATCATCCTGGCCACCAACGTCGCCGAGACGTCGCTGACCGTGCCCGGGATCAAGTACGTCATCGACACCGGCACGGCCCGCATCTCCCGCTACTCGCACCGCACCAAGGTGCAGCGGCTGCCGATCGAGCGCATTTCCCAGGCCTCGGCCAACCAGCGCTCGGGACGCTGCGGGCGCGTCTCCGACGGCATCGCCATCCGGCTGTACTCGCAGGAGGACTTCGAGGCCCGGCCGGAATTCACCGATCCGGAAATCCTGCGCACCAACCTGGCGGCCGTCATCCTGCAGATGTCAGCCATGGGCGTTGCCAAGGGCCCCAAGGACGTCGCTGATTTTCCGTTTGTGCAGCCGCCGGATTCCAAGGCCATCAACGACGGCGCCACCCTGCTCAAAGAGCTCGGCGCACTCGAAGCCTCCGGCGCCATCACTCCGGTGGGCCGCAAGCTCTCGCAGCTGCCGGTGGACCCCCGGATGGGCCGGATGATCGTGGAGGCCGGCGCCCGCGGCTGCGCCAAGGAAGTCATGGTGCTCACCGCCGCCCTGACCATCCAGGATCCGCGCGAACGGCCGAACAAGGACGACGCCGCCCGGGCCCAGAAGGCCGCCGAACTGCACAAGCGGTTCGTGGATGAGAACTCCGACTTCACCGGCTACCTGAACCTCTGGCGCTACCTGCAGGACAAGCAGAAGGAACTCTCCTCCTCCGCGTTCCGGCGGATGTGCAAAAACGAGTTCCTGAACTACGTCCGCATCCGGGAATGGCAGGACCTGTTTGCGCAGCTGCGCCAGATCGCCAAGCCGCTGGGCATCACGCTCAGCCCGGATCCGGTGGACCCGGTGGCGCACGACAAGGAGATCCACATGAGCCTGCTCGCCGGCCTGCTCAGCCATATCGGCCTGTACGACCAGCGCAAGCGGGAGTACGCCGGCGCCCGCGGCACCCGGTTCGCCGTCTTCCCCGGCTCCGCCCTGTTCAAGAAGACCCCGGACTGGGTGATGGCCGCCGAGCTGGTGGAGACCTCCCGGCTCTGGGCCCGCGTCGCGGCGAAGTTCGATCCGCTCTGGGTCGAGGAGGTGGCCCCGCACCTGATCAAGCGCAGCTACAGCGAACCGCACTGGTCCAAGAGCCGCGGTTCGGTGATGGCCTACGAGAAGGTCACGCTCTACGGCGTGCCGGTCATTCCGCAGCGCAGCATCAACTACGGCCGGGTCGATCCGGAGCTGTCCCGCGAGATGTTCATCCGCCATGCCCTGGTGGAGGGCGACTGGCGCACGCACCACAAGTTCTTCCACCGCAACCAGGCGCTGCTGGCCGAGGTGGAGGAACTGGAGAACCGGGTCCGCCGCCGCGGCCTGCGGGTGGACGATGAGACCCTGTTCGAGTTCTACGACGAGCGCGTCGGCAAGGAAGTGGTCTCCGAACGGCACTTCGACAAGTGGTGGAAGGGCGCGCGGCACGAGAACCCGGCGCTGCTGGACTTCGATCCCGAGGCGCTGCGCACCGACGACGCCGCCGGCCTGGATGAGAACGACTTCCCGAAGATCTTCACCTACGGCGATTTCCAGCTGCCGATGACCTACGAGTTCTCCCCGGGCGTCGCGGGAGCCGGCGACGGCGTGAGCGTCGAGGTGCCCGTGCTGTTCCTGAACCAGCTGGATCCCGAGCCGTTCAAGTGGCAGATTCCCGGTCTGCGCGCCGAACTGATCACCGCGCTGATCAAGTCCCTGCCCAAGGCTGTCCGCAAGAACTTCATCCCGGCGCCGGACGTGGCCCGGGCAGCCGCCGCGGCGCTGGCCGAGAACTTCGACCCCGCCTCCGACGCCCTGGAACCGTCCCTGGAACTGGCCCTGCGCCGGCTCAAGGGGCACATCATTCCGCCCGGTTCCTGGAACTGGGAAGCCGTCCCCGAACACCTGCGGATGAGCTTCTCGGTGGTGGACGGTTCCGGAAAGGTCCTCGACGAAGGCAAGGACCTCGCTGCCCTGCAGGAATCCCTGGCCCCTGCCACCCGCCGTGCCATTGCCGAGTCGCTGGGCGCCACCCCGAAAACGGTGACGTCCAAGGGACCCGGCCAGCGGGCCGGAAAGGGCAAGGGGGCCGGAGCCGCCGGCAGCGCCGGGCAGCGGCAGCCGGAAACCGCCGGAGCCGGGCCGTCGCTGGCCGAGAAATCGGGGCTGACCGAGTGGAGCGTCGGCACCGTGGACAGGCAGGTGCAGCGCCTCGTGGCGGGGCACATGGTCACCGGCTATCCGGCACTGGTCGATGAGGGGAAAACCGTCGGCCTGCGGATGTTCCAAAATGCCGGGGAACAGGCAGTCGCCATGCGCGGCGGCGTCATCCGGCTGCTGGTGCTGCGCGTTCCCAGCCCGGCCAAATACGTGCTGGAGCACCTGAGCAACACCGAGAAGCTGACTTTCAGCCAGAATCCGCACGGTTCAGTGGCGGCCCTGATTGAGGACTGCACGCTGGCGGCGGTGGACAAGCTCACTCCCGAGGCGCTCCCCTGGACCCGCACCGAATTCGATGAACTGTATGAGAAGGTCCGTGCCGAGCTGATCGACACGGTCTTCACGGTAACCGCCACGGTGGAGAAGATTCTCTCCAGCACCCGCCGGATCACCAAGGCGCTGAAGGGCACGCAGTCCCTGGCCCTGATCAGCGCCCTCAATGACATCCGCGCCCAGCTGGATTCACTGGTCTACCCCGGGTTTGTCGCCCGCACCGGGTACGCCCAGCTGACGCACCTGCCGCGGTATCTGGCCGGCATCGAGCGCCGTCTGGAGAAGCTGCCCACCAATGTCCAGCGCGACGCGCAGCAGATGGCGGTGGTGCAGGCACTGGAAGACGACTACGACGACGCCGTGGCGGCGCTGCTGCCCGGAGCCGGCACCCCGCCCGCGCTCACCGAGGTCCGCTGGATGATCGAGGAGCTGCGGATCAGTTTCTTTGCGCAGGAGCTGGGCACGGTGCGGTCCGTGTCGGAAAAGCGCATCCGGACCGCGCTGAACGCTGCACTCGCCCCGGCCTAGTCCGGCCGGGGCGGGTCCCGCTTACTGCGCCGGTACGACGTCGCCGTGTCCGGCCGCCCGCAGCGCTTCCCGGAGCTTGTCCGCGCTGGCAGCCATCCGCTCGGGGTCCGGGTTGGACTCCGCCTTGCTGAAGTCGAAGTCCTGCAGGGAGTTGGTGGGCCAGACGTGCAGGTGCAGGTGGTCGACCTCAAACCCGGCGATGCTGAGGCCGGCCCGCTCGGAGCCGAAAGCCGCGATCTGGGCCCGGCCGATGGCCTGCGCCACTGACGTCAGTTTTTGCAGCAGCTCCGGCGGGGCGTCGGTCCATTTGTCGATCTCCTGCCGCGGAACCACCAGGGTGTGTCCGTCGCTGAGCGGACCGATGCTCAGGAACGCCACCACGTCATCGTCCTTCCAGACGAACCGGCCGGGAATTTCGCCGTTGATGATCTTGGTGAAGAGGGTGGGCATGGTTGCTCCTTCGGAAGGGGTGGCGGAGGCTGGTGCGCTGCCGGACGGCACAGCATCAGGCACCACCAGGTGCAGCGGCGGGGGTACGGGACGGCCTCTCATCATGATTAGACGCTATCGCCTTTGCCCGGTTCCGGGCCATTCGCCCGGTTTCTGCCCCACGGCCACCGGAGATCCCTTCGTGGAGGACCACTGCGACCAGGATCCGGGGTAGAGCGCTGCCCGGTAGCCGGCAAGTTCCAGCGCCGCCACCTCATGGGCGGCCGTAACGCCGGAGCCGCAGTACACGCCCACCGGGGCATCCGGGCGCACCCCCAGAGCCTCAAAGGATGCCCGCAGCTCTTCGGGTGAGCGGAACGTTCCCTCGGCAGTCAGGTTCCCCGCCGACGGCGCGCTGACCGCCCCGGGAATGTGCCCGGCAAGCGGGTCCACGGGCTCGCGGTCGCCGCGGTAGCGTTCCCGGGCCCGCGCGTCGAGCAGCTTTCCGCCGCTTATCAGCGCGGGGACGTCCCACATTTCCAGGACCGGCATCTTCCCCCAGGTCAGCTCCGCATCACCGGGCTTCGGCACCACTGTCCCGCCTTCCAGGGCCAAACCGGCACGGTGCCAGGCCACGACTCCCCCGTCGAGCAGGTACACGGAGTCCAGCCCGGCGTGCCGCAACAGCCACCAGGCCCGGGCGGCCGAGGTGCCGCCGACGGCGTCGTAAGCCACCACGGTGTCGCCCTGCGAGATTCCCCAGCCCCGGGCAATCTCTGCGAATTCCTGCGGATCGGGCAGCGGATGCCGGCCCGCGGCGCCCTTTCCTGGCGGTGCGGCCAGTTCCTTTTCCAGGTCCACATACACGGCGCCGGGGATGTGGCCGCGCTGGTACTGCTTGTTTCCGTCGGTGCTGCCCAGCGCCCACCGCACATCCAGCAGGACCACTGATTGCCCTGATGCCAACAGTTCCTGCAGGCCCGGAACATCAATGAGCGGCCCGCTCATACCTCGACCGACTCGCCCGCGGACAGGTGCCGGTAGACGGTCCCGTACAGTTCCCCGAACCGGGTGACGTGCCCTTCGGCGACGTTCAGTCCGTTTTCGTTGAGCAGTGCGTCGTGGATGGGGTAGGCCCGTTCCGCGCCGCAGGCAATGACAAAGTCGATGACTTCCCCGACCTTGGACCACGGCGCGTGGATGGGCACCAGCAGGGTCCGGACGGTGAGTCCGTTGGGCACCACGAAGGAGTCCCCCGGATGGTAGAGCGTTCCGTCAATCAGGTAGCCCACGTTGGCTACCACCGGGACCAGGGAATGGATCAGGGCATGCTGCCCGCCGAAGGACTGCACCTCGAAGCCGGCAACGGAAAAGGTGCTGTTCGGCTCCACGTCGAGGATTCGGCCTGCCGGGCCCTCGGCGTCGCTGCCGCTGCCGCTGCTGTCTCCGGCCGCCGCCGCGCGCAGTCCGGCGGCCAGCGCCGCCGGCGCGTACAGCACCAGGGACGTGTTCGCGCGGAGCTGCGCCAAGACCCGGTCCCGGTCCAAATGATCGGCGTGTTCATGGGTGATCAGGACGGCATGCGCGCCGGTGAGGGCCTCCTCCACTTCCGAAAAAGTGCCGGGGTCCAGCACCAGGACATTGCCGTCGCGCTCCAGGCGCACGCAGGAGTGGGTGTACTTGGTCAGTTTCATACGGTCAGAGTACCCCTCGGTTCTCTTGACCGGACCCGTAGCGGCGGGCAAGCCGGGCAGCGGATGGGCGGCCCGGGGCCCTGCCCTGTCCGGTGCGATAATCTGTAAGTTGCGCCGGCCCCGGTCGGTGAGTTCAGTTCAGCTGCCGGTGCAGCTTCCGGATTATCCGGCCCGCCGGCCCGGGCATCACCGTTCCAAGGAGTGAGCATGTCATCCGAGACGTCCCAGCCCGCCAAGCGCGGCCCGGAGCAGCGGGTCACACGCCAGCGCCTGGCGGTGGGCCGAACCCTGGATGAGCTCGATGACTTCATCAGCACGCAGGAGCTTTACCGCCTGCTGCACGAGCGCGGCGACAGCATTTCCTTGGCCACGACCTACCGCATTCTCCAGTCCATGGCCGAGGACAACCAGGTGGACGTGCTCCGCAACGGCGAGGGCGAGGCGCTCTACCGCCGCTGCGCCGTCGAGCACCACCATCATCACCTGGTGTGCCGCAGCTGCGGCAAAGCGGTGGAAGTCGAGGCACCGGCCGTGGAGGCCTGGGCCGCGGGCCTGGGTGCCCAGTACGGCTTCACCGAGGTTGCCCACACAGTGGAGATCTTCGGACTCTGCCCTGAATGTTCGGAAGCGTCAGGGTCCTAGGCGCGGATTCTTCAGCGTTGCCGCTAGGCGGCGGCCGCGCCCGTCCGGACCCGCCCCCTGGTGCGGCTGCGCTTGATGAGCCGGCAAGCCAGGTAGATCAGGAACGAGATCGTCGTGATGTACGGGCTGATCGAAATCCGTCCGCCCAGCGCCAGCAGGATGCCGCCCACGGATGAGGCCACGGCAAACAGCACGCTGAGCAGCACCACCAGCCGCGGGGAGGACGTCACCAGCAGCGCGGCCGCCGAGGGCGTGATCAGCAGCGACAGCACGAGCAGGGCGCCGACAACCTGGATCGACAGGGCAACCGACAGCCCCAGCAGGATCATGAAGACAATGGACAGCACGCGCACCGGGACGCCTCGTGCTTCGGCCAGTTCCGGGTCGGCGCTGGCGAAGGTCAGCGGCCGCCAGATCAGGACAAGACCGGCCATGACGACGACGGCGGTGCCGGCCAGCAGGTTCAGCTGCACGGTGTCCACGGCAACGATCTGCCCGGTCAGCAGCCCGAATTTGTTGGCCGACCGGCCCTCGTAGAGGCCAAGGAACAGGATCCCCAGGCCGAGGCCGAACGGCATGATGACGCCCGTCACCGAGTTGCGGTCCCGCGCTTTCAGCCCCATCACGGCCAGCAGGAGCGCGGCGGCCACGGAACCGATGAGGGAACCAAGGACCACGTTGGCGCCGATCAGCAGCGCAAAAGCTGCACCGGCGAAGGACAGTTCGGCGATCCCGTGCACTGCGAAGGCAAGATCGCGCATCAGGACAAAGGTGCCGATCAGCCCGCCCACGAGCCCAAGGATCGCGGCAGCCCAGATGGAATTGGTGACCAGCGGCAGCAGCTGCCCGTAGTCGCTGAAGTCGAAGACGGCGGAGAAGAATTCACGCAAGTCCATGCTCGTCCTCGCTTTCTCCGTGTACGTGGGTGGTGGCGTCGGGGATGCCGAGGACAACGATCCGGCCGTGGCTGCGGAGCACTTCCACCCGGCTGCCGTACATTTCGGACAGCACATCCGAACGGAGCACTTCCGCCGGCGTGCCGGTGCGGAAGGTGCCGCCGGCCAGGTACAGGACGCGGTCCACGTAGTCGATCACGGGATTGATCTCGTGGGTCACAAACACCACGGCGGAACCCTGCTCGTGGCACCTCCGGTCGATCAGCGCACTGATGGCCTGCTGGTGGTGCAGATCCAGGGACAGCAGCGGCTCGTCGCACAGCAGCAGGTCGGGGTCAGTGGCCAGCGCCTGGGCAGCGCGCAGCCGTTGAACCTCGCCGCCCGAGAGCAGGCCCACCGGCTCATTGGCGTATCTGGTGGCTCCGACCTGTTCCAGCAGCTGGTCAACGCGGCGCCGAACGGGTGCCCGCTTCAGGCGCAGCCCCCACTTGTTGCCGTCCACGCCCAGGCCCACGAGGTCCCGGGCCCGCAGCGGGGTTCCCGGTCCAAAGGCTTTCTGCTGGGGGATGTAGCCGATGTCGGGGCTGCCGCGCCTGGCTGGCTGCCCATTGATCTCCACTGAGCCCTGGGTGAGCTCCTGCAGCCCCAGCAGGACTTTGAGGAAACTGGTCTTGCCGGACCCATTGGGCCCCAGCACGGCGAGGAATTCACCGGCCCTGATGTCCAGGTCCAGTCCGTCCCACAGGGTCCGGCGCCCGAAGGACAGCCCCGCGTTCCGCAGGCGTACTACCGGACCGGTCACCGCAGCACGTCGTCGATGGAAGCCACGTTTTCGCCCATCCAGGTCAGGTAGTCCGAGCCTTCGGGAAGGGTTTCGGAGAAGTCCAGGACCGGGACGCCGGCCTCTTCCGCCGTGGTGCGGACAGCTTCGGTTTGTGACGTTGCAGTCTGGGTGTTGAAGGCCAGGAAGGCAATCGAACCGGAACGCAGCAGTTCCTGCAGCTCGTTCAGCACGGCCGGGGGGACGTCGGAGCCCGCCTCGACGGCCGACGTGAAGTCGGCCGGAGTGACGTTGTGCAGGCCGGCGGCTTCGAAGAGATACTCGGGAACGGGTTCGGTGACGGCCACATTCCGCCCGCCCGCTGCCGCCTTGTCTTCGGCCAGGTCAGCAGTGAGGTCCGTTATGCCGTCCTCAAATTCAGCGGCGTTGTCGCGGTAGGCGGATGCATTGTCCGGGTCCAGGACTGCCAGGCGTTCCGCTGCGGCTTCGGCGAGCAGCCCCATCGCTTCGGGGCTGTACCAGACGTGTTCGTTGAAGGACCCGTGCTCGTGCCCGCCATGGTCATGGTCATGGTCATCGCCCTCCGATTCGGCTGAGGCATCCGGGGACGCGCCGGCGCCGTCGTCGTGGGTTTCGGCGTCCTCCAGTCCGGAGATTTCGACCGGGTTGAGGACGTCGGCGCTGTCGATGCCGGCGTCGGCAACCAGCTGTTCCATGAAGGTGTCGAATCCTCCGCCGTTAAGCACCACCAGGTCGGCATCGGTGACGGCCAGCTTGTCGCGGGCCGAGGCCTCGTAGGAGTGCGGATCCTGGCTCGGCCGGTCGATGATCGACGTGACGTTGACGGCGTCCCCGCCCACGGTCTCCATGATGTTGCCGTACACGTTGGTGGAGGCAACGATGTCAAGTGTGTCCTCCCCCGTGCCGGCGGAATCGGAGTCCGGGCTTGCCGAACAGCCGGTCAGGGCAAGGGCTCCGCCGGTCAGGAGGACCCCGGCAAGACGGACGGAGAAGCGTTGCATAAGTGTTGGTGTCCCTGTTCCGGCGTGGATGGTGAAGATTAAAAGAGTCTGGCGGGAGCCCTGCGCTGCAGAACTCCCACCAGCATAACCTAAACGCGAATCATTCGCATCAAAGCCTGCGTTGTTGCCGCGGGCCCGCCCGGGACCTATTCCGAGTAGCTTTCTCCGGACCGGCGGAAGCCCTGCGCCTGGGTGGCATCCCGGATCTCGCCCACCAGCTGCTCAATGATGTCCTCCAGGAAGAGCACTCCGCGCGTCTGGTTGTCCGGGCCCAAAACACGCGCCAGGTGGGAACCGGTGCGCTGCATGGTGGCCAGGGCGTGCTCGATTTCGTCGTCCAGCCGAAGGTTCGCCAGGGTCCGCACCTTGTTCTCGGTCAGCGGCCGGTCGTAGGCATCGGCCGGAATGGCCATGATGTCCTTCAGGTGCATGTAGCCCGTCAGGTTTCCCTGCTCGTCCATGAGGACAAACCGGGAGAACCCGGTGCGTCCCACCGCCTTCTCGAACTCCGCCGGAGTGGTGTCCGTGCGCAGCGTGACGAGCTCGTCGAGCGGAACCATGACGGTGCCCGCCGACTGCCCGGAAAACTCCAGGGCACCGGAGATGACTCCGGAGTCATCGGCAACTGTCCCGTGCTTGGTGGATTCCTCCACGATCGACTGCATCTCCTCCAGCGTGAACGCCGAGGCAACCTCGTCCTTGGGCGTGATGCCCATGGCCCGCAGTGCGTGGTTCGCCAGCCAGTTCAGGCTGAAGATGATCGGCCGCACCACCCGGGAAATGAGCACCAGCGGGGGCGCCAGCAGGAGCGCCGCCCGGTCTGCCACGGACACGGAAATGTTCTTCGGAACCATCTCCCCGAAGGTCACGTGCAGGAAGGTAACGATCAGCAGGGCCACCAGGAACCCGGCGCCGTCGGCGATTTCCACCGGCAGCCCAATGGCCTCCAGCGGAGCAGCCAGCAGATGGTGGATTGCCGGTTCGGCCACGGAGAGGATCAGCAGCGAGCACACGGTGATGCCCAGCTGCGCGCAAGCGAGCATCAGGGACACATGTTCCATGGCCCAGAGCGTGGTCTTTGCCCGCTTGGAGCCGGCGTCGGCCAGCGGTTCTATCTGGCTGCGGCGGGCCGACATCACGGCAAACTCGCTGCCCACGAAGAAGGCGTTGCCGATCAGCAGCACCACCAGCCAGAAAATGCCCATCAGGTCACTCATCGCTGGTCCCCCTTGCCGGCGGCATCCTTCGCCGCTGATCTTTTCGCTGCGGCATCCTGAACTGCGGCTTCCCGAGCTGCGGCCTGCCGCGCAGCGGACTGTGTGCCGGACTCCTGCCCGGGTGGCTGCACGCTTTCATCGGCTGCGGCGGGATCGTCCTCGTTTTCCTGCGGAACGAAACTGACGCGGTCGATCCGGCGCCCGTCCATGCGCTCGACCTCCAGCAGGCCGCCGTCGACCTCCACGTGGTCACCCGCCCGGCCAATCCGTCCGAGCTCGGCCATGATGTATCCGCCCACGGTCTCGTAACCGGCTTCGTCCGGGATGTTCAGCAGCGGCACCAGCCGGGAGACTTCATCAGGCCGCATGATGCCGGGGAAATACCAGGCGCCCGCCGCACTTTGCAGCACCCCGGGCTTGATCTTGTCGTGTTCGTCGGAGACTTCTCCGACAATCTCCTCCACGAGGTCTTCCAGCGTGGCGACGCCGGCGGTTCCGCCCCACTCGTCGAGGACGACGGCGAGCTGGAGGTTGGCTCCGCGCAGTTCGGAAAGCAGGCTGTCCAGGTGAACCGTCTCCGGCACGCGCAGCACCTCGCTCATGATGGCGCCGGCGGGGAGGTGGTCCCGCCGGCTGCGCGGCACGGCCACCGCCTTCTTGACGTGGACCACGCCGCGGATGTCATCCGGGGAATCCCCGAGGACGGGAAAGCGGGAATAGCCGGTTCGTCGGGCGGCCTCGATGACATCGGCCACCGACTGCTCGGAATCAATGGTCTCCAGCCGGATGCGGGGCGTCATGACATCCGCAGCCGTACGCTCCGCAAACGAAAAGGTGCGGGACAGGAAGTTTGCGGTGCCCTGGTCCAGAGTGCCCATTTCGGCCGAGCGGCGGACCATGGAGGACAACTCGGCGGGCGTACGCGCGCCGGTCACCTCTTCCTTGGCCTCCAAGCCGAAGAGGTGCAGCACCTTGTTGGAGAATCCGTTCAGCAGCAGGATGGCCGGCTTGAACAGCACGGTGAACGCCAGCTGAGGACGGGCCAGGGCCCGTCCCATGCGGAAGGGCAGCGAAATGGACATGTTCTTGGGGATGAGCTCACCCAGCAGCATGGACAGGAAGGTCGCGAGAATCATGGCGGCCACTACCGAGACGGAGTCCACGGCGACGGGCGGCAGTCCCAGACCGGCCAGCGGAGGCTGCAGCAGCCTGCCCACCGAGGGCTCCATGACAAATCCGGTGAGCAGCGTCGTCAGGGTAATGCCCAGCTGGCAGCTGGAGAGCTGGGTGGACAGGGAAGTCAGGCAGCGCAGCAGCGGCTCTGCCGCCTTGTCGCCGTTTTCCACCGCGCGGCGGACCGTCGGCTGGTCCAGTGCCACCAGGGAAAACTCGACTGCCACAAAAAAACCGGTGCCGAGAATCAGCACCAGGCCAAAGGCTAGATACAGCCATTCCATATTAGGCCTCCACCGCAACTGGGCGGCGGAACAGTTCCGCGGCCGGATCGGTTCCGGAAGTTCCGGGGAAACGAAGGGTTGGAGAATTATCGCTGCGCGGTGCAGGCGGAGGATGATCGGCCGAGGCCGGTCTGGAAGGCTCCGATGCGGCAGGAGGGGTTCGGTGCGTCTGGGTTCGGGCGTGGCCGGCTCTGTGCGAGCGGTCCGCAGGAGCTGCGGACCGGGTTGCAGGCCGGCGCCTAGAGAAACTGTCCATAGATTTTCCAGTTTACAGGTTTGAATTTTCGCCGCCACAGGCCGCCACAAGTACACACATTGCAGACACCGGCGCCCCTGCGCTTCGGAGCGGCCGTTGTTCGGGGCCGGGGGCCGGCGGAGCAGGAACGTGATGGATGTCAAACGGGAATTGGCCAGTTGTCCCGAAATGTCACTAGACTGGCATGAAGTCTCGGTCACTGCTCACCGGCCGAGCCGCACCAGTGAGCTTTGTGGGTTTCAGCCCTCAGACATGGTGCCAATCAGGGCAAAAGGCAACTCATGGAAGAGGCGTATTAACAGTGCCAGACCAATCCAACCACCGGCTGCCGGAAGAATTCGGCGGCAACGAGTGGCTTGTCGATGAACTCTACGAGCAGTACCTGAAGGATAAAAACTCGGTTGACAAGAAGTGGTGGAGCATCTTCGACTCCTTCAAGGACGGCGAGGCGCAGGGCTCCGGCACCGCCGGAAACGGCTCCGCTGCCAACGGCTCCGCCCCTCGGGAACAGTCGGCCGCCAACCCGGCCACGCGCCAGCTTCCGGTAGTGCAGGCTGAAGCGGCCAAGCCGAAGGCCTCCGGGGAATCCCCTGCTTCGACCCAGCAGTCCGGCAAGCCCCCGGTCGCCAAGGAAACGGCAGCACCGAATTCCGCTGCCAAGGATTCCAAGCCCGCCGAGGCGAAAGCCGAAGCTGAGAGCAAGACTCCTCCGATTCCGGCCCAGCTGCCCAAGACCCAGCCCAACAAAGCGGCGACTGAGGATGACAAGGTCAGTGTCCTGCGCGGCCCGGCCAAGGCCATCGCCACCAACATGGACCTCAGCCTGAGCGTTCCCACGGCCACCACGGTCCGTGCCGTTCCGGCCAAGCTGCTGATTGACAACCGGATCGTCATCAACAGCCATCTTGAGCGCGCCCGCGGCGGCAAGGTGTCCTTCACCCACCTGCTTGGCTACGCCATCATCCGTGCGGCCGCCATGTTCCCGTCCCAGAACGTGTATTACGACGTCGTGGACGGCAAGCCCGTTGCTGTCCAGCCTGCGCACGTAAACTTCGGCCTGGCCATTGACATGCCCAAGCCGGACGGCACCCGTCTCCTCGTGGTCCCGAACATCAAGAAGGCCGAGACCCTGAACTTCTCGGAGTTCTGGCATGCCTACGAAGAGCTCGTGAAGAAGGCCCGCAACGGCAAGCTCACGGCTGACGATTACAAGGGCACCACCATTTCTCTGACCAACCCGGGCGGCATCGGAACGGTCCACTCCGTGCCGCGCCTCTCCAAGGGCCAGGCCTGCATCATCGGCGCCGGCGCCCTTGACTATCCGGCAGAGTTCCAGGGGTCCAGCGAGAAGATCCTGGCGCGCAACGCCATTTCCAAGATCATCACCCTGACCTCCACCTATGACCACCGCGTCATTCAGGGTGCCGGCAGCGGAGAGTTCCTGCGCATTATTCACCAGCTGCTCCTCGGCGAGCAGGGCTTCTATGACGAGATCTTCGAATCGCTGCGCATCCCGTACGAGCCGGTCCGCTGGAGCCCTGACATCCAGGTCAACCCGGAAGAGCAGATCAACAAGGTTGCGCGCATCCAGCAGCTGATCCACTCCTACCGCGTCCGCGGCCACCTGATGGCCGATACCAACCCGCTGGAATATGTTCAGCGCCGCCACGCCGACCTGGACATCCTGAACCACGGCCTGACGCTGTGGGACCTGGACCGCGAGTGGCCCACCGGCGGTTTCGGCGGCAAGCCGATGCTGAAGCTGCGCAAGATCCTCGGCGTGCTCCGCGATGCCTACTGCCGCACCGCGGGCATCGAGTACATGCACATCCAGGACCCGGCCGAGCGCGAGTGGTTCCAGGACCGCCTGGAGACCAAGTACAGCAAGCCGACCCGCGAAGAGCAGCTGCGCATCCTGAGCAAGCTCAACGCGGCCGAGGCCTTCGAGACGTTCTTGCAGACGAAGTTCGTCGGCCAGAAGCGCTTCTCGCTTGAAGGCGGCGAATCCCTGATTCCGCTCCTGGACACCGTGATTTCAGGCGCGGCCGACGACGGCATGTCCGAAGTCGGCATCGGCATGGCCCACCGCGGCCGGCTGAACGTGCTGACCAACATCGCCGGCAAGACCTATGCCCAGGTCTTCCGCGAATTCGAAGGCACCCAGGACCCGCGCAGCGTGCAGGGCTCCGGTGACGTCAAGTACCACCTCGGCACCGAAGGCACCTTCACCTCCGACAACGGCAACCAGACCAAGGTCTATCTGGCCGCCAACCCCTCGCACCTCGAAGCCGGGGACTCCGTCCTCGAAGGCATCGTGCGGGCCAAGCAGGACCGGCTGGACAAGGGCGACGAATTCCCCGTCCTGCCGATCCTCATCCACGGCGACGCGGCCTTCGCCGGCCAGGGCGTGGTTGCGGAAACCCTGAACCTGTCCCAGCTGCGCGGCTACCGCACCGGCGGAACCATCCACATTGTGGTGAACAACCAGGTCGGCTTCACCACCTCCCCCACGTCATCTCGGTCCTCGGTGTACTCCACCGATGTCGCCAAGATGGTTCAGGCACCGATCTTCCATGTGAACGGTGACGATCCGGAGCAGGTGGTGCGCATTGCTCAGCTGGCCTACGACTACCGGCAGCGCTTCAACAAGGATGTCGTCATCGACATGGTTTGCTACCGCCGCCGCGGCCACAACGAGGGTGATGATCCCTCGATGACGCAGCCCATGATGTACAGCCTGATCGAGGCGAAGCGCTCGGTGCGCAAGCTGTACACCGAGTCCCTGATCGGACGCGGTGACATCAGCCAGGAAGAGGCCGAACAGGCACTGCGTGACTACCAGGGCCGGCTGGAACGGGTCTTTGCTGAAACGCACGCCGCCCAGACCTCTCCCCTGCCGGTCATCACCAAGGACACCGAAGCCGTTTCCGATCTGGAGCGCCCCGCGTCCCAGCAGGAAGGCAGCACCATCGTGTCGCCGGCCTCCACGGCCATCTCCGCCGAGGTCCTGGCGCACATCGGCAAGGCCCACATCGCCGTGCCCGAAGGCTTCACCGTCCATCCGAAGCTCAAGGCCCTGCTGGAGAAGCGCGAGCAGATGTCGCGTGAAGGCGGCATCGACTGGGGCTTCGCCGAAATTGCCGCGTTCGGCTCCCTGGTCATGGAAGGCGTGCCCGTACGCCTGGCAGGACAGGACTCGCGCCGCGGCACGTTCACCCAGCGCCATGCCACCTTCCACGACCGCGCCACCGGCGCCGAGTGGACGCCCCTGGCCGAGCTTGACCCGAACCAGGCAAAGCTGTGGATCTACGATTCGCTGCTTTCGGAATTCGCCGCCATGGGCTTCGAATACGGTTACTCGGTGGAGCGCCCGGACGCCCTCGTGCTGTGGGAGGCTCAGTTCGGCGACTTCGTCAACGGCGCCCAGACCATCATCGACGAGTTCATTTCCTCCGCCGAGCAGAAGTGGGGCCAGCGCTCGTCGCTGGTGCTGATGCTGCCGCACGGCTACGAGGGACAGGGCCCGGACCATTCCTCGGCCCGGATCGAGCGTTTCCTGCAGATGTGCGCCGAGGACAACATGATTGTTGCCAACCCCACCACGGGAGCCTCGCACTTCCATCTGCTGCGGCGCCAGGCCTACAGCCGTCCGCGCAAGCCGCTGATCATCTTCACGCCGAAGCAGCTGCTTCGCCTCAAGGCGGCGGCAACCTCGGTTGAGGACTTCACCCAGGGTTCGTTCCAGCCGGTCATTCCGGAACACGCGGACCTTGACGCGAACGCCGTCGAACGCGTGCTCCTGGTCTCCGGCCGCCTGTACTACGATCTGCTGGCCAACCGCCAGAAGACCGGCGACGAGAAGACGGCGATCGTCCGCGTCGAGCAGCTTTACCCGTTGCCCGCAGCGGAGATCCAAGCCGCGATCTCCAAGTACCCGAACGCCGACGTCGTCTGGGCACAGGACGAACCCGCCAACCAGGGTCCGTGGCCGTTCATCGGCCTGAACCTGCCGGCACAGCTGGACCGGCCGCTGCGCCTGGTCTCGCGTCCGGCATCGGCGTCCACGGCGACCGGCTCGGCCAAGCGCCACGCCGTCGAGCAGGACATCCTTGTCAAGAAGGCCTTCGAACGCCAGTAGGCTAAGTTGGGGTGGGGCGCCGGTGGCGCCCCACCCCGTTTTTTGTGACCGGAGAAGGTGACTAGTGGAACAACGCAAAATCAGGCTTGCAGCCGTTGGGGACGAGCTGCTGGCCGGGCACGGAGACCCGCGGGCCCTGGGCTGGCTGGGCCGAGTCTTGGCCCGCACCACGCCCGAAAACGTGAGCGTTCAGGCGTACGCACTGGCTGCGCCCCAGGAGGGGACTGAATCCCTCGCCAACCGCTGGCTGCAGGAAGCGGGACGCCGGTTCGATGACCGCTGCGAGAACCGCTTGGTAATCGGGCTGTCGGACCGCGACCTTGACCTTGGCTTGTCGACGGCGCGCAGCCGCCTCAACCTCGCCAATATCCTGGACGGTGCGGCGCAGATGAACATTAAAGTCTTCGTTGTGGGCCCCCCGCCCTGCCTGGATGCTGAGCGGAACCGCCGAATTTCGGATTTGTCCGCTGCTTTCGGCGACGTGACGACACGGCGCAAGCATGTGTATGTGGACACCCTCACCCCGCTGCTGAATCACGAGCAGTGGCGCACCGATCTGGCTTCCAACGGCGGCACTCCCGGGCAGGCAGGTTACGGCCTGATCGCCTGGCTGGTCCTGCACCGCGGGTGGTACCGCTGGCTGGACCTGCCGGAAATGAACTGAGCGGCAAGGCTTTACCGGACATCCTGAGAGGACATCCGAATAAGCCGTATTGAAATGAGGGCCCCGGCAGCAGCCGAGGGCCCTCGTTTCGTTAAGACAAACTGTGCCCGTGACACGGCACCCTTGACGCACACCGCGCCGTTGCGACACGCCCGCAGAACAGCGGGTGGAAACTCCGCGGCGCAGGCTCCGGCGACGCCCTGACATGGTCCTGCACCGCTTTTCCCCAAGCCGCTCAGGTAACGATCGGTTAACATCCGCTAACAGTTTGCACACTGGAAACAAATAGTGGCTAGTCTTTCGGACATGTGGCGGTCATCACGGCCGCTTTGGGGGAGCCGCCGATGGTGGTTCCTGACGACTCATCCTCAGTTAGGACTACGAATGCGTACAAAGCGCACGGCAACTCTTGCCGCACTTTCCGTGGGAGCGCTCTTCCTTGGCGCCTGCGGTTCAGCCGGAGGCGGCGAAACCGCCGAATCCGACACCACGGAGGACGCCAACCTCGCGTCGTCCATTTCCGTAGCCATTAGCCAGGCGCCGGACTTCTACAACGGCGGAACGTCCAAGTCCAACAGCGTGTACAACACCTACGTGGACAACCTGGTGCACAGCAACTTCTCGGAGTACAGCCCCGAAGGCGTCATCCGCAACGAGGAGTTCGGCACCTTCGAAAAGGTCAGTGATGATCCCCTGACCGTGAAGTACACCATCAACGAGGACGCCGTATGGTCCGACGGCACGCCGATCGACTTCGACGACGTCCTGCTGAACTGGGCGGCTTTCTCCGGCAAGGTCCTGGAGGGCGAAGCCGAAATCTTCGAGCCCTCCTCCAACAACGGCTACGAATACCTGTCGATGCCCGAGGGCGAAGCCGGGTCCAAGGAGTTCGAGTACGTCTACGAGACTCCGTACGCCGACTGGGAAAACGTGATGATCGGTTCCCTCATGCCCGCCCATATCGCGGCTGAGCAGGGCGGACTGAGCGTTGAAAACGACGGCGAGGCACTCGTCGCCGCGATCCAGGACAACGACCTGGCTTCCCTGAAGCCTGTTGCCGAGTTCTGGAACACCGGCTGGGGTTATGCCGAGGGCCTCCCCTCGCTTCCCGATGCAGCACTGATCCCCTCCTCCGGCCCGTACATTCTGGACAACGCAGCCGGCGGAAACCTGACGCTGACCAAGAATGAGAATTACTGGGGCGAAGAGCGCCAGGGTGCCACGGAGAGCATTGTCTTCAAGACCATCGAGGACACCGAAGCCGTGCAGGCGCTGCAGAACGGTGACGTGGACATCATTGAACCGTCCGGTCCCACCGGTGACACCAAGGACCAGATCGAAGCCATCGGTGAGTCGGTCTCCCTGCTTACCGGTACGGGCATGACGTTCACCCACATTGACCTGGACCAGTCCGAAAACGGCGTGTTCAAGGACCTCAAGGTCCGCCAGGCTTTCTCCAAGTGCGTTCCGCGCCAGGACATCGTGGACAAGTTCGTCAAGCCGGTCGACCCGGAGGCCACCGTGCTGAACCTGCGCGACTTCCAGCAGTCGCAGCCGGAATACGACGAAGTTCTTGAAGCAGCCCCGTCCGCCAGCGAATACGACGAGGTTGACCTCGAAGGCGCCAAGGCGCTGATGGAAGAGGCCGGCAAGACCGAGCCCGTTGACGTCCGTATGCTGTTCTCGTCGGCAAGCCAGGTGCGCGCCGATATCACTGCCCTGATCAAGGATTCCTGCGACCAGGCCGGCTTCAACATCATCGCCACCCCCGACGCCGAGTGGACCGCGAAGCTCGATGAGCTCGGCTCCTGGGATGCCGCACTCTTCGGCTGGTCCGGTTCAGGCCTGGTAGCCAGCGCACAGTCGATCTACGACTCCGAGGGCGTCCAGAACTACGGCAAGTTCAAGAGCGAAAAGGTCGACGAGCTGTGGGACGAAATTGCCCGCACCACTGAAGCCGACAAGGTGCTGGAGCTGAAGAAGGAACTCGAAGAGGAACTGGCCAAGGACGTCTACAACGTCGTTCTTTACACCCAGGCCGACATTGTTGCCCACAACTCCGGCATGGAGAACGTGGAGTACAACCCCACTCAGAGCGGCGTGACATGGAACGCCTTCAAGTGGACCAAGCAGGCCTAACCAAGGCCTCGCGCCTCAACGGTTAGAAGCCGGGATGGGCAGACCAGTGGTCTGCCCATCCCGGCTTTGTGCCGCAACGGCTTTTCGTACCATCCCCATAGGAGCCTTCGGTGTTCTTCTTCATCCTTAAAAGAGCGGTGACCTCGTTCTTCATCCTGCTCGCAGCCACCGTGCTGATGTTCGTCCTGGCCGTCAACTCGGGAGATCCCCTCCAAGAATTCTTCGAACTGCAAAGCGCTGAACGCGACGCACGCATCGCCCAGACCACTGCGGCGCTCCACCTGGACGAACCCGTGGCGGTTCGTTACCTGCTGTGGCTGCAGGAAGTGGGCCGGTGCATCATTCCCGGGGGCGCCGAGTGCACGCTGGGCCTGAACCGGGCCGGCAATCCCGTCATCGAACAGCTGCAGACCGCCATCGGCTCGACGTTCCGGCTCGTTGTTGTCGCCACCCTCGTCGCCCTTTTCCTCGGTGTTGCGATCGGCCTGGTCACCGCCCTGCGCCAGTACAGCGTCTTCGATTACTCCATCACCTTCGTTGCTTTCCTGCTCTTCTCCATGCCGCTGTTCTGGCTCTCCACCCTGCTCAAGCAGTACCTGGCGATCAACCTGAACACCTGGCTCTCTAATCCCCAAATGTCGTATCTGGGCATAGCAGGCATAGGACTGGTTGCCGGAATCGTCGGGGCCGTAGCCCTCGGCGGAGACCGGCGGCGCCGTCTGCGTGTCTTCGCCATTGTTGCCGTTGGCACCTCGGTCACGTTCTATCTGCTGCTCATCTCGAACTGGTTCAAAACACCGGGGCTGGGCCCGATTGGCCTGTTCTTCACGGCTTTTGGCCTGGCACTTGGCATCACGGCCATGCTGGCGGGCTTCCGCCGGCGCCGCATCCTGGTCGCCGCACTTGCCACGGCAGCCGCCGGATTCATCGGATACCTGGTGACCCAGCCTCTGATGGAAGACCCGAGCTGGACCATCATCGCCGGGCTTGCGGTCCTGACGGTGCTCGTATCACTGGCCATCGGCCACTTCGTCGGCGGACCCTATGCCAAGCAGACCCGCAACCTCACGGCAGTCATCGGCCTGAGTATCGGCTTCTTCGTCTTCATCGACGCACTCCTCGGTGCCTACCCCTCCCTGTCCCGTAAAAATGGCGGCCGTCCTATTCCCACCACCGGCTCATCGACGCCGAACCTGGAGGGCACCTTCTGGGAAATCAACCTGGATTACGCCCTGTACCTGGTACTGCCCACGATCGCCATCATGCTGATCTCTTTCGCCACGTACACCAGGTACACGCGTGCCAGCATGCTCGAAGTCATGAACCAGGACTACGTCCGGACGGCACGGGCCAAGGGCCTGAACGAACGGTCAGTGGTTGTCAAGCATGCCTTCCGCAATGCGATGATCCCCATCACCACCCTGATGGCGTTCGATTTCGCCGGAGTCCTCGGCGGTGCCGTGATCACGGAAGCCGTGTTCGGCTGGAGCGGCATGGGCAGGATGTTTACGGATGGCCTGCACGACGTCGATCCGAACGTGATCATGGCGTTCTTCCTGGTGACCGGCGTAGCCGCGGTGACCTTCAACATGCTGGCCGACATCGCGTACGCGTTCCTCGACCCGCGCATTAGCCTGAACTGATAGGCGGACATCATGACTGAAAAAATCCCGTCCGGAACCACCGGCAGCAGTCCGGAACTGACGAGCATGACTCTGGAAAGCCAGCGAACGAACATCGCAGACTCGCCCGCAACCCGGGCAGTGACTGCCGATCCGGAGATTACCGCCGCAAAAAGCCAGGGCCAGCTGGTCAGGGAGAGGTTCTTCCGCCACAAGGGTGCCCTCGCCGGCATGAGCGGACTGATCTTCATCGTCCTGCTGGCCTTCACCTCGATCGGACTCTCCGTGGGGCCGATCCGCATCCCCGGCTGGTGGCCGCATACCTTCTCGTCGGTCATGCCGATGGAAGACGGCGGAGCCCCCACACTGTCCTGGACCGGACTGGGAAACCATCCTTTCGGCCAGGACACCCTGGGACGAGACTACTTCGCCATGACCATGCGCGGGGCCCAGATTTCCCTGACCATCGCCTTCATCGTCGGCATTGTGGGCACCGCAGTCGGGACCGTCATCGGCGCCCTGGCCGGCTACTTCCGCGGCTTTACTGAAGCGGTCCTGATGCGCTTCACCGACGTCATCATCACCATCCCCCTGCTCGTCGTGGCCGCAGTGCTTGCCAGCATCGTCTCGGACTTCGGCATCGTGGTCTTTGCGGTCTTCCTTGGCCTGCTGACGTGGACCAACCTGGCCCGCATCGTCCGCGGCGAGTTCCTCTCCCTGCGGGAGAAGGAGTTTGTCGAGGCGGCCAAATCCGTCGGCGCAAGCTCGAGCCGCATCATCTTCAAGCACATCCTGCCCAACACCGTGGGCGTCATCATTGTGTCCGCGACGCTGGCGATTTCCGGCGCCATCCTGCTGGAGACCGCGCTGAGCTTCCTAGGTTTGGGCGTGCAGCCGCCGGACACCTCACTGGGCAAACTCATCAATGAGAACCGGGCGGCCATGACCACCCGCCCCTGGCTCTTCTTCTGGCCAGGCCTCTTCATCGTGGCCATTGCCCTCACCGTGAACTTCATCGGCGACGGCCTCCGGGATGCGTTTGATCCCCGACAGACAAGGAACAAGGCATGAGCTCGGCACCCCTGTACAGCGACGTCAGCCCCCTGGCATCCACGGCCCCGATCCTGGAAGTAGCGGGCCTCGGGGTCGAATTCAACGTGGACAACAAATGGGTCATGGCGGCCGAGGATGTCTCGTTCACGGTCCATCCCGGCGAGATCCTGGCGATTGTGGGCGAGTCGGGTTCCGGCAAGAGCATGTCGTCCATGGCCCTGCTGGGCCTGCTGCCGGGCAACGGCCGGTCCACCGGCAGCGCCAAGCTGCAGGGCAAGGAGCTGATCGGTGTCCCGCAGTCCGCCCTCCGGAAAATCCGCGGAAACGATATCGCCATGATTTTCCAGGAACCCATGACGGCGCTTAATCCTGTCCTGACGGTGGGCGAACAAATCAAGGAGATCATCGAACAGCACACTGATGCTTCGCCGGCCCAGGCAAAGGCCCGGGCCCTTGAGCTGCTGCGCATGGTGGAAATCCCCGAACCGGAGCGGCGCTACGATTCCTACCCGCACCAGTTCTCCGGCGGCCAGCGCCAGCGGGCCATGATTGCCATCGCCATTGCCAACGATCCCATCCTGCTCGTGGCCGATGAGCCGACCACCGCCCTGGACGTTACGGTGCAGGCGGAAGTCCTGGAGCTGCTCCGGAACCTGAACAGGCGCCTGAACAGTGCCGTCATGCTCATCACGCACGACATGGGTGTGGTCGCCGACCTTGCCGACAAGGTGGTGGTGATGGAAAAGGGCCGCATCGTTGAGGCGGCCCCCGTGGCCGAACTCTTCAACAATCCGCGCGAGGACTACACCCGGCAGCTGCTGGCTGCCGTCCCCCATCTGGGTTCCAAAGTGGGCGGAGTGCTGTCCGCGGTGGAGGTGGAAGACGACGGTTCGCTGCAAATCACCGATGCCCCGCGGGCCGTGCTCAGGGAGTCGGCGGACCTTGCCACCCCGGATGCGGGCGTAGTCCCCGCCCTGCAGCTGACGGGTGTTTCGATTGAATACCCCGGCCGCTTCCGCCAGCCGGGCTTCAAAGCCGTCTCGGACGTCTCCTTCGTCATCAACCCCGGCGAGGTTATGGGCCTGGTGGGCGAGTCCGGATCGGGGAAATCAACCATTGCCCGCGCCGTCACGGGATTGCTTCCGGTCAGCGCCGGCAGCGTGGACATCAACGGCACCAACATCGCCGGCCTCTCCCCCAAGGAGATGCTTCCCCTGCGGCGCAAATTCGCCATCGTATTCCAGGATCCCGCGGCTTCACTGAACCCGCGCATGTCCATTGGCGAATCCATCGGTGAGCCATTGTTCCTCCACGAGAAGCTCTCCCGCACTGACCTGGACCGCCGTGTTGAAGGCCTGCTGGACGACGTCCAGCTGCCAACCAACTTCCGCAACCGTTACCCCCACGAACTCTCCGGCGGGCAGCGCCAGCGCGTCGGCATTGCCCGTGCCCTCTCGCTGCGCCCGTCGCTGCTGGTGGCCGACGAACCCACGTCAGCACTGGATGTTTCGGTTCAGGCACGCGTGCTGGCCCTGCTCCAGGACCTGCAGCAGCAGTACGGCTTCGCCTGCCTCTTTGTGAGCCACGATCTGGCCGTGGTGGAAATCCTGGCCAGCCATATCGCCGTGCTGAACAAGGGGATCATGGTCGAACAGGGGTCAACGGAACAGGTGCTGAAGTATCCGCAGGACGCGTACACGCGCCGGTTGCTGGCCGCAGCGCCGGTCCCGGATCCCGCCGAGCAGGCACTGCGCCGGGAACAGCGCAACGCCATCATGGCCGCGGGCAGTTCCGTCTCGTAACCCGAAAGCATCCGGGCCCCGGTTTAGGTTGTCGGGCTCACCCTGTGGGACACTGGAGGGCAGAACTTTCAGCAAAACGAAGGAGGCAGCTATGAGCAAGCGTGCACGCAAGCGTCGTGATCGTAAGCGCGGCGGCGCCAACCACGGTAAGCGTCCCAACACTTAAGTCTTGGACTCAGCCGTGTGGCCCATCGCCACTAAGGAAGAACCCCCGGAGCCTTGCGGCTGCCGGGGGTTCTTCTTTTTGGGCCCTCGCCGCCAACTAGTGGTCGGCGGTCTGGATCTGGCTGATTCGAGCCAGGATGCTCGCCTTGAGCGTCTCCGGTGCAGCCTCCGTGCAGGAGCGCTTGACCACCGAGCGGATGACGCACTCAAGGTCGTGTTCCTCGGCGCATTCGGGACACCCGTCCAGGTGCTCCTGGATTTCCACGATGTCGTCATGGGACAGAGCCCCGTCAAGGTACTCGTAGAGCCGTTCGATGCGGGCGTCCTCGCAATCGCCCAGGCTTTGGCAATCGCTCATAGCGTGTTCCCCTGTTTCTTTGTCTGGCCAGCACCGGCGGCGGCAGGTGCCGCCTTGCCGCGGATACCGCGTTCGTGTGCATATTCGGCGAGCAGTTCGCGGAGCATTTTGCGGCCCCGGTGCAGGCGGGACATTACGGTACCGATGGGCGTGTTCATGATTTCCGAGATTTCTTTGTACGCAAATCCCTCCACATCGGAGAAATACACGGCTAGGCGGAATTCCTCCGGGATGGACTGCAGTGCGTCCTTCACATCGGAGTCCGGAAGATGGTCGAGGGCCACTGCCTCAGCCGACCGCAGTCCGGTGGAGCTGTGCTCCGCGGCGCGGGCGAGCTGCCAGTCTTCCACCCCGTCCGAATTTGCCTGCAGCGGTTCACGCTGACGCTTTCGGTACAGGTTGATGTAGGTATTCGTCAGGATCCGGTAGAGCCAGGCCTTGAGATTCGTTCCGGGACGGTACTGGTGGAAGGCGGAGAACGCCTTGGTGTAGGCCTCCTGGACCAGGTCTTCGGCGTCGGAGGGATTGCGGGCCATACGCATGGCCGCGGAATAGAGCTGATCCACGTACTGCATGGCATCGCGCTCGAAACGTATCTTGCGGGCCTCTTCCGATTCGGAAGCGACATCCAGCTCGGAGTCTTCCACCTGGGGGCTGCCTTCCGGCGCATCAGTTCTCATCAATTTCAAGTCTACGGTGCGGCGACCCGACTCCACTCGCAGCTGAACCAATGATGCTGCATCCGGCGGTGCTCCGGCTGTTACCGGCGCATCTGCCGTGACCAAGGCAACTGGCACGTTCACTCTCCTCACTGCATTCGGGGACGCCGCAGCCATGGCCGCGGTGTCCCTTGAAGCCGGCAGATCCTCACTTGGCGGAAATGCCGTATGTTCGCTCAACGCTTCCGTACGGGAGCTTATTCCGCCGCACCGTTCCTGCCCCTCCGGCGGCATAAGATGTGCCGGCTCCGTAAAAGTGCAAAACTAAGAGTATTCTGCCCGGCTATTCCGAGACCGGGCGGCAACCAGGAGGTCAATATGTCCGTTGTCCGTTTGCTCGCCCGCCCGCTGCTCGCCACGGGGTTCATTGCGGCCGGGGTTGACCGCCTGCGGGACGCCGACCAGACTGCCGAGCAGCTGCGTCCCACCCTGAACCGCGTTGGCAGCATGGTCCCTGCTGCGGCCTCCGTCACCGCCAACCCCCAGCTGGTTGCCAAGGTCCTCGGCGCAACCCAGGTAGGTGCCGGTGCGCTGCTCGCCTTGGGCAAGCTTCCCCGCCTGTCCGGCCTGCTGCTTACGGGTACCGCGGTGCTGAATGCGGTGGTTGAGTACAAGAATGCGGAGACCGACACCTCCGATGAACGCCAGGCGCGCCGTGCGGGCCTCCTGAAGAACCTCTCACTCATCGGCGCCGTCCTGCTGGTGGCAGTCGACACCAACGGCCGCCCCGGCCTCGCCTGGCGTGCCGGGCACCTCGCTGACGACACCCGCCGCAGCGTTTCGTCGCTGGGCAAGGACGCGGGCCGCAAGACACGCGCCATTCAGAAGGACGCTGCCAAGCAGCTGAAGAAGGCCAACCGCACCGTCCGCACCACCACAGCCGGCATTGTGGGTTCCTAGCCACATGTCCTCCCCCGCCGAACCGCAGCTCATCTCTCCCTGGCCCGCTCCCCGGGTCTCCGCTCCGCTGGACGCCGATGTCCGTGTGCCTGGTTCCAAGTCCCTGACCAACAGGTACCTGGTGCTGGCGGCACTGGCCGACGGGCCCAGCAGGCTTCGGGCCCCCCTGCACTCGCGTGACACTGCGCTCATGATCGCGTCCCTGCGGGCGCTGGGTGCGGAGGTGCGGGAGGTCGAGGGCGAAGGAGCCTTCGGGCCGGACCTGGAGGTGCATCCGATGGAAACCGGGAGCACCTCCAGTACGGAGATTGACTGCGGCTTGGCGGGGACCGTGATGCGGTTCGTGCCGCCCCTGGCGGCCCTGAAGAACGGCACCACGGCCTTCGACGGCGACCCGCACGCCCGCCGTCGCCCCATGTCCGCAACCATCGACGCCCTCCGCGGCTTGGGTGTGAGCGTGCACGACGACGGCGCCCGCGCCCTTCCGTTTTCAGTGCGCGGCACCGGGGAGGTGGCCGGCGGACGGCTGGACATCGATGCCGGTGCTTCCTCCCAGTTCGTTTCCGCCCTGCTGCTGGCGGGAGCACGCTTCCGGAACGGACTGCACCTCGTCCATGTGGGCGCCGCCCTGCCCAGCCGCGAGCATATTGCCATGACGGTGCAGGTCCTGCGCGGTGCCGGCGTGCACGTGGATGACTCAGTGCCGAACGAGTGGCGGGTGGCCCCCGGCCGCATCCGCGCCTTTGACGTCACCATCGAACCGGACCTGTCCAATGCCGGACCGTTCCTGGCGGCGGCACTGGTCGCCGGCGGCACTGTGCGCATGGCCGGCTGGCCCGACTCGACAGCCCAGGTGGGCGATCGGTGGCGGCAGATCCTGCCGCAGCTCGGCGGCCGGGTGACGCTGTCCGGCGGAACCCTGACCGTCACCGGGACCGGCCGCATTCACGGCGCCGAGCTGGCTGACACCAGCGAACTCGCGCCGACCGTTGCCGCACTGTGCGCCCTGGCGGACTCTCCCTCGGTCCTCACCGGCATCGCGCATCTGCGCGGCCACGAGACGGACCGCCTCGCTGCCCTGGCCACCGAAATCACCCGGCTGGGAGGCGACGCCGAAGAGACGGCCGACGGCCTGGCGATCCGCCCGGCGTCCCTGCACGGCGGGACCTTTGAAACCTATGCAGACCATCGAATGGCAACCGCTGGTGCCCTGATTGGCCTGGCCGTTCCCGGCGTCCTGGTCCAGGACATCGGCACCACTGCCAAGACGCTGCCGGAATTCCCGGAGCTGTGGCAGGAGCTGGCCGCCTCGGGCACCTCCCCGGCTTCTCCGCCCCCGGGCTCCGAGCCGAACGGAGGCACCCGCTGATGGGCCGCTCCACCGGCAGCTGGGACGAATCCGACGTCCGCATCCGCCCCAACAAAAAAGGCTCACGCCCCCGGACCAAGGACCGGCCCGCCTACGACGAGGCGGTCACCGGGCGCATCATCACCGTTGACCGCGGACGCTACACCGCGGTCGTTGACGAAGACACCCCCACCGAACGCATCGTCACCGCCGCCCGGGCCCGTGAACTGCGCCGCAACCCCGTGGTCGCCGGCGACCTGGTCTCGCTGGTCGGTGACGTCTCCGGCGGGCCGGACACCCTGGCCCGCCTCGTCCGCATCCAGGACCGCCGCACCCTGCTGCGCCGCAGCGCCGATGACACCGATCCGGTGGAACGCGCCGTCGTCGCCAACGCCGACCAGCTGGTGATCGTGGTGGCCGCGGCCAATCCGGAGCCGCGCACCGGCTTCATCGACCGCGCCCTCGTCGCGGCCTACGACGCCGGCATCTCTCCCCTGCTCTGCATCACCAAGGCTGACATCAAGGATCCGGCGGAGCTGCTGGCCAATTACGAGCATCTGGACCTGGACGTCATCATCAGCCGCACCGCCGCCGATGACGCCTCCGGCATCGATGCCCGCTCCGACGACGGCCTGTCCGCCCGGCTGCAGGGCGATGCCGTCCAGCAGCTGCACAGCCACCTGGAGGGGAAGGTCTCGGTCCTGGTCGGGCATTCCGGCGTCGGCAAGTCCACCCTGGTCAATGCGCTCACCGGGTCCGCGCGCGCCACCGGCGGCGTCAACGCCGTCACGGGCCGCGGCCGCCACACCTCGTCCTCCGCCCTGGCGCTGAAGGTCCTCGACGCCCCCGCCGGCAGCTGGATCATCGACACGCCCGGCATCCGTTCCTTCGGCCTGGCGCATGTGGACCCGGACCGGATCCTGCAGGCCTTCCCCGATCTTGCGCCGGGCACTGAAACCTGTGAACGCGGCTGCCGCCACGATGATCAGGCCCGGGACTGCGGCTTGGATCCGTGGGTGGCATCGGGACAGGCCGGCGCGGCCGGCCCGGCCCGGCTGGCATCGCTGCGGCGGCTGCTGGGATCCGGCACCCGGACCGAGAACCGGGCCTCCGCCAAGGAATTGGGCGCCCAGTGAGGCGTGCAGCACCGGTGCCTGCACGCAGCTGCACTCCCGAAACGGCACCGCAACAGGCCCACAGCCGAGTAATCGTGGGCGCTGCCCACCGAATAAGGATAAGTTGAACCGTATGCCGTTCGCTCAGAGTTACAACGATGACCTGCGACTCGCCCATGTCATGGCCGACTCCGTGGACGATCAGACGATGTCCCGTTTCAAGGCCCTGGACCTGAAAATTGAAACGAAACCGGACCTCACCCCCGTCACCGACGCGGATAAGGCTGCCGAGGACGCGATCCGCGGGCAGCTCTCCCGTGCCCGTCCCCGGGATGCTGTCCTGGGTGAGGAATTCGGCTCCACCGGCTCCGGGCCGCGCCGCTGGGTGATCGACCCCATCGACGGCACCAAGAACTTCATCCGCGGCGTTCCGGTCTGGGCCACGCTGATTTCCCTGGTCGACGACGGCGTTCCCGTCCTTGGCGTGGTCAGCGCGCCCGCCCTGGGCAAGCGCTGGTGGGCCGCCACCGGAACCGGCGCCTACATGGGCCGCTCGCTGGCGTCCGCCACCCGGCTGCGGGTCTCCAACGTCTCCAACCTCGCTGACGCGTCACTGTCCTACTCCAGCCTGGGCGGCTGGAAGGACCGCGGCAACTTCGACGAGTTCATCGGACTCACCGAGTCCGTCTGGCGCACCCGGGCGTTCGGCGACTTCTGGTCGTACTGCATGGTGGCCGAGGGCGCCGTCGACATCGCCTGCGAGCCGGAGCTGAACCTCTACGACATGGCCGCCCTGGTGCCCATCATCACCGAGGCCGGCGGCCGCTTCACCTCACTGGAGGGCGAGGACGGGCCCTTCGGCGGCAACGCCCTCGCCACGAACGGCGCCCTGCACAGCGAGGTGCTCAACCGCCTGAACCCGGGCCTGGACGACCTCCTCTAACGGTGGCAGGCACAACGTCGGGTCCGCGGCTGGAGGCAGTGCGGCGCCGCCAGCTGGCGCGAAGTTACGAGGACGGCGGGGAGCACTACGACCGGATCCGGCCCGGATATCCTTCCGAAGCCGTCCAGTGGCTCTTCGCCGGTGTTTCCGGCCCGGCCGCTGCGCCGGGGGCGCAGGTGGCCGACATCGGTGCCGGTACCGGCAAATACACGCGCTGCCTGGTGTCCGCCGGATACCGGCCCACCGCCGTCGACCCCTCGGCCGACATGCTCAGCCAGCTGCAGCAGGCGCTGCCCGGGATTCCCGTCGTCGTGGGTACGGCAGAGGACACCGGGCTGCCGACCGCCTCGATGGACGCTGCCACGGTGGCGCAGGCCTGGCACTGGTGCGATCCCCTGGCCTCGAGCACCGAGCTTGCCCGGGTGCTGCGCCCGGGCGGTTTTCTGGGACTCATCTGGAACCAGCTGGACGTCAGCGTCCCCTGGGTGCACCGCTACTCCCGCATCATCCACGCCGGCGATGTGCTGCGGCCCGGTTTCCGGCCGGCCGTCGGTCCGGAGTTCGTCCCTGACGCCTCCCACACCACGCACTGGTCCCAGCAGATGACCCCGGAAGACCTGATGGAACTGGCCAAGTCCCGGTCCTACTACCTCTCCGCCGCGGCGCCGGTCCGGGAGAAGGTCATGGCCAACCTGACCTGGTATCTCTTCGAACATTTGGGCCACCGTCCCGGCGAACCGCTGGAGCTGCCCTACCTCACGCTTTCCTGGCGCATGGTCCCCGCCGCACGCCCCGCTGCAGGTCTGCCGGGCCAATGACCCCGCAGCCCGGCACCGGCCGCCCCGGAGCACCCCGGCTGGGCTGGCCGGTTTGGGCCGCCGTCGCCGCCGGAGCCTTCGCCGGTGCGGAGGCTCGATACGGGCTGCTGCAGGTGTTTGCTCCGGAGCCGGGATCCGTGGACTGGGCCACCCTTGGGATAAATGCCGGAGCCAGTCTGGCCCTGGGGTTCCTCACCTCGTGGTGGCTGTCCCGCCCGCAGACGCCCTTCTGGCTCAAGGCCGGCCTGGGTCCGGGATTCCTGGGTTCTTTCAGCACTTTCTCGGCGCTGGCCCTGTCCCTCGAGCTCCCTCTCAGCGCCGGCCGGCACGGTGTCTGGATCAGCAGCCTCACCCTCAGCCTGGCGGGCGGCCTGGCCGCCGCCGCTGCCGGACTGTGGCTGGGGTCCCGTGCCGGAGCGGCCGCTGCCGTTCGCCGTCGCAGCGTCCGTCGTCATCCAGGGGACGTGTCGTGACAGCCCTCTGGGTGGGGGCGGCAGCAGTGCTGGGGGCGCTGGTGCGCTTCGCCCTGGATTCCTGGTTTGCCCGGCGGCAGCGCCCCGGGAAGGCCGCTTTTCCGCTGTCGACCCTGCTGGTGAATGCAGCCGGATCCTTCCTGATCGGCTGGTGCTTTGCGCTGCTGACCCGAGGTGCCATCGGTCCCGGGGAATATCCGGTTGCCGCCGCCGGACTGGCCGGCGGCCTCACCACCTTCAGCTCCTGGACCGTGGGCACGCTGACTCTGTGGCTCGATGGCCGGCGGATGGCTGCGGCAGTGAATGTGACCGCCAACCTGGTGCTCGGTGTCGCAGCCGCCGGCGCCGGACGACTGCTCGCCGCCTGAGAGCCGCTACCTGTCCTCCAACCCCCGGGCACATGTAATCTGGGGCTCCGACCCCGCGGGGTCCTTCAGCCAGTCCAGTCCCACCAGTCCAGTCCCACCCGTCCATTCCATTCAGTCCAGCCGCCGCTCCACTGCGGAACAGGGGTACTTACGTGGTCACATTCGGTATCGAAGAAGAATTCATGCTCATGGATCCGGCAACGGCGGCGCCGAGTGCCCGTGCCGCAGAGGTCATCGGAGCGCTGACCCCCGGCGACGGCGACAGCTTCACGAGTACCGCTGAGTTCCTGGCCTGCCAGGTGGAAAGCACCACACCCATCTGCACCGAGCCTGAAGAGGCGCTGGCCTCGCTGCTCGACTTCCGCGGACGGCTCGCCGCTGCCGCGGCGGCAGCAGGGCTTGCCGCCGCCCCCACCGGTGCCGCACCCCTGGTCGCGGCCGGCCCCGCACTGGTGAGCGGCACTGCGCGCTACCAGCAAATGAGCACGATCGCCGGGGGCGTCGGCGATGAGCAGTATGTCAACGGCACGCACGTCCATGTTGCGGTCCCCAGCCGGTGCGAAGGCGTGCAGGTATTGAACCGCCTGCGCCCGTGGCTCGCCACCCTCGGAGCGATCAGCACCAACTCCCCGTATTGGCAGGGACGGGACAGCAGGTTCGCCAGCTGGCGGATCATCCACTACCGCCGGTGGTCGGTGCAGGGTTTTCCGCCCCATTTCTCCGACGCAGCGGATTACGACGCGCGGATCGCGCGGCTCACTGCCACCGACGTCGTTCTGGATCCCGGCCACGTCGGCTGGATTGCCCGCCTGTCGGACAATTTTCCCACCGTGGAAGTCCGTGTCGCCGATGCCCAGCTGGAAGCCAGGGACGCTGTCCTGCTGGCGCTGATGATCCGCGGACTGGTGACGACGCTGCTGGCGGAAGGGGACACCGATCTCGAGGGCAACACCGATCTGCTGGCCGATCCGGAAATCCTGGACGCCGGCCTGTGGCAGGCTGCCCGATTCGGACTGCGCGGAAACCTGCTGGACCACGGAGCCGGGGGCGGGCATCTGGGCCGCGCCGCAGCGAACCAGGTGGGTGCCCTGTTGGAGTATATTCGCCCCGCGCTGGAGGAATCCGGTGACTATCCCTATGTGCGGACCGGCATGGCACATGTGCTGGCGGCAGGAACCGGCGCCCAGCGGCAGCGGGAGGCCGTCCGCCGCGGCGGCTTTGCCGGCCTCGGTCCGCTGTTCGCACAGTCCCTGACCGCCCAGTAAAGCCCGCGGATCCTCGGGCTGCGCCGAGGCCGGCTTTTATTCAGCGCCGGTGCTTGCTTGGGGTCTGGTGTGTGCTCAGCGTCTGGTGCTTGCTCAGCGTCTGGCCGAGCGCCGGCCGGCGGGCCGGGCCGGTGCCGCAACGGCCGGATAACCGGAGACCAGGTCCCACACCAGGTTGACGACGGCGCCTGCCGCCAGGAGCAACCCCGCCAGTGCCAATCCGCTGAGCATCAAGGCCCCTGCGCCGGCAAGGAACACTCCGGCAGCGACCAGGGGCAGCGCCGGCCAAGGCAGCCGGTGCTTCGCCCGGGGCGCCATCAGCAGCCCCCAAAACAGCACCGCAACCGCCAGCGCACCGGCGGCGGCAAGAGCCTCATATCCGGGGAAGACGGCTATGGCCCCGTACGCCACAGCGAAAAGCAGCGCCGTCTCGAGCGCGAAAGCCAATACCTGCCGTGCGATTCCGGGCCGTGGCCGGCGCCCGACGTCAGTGGCAGCCTGCGCGGAGCCGCTGTCCCGGGAGAATTCTTCCTCTGTCACAGGAGACACTTTAGACCCAGCCGCGGCGAAACCGCCTACCCGGTCTCATAGGTTGAAATATCCACAATCCGCGCCTCCCAGGGACGCAGCCGGTGCGGGTCTCCCGGTTCGCCGTAATTGCCCAGGATGAGGTCGCCCGAGCCCAGGTTCGAGGGCAGTTCCAGCTCCTCTCCGGACACATTGGCCGCCACCAGGATCTGCTGGTCTCCGCGGCTGCGGCGGAAGGCATACAGCACGGGATGCTCAGGATCGAGCAGGTGAAAGTCCCCCAGTGCCACCACCGTGGATTCGTGCCGGAGGCGGATCAGCTGCTGGTAGTAGCGGTAGATGGAGCGGTCCGAGACCAGGTCCGTCGCTGCGTTGATCTCGGGGAAGTTCGAGTTCACCGGTATCCAGGGGGTCCCGGTGGTGAAACCGGCATTGGGTTCCCCCGTCCAGTGCATCGGGGTGCGTGCATTGTCGCGGCTCATCGCGGCCAGGGCGCGCAGCGCCGTCTCCGGGCCGGTCCCGCGGAGAACCGCATCGGCATAGAAGTTCAGCGATTCCACGTCGCGGTAGTCGTTGATGGAGGTAAAACCGGCGTTGGTCATGCCCAGCTCCTCGCCCTGGTAGACGTAGGGCGTGCCGCGGTGCAGGTGGAGCAACGTTGCCCACAGGGTTGCCGATTCATACCGGTACCCGCCGTCGTTTCCGAACCGGGAGACGTGCCTCGGCTGGTCGTGGTTGCCCAAATACAGGCTGTTCCATCCGGTGGTTGCCAGTCCGCGCTGCCAACGGTTCCAGCTGGTCTTGAGGTCGCGCAGGTCCAGTTCCCGGTAGTCCCATTTGTTGCCCGGGCGCTGATCCAGGCTGACATGCTCAAACTGGAAAACCATATCCAGTTCGCCCCGGTGCGGATCGGTGAACAGCAGTGCCTGTTCCACGGTGGCCCCCGGAGTCTCCCCCACCGTGAGGTAGTCCCCGGTCCGGTCCGCAAACACGGCGCGCCGCATTTCCTGCAGGAACTCGTGGATCCGTGGTCCGGAGGTGAAATGCGGCGCCCCGTCACCCCAGACTCCCCCCGGTTCCACCACGCCGTCGGGCAGGGCCGGGTCCTTGGAAATGAAGTTGATGACGTCCATCCGGAACCCGTCCACTCCCCGGTCCAGCCACCAGTTCATCATGTCGTGGACTTTGGCCCGGACCCGGGGGTTCTCCCAGTTCAGGTCCGGCTGCTGCGGAGTGAAGAGGTGCAGGTAGTACTGCTCCGTGGCGGCGTCGTAGGTCCACGCCGAACCGCCGAAGTGGGAGCCCCAGTTGTTGGGCTCGGCTCCGGGCTCGCCCGGATCGAATCCGGGCCGCGGATCCCGCCACCAGTAGGAATCCCGTTGAGCGTTGTTCCGGGAGGATGCTGAAATGCGGAAGGCCTCGTGTTCGCTGGAGGTGTGGTTCACCACCAGGTCCATGATGAGCTTCATGCCGCGGGAGTGAATGCCGGCGAGCATTTCGTCGAAGTCAGCCTCGGAACCGTACATGGAGTCAATCCGGCGGTAGTTGCTGATGTCGTAGCCGTTGTCGAACTGCGGTGACTCGTGAACCGGCGACAGCCAAATCACGTCCACGCCCAGCTCCGCCAGGTAGTCCAGCTTGCCCGTAATCCCCTTCAGGTCCCCGTTGCCGTTGCCGGTGCTGTCGGCGAAGCTGCGGGGATAGATTTGGTAGACGACGGCATTTGTCCACCAGGCCGGCAGATCGGGATCCCTCATGCTGGCGCCTTTCGCTCGGCCCCGCTGGATACCGGGCTCCTGCCGCGGCCGCCTGCACGCGGGTTGCGAGCATTTTACGCCGACCCCCTGCACCTCGGACAGAGGCTCCGGCAGCTGAGCAGCTCTCTTCCTCCGGGTGGTTCCATTTCCTTGCCACCGTCTTCGCCCGGTCATTAGTGTGGGCGCTACTTCGCCGGGCAGGTCCGCATCTGCGGACGTTTTCCGGCAATCGACCGTTTGGAGACATGTGCCATGGCAACATTGACCGTTTGGAAATTCCCGGACTCAGGCGCTGCCGAGCAGGCCACTGAGACACTGTCCAGCCTGCAGTCGCAGGGCCTCATCAACGTGCAGGATTCGGCATTTGTCACTTGGCCGCAGGACGCGAAAAAGCCGCGCACCGTTCAGGAGCACAACCTCCTTGGGGCCGGCGCTCTCGGCGGCGGGTTCTGGGGTCTCCTGTTCGGCTTGATCTTCTTTATTCCGCTGATCGGCCTGGTGGTTGGTGCTGCCGTGGGTGCTCTTTCCGCCTCCATGGTGGACGTGGGAATCGACGATAACTTCATCAAGCAGGTGCGGTCGGAAGTTACGCCGGGAACATCGGCCTTGTTCGTGCTGTCCTCGGATGCCGTGGAGGACCGGGTCCTGGATGCGTTCCGCAGCAGCTTCCCGGATGCCAAGCTCATCGCCACCAATCTCTCCAAGGAGCAGGAAGCGAACCTGCGCCAGGCGTTCGCAGACTAACTCCTGCGTGCGGTCCCGTTTCCCCGGGGCTGCCGTTGTCTGGCTCCCGGAGGCCGGATCGTCGAGGACGGTCCGGCCTTCGGTCATGGATGAACCCGTTGCGTCCCGTATCGTTGATGGGGATGATTACCAGACGCCAGGCTGCACTTGCCTTAGATATCCCCGTTGAAATGGCCACCCGCCATGGAATCCCTCCCCGCATGACGGAGCAGGAGCTCGCTGACCTGCAGTCCGCACCGCCCCAGTGGCTCGTCCAGTCGCGCGCCAACCGAACGGGAAAGCGTCCCGTCTGGGTTGAGCTGGAGTGTGCGGTCTGCGGCTACCGTGAGAACGCCCGTCCGAAGAAGTGGTGGCCTGACTTTGCCTTCCTTGCCTGCGCCGACCACCCCAGCGCTGACTACCCGGAGCTGCCGGCCGGGCGCGTCCGAGGGGAGTACGACGGCATCGGAACCCGGTTTATCGGCTTTGTGGATGTTCCCCTCGCCGATGTGCCGTCCAAATCAGCGACGGCGGAGTAGCACCCCGAGACAGACAAACCAGGCGCCCTGCATCCGCAGGGCGCCTGGTTTTTTATGCAGCTCTCTTGGGCGTGCCGCTTAGCTTTCGGGAAGGGCCAGCCCGGTGCGGGCCATGGCGTCCTTGTAGGCGATGCGCATCGTGGCCAGGCCGTCTTCCTGCCGCTCAGCGGTTGCGCCGAAAGCGCGTCCGTCAACGGAGCGGGCCTTGTAGATCTTGAAGCTGCGCCGGTAGATCATCCGGTTCTCGGTTTTCAGGAACGCTGCGCACAGCCGCTGGGCCTCAGTGCCGTGGGCGACGATCGCGGAGGCACGCGGCACCAGGGCCAGGAAGCGCAGGAGCGGCTTGAGGCCTTCCTGGATCTGTTCCTTGGTCAGCTTTCCGTTGGGCTCACCGGGGACGAACCACGGGTAGGTGTTCCACGGCATGACATACTCCGGACGCAGGCCCACCTGCCAGTGGACCCCCAGAAGACGCGCGACGGCGTCGTCGTCGCCGGCGGTAATGAAGCCGGACGGATGGGCGGTGCCAATGTTGGAGAACAGGCTCACAATGCGGGTGTCTCCCACGTCGTGCATCGGGTCGACGTAGGGCACCTCGGTGCCGGGTTTCAGCGCCTTGAGCGAGTCACAGAGCTGATTGACTTCAGCGACGTTGTCGTCGTAGCGGCGGTTCCAGAGTTCTTCGGATTGTGTTCCATGGTCCAGGCTTTGCATAAAGTGGTGCGTCTCCTACAGGGGTCTTATCGACCGGTTATAGCTCATGTGCCCGGACGGAGCGCGTACGGGCGGATGCTGCCGAGCCGCAGCGCCGGTGCGCGGCGGTATCCAACGGACCCGCCGACAGCGGAAGGCCGAATGCGCTGCCTTGCGAACAGCTCTCCGACTCCTGCCAGTCTAGCAATTCCTACCGGCTGTCCTCCCCCGGACCGGAGGATGCACCCCGGAATTCAGGGAACGTGTGACCAAGGACTCCCGGGAGGGCAGTGCCTGAGGCACATAAAAAAGCAGGGAAAGTGCCCGAAGGCACTTTCCCTGCTTAGTGGAACAATTTTCAGCTGTGGAGATGGGGGGAATTGAACCCCCGTCCGATGTCGTGTTGTCAGGGCTTCTCCGGGCGCAGTCTGCGTTGGATTTTCTCGGCCCCAGCTGTCTTGCAGACAAGCAGCTGATCCGGGCCCAGCCGTCTAAGAGTCCCGAACACGCCAACGGCGAGCATGTTCAGCAGTGGCCCTCTAAATGACGCCAGGATCCGGGACGAGAGCATTCCCGGGCTGACGGACTATGCCCGCTGCTTAGGCAGCGAGAGCGAAGTCAGTGCGCTTTGAATCGGCACTTATTGTTTTGCAAGGAGCGTTTACGAGATAACCCTGCATCCTCGGCCCGCTTCACCTGTCTCGACTAACACCGTCGAAACCTGTCATCCCCATGTGTAATTATCAAACACCGATCCGGGGACCGGTTGGTTAATTGTAGCCCATCTGCGCCGGAGGCTGGAGCTGGAACTAGAACCGGATGCCAAGGACGATGATTGGCATCTCCCACAGCTTGAGGACCACCCAGGAGATCACGGCAAAGAAGACGCCCAGGATGCTCAGTGCTGCTTGGCCGGCAGCCTTGTGCTTCAGCGCCCACACGAAGAGAACAGCGTTGGCAGCAACCAGGACCGGAGCGATCCAGACCAAAAGCGACGCGAGGTAGATGTAGTAGACGAAGAAGAAGGGGACAACAACCAGGATCACGACCGGGATCACGGCCAGCGCGATCAGCAGGTTGACGGTGGTTACCGCCCAGGCCCACAGCGGGGTCCGCCGTTTTTCCTCGATGACGTTCTCTTCGGGCTGCAGCGCCCAGAAGGTGCCGCTCATCAGGCGCCCCGGTTTTTCTCCCGCATGTCACGCAGGGCTTCACGGTTGTCCTGCTTCTCGCGAAGGGTCTGCCGCTTGTCGTAATCGCGCTTGCCTCGGGCTACGGCAATCTCGACCTTGGCACGGCCGTCCAGGAAGTACAGCTGGAGGGGAACAATGGTGAAGCCGGTCTCGCGGGTCTTCTGCATGATCTTGTCCAGCTGCTCCCGGTGCAGCAGCAGCTTCCGGCGGCGGCGGGCCGAATGGTTGGTCCAGCTGCCGTTGAGGTACTCAGGAATGTACGTCGCTTCAAGCCAGAGCTCATCGTTGTAGAACGTTCCGAAGCCATCCACCAACGATGCCCGGCCCTCACGCAGCGACTTCACCTCGGTGCCCATCAAAACCATGCCGGCTTCATAGGTGTCGAGGATTTCGTAGTTGTGCCGGGCCTTGCGGTTGGTGGCCACTACCTTACGGCCACTTTCTTTGGGCACGGTGCAACTCCTTTACGATGAACGGAAAACTCTATTGTAGGCCTACAACAGGCCCATCGGATCAACCAGGGCGCCGTTCAGCACCGTCTCAAAGTGGAGGTGGCAGCCGGTCGAGTTGCCGGTGGTCCCAACGTAACCGATCAGCTGACCGGCGTTCACCCACTGGCCCACGGATACGACATAGTTCGTCAGGTGGTAGTAGTTCGTGGCCAGTGCGCTGTTGCCGATAACGCCGTGGTTCAGCACCACGCGGTTTCCCGTTCCGATCATTCCGTCCGACTGGCCCTGGTCTGCCCGCCAGACCTCTCCCGAAGCCGGGGCGTAAACCGGGGTTCCACAACTGGCACCAAAATCGATGCCCGAGTGCAGGTAACCGCCGGTGCCGAAGAAGTCGATGCTGCCCGGAGGCGTGGCGCGCCAGCCGAAGCCGGAGGAGATCGGGGCGCTGACGGGAAGGGTCAGGCCAAAGGCGGACGGGTTGGTCGGCGCAGTGGACGGCACCTCAGCCGGCGGAGTGGGCCGGTTGTTGCGTGCGGCCTCTTCGGCTGCCCGGCGGTTCGCCTCGGCTACCCGGGCTTCCTCTTCCTTCCGTGCCTTCTCAAGGAGGGCGCGCTGCCGTGCCGCAATGTCCTCGGTTGCCTTGACTTTGGCGGTTTCCAGCGAGGCCAGCTGAGCCTGGATAACAGGCTTTCGCGCTTCCAGGTCGGCATTTGCCGCCGCCGTCTGCTCGATCAGGGAGTCGACTTTGGACTTTTCAGCCGCTGCGGCGTCCCGGGCTTCCTGTTCCAGCCTCAGGGCATCCTCTGCCTGCTCCTTGAGACTGGAAATTTCCTCTTCGACCGCCGCCAGGCGTGCTTCCGAGTTTACGTTCGTGGCGCTTTGCTGCGAGAGCTCCTGCATGGCGGCATTCTGGCCGCGCAGGACCTGCTCCGCCAGGCCCATGGAATCCGTGAGGCTGTCAGCACCCTCGGCGCCGAGGATCAGTGAAAAGCTGGAGGGCACCCCGCCGTTTTTGTAGGCCTGGGCCGCGATCTGTCCGATCACTTCCTGCGATTCGTCCATGGCCGCTTGGTCCTGCTCGATCTGCGCGGTAATGGTGCTGCGGGTTTCCTGGGCCAGCGCCACGCGGCCGGTCAGCGCCGTAACCTTGCCGGTGGCTGCTGAAACGCGGCCCTCGGCATCGGTCAGCGCCTGCTGGGCTCCGGGCAGCTGCTGCTGGTAGATCGCCAGCTCGGCGACTTTCCTGCTGGTTTCGGCGTCGAGGTACTCGTAGGTTTCCTGAACCTTCAGCTGCTCGGCCTCAATGGCTGCCTTGCGGTCGTCGAGTTCGTCGGCTGCGGCCGTTCCGCTGAAGGCGAGCGTCAGCGCCAGCATGGCGGATGCCACCACGCCGGCCGTGGTTTTGCGCAGGGCAGGCTTCGGCGCCTGACTCGAATGCGCGCTAACCATTGATGGAACCGTCCATGGAGTTTGTCAGCTTTCTTTCCAGAGTTTGCAACACTCTAAACCCTTAAGTACCTGCGAAGCGTCAGCAGCGAGGATATTCCTGCCAGGAGTGCCCCAACAACGAGTAATACCGGGCTGAGGACCAGTACCTGCTGGGCGGAGATAAACGCTGTTGCGGGATAGGCCTTGGCCAGCGCACCGATGAAAAAGTGTGCCACTGCCCACAGCGTACCTGATGCCAGGACGGCGCCGATGACCGCAGCGATGACGCCCTCGAGAACGAACGGCAGCTGGATGACTGCCTTGGAGGCTCCCACCAGGCGCATGATGCCTGTCTCCCGGCGGCGGCTGAAGGCCGAGAGGCGGATGGTGGTGGCAATCAGCAGAATGGCACACACCAGCATCACGCCGGCAATTATCAGCGCAATCAGCGAAGCCAGGTTCATAAAGGAGAAGACCTTCTCCAAAAGTTCACGCTGGTCGCTGACTGTTTCCACTCCGGGCATGGAGGAAAACGCTTCATTAATGACTTCATACTTTTCCGGATCCACGAGGGAAACGCGGAAGGACTCCGGCAACTGGTCTGCCGTCACCGAGTCGACCAGCGGGGAATTGGCGAACTGGTCCCTGAAGTGGCTCAGCGCGGTTGCCTGGTCTTCGTAGTCCACGGAAGCCACGTACTGGGCAAAGGCCGGGGAATTCAGCTGCTCCTCGATGGCCTGGCGCTGCTCATCCGTCACCGGGCCGGAGGCACATGAGGGCGTGGTTGAGGAGTCGACGCAGAGGAAGACCGCCACCTGCACCTTGTCATACCAGTAACCCTTCATCTGCCCGATCTGCAGCTGCAGCAGGCCGGCCGCACCGACGAAGGTGAGTGACACGAAGGTCACGAGGATAACGGAGACCACCATGGACAGGTTCCTGCGGATACCCGAGCCGATCTCGCCGAGGATGAATGCCAGCCTCATTTGACTGCCCCCGCTCCTGCTGCGCCGTTTCCGCTGCCCGGCGATTCGACGTCGGCCGCTTTGGCTGCATCGTCCTGCCTGATGACGGCTCCCTGCTGCGTCTGCGGTGCGCCCAAGTAGATGCCTTCACGCTCGTCACGCACGATCTTTCCGTGGTGCAGTTCGACGACGCGCTTGCGCATCGCGTTCACAATGTCGTCGTCGTGGGTTGCCATCACCACGGTGGTGCCGTTCTGGTTAATCCGGTCCAGCACCTTCATGATTCCCTGCGAGGTGGTGGGGTCCAGGTTTCCGGTGGGCTCATCGGCGAGCAGGATCCCGGGCTTGTTGACGATGGCGCGGGCGATGGCGACACGTTGCTGCTCGCCGCCGGAAAGCTCATGCGGCAGGCGGTCTTCCTTGCCTTCCAGCCCGACAGTCTTCAGGACCTCGGGCACTGAGTCGCGGATGACGGCGCGGCTGCGGCCGATGACCTGCATGGCGAATGCCACGTTCTGGAACACCGTTTTGTTGGGCAGCAGGCGGAAGTCCTGGAAAACGACGCCGATTCCACGCCGCAGGCGCGGTACGCGCCAGCTGGGAATCTTGGCGACATTTGATCCGGCCACGTAAACGGTCCCCCGGGACGCGTGCTCTTCCTTGAGGATGAGCCGGATGAAAGTCGATTTGCCCGATCCGGAGGCTCCAACCAGAAACACGAACTCTCCGCGGTCCACTTCGAGGTTCACGGAGTTCAGGGCAGGCCTGGAATTGCGGTCATAGACCTTGGTGACGTTGTCAAAAGTGATCATGTCTGCTTAGCGCCCATCGGTGCGGCCGGAAGACGGGCCTTGGTTTGGGATAAGGGCGCCGGCTGTTCGACTATATCGACGGTTCTACTCGAACGTGCAGATTCCGCCCGGTGTGTCGCCGCCCGCCGCCGCGCCCGTCGGACCGGCGCTGCGGCGCACCTTTTTGAGCCCTCCTTCACCGGCTGGACCATCCCCCGTCCATGGGGTAGGAGGACCCGGTGGCCATACCGGCACTCGGTCCGGCCAGCCATCCGGCAAGGGAGGCAACCTCTTCCGGTTCCACCAGCCGCTTCACTGCGGGCTCCGTCAGCAGGACGGAAGTGAGGACTTCCGTTTCGGAAATGCCGTGGATTCGGGCTTGGTCGGTTATCTGCGCTTCCACCAGGGGTGTGCGGACATACGCAGGGCAGATGCAGTTCGAGGTCACGCCGTGCGGGCCGCCTTCGAGCGCCGTCACTTTGGACAGGCCCTCCAGTCCGTGCTTGGCGCTGACATAGGCACTCTTGAACGCCGAGGCACGCAGCCCGTGGACGCTGGAAATGTTGATGATGCGTCCGAAGCCGCGGGCGTACATTCCGGGCAGTGCCGCCCGGATCAGCAGGAACGGCGCCTCAAGCATCAGGCGGTGGATCAGCCGGAAAGTCTCCGGGTCGAACTCCTCGATGGCAGCGATGCGCTGGATTCCCGCGTTGTTCACGAGAATGTCGGTGTCCAGCACCAGGTCTTCCAGGGCCGAAGTCTCGCTCAGGTCCACATGCCATGCCGTGCCGCCGATATCGTCGGCGACCCGGGCGGCGGCCGCCGCGTTCAGGTCCGCCACGGTGACCTTGGCACCCAGAGCGGCAAAGTGGCGGGCGCAGGCTTCACCGATTCCGCTGGCGCCGCCGGTTACGACGGCGGTGCGCCCGGCAAGCTCCGCACCGCCGGTTCCGCGCTTCGCCGCGCTGACCTGCCCGGTCCCGCCGTCGGATATTTTGGCGCCGGATGTTCCGCCGCCGGGTGTTTTGGCGCCGGTTGTCTTACCGCCTTGCTGGGCCATGGCACTGCTCCTGACCGTTCGGCTGCACCGGTGCGCAGCCTCGGAGCAGCATCATCGCACTCGACGGCCCGCCCGGCGAGCTCCCGGCGGCAGCTTGGACCCGGGGCTACTTGCGGGCCGAGACGCTGCCGTTCGCGCGCCAGCGGATCCCTGCATCGATGAAGTCGTCGATCTCGCCGTCGAAGACCGCTGAGGTGTTGCCGACTTCGTGTTCGGTGCGCAGGTCCTTGACCATCTGGTACGGGTTCAGTACGTAGGAGCGCATCTGGTCGCCCCAAGATGCCTTTACGTCTCCCGCGAAGGCCTTCTTCTCGGCGTCCTCCTGCTCCTTCTTCAGCAGCAGCAGGCGCGACTGCAGGACGCGCATGGCCGCAGCCCGGTTCTGCAGCTGCGACTTTTCGTTCTGCATCGAGACCACGGTGCCTGTGGGGAGGTGGGTCAGGCGAACAGCGGAGTCAGTGGTGTTCACTGACTGTCCGCCGGGGCCCGAGGAACGGAAGACGTCCACCCGGATGTCATTGTCGGGAATGTCGATGTGGTCGGTCGGCTCAATCAGCGGAATGACCTCGACAGCGGCAAAGGATGTCTGCCGGCGGCCCTGGTTGTCGAACGGGCTGATGCGGACCAAGCGGTGCGTGCCGGCCTCCACGACCAGGGTGCCGTAGGCATAGGGGACCTTGACCTCGAAGGTGGCCGACTTGAGTCCGGCCTCCTCTGCGTAGGAGGTGTCCAGGACCGTGGTGGGATAGCCGTGGCGTTCGGCCCAGCGCAGGTACATCCGCAGCAGCATTTCGGCGAAGTCGGCAGCGTCCACTCCCCCGGCGCCGGAACGGATGGTCACGACGGCTTCGCGCTCGTCGTACTCACCGGAGAGCAGCGTCACCACCTCCAGCTGAGACAGCGACTTGCGGAGGGATTCCAGCTCGACGGCGGCTTCTGCCTTGGAATCGGCGTCGGCCTCATCCTGGGCCAGCTCCACCAGTACCTCAAGGTCGTCGATGCGGGATTCCAGCTTTTCCAGCCGTTCCAGCGCTGTCTGCCGATGCGAAAGCTTGGACGTGATCTTCTGCGCCTCTGAGGGGTCGTCCCAGAGATCCGGAACTCCCGCCATTTCACTCAGTTCGGCGATGTCCTCTTTAATCGCTGCGACATCCGAGACCTGCTCGATGGAGGCAAAGGTGGACCTGAGGGCGCGGATCTCCGCGGGAAAATCGATTTCAGCCATGGTAATTACAGCCTACGCCATGAGTCCTCGCCGCTGCTGTCCCGCGAAGCGTGCCGCCCGGCTGCCGCGGGTTTACGGCCCTCCCCGGCCTGCCGTTTCCCGGATTCCGCGTGCCCGGACGTATCTTGGTTCTGTCAGCGAACAGTTCCCGGGAGATCCCCGGAAGGAGCCCAATGTGAGCAACCGGAATGCCGAAGAAACCGCCGCATCCCTGCCCGTCCGCCACCCGGAATCCGGACGCCGGTACTCGCTGGAAGAACTCGAGGCCCTCGCCCGTGAGGGAGATCCCTGGGCCCTGACGAAGACCGACGAATGGGACCAGCATTTTTCCAACGAGTACCGCGTCACAATGAAGGACCGGTGCCCGGATCCGGACTGCGACCAGTTCGGTGAGCCCGCTACCTTCTGTTACGGAGATGACGGCGAGCTGCTGGACATTGACCACGGCGGATGGGCGCATCCCCCTGCTGCCGCCGAACAGCAGGCCAAAGCGTCCTGACCGAGCCGGCCTCCTACTGGCTGAGGCGCGCGCGGGCCTCGGCGACCGCGGTGATCGGGATTCCATCCGGCACCAGGAAGTTCACCAGCGGCGGATGTACGACGCCGGTGAGCACCACCCGGGCCGTGCGGCCGTCGGCTGTTCCGGTTTCACCGGCAACGGTGAGGCCCGGAAGGCGGTCCCCCGCGTTAGTGGCCGCCAGGTACCTGTTCACCTCGGCCTGAACCGCCGCGGGGGCCAGCACGGCCGCCGGCCCTCCGGCGGATCCGGCCGCGGGCCCCAGCGAGAAGGTATCCGCTGCCGCCAGCGCCGCACCGTCCGCGGTGGAGAGGAGCTTCTTGTGCCCGAGGTAGAGGGCGGAGGCACCCATCACCACGGTGACCACCAGCAGACTTACCAGAAGGTATCCGATGATCAGGATCGTGACCTGGCCGTCCTCGCCGCCGGCCCGGGAATGCAGGCAGGCACGGAACCGGGCTGCCCCCGGCAACCGGCTCATCCGTACCGCTCCACAATCTGGGTGGAAGTGGCGTCCACGGTTACAGGGGCGAAATCCGTTCCGGAGAACCCGGACCCCAGCGGCAGCGGCACATCGAAACGCACCAGGACAGTCACGGTCGAGCCGGGCGCCAGGCACTCAGCGGAACAGGCAATATCCAGCAGCAGACCCGCCGGTTCGAATCCGAAATCGGTGAACGCCAGTTCGGCGGCCATCGTGGCCTGCTGCTCGCCGATGAACGGGTCTCCGGAAGCGACGTACACCTTCGCCGCCGATTCCGCGGCGCCGGTTGCGGCGAAGGCGGCACCCTGCACCTGGCCGGCCGTAACAATGAGGTAGATAACCGGCACGAGCAGCACCAGTCCGAGGAAGATGAACTCCACCAGTGCGCTGCCGTTCTCGGCATCGCCGGTTTTCAGTGCCGCTGTTCCGGCGGCCGGGTCAGTCGCCGGCACCGGCCGTGTCATAGCCCCAGACTCCATGTCCGGTCACCTCCAATCCCCCGCTGGGCCCCAGGAACCCCACCACCGGCAAGGGTGCCCGGACCGTGACCTGCAGCATTCGCACTCCGCCGTGAGTGGTTTCGGAAAAGCTGACGTCCTCCGCCAGCGAGTCATTGAGCGCAAGGCGGATCAAGTCAGCTGTGCGGTCTGCGCCGTCGGCCGGGGTCCGGTCCGCCAGGGTGCCGTAGCGTGCGCCCGACGCGGCTGCATCGATCAGGGTGTTCCGGACATGCAGCACCAGCGCCAGCTGGATGATCGACATGAACAGCAGCGTCAGCAGCGCCCCGACCATGACAAAGTCCACCACCGCAGACCCGCTTTCGCGGCCGGTGGCGCCGGTGTGCCCGGCCCGGCCTGAACCGACCGGACCAGAACCGGTCTGGCCTGAACCGGTCAGGGGCCGTTGACCTTGCTCATCGCGGACTCGAACATGGTCCTCAGCGAGGTTTCCGCCAAGACCATGATGACCGCGACCAGCGTCGCCGACATGAGCGTGATCATCACCCATCCCGGTACGTCGCCGCGCTCGCGGTCCCCGCCTGTCACGGTTTGGGACAAGCGGACGATCAGCGCGGTGCCGAGCAGAAGCAGGATGCGGCGTGGGTTGATGGTGCGCATGGGAAGTTCCTTTCATTGGAGGGGCCTAGAGTCCGATTCCCAGCAGGGATATGCCGGGAAAGATCGAGAAAAGCACAGTCAGGGGAAGCACGCCGAAAACCAGTGGAACCATCATGGCGATCTCCTTCTTGCCGGCGCTTTCCATCAGTTCGCGCTTGGCCAGGTCCCGGACGTCCTGGGACTGTGCACGCATGACATCGGCCAAGGGAGTGCCGCGCTCGATTGCGACGGTCAGTCCGTCGACAAACCTGGACAGCGGCGCCAGCCGGACCCGGTCGGAGAAGTGCTGCAACGCACTGGAAAGGGGCACTCCGGAGCGGGTTTCCGCGAGGATCCGTGCAAACTCGCCGGCGAGTTCACCGTGGGCCGTCCGGGCGATCCGTTCCAGGGCGCCGTTGGCGCTTTCCCCGGCTCCGACCGCGAGCGCCATCATTTCCGCGAGGCTTGGGAATTCGGCAAGCATGCGGGTTTCGCGGTTCTTGATTTGTGCGCTCAGCCGGTAGTCCCTCAGGGTGAAGCCCAGGACCGCACCCAGAATGGTGCCTGCTATGACGCCGGGAACGCCGGCCTTGTCCGCGCTGGCCATCCACACCGTGATCGTGCCGCCGGCAAGAAAACCGCCTCCGGTCCAGAGCACCTGTTCCGCCCGAAAATCCAGGACGCTCGTGTTCCGTCCGGCGCGTTCCAACCGGCGTTCCAAGTCACGCGTCACCGGATTTATCCGGTTCAGCCGGCGGACCGCCAGGTGCAGGGCCGGCCGCAGGATCCGTTCCAAGGGGCCGAACGGGGTGAGGTCGCCTGCCGGTGCAGCCAGCAGGCGCGATCCGTGTCCTCCGGTTCGCAGCTGCGGCCCGATGCGTTCGCTGAAGGTGACCGGTCGCAGTGGAGGCAGCCGGAGAGCCGCGAACCAGAGCGATGAGCCCAGGGCAACACCGAAGAAAACGGCCAGGAACCAGGGGCCGCTCATCGGAGGACCCGCTCTTCCTCAGGCAGGGCACCGATTCCCAGCATCAGCCGGTAACAAACCACCGAAATCACGATGCCGGCAACCAGCACCGTCGCCCCGGCCGCTGAGTTGTAGGCCACGATGGCTTCCGGCCGGGAGGCGAGGAGCATCAGGACGATCCAGGGGGCGGCGACGGCCAGGCGCGCGGCATTGACAGTCCACGACTGGCGGGCCAGCAGTTCGCTGCGGGTCCTGGCATTGTCCCGCAGGAATTCGTTGAGGGTCCCCAGCAGCCGGCCCAGATCCGATCCGCCGACCTCGCGGGTCAGGCGCAGCGCTTCCACGATGCGGTCAGCGACGGGATCCGCGAGATTGGCTTTCAACCGCGACAGGGAATGGTCGAACTGTCCGCCGGACCGGTAATCCGCAGCAAATTCCCGGAACGGCTGCCGCAGTTCTTCGGGTCCGTTCTCGCCCAGCTGGATCAGGGCTTCGGGCAGGGACAGCCCCGCCCGGATCGCCGAACGCAGGTGGTCGACGGCATCCGGCCAGAGCTCGGCCCGGGAGGTCCGCTGCTTCCGGGCCTGCCAGCGGACCAGAAACAGCGGCACGCCGGCTCCGAACAGCCCAAAGCAGGCGGCCACCGGCACAGCCCCGGTACCAGCCAGGACCAGCAGCGCCACGAGAAGTCCCGCGGCGATGCTGGCGGCGACCACGGCGCGCGGCGTCACCCGCTGGATTCCGGCCTGCATCAGTTCGTCTTCCAGCCGGCTGGTGCGCGGCTTGCGGGCAGCCGCCGGCGGAACCGCCCAGCAGGCCCGCCAGATCAGGAACAGACCCAGCCCCAGCAGCAGCCCGACGGCCGCGCTCACGGCTGCACCTCAAGGAGCTCCGCTACGTTGAACCCGGCGCGGGCAAACTTTTCGGGTGCCGGCATTGACGCAGCGGTGACCTCGAGCCGCCCGTCGGTGCGCTGGAAGATGGAGGAGGTTTCAATGATGCCGTTTTCGACCCGGCTGCCCAGTGCCAGGATCTCCATCACCTGCCGTTTTCCGGCGGCGTTCCGGGCGCAGTGGACCACCAAGTCGATGCAGGAGGCCACGGTGGGAACCACGAAGGCGCTGGAGATGTTCTCGCCGGCCAGCAGTGGAAGAGTGCAGATTTTCGTGACTGCATCATGGGCGCTGTTGGCGTGCACGCTGCACATCCCCGGCAGGCCCGAGTTCAGCGCAATCAGCATGTCCAGGCTCTCCGCCTCCCGGACCTCCCCCACGATCAGCCGGTCCGGGCGCATGCGGAGGGCTTCCTTAACCAGTCTCCGCAGCGGAATCTCCCCCATTCCTTCCAGGTTCGACTGCCGGCACTGCAGTCCCACCACGTCACGCAGCGGCAGCTGCAGCTCGAAGATCTCCTCGACTGTGACGACCCGCTCCCGCGGCCCGATCGAAGCACCCAGGCAGTTCAGCATGGTGGTCTTCCCGGCCTGAGTGGCTCCGGAGACAAGGACGTTAAGGCCGCTGGAGACGGCGGCACCCAGGAATCTGGCCGCCTGCGGGGTCAGCGTGCCAAGTTCGACCAGGTGCTCCAGCCGGCTGGCCCGGGCAATGAACTTGCGGATGTTCACCGCCCAGTGGCGCCGGGTAATGTCAGGAATCACCACGTGCAGGCGGGAACCGTCCGGCAGCGACGCGTCCACGAACGGCGAGGAAAGATCCAGCCGGCGGCCCGAGCTTTTCAGCATCCGCTCCACCAGGTCCCGTATCTGGTCTGCGGAGAGAACCAGGGAGGTTAGCTCCGACCGTCCGTCGCGGGCGGCATAAATTTCGGTGGGTGAATTGATCCAGACTTCTTCCACGGTGGGATCGTCCAGCAGCGGCTGCAGGGCTCCGAACCCGGCGACGGCGTCGAACACGCGCCGGCGGGCCTGCTCCAGGATGCCGAGGGGCGGCAGCGAACCAAGGAGGGAACGCTCGTCGTAATCGGTCACCGCGTCTTCAACCAGGCGACGGACTTCCGCGAGCTGGCTCGCAGGGTCCAGACCGCGGACGCGGATCAGTTCCCGTACCTCGTCCTCCACTATCGCAACCGCATCCACCGCTGTCCCCCGGACTTAGCACGGCAGGGACCTGTGGATCATCCGCGCCGTAAGACTGGCGTGGCCTGTTTGCGGCCACGGCGGTCAGCCTAGGAGTGCGGGCGGGCTTTTGCGAGGGTAGCCCCGGATGTGTGGATAAACCGGGTAGCCGTACCCGCCTTGCGCACAGCCGGACTCAGTAGTTCTCCGCTGCCGGCAGGCCCAAGTACTCCTCGAGGGTGGCTGTGGCGTGGCGGTGCATGCTCTGCGCCACGTCCGCCCCGACAAAACGCAGGTGCCAGGGCTCGTACGCGTACCCCGTCGTAGCCGATGCGTCGGCCGGATAGCGGACGATAAAGCCAAAGCGGTGGGCGTTTTCCGCTGCCCAGGCTCCCGCTGCCGTCTCCTCAAAGCAGGCTTGCAGCGAGCAGGTGCCGTCGGGAGCCGCAATATCCACCGCGAGTCCGGTCTGGTGCTCGCTGTGGCCGGGGCGGGCAGAGATCGTGTCAGCCGTCTCCCGGCCATACTGTGCCACGTAGCTGTTGTACAGGCCGGCCTGCTGCTCGTAGGACCGGTAGCCGCTGACGATGCTCATGGCGACGCCGTCAGCTGCCGCTCCGTCCTTGAGCTTCCCGAAAGCGGAGGCGGCCTCACTGCGCAGCGGGTGTCCGTCCACGTCAACCAGGTTTTCGGGCACATGGGTGGCCGGGTTCAGGGGCCGTTGCTTGTTAACGACGACGGCGGTGTCCGTTGCATCGTCAATGGCGCGGTCGACCACGAGCGCACCCCGACGTGCAGTGGAGATCGTGCCCCGCTCGAAGTGCTGCGTGCAGCTTCCCTCCAGGCAAACCTGGGCGTCGACCGGATAACCGAGGGTGCCTGATTCGGAGCCCTCGGCAGCCCACGCTGAATGGATGGCCCCGCGAACCGGGTAGGTACCGGTGTTCGGCGACCAGATCGTGGCGCCGTAGTAATGGTTACGGACGCATCCGCCGTCGCGCAAGCCGCAGCTTGCCTCACGGGAGGGCAGCGCCAGGGGAACGGCCGCATCCTTCGGCGCCGGGGACACTGTGTCCAGGCGCGACGGTTCGGCCGCGCCAAGGACCGCCAGGAGCGCCGCGGCAGCGAGCAGGACCGGAACGGGCTTGCAGTAGCGCCGATTCATGGGTCTCCTGGTTTTCGCTTGCGATTCGTACATGGCCTGGTTGGCAGTTTACGCGGTTCGCATCCCGCCCATTGTGCCTGATACGGGAAACCGCATCGGCCGCACCGCATTCAGCTTGCGGATCCGAACAGCCCAGGCCAAGATCCGTGGGCACCGGCCGTACACCTGGCCCAACATTTGGGACCACTCGATCCGCGAACACCGCGCGTGCCGCGGCCTAGGGCCGGTTGGACGAATCCCTCTTCAGCAGCGTAAACAGACCTATTACAACGAATATTCCGCCTAGGATAAACAGTGCCATCGAGCCTACCGCCAGCCCGGTTGCCGCGATCCCGGCAACAAGACCGGCCGCCACATTTACTCCCAGCATCGCCTCACCCTCCGCTTTGTATTGCGCGGCCCACAAGTCGCGCTCTTTGTGGGTGATCTTTTTACGGAGTATTTCCATCCAGGACGCGAGAATCCATCCGCCACGTACGCAAGCCAAGATCTCCTTGGGGACTATAGTCACGGCGATAAGGATGTCCCACTTGTCCTTGAACGGAACGCGAAGGGCAATCTTGAAGTTAATGGCTATGAATAAGAGGGGCACGAGCAGTCCCCACCAAATTATTGTCAAGGCGTCCAGGTATAGTGCCAGGGAAACTACCATCACCCAGAGCGCCCGTATTACAGGTCCGGCCAGATTGAGCATCTGGCTAACCCAATCCCTGATGGTCAGATGGTTGACCCCGAAGCGAAGCAGATCCTGCAGGGTACCCGCCTGCCACTTCATACGCTGCCCCCACAGGGACTTCAGGTTCTTCATCCCGTCGGTATATGCCCTGACGGTGGTGGATACATAGGTCTTGTATCCCGCTTCCCGAAGGCGGTAGGTCAGCTCGTAATCCTCCACAGCGCTTTCGTACGACCACGGTCCTTCCCGGTCGTCCCTGGCGGCAATCTCCCTCAGTGCCCTACCGGAGAATGCAGACCCGGCGCCCGCCAGGACATTGGTCCACCCATTATTCAGCCCCTGCTGGATGTTGTAAGCGTATTCCGATTTCTGTAGCCTGCACCAGAAACCGGGCTGCTGTATGGTGAACTTGGAAGTCGATCCTCCGAAGAGGCGCTTCCATGATTCCTTCTCCCAGTCTTCAATGGCATTGGGGGCAAGCACAGTGTCTGCGTCCATGGACACCACCAGATCAGAGTCACGGCCATAGAGATTCCACCCCGTATTCATGGCCTCGGACTTGCGGTGTTTTAGGCGGGGCAGGTCCATTACGATTACCGGGTACTTCTTGGCTACCTCCACCGTTTGGTCAGTACATCCATTGGCGATAATGATGATCTGGTCCGGCAGCCGGGTCTGCGCGAGAAGGGACTCTATGGTTTGCCCTATAGTTTGCTCCTCGTTATGTGCCGGTACTAGTACTGTGATATCCATTCCCTCCTCCTTCCCGTGCCGGGTGCCGGAATCATCGCTGCGCCCGCGTGACATCGGCCAGCGGTGCACCCCGTCCAATGGCGGCTGCCCGCCCGTCAAGAAACCGGGACAGGAAACTTGCGGTCTGGGGGGTCAGGAGGCCCAGCTCCACCAGGTGCTCCAGACGGCTGGCCCTTGCCGCATAGATCTCCGTCGGTGAGTTGATCCAGTTTTCCTCCACAGCGGGGGCGTCCAGCAGGGGCTGCAGGGAGCCGAACCCGGCTGCGGCGGCGTATGCCCGCCACGGTGCGTGCTCCATCGCTCCAAGGGGAGGAAGCTGCCCGAGGAGGGAGCGCTCGTCGTAATCCGTGACCGTGTCCTCGGCCAGGCGCCGCGCTTCGGCGATTTGGCTGGCCGGATCCAGTCCGCGCACGCGGATCAGCTCCCGAACCTTGTCCTCGGCAATTCCCACTGCATCCATTCGCTGACCTCCGGTAGGCTCCGGAAGGGTCGGCGGCTTCGTCCCTCCCGCGACGGTGGTGCAGCCGGTTATGGGCTGCGGCATCAGGTTATGGGCGCGGGAGAGCTTTGGCGAGCGTAGTGCAACGCGCGAAAAACCGGGTAAGAGTACCCGTACCTGTGTCAGGTAGGCGGAGATCAGTAATCCGCAGCCGGGGTTTCGGCCTGCAGGCCTATGCCACAGCCATTACCTGTGCCGGGCTTCAATCCTCGTACTCGTTGCTCCGGGCGCGCTGGAGACAATGGGCAACCTCGCCAACGCTGGACCGGGTTGAGATGCGGCAGGCACCGCAGGGGTGGGCCACCTCAATCCGTGTGCGGATCCAGGGCGCAACGCGGAATGGTGCCCGTTCCGGAATTATGCCGGCACGGGAAGCGGCCTTGGAGAACTCCGCCTCCGGCCTTTCAGCCGCATGGCCGGAGCCTCGACACAAATGTAGCTGGCCAGCGCCAGCGGCAAAATGCCGGCGAATGCCAGGAGGAGGCAGGCGGGCAGCGAGAGCGCCGGCAGCCAGACTTCCAGAAGGTTCTGCACCGGAACCCCGTAAATGTAGACACCGTAGGACAGATCCTGCTTTGCGCCGATCTTCCGCAAAGGGAGCACCGCCCCCACCACGAAGACAACCAAAGCAAACGGCAGCGGAGCCAGGACAGCAGCGGTTCCGGTCAGTATCGATGCGAGGAGCAGGGCAAGGGACACTGCCAGCGCCGGAACGACCGTTATTCGCTTCGCATTCAGATAAAGAAGTGCTCCACCCGTAAACGCTGCGATAAGAGGCGGTGCCATGGTGAGTTCGCTGGGCGGTACCAGACCGGCATGGGCAGCCAGGGATGCGCCGGTGGCAGCCAGGAACACCGCCGCCGTGAGGACGTTGCGGCGGGCCCGAGTCGCGGCGATGCCGACAATCCCTATTCCGAGATAGCAGCAGCCCTCCCAAAACAGGCTCCACAGGGCTCCGTTCCAGATTTCACCCTCAGCCAGTGTGGACCCGATGCCCGCCTGCGAAATGAACGGAGGATAAAGAAGGAAATTCCGGAGGATATAGGTCAGGGCTTCCGCGGGGACAAAGGACCCCGCGGACCCGAGAGCAACTGACAACGGTGCAAAAACAAATGCCACCATAATCAGGGCGACCAGGAAACCCGGAAAGATTCGCAGGAAACGGGCCCGGAAAAACCGGGATGCCGGTTGACCGTTGAACCTGCTCCGGGTAATCAAGTAGCCCGAGATTCCGAAGAACCCGAGAACCGACCACGCGCCAAGCGTCCGTCCGCCCAGGGAGGGTTCATCACCGTGCCCGCCGATTACCCATGAGTGGGACACCACTACCAGGCACGCCAGTATTAGGCGGATGGCATTGAGGGAATTGTTTTTGGGATCGAACAGTTCCCCCAGCGTCATTCGTAATGGCGAGCGGCTGGGCAGCAGAGGTGGCGCAGATAGGGACATGGACCGATCTTTCGAGTTATCCATCGGGATTGGGAGCCGGCCGAGTAATTTCACGACACGGCTACTCGTGAGCGACCACAAGACTACTTGCATTTCTTTCCAAAAGTGGCCGGCCGGAAACCCGGCCGGCCACTTTATAATCACCGCATTTCCCGCTCCTGCGGCAACGCGGGCACTGCTATTTCTGCGCGAGGAGCTCCATGAGGTACTGGCCGTACCCGCTTTTGACCAACGGCTCGGCCAAACGGCGCAGTTCGTCGTCGTTGATGTTGCCCAGTCGCCACGAGATTTCCTCGGGGCAGCCGATGGACAGGCCCTGCCGCTTCTGGACGGTGCGGATGAATTCCGAGGCCTCGTTCAGGGAGTCGAAGGTTCCGGTGTCCAACCATGCCGTGCCGCGCGGAAGGATCTCCACCTGGAGCTTTCCCTTCTCCAAGTAGATGCGGTTCACATCGGTGATCTCCAGCTCGCCCCGCGGGGAGGGCTTCAGGTCGCGGGCAATTTCGATGACGTCGTTGTCATAGAAGTAGAGTCCCGGCACCGCATAGTGGCTCTTGGGCTTGGACGGCTTCTCCTCCAGGGAGATGGCACGGCCTTCGCCATCGAACTCGACGACGCCGTAGGCGGTGGGGTCCGCCACCCAGTACCCGAACACCGCTCCGCCGTCGATGTTGGCGAAGCGCCGAAGCTGCGTCCCCATTCCGGCACCGTAGAAAATGTTGTCGCCCAGGACCAGGGCAACGGGTCCGGTGCCAATGTGCTCAGCGCCGAGGACGAACGCCTGCGCCAAACCGTCGGGAGAGGGCTGCTGCTTGTAGGTGATGCTGACGCCGAAGCGGCTTCCATCCCCCAGCAGGCGCTGGAACTGATCCGCGTCATGGGGTGTGGTGATGATCAGGATGTCCTTGATCCCGGCGAGGATCAGGGTCGACAGCGGATAGTAGATCATTGGCTTGTCATAGACCGGCACCAGCTGTTTGCTGACGCCAAGGGTGATGGGGTGCAGCCGTGAACCGGTACCGCCGGCCAGTATTATTCCTCGCATAGACCTCATCTTTGCCGGTCTGCTATAGGACGGCAAATCCGGTAGTGTTGATCTACATGCAGAAACTCCTCGTGACCGGCGGCGCCGGCTTTATTGGCTCGAACTTTGTTCGCTACACCCTTGCCAACACCGACCATCACGTCACAGTGCTCGATGCGCTGACCTACGCCGGCAACCTTGAGTCCCTGAACGGGTTGCCCGCTGAGCGCTTCACTTTCGTCCACGGAAACATCTGCGACGCAGAGCTGGTGGACCGGCTGGCAGCAAACGCCGACGTCATCGTGCACTACGCCGCCGAATCCCACAACGACAACTCGCTGCATGACCCGCGTCCCTTCCTGGACACCAACATCATCGGTACGTACACCCTGATCGAAGCTGCCCGGAAGCACGGCGTCCGGTTCCATCACATCTCCACCGACGAGGTCTACGGTGACCTGGAACTCGACGATCCGGAGCGGTTCACGGAATCCACCCCGTACAACCCCTCCAGCCCGTATTCCTCGACGAAGGCCGGCTCGGACCTGCTGGTGCGTGCCTGGGTTCGCTCATTCGGCCTGCAGGCCACGATCAGCAACTGCTCCAACAACTACGGGCCCTACCAGCATGTGGAGAAGTTCATTCCGCGGCAGATCACCAACGTGATCGACGGCGTCCGCCCCAAGCTCTACGGCGCCGGGGAAAACGTGCGGGACTGGATCCATGCCGACGACCATTCCTCAGCGGTCCTGCGGATCATCGACAAGGGCGAGATCGGCCAGACCTACCTCATCGGTGCCGACGGCGAGAAGAACAACAAGGAAGTTGTCGAACTGATCCTGCGTTCCATGGGCCAGCCTGCCGACGCGTATGACCAGGTGATTGATCGGCCCGGCCACGACATGCGGTACGCCATCGACTCCTCCAAGCTGCGCAATGAGCTGGGCTGGAAGCCGGCATTCTCGAACTTTGAGCAGGGGCTCGAGGACACGATTGCCTGGTACCGGGAGAACGAGGCCTGGTGGCGGCCGCAGAAGGACGAGACCGAAGCAAAGTACAAGGTTCAGGGACAGTAAATATGACACTGGAGTTTTCCAAGCCGCTCGTCCCCCATGAGACGCCGATTCCCGGGGTCGTCCTTTATGACCTCCCTGTTCACGGGGATAACCGCGGATGGTTCAAGGAGAACTGGCAGCGGGAGAAGATGCTCGCGCTCGGGCTGCCCGATTTTGGTCCCGTGCAGAACAACATTTCCTTCAACGAAAAGTCCGGCACCACCCGCGGCATCCACGCCGAGCCTTGGGACAAGTACATTTCCGTGGCGACCGGCCGGATCTTCGGCGCCTGGGTCGACCTGCGCGAGGGCCCCTCGTTCGGAACCGTATTCACGGCCGAGCTGGGCCCGGACTCGGCCATCTTCATTCCCCGCGGCGTGGGAAACGCGTTCCAGACGCTCGAAGACAACACTGCGTACACGTACCTGGTCAATGACCATTGGAGTGCCGATGCGCAGGGCCAGTACACGTTCCTGAACCTGGCCGACGAGACCGCCGCCATCAACTGGCCGATCCCGCTGGAGCAGGCCGAACTCTCGGCGAAGGACAAGGCGCATCCGAGGCTGGCCGACGTCGTGCCCATGGCTGCGAAGAAAATCCTGGTCCTGGGTGCCGACGGACAGCTCGGGAAGGCCTTGCGCGCCGCCTATGCCGGCGAGTCCAACGTGGAGTTTGCCACCCGCGCCGACTTCGACCTCACCGATCCGTTGGCCTTCGCCGACCGGAACTGGAAGAACTACTCCACGATCATCAACGCCGGCGCCTACACCGCGGTCGATGCCGCCGAGACTCCCGAGGGGCGTGCCGCTGCCTGGGAGATCAACGTGAACGCAGTAGCCCGCCTGGCCCGCGCCGCGACGGAGAACCGGATAACCCTGGTTCAGGTTTCCTCCGACTACGTCTTTGACGGTACGGCAGCCGAGCACCCCGAGGATGAGCCGTTTTCACCGCTCGGCGTGTACGGGCAGACGAAGGCTGCCGGTGACGCCGTTGTGTCGGCAGTTCCGGCGCACTACATCGTGCGGACCAGCTGGGTCATCGGTGAAGGCAACAACTTTGTCCGCACCATGGCTTCGCTGGCGGAGCGGGGCATCAGCCCCGCGGTGGTCAATGATCAGATCGGCCGGCTCACCTTCACCGAGGACCTTGCCGCCGGCATCCGGCACCTCGTGGAGACAGGCGCCCCGTTTGGCACCTACAACCTCACGAACGACGGCGATCCGGTCTCCTGGGCCGATGTCGCCGCCGATGTCTACGAGACCCTCGGCCGGGCACGCACGGATGTGACCGGGGTGAGCACGGCAGAGTATTTCAAGGGGAAAGCCGGCGTGGCCCCGCGGCCGCTGAACAGTGTCCTTGCCTTGGACAGGATCCGTTCCACCGGTTTCGCACCGGTCGAAGCCTCAGTCCGGCTGGGTCAGTACCTTTCTCCAAAAGCTTCAGCAACCAGCAATATGGGATACTAAACGAGTGAACCGAACATGGATCGTTATTCCGATGTACAACGAAGCCACTGTGGTTGGTTCGGTTATCGAGGATCTCCGCCGGGTCTTTCCGCATGTGGTCTGCGTTGACGACGGCAGCCGCGACGGCTCCCAAGACGCAGCCCGCGCTGCAGGTGCCGTGGTGGTGCAGCATCCGATCAACCTGGGCCAGGGCGCGGCCCTGCAGACCGGCATCGAATATGCGCTTTCCGACCCCGGAATGACCAGCATCGTTACCTTTGATGCCGATGGGCAGCATCGGGTTGTCGACGCTCAGGCGATGGTGGCCCGGCTGGAAGCCGGCGAAGCCGACATCGTGCTGGGTTCCCGTTTCCTGGACAACCGGACCCAGATCTCGAAGGCCAAGCGCCTGGTGCTGAAGACCGCGGCCATCCAGTCGCGCCTGGCCACCGGAATGAACCTGACGGATGCGCACAACGGACTGCGGGCCATGAACCGCGACGTTGCCTCCCGACTGCATTTGACCCAGAACCGCATGGCCCATGCCTCGGAGCTCGTCAACCAGTTGGCCGTGATGAAACCGCACTGGGTGGAGCACCCGGTGGAAATCATCTACACGGACTACTCGAAGTCCAAAGGCCAGTCCTTGCTGAACTCGGTCAACATCCTGGCAGAACTCTTCTTTAGGTGAGCTAAGTGCTACTAATCGTCCAGATCGTCCTCGTCCTGGCAGTCATCCTCGTCTCGCTGGTGCTTATGCGCGGCGGGGCAAACGCCCGCCACCTTGCCGTGCGCCGGATCATGCTGATGGTCTTCGCCCTGGCTGCGGCGCTGTCCATCTTCTTTCCGGACGTCCTTACCCGCGTAGCCAGCTTCCTGGGAGTGGGCCGCGGCACGGACCTCGTGCTGTATGCCACGATCGTCTGCTTCTTCGTGTTCATGGCCACCACGTACCAGCGTTTCCGGACCATGGAGAACTCTGTCACCGCCCTCTCCCGGCGCATTGCCCTCGATGAAGCACCCAAGCCGTGGGTGTCCGCAGACTTTGAGCTGACGGAGTCCCGGACCGATGGGGACCAGCAGCCGAAGGAAGCTCCGCGCTCCTGACGGCACGCACGAATTGCACCGCCACAGCACCGCAACAACCACAGCACCGTAAGAACCACAGCACCGCAACAAGAAGCGGCCGCAGCCCCGAGGGGCTGCGGCCGCTTTTCTGCCCGCACTGCGGCAGGAACCGAATCCGCCTAGCGGAAGAGGTGCTTCGCCAGCTTGGGGATCGCCTCTGTCTTCCGGCTCACCAGGGCGCGCCCGATCATGGTGGCTGCGTTCAGTCGTGAAGTGATGTGGAGGCGGGCGGACCGTGCGGCCCGGTTCCAGCCCATCCGGGAGAAACGCTCGGCTTCGCCTTCAAAGAACCGGCGCTCTTCGTCAAAGCGGCGGCCGTCCAAGGCACGAACCGAGGAATCGGATCCGGAATGGCGCCGGTACAGGAACGCGAGTTCCGGCGTCAGGACCATGGCTCCGCCGTCGGCGGCGATATCCAGGATCAGCGCCAGGTCCTGGACGACGTCGAATTCGCTCCGGAAGCCGATGCGCTTGATGACATCGGAACGCCAGGCGATGGACGGGAAGTAGTGCCAGCCGGCGTGCAGCAGGCTGGTGGCCAGCGCTTCACCTTGAAGCGCCCGCCGGTCATTTCCGCGAGGCGAGGCGGCCTTCTTCACCTGATCAACGAGCGGCTGCGTTGCCCGCCCCGCCTCATCGATAACCTGCACTCCGGGCTGGACAGCGGCGGCCTCGGGGAACTGCTCGAACGCCTCCACCACTACCGAGAGGTAGTTGGGCAGCATGACGTCATCCGCACCCATGATGACCACGATGGGGGCCTCCACCAGGCCCACGGCCTTGCGGTAGTTGCCGTTAGCGCCGAGGTTCACCTCATTGCGCTGGTAGGTCACCCGGGGATCGTCGATGGTGCCGAACCAGCGTGCGGGTTCAGGGTCCGGATAGCCGTCGTCGATGACCACGAGGCGCCAGTCCTGATGCTGCTGCCCCATCACGCTCCGGGCGGCTTGCTTCATGAGTTCCACGTCTCCGTAGTACGGGAACATTACATCAACGGCTGTCACGGCTAGTGGCTTCTTTCACTTCATACTGCAGGCTGCCCAACAGCGGCCGCAGATGGCAGCGCGGCTGCAGGCAGTGTGGAGACATGGGACATGTCCACTATATGGAAGCCGTCCGGCTAAGTCGAAACAGGCCACCGGGTAAACTTGTTGCGTCCGTGCCGCAGATCCTCGAGGAACCCATGACTTCCAGCAGTGCCAGGAACATTCAGACGCCCCAGGTTCGTGTCAGCGTCTGCATGGCGGCGTACAACGGAGCCGCCCACATCGCCGAACAGATCGATTCAATTCTTCCGCAGCTGGGCCCGGCGGACGAACTCGTGATCGTGGACGACGCCTCCACCGACGACACCGTAAAGGTGGTTTCCCGGATCGCCGATGACCGCATCCGCCTGATTTCCTCCAGCGACAACCGCGGATACGTACGGAATTTTGAGGCGGCCCTGACGCAGAGCCGGGGCGAGTACGTTTTCCTCGCGGACCAGGACGATGTCTGGCTCCCGGGCCGCGTGGAGGCAATGATCGCAGCGCTGCAGGACGCCGACGTCGTTGCCAGCAACTTTGGATTCTTCGGTCACCAGCCGCGCCGGATCGAGTCAATCCGGCTCCGGGCCGCGGACAGCTCCCGCCGCTGGGCAAACCTGTTTGCCCTCTGGATCGGTTATCGGCCCTACTTCGGCTGCGCCATGGCGTTCCGCCGCCCGGCGCGGGACCTCATCCTTCCCTTCCCCGATTTCCTGGACGAAACCCACGATCAGTGGATCGCGCTGGTGGGCAACCTCGCGGGGAGGATGGCTCATCTGGAACAGGACACCCTGGTGCGCCGGCTGCACGAGAACAACACCACTCCCAAACAGTGGCGCAGCCTGCGGCTCATCCTGAAAGCCCGGTTCATGCTCGTCCGGGCATTCTTCGAGGCCCGCGGCCGAATCCGCCGCTCGCGCCGCCAGCTGCACCCCTAGCTGTACTGAGACCGGCTAGTTGTACTGAGACCGGCTGCGGAGCCGGCCGTCAGCGACTCCCGCCGGGGGGGGGCATCCCCGGCGGGGATGCCCCGTCAGCGGCGCGGTGTGACCAGTTTGCTGCCTGCCGGGGAGATCTTTCCCATCCGTCCGGTCAGTGCATCCCGGATTCCCAAGCCGATCGCGGCGATCTGGCGGAGGCGGTGCGGCCCGTAAACCACGCGCACACCGTAGAACACCACTTCCAAGCCAATCCTGCGCAGCACCCACACCGGCTGCTTGGTCGCGTACCGGCGGTACATGACGATGCCGTTGCGGGTGATGTAGTAGACCCTGAACGGGGCATGGGAATGGACGAATCGTTTCTGTCCGCCGACGGTGACGTGCCAGGTTCCCAGGCGCATCGGCCTGGCGTCTCCGACGGCGTGAGTGATGTTGCACCCCGGCGCGATGATGGCTTTGAGTCCGTGCTGGCGGATCCGGGCCGTGTACTCGGAATCGACGCAGTCGATGAACAGGTCGTCTTCCAGCATTCCGACCGCTTCAAGCGTTGATGCCGGAATCAGAGTCCCCGACTGCATCGGGTCAAAGGCTTCAGGGAAGTCCTCCCCCGGCTTCTGGAGCATCACCGGAAGCCGGTTGTGGGATTCGGCGCAGACCATGCCCACGGGCACAGCCGCCCGCTTGGCGGCTTCCGCTGCCTGCAGCGCGCGCTCCACGTAATCCGGATCAAGCTCCGAATCCTGGTCCAGGGTCAGATACCATTCGGGGCTGAAGCGGCGCGCGGCAGCGATGCCGGCGTTGAGCGCCGCGGCAATGCCCATGTTGCTTTCCTGCCGGAGAACCAGGGCGCCGGCCGATTCGAGTCCGGCCAGCACCTCCGATACATCCTTCGGAGAACCATCGTCAACGACAACGACGTGGTCGACCTGCTTGAGCAGGCGTTCAACCTTCGCCACCAGGTCTGCCGGCGGGTTGAAGGCGGAGATAACGGCTGTTACTCCGATGGGAACAGACATGCGGGACACCTCTCGCTGAGCGAGTAATCGTTCGGAAATTGCGGCGGTGAATAGGGTGTTACGAGCCCAGGCGCACCGCGCCGCTGATGAGCTGCCCGGGACGGATGGTCCGCGGACGTTTGGCCAGGCCCTCGTACAAGCCGCGGAAGGCCGAGGAGGCCCAGACCTTCCGGTCCTTGGCCTGGGCACCCTGGCGAAGGGCGAGGACCGCCATGCCGGCACCCCAGCGCACCGGGTTCTGCAGCAGCGTGCGCGGCTGCGGGTCGAGGCGCCGCAGCCACAGGTTGTTGCGCAGGTAGTAAAAGAGGCGTCCACCCATGTCAGCCTGGTTTTTCTTCTCGGGGTGGTAGATGCGGCTTCCGGGGATCGCCACGCCGAAGGTGGCCCGGGAGAGCCTCCGGGTGTATTCGGCGTCATCGAACCAGATGAAGAAGTCGGCGTAGGGAAGCGGCATGCCGGCAGCGGCGCGGAGGTCGATCAGGACACCGACAAAGCTGGCGCTGTTGACGGCAATGCCGCCAAGCGCCGCCGCCTTGAGCTGCTTGGACACGTCGCTCGACAGGTCCGGAAGATGGCCCTCGTTGGGCTCACCGGCATCATTGACCACCAGCGAGGTGATGAATCCGGGTCGCTCGTCGGCGTTCTCCATGGCCTGGACCAGCGGACCCAAGCTGCCCTGCAGCGGTTCGGCGTCGTCATCCATCAGCCAGGCCGCATCGTGCCCGCGGGCGATGGCGTGCTCCAGCCCCCAGGCGAATCCACCGGCGCCGCCAAGGTTGTTTCCGGTTTCAAAAATCGTGATGTCCGGGAATTCGCTGCGGACCATGTCCGGGCCCCCGTCCGTTGATCCGTTGTCCACGAGAATGATCTCGTCCGGCCGGTGGTCCTGGTTCTGCAGCGCCGTAAGGCATTTGCGGAGCAGCTCAATGCGGTTGAAGGAGACGACGACGGCTGCTACAGACAAGGAATTCCAATCGTTGATGCAGCACTCCAACGACGGCTTGCGACAGTCAGAGTGCAGGCGGGCACTAGCTCGATGATACCAAGCCAAAGAGCGCCCTGCGTTAGACTTCAATGCGGGACGGGGCAGCGACGGACGGCCGCTGAACTCCGCGCAGCCCGGCAAACGGAGGATATTTCTTTGGGTCAGCGAACGGTGCTGCGGCACGTCCGGCGGTTCGGCGCGTTTGGCGCCTCAGTGGGGATTACCACGCTGGTCGGTGTCTTCGCCATTCCCATTGTCATCGGCAACGCCGGCCAGGAAACGTGGGGCATCATCGCCGTCGGGCAATCGATCGCCCTGCTGTTCGGTGTCCTGGTGTCGTTCGGATGGGGAACGACGGGTCCGGCGATGGTTGCCGGGATGCCCGCGCCGGAGCGGCCGCAGATGTTTTTCGACTCGCTGGTCAGCCGCCTGTACCTCTTTCTCCTGGCCCTTCCGTTGGTCGCGCTGACTGTCCATCTCGTCGCCTCCGACGACGTCGCTGTCAGTTTCACTGCGGGCGTCACCTACCTGGTGCCCTTCCTCGGCGCCTCCTGGTACTTCGTCGGCGACGCCCGGCCGGGACGACTACTGGTCTTCGACACCCTGCCGGTAACCCTCGGAACCGTCCTGGGACTGGTCGGGCTGATGCTGACCGGAAATGTCTTTGTCTACCTCTTCAGCCAGCTGGCGCTCAGTGTGATCGGGGTGTGCGCCAGTGCACTGCTGATCCGGCGAAACGCCGATGAGGCGCCCCGCGTTGACCTCAACCTGCGTCGGGCGGCCGCCCGGCTCGCGGGCCAAAGGCACGGCGTCATCACGGCGGCAACGTCCAGCTTGTATGTCAACACTCCCCTGCTGGTGATCTCAACCGTCATCCCGGCCGGGCGCCCGCTGTTTGCCATGGCGGACAAGTTCTTCCGCTACGGCCTGACAGCGGTCGGGCCGCTGGTGCAGGTCCTTCAGGGCTCCATTGCCGACCCCGTCCCCGCTGTACAGGACCGCCGGATCCGTGTTGCAACGCGGCTGGCCCCTGCCGTGGCCATCGCCGGTGCGGCAGTCATGGCGCTCTGCATCCCCTGGGCCAGCCGGCTGCTCTCCTCCGGCGAGATCGCGGTGGGCTACGGTCTCGCGATCCCCATGGGCATCGTCTTCGGCGCCGTCACCATCTCTCAAATCGTGGGGCTGGCCTGCCTGATCCCCATCGGAGAAGGCAAGGCTCTGGCGTCCTCCACGGTTTTAGGTGCCGGCATTGGAATTCCGCTGATTATTGTCGGTTCGCTCACCGTTGGCGTGGATGGGGTCGCCTGGGCCCTGGCAGCATCGGAAATAACAGTGGCCGTCTACCAGCTCGCCGTCGTCCGGCGCTATTTCCGCCGCCGGCAGGCAGAACCGAAGGACCAGCAGCACAGCTCGCCCGACGCTTCCTGACCGCGGCAGTGTGCGCGTTTGCTCTCACCGACCCAAGTATTTGACCCCGCTCGCGGGGCTGAGGGATAAACTGAGTGCTGGCCGTTTACAGCGGCGCGTTTTAAATTCACCAAGGAGGCCAATTGTCCTGGATACCCGCTCTGCCCGCTCTTCTGACGACGGCGGGGCTGGTGGTCATTCCAGGCTTTGTAATTGCCTTGTGCCTCCGCTTCAAGGGTTTTTCGCTCCTGGCCCTGGCTCCGGCGTTCTCATCAGCCGTCGTCGGCGTCTTCGGAGTCCTCGCCGGCCTTATCGGCGTGCAGTGGAATATCTGGACCTATCTGGCCGGCACGGCAATTACGGCTCTGGCTGCCTTCCTCCTGACTCTCGGCGGCCGGCGCCGGAACACCCCGGCCGCTGAGACTGCGTCGACCGGTGCCCGCAGGGAAAACCATTGGCGCACTGTCTGGGTGCCCGTGGCAGCAGTTGTCATCGCCGCGGCCATGGTGGCCCGGCGCCTCATGCAGCTGATCGGCCAGCCCGACAACTTCGCGCAGAATTTCGACAATGTCTTCCATCTCAATGCCATTCGCTACATTGTCGAAACCGGCTCCGCATCGTCGCTGACGCTCGGACAGGCACAGGGCGAGGGTGCCCTTGGCCTGTATCCGGCCCTGTGGCATTCCTTTGCCGCGATGACGGTCCAGCTCACCGGGGCATCGGTGCCCCTGTCGGAAAACTCAATCAACATTGTTGCCGCAAGCCTGATCTGGCCGCTTGCCTGCGTGTTCCTGGTCCGGAAGGTTTTCGGCACCAATCCCGTCATCACCCTGGCTGCCGGCGTGCTCTCCGCCGTACAGGTAGCCTTCCCCTATATGCTGCTCGTCTGGGGACCGGTGTTCCCCACCATGCTGGCGGTCACCATGCTTCCGCTGCTGATCGGCGTTGTAGTGATGCTGGCCCGCGGATCCGCTTTGGACGCCGACCAGCCGCTGCGCCGCTCCTGGTGGTTCGCCCTCCTCCTGGGACTTGCCGGGATCTCCACGGCGCACATGAGCGCGGTGAACGCCGTCCTGATCTTCGCTCTCCCGGTAATTCTGGTCGCCTGGGGCCGGGCGGCACGTCCGCTCCTCCGCAAGCCCGTCAACGGCAGGAAAGTCGCACTGTTCGCAGTGGTCACCGTGGCCGGAGCAGCAGTGGCGGCTGCCCTGTGGATGTTCCTGCGCCCGGGGTTCTACGACCACTGGGGGCCGACCTCGACGATGGGCGGCGCCATCGGCGAAGCGCTGACCAACGGGCCGATGGGGATGTCCGTCAACTGGCTGGTAACGATCCTGGCCGTAGCCGGCACCATCTATCTGTTCCACATCCGGCAGCACCGCTGGCTGGTCGTCAGTTACGCCATCGCCGTCACCCTCTATGTGGTCGATGCTGCCGTGGAACGCGGCTTCCTGCGCAACTTCCTGACCGGCAACTGGTACCAGGACACGAACCGCATCGCCGGGTTCCTTCCGGTTTTCGCCACGGCGCTGGGCGCCGTTGGCGCGTGGGCCATCGTGGAGTCCGTAATGAAGTTTGCAACCGCCAACGCTGATCGGCTGCGTCCGGGTCTCCGCCGGTACGGAAAGCCGCTGGCCGCCGCAGCTCTCACCGTTGGCACGGTGGGGCTTGCTCTGGTGGGCTACTTCGGTCCGGTCCAGCAGTACATCAAGGAGAAGACCATGCTCTACTCCTTCACCGAGGCTTCGCCGCTGCTCACTCCGGCCGAACTCGAATTGGTCGACCAGCTTGACGAGTACGTTCCGGAGGACTCGGTGATCGCAGTCAATCCGTGGAACGGCAGTTCCATGGCCTACGCGCTGAACGGCCGCGAGGTCCTGACGCCCCATCTCTTCGCACCCCCGGACCCGGAGCGGGTGCTGATCTCCGCGGAACTCGACACTTTCACACCGGAGGTCTGCGCCGCGGTCGAGGACAAGAATGTCGACTATGTCCTGGACTTCGGCAATCAGGTCCTGGCCGAACTCGGCGGGGTTGAATATGTGGGTGTAACGGATCTGGCCGGCGACCCGGGGTTCGAATTGGTAGCCTCCACTGGTCCCGCCTCGAGCCTGTACCGCGTCACCGGCTGCGACTAGGAGCCCCGGGGCGCCCAGCCCCCGGGCATTACACCCGGCCCCTGGGCATTACAGTCCCCGGCAGCAAAGAAGCCAGGATCGACAAGTCGATCCTGGCTTCTTTATGCGGCTGGCTTTTTATGCTGCGCTCAGCTCAGTTCACGGGGTGCTTACTCCTGGCCCCGCATGCGGGCCACCACCTGGGCGACCGGAGCGTCCATGACGATCTGGCCGCGTTCCAGCAGCACGCCCCGTTCGCAGATCTTCGCCACCAGGTCCAGGTCGTGGCTGACGACGACGAGGGTCTTGCCCTCCTCCGCCAGTTCCCGGATCTTGGCGATGCACTTTTTCTGGAACGGCTCGTCACCCACCGCAAGGATTTCATCAACGAGGAAAACCTCAGGATCGGTGTGCACCGCAACCGAAAAAGCCAGGCGCAGGTACATGCCCGAGGAGTAGAACTTCACCTCGGTGTCGATGAACTGTCCGATCTCGGAGAACTCGACGATGGAGTCGAACTTCTCGTGGATCTCGGCCTCGGACATGCCGAGGATGGCACCGTTGAGGAAGACGTTGTCACGTCCGCTGAGGTCCGGATGGAATCCGGCCCCCACCTCGATCAGTCCGGCCACCCGGCCGCGCGTCCCCACGGTACCGGAATCCGGCAGCATGACGCCGGAGATCTGCTTGAGCAGGGTCGACTTTCCCGAACCGTTGAGTCCCAGCAGGGCCACCGATTCGCCCTGCTTCACCTCCAGGGAAACATCCTTCAACGCGAAGAACTTCTCCGAGAGGTCGCCTTTGCGTCCCTTGACCAACCAGACGAACGCTTCCTTGATGGACCGGGTGTGGCGAAGGACGAATTCCTTCGAAACGTTGTGCACTTCAATTGCCGTGGACACGTCTAGAGCTCCTGAGCGAAGCGGCCTTCCAGCCGCCGGAAGGTGAATTGCCCCAGAATCAGGACAAGGACGGACGTGACCAGAGCCACGGGCATCCAGAGCGTGAGGAGTCCCGGCGGGGTCTCGGCAATCACTGCCGCATCATCCCAGCCGGTGGTCGGCAGCCAGAATGCATGGTGGAACAGTTCCACGGCGGTGGTCAGCGGATTCATCTGGTAGATGGTCAACGCCGTCGTTCCCAGTGAATCGCGGACCATCTGCCAGTGGTAAAGCACCGGGGAGGCCCAGGTGGCGATCATCAGCAGCATGTCCACAAAGTTCTCGGAGTCCCGGAAGTAAACGTTCACGGCGCCGAAGAACAGTCCCAGCCCGGTGGCCAGCAGCGCCACGATCACGAAGCCAATGATGGCAGCACCGATTTCGGACAGGCCCGGCCGCCACCCGGTGATGAGCGTTGCCACCAGGAGAATCAGCAGCTGCGGCAGGAAGTGCACCGCTGAGACCCAGACCGATGCCACGGGAAACAGTTCCCGGGGCAGGTAGATCTTCTTGATCAGGCCGCCGTTGCCGACGATTGAACGGGACGCGTTCCCCAGCGCTTCGCTGAAGAAGTTGATCAGGATAATGCCCGAGAACAGGTAGATGGGGAAGTTCGGCGTTGACTCGTTCAGCCCGAGGAAGACTCCCAGCGCAAACCAGAACACCAGGAACTGGACCCCGGGCTTGACGTAGGACCACAGCAGGCCCAGCACCGACCCGCGGTAACGGACCTTGAGTTCCTTGGAAACGAGCAGCTTCAACAGATAGCGCGACCGCAGCACGTCGCGCAGCCCTCCCCCGGAACCGGGGGTAACGAGTTCTCCGGTAGACAAGCTTATTTACTCTCTTCCGAGTGCTTTTCGAATGTCGCTTTCCACGCTTCCATGGACGTGATTTCCGGCAGCGCCTTGCGGTACTTCTGGCTCAGCTTGTGCCAGTCCTTCAGGATCTCCGCATTCAGGCGGGCACCTTCAGCCAGCAGGGCGCGCAGCTTCTTGGGGTCGCGCTGGTACCAGGACGCGGCCGTTCCGTCGGCGTTGGTAACAACAGCGCTGTCGTACTGGGACATGCGCCACCAGCGGTTGTCGATGTGCGCGACGCGGGCCTGCGGACGCTCGATGCTGGCCTTGGCAACAGGCTTGGTCAGCTGCCGCACGATGGTCTTGGCGGCCCACGGAACGAGGGTCACGTAGGACGGGGCCTTGAAGCCCTGGCCGTGCCGCGGGGGCTTGCCCATGCCGGGGCGGGGGAACGCTTCGGGGTCGGCCTTGAACTGCGCCTCCGAGAACTCGTTTCGCATCGCCTGGATGGCGGGCAGCCTGGAGGGCAGGATCTCGTGCAGCTGCTCCGGTCCGGCGATCAGGTCCTTCAGGGCCATGACGCGGCCCTGGGCCGTGAAGTACTGCATGGAGATCAGGTGCTTGACGTCGATGAAGCTGCCCTCCCGCACCACGCGCCCGCCGCGGGGGTAGGGGCTGTGCAGCAGGGCCGTGATGATGCGGTTGCGGCTGTGGAAGTACGCCTGCCAGTCGACGGCGTCGTCCTTGTCGGCCCAGGTGATGTGCCAGACCGCGGCACCGGGCATGGACACCGTGTTGTAGCCGGCGGCCTTCGCGCGCAGGCCGTACTCGGCGTCGTCCCACTTGATGAAGACCGGCAGGGAGAGCCCGATTTCACGGATGACCTCGGTGGGGATCATGCACATCCACCAGCCGTTGTAGTCCACGTCCACCCGCCGGTGCATCCATGAGGTGGTGCGCAGGTTTGTGCGGGCAAAGTCGTGGCCCAGGACCTGTTCCTTGAAGGGATGGTCGGGCTGGAAGCGGAACAGGTTCACCGTCTCGCCGAAGGTGTGCAGGACCGACCGGTTGTAGAGGTCGAACATGTGCGCGCCCACGATGGTCGGGGTCTTGCAGTGGTCCGCGAAGGTGAGCATGCGGGTGATGCTCTCCGGCTCCATGACGATGTCGTCGTCGAGCAGCAGGGCGTAGTCGCTGCCGTTTTCCACCGCTTCGTACATGCCGCGGGCAAATCCGCCGGATCCGCCCAGGTTGCCCTGATGGATCATCCGGAGCTTGCCGCCCAGCGCAGCCTTGGCTTCTTCGAAGCCCTCGGCGTCAACGAGCTTCTTGGTGCCCTGGTCAACGATCAGCACTTCGGCGACGTTTTCCAGCGCTTCCGGGTTCTCGGCCAGGATCTTCAGGTTGTTGAGGCAGAACTCGTTCTTGTTCAGCGTCGTGATTTCGAGCGTGATCGAGCCGGGCTTTTTGGCTTCGCCCGGCGCGCGCCAGTCGGCGTTGACCAGGGCCATGGGCTCGGAGCCGGACACCAGGTCAAACCAGTACCAGCCGCCGTCGCCGAACGGCTTGAGCGTGAGGTCGATGTTTGTCTCGGCGTCGCCGCTCACCCGCCGGGTTTCGACGTGCTGCAGCGAACCGCGGGCATTCGACTTGTAGACGCTGATGGCGCCGGCACCCTTGGTTTGCACATGCAGCCTGACGCTTTCAACGTCCGTCCAGCGGCGCCAGTAGCTTGCCGGAAAGGCGTTGAAGTAGGTGCCGAAGGACAGCCGCTGTCCGGGCCGGGAAATCGTGGAGGTGCGGGAGAGGAAATCCTCGACATGCACCTCGCCGCTGACTGCGATCGCCTCGGTGTTCTTCGTCGAGGTCGACTTCATCATGGAGCCGTCCATGGTGTTGAACTGAGCACCCATTGCGGAGCCGCTGTCCACGTACAGCAGGGCGGTATCCATCTGGCTCTGGTCGGGGAAAATGATCCGCTGCAGCGTGTGCCACTGGGTTGATTCCCCGGCTGCCGCCTTGGCCGCTTCCTTGGCTGCGCCGGGCTTCGATTCGGTTGTCGGATGGCTCATGCGTCCACTCCTCCGCTTTCAAGCTTTGCCCCGCCGGTGAAGTGGGGCTTGATCTTGTTGTCGTACATCGACAATGCCGATCCGATTGCCATGTGCATGTCAAGGTACTTGTAGGTTCCGAGGCGGCCGCCGAACAGCACCGACTTTTCGCCCTTGGCCAGGTCCCGGTAGGCGAGCAGCTTTGCGCGGTCTTCCGCGGTGTTCACGGGGTAGTACGGCTCATCGCCCTTCTCCGCGAAACGGGAGTACTCGCGCATGATGACCGTTGCGTCCTTGGTGTAGTTCCGTTCCGGGTGGAAGTGGCGGAACTCGTGGATCCGGGTGTAGGGAACGTCTTCGTCCGGGTAGTTCATGACGGAGGTGCCCTGGAAGTCCTCGACGGGCAGGACCTCTTCCTTGAGGTCGATGGTCCGCCAGGACAGGTTGCCTTCGGCGTAATCGAAGTAGCGGTCCACGGCGCCGGTGTAGACCACCGGCACCTGTCCCAGCGTGGAATTCCGGGAGAACTCGTGGCCTTCGTCGAAGAAATCGGTCTTCAGGTGCACCTGGATGTTCGGGTGGTCGGCCATCCGCTCAATCCACGCGGTGTACCCGTCCTTGGGCAGGCCCTCATAGGTGTCGTTGAAGTACCGGTTGTCATAGGTGTACCGGACGGGCAGTCGGGAAATGATCTCCGCCGGCAGGTCCTTGGGATCCGTCTGCCACTGCTTGCCGGTGTAGTGCTTGATGAACGCCTCGTACAGGGGCCGGCCGATCAGCTGGATTCCCTTGTCGTTGAGGTTGGCCGGATCAGTGCCTGCCAGTTCCCCGGCCTGCTCCTGGATCAGGGCGCGCGCTTCTGCCGGGCCCATGGAGGAGCGGAAGAACTGGTTGATAGTTCCCATGTTGATGGGCATCGGATACACCTCGCCCTTGTGGCTGGTGTAAACCTTGTGCACGTAGTTGGTGAACTCGGTGAAGCGGTTGACGTACTCCCAAACCCGCTCGTTGGAGGTGTGGAACAGGTGCGCACCGTAGCGGTGCACTTCAATGCCTGTCTGGGGTTCATTCTCACTGTAGGCGTTGCCGCCAATGTGATGGCGGCGGTCCAGCACTGCGACCTTCAGGCCCAGTTCCTTGGCAGCCCGCTCGGCTACAGTCAGGCCAAAAAAGCCCGACCCAACGACGACGAGGTCAACGTTCACTTGGTTCTCCTGTTTGTTTCGGTACGGCCTATCCGGGCACGTACCCGACGGTCTAGGTTATCTGACATTCCAGTGGGGGGCACATTTTCCGTGAACGTCCCGGCTGCTACCAGCCGAGGGCTGCATGGAACCTGCGGTCGAATTCATCGGCCATCGACGATGTGTAAGTGGTCGTGAGGTGGTTGCTGTCCATATACACGTACACATTGCCGACGAGGGGCACGCAGTTTCCGCCGGGGCAGATCATGTCGGTCATGTCCACCAGCTCCACCCCGGGCAGGGAGTCGAAGTAGGAGACCACTGTGCCGGGATTCGAGAGCTTCTCCGACACCTCTGCGGAGCACTCGGCCGACACGGCACCGTGCGTTTCCGCGCACTCAAGCACATCAAAGTCATAGCGCGGGTTGTCCCGGACGCCCACCACCGGGATACCTTCCTGCCGGAGCAGTTCGGAGGCCTCCGGGAGACCGGCGACGGGCAGATCGGCGGCGTCCGCAGACTGGGCCGCTGTCGCCATGGCGACGACGGCATCCGGCTTCAGCTCCAACGCGTAGTCCAGCACTGCGCTGTTGAAATCGTTGCATGCCGGTCCGCGGCTTTCCGAATACGCGCCGAAGGAGCATCCGCCCAACAGCAGGGCAACCACCCGGTAGTCGTGATTCTCTGCCATCGGTTCGATGGCCCCCAGCCACTGTTCGGTGTGCGAGTCGCCCACCACCAGGATGGTCTTCTCCGGATCCGTGACGGGTTCGGTGCTCATGCAGCGTTTAGCGAGCAACGGGTCCGTTGGTCCGTCGCCGTATTCCGTGCAGTCGCCCGGAAGCCCGCCCCACTCCTGGTTCATCATGCTGGGGGCCGGAATCGGCTGTGCTTCTCCGCTGCTGACATCGTCGAAATCAGCCAGCAGCACGCGCGCTCCCGGGTTTTCCTTGATTGCCTGCTCGGCCAGGTGCTCGGCCTGCAGCCGCAGGCCCTGCTGCCATCCGGCGAGTGGAGCCGCAACTACGGCGAGGCACACCGCTATGACTCCGACGGCGCGGAGGGAAGTGCGGTTGACCCAGTCCGAGGACCGCAGAGGACGCTCGACAAGCTTGGTTGTGAGGTAGGCCAGAATGAGTGACAGGCCGATGATTGCCGTTCCTCCCAGCGGGCCCACTTCCTGGCGACCGCGCCAGATCAGGTAGATCACAAGGACCGGCCAGTGCCACAGGTAGAGGGCGTAGGACATGTCGCCCAGACGCATCAGCGGCTTCCACGACAGCAGGCGGTCGGCACCAATACGGCTGCCCGTCTGGCCGGCAAGGATCACCAGGGCTGCGGCCAGGAGCGGGCAGAGAGCCACATATCCGGGGAACTGGCCCTGCACGTCCAGCAGGAACCCGACACTGAGCATGGCGGCGAGCCCCAGCCAGCCGGCGGCAACCCGAAGGCCGCGGGGCAGCTTCAGGTACGGCAGCGCGAGGGCAAGCAGGGTGCCGAGGGCAAATTCCCACAGCCGGGTGCGGGTATCAAAGTAAGCGTGCGCCTGGTTTCCGTAGGTCTCCAGTATGGAAAAGCTCAGGGAGGCAATAAATACGCCGCCGAAGACCGCCAGCACGACGCGGCGGAAGCGGATCCGGCAGGTTCTCGCCAGGAACGCCGATGCGGCGAACAGCAACGGCCAGAGAAGGAAAACCTGGCCCTGAATCGACAGCGACCAAAAGTGCTGCAGGGGGCTGGCCGTGCTGTGGTCGGCGGCGTAATAGTCCACGGATTCGGCGGCCAGGACCCAGTTCTGGAAGTACAGGAGCGAGGACCAGCTCTGCGAGAGGATGTCCGTCCATCGGCTCTGCGGAACGAACAGTGCCGTGGCGGTCAGTGTTCCGATCAGGACTACCGCGACCGGCGGCAGCAGGCGCTTGAATTGGCGCAACCAGTAGCGCCCAAGGTCCAGTGCCCGGCCGGCTTCCACCTTGCGGACAAACGACAGCGTCAGCAGGAAGGCGGAGATCAGGAGGAAGACGTCCACCCCGCCCGAAACCCGGCCAAACCAGATGTGGTAGGTCACGACCATCAGTACGGCTAGGGCCCTCAGACCCTGTACTTCCGGGCGGTAACTGGATTGTGGTGCCACTGGAGGTGTGCTGTCGGCGGAGTGCCCGTGGGTATCCGTTTGTTGCTGCGACACAAAAACCTCTCATTGGTACAGGTATTTCAGCCATAGACTCTACCCCCCCAACCATGGGAGCTCCGGATGGCGGCCGCCGCGGCCGGTCCCTCCGCGAACCCGCTGCCACATAGTTTAAGGAACGGCCGCCTGCGGTGCCGAATCCGCCGTCCTGACGCTCCCCCGAGCGTCCGGGCGCGCTTCCCGGTCGGGCTTCCGGTCTGGCGATCACGGCTCGCGGGGCTCACGGAAGGAGCCGCTGGAAGGGGTTTGCGAAGCAGAAGTGTGTGGCTGATCCGACAGCGGAACCGCGTCTGCACCGCACCGGGATCTTCCGCACGGGGATGTCCCGCACGGGGGTGTTCCGGCTAGAACGCCTTGGGGTCTCCGGACACTTTGCTGGTGTGTTCGAGCACGGGTCGCGTAAACAGCAGCAGCAACACTGTTGCTGCCGGCAGCAACAGCAGCAGCCCGGTGAGGATGACCCCGCCCTGGAGGGTGGGCACGGCGATCACGACGGCGAAGAGCTGGAAGACCAGCGCACCGGCACGGGTCCAGCGGTATCCGCGGAAGAAGAAGTGCCCGAGGGCCAGCAGCCAGATACCGGCTGCCGCGATCAGGACCGTGGTGAAGACGGCCCCGCCCATGGAAGCAGGGGTGGCAGTGAAGAGGTTGTAAACGAACCAGCCGGCGATGCCCAGCAGCACGAGGGCTTCCAGGACCAGGACGGCGGAGATGATGAGAACTGCCGGCGGACGGGACACCGGATGACCGGCGCCCGGGTGCGGCTCATTGGGTCTTGACACACTGGCACACTACCGGAGATAGTCGGAGGACGCCCACGTCTCCGGCCCCCCACCCGGAACGCTGTGACGCATCCCTCATGGTTTGGCGGAAAGTAAGAGCGAACTAACCCTTGTCTGAGTTTCCGTATCGTGGAATCCTAGTAGTTGGGGAAATCAGGGGCCTGAACTGGCCCCTTTCGTTTGCAGTTGCTCGTGAATGTTTTCACAAACACGTGGGAGTCAACTATCTAGAGGAGATTGTGATTAGCATGGATTGGCGGAGCCGCGCAGCGTGTCTGGATAAGGATCCGGAGCTGTTCTTTCCTGTGGGCAACACCGGCCCGGCTCTTCTTCAGATCGAAGAAGCCAAAAGTGTGTGCCGCCGATGCCCGGTCATGGATACCTGCCTCCAGTGGGCTATCGAAACCGGCCAGGACGCTGGCGTCTGGGGCGGTATGAGTGAAGACGAACGCCGCGCCCTCAAGCGCCGTGCCGCTCGTGCACGACGCGCGTCCTAACTGACGCACTAACTGCGGACCCAGGTCCGAGAGACTTCGAAGGGCCGCTGCCCAGGGCAGCGGCCCTTGGTGTTTAACCGACACGGTATTTAACAGGCGCAGCGTTCAACCGGCACGGTGTTTAACAGGCGCAGTGTTCAACCGGCGCTGCGTTTAATAGACGCAGTGTTACCCCCGGTCAGCTCTTGCGCGATTCGGCGTCGAGACCCATCTCGATGCGCACCTCGGTGCCGCCGCCCGGCCGCGAAGACCAGTCGATGGTGCCGTCCAGTTCGCTCTGCACCAAAGTGCGCACGATCTGGAGTCCGAGTCCTTCCCGGCGCGGCCCCGGCGGCAGCCCCACGCCGTCGTCGGCCACGGTTACCGTGAGGATCTCCTCGGCGTCGGGCCCCATTTGGCGGGCGGCACTGAGCCAAACCGTGCCCTTGCGGTCCGAAAGTCCGTGCTCGACGGCGTTAGTCACCAGTTCATTGATCACCAGTGCCAGCGGCGTGGCGAAGTCACTGGGAAGCTCCCCGAAGGACCCCTCCTTCTCCGTGCTCACCTGCTGGGTGGGCGAGGCGACCTCGGCCGCCAGACGGAACTGCCGGTCGATCAGGTCATCGAAATTCACGTTCTGGGTCAGGCCCTGGGAGAGCGTTTCGTGGACCAGGGCAATCGTGGCGACGCGGCGCATGGCCTGGTCCAGCCCCTGCTTGCCCTCCTCGCTCTCCATCCGGCGGGACTGCATCCGCAGCAGCGCAGCGACGGTCTGCAGGTTGTTCTTCACCCGGTGGTGGATTTCGCGGATCGTGGCGTCCTTGGACACCAGCTCCATTTCCCGGCGCCGAAGCTCGGAAACATCCCGGCACAGCACCAGGGCGCCGAAGCGTTCCTTCTCGTCCCGCAGCGGTATGGCCCGCAGGGACAGGCTGACCCCGCGCGACTCGATCTCGGTGCGCCACGGCATCCGCCCGGTCACGACCAGCGGCAGCGTTTCATCCACCATCCGCCGGTCCTTGAGCAGCGCCGTCGTAATTTCCGCGAGGGAACGTCCTTCGAGGCTTTCCATGTCCCCCAGTCGCCGGAAGGCGGAAACCCCGTTGGGAGAGGCATACTGCACGACGCCGTCGGCATCCATGCGGATGAGCCCGTCGCCGACGCGCGGCGCACCCCGGCGCGACCCGGTGGGCGTGGCGAAATCCGGCCACAGGCCCAAGGTTCCCATCCGCAGCAGGTCGTAGGCGCATTGGCGGTAGGTCAGCTCCAGGCGCGATGGCATGCGGGAGGAGGAGAGGTCCATGTGGCTGGTCACCACGGCCAGGGTGCGGCCGTTGCGGACGAAGGGAATGGCCTCCACCCGCATGGCCGTGTCAGTCGTCCAGTTGGTTTCGCTGGAGCGTTCGATGACCTGGCTGGCCCAGGCCTTGTCCACCAGCGGCTGAAGGTCCGCACGGATCCGCTCCCCGACGAAGTCACTGTGGAAAACAGTGTGCGACGTCGAGGGGCGGGCGTGCGCCAGCGCCACGTAGCTGCCGTCGGGCAGCGGAAACCAAAGCGCCAGGTCGGCGAAGGCCAGGTCGGCGACCAGCTGCCAGTCGCCGACCAAAAGGTGCAGCCACTCCGCATCCCCCGGTCCGAAATCGGCATGGTCCTTGATGGGATCGGTAAATATGGCCACTGTCTCTTTTTCTTGTTGTTTCTAGCGTCGAACGATGGAGCGCAGCAGGCGCAGGGCAACCGAGAGGGAAGCCATGTCGTCGTGCTCGAGCTTGTTGACATCTTCGAACATCACCCGGGCGCGTTCCAAATTGTCGGCGTTCTGGTCTTCCCACAGTTCAACCCGCTTCAGCGGGTCCTCCCCCGCCTGTCCGACCGTGGCCTTCAGCGCTGCCACCGTCATGTCGGCCACGGTGGAGTAGAGGTCATCACGCAGGGCTGCCCGTGCGAGGGCCTGCCAGCGGTCGCCGCGCGGCAGCTTCGTGATCCGTTCCAGCAGGTCGTCAATGCCGAACCGCTCGTAGAGGGCAAAGTACACACCGGCAACGTCTGCCGCCGGTTCGTCCACCCGCTTCGAGGCCAGGAGGGCGACGTCCAGCAGGCCGAAGCTCTCGAACAGCTCGGCCCAGTAGACGCAGAGCTCTTCGGGAACCTGCCACTCGCGCGAGCGTTCCAGCTCGGTGCGGTACCGTTCCTGGTCCGCTCCCTGCAGATAATCCAGCAGGTTCTCCCGCAGCGGACCGATGATCGGCTTGAACGCTTCGATGTCCTCCTCGATGGAGCTGCCGCGCCCCACATGGTTGACGAACCAGCGCACGGCGCGGTCCAGCAGGCGGCGCATGTCGAGGTGGATGGTCGTCCAGTGTTCCGTGGGGAAGCTTGCCGGCAGGTCGTTCAGGGCCTGCACCGCGCCGTCGATCTCGTAGATCTCGCGCAGGGCGGTGAACGCACGCGCCACCATGGACTCGGTGGCGGACGTTTCCTCGATCACGCGGAACGCGAAGGTAATTCCACCGATGTTGATGATGTCGTTCGCCACCATCGTGGAGATGATTTCCCGGCGCAGCGGATGGGTGTCGAGCTGGTCGGCGAACCGCTCCACCATCTGCTTCGGGAAGTACCGGCGCAGGGTGCCGCTGAAGTAGGGATCATCGGCCAGGTCGGAGTTGGTCAGCGCCTTGGTCAGTTCGATCTTGGCGTAGGCGGCCAGCACCGACAGTTCCGGCGAGGTGAGGCCCTCGCCCGCTGCCACCCGGGAGCGGAGCTCGGCGTTGGTCGGCAGCGCCTCGAGCTCGCGGTTCAGGTCGGCGTGCTTTTCAAGCCAGTCCATCAGCCGCTCAAAGCTGGGGCTCCACTCGATCACGTGCCGGCGGTCGTTGAGCAGGAGCATGTTCTGGTCCTTGTTGTCCTGCAGGACCAGGCGGCCAACCTCATCGGTCATGGAGTGCAGGAATTCGGCGCGCTCAGCCGGATCGAGGCGCCCGGCAGCAACCATCCGGTCCACGAAGATCTTGATGTTGACCTCGTGGTCGGAGCAGTCAACGCCGGCCGAGTTGTCGATGGCGTCGGTGTTGAGGATGACGCCGGCCCGGGCAGCCTCGATGCGTCCGCGCTGGGTCATGCCCAGGTTTCCGCCCTCGCCGATCACCTTGACCCGCAGGTCGCAGCCGTCCACGCGGATCGCGTCATTGGCCTTGTCCCCCACCTCGGTGTTGGTCTCCGTGGAGGCCTTCACATAGGTGCCGATGCCGCCGTTGTAGAGCAAATCGGCCGGTGCCTTGAGGATGGCCCGCAGCAGATCCGGCGGGCTCATCTTGGTTACGGATTTGTCCAGGCCCAGGACCTCGCGGACCTCCGGGCTCAGCGGAATGCTCTTGGCCTGGCGCGGATAGACTCCGCCGCCGGTGCTGATCAGCGAGGCGTCGTAGTCGGCCCAGGAGGACCGGGGCAGTTCGAACAGCCGGCGCCGCTCCGCATGGGAGAGGGCCGGATCCGGGTTCGGGTCCAGGAAGATGTGCCGGTGGTCGAAGGCCGCCACCAGCTTGGTGTGCTCGGAAAGGAGCATGCCGTTGCCGAACACGTCTCCGCTCATGTCGCCCACGCCGACGGCCGTGAAGGACTCGGACTGCGTGTCCACGCCCAGCTCGCTGAAGTGGCGCTTGACCGATTCCCAAGCGCCGCGGGCGGTGATGCCCATGGCCTTGTGGTCATAGCCCACGGAGCCGCCGGAGGCGAAGGCGTCACCAAGCCAGAAGTTGTATTCAGCCGACAGCTCGTTGGCAATGTCGGAGAAGGAGGCCGTTCCCTTGTCCGCAGCAACCACCAGGTAGCTGTCATCGCCGTCGTGGCGCACGACGCGCTGCGGCGGCACCAGCTGCTCCTCGCCGTCGTCGGACAGCACCAGGTTGTCGGTGATGTCCAGCAGTGCGCGGATGAAGGTGCGGTAGCTTGCCTTGCCCTCTTCCATCCAGGCGGCACGGTCCGCGGCGGGATCGGGCAGCTGCTTGGCGTAGAAGCCGCCCTTGGCCCCGGTGGGCACGATGACGGCGTTCTTCACCGTCTGTGCCTTGACCAGGCCGAGGATTTCGGTGCGGAAGTCCTCTCGGCGGTCGGACCAGCGCAGACCGCCGCGTGCGACCTCGCCGAAGCGCAGGTGCACGCCTTCCACCCGCGGGGAGTAAACCCAGATTTCGTATTTGGGCCGCGGGAACGGCGCGCCCTCGATGGCCGCGGTGTTCAGTTTGAAGCTGACGTACGGCTTTTCCTGGTAGAAGTTGGTGCGCAGGGTGGCGTTGATCAGGTTCGCGACGGTCCGCAGCACCCGGTCGGCGTCGAGCGTGGGTACCTGCTCCAAACCGGTTTCGAGGGCCTCCCGGGCTTTCTCTTCCGCGGCGTTGCGCTCCTCCTCCGACAGGTCGGGGTTGAAACGGGACTCGAACAGGCCCACCAGGGCGCGCGCCACGTCCGGGTTGCGCCGGAGCGTGCCGGCAACAAACCCGTAGGAGTTGGTGTTGCCCAGCTGGCGCATGTACTTGGCGTAGCTGCGCAGGATGACCACCTGGCGCCAGGAAAGTCCCAGCTCCAGGATGAGCCGGTCGAAGTAGTCGGATTCGCTGGCGCCGGAGGTGCCGGCGCGGAACGCCTCGGCCAACAGTGAGCCCGTCTTCACCGGGTCCATGCCGGCCGGGTACTTCAGCCCCAGGTCGTACAGGTAGAACGAGGTGCCGTCTGCCCTGCTGATTTCAAAGGGACGCTCGTCGAGAACTTCCAGGCCGAGGTTGTGCAGGATGGGCAGGATCTGGGTCAGGGAGCGCGGCTGCAGCAGGTACAGCTTCAGCCGCGCGTCTTCGCCGCCGCTGCGGCGGGACGCTTCCGGCACGTAGACGAAAAGTTCGGGGGCAGAGTCCGGAGCCGAGACGCGGGCTTCGAAGCGGGCGATGTCCTCGAGGGCATCTTCAACCTCGTAGCTGACGCGGTAATCGGCGGGGAAAGCTTCAGCCCACAGGGCCGAGAGTTTTCCGGCCTGCTCCCGGTTGAACTTGGAGCGCAGGACTTCGCCGATGCCTTCGCTCCAGGAGCGGGCCGCCTGGACCAGGCGCTGCTCCAGCGCGCCGGCATCCAGCTCCTCGATTTCGGCGCCGCGGGGCAGCCGGATCCGGAAGAAGATCCGGGCCAGGGCCGACTCGGTCAGCCGCGCCTCGAAATCAATCGATTCGGCATTGAAGCTCGACCGCAGCTCGTCCTGGATGCGCAGCCGCACCGATGTGTTGTACCGGTCCCGCGGCAGGAAGACCAGTGCAGACATGAAGCGGCCGTACACGTCGGGGCGGAGGAACAGCCGGGTGCGGCGGCGCTCCTGCAGGCGGAGAATGCTCCGGGCAGTCTCCAGCAGGGCGTCCACGTCAATCTGGAACAGCTCATCCCGCGGATAGGTTTCCAGGATGGAGAGCAGGTCCTTGCCGGAGTGTGAATCGGCGGGGAAACCCGCCCGGCGCATGACGTCGCGGATTTTGTCCCGGACGATCGGCACGTTGCGCACCGAACCGGTGTAGGCACCGGTGGAGAAGAGCCCGATGAACCGGCGCTCACCGTTCACGTTGCCCTGCGCGTCGAAGCTCTTGATGCCGATGTAGTCAAGGTACGCCGCTCGGTGAACGGTGGAGCGGGAGTTGGCCTTGGTGATGACCAGTGCGCGCTTTTCGCGGGCCTTCGCCCTGCCTGCGCTGGTCAGGTGCTGGACCCGGCCGGCCACGGAGGCACGGCTCAGCAGTCCCAGTCCCTTGTCTTCGCTGACGCGCAGGACGTCCTCGCCGTTTTCGTTAATGAGGTCGTATTCGCGGTAGCCCAGAAAGGTGAAGTTGCCGTTGTCCAACCAGGACAGCAGTTCGCGGGCCTGCTGCAGGTCGGGGATGTCGCCGGCGTTCGCGGCCTCGCCGAGGGAACGGGAAACCTCGTGGACCTTGGCGCGCATGGCGGGCCAGTCCGTAACTGCCAGCCGCACATCCTCAAGGACCTTGCGCAGCCCTTCGGTGAGCTCATCCCGCCGTGTTTCGTCGGGGAGGCGTCCGATCTCAACGGAAATCCAGGACTCGATGCGGGTGGTTTCATCCTGCCGCCCCAGCAGGGCTGACAGATTCGGCAGTGCCGCGGTGTCGCCGCTGGAGACCCCGGCGGCAGCCGGCACGCGGTGCACGGCCTGCAGTTCTCCGCTTTCCCGGTCGCGGCTGACCAGGAAGGTGGGATGCACAACGAGCCGGATCGCGGCATTTTGCCGGACAATTTCCGCTGTCACGGAATCCACCAGGAACGGCATGTCGTCGGTGACGATCAGGACTACGCTGGCATCGCCCTGATCGAAGACGGATACGGAGGCCTGGCCCTCGGGCCGCAGCGACCCCAACGCACGGTGACGTTCGGCCCTTTCGCGCAGGGTTGAGCGCGGATATCCGTCTGCGTCTTCCCCTGCCAGATGCTCGTAGTAGTTCCCTGTGAATTCGTCCAGGGAATCGTCGGTACCTGATAGATCCGGAATACGGGATCCAGACGACATGTAATACGCCTCCGTTATAGCCTTCTTACCTCCCGCTTCTTTGCGGTTGGCCTCACTCGAGCCTATCCCGCAAGAATGAAAAGGTCACTTTGCAGCGGACATCACCCGCTTGGAACGGCGCCGGGAGGACACCCTGACGTTGGCGAGCGCAGCGATTGCGTGCCGAAGGGGCGAGGACGGCGCCGTTTCCAGCAGTGCGGAACCCGCAAGCAGTGCGGCGTCCACGGTGGAGAAGTCAGCGGGCAGGAACGCGGTAACCGGTATTCCGGGTCCGAACCTCTCCCAGGCATCACTCAGCTGCCGCTCCGGGGAGCGCCCGACGGCGGCGGAACGGACCTTGTTCAGCACCACCTTGGGTGCCGAGCCCGGTACTGCCGCTTCCAATTCGGCGAGCGCCCGGACCAGTCGTGGAACGCCCACCGAGTCTGCCGCCCCGACGGCATACACGGTATCGGCCAGTTCCAGGGCCCGCAGCGTGGCGCCGTTCCGGCGCGGCGCCAGGGTGTCGAAGCTCAACTCCTCATCGGCTTCCAAGCTGAATCCGCAATCTATGACGATCAGGTCGGCCACCTTGCGTGCCTGCTCCAGGACCAGGCCCAAGGCGGTGGGTCGCAACTCGATCCAGCGGTCCGAGCGCGTGATCCCGGTGAGCACCAAGAGCCGCTGCCCTTTCAGCGACACGCTAAGCGTGCTGCGGAGCAGTGACTGCGGGTCGAGCAGGCCCTGGTCGGCCAGCCGGCAGGCCTGGGCCACGCCTGCGGATTCGTCCAGCAGCCCCAGGCTCGCGGCGACGGAGGATCCATAGGTGTCGGCGTCAACCAGCAGCACTGTCTTTCCGTCCGCTGCGGCTTCCGCTGCAAAGTTCACGGCCACCGTCGTTCGTCCCGGCGCGCCCGTCGGCCCCCAGACTGCGACAACGGTTCCCGCAGCCCGGATGTCATCCCCGGACTCCTGTCCCCGGTCGCCGTCCTCTCCGCCGTCGGTCCTGGCGTTGGTCCTGCCGGCGGCAGAGTCGCCCCGCCCCGCTCCGCGGTCGGGGGCTCCGGCGGCATCGAGCGACCAGGTGCGCAGTGCTGCCGAGGGATCGGCCAGCAGCGTGGAGGCACTGCGGCCGTCCATCCGGCCCACTGCGTCTGACACCAGGTCCGAGAGCAGTTCGGCGGCGGATCCGCGGGGAGCGTGGGCGATGCTCAGCGCATCGAGGCGCTGTTGGGAGCCTTCCTCATCCGCCAGCACGAGCAGGGCCACGCCGGTGGCGGCAAGACGCTCGGCAAGGGCGGCGGTGACCTCGCCGGCGTCGTCGGCCACGATCGCCGCCCGGGCGATGCCGCTCTGGCAAGCTGCGATCAGTTCTGACAGCTCGGCGCAGCGGCGGACCACAGTGACCGGCCCGTGAAGTCGCTCCAGGTCCCCGACCAGGTTGGTGACACCGTTGCCCACCGTCACGACCGGAATATTCATGATCCTGCACCTGGATTCAGGACCACGGCTATTTTGGCGCCGTTCGACTGGGCGCTAAGGAGTCCGGCCAAGTCGTCGTCCTCCACCAGGACCAGGAGCTGCGTGGACCGGCTGGCACCCAGCACCGACTCGTCGACCGTAAGTTCTGAGATTTCGGCAGCGGTAAGGATCTGCTGTGGTTCCTTGAAGCCGTTGCGCTCATTCGGCAGCGCCACCCAAACGTCAACCCGCGACCCCGCTTCGGTTCCGCTCGGAAGAATGTCGTCGACACGCAGTCCCACCGGCTTCCGGTCCAGGTCATCCGCGGTGCCGAGGTCGGTGCGGGCCACCAGCTCGCCTTTCCGCAGCAGCCCCGACGCCACGGCGTTTTCAGGTATTCCCTCGGCCGCAGGCAGGTAGGAACCGGAGACGTCACCCAGCCGGACGGGAACCACGGCGAGATCCTGGGCGCTGACCGATGAACCCACCGGAATGTTCTCGTCAACGACGAACACCTCAGTGGTTTGGTCCGCGGAGCCCACGAGTGCAACGACGCCCGCGGTGGAGGCCAGCACCAGCATTATGCCGAGCAGCAGGCGCGGATCTTTCCACGACGGTTTTTTCAGGCGCGGTGCGGACGGCTGCACGGTTGTAGTGAGACTCATTTTTCCCCCTGGTAACACCGGAGTCCGGGGCTGCATGGCACCGGACGGGCAATCGCTGCCATTGTTGACCACAATTCGGCGGAAGGAAACGGTGATTTTTCGGAAACTTCAAAGTGTGGATAACTTCGCCGGTCCGGCTGCCGGAGTGGGAGACTGAATGCGACAGTGCGTCGGATGGATCCGGCGGATGGATAGGGTGGATGGATGTTGAGGTGGATACGTGGGTGAGAAGCGGTTCCTGACACTGGCCGATGTCGGCGAGGTGTTGAACATATCCTCGTCACAGACATACGCCCTGGTGAGGTCGGGGGAACTCCCAGCCATCCAGATTGGCGGGCGGGGGCAGTGGCGGGTGGAATCCCGTGTCTTGGAGGAATTCATCGCCGACGCCTATCGCCGCTCTGCTGCCGTACAGCGCGACGACGCATCCGAAAGGGCCGCCTCCGAGCAGTAGCCCCGCTGGTTTCCCGCCTGGGCGCTGCCCGTGACTTGCTTATTTCCCGCCTGGGCGCGCTTATTTCCTGCTAGGGCGCTGCCCCCTGCCGAGCCGATTTCCTGCACATTTCCCGCCTGGGCGCTGCCCGTGCCGGCCCGCGCCCAATCGTTAGACGGCCGAGCAGACCGCCGCCACCGCTCGCAGGGGGACGGTGAAGACTCCGCGGACGTTGCCTTGCCGCCGAGGTTCGCCGCGGGGAGTCAGCGACAGTTCGAAAAAATCCTTTCCGACCCGGTCTACGCTGCCATCCAGGGCAGAGGCGGGCGGCTGCCCTGCCAAGTACACCTGCACGGCCGCGCGGTCACGGGACAGGCCCCGCAGCGCGGACGCCAGCCCCAGCCGTGCCGCTGGTGCATCCACTGTGGAAAAGCGGTCCATTCCGCCGATCAGCACCACGTGGTCAAGCGCAATGACCGACGAGCGCCGTTCACCGTCCAAGCCGATCCACCCGCGGCCCACATGGCTGAGTTCCCCTTCGAAGGCCCCGCATGGACCGACGTCCACCTTCAGGTACCGTCCGGTCTGGCTGTGCAGCCGGCCCGCCAGGTCCATGCCGGCAAAATCGGTCCGAAGCCGCTCGGAAACCTCAGCGTCCTGCACCAGCTGGTGAGCAGAGGCCATTTGGGCCTCCATGTCGGCAAAAAGGGCGTCCCATCGCATGTGCACAGGCTAGCCGCTGCTCTCCGCACCTACTACCACGGGCCCAGGCAAACAATCTCAAAATCACCCTAGACACCGGGGCAACCGCACTGTAGACAAGTCCCACCAAACGATCTAGAAGCCATCAAACAGCGTTATCCATTATCAAACGGCAACAAACTGCATCAAACTGCATCTTTCCGGCAGCGAAATCCACCGATCGGTAGCGGCGGACCGGGCCGCCGAGGTGGATAGATACCCAGGATGAAGGAGACGCCGCGTGGACAAGGCTGGCGCCCGAGACGAAGGAGGACCCGAATGAAACACCTGCTGCGGGACCTCCTCGTTCTGGGTGCCGGAATCGCCGCCTCCGCCGTCCTGCTGTGGGCCGGGCTGGCGACGCTGCCGGATTCGGTAAGCCTCCTCCAGGGATCGGTGTCATCCCTGCAGGGGCTGGCGGGCTTCGCTGCCGCTGCGGCGGGTCTTCTCATCGCCCTTTGGTGGAGTCTGGGGCTGGTCCTGGCCGTCCTATCCGCCCTGCTGCAGAAAGCCGGACATGCGGCAGCCGCTGCAGCTGCCGGCGCCTTGGCTCCCGCCTTTATGAAGCGACTCGCTGCCGCTGCCATCGGCCTGAACCTCGTGGCCGGCGCCGGTGCCGCCCAGGCAGCCGATCCGTTGCCTGCGAATCCGGGGCAGAGCGTCTCCATGCTGCAAAACCCGCTGGATGCCGCGGTGCATCCCCAGTGGAACCCCACACTGGTGCTGCCGGAACGCGGCTTGGGTCCGGCAGGCACCGGAACGGTTGCCGGCAACTCAGCGGAGCCGTCACCCACTGACAGTCCGGCGAATCCGCAGTGGAAGCCTCGGGCGCAGGAAGTGACGCCAAACGTTTTTATCCGTCCCGGACGCACCGATGCATCCGGGCGGGCAGTGGTCCGCTCGGGAGACTCCTTGTGGAGCCTCGCCGCCGAACAGCTTGGCCCTCTAGCCACGGACGCTGAAATCGCTGCCCACTGGCCGCGCTGGTACGAACGGAACCGGGACGTTATTGGCGCTGACCCGGACCTGATTCTGCCCGGCCAGATCTTCGCGGTGCCCGAAGTGCCCGAAGTGCCCCGCCAATAACGAAGTCTCCAACCTCGCGCAGCACCCGGGCACCGGCACTGCTGCTGCAGTGCGCCTTGCCCCGGCGTTTCACCGACCGTGCCTTCGTCATACCTCCGGTACCGCCGCTCATTCCACAGCGGACTTCCAGGAAAGGACAGCACCATGACCACCGTCATTACATTTCCAGTCCAAGAGGCAGCGGACGAGCTGGCCACCGCGTCGGGGGCTCCGCGTCCGCTCACCGTGCACCGCATTCCGGTTACAGGCTATTCGCCGGCCGGAGCTCCACCGGTCAAGCTGCGCCCCCGGCAGCCCGCCCCGCAGGCGGCTAAACCCGCCGATTCCAGCCCGGCGACGCAGGACCAGGCTCACTGGCACAGCACCCCTGAGGACGACGCGCGGGTGAACGCCATAGCCCGGTCCGTCACCCAAGCGGCGCTGGAAGTACTCGGCGGAACCCGGCCGCTTCAGCAGATGGCCCGGTGGCTCGATCCCCCGAGCTTCGAGCGTCTGCAGCTGCGCGCCAATCTGGTCCGCAGCAGGGAACTGGGTGCCGCAGGAGGGACCGGGTCCAGGGCTGGAACCGGGGCAGCCGCCAGGCAGGGAACGCGCACGATGCCGGTGCGCCTGCACCGGCAGGTCGTGATCCGCTGCTGCCGAATCTGCCCCGTCTCGGAAGGCATCTACGAAGCATCGGTCGTAGCGGCCGAACAAAGCAGAGTCCGCGCCGCGGCTCTTCGTATAGAGCTGCGGCGCGGACTCTGGAAGGTCACGGCCCTGGAGATCGGTTAGATCCCGTTACTGCGGAGCACGGTTACTTGCGGCGCTTGGACTTCTTCGGAGCCGCATTCGGCGTCTTTCGACCCTGGGCATCCGCAGCCGGTGCAGAACCCGCGGTCTTGGCTGCGCCTGTCTTGCCGCCGGCTTTCGCCGGTTTGGCGGATGCAGCCCGCTCCACCCGGGTCTCCACGCCGCCTTCGGTGTTGGGTGCAGAGAACTGCAGGCTCGCGGGACGCTGCGGTGCTTCAAGACCAGCAGCCGTGATGGTCGGCTGGCCGACCACACTGCGGCCGTCCTTCAGACCGGCAAGAGCCGGAGGAACGTCAGCGGCCGGCGGGTTCACCTTCACTTCTGCGTTGAACAGGTAGCCAATGGACTCCTCGCGGATGGCTTCGGTCATGGTCTGGAACATGACAAAACCTTCGCGCTGGTACTCCACCAGGGGATCGCGCTGCGCCATGGCGCGCAGGCCAATACCCTCCTTGAGATAGTCCATCTCGTAGAGGTGTTCCTGCCATTTGCGCCCGATCACGGAGAGCACTACGCGGCGCTCCAGTTCGCGCATGGCGGGAGCGCCCAGCGCGGCCTCCCGTGCCTGATAGGCCAGCTTCGCGTCGGAGAGGATTTCCTCCTGCAGGAATTCCCGGGTGACCTTGGCGCGTCCTCCGGCTTCGTCGACCACTTCGTCAATGGTCAGGCCCACCGGGTACAGGGTCTTGAGGTTGGTCCACAGCTGCTCGTAGTCCCAGTCGTCCCCGTGCCCCTCGGCAGTGGCTTCGTTGACGATTGACGTGACAACGTCCTCCAGGAAGAAGCCGATTTTCTCCTGCAGATCATCGCCTTCCAGGATCCGGCGGCGGTCGCCGTAGATGGCTTCGCGCTGGCGGTTCAGGACGTCGTCGTACTTCAGGACGTTCTTGCGCTGCTCGGCGTTCCGGCCCTCGACCTGCCCCTGGGCATTCTGGATGGCTTTCGAGACGAGCTTGGATTCCAGTGCGACGTCGTCGGGCATGGACGAGCTGTTCATGATCCGCTCGGCGGCGCCTGAGTTGAACAGCCGCATGAGGTCGTCGGTCAGCGACAGGTAGAAGCGTGACTCCCCCGGGTCTCCCTGACGGCCGGAACGGCCGCGGAGCTGGTTGTCGATGCGGCGGGACTCGTGCCGTTCGGTGCCCAGCACGTAGAGGCCGCCAAGGTCAATGACTTCCTGCTGTTCAGCGGCCACGGCCTTGCGTGCCTTTTCGAGGGCGTCCGGCCAGGCGGCTTCGTACTCATCCGGGTTCTCGCTCGGATCCAGTCCCCGTCGTTCCAGTTCGGAGATGGCATTGAACTCGGCGTTGCCGCCGAGCATGATGTCAGTGCCTCGGCCGGCCATGTTGGTGGCGACGGTGACGGCGCCCTTGCGTCCGGCCTGGGCCACGATGGCAGCTTCACGGGCGTGGTTCTTGGCGTTAAGGACCTCGTGCCGGATGCCGGCCTTGGCCAGCTGCTTGGAGAGGTACTCGCTCTTTTCGACGCTGGTGGTGCCCACCAGGATCGGCTGGCCGGCGGCGTGGCGCTCGGCAATGTCCTGGACGACGGCGTCGAACTTGGCGATTTCGTTCTTGTAGATCAGGTCCGGCTGGTCGATCCGGGCCATCGGCCGGTTGGTGGGAATGGGCACCACTCCGAGCTTGTACGTGCTCATGAACTCGGCCGCTTCAGTCTCAGCCGTTCCGGTCATGCCGGCGAGCTTTTCGTAGAGCCGGAAGTAGTTCTGCAGCGTCACCGTGGCCAGCGTCTGGTTCTCGGCCTTAATGGTCACGCCCTCTTTGGCCTCAATGGCCTGGTGCATGCCCTCGTTGTAGCGGCGTCCGGCGAGGATGCGTCCGGTGTGTTCGTCAACGATCATGACTTCGCCGTTGAGGACCACATAGTCCTTGTCCCGCTTAAACAGTTCCTTTGCCTTGATGGCGTTGTTCAGGAAACCGATGAGGGGCGTATTCGCCGACTCGTACAGGTTGGAAATGCCCAGGTAGTCCTCGACCTTCTCAATGCCGGATTCCAGCACGCCCACGGTGCGCTTCTTTTCGTCCACCTCGTAGTCGGTGTCCAGGACCAGGCGCTGCACTACCTTCGAGAACTCGGTGTACCAGCGGTTGACGTCGCCGCTTGCGGCTCCGGAGATAATGAGCGGGGTCCGGGCCTCATCGATGAGGATGGAGTCCACTTCATCAACGATGGCGAAGTGGTGGCCGCGCTGGACCAGTTCGGCGGCGCTCCAGGCCATGTTGTCGCGCAGGTAGTCGAAGCCGAACTCGTTGTTGGTTCCGTAGGTGATGTCCGCGTTGTACTGCTCTCGGCGGACTGCGGGGTCCTGGTTCGACAGGATGCAGCCACTGGTCATGCCCAGGAAGCGGAAGACGCGGCCCATCAGGTCCGACTGGTACTCGGCCAGGTAGTCGTTGACCGTCACGATGTGCACGCCTCGCCCGGTCAGCGCGTTGAGGTATGCGGGAGCGGTGGCGACGAGGGTCTTGCCCTCACCGGTCTTCATCTCGGCGATGTTGCCCAGGTGCAGGGCCGCGCCGCCCATCATCTGGACGTCGAAGTGGCGCATGCCCAGCGTGCGGCCGGCAGCTTCACGGACTGCGGCGAAGGCCTCCGGGAGCAGATCGTCCAGGCTCTCGCCGTCGGCGTAGCGTTCCTTGAAGCGGTCGGTCTCGCCCCGAAGTTCGGCGTCGCTCATGCCCCTGTACTCGTCCTCGAGCACGTTGATCGCATCGGCGTAGTTGCGCAGCGTCTTCAGCGTCTTCTTATCGCCTGTACGAAGAACCCGTTCGAGTAGTGATGCCACTGATTTGCTCCCAATCTAGTGTTGCCTAATTCTGGCGTCCCCAGTCTACGTGAGAGACGTTTGGTGGTGTGCAGGGGTTCCCGCAGCGGATCTATTCCCGGCATACTGCCAGTTTTAATGCCTCCGCCAAATCACCTGATGGTTTTACAATAACGTCGTCGAGCCCCAGCCAATCTGCCATCATACGTAGTTCCGCGGCAAGCTCAACGGCTGTGCGGGCCGGAGCGCCGTCCTCGCGGTGGGCGGCCTGGACCAATAGGGCCTTGTTTGACCGGTCAGCTTTGAGATCCACCCGTGCCGCAAATTCCTCCCCCAGCAGGAACGGCAGAACGTAGTAGCCGTACCGGCGCGCCGCGGGCGGAGTGTAAATTTCGAGGCGGTACCGGAAACCGAAAAGCGCTTCCAGCCGTTTCCGTTCGAACACCATGGAGTCGAAGGGGCTGAGGAGGGCACGGGCCGAGGAGCGGCGCGGGATAACCGTTTCCGCGTGCAGGTAGGCAGGCGAACGCCAGCCAGCGACCCGCACCCGGCGCAGTTTCCCCGTGCGGACCAGTACGGCCGCCGCCGACGCGGTCTCCCGCTGGGGCAGCCGAAAGTAATCTGCCAGGCAGCGGACGGTGGCCACCCCGTGTGCGCGTGCGGCCAGTTCCGTCAGACGCAGTACTGCTTCCTGCGGATCGGACGGCTCCAAAGCGGCAGGGCCCGCAGGGTGCACGGCAGCCGTGGGAGCGTAAAGACGCTCAAACTGCGGAGTCCGTCCGGCCGAGCTGAGCAGGCCTGACGCAAACAGGTCTTCGAGCACCCGCTTCGAGGCGTTCCAGTTCCATCCCCAGTTGCCTTTGGTCCTCACCTCACCGCCCCCCAGCCTGTCGGCTATTTCCCTCGCGGTGAGTGGCGGTCCGCCGGCCAGGAGCCCCAGGATCTGTTCGCTCAGCCGGTTCTTCACCTCGGTGGGAAGTGAGTGCGCTGTCATCCACACACGGCGTTGGACTGTCCGCAGATCGGGGAAAAGCTCCGGGCGGACGTAGCTGGCTTCATGTGCCCAGTACTCCACCATCTGGCGCGGAGCCTTGGAGGCCAACCTATCGGGAACGGCAGTATCGTACGGACCCAGCCTGGAAAACAGCGGCAGGTAGTGGCTCCGGGAGAGCACGTTCACTGAATCAATCTGCAGGAGGTGCAGCTGTTTCAGGACCCGGCCAACCGATCTTGAAGTGACGGTGGCGGGCCGCCCCTTGACCAGGCCCTGTGCGCCCAGCGCGGTGAGCCGCGCCTGCCGGGCAGTGAGGGTTGGTTCCATAGTGCCCATCCTAGGTCCGAGGCTCTCCCGCTCTGACACGTGCCACGCACGGCAGATGGGCGCGGGGACTCCGACGTCCCTGCCACAGCCGAACGTCTCAGGGCGAGAGCCGCATTCTGCTGATCCGCTGGTCGCTGCTGGTCGAAAGGGTTGCCGTACTCTTTGACTTCCGGCCGTACTCTTTGACTCCCGGCCGTACTCTTTGACTCCCTCAGAAAGGCGGCGGATCGTCGCCGTAGTCATCCGGATCGTCTGGAGCACTTGGTCCGCCGGCATCATGGGCCGGTGATGGATCAACGCCCGTTGCGTTGCCTCCGCGATTCGCCTGGCCACCATTCGCCTTGATGTCTGGTCCCGCCGATATCTCCGACCGACGCTGGCCGCCGTCAACGCCGCAGGTTTCCCGGGACAGGCTCAGTTGCGGTTCCGTCCGGTAACACCTGCCGCCCGGTGAGGTCCACTCAATCACCCCGGGACGAGGCTGCCTGGCCTTCCAGAACCCTTCGGTTTTGAACATGTGATGCCGCCGGCACAAATGCTCCAAATTGTCATGATCCGTCGGCCCGCCCTGAGCCCAGGGCTTGGTGTGGTCAATCTCGGAAATCACCGCATTGGTCCGGCACCCCGGGAACCGGCACGTCCCGTCCCGCACCCGCAGGACCCGCTTTAATCCGTCGGGGACCTTCCGTCGTTTGCCGACCCGCAGGATTTCTTCGGTTTCGGGGTCGCGTTCCACCGGTGTCCATTTCGCCGCTTCCCGAGCCATCCGCCGGGCCGTTTCCGGGCTGATCGGCCCGTATCCGTTCAGTTCCGCCGGCTGGTCATCGGCTCCGAAGAGGGTTTCGGCGTTGATCATCACCAGGATCTCCGTCCGAGCCCTGGGCCCGTGGCCAATCCGGCAGGACCCGGCCCCCTTCCCAGATCCGGCCCCGGTATCGGAGTCGGAGCCGGCAGCAGAACCGGACCCCTCACCTTGGATGCTGGCCTTGTTGCCGGAGCCGGAACCCTTACTGCGGCCTTTGCCCGTCTTGCTCTTCGCACCCGCACCAGTGCCGCCGCTGTCTCCGCCCCTCCGGCCGCTGCCGCCTTTGCCGCGGCCGCCACCACCGTTTCTGTTTCTGCACTCGTCCCCGCACTCATGCTCGTGGCCGCCGAGCAAGTCCGTCAGGATATCCGTGCGCAACTGATCCACCGTGCGCGTGTCCCCGGCGGCCCGCTCACCCCGGGCCGCAACACTGAGCTGAGTAAAAATGGCCTGGGCTTTCTCGGCCGGCAGTAACGCCGAGAGCCAAGACATCCCGTCCGGCTCCGGCCGCACCCACACCGTCCGCTGCTCAAACGCCGTCAACTGCCGCTGCACAATGGTCTCCGGATAGTACTGCTCCCGCAACCGGTGAGCCTTCACCCGGAACTGGGTTCTGGTCTGGCCCGCAGCCAGACCCAGCAACTCCGCCTCGAACCCGGGCAGCTCGCCCGGCACCACTCCCATACACTGCTCCACCAGAGTCTCGACATGCCCGTAACTGATCTGTCCGGACTCCAACGCCTTCAGCGTGGCCGTGTTCCTGGTGCAGAGATCACCGGCCTGACTCAGCAACGCCTTTCCGGTACCGGTGGGCACTCCCAGAATGGTTGCGGCTTCCTCCGCAGCGAGACTGAACGCCATCTCCGCGTCCCGCAACCCGGTAACGGACAGGGTCTCGTCCTCGTAGACGGTCTGCAGCCGGGACAGGACCCGAGCCTGCTGCGCCTGCACCCACCGCGACAAATGATTGAGCCGGGCCAACACCGTCCCGGTTTGCTCCTCGGTCAGGGACTCCACGTTCTGCAGAACCAAAGAGCCGGTAAACCCATCGCGGAAGCCAGCAAGATCAGGGCCCTGCCACCTCAGGCTTCCCAGCCTCCGACCCGGCGCCCTCCGGGTCGGCTACATAGACGAACCGGGTGCGCGCCGCAGCCTCATCGCCGGTGCCATCGGCACCGGGAGTCCCGGTCGAAGATCCGTTCTGATCCATGACTCCAGACTTTCACCCGGCACTGACATTTCCGTCTCGGAAAAGGCCCAAAACGACCCCAAACAGGACGATTTGGGGACCCACAAATACCTGTCTTTTTCGACGGACTACCCACGCACCACAGCCGATACCTGTGCACGTAGCACGACTGCATCTGTCGGTCACGGCTCCTGCACCCTGCGCGCAGTCGACCCCATCGCACTACTGGCCGGCAGTCGCACAGGTTCCCCCGCAATGTTCCGCTCCGGGGCTGGCGTGACTCCACCAGGCAACAGGGGCAACAGAGAGTGGGAACCAGTGCGGCGCCGCCCCTAAGAGACTGGTTTCGCACTGAGGTGAAGGTTCTGCAGCCGAAAACCAGAAAGGCCCCCGGGCGGGTGAACTTCTAACAAGTTCTTCCCTGCCCGGAGGCCTTCCACAATAACCTCAACGGTTTCGCTCGTGATGCCTGCTGACCGGTCCCTATTCGCACCGGTTCACAGCCGGTGCAGGCTACCTCCGCAGTCCACGAGAGAACCTACGCGATCTTTGCTGCCCCTTCCGAAGGCCGGTAGGCCCGCGTTTCATCCCGCAGGTCTTCGGTGCCTTCGGCACAGCGGGAGTCCAAGGTGATGACACCGTAGGTCCAGCCCCGCCGCCGGTAGACAACGGAGGGGGCTCCGGTAGCAGAATCCACAAACAGGTAGAAGTCGTGGCCGACCAACTCCATGTTGTCCACGGCGGCGTCAAGGCTCATGGGGGCACCCGGGAAAACCTTGCGCCGGATCAGGACTGGGCTGTCATCTGTGGGTTCTGCGGTATCGGATTCGTCGACCGTCGATTCGGCCGCAGCTGCTGCGTTCTCCATCTGCACGTACAGGGGTTCGTCGCTGCTGACCGTATCCAGGTCTGCGGTAGCAACCCGCACGGCGACCGGGGTGTGCCGGCCGTGGTGGACTTTCCGGCGGTCGCTTGCCCGGCGCAGGCGCTCAATGAGTTTGGCGTAGGCCAGATCAAAGGCTGCAAACTTGTCGCCGGACGTGGCTTCAGCCCGTACCACCGGACCTCTGCCGATAACGGTAAGTTCCACGGTAAGAGAGCTGTCGGCCTCACGGACGTTGGGCTGCTTGGTGATTCGTGCGTCTACACGCTGGACCTTGTTCCCAAGGTTCTCCACCTTGGCGATTCGTTCCTCGGCATACTCCCGGAACCGGTCGGATACTGCAACGTTGCGTCCGCTGATCATGAATTCCATGGTGCCCTCCAATAGATTTCGGTGACACAGCAACGGCCGCTGCCAAAACCTCTGCGACCGCTGCCGCAGGAAAGCTCCTCTTCTTGAAGCTGTCCATACCAACACGTTAGATCACCCAACAGCGTTATTCACCTTCGGACATTCCGATTACCTGACCTGTTCGGCTTGGACTAGGCTCCTCCTTTGGTGTTATTTGCGTCACTTGCCGGAGCCGCTGTTGCAGCTATCACCGCGGCCCCTTCAACCCTTGCTCCGGCCGCCCTCAGCGCGCGGGCGGCCTCGGCGATAGTGGAGCCGGTGGTCAGCACGTCATCGACCACGAGGGTGCGGATCCCGGCCAGTGAGCCCGGATTCCCGGCCGTCATAGTTCCGTAAACATTGGTCCGGCGCCCTCTCCGCCCGAGGTTCTTCTGGCTGCTGGAGGCCCGCCCGGAAACTGCGGCGCTCAAAGCTTCGGGATGCAGGCGACTCCGCAGCCCCGCACCTGACAGCCGGACAAGCGGCTTCACAGTGGTCTGCGCCGGAAGGAGACCACTGGCCTGAAGAGAGCCAAGGAGCAACCCCAGCGGGCTGTAGCCCCGCCGCTGCAGCGCACGCCGAGTGCCCGGGACCGGAACCAGGACGAGGCCGCGGCGGCCGGCGTCGGCGGCGGCCTGATGAAGCACGCCTGCCAGCATCGGACGCAGGACAGCGGCCAGGTCCGTGTGCCCGTGGTTTTTATAGGCGAGGACGACTCGCGCGAGGCTGCCGGCGTACCGCCCGGCAGCCAGCACCGGCAGCACGCTGTCCGCCGACGAATCACCGTCCGTTTCGGCACCGGGGAGCAGCTCGGCGGCATCTTGGGCATACCAGGGGTGGGTGCCGCTGCGTCGGACCGCCCGCCGGCACCTGGGGCACAGCGAAGAGTCCGCCGCGCCGCAGACAACGCACGACGTCGGCAGCAGCGCCGCTGCCAGCTCCGCCACCGCTGCGCCCATGGCTGCGGGCAAGGGCTGCAAACGGCAGCGGTCCGCGGCCCTGCCCAGTCCGGACGCTGAGAGATCCACCATGCGCATACGGACAGCATGTCCAACGTCCGGCGCACCGGCTGCGGATCCGGACCGGCGGTGGACAAATTTCCCGGCACATCCGCCACACCCCCCGCTGTGCAGGAGGAGTGCAGGAGAAGCCAAGGAGAAGTGGAGGACGAATCCAGGAGTAGTGCTACCCGGGGAACGCCGGATCGGTCAGCCCCTCGCTGACCTGATACCAACTGTTACCCATCCGCTTGAACATCGCCAAGGGCGTCTGGACATAGATGTCCTGCCCGCCCTTTCCGGCACTCAGGCCGGTAATGCCGGCAAGTCCGGCCAGGGGCTCGGGCCTGGCACCCAACCCCAGGATGATCGGGGTGACCCGATCATCCTGCGAAGTCTGGACGACGACGATGGAGTCTTCGGTGACCCACTTGGCCCGGTCCACCGGAAGGGTCTCCGGGATGCCGGAGCCCGGATCACCCGTGACGGCCAGCTCCAGCGGGGTCGTCAAGGTGCGCGGGACGCCGGCGGCGTCCCGCACGACACCGGCCACCAACACCTGGCTGCTGCCGCCGTGGCTGGTGACCAGCAGGGCGCGTGATCCGTCGCGGGAGATCCGCAGCTCGGAAACGTTGACCTCGGCCAGCCACGGGACGGGCAGGGACAGGACGTCCTCGGCTCCGCCGCCCGGGGGCAGGGCCAGGATGGTGGCGCCGCCGCCGGCTTGGGAAGCCGTCCACGTCCACTTCCCCGGATCAATGCTGGGGGCCGTCAGCAAGCTGCCCTCCACGACTCTGCGGACTTCCTGGTTCGGTCCGGTCATGAACAGGGACGATCGGTTTCCGTTCAGGAAGGCGATGGTCGCCAGGTCCAGTGAGAGGGCAGGGTCTCGGGGCGCGTGCTCGGCAACACTGGGAATCCCCTCGATCGGTTGCGGCTGTCCGTCCTTAATGTAGGCCAGTTCGTTCTGATAGGCGCCGATCTGCGTCCCGCCCACCTCGGGGTCTGCCACCGCTTCAACGAGGGCGCTGCTTTCCTTCCCCAGATCCACGGAACGCTGGTTGACGGTCATGTTCACCGAGTTCACATTGTTGAGGTTGACCAGGTTCTGATGCAGCTGCAGCGCCATTTGCTGCCGGTTCAGGTCACTGGAATCCTGCAGGACGTCGGCGGACAGATCGACTGTCGCCGCTCCGGACACCACCGGCACGGCATCCCGGGCCAGTGCGGTGCCGGCCGGAAAGGCACTGCTCACCGCTCCCTGCAGATACGGTGCCGGTCCCTCGAGCATGGCTTTGACCACGTTGGCCACGAGCCCGGATTTCTGCGCGAACCAGCGGGTGTCGGGAACCCAGAAGTCGAAGCCGCTCGAGTAGAAGTAGAGGTTATGGGAGAGGAACAGCAGCGAAAAACTGACCTCCGAGACGATGATGCCGTTGGGCACGGCACTGATTCGCCACTGCCCGTCCACCTGTTCCAGGTTGGCGGTCAGCGTTTCGGTGGTGCCCGAGGCCCGGTCCGTCCGGATCCCGCGGTTATCAACCGAACCAACCACTTCGAGCTGGATGGAATAGGTGTCACCCTCGGGGGACGGCACGATGTTCGGATCGGCGCCGTAGATCAGCACGCGGTCGGTGGGAATCCAGGTTTCGGCTGCGGCGTCCGTCAGGAATTCCCGCGCCACGCTGTAATCGTCGGCGGCACCCGTCCCCGCTGTGATGAATCCCTGCAGAATCTCCCCCGGCGTTTCTCCCCCGTCTTCGCTGGGGCCGGGCGGCGCGACGGCAAAGCTGTCCACGACCAGGTTCCCGTCACTGTCGGCGGACGCCGTGCCCACCGGACCTGTCGTGGGAATGGAGGAACAGCCGGAAAGCACCAGCAGCACAGCGGCAACCATAACAATCAGCCGGGAGAACGGACGCGCAGCGGCGGAGTGCGTGCTAGCTGGCATCGGTCTTCTCCTCAACTGGTGGTGGTGCCGGGGCGGCCAATGCCCGGGTACCCGGTGCGCCGTCGTACGGGGACAGAGGAACGGGCGAATCCGTGAACGGTACCCCATGCCGGCGCGGCAGCGTGAGCCGGAAGCAGGCGCCGTCCCCCGGGCGCCCCCAGACCTGGAGCAGGCCGCCGTGCAGCAGCGCATCCTCTACGGCGATCGACAGCCCGAGACCGCTGCCTCCGGTGGTTCGCGCCCGGGCCGGGTCGGCTCGCCAGAAGCGGTCAAACACGCGGGACGCCTCCTCCTCGGTCATGCCGATCCCGTGATCCCGCACGGCCACTGCGACGGCGTCCATGTTGGATCCGATGGCAATCTCTATCGGCTCCCCTTCGCCGTGCTCCAGCGCATTAACGACAAGGTTCCGAAGGATCCGCTCGATGCGCCGCGGGTCCGCGTCAACCATGCAGCTGGTTTCCTTCGAGACGATGGTGACCGTGGAACCGATGTTCAGGGCCAGCGGTTCCGTGGCTTCGATGACCTCGCGGACCACGGCGAAGATGTCGGTGGGTTCCAGATCGGGGGTGGCCGCACCGGCGTCGAACCTCGAGATTTCCAGCAGGTCAGCGAGCAGCGCCTGGAAGCGCTCGACCTGGTGGTACAGCAGCTCCGTGGAGCGGCGGCTGATCGGGTCGAACCCGTCGCGAGCGTCGTAGAGCACCTCGGCTGCCATGCGGACGGTGGTCAGCGGGGTGCGCAGTTCGTGGGAGACATCGGAGACGAAGACCTGCTGCATGCGTGAGAGCTGGGCAAGCTGGGTGATCTGGTCCTGCAGCGTGGCCGCCATGTGGTTGAAGGAGGCCGCCAGGCGTGCGACGTCGTCCTCGCCCTTGACCACCATGCGTTCCTGGAGCTCGCCGGCAGCCAGCTTCTCGGAAACCGCTGCGGCATCGCTGACAGCGCCGACGCCGGCCTTCGCGACGATCCACGCGATGGTGCCGATGATCACCATCAGCAGCCCGCCGGCGATCCACAGGATGCGGTGGATGTCGTCCAGGGTCTGCTGCATGGAGGACAGGTCATAGATGAGGTAGAGCGCGTATTCGGCGCTGTCCGGCGGCAGTGTGACCTTGGTGCCGAATGCCAGTCCCGGTTCGCCGTGGGCCAGGGCCAGCGGGGACCAGTGGATGGTGTCCTGGTCGCTGTTCACGTCGATGCTCCGGACGGATTCGCTCAGGACGGAAGGAATGCTGCCGGCAGTGATGCCCTCGCCTAGGGTCTGGGAGACAAACAGGTTCTGTTCCTGGTCCGGCATGGGAGTGAGCAGGTACAGCCGGCGTGCGTCGGCACCCTGCCCTTCCAGCAGCGAAAGGGTATTCGAGACCAGCCGCTCGGTTCCTTCACGGTCCGTTGCCGCCGTGGTGCGGAAGTTTTCCTTCGCCGAGTTGAGTCCGGCGGTGGCCTCGGACTGGAACTGGCTCAGACGCTCCTCGTAAAGGGCGTCCGCGATCTGGTGGGATAAGAACGCGCCAACGCCGGCACAGGCCAGCGTGACCAGCAGCAGCGTGGAGACCACCGTCTTGAACAGCAGGGACCGCCGCCACCGGCGGGCGATCCGCTGAAATGTTGCCCTGCGCAGGGTGTCGCGGAACCGCTTGAACGTCCGCACCGTTGCAGGCAGGACTTCGGCCGTCAGGGCCGAAGTCCGCGAGCGCCTAGCTCTGGCCCGCTTTGTAACCGACACCGCGCACCGTCAGAACTATTTCGGGTGCTTCGGGGTCGCGCTCGATCTTGGAACGGAGCCGCTGCACATGGACATTGACCAGCCGGGTATCCGCCGCATGGCGGTAGCCCCACACCTGCTCCAGCAGCATTTCCCGGGTGAACACCTGCCAGGGTTTGCGTGCCAGGGCCACCAGCAGGTCAAATTCCAGCGGGGTCAGCGAAATGGTATCGGCACCGCGCGAGACCACATGTCCGGCGACGTCGATGGAGACTTCCCCAATGCTGAGGGTCTCAGGAGACTTGGTGTCGCCGGGACGCAGCCGGGCGCGCACCCGCGCCACAAGCTCGGCGGGCTTGAACGGCTTGGGGACGTAGTCGTCGGCTCCGGATTCCAGCCCGCGCACGACGTCGGAGGTGTCGGACTTTGCCGTCAGCATGACAATGGGAACATCGGACTCGCCGCGGATTTGCCGGCACACCTCGATCCCGTCAATTCCGGGCAGCATGAGGTCCAACAGGATTAGGTCGGGCTTGGTATTGCGGAAGATCTCCAGTGCCTTGGAACCGTCAGCGCAGAAGACAGGGTCGAACCCGTCGTTGCGGAGCACAATGCCGATCATCTCGGCCAGTGCTTCGTCGTCGTCCACGACCAATATGCGTGCCTTCATAACTCCCTGTTCCCAGTTGACTGCTCAAGCGGTTCTTCGTTGCGGTGCCTGTCCTGCCGGCTTCCGGCTGCCCGGGTACTCCGCCGGGCTTCCTGCCAGCTGTTGAGGATGCGAGGCGTCCGGAATGTCCTGAGACACGGCAACAGCCGACGATAACCCTCCCATCCTAGAGGACAGAGTTTCCGGTGCTTTCCCCGCGGGACGCCGGGCGACGTCTGGAACTATAGTCGGAGCAGGGCAAACAACTCTTTTAGGGGCACACCTTGGGTCAGGACAATCACAACGGCAAATCCCCGCAGGAGCGGGATGAGCCTTACGGCTCCCGGCCGGAGCAGGCCGACGGCGAGGGCAGCCGCGACGCCGCAGCCGACCAAGGTGGCGGCGAGGCTGCCAGTGACGGACGGAACGCAGGCACCGGTCCGCCGCCGCCTCCCGGAGCCTCTCCCGGCCCGCTGCAGCCTCCTTACGGCCAGCCGAATCCGCAGCAGCCGGTGCCCCCGCCGTCGTCCCAGCCGTGGGGCCACCCCGCAGCACCCCGAAACCCCTGGGAGCAGCGGGGCCAGCAGTGGGCCGCTCCGGGGTTTCCTCAACCCGGCCAACCCGGCCAGCCCGCCCAGCCCGGCCAACCCGCCCAGCCCTGGGGTTCCCCCGGCTTTCCCCAGCAAGGCGGCTGGTCGCCTCCGCCAAAGCCCGGCGTCATTCCGCTGCGGCCGCTGGGTTTGGGCGAACTGCTGGACGGCGCCTTCCAGGCCTGCCGCCGGAACGCCGCGGCAACCTTCGGCACGGCACTGCTCATTCAGGCCGTAATCTCCCTCCTGACGCTGCTGTTGGCCCGCGGGCTCCTGTCCCCGGACACCTTCAGCGCGGATTTTGACGCCGCCCAGGGAGCAATTGGCTCGACGCTGACCTCGGGAACCCTTCTGCTCATAGCCTCGGTCGCCGGGGTCCTGCTCTTGCAGGGAGTGCTCGTCATACCCGTGGCGCGGTCCATCCTGAACCTCAAAACGGGCTTCGCCCAGACCTGGAAGCTCAGCCGCAAACGGCTCCTGCCGCTGGCCGGACTGGGGGCCCTGCTGCTGCTGATGATGATTGTCGGTGCAGTGGCCTTCTCCGTCGGTCTTGCCGCGATCCTGGCAGCGCTGGGACCGGCTGGCATCCCCGTGCTCATCCTCGGCATCCTGGCCCTGGTCGCCGTCACTGTCTGGCTGGGCGTGAAGCTTTCCCTGGCTCCGGCGGCCCTGGTCCTGGAACCCGCCGGAGTCTTCGCATCGCTGGGCCGTTCCTGGCAGCTGACGCGACGCAATTTCTGGCGCAGCTTCGGCATCCTGGCGCTGACCGCCCTGCTGGTGAGCATTGTTTCCTCGGTGATCAGCACCCCGATCGTCTTTCTTTTGAGTCTCATCGGCGCGTTTGGCAGCGGCGGTGAACCCGGGCCGGAGGCTACGGCGGCACTGGTTGCCGTCAATCTGGCCGTCACCGCTTTTTTCGGTGCCATCGGATATGCCTTCCAAGCGGCCGTCACCTCGCTCCTGTACGTTGACCTGCGCATCCGCCGCGAGGGCTTCGACATCACGCTGATGAAAGACCAGGAACTGGTCGGCACCGCCGATGCGGATCTGGTGCCCGGCCGGAACCGGAGCGCCGGGTTGTGACGCCCCTGCTGTCCGCGCACCCGACGGCAGATGTTCCGGTTCTTCCGGATGATCTGCAGGGGCGCGATTGGGCCGAGCAGGAACTCTCCCGGTCCGTCTATCAGGAGGCCAAGCCGAGCCTGCTCGACCGGTTCTGGCAATGGGTGCGGGAGTTCTTCTCAGATCTCCTCGACGGCATCACCGGTGTTGACCCCTCTCTCGGTGTGTTGCTGCTGGCCGTCGGCGCGGCCGCGGTGCTGGCCGTGGCCATTGTGCTGGTGCGCCCGCGCTTGAACGCCCGCAGCCGCAGGGAACTCTTCGATGCCGAGGAAACCCGGGTCGCGGTGGACCACCGCAGGCTGTCAGAGGAGGCCGCCGCCCGCGGTGAGTGGGACACGGCGCTGGCTGAACGGCTGCGCGCCGTGATCCGGTCTGCTGAAGAACGCGTCATCCTTGAGCCGCGGGCCGGCCGCACCGCGGCGGAGGCAGGGCACGAGCTCGCCCTTGCCTTCCCGGCGGCGGCTCCCGACATCCGATGGCTGGCACGGCGGTTTGACGAGGTCCGGTACGGGCATCTTCGCGCCACTGCCGCCGATTCCGAGCAGGCCGCAGCCCTGGACCGACTGTTGGAAGGCTCTGCTCCCCGCACTCCGGCCACAGTTCCCGCAGCACTGGCGGTGCCGCGGTGACCGCTTCCGGAACAGCCTCAGCAACTCCGCCGCAGGCCGCAGCTCCGTCCGGCATCCGGGGCGGGCTGCGGGCGCGCCTGCATGCCTGGCGGCTGTGGATCATCCTGGCCCTGGTGCTGTGCCTGGTTGTCATCCTGGGTATCCTGGCCGGCTCGGAAACCGACGAGACCGCACTCTCCCCCGCAAGTGCCGCCCCGGACGGGGCCATGGCCGCAGCCCGGATCCTGGACGAGCAGGGGGTGGAAGTCCTCCGCCCCGGGTCCCTTGACGAGGCACAGGCACTCCTCCGGGACAAGCGCTCAGACACCACGCTGTTGCTCATCGATCCCGACAACTTTCTTAACGCGGACCAGCTGGCCGAGCTGGACGGGATAGCCAAGCGGCAGGTTCTGGTGGAGCCCTCCTTTGAACAGCTGGGCGCGTTGGCCCCGGGCATCCGCTCCGCCGGCCTGCTTCCTGAAAACAGCGGCGACTCCGCCCTCAGCGCTGACTGCGATGTGCCCGACGCCGCGGCCGCGGAGAGCATCGATGCCGGCGGTCTTGCCTACCGGGCGCCGGTTGTCTGCTTTCCTGCCCCGGGAGGCCCCGACTCCGGGGGTGCCTACGCCGCTGACGACGACGGCGCCGTCGTCGTTCTGGGCAACGCCGCAGTGCTCGCCAATGAGACGCTCGCGAGCCGCGGCAACGCCGCACTAACGCTGCGCACACTGGGTTCCACCGGCACACTCGTCTGGTACCAGCCGACGGCTGCAGACATTTCCGCCCCTGATTTGCCCGTCGATCCGCGGGCCCTGTTGCCCGAGTGGGTGAATCCGCTGCTGCTGTGGCTGCTGGTGGTGGCCGGCCTGGCGATGTTCTGGCGCGGACGCCGCCTGGGACCGCTGGCCGCAGAACCGCTGCCGGTGGTGGTACGGTCCGCAGAGACAGCTGAAGGCCGTGCCCGGCTTTACCAGGACGGACGGGCCTCGGACCGTGCGGCGGCGACGCTTCGTGCCGCGGCACTGACGCGCCTTGCTGCCCGCCTGCGGCTGGGCCCGCAGAGCACCGCCGACATGGTGGTGCGGGCGGCAGCGCACGCCACCGGCCGTTCGGTGGACGACGTCGACCGGTTGCTGAACCGCCCGCTGCCTGGCGGCGATGCGGAACTCGTGCAATGGTCCCAGGATTTGCAAGCCCTAGAGGAAGAGGTCACCGCATCATGAGCCAGCAGTACCAGCCACAGGCAGCACCCGGCCCGGTTCCGCGCCCGGCGGAGTCCGCGGACCCCTTCGTCCCCGTTCCTGCCGGCGCGCCGAACCCTGCCGGCCTTGGCGGACAGGGCCGGGCAGACCCTGTCCGCCAGGCGCTGCTCGATGTCCGGATGGAGGTCGCCAAGGCCGTGGTTGGACAGGACGCTGCCGTGACCGGGCTGATCATTGCGCTGCTGGTGCGGGGTCATGTCCTGCTCGAGGGTGTTCCCGGCGTCGCCAAGACGCTGCTGGTGCGGAGCCTCTCTGCGGCTCTGGACCTGGATACCAAGCGCGTGCAGTTCACCCCCGACCTGATGCCCGGAGACGTCACCGGATCGCTGATCTATGACGGACGCACCTCCGAGTTCTCCTTCCGGGAGGGTCCGGTTTTCACCAACATCCTGCTGGCCGACGAAATCAACCGCACGCCTCCGAAGACGCAGGCCTCGCTGCTGGAAGCCATGGAGGAACGCCAGGTTTCCGTTGACGGCGTGTCGCGGCTGCTGCCCGATCCCTTCATGGTGGCTGCCACCTCCAACCCGGTGGAATACGAAGGAACGTATTCGCTGCCCGAAGCCCAGCTGGACCGGTTCCTGTTGAAACTCACACTGGATCTGCCCGGCCGCAACGAGGAGATCGAAATCATCCGCCGGCACAGCAGCGGATTCGATCCGCGGAACCTGGCCGCAGCGGGAGTCCGCGCCGTGGCCACCGCCGCTGACCTTGAAAAGGCCCGGCAGGCAGTGTCCAGGGTGGCAGTGTCCCCGGAGGTCCTCGGCTACATCGTGGATCTGGTCCGCGCCACCCGGGCGGCGCCGTCGTTCCAGCTCGGGGTCTCTCCCCGCGGCGCGACGGCGCTGCTCAACACCTCGCGCGCCTGGGCATGGCTCTCCGGCCGCGCGTTTGTGACACCGGACGACGTCAAAGCGCTGACACTGCCCGCGCTGCGGCACCGGGTCTCGCTGCGCCCCGAAGCCCAGATGGACGGCGTGAACGCGGACGACGTGCTGGGCAGCATCCTGGCCACCGTCCCGGTACCCCGCTAGGACGCGGAAGCGATGGCAATTTCCGGCCGGCTGGTCCTCCTTGCCGCAGCAGGTGCCGTGCTGGTCCTGCTGTTTCCCGGCTCGGGTGCAATCTGGCTGTGGGTGCTGCTCCTGTCCGCTGCAGTCGCCGCGGACCTGCTAACGGCCGCCTCGCCCCGCGCCCTGACCCTGACGCGCACCGTTCCGGCCGGGGTGCGCCTGACCGAGCCCGCCCCCGCGGTGCTGACCGTCCGCAACACCGGCGGGCGCGCCCTGCGCGGCAGCTTTCGGGACGGCTGGCAGCCCTCCGCCGGCGCCCGCAACCCCGTGCAGCGGCTGCGGATTCCGGCCGGAGAAGCCCGGAGGTTCGAGGTGCAGCTGATGCCGGAGCGGCGGGGCGAACTGCACAGCAAATGCGTCACGGTCCGCAGTTTCGGTCCGCTCGGCCTGGCGGCACGCCAGCGCACGCTGCAGAGCCCGGCCGTCCTGCTGGTGCTGCCGCCCTTCCATGCCAAGCGCCACCTTCCGTCAAAGCTGCGGCGGCTGCGGGAACTGGACGGCAACGCCTCGGTCCAGCTGCGGGGAGCCGGAACGGAATTCGATTCGCTGCGCGACTACGTGCGCGGCGACGACGTCCGGTCCATTGACTGGCGCGCCACCGCCCGCCGGCGGGACACCGTGGTGCGCACCTGGCGTCCGGAGCGCGACCGGCGGGTGGTGCTGCTCCTGGACACGTCCCGCACTTCAGCGGCACGGATAGCGGATGAGCCGCGCCTGGACACCGGGATCGAGGCCGCCCTGCTGCTGGCCATGCTGGCCCACGGCGGAGCGGACCGGGTGGACTTCCTGGCCTTCGACCGGCGGATCCGCGCCCGCGTGCAGTCCGGTGCCCGGGGCAATCTCCTGAACCGGCTCGTCACGGCCGTGGCACCGCTGGAAGCCGAGCTGATCGAAGCTGACTTCACCCTGGTGCCCGGAGCCGTCCAGTCGGTTTCCACCCGCCGTTCCCTGGTGGTGCTCATCACCGCACTGGACTCCGGCGCCATCGAAGAAGGCCTGTTGCCGGTGCTGCCGCAGCTGCTGGACAAGCACGTGGTGGTGATTGCCTCGGTGCGCGACCCCGAGCTGGAGGAACTGCGCCGGCAGCGCACCACCGCCACCGAGACCTTCCGTGCGGCGGCGGCGGAACGCGCCCTGCTGGACCGGGCGGCGGTAACCGCACAGCTGCGGTCAATGGGCGCGGAAGTCGTTGACGAGACGCCTCATGAACTGCCGCCCAAGCTCGCCGACCTCTACATCCGGCTCAAGGCCACGGGCAGATTGTAGGAACCATGGACAGCTTCCCGGCACCGCCACCCGCATCCAGCGGCGAGGATTCCATCTACCGCCGGGTCCTGGGACCTGACTTTGAGCGGCTGCAGCCGCAGCTGCAGGAGTATTTCTCCGGCACCCCGGGCTCGGGGATCTGCGGCGAAGGCACCGGTGTTTTCGAAACCGCCGGCTGTCCCCGCGCCTGGCTGCGCCCGCTGCTGGCGCTGATTCCGGTGTCGAACGCGTTCTTTCCCGACTACGGAACACAGATCCCGTTCAGCATCCGCAATTATCCGCACCTGGATCCGTGGGGCCGCCCCTCCCTGACGGCGGTGCGGACGTTCCGCTTTCCCCGCGGGGAGCGGATTTTCGAGGACACCACCAGCCTGACCGGACCCGGTGAGCTGACTGATTATCTGGGCCGGAAACGGAACCTCGCCACTAACCTGGTGCTGTCAGTGACCGAGGAGGGCCATCTGCTGATGGACTCCCCCGGCAGCCGCCTCTTCCTGGGCCCGCTGCGGCTGCCGCTTCCGGCCTTCGCCGCCGCTGATGCGCACGTGGAGCAGTGGTACGACGCCGCCGCCGGAACCTTCCGGATTAGCACCCGCGTAGTGCAGCGGCAGGCGGGAACGGTCTTCGTGTACGACGGCAGCTTCACGTACGGCCCCCGGGACTGGAACGGCACGCTTCCCGCCGATGCCGTTCCTGCCCGCTGGGAGCGGCGGCGCTGAACCGGCCCGGCCTGCGGCCCGCGGCTTAGCCTTCGGCCGCGACCTGGGTCAGGGCCTCGGCCGCCTGCGTGAGCCGGGCCAGGACCTTGCGGGCCGCCGACGGCGACGCGTCCGCCAGGTCAGCTGCCGGCGTCAGGCGCAGCGCGGGCAGCGACCCGGCGCCCAGGCCGATCTTGGTCCAGGGCCGCAGCACGTCATCGACCAATGCCGTCACCTGCCGCGGTTCCGCGGTGTTCGCCGGGACCGGCAGGATGCCCAGCCAGATGCTTTTTCCGGCTTCCACGGCCTCGGCCAGAGCTTCCCAGTCGGCTCCGGTCAGGCCGGCGGCCGGCAGTGCCGCGCCCTGCGCGCCGGCTCCGAGGGCCAGTGCGAACGGGGACTGCGCACCGGCGCGCAGGGCTCCGGAACGGGCAGCCTCCGGCAGCTTCAGCACCGTCTGGGAAGCTCCGGCGTCGGACAGGGCCGAGATGATCTGGTGCCAGGCCTGCGACACTTCGGTGGAGGACACCGAACGCAGGGTGCGGTAGCCGCTGGCCGTGGGAATGGTTCCGCCCAGCACATCGGCAATCTCCGGCTCGTCGAGCTGAACGATGATGTCCGCGCCGGGTGAAGCCTCACGGGCACGCGAGACAAAGCCCGCCGCCCCGGCGGTCAGCGACTGCAGCAGCTCGCGCCGGGCGCCGGCGTCGGACAGTGCCCGCTCGCCGTTGTGCAGATGGAGCCCCGCGGCCAGGGACAGCGGTCCGCGCAGGGAAATCTTCAGCGAAGGAGCGGGGCTGTCCTCTGCGCCGACGACGTCGGCCAGGGCGTTGAGGTCCTGGCCGAGCAGGGAAACGGCCCGCCGGTGGTCCTTGCCGGGCCGGGGCACCAGACGCCAACCGTGCGGCTGGACGTCCACTGCCAGGTCCACCAGCAGGGCAGCGGTCCGGCCCAGCGCGTCGGCGCCGGGGCCTCGCGCGGGCAGCTCCACCAGGAACGGCAGGTGCGGGGCTCCGAGCTCGCCGCGGATAATCCGGGTGGCTTCCAACGGGTCGGTGCCGGGCCAGGATCCCAGGGCAGTGGCCGTGACAGTCGTGGAAGCTTCCTGCTTGGATGACTGCTCTGATGCCTGCCGGGCCGGTTCCTGCGCTCTAGAGTCCTGCTGCATTGCTGTTGCCGCCGTTGTGGTTGTCGGAGATCGCCTGATGATGCCGGATGACCTCGCTGATGATGAAATTCAGGAACTTTTCGGCAAACGCCGGGTCCAGGTGCGCGTCCTCGGCGAGGCGGCGCAGCCGGGTGATCTGCGCGGCTTCACGGCCGGGGTCCCCTGCCGGCAGGCGGTGTTCGGCCTTGAGGAAGCCCACCCGCTGCGTGGCCTTGAACCGTTCGGCCAGCAGGTAGACCAGCGTGGCGTCGATGTTGTCAATGCTGCTGCGCACCGCCAGCAGTTCCTGCATGACGTCATCGGAGACTTTCCCGGAGAGGGAACTGGCCGTGGGATCAAACTCGTCTGCGGGAGTATCAGTCATGGGTCCAGTCTAGGGTCCGGCCGCCGGCAGGAGAGCGCACGTTACGCCGCCCGCCCGGTGGGACGGGCGGCGCGTCACCAGCCCCGCGAGTGCGTCAGGAGACCGCCGCCGGATCCCATTCCAGCGAACGGGCCTTGTCGATCGTGGCCTGCCCCAGCACCCGCGTCCCCTGGTAAACGACCATGGACTGGCCGGGGGCGACGCCGCGCATCGGCTCGTTCAGCCGGACCACCAGCTCTTCGCGGATGCCGCCGTCCGCCTCTTCGGAAACCACGTCCTCCATCCAGCCGCGGGCCGCCACGGGGTCGCCGTGCGCCCGGACCTGGACCATGCAGTCGAATTCGGTGCGGGCAGCGATCTCGGGGATCGGCAGGCCGGCCCAGGAAATCTTGATGCCGCGCATCTGGTCGATGTTCAGCAGCTTCTCCGGTCCGACAATGACCTTGTTTTCCTTGGGCCGGATCTCGAGCACGAAGCGGGGCTTGCCGTCGTCGGCCGGGCGGCCCAGCTTCAGGCCCTTGCGCTGGCCGACGGTGAAGGCGTTGGCTCCGGGATGGGTGCCGATCTTCTCGCCGGAAGCATCGACGATGTCGCCCTCGGACAAGTCGATGCGCTCTTCGAGCCAGCCGCGGGTGTCGCCGTCGGGGATGAAGCAAATGTCGTGGCTGTCGGGCTTGTTCGCCACGGACAGGCCGCGCCGCTCGGCTTCGGCCCGCACCTCGGCCTTGGACGGGGTGTCCGCGAGCGGGAACATGGAGTGCTTGAGCTGTTCATGGGTCAGCACGCCGAGGACGTAGGACTGGTCCTTGGCCCAATCCGCGGCGCGGTGCAGCTCCGGGTTTCCGTCGGCGTCGGTGAGCACCTTCGCGTAGTGGCCGGTGCAGACGGCGTCGAACCCGAGGGCGAGCGCCTTTTCCAGCAGCGCGGCGAACTTGATCCGCTCGTTGCAGCGCATGCAGGGGTTCGGGGTGCGGCCGGCGGCGTATTCGGCGATGAAATCATCAACCACGTCCTCCTTGAACCGCTCCGAGAAGTCCCAGACGTAGTACGGGATGCCCAGAATGTCGCATGCCCGCCAGGCATCGCGGGAATCTTCAATGGTGCAGCAGCCCCGGCTGCCGGTGCGCAGCGTTCCGGGCATGCGTGAAAGCGCCAGGTGGACGCCGACGACGTCGTGCCCGGCTTCCACTGCCCGTGCTGCGGCTACCGCGGAGTCGACTCCGCCGCTCATTGCTGCCAAAACCTTCATGAAGTAAAACCTGTTCCTGCTGTTTGGATGCTGCTGACGTGGGAAGCCATGCCGGCCTTTTTCGCCCGTTCGTAGGCTTCGGGCAGGGCTGCCAATAATGTGTCAACGTCTGCAGCGGTGGTTGTATGCCCGAGGCTGAAACGCTGCGCCCCGCGGGCCTGCGTTTCGGTCAGGCCCATGGCCAGCAAAACGTGGGAGGGCCGCGGCACTCCTGCCGTGCAGGCCGAGCCGGTGGAGGATTCCACTCCGGCCAGGTCCAGCAGGAACAGCAGCGAATCTCCTTCGCAGCCGGGGAAGGTGAAGTGCGCGTTGCCCGGCAGCCGGCGGGGCATGCCGTTGCTGTAGCTGCCGCCGGCCGAGCCCGCTTCGCCGTCGGCGTCGCGGGCGCCGCGGAGCACCGCGTCGGGGATGGCGCGCTCGACGCCGGTGATCAGTTTCTCGCGCAGGCTCCGCAGCCGGGCCGATTCGGCCGGCAGGTTCTCGGTGACCTCGCGGGCTGCGGCGGCGAAGGCCGCGATGCCGGGGGCATCGAGGGTGCCCGAGCGGATGTCCCGTTCCTGGCCGCCGCCGTGCATCACCGGAGTGAGTTTGACCGCCCGGCCGACGACAAGCGCGCCGATGCCCACCGGCCCGCCAATCTTGTGGCCGCTGATCGCCATCGTGTCCACGCCGGAAGTGCGAAAATTCACCGGCAGTGCGCCGAAGGCCTGCACCGCGTCGGTGTGCACGGGCACGCCGTAGGAATGGGCGAGCGCCGTGATGGCAGGGATGTCCTGGACGGTGCCCACTTCGTTGTTGGCCCACATGATGGTCAGCAGCGCGGTGGTGTCCGCATGCGCTTCCAGTTCCGCGCGGATGGCGTCAAGGGGCACGACGCCGTCGCCGTCCACCGGCAGCCAAACAACCGTGGCGCCCTCATGCTTTTCCAGCCACTGGACCGTGTCCTGGACTGCATGGTGCTCAATCGGCGAACAGAGGATGCGGGTGCGGGCCGGATCGGCATCCCGGCGTGACCAGTACAGGCCCTTCACGGCCAGGTTGTCGGCTTCGGTGCCGCCGGAGGTGAAGATGATCTCCGAGGGGTGGCAGCCCGCGGCCGCAGCCAGCGCCTCGCGGGACTCTTCCACCACCATCCGGGCGCGGCGGCCGGAGCCGTGCAGCGAGGACGGATTGCCGCTGCGGCTGAGTTCTGAGGTGAGTGCGGCGAGGGCCGATGCCGAGATAGGCGTGGTCGCCGCGTGATCTAGGTACACGGGCACCTCCCAATTCTAACGGCGATCGCTGTGGATGCCGATTCTTCCCCGGTTTCTTCCTCCGGACCTTCCCTGAACCGCCGTGGGGGATGGCAGACTGCTCCTGTGATGCCGCCGCCGGAACCCGCCGCTGTCCGCCAACCCGTGCCGGCCGCCGAACCGGATGCCGTGCGGGACTCCGTGCCGGACGCCGAACCTGACGGGCGGTCGAGCCTCCTGCGTGCCCTCGCCGCACGGTTGGCCGGCATGCACCCCGAGCGGCGTATTTTCGCGGCGGTCGACGGCGTGGACGGCTCCGGCAAGACGACCTTCGCCGATGCCCTGGCCGCAGTGCTGACGGCCGCCCCGCACCACCGCCCGGTGCTGCGGGTGTCCCTGGATGACTTCCATTTCCCCAGCGCTGTGCGCTACCGGCAGGGGCGCGGGTCAGCGGAAGGATTCCGGTTTGATTCCTACGATCTGGAGCAGTTCCGCGCCTACGTGCTCGATCCGCTGAGACCCGGGGGCAGCGGCTCCTACCGGCCGGCCGGGCACGACCTCGCGACCGACGCGGTGCTGTCTCCGCCGCCGGTGCCTGCCGCAGCCGCCGCCGTCGTCCTGGTGGACGGGTTGTTCCTGCATGGGGACGAGCTGGCAGCGGAGTGGGACTTTTCGGTGTTCCTGGACGTGCCGTTTGCGGTTAGCGCGGCCCGGATGGCGGTGCGCGACGGCTCGCCGACGGACCCCGGCCACCCGGCGATGCGCCGGTACGTGGGCGGACAGCGGCGCTACTTCGCGGATTCGATGCCCGCGCTGCGGGCCTCCATGGTGGTCGAGAACAGCGACCCGGCGCGCCCACGCATCGCTGCCGGCTCCGAAGCCAGCTGCAGCAGGGACTCCAGCGGATCCGGCTAGAATCATCCTTCCGCATCCAGAATTGATCAGAAGCGATCCGCGCGGACAAACTGCACGGGAAAGCGGCGGAAACGCAGCGCCCCTCTGCGTCGTTGTACCTGCTGCGGATCCGTGGTGTTTTGCGGAGCTGCAACATTTTGGAGCTGCGACATATGGCGCTGCGACATCGTGGAGCTCCAACCGGGCGCTGCAACATTTGTACTGCCAACGAGAATTGCCCTTCCCTACGAGAGGAACTGCTGTGAGTCCGTCACCCAGGACGCTGTATGAGGTTTTGGGTATTACTCCCTCGGCCACAACAGAGCAGATCAAAACGGCATACCGGAAGGCGGCCCGTGCCACGCATCCGGACTCGGGCGGCAGCAGCGAGACTTTCCACATCGTTGCCCAGGCCTACGAGGTCCTGTCCGATCCGCGGCAGAAGGCCGCATACGACCTGAGTCTCGGCCGAGGCCCGGCAGCGGGGTCCGCAGCTCCGGCTCCGCGCGGCGCCGGCACGCGCACCGCCGGTCCGCGCGGCGGAGCCGTCCCGGCCGAAGATGCCCTGGACACTCCCCCGCGCTTTGTTCCCGATTTCTCCCCGGGTTCTCCGCCCGTGCTGCCGCTGGCCCTGGCGGGCCAGCAGATCCACGGTTCGCCGCGGCGTCCCGGCTTTTTCGCCCGGCTCGGGTCCGGCGCGGCCGCCCGGTACGACGGCGAGAACCTCACCATCGGGCTCCTGGAACGCAGCCTGCTCGAGGACTATCCGGCCGGGCGGCTCGTCAACGGACTGCATCTGCCGGACCGCTCGCCGCGCGGCGGGAACCTCGACGTCGGGCATGTCCTGCTGGGCGGCTACCGGATGGCAGTGCTGGAATCCCAGATGGCCTCGGCGGGCAACTACAACTGGGACGGCAGGCACCTGCGCAACGGCGGCCGCGAGGTCAACATCGGCCGGCTGCCTGACGCCGTGCGCACCCTTCAGGACCGTTTCCCGGAGTGCAACGTCAGCGGCTGGGTGGTGCTGCACAGCTTCAACGGCAATCCGTTTGAACCCGTGATCGACTATCCGCCCTCGCTCAGCCGCAGTTCACCGGCCACGGTTCATGTGGCGAACGCCGGAACGCTGCAGCGGGAGCTCCGGCGGTTCTTCAACGACGGGCCGCAGCCCAATGTGGTGCAGCTTCCAGTGCTCGGCGGCCTAATCGATGCATCGGTGCGGTAGTCGGCGGCATAGGATGGGGGTGTGTTCCGCATCCTCTTCCACACCCCCGAAATTCCCGGCAATACCGGAAACGCAATCCGCCTCGCGGCGATCACCGGCGCCGAACTCCACCTCGTTGAGCCCCTGGGCTTCGAGCTGGAGGATTCCAAGCTGCGCCGCGCCGGCCTTGATTACCACGACCTCGCCGTCCTGCACGTGCACCCCACGCTTGAGGCCGCTTGGAAGGCGCTGGCTCCGGAACGCGTCTACGCGTTCACTTCCGACGGCGATACGTCCTACACTGACATCGCCTATCAGCCCGGTGACGTATTGCTTTTCGGCCGCGAATCCGTGGGGCTGCCCGACGACGTCAAGGCGGACCCGCACGTCACCGCCCGGGTCCGCCTGCCCATGCTGCCGACCCTGCGCTCCCTGAACCTGGCCAACTCCGCCTCCATTGCCGTCTACGAAGCCTGGCGTCAGCACGGCTTCGCAGGTGCACAAATCTAAGGATTCCGCATGCCCGAGACCTCCATTGGAACAACGTTCGACGAGGGCGCCGCCGACTTTGAACGCTTGGCCCCCTCGCTGTGGAACCCGATGGGCAACGCCTTGGTAGCTGCCGCCTCAGTTGGCATGGGCGACAGCATCCTGGATGCAGGCTGCGGAACCGGTGCCACCACCATCCCCGCAGCACAGTATGCGGGACCCGGCGCCCGCGTGGACGGCGTCGACCTCTCGGCCGAGATGCTGGCCCTGGCCCAGGCGAAGGCCACCACCCTGTCCCTGGACAACGTCGCCCTGCACATCGGCGACGTCTCTGAGTGGACCGCTGACGAAGCGTACGACGTCGTGCTGTCCGCCTACTCCGTTTTCTTCCTGCCGGACATGGATGCCGGGGCCGCGAACCTGGTTGCCAATCTGCGGCACGGCGGACGCCTCGCGCTCAGCACCTGGGCTGAAGGTTCGCTGACGTCGTTCACCGAGCTGCTGTTGCAGGCGTGCCGCAAGGAGACGTCCGACCCGGCCGAGGGCATCTCCAGGACGCGGAAGAACTCCGAGCGCCTGAATACCCCGGAGAAACTGACCGCCTGGCTGGAAAGCCTCGGACTGCAGGACATTAAGGTCCTCGCCACCCCGGCGCAGGTCCAGCTCAGCCCGTCGCTGGCCTGGTCACTGGTGTTGGGCAGCGGACTGCGGTATCTCCTTCCCGCCGATCCCGAGGCCGCCGACCGGGTCAAGAACAGCTTCCTGGACCTGCTGGGCGAGGAATACAACCTGAACGCCGACACGCTGATCGCGTCCGCGACCCGTCCCTAACCCGGGCTGGCCCGGGTTGCCGGGCCCTGGTTGCCGGGCCTGCCCATCCTTTTCCCCCGCCGCACCGAATACCGGGTATGGAAGCACAGGGACAGGCCGCGGTGGCAAACCTTCCGGCGCGCACGGAAGCCGCGGATGGCAGCGGCTTCCTTCAGGTTCCCGCACCCGCAGCGGCCGCCGGCCGCTTATGCTGGAACCCTATGGACACGTCCAACACGGGACGGCCCTCCGCCGCGCAGGCCTCCACACCGGAGGGCGCCGCCGATGCCGCAGAGAAATCCGGATCCCACGCCGGCTCGCAAGCCCCGCTGGCAGCACTCTTGGCGGGTATTGCCGGCGGCAGCCAAGATGACTTTGCTGCCTTCTACGCGCTGACATCACGCCGGGTTTACGGCCTGGCCCGACGGGTGCTGATCGACGCGGAACTCAGCGAGGACACCACGCAGGAGGTCTACCTGCAGGTTTGGACCAGCGCCGCCCGCTTCGACCCGGCCGTCGGCTCCCCGCTGGCGTGGCTGCTGACCCTCGCCCACCGCCGGGCTGTGGACCGGGTCCGCTCCGAACAAAGCTCCGCCAACCGCGAGGCCCGCTTCGGCGCCGCCATGCAGGAACCGGACCATGACAACGTGGTTGACACCGTCACGCAGCAGCTCGAAGCCGACGCCGTGGTCCGGTGCCTGGACTCGCTGACGGACACCCAGCGGGAATCGGTCCGGCTCGCCTACTACGGCGGGCTGACCTACCGCGAGGTCGCCGAAAAGCTGTCGGCCGCCGTGCCCACGATCAAGTCGCGGATCCGCGACGGACTGATCCGACTCAAGAAATGCCTGGGGGTGAATTCAGATGCCGGACAACAGCTTTGATGCCGCGTCGGACGCCCTGAACCGGGACCTGTCCGAGGGACGGCTGCTGGAGTGGGCAGAAGTTTATGCCCTGAATGCCCTCCCCCGGGAGGAGCAGCAGGCAGTCGACGATGCCCTCGAGCAGGCTGATTCCGCTGTCCGCCAGGCGTTCCTCACACGCGTCTGGAGCACGCGGGAAGCACTCGCCGGAGGTTACCGGGCAGAGGCTCAGCCGCCGGCCGACCTCTTTGCCAAGATTGCGTCCCGGCTGCCGCAGCAGGACGCACCGCCGAACCGGGACGCCCCGGACGCTTCCGCCGATCCGCCGCGGCCGGAGGACGAGCTTGCGGCCCGCCGCAGCCGCCGGTCTCCGCTGAAGTCCGCCGCCGGCCGCTGGATCCTCGCCGGCGCCGCGGCCGCGGCCATCGTGGTGGGCGGTGTGGCCATCGGCAGCAATCTCGGACCGGATACGGTCCGGGAGGAAGTCCTTCAGGCCTCGGACGTGCAGCAGCGCACCATCGACCTGCCCACGGGCGGCACGGCAGAGGTGGCCACCTCTGCGGGCGAGAATGCCGCCGTTGTGACGCTGAGCGGGGTTCCCGCACCGCCTGAGGGATCGGTCTACCAGATGTGGCGTGTTCCGGCGGACGGCTCCGAGCCGGTGTCGGTGGGTACGATGACCGGCGAGGAAGTCGCCGGCACCAAGGCCACTGAGCTCACCGACATCGACCCGTACAGTGCAGTCGCCGTCACCGTGGAGCCCGACGGCGGATCGGCGACTCCCACCCTGCCCGTCGTCCTGGTGATTCCCTTCAGCGCCTGAAATCCCGCTTGACCTTGACGCTGCGCCAACCCCTGCGGCGGGTGGTATGGCCGGAATCCGCCGGCCGCCCGGTGGGGAAGGAGCCGGAAGATGTGTTGACCCTCCGGGAACTCCAGTACTTCCGGACGGTCAGAATCCGGCGATGGTCCGGTCCGTGTTGACGCCCACTGCGTGGAATGTTTCAGCGCTTGCCCCGTCGGCTAGTCCGAAGCGGCGGGCATTTTCCTGCAGCATTCCGCGCACCGCAGTCTCCATCCCGGCAATGTCCGGGTGCTGGCTGGCGTGGATCCGGATGGCCGCGAGCTTTTCCTCCACAGTGGCGCTGACGTCCACCGCGTGGTTTTCCCGCTCGCGCGGGGCTCCGTAAAACCAGAGCCACGGCACTTTGTAGGCATCCAGGCCCTGTGCGGCCAGGTGCGGAAAGGCAAACGGATTCTCCGCGGCGGGATAGACCGCCCGGGTCACGATTTCCCCGCACGCCAGGTGGTCCGGGTGGCTGGCCTGGATCCGGTCCCAGTTCCTCTCCGGGTGCATCGAAAGCACGACGTCGGGGCGGATGCTCCGGATCAGGGCCACGGTTTTTTCCACCACTTCCGGCGTGACCGCTAGGAAGCCGTCCTTCTCGCCCAGGAAGTGGAGGTCCCGGACCCCCACCAGTTCGGCGGCTGCCCGCTGCTCGCGTCGGCGCAGCTCGGAGACGGCGTCCCGGTCGCCGGCCTCGAACCCGCCGGCGTCGCCGGAGGTCATCACGCAGTAGGATACTTCGGCGCCGGCCGCAGTCCAGGCGGCCACGGTTCCGGCGGCACCAAAGTCAATGTCGTCAGGATGGGCGGCGAAAGCGAGCACCCGCCGAACGGTCGCTCCGGCCGGGAACGGGGACACCGGCTGCGGTGACGGGTTCAACGAAGAATCCACGGCGCTAGGACCTGCGCTTCTGAATTTCCTCGGTGGCCTGCGGCAGCACGGAGAACACATCTCCCACAATGCCGAAGTCCGCGATCTCGAACACCGGAGCATCCGGGTCCTTGTTAATCGCCACGATCACCTTTGCGGTCTGCATGCCGGCCTTCTGCTGGATCGCCCCCGAAATCCCGGCGGAGATGTACAGCTGCGGCGAGACCGTCTTGCCGGTCTGGCCGACCTGCGCCGAGTGCTCGATCCAGCCGGCGTCGGTGGCGGCGCGCGATGCACCCACGGCACCGCCGAGCACGTCGGCGAGCTCCTCCACCGGACCGAAGTTCCCGTCCATCCCGCGGCCGCCGGCCACAATGACCCGGGCCTCGGACAGCTCGGGGCGTCCGCTGACCCGCTTTTCGGTGCGTCCGGTGACCCGGGCAGCGGGTCCGGCATGGGACACGGCCAGCCGGCGGCGTTCCGGAGCGGCGGGCGCATCCGCGGGAGCCGGCTCCACGCTGTTGGCCTTGACGGTGATCACCGGGACGCCGGACTGCACGCGGCACGTGGAGGTGTAGGAACCGGCCAGGACCGATTTGGTGACCGACAGGTCCGGTGCCACGGCAACCGCGTCGGTAATCACGCCGGAATTCAGCTTCACGCCAACGCGGGCCGCCACCTCCCGGTCCTCGAAGGAGTTGCCGAGCAGCACTGCGGCCGGCTCGGCGGCGCGCACGGCGTCGGCCAGAAAAGCGGCCTTGGCGGCGACCAGGACATCGGGCAGCACGCCCTCGGGCTCGTACACGGCGCCGACGCCGTAAGCGCCCAGCGCCTGCAGCACGTCGTCATCCAGGGCGCGCGGGCTCGCCACTGCGGGTTCCCCCAGGCCGCGGGCGATCGTCAGCAGCTCTCGGCTTGCCCGCGGCAGCGGCAGGCCCGGGACGTCGATAAAGACCAGGACAGAGGCCATGGGAGGCTCTCCTTAGTGCTTCGGGCGCGGCCGCAGCAGCGCCGGTGGAAAGATTGTCAGATCAGTTTCTGGGCGGCAAGGTAGTCCACCAGCGCCACGCCGGCGGTGCCGTCGTCGGTAATGATGGTGCCGGCCGAGCGCGGCGGACGGGGAGCGGAAGCGGCAACCGTGGTCCACGAACCGTCCTGTCCCACCTGCGCGGGATCGATTCCCAGGTCCTGGAGCGACAGCACCGTGACGGTTTTCTTCTTGGCCGCCATGATGCCCTTGAAATTGGGGTAGCGCGGGTCATTGGCCTGGTCGGTAACGGAGACCAGGGCCGGCAGCGGCGCCTCCAGCGTTTCGGAGTAGGAGTCACCGTCCCGCCGGGCGCGGACGACGACGGCGCCGTCGTCGTCGTCGTCGTGCACCTCCAGCTCGGAGGCGAAAGTGATCTGGGCCAGCTGCAGGCGTTCGGCCAGCTGCGCCGGTACCAGCGATGTCTCACCGTCGGTGGAGGACATGCCGGCCACCACCAGGTCGGGCAGTCCGGAGCCGCCGCCGACCGCATGCCGGACCGCGGCGGCCAGCACCAGGGAAGTCGCTGCCGCATCGGAACCGGGCAGGGCGGCGTCGTTAATGTGCACCCCCTGGTAGGCGCCCATCTGCAGGGCCTTTTTCACGGCGTTGACCGCCGCCTCCGGGCCCATCGTGAGGGCGGTGACCATGTTCCCGGCAGCCTGTCCCCCGCGGGCCTCGGCCAGCTGAAGGGCAGCCTCGAGGGCGTACTCATCGAGTTCGGAAAGGATGGAGTCGGATCGGTCCAGGGTGTGGCCGGGTCCGGAAAGATGCCTGTCGAACTGGGCATCGGGCACGTGCTTCACCAAAACGACGATGTTCAGCGGCCTCTTGGATTCCTGCATGCGGGGCCTTTCTGGCGTTGTAGATCTTCCCGGGCGCGGCTGCACCGGGTCCGTGGCCACCCGCGCAGGGCGACTGAACAAGCTAATCACATTGCGCGGACGCACCGTGCCGGCATCCGGCAGCAAACAGTGCAGGGACTGCCCCTCCCGGGAGAGGAGGCAGTCCCTGCAATCCTTCTGCGTTCCTGGCACGCCGCCGGGGCGGGCGTTGTCCTACTGGTCGGCGGAGTCGCCCAGCGTCACGTCGACGCTGTCGGTATCCCCGCCCCGGGTGTAGTCAACGGTGACTTTGCTGCCCGCTGCCTGCATCCGGATGGCGGCTGTCAGGGACTGCGCATCGGTGACGGGGATACCGTTCACGGCAGTGATGACGTCGCCCTGCTTCAGCCCTGCCCGGGCAGCCGGGGTTCCGCCGGCCGGATTCTCGGCCACCTCGGCACCCACGGTGAAGGTGGAGGAGCTGGACGCTGTCGCGGGGGTTACGGACACGCCAAGGAATCCGTGGGTTGCCGACCCGGTTTCGATGATCTCGTCAGCCACCCGCTCGGCGTAGCTCATGGGAACCGCAAAGCCGACGCCGATGCTTCCGCTTTCCTCGCTGGCCGAGGCAATCGCCACGTTGACGCCGATCACGTCGCCGTCGGTGTTCACCAGGGCGCCGCCGGAGTTGCCGTGGTTGATGGCCGCATCGGTCTGGATGACGTCCAGATAAATCGAGCTGGACGCTGCACTCTGTTCCTGGCTGGACCCGTCCGGCGGAGCGAAGCGGAAGCCGAAGCCGTCATCCTCGCCCGATCCGTCGGACTCCGATTCCGGAGCCGCCGAGGACTGCACGCTGATGGTGCGGTTCAGGGTCGAGACGATTCCGTCGGTGACGGTGCCGGCAAGACCCAGCGGAGCACCGATGGCGATGACGGTGTCACCGACATTAAGATCGTCCGAATTTCCCAGGGTGGCGGGCGTGATGTCATCGGCGTCGACCTTGATGACGGCCAGGTCGGAAACCGGATCGGTCCCGACGATGGTCGCCGTGAAGACCCGTCCGTCGTTCGCCTGGACCTCGATGGTCGGGTCGGCGACGGTACCGCCCAGGGTGACCACGTGGGTGTTGGTCAGAATGTGTCCGTCGTCGTCCAGGATGATCCCGGACCCGGTGCCGGAACTGCCGCTGGCCGCCACGTCGATGGTGACGACGCTGGGCGAAGCCTTCACTGCGGCGGCCGTGACGGCATTGACGCTGTCTTCGTTGTTCACGACAACGGTCTGCGCCTGGCCGGTGCTTTGGGGAGCCGAATCATCATCCAGCCAGTAATTGGCGGCTACTGCAGTGCCGCCGCCCAGGAGTCCGGCCAGCAGCATGCCGGTCACCAGCGTTCCGGTGCCAAATCTGCGGGCGGGCGGAGCAGCGGCGGGCCGGTAATCCGGGCCGTAGGGGGCCTGGCCGTAGCCTGAGCCGGAATAGCTGCTGCTTCCGGAAGCGGGGCCGTAGGCCGGCGGTGCCGCGACGCCCGGAGCGCTGTCCTGGTGCGTCGAGCCGTAGAACGGCTGATTGGAGGGCGGCGGCGTCTGGGCGTGCCGGTCGCCGGCTTCCGGCTGGACGGGGACCTGCTGCGTCTGCCCTTCGCCGTCGGCCGCAGTTACGCCGTCGGAGGAAGCAGGCGGGGCAGGCGGGCGGGGAGGCAGTGGACGCTGCGGGTCCCCGGCGCCTCCGTATTGCTCAGACATGTGCTGTCCTTTCCAGATCGGTGTGCCCATGAACGTTGCTCACTCAACTATGACAGCACTTGCTGTGACGCGCTCTGGAGATTCCTGAACGGTTCCTGAGAGTTCGCCGAAAGCTGCATGGCCACGAACGTGGTGGACTGGGTATCCGGCGAACCATAGAATCGATGCAACTGCTTGCCCGCCCCGAAAGGGATTTGACGGGTCCGGCGGAGCGCGGCGGATCAGTCAGATGCCATTACGAACCTGAGGACAATTTATGCGGTTGAAGACCAAGCGGCTAGCGGCCGTGCTGGGTTTGAGTGTCACGGCGGTGCTGGGTACGGCCACGGCTGCTTCTGCCGTGCCGCCCGTGACCATTCCGCCGGGACAGTTTGTGGTCGACGACGCCGGTGTACTGGGTTCGGACGCAGACGAGGTCCGCAACGCGATTTCCGAGACGCGGCAGGACAGCGGCTACACCCTGTTCGTGGTTTACGTGGACGAGTTCAGCAATCCCTCTGATCCCGCGGCCTGGGGCAACCAGGTGGTCGCGCAGAGGAACATGGGTGAACGCGAGGTCCTGCTCAGCATCGCCACGGAGAGCCGGCAGCTGCAGGTTTCTGCCCCCCAGGACACCGTCCTGACGCAGAAGCATGAAGAGGCGATGGTGGCCGCGGCCACCGACGAACTGTTCGGCAAGGAGACCATCACCTCGTCCGACTGGGCCGCAGCAGCGGTCAACACCGCCGACGCGCTGGAGACCGGCCGGAGCGGAAGCTCATCCGGCGGCTCGGCCGGCGCCAGCCTCGCCCCGGTCCTCCTCATCGGAGGCATCATCCTGCTCGGCGGCGGCGCCGCATTCCTGTTTGTCCGGAGCCGACGCCAGGGTGCCGTCACGGCGGGCCCCGCCCGCGCCGAGGATGCCCCGCCCACCGATCCCCTTGACGAGCTGAGCGTGGAGGATCTCCGCAAGCGCGCCGGCAGCCTCCTGATTGCCGCCGACGACGCCATCAAGTCCAGCGAGCAGGAGCTTAACTTCGCGATGGCCTCCTACGGCGACGAGGCCGTGAAGACCTTCACCGAAGACCTCGCCGCGGCACAAACCCACATGAGTGAATCCTTCAAGATGCAGCAGCAGCTGGACGACCACATTCCGGACACCGAGGCCCAGCAGCGGACCTGGCTCAAGGACATCATCCGGCGGTGCGAGGCAGTGAACTCCTCCCTGCAGGCGCACAAGGAAGACTTCGACAAACTGCGTGAACTGGAGAAGAACGCGCCTGCCGCCCTGGCCGACGCGCGCCGGAACGCCCAGGCGGCGGCCAGCCGGCTGGGGGCGGCCGAACGCTCCCTGGCCGAGCTTCGCCAGCGCTACGCGGATTCGGCCCTCACCCAGGTTTCCGACAACATCGAGCAGGCCCGCGAGCGGCTGGAATTCGTGGACAACGCGGCGGAAGCCGCCTCCGCGAAGCTCGACGAGGGCGACACGGCGTCGGCAGTGGTTGCCGTCCGCGCCGCCGAAGAGAGCGTGCACCAGACCAACGTGCTGCTCGACGCCATTGAGAAGACCGGGCGGGAACTGGACTCGGCCCGCGGCGAGCTGCAGCGCGCGGTGGCTGATGCCCGGCAGGATCTGGCCCAGGCCCGTGCCTTCGCCGCAAACGGAGGCAACAACGGCCTCGCGGGCCCGGTTGCCGGCGTCGAGGCGGCCCTGTCCGCCATCGACAGCGAATCCTCGACCAAGAACAACCCGGTTGAACTGCTGCGGCGCCTGGAGACTGCCAATGCGCAGCTGGACCGCGCGTTGGAGGGCATCCGCGACCGGCAGGAGCAGGAACGCCGGGCCAGGGATGCTCTCCAGCATGCAGTCATGTCTGCCCAGGCCCAGATCTCCGGCACCTCCGACTACATCCGCGCCCGGCGCGGCGGTGTCGGCAGCGAGGCACGGACCCGGCTCGCTGAGGCAGAGCGGAACCTCCAGCAGGCCATCGCGCTGCAGTCCTCGGATCCCGTGAGCGCCCTCGCCTATGCACAGCAGGCGAATGCGCTGGCGGCGCAGGCAGCTGACATGGCCCAGCAGGATGTCGACGGCTTCGGCGGCATGGGTGGCGGCGGCTTCGGCGGCGGCGGCATGTATGGAGGACGCGGCGGCGGTTCGGGTCTTGGCGGAGCCATCCTCGGCGGCATCCTCATCGATTCCATCCTCCGTGGCGGAGGAGGAGGCGGCGGCTGGGGCGGCGGCGGTTTCGGCGGCTTCGGCGGAGGCGGCGGCTTCGGCGGGGGCGGCGGCGGCTTTGACGGCGGCGGCGGAAGTTTCTAGGTTCACGTTCCGCTGATGGCTCCAACACTTTTTTCCAAATTCGTAACCAAAAACCGAAAGGCAGACATCGTGGTAAAGCAGTCAATCTTTGGACGTATCACCCAGCTCGCCAAGGCGAACATCAACGCCATCCTCGACCAGGCCGAGGACCCGCAGAAGATGCTCGACCAGATGGTCCGGGACTACAGCAACAACATTGCCGAGGCTGAGAGCGCTGTCGCCCAGACCATCGGCAACCTGCGCATGCTTCAGGACGACTACAACGAAGACATCCAGAACGCGCGCAACTGGGGCAACAAGGCGCTGGCCGCATCGCGGAAGGCCGACGAATTCCGGTCTGCCGGCAACACCGCCGACGCACAGAAGTTCGACAACCTCGCCAAGGTTGCCATCCAGCGGCAGATGGCTTCTGAAAACGAAGCCAAGGGCGCCGAGCCCACCATCGCTTCGCAGGAAGAGATCGTGGAACGGCTCAAGACCGGCCTGGATCAGATGAAGGGCAAGCTGAACCAGCTGCAGAGCAAGCGCGACGAACTGATCGCCCGTGCGCGCAACGCCCACGCCCAGACCCAGATGCACGAAGCCATGAAGAGCATCGACGTCATGGATTCCACCTCCGAGGTGGGCCGCTTCGAAGAGAAGATCCGCCGCGAAGAAGCCCGCGTCCGCGGTGCCAATGAACTGGCCTCTTCCAGCTTGGACGCACAGTTCGAAAGCCTGGAGGACCTGGGCGAGCAGACCGAGGTCGAGGCCCGCTTGGCCGCGCTGAAGAGCTCCGGCTCCGGACAGTCGGCCCTCGAACAGAACTAGCACCGGCTAAGCCGGCGGCGCCGGCCAAGCCGGCCGAACGGGCGGCACTCCATTGGAGTGCCGCCCGTTGCTGTTTCCGGCACGGCTCCCCCGCTGCGCTTCAAGGACCAGAGCACGGCAGAGGAGACTGCGCCAGAGGAGGCAAAGACGCCCAAGGCAAAAAGTCCCGGCAACGCAGAAAGTCCCGACCGGCATTTCTGCCGATCGGGACTTCCTGATGATGCCAATGCCGCTATGTGGTTGCGGGGGCAAGATTTGAACTTGCGACCTCTGGGTTATGAGCCCAGCGAGCTACCGAACTGCTCCACCCCGCGGCGTGATAGTTAACTCTACCTGCCGCGGGGCTGAGCCGCAAATCGTCTGCTTCCGCTTCCCGATTAGTCGCCCTGGGTGCCCTCGGTGGGTGCGGGGGTTGCGCCCTCCGCGCCCTCTGTGGCGGCGCCGTCGGCCTCCCCGGCGGCTGCTTCCATGGCTTCCTGGGCCGCGATGGCCTTCTGGATGGCCGCGTTGAGCTTGTCCTGCGCTTCGCCGTAGGCGGCGAAGTCGTTGGCTGCCAGTGCGGACTGGCCCTCCTGGATGGCGCTTCCGGCATCAGCCAGTGCGGCGGCCAGGTCGGCCTCGGCACTGGTGTCGCCCGGTACCTCTCCCGGGCCCGGAGCGGGCGTCTGGCCAACATTCTCGGAGTCACCGGTGATGGCACCTGAGTCGCCGCCGAAGACCTGGTTCAGGGCTTCGTCCAGTGTGGGGGCGAACCCAACCTTCTCACCGAAGTTGACCAGCACGCGCTGCAGCGTCGGATAGGAAGCGTCGCCGGAGGACTGGACGTAGACCGGCTGCACGTAGAGCATGCCCTCGCCCACGGGCAGGGAGAGCAGGTTGCCGTTGATGACCTCGGAGGCGCCCTGGCGCAGCAGGTTCAGTGCGTTCGAGACCGTCGGGTCGGAGTTGAACCGGTTCTGTGCCTGGCCCGGACCCGGTACAACGGTGTCGGTGGGCAGCGAGAGCAGCCGGAGCTTGCCGTAGTCCTCGCTCTTGACCCCGTCCTCGCCGGTGCCGGCATCCGCTTCTGCGGCCAGGAAGCCGTAGAGCACGTTGCGGGCCTCGCCGTTGGGCGAGACAAACGGAATGAACGGCGTGGTGAGCGAGAACGCGGTCTCGTCCTGGCCCGGCATCTGCAGGGACAGGTAGTAGGGCGGCTGCTTGACCTCGGAGTTGGTGACCGTGGGGTCGTTCGGAACGCTCCAGGCGTCGTCGTTCTTGAAGAACGAATCAGCGTTGGTGACGTGGTACTTGCCCATGAGCTCGCGCTGGACCTTGAACTGGTCCTCCGGGTAGCGCACATGCGCCATCAGGTCAGCTGACATCTCGCTGTACGGCTTGAGCGTGGACGGGAAGACACTCTGCCAGGACTGCAGCAGCGGGTCCTGGTCATCCCAGGCGTAGAGCGTGACGGAGCCGTCGTAGGCGTCCACCGTGGCCTTCACCGCGTTGCGGATGTAGTTGACCTGGTCGGCGGGCAGCGCCGCAGCACCGGTGGTCAGGGAGTCAGTGGTTGCGGCCTGAAGTTCCTGCTGGGTGGAATACGGGAAGTACTTGCTGGTGGTGTAGCCGTCCACGATCCACTGGACCCGGCCGTCCACGACGGCGGGGTAGGCGTTGCCGTCTACTGTCAGGTACGGCGCAACCTTCTCCACGCGTTCGCGGGGATCGCGGTCGTAGAGGATCTGGGATTCTTCGTTGATCGCGTCCGAGAGCAGGAGCTCGGTGGACTGGAACTTGATGGCGTAGACCAGCTGGTTGAAGAGGTTGCCCACGCTCGGGCCGCCCTCGCCGTCGAACGTGGTCTGGGACTCGGTGTCCGAGTCGCCGGTCTGCGGGCGGTCGATTTCCTGCGGTGCGGACCCTTCGGGCGCTCCGACTACCGAGTAGTCGGGTGAGGATTCGCCGAAGTAGATCCGCGGCTCGTAGTCCCCAAGCACGCCGCTGGACGGAATGCCGGATTCCATGAAGCTGGGCTTGCCGTCGGCCTGGACGGTGGAGCCGCGGGCGGCAACCACGCCGTAGCCGTGGGTGTACAGGATGTGTTCGTTGACCCAGCCGTCGGGCACGCCGTCGGTGTTCAGCTCACGGACCGCGATCACGGTGTCCTGGATCTCGCCGTCGATGTCGTAACGGTCAACGTTGAGCGTTTCCGGGAACTGGTAGTACTGGCGGAACTGCTGCAGCTGCGAGAAGGCCGGGGACACCACGTTCGGGTCCAGCAGGCGGATGTTGGAGGTGGTGCCGGAATCTTTGGCGAGCGCTCCGGCGTTGGCTTCAACCGTGGCCTTGTACTCGGTAACCTCGGTCTCGTCCAGGCCGTAGGCCTCGCGCGTCAGCTCGATGTTGCGCTGGATGTACGGCTCTTCCTTGCTCAGTTCCGAGGGCTTGACCTGGTACTGCTGGACGATCCACGGGTAGACGCCGCCGGCCACGATGGCCGTAATGATCAGCATGGCCGTACCGATGATCGGCAGGCGCCACCGGCCGATGAAGGCGGACACAATGAACAGCAGGGCCACGATGACGGAGGCCACGGTCAGGATGGTCTTGGTGGGAATGACCGCTTCGACGTCCGTGTACAGGGCGCCGGTCCAGGTGCCGGAGGTGCTCAGCAGGGTGTTGTAGCGGTCCAGCCAGAAGTTGGCAGCCTGCAGGAGCAGGAAGGCCGCGGCGATGACCGCGATGTGGATGCGTGCCTGCCGCGAAGTGAAGATGCCCTTTTCCTCAAGGCGGATGCCGCCGTACAGGTAGTGGGTCAGCAGCCCGGCGATGCCGGAGATGACCACAACGCTGATCAGGAAGCCAACGATGAAGCCCAGGAAGGGCAGGGTGTTGAGGTAGAAGCTGAAGTCCAGGCCGAATTCCGGATCCTTCCGGCCGAACTCGCGGCGATTCAGGAACAGCAGCACCTGCTGCCACATGGACATGGCCGCCGTGCCGGCAAAGCCGCCGACAACGACGGGGATGCCGATCATCAGGAGCTTGCGGACGGGTTCAAGCTGCGCCTGGTAACGGTTCAGGTTGTCCTGCAGCGCACTGTCGGGTGCATACACGGGCCGCGATGCGTAGGCCGCCCGGATGCTGAAGAAAACGCAGCCGGCCATGACGATGAAGGCACTGAGGAACATCGCGATGCGGGTCAGGTTTTCCTTGACGAAGACCTCGAGGTAGCCCAGCTGGTTGTACCAGAGGACATCCGCATAAACCTGCGAAAAGTACACGAAGCCGATCACAAGGATCGCCACCACGATCAGCGTGGCGATCAGGGGGCTCGGGCCGCGCCGCTTGCCGGGGCTGGTGCCCGTACTGGGGCTTGGTCGGGAGAATGGGCCGTTTGGTCCGGAAGTCACTGTTACCTCATCGTTCGGTGCGTCGGTCCACGGCCCCTGCAACGGGTGCTGCAGGACATTTTTGCTGTCCCCTCCGCAAGTTGCCGTGCTTTCTCATTCTGCCTTGTCTTCCTCGCACGGGGCCACTAACCCCGCCTTTGCGAAAGAACCTTTTCACGATCGTGATGGGCCGCGGCCTGGCCCGAGTCCTTTTCCGGCCGGATCCAGGTCACTGGCTCATGCAGGCGCCTCGGGTCAGGGTTCCTGGTCCGCGGTGCACTGTGCGAGCTCCGCGGGGCTCGTTCCGCCGGCCAGGGCCTCAACCGCGGTGCGTGCCTCGTCCAGCGTGGCGACGCGTACGACGTCGAGCCCCTCCGGAATGTGCCCGACAACTTCACCGCAGTTGTCCGCCGGAGCCAGGAAGAACTCAGCGCCGGCGTCGGACGCGCCCACCATCTTCTGCTGGATGCCGCCGATGGCTCCGACATTTCCGGCCGAGTCAATGGTTCCGGTTCCGGCAAAGTGCTTGCCCCCGGTCAGTTCCCCGGGGGTCAGCCGGTCAATAATTCCCAGCGCGAACATCATGCCGGCGGACGGGCCTCCGACGTCGTTCAGGGCGATCGTGACCTCGAAGGGGAATTCGAAGCTGGTGGCCAGGAAGATTCCGAGCTGGTAGCTGCCGGTATCGCCGAGCACCGGCGTCACGGTTCCCGTCTGTTCCCGGCCGTCCCGCCGGAACGTTATCTCCACCGGAGCCCCGCCGCTGGCCTGCAGTTCCTCGCGCAGGGTGTCTATTCCGTCAATGTCAGTGCCGCCCACGCTGAGCAGGGTGTCTCCGGCCTCCAGCACCCCGGCGGCGGGCGAGCCATCCACCAGTTCGGCCACGGACAGGTCCTCGCTGAAGGCCACGTCCAGTTCGCGCAGCGCCGCCGCGACTGACGCCTCCTGCGAAGAGGTCATGGCGGCCGCGTTCTGTTGGTCGATGTCTTCACCGGTGGTTCCGCGCGGATAGACGAATTCCTGCGGCACGACGGCGTCCTCCGGGTTTAGCCACGCGCCGACGGCTTCCAGGAAACTCATGGCGGTGCCCGGTCCGCCGGCCACGTAGACAGTGGTCAGGTCAAGCTCTCCGTTGGTGGGGTACGTGGGCGCCCCCTCAATCTCGATCAACGGCGCCTCCTCCCCCTCAGCCGTCTCCACGGTGCCCACCGTGTTAAAGGTGGGACCGGGAGATTCCACCACATACGGCGCCGGAAGAAACAGTGCAACGGCTCCCAGCACCAGGGTCAGCGCGCCCGTCACCAGCAGCGCCCGCGAGCGCGGGTCCGGACGGTGCCCCCCGCTGAAAGGTCCGGAAGCTCCGTCCGGCAGCGGCGCCGGAACCGCGGGAAGCCCGCCCTGCCCCGGGTACGGACCCGCGGCCCGGGCGCTGGAAACGGAAGGGTCGTGCGGATGGTCTGAGGGGCGCAAGTGGCCAACCTTTTCTGAAGGTGGGAACCCGAGGCAGCTCGGTAAGGCTGAAACGGCTAACGAGGCTGATACGGCGGATACTGGCCCCAGCTTACGCCCGCGGGCCCTTTCCCCGCGGGTTCCCCGCGGGCGCCAGCGCGCTTAGGGCTTTGCCATCAGCGAACGAACCGGTGAATACAGGACAGGCGTCCCGGGCTGCCGGTAACGTAAGGAAACCATGGTCCGTGATTCAGCGGCCCGTGGTCCGGAGCAGCCAGGGCCGCCAACCGCGGGCTGCCTGTTCCGCGTTATGCACGTCAATCTTCCACAGGACCGGTGGTATCCATGAGCTCCAACCCTTCCGATCCCGGGGACACGCCCCAGGATCCGCTCTCCGAAATGCTTGCCCGACTGTTCGGCGGAGCCGGCGCCGGCGCCGGCGGCATGGATCCGCAGGAGCTGGCCAAAGCAGCCGGCCTGCCCTCCGATCCCAACGCCATGGCCATGATCTTCCAGCAGGTCCAGGCCATGTTCAGCGCCCCCTCGGAAGGCCCGGTCAACTGGCAGCTTGCCAAGGACAATGCCCGCAGGGTTGCCGCCACGGACAGCGATCCCTCGGTGCTGCCCGCGCAGAGCAAGGAGGTGGACGAGGCGCTGCACGTCGCCCAGCTGTGGCTGGATCCCGTGACCGATTTCGCTTCCATTTCGGCGCTGGGCCAGGCCTGGAGCCGGGCGGAATGGGTGGAAGCCACCATGGATTCCTGGAAGCGGCTCACCGAACCCGTTGCCGTCAGCATCTCCCAGGCGCTGTCGAACGCGATCAGCACCCAGATGCCTGAAGAGATGAAGTCCATGATGGGCGGAGCATCCTCCATGCTCGCCAACATGGGCGGCGCAATGTTTGCCATCCAGCTCGGCCAGGCTGTCGGCGCCCTGTCCAAGGAAGTCGTCAGCTCCACCGACATTGGCCTCCCCCTCGCGGGCGGAACCATGGCGCTGCTGCCGGCCAACGTCGCCAAGTTCGGCGAAGGCCTGGACATCCCGGAAACGGAGATCCGGCTTTACCTGGCCGTCCGCGAAGCTGCGCATGCCCGGCTCTTCGCCCACGCTCCCTGGCTGGCGGGACACCTTTTCGGCGCCGTTGACAGCTACGCCCGCGGCATCCACATCGACATTTCCAAGATCGAGGAAGTTGCCCGGGACCTGGATCCGTCCAACCCTGAGTCCATTCAGGAAGCCCTCTCCGGCGGCGTTTTCCAGCCGGAGCGGACGGCGGCGCAGGACGCAGCCCTGGAACGCCTCGAAACAGCGCTTGCCCTGGTGGAGGGCTGGGTCGACGAAGTCACGGCAGCCGCAACGGTCAATCTGCCGTCGGCCGCCGCACTGCGCGAAATGATCCGCCGCCGCCGGGCAAGCGGTGGTCCCGCCGAGCACACCTTCTCCTCGCTGGTGGGCCTGGAGCTGCGTCCGCGCCGGCTCCGGGACGCGGCGACCCTTTGGTCGCAGCTCCGGGAGGAGCGCGGCATCGAGGGCCGCGATTCCGTGTGGGAGCACCCGGACCTCATGCCCACGGCCAAGGACCTGGATGATCCGAAGGGCTTCAGCAAGCGGCGTGAGCTGCTGGACGCCTCGGATTCCGACGTCGATGCCGCTTTGGAGCGACTCCTCAACGGCGGGTTTGATACGCCGGACCCTGACGCCGCCGATGGCGAGAAGGGAACTGCCGACACCACAACCGACGGCAACGGAACTGACGGCAGCGATACTGCCAACGGCACCGATTCCGAGAACGGGGACGGCAACGAGAACGGTGACGACACCGATCCGGGTGCCGGCGGACAGCCTCGGCCCTAACCGCACCGCTTGACCGCACCAGCGTAAGCCCGCAGCGGGCCCGGCAGCCTTTCGGCGGCCGGGCCCGCTGCGTTAAGCGGCGTCCCTGATCAGGGGTCCTTCGGCATCAGCATTTGGTCGGCGTCAGCTGGGCCCTTGGGCGTCGCCCCTAGCGTCGTCGCCAAGATCCGGCACCACGGGCTCGTCAGCGCCCTGGTCTTCCTGCATGGCCCCCTCCAGTCCCCGGGAGCTGGCGAAGGCCGCCCCCTGGAGGTAGGCCTTGGCGGTTTCCGTGTACGGGTAGGACTCCAGCAAGCGCCAGAATGCGGCTGAATGTGAAGCTTCGATCAGGTGTGCCAGCTCGTGCAGCAGCACATAGTCAACAACCCAGGCGGGCATGCCCTGCAGCTTGTCGGAAAGCCGGATGGTTCCTCGGGCCGGCGTGGCCGATCCCCAGCGTGAATTCTGGTTGGTCACCCACCGTACCGACACCGGCTGCGCCGCTCCGTTCAGGTAGCGCCGGGACAGCTCGGCAGCCCGACCGGCCAGCTCCCCCGCTTGGGCCTGCGGATTGGACGGCGGCACCGGTGCCGCGCGCTGCTCCAGCCGGGTGACCATCCGCCGGACCCATTCCGCTTCTTGGGCCTTCGTGAAGTGGCCCGGTATCGAAATCACGGCCTTTCCGTCGCGGAAGGCGGCGTTCACCGTCCGGCGGCGTTTGGCTGAGCGGCGGACTTCGATCGGAATTCCCGTACTGGTCACCGAGGGCACGGGGGAAGGCATAGGGGAAGGCAGAGCGGACGGCACGGGGGAAGGCATAGGGGAAGGCAGAGTGCCGGGCCCCGGTTCCTGACGGTGTTTCGAGCGGCGCGCGTCTCCTATAGGCATGCCTTAACCCTAGGCGAGCCGCCGGGGTGCCCCGGCCCCTGTGGATAACCTGCCAACCCGGATGGCGCGCGTGCCAAGATGGCCTCACAGGCCATCCCCGCCTGCTGCCGGACCGGCTATCCACTGCAGGAGGTCCCATGCGGATCAATCCCGGGCTTCACGTCTTGGCGCTCTCGTCTTCAGCCCGGCAGTACGGTCTGGGACCGGACGCCCTGGTCCTGCGCGGTCTGCGGGACAGCGACCTCGCCTTTCTGGCCGACCTCCGCGACGGGCTGCCCGACGGCACGGAATCGGCAGCAGCACGCAGTCATTCAGTGCCCTCTCAACGGGCCCGGGCCCTGACCCAGGCGCTGTCCGCCATCCTGCTGCCCTTCCCCGACACCGCCGGTTCCGCCGACCCTGCAGTTCCGGCACTGCGCCTGGAACGGCTGGCCGCCGACAGCACCCGGCTCTCGGCCGCGTACCGCGTGAACGGCTCAATGATCGTCCGGCGGCGATCCCGGGCTGCGGTGGAAATCAACGGGCTCGGCCGGATCGGCTCACTGCTGGCCCGGACCCTGGCCGGAGCGGGGGTGGGGACGCTGATGCTCGCCGATCCGGGCGCCGTCCTCCCCGCCGACGTCGGGCCGGGCTATCCGTTGACGGATCAGGGCATGCTGCGGGCGCAGGCAGTGAAGCGGCACATCTACCGCCTGGACCCCACGATCCAGGTCCTCACCGCCAACACCCTGAATCCCGGACCGCGGCCGGCGCACCTGGACCTGTCAGTCTGGGTGGGCACCCCGCCCATTGCCGGGCGGACTGCCGGTGTTCCGGCGATGGAACATCCGCACCTCGCGGTCACCGTCCAGGAAACCGGCGTCGACGTCGGTCCCCTGGTTGTTCCCGGGCTGACCCCGTGTCTGGAGTGCCTGGACCGGCAGCTGGCCGACGGCGACAGCACCTGGTATTCCGCGGCAGATGCCCTCGGGCGGCAGCAGATCGACGCCGCGCCGGCCGGGGAGGAAACCGCCGGGGCCGTTGCCGCCGCCGGTGCCGCCGCCGGGCAGGTGCTCGCGTTCCTGGACGGCGTGGTCCAGCCGGCCACGTGGTCCGCGGTGGTGGTGCTGCGCGCAGCCGACGGCTATCCCGGACTGAAAAGGCTGTCCTTCCATCCGGACTGCGGATGCCGTCTGCAGCAAAGGGACTCCCCCGCGCAGGCATCCTGACGGTTCTGCTGTCCGCCGCTTCGGCGGACAGCACCGGAGGGCTGACCGCCGGCTAGTTATCCGCCAGGACCCGCAGGACGGCTTCACCGTAGCGTTCCAGTTTGGAGGGACCAACACCGGGGAGGGTGGCCAGGCGGTTCAGGGACGGCGGGCGGTCCTCGGCGATAGCCACCAGCGTGGAATCAGTGAAAACGACAAAGGCCGGCACTCCGGCTTCGGAAGCTGTGGTCCGGCGCCATTCGCGCAGGGCGTCGAAGGTGCTTTCCTCATAGGTCACCGGGCATTCCCCGCAGCGTCCCACCTTGCGTTCGGCACCGGTGGTGAGCAGTGTTCCGCAGATCCGGCACTTGGCGGGGCCGCTGGCCTTGCGCCGCGACGCGGGTTTGGGAGCCACTGCCCGCTGCGCGTCGCGGGCCGTCTGCGGGCGGAGGCCGTCCAGGAACCGGGACGGCTTGCGGTTGGCGCGCCCGCCGGGCGTCCGCGCCGTGGACCAGGACAGGTGCAGGTGCTCCCGGGCGCGGGTGATGCCCACGTAGAGCAGCCGCCGTTCCTCATCCACCGCTTCGGGTGTGTCGGCAAAGGAAATCGGCATCAGGCCCTCGCTCAGGCCGACGAGGAACACTGCGTCCCACTCCAGGCCCTTGGCCGAGTGCAGCGAGGCCAGGGTGACGCCCTGCACGGTGGGGGCATGCTGGGAGGCAGCGCGCTCGTCGAGCTCGGAAACGAAATCCATGAGCGTGAAGATTGCATCGGGGTCCTGGGTGCGGCTGGCGTGCAGCTCGTCGGCCAGGGATACCAGGGCCGCCAGTGACTCCCACTTCTCCCGAACGGCGCCGCCGCCGGCGGGCGCCTCCGGGCTGTAGCCCAGGGACACCAGGATGTCCCGCACCAGCTGCGGCACCGGGTCGTTGCCCACGGCCCGGGACGCCGCGCGCAGCTGCGCGATGGCATCACGCACCTCGCGCCGGGCAAAGAACCGCTCGCCGCCGCGCAGCTGGTAGCCGATTCCGGCAGAGGTCAGGGCCTGCTCGTAGGCCTGTGACTGCCCGTTGGTGCGGAACAGGATGGCGATCTCGGCGGGCTGCACGCCCTCCTTGATCAGTGCCTTGATGCGTTCGGCCACGGAGGCGGCCTCGGCGTCGTCGTCGGCGCATTCGGTAAAGGTCGGTTCGGGGCCGGCCGGACGCTGGGCAATCAGTTCCAGCGGTTTGGGCCAGGGAGGGGCGAACCGGGAACGCTCGCCCTCGGCCGTGCGGGCGGCCAGGATCCGGTTCGCCAGGCCCACCACCTGGGGCGTGGAGCGGTAGTCCCGGACCAGCTTCACGATGGGAGCCTCCGGAAAGCGAGAGGGGAAGCCCAAAAGGTGCTTGGAGGTGGCGCCGGTGAAGGAGTAGATGGTCTGGCTGGAGTCGCCCACCACGCACAGCTCGTCGCGGCCGCCCAGCCACAGGTCCAGCAGCCGCTGCTGGAGCGGGGACACATCCTGGTACTCGTCCACCACAAAGTGCCGGTACTGGTCGCGCACCGTCGCGGCCACGCGGGCATCTTCCTGGAGGATCCCGACGGTGATCAGCAGCACGTCCTCGAAGTCGATGACGTTGCGGTCCACCTTGACGTCTTCGTAGGCCTGGAAGATGCGGGAAATCGTGATGAGGTCGAACCCGGCGGGGGCATCCCGGTCCTTGGCCGCCGACACGTAGCTCTCCGGGGTGAGCATGGATACCTTGGCCCACTCGATTTCGGCCGCGACGTCGCGGATGGCGGCGCGGTCGGTGGAGAGCCGCAGCCGGCGGGCGGCTTCGGCGATGAACTGGGCCTTGTGGCTGAGCAGGTCCGGCATCTGGCCGCCGACCGTCTGGGGCCAAAAGTACTGCAACTGCTTCAGTGCTGCGGCGTGGAAGGTCTTGGCCTGCACGCCGCCGGCGCCCAGGTCGCGCAGCCGGGTGCGCATCTCGGCGGCGGCCCGGGCGGTGAAGGTCACCGCCAGCACGCGCTGCGGCTTGTACACGCCGGTGTGCACGCCGTAGGCCATGCGGTGCGTGATGGCCCGGGTCTTGCCGGTGCCCGCGCCGGCCAGGACGCACAGCGGCCCGGTCAGGGAGGTGGCCACTTCCCGCTGTTCGTCATCGAGCCCGGCAAGAATCCGTGCTTCAGCGGAGTTCTCGCTCATGCCCGGGCCTCGGTCTGCGGTTCGGCGATCGGGCCTCCGTACCAGCGCTCGATCAGGTTCCGGGCAATGGAGATGCCGCCGGCAATCGTGATCTCACCGCTGGCCACGGCGTTCCCCAGCTCTTCCCGGGTGAACCAGCGCACGTCGGAGATTTCGACGCCGTCGGACACCGCTGCCGCGGCGTCTTCGGTCCGGGCGGTGAAGCCCAGCATCAGGGAGCACGGGAACGGCCAGGGCTGCGAGCCCAGGTACTGCGGCGAGTGGACAACCAGTCCGGATTCCTCGGCGACCTCGCGGATCACCGCGCCTTCCAGGGATTCGCCGGGCTCGACGAAACCGGCCAGCGTGGAGTAGCGGTTGCCCTTCCAGGCCGCTGCCGAACCGAGCAGCAGCCGGTCCTCGGGGTCGGTGATGGCCACGATGATGGCCGGATCGGTGCGCGGAAAGTGCTGGCTGTTGTCCTCGGTGCACCGGCGGACCCAGCCGCCCTGCTCGGGAACGGTGGGAGCGCCGCAGCGCGGGCAGTGGGTGTGGGTGGCATGCCAGTTGGAGACGGCAGCGGCTTCCACGAAGAGTGCGGTATCGAGCTCGCCGAGCAGGACGGCGACGTCGCGCAGCGAAGCCCAGCGGGCGCCGTCGTTCTCCAGCGCGGGATCCTCCCAGGCCAGCGTGACCAGAACGACGTCGGTGCCGGCCGGCTCCTGTGCGTCGGCCAGGGTGCGGCCCAAGTAGATGGGGACCTCCCCGAAGCCGCTCTCCGCGACCCGGGCAAGCACCATCTCGGTGTCGTTGATCAGTGCCTTCCCGCCAGCCATGTACATGACGCGGGTGGCGGGGTTGGCGCGGATCTGTTCGAACAGGTCCGCTGCCACGCGGCGGTCCGAACCGCGGTCCACTGCGGTGCGGGCCAGCGGCAAAATTCCAAGAGGGGGTACAACTGCTAGCGGTGCTGGGCTGCTCATGTCTCTACCGTACTGACTTGCACCCCCCAACCTGTAGTTGGAGCCCGGCTACCTGCACGGCGTGAGTTATTGCTCACGCATCCCGCGACTCGCCGCCAGCCTATGGTTATTCGTGCCACATCTACCTCTACCGTTGAACATGTGAAACGCACCCCCATGGAATTGGCCGCAATGGCCAGCGCCGCCGTCCCCGGGCTGGCCCCCACCGGCGTTGCCGGCTCCCCCGACGATGCCGCGGACTTCGACGCCGCGGTACTGGTTGACGAAGCAGGAAAGCAGTGGCGGGTTCGTTCACCCAAGCACGTTGATGCCAGCATGAGGCTGGAAAACGAACTCCTTGTGCTGCGCGCCTTCGTGCCCGCGGTCCGCGCCGAGCTTCCGTTCGCCCTCCCCCACGTGGCGGGAACCGTTCGGCAGGGTGACCTGTGCACCTTCGTCTATTCCCACCTGCCCGGGACCACCCGGGACATCGACTCCTTGGTTGCCGAAGGCGGAGCCCTGCCCACGGAAGTGGGACGCTCCATGGCCGCCATCCACAGCCTTCCGCAGAACCTGGTGAACGACGCGGACCTGCCCAGCTACTCCGCAAATGAATTCCGGCAGCGCAAGCTCAACGAGTTGGACCAGGCCGCCACCACGGGCAAGATCCCCCCGGTGCTGCTGCGGCGGTGGGAGCATGCCCTGGAGGACGTGACCCTGTGGCGGTTCAATCCCTCAGTGGTGCACGGTGACCTGCATGAGGACAACCTGCTGGTCTCCAACGGGCGCATCACTGCGGTCACCGGCTGGACGGACCTCCGCATCGGCGATCCGGCAGACGACTTCGCGTGGCTGATCGCCGCGAACGACCCCACCTTCACCGACGCGGTGCACGCGGCCTACACCGCCGCACGCCCCGAGACTCCTGACCCGCATCTGATCCGCCGTGCGGCGCTGTCCGCCGAATTCGCCCTGGCGCAGTGGCTGGTGCGCGGCGTTGCTGCGGAAAACTCGGTGATGATCTCCGAGGCCGAGGAAATGCTGGCCACGCTGGAAGCTGACATCGTGGAACAGGACGCTGTGGCAAGGGTCGAGGAAGCGGAAGCTGCGGCAGCGGCCAAGGCTGCCGCTGTTTCCGCGGAGCGGGCCGCCGCCGAAGCCGCCGCGTCCGCCGAGCAAGCCTCTGCCGCCTCAGTCCCTCTGGCTGCGGCGCTGCCTGTCCCGTCCAAGGGTCCCGCCGTCAGCCCCGGGTCAACCCGGGTCAGCGTGACGCCCATTTCACCGGACTCCGGTGCTGCGGCCGCCGTCTCTCCTGCCGTATCCCCTGCCGCCTCTCCGGAGCCGGCAGGCACGTCAGCCGTAGCCGGCGCCGAGCCGCAGGCCGACGTCGAGCCGGAGACCGGTGCCACGCCGAAGGGGGCTGCGGATCCCGTCGGCCAGAGCTCCGGCGTCGCCGTTGCCGGGGGCCCCACCGACCCCGTCTCCCGGGTTACTGTCCTGCCGGCCGGTTCCCAGCCCGCAGCGAAGCCGGGCCCCGGTCCGGTGCCCAACCCCGGTCCGCGGGCAACCGGAATGCCTGACTCGGGCAAAGCCGGTCAGCCCGGCACAGCTGGAAAAGCCGGCAAGGCCGGCAAGGCCGGCCGGAATGCCGTGTCAAAGCAGCGCGGAAAAGCCAAGTAACGCACCGGCAGACGAGCCGCCTCAGGGCTCCAGCATGCCCGGTCCGCACCGGAAAGCAGTCCACAGCGGAACGCAGTCCCGAGCGGAGCACCAGTCGGGGTGCGCACTGGTTCCCACTCTTTGTTGCCTGATGGGGCGGATGTGACCCCGCGAGGGCTCATCCGCCACTGAGACTGGGAATGCGTGCAGGAGGGCCTTTGGCCAGACGGCTCGGGCTGCCGCAGGATCCCGTCACGTTCACGGGGCGGCCGTATCGGCGGTCACGGGTCCGCCGTATCGGCGGGCACGGCAAGGCCGGCGCCCGGTACGACGGCGCGCCCGTCCGTGCCCGTCGGTTCCCCGCAAGCCCGCCCGTGTCCGCTGCGGAAACCTGCAAAAATTCTTTCGCTTTCCCCTTTTCGGCGGACACGCACCGGTTCTATGGTTAGCTACATCACCAACTAACCAATGGACCGCCATCGGCTGCCACTGCGATTCCGGCCCGTGAACCGAGGCCACCATGAACTGCAGGCCCAATCCATGAGCGCGTTTGATGACGCCCGCCCCATCTTCTGGCAGGTTGCCGAACGCGTTGAAGGGGACATCCTGGACGGTGTGCTGGCCGAAGAGAGCCAGGTGCCCTCGACCAATGAGATCGCCGCTTTCTACCGGATTAATCCGGCAACTGCTGCCAAGGGCATCAACCTGCTGGTTGACGAAGGCCTGCTGTACAAGCGGCGCGGCATCGGGATGTTCGTGGCCCCGGGAGCCCGCACTGTCGTGCTCGACAAGCGCCGTGAACAGTTCTACCGGCAGTATGTCCAACCCGTCGCCGACGAAGCACGAAAACTGGGAATCGGCGTCGCGGAACTCACCGAACACATTCACCGCAGTGCCGTCGAACACGAAGGGACCCCGGCACCATGAACGTCATAGAGACCCGCGGCCTCACCCGCCGCTACCGGGACCAGCTGGCCCTGGACGACGTGACCCTGAATCTTCAGGCCAACCGGATTTACGGCCTTCTGGGCCGTAACGGCGCAGGCAAGACCACGCTGATGTCCATCCTCACCGCACAGGCATTCGCCAGCTCCGGAGACGTGCGGGTCTTCGGCTCCGACCCGTTCGAAAACGAGCAGGTCCTGTCACGGCTCTGCTTCGTCCGGGAATCGCAGAAGTATCCGGACGACTTCACGATCCGCAACGCGTTGGACGCGGCGGCACTGTTCTTTCCCCACTGGGACAAAGACCTGGCACAGACTCTGCTGGAGGACTTCCAACTGCCCAGTCCGCGCAAACAGCGGATTAAGAAACTCTCCCGCGGCCAGCTCTCAGCGGTCGGAGTGATCATCGGCCTGGCCTCCCGGGCCGAGCTGACCTTTTTTGACGAACCGTACCTGGGCCTGGATGCCGTGGCGCGGCAATTGTTTTACGACCGGCTGCTGACAGATTTCGCCGACCATCCCCGGACCGTCATTCTGTCCTCACACCTGATTGATGAAGTGGCAAACCTGCTGGAACACGTCATCGTCATCGATCACGGACGCATCGTCATGGACGACGAGGTGGAGGCCGTCACCGGCTCTGCCTTCGCCGTCGCCGGCCAGGCCGCGGCGGTGGAACAGTTTGTGGACAACAGGACGGTGCTTCACCGGGACGGATTGGGCGCCCTGTCCTCGGCCACGGTCGATGCCCCGTTGTCCGACGACGACCGCGAGCGTGCCCGGGAGCTGGGCCTGGAACTGGCACCGGTGTCCCTGCAGCAATTGATTATCCGGCGGACCCTGAAGGCCAACGAAGCCTACGGGCCACCGTCCGAGCAGAATGACAAGAATCTGGAGGTACTGCAATGAACCGGGCCCTAGCAGTGGCGCGCATGCAGCTGCTCAACAAATGGATCTACCTCGGCGTCCCCGCCATCATTCTGGTTGTGTCCACGTTGGTCGCGTTGGCCATCCTGGCGCTCATCCCGGACACCGGATCATCTCGGATGTCCTTCTCCGGACAGGCGGTCATGTGGTATTTCCTCAGCATCGGGGTGCAGGCACTAATACTGACCTTCCCGTTCTCGCAGGCCATGAGCGTCAGCCGACGCTCCTTCTACCTGGGAACCCTTGGCCTCTTTGCGGTGATGGCGCTTGGACTGGGTGTGCTCTACTGGCTGCTCGGCCTGGTGGAGGAAGCCACCGGCGGTTGGGGCATTAACGCCCATGTCTTCGCCCTGCCGTGGATTGCAGAATCCGCCTGGCACACGCAGATCCTGCTGTACTTTGCGCTGTCGACCCTCCTGTTCATGTTCGGTTTCTGGTTCGCCACCGTCTATAAGCGCTGGCGCATGACGGGCCTGATGGCGGCGGTCATCGGCCTCGCCCTGGTCCTGCTGGGGGCCGTCGCAGCGGCGACCTGGACCCAATCCTGGGCAGAGGTGGGAGCCTGGTTCGTCCGGCTCACGCCGCTCGCACTGACCGGCTGGCTCCTTCTCGGGGGCGTGGTCCTGGCCGCCGGGTCCTACGGCACCCTGCGCCGGGCCATCCCCTAGCACCGGTCGACCTAAGCCCGCCGGACTTGGGAAAGGTGCCGCCGGAAAGGTGCTGCCGGAAAGGTGCCGCCGCCCCGCAAGGGGACGGCGGCACCGTTCTGTCCAGGGCTCATCCGGGCTCGTCTGAGCCTTCTACCTCGTCTGAGCCTTCTGCGAGGAAGAGTTGGCCGCCCGGATGATCTCTTCGAGGTCCTCCTCGCCGAGGAGATTGAACGGACGGATCAGTTTGTCCGACGCCACGTAGTAGAACGCGGCGTTGACCTTCTCCAACGGCACCTGCTTCAGCCGCGCCCAGGCCAGCCGGTATACCGCCAGCTGCACCGCTCGGACCGCCAGCTTGTCCTTGGAGGGCGGTGCGCCCGTCTTCCAGTCGATCAGGTCCCAGGTGCCGTCGGCGTCCTGGAAGACGGCGTCGATGCGGCCGCGCACCACCACCGCGTCCACCCGGGTTTCCACTGGCACCTCGATGAAGGCCGGAGTGCGCTGGGCCCACGGCGAAGACTCGAATGTGGCGATCATGTCTTCCAGCTGGTAGGCCTCGTCCACGTAGGCATCGGCTGCCCCGGGGTGCTCGTCGATGTCCAGCATGCCGCTGGAACCGAAGAATTCCTCCACCCAGGCATGGAAGGCGGTGCCCTTGCGCGCCGCCATTCCCGGTTCCCGCGGCACGGGGCGCCGCAGCTGCCGGGTGACCTCGTCAGGGTCGTCCTTCAGGTCCACCAGCAGCGAGGCAGAGATGTGCGCGGGCAATTCAACCTCCACCACCTCGTTCGGCGGCCGGTGCCGGGCCAGGACAAGCTCCACTTCACGCGCCCACCGGGTGGGTTCAAACACGCTCGGGGAGGACTCATGGACCTCTTCCTCCGGCAGTCCCTCCCCGGCCAGGATGTCGATCTCCGACTGGCCGACCCGCCCGGCCTGGCGCGCCGCCGCGTCCATCACCGCTGCCGCTGCAGCCTGCATCCGTGCGCGCCGGTTCCCCAAGGGGTCAATCGGCCATTTCTGCCGCTGCACATCGGCGTTGGCCGGGTTGGAATCGCCTTCCTCGCCGGGCTGGACCCAGGAGAGGAGGGTGAAGCCCGGGGCGCCGGCCGCACCGAGCTCGTAAAGATCCTGGAGATAACGCGAGACTGCCGTCGGCTTCGACCGCCCGCCGCCCCAGACACTGGACGTGCAGATCAGCACGAACTTGGCGCGGGTAAAGGCCACATAGGCAAGGCGGCGTTCCTCGCGCTCCGCATGCCCGCGCGCGTCCTCTCTGAAGAGCTTTTCGCTGTCCACCCAGCCCTTCTGGTCCTCCTGCTCCCAATCCCACTGCGGCAGGTCGGGTGCGTCTCCGCGCAGCGGCCAGGGAATGGACCCCTCGCCGCTGCTCCAGCGTGAATCCCGGTCATTGGGGAATTGCCCCTCGTTCAGGCCGGGCACCACCACGACGTCCCATTCCAGCCCCTTGGAGGCGTGGACGGTCAGCAGCTGAACAGCTTCCCGGCTGGCCTCCAGCTGCGTGACGGGCAGTCCGTTTTCCTCGTCGTTGGCCGCCTCCAGCCAGGCCAGGAAGGCCGTGAGGTCCACGCGTTCGGAAGATGAGCTGAAGGTTGCGGCGGCATCGATGAAGGCATCGAGGTTGCGGCGGGACTCGTGGATGGAGACGCCGGGTTTCGCGGCCACCTCGATGTCCAGCAGGATGCGCCGCTCGACTTCGCCGATGAGCGTTGTGAGGTCCTCCCCCACGTAGCTGCGCAGGTCCCGCAGCTCGTCACGCAACAGCTTCAGCCGACGCAGTCCTTCCGCCGAAAGCGACCGCCCGGCGCTGGAGACCCACTCCGGACGCGGCAGCGAGTCGACGGCTTCGACCAGCGACCCGGCCTCGGCCATGTCCGCCTCCACAACGGTGTCGGCACCGTCCGGCTGCTCGTCCGGCCGGTGAACGTCCGCGGCGTCGGCGACGGACATCGCGTGCTCGCGGACCCGGACCAGGTGCCGGGACCAGTCCGCCAGCGCCATCAGGTCCGCCGGACCAATCCGCCAGCGTGCCCCGGCCAGAATCCGCAGCATGGAGTCGGACCGGCCCGGGTCGCCGAGCACCCGGAGCACCGCCAGCACATCCACCACTTCCGGGGTGGACAGCAGCCCGCCCAGCCCGACAATCTGCACCGGGATGCCCCGCGCTTCCAGCGCTTCCCGGATGGGACCGAACTGTTTGCGGCCGCGGCACAGGACCGCCACAGTGGGATGCAGCGGCTGGCCGGCGTCGTCCTTTTCAAACCAGCGGTTCCGATGCGCCAGCACCTGGTCGGCGACGGCGTCGGCCTCGCCGAGGATGGCTTCGGCCTCGTCCGCGGCGGGAACTGAAACGTCAGCGAGGTAGCGCCCGAGGTAGACCTCTCCCACCGGCGCTTTGGGCTTTGCCTGCAGCTCGGGAACATGCGGCAGGCGCTGCTTGGACAGCCAGGGGGCAACGGTGTTCAAGGGCGCTGACACGGCGTTGGCCGTGGCCAGGATGGCCGTGGAGTTGCGCCAGGCGACGGAGAGGTTGGCGACGGGCGCCAAGGCGCGTGAGCCGTCCGGGAGGAACAGCGGAAATTGGTCCCGGAAGGTGCCCAGCTGGCCGGCCGAGGCGCCGCGGAAGCCGTAGATCGACTGGTGCGGGTCACCGACCGCGGTCACGGCGCGGCCGTCTCCGAACAGCTGGGAGAAGAGCACCATCTGGGCGTGCGAGGTGTCCTGGAACTCGTCCAGCAGCACCACCTTGTACTTGGCCCGCTCCATCTCCACCGCCTCGGGGATGGTGGCGGCGATCGTGGCTGCCATTTCCACCAGGTCGCCGAAGTCCAGCTGCCGGCGTTCGAACTTTGCGCGCCGGTACGCTTCAACCAGCTCGGTGACGGAAATCCGGGTGCGCAGCCGGTCCATGAGTTTCTGCACGGCGGCGGTGGCTGCCTTGGGCTTGCCCGCCAGGTACGGCAGCCGGCTGACGGCCTCGAGGTGAGCGGTCAGGTGTTCGCGGACTTCCGCGGGGCTCGTGAGGTGTTCTGCGCATTCCCCGGCCATTTGCAGGACCCCGTTGACCAGGGTCGACTTCGCTGCGGTGAAGTGCTCAAAGTCGCCCGCATACGCCTCAACCACTTCTGTGGCGAGCTGCCAGGACTGCGCGCCGCCCAGCATGACGGAATCGCGCTCCACGCCCAGGCGCAGCCCGTAATCGTTGACGATGCCGTTGGCGTAGGAGTGGTACGTGGAAACGGCGGGATCCAGCCGGGCATCCTCAGCCTCGTCGGTTTCGAGTCCCGGCGGGATGAGGCCGGGATCCGCGGTGCCGCTGGCCAGGACCCGGTACAGCAGGTCAAGGCGCTGCCGAATCCGGCTGTCGAGTTCCCCGGCAGCCTTGCGGGTAAAGGTCACGCCGAGGATCTGTTCCGGGCGCACCAGTTGGTTGGCCACCAGCCACACCACCCGGTCAGCCATGGTTTTGGTTTTGCCGGAACCGGCGCCGGCGATGACCAGCAGCGGCTCCAGGGGCGCCTCGATGATGCCAATCTGATCAGGCGTCGGATACTGCACGGGATTCGCCGGGTCGGTGTGCAGCATTTCGGCCAGCTCCCGGGCAGAGTAGCGCGGAGCCGGGGGAATCTCGGGCGGAAGCGTCTCGGTCAGGGAGGCACTCATTCGGTGACCTGCTTTCCTTCGGGGCACAGCGGGCAGATTTCGGGCAGCCGGCAGCCGTGGCCGCCGAAGCTGCCCCGGGTGGGATCGTGCACCGTCTCGAATGTGGAGTCGGACATCAGCGCCGCGGCTTCGCGGACCATGTCCCGGGCGCGGGTGTCTTCCGGATCCAGCGGCGGCTGCTGCTGCACGGCCACCGATTTGCTGGTGGTGCCCAGCTGGACCAGGGCGGCGCCTCCGGGCCGGGACGGCTCCGGAGCGCTGGAGTCGGCGTTTCCGGGCGCCGGCATTTCGCGGTTCACCGCCCCCTCCCGGACGGCTTCCTGGTAGGCGGCCAGTTGTGGATGGTTTTCCAGGTCGGCCCCCTTGGGAGCGGACTTGCCGGTCTTGAGGTCAACGATGAACAGCCGACCCTCGCCGTCGATCTCCAGCCGGTCGATCTGCCCGCGCAGCAGGGCGGTCCGTTCCTGCCCGCGGATCTCGACCGGCACCTCGGCGGCGAAGTCCCGCTCCACATCCACCAGGGACCGCCCTTCCTGGCGCATGCTGATGACATACGCGGCGAGCTTGCGCACCATGGTCTCGGCCCGCCGGAAATCCAGCTTGCCTTCCCAGTTGTCCTTCATCCCCAGGGTGGGCCAGCGCCGCTGGAGTTCCTGGACGTATTCGCTGCCTGAAGCGTCAGGCAGGTCCTGGGCGATCTGATGCACCAAGGTGCCCAGCGACCGGGCGAAGTCGGTGGCCTGTTCACCGCCCGCGGCGGACACGAACCAGCTCAACGGCGACTTCAGCACGGCGTCGACCTTGGACGGCGACACCGGAATGGAGGTTTCCTCGGGGATGACGGGAGCGTCGGTGGACAGGTCGCAGAGGCCCCACCACTCGGACGGCGCGGCGCCGGGCACCCGGACCGGGTGGTTGAGCATGGTGCCCAGATGATGCACCGCCTCGCCGGCCAGCTCCGGCTTGTCCTCGGCCTGCTGGGTGTAGGCACGCAGTTCCGCCACGAGGGAGCGCAGCGTCAGCGGACGCAGGACCTCGGTGCGGTCCCGTTTCACCGCTTGGGGCGGGAGCGGTTCCACCAAATCCAGGAACGCCGACGGCTGCTCGTCGTCGGAGGACACAGCCGTGCAGATCAGCAGCTCGCGGGCACGTGAGACGGCGGTGGAGAAGCTGCGAAGTTCATCGTGCCGGATGGCGTGCATCAACGTTTGCGGGCTGCGGTGCTTGGCGAAGCCGTCGCCGTGCTCGATCGCGGCCACGAGGTCCCCGCTGCCCAGCAGCTCACCGCGCAGGCGCAGGTTGGGCCAGACGCCGTCCTGCACTCCGGCAACAATCACCATCGGCCATTCCCGGCCGGCCGCACTGGCGGGAGTGAGCAGTTCCACGGCATCCCGGCGCTGGGCACGTGCGGCGAGGGTGTCCATGGGCAGCTCGGAACTGGTGAGGTACTCCAGGAACTGCGCGGGCGTGGAACCGGGCAGCTGGTCCACATAGCGTTCAGCGGTCTGGAACAGGGCCATGATCGCATCCAGGTCCCGGTCGGCGCGGGCACCGGCGGGGCCGCCGGAGAGCGCGGTGTCCGCCCACTTCTTGGACCACCCGGAGGCGGACCAGAGGGCCCACAGAACGGTTTCAGCGGTGGCTCCGGGCTGTTCCGCGGCGGTGCGTCCGGCCCGCAGCATGGCTGCAGTGCGCTGCGCCGAGCGTGCTTCCCAGGACAGCCCGGCGAGCGCCAGACCACTGGGCGAGAGCGGATCGAGCAGCGCCTCGACAAGCAGGGCGTCGCTGGTGCGTCCGCCTCCCCCGCGCATTTCCTCCCGGCGCAGCGACTGGCGCAGGCGGCGCAGTTCGATCGAGCTCGCGCCGCCGATCCGCGAGGTGAGCAGCGAGACCGCGGTCTCGGGCGTCAGCAGGTCCGGATCCAGGACGATGGCGAAGGCTTCCAGCAGCGGCCGAACTGCTGCTTCATCCCGCACCGCTTTTTCCGCAACGGGAACCTTCACATCAATGCCCTGCCCGCTGAGGTAGCGCTGGATGCGGGCCAGCTGGCCGCCGGTGCGCACGATCACGGCGATGTCTTCCAGGCTCCGTCCGTCCAGGAGCTGGGCCTCAAGGATGCGCTGGGCAATGTAGCGCAGTTCATGCATGGAGGAATCGACAACGTGCGCCTCGGCACGGCCGGCAGGCACAGTTCCCTCCGCGGCTGTCCCTTCGCCGCTGGTATTCTCGCCGCTAGGATCTTCGCCGCGGGGATCCTCGCCGTCCGTCCCCTGCTCTGCAGCGGCAGGCAGGACCGCCGCCCGGTAACGGGGAAGCTGCCCGACCACGGAGATCCGGGAAGCGGTCCGCAGCCACGCGGAAGCAACCGATCCGGTGAGCCGGTGCGGTCCGGACAGGACGAAGGTCTGCAGGCCTTCCCCCAGCGAGTCGCCGAGCTTGCCCAGCAGATCCGGCCGGGCGCCGCGGAAACCCTGGACCACGGTGTCCGGGCAGGCAGTCACCAGTGTGTCCCGGCCACCTGCCAGCAGTCCCAGCAGGGCGTGGATGGCAGGGTTGGCCTCCTGCAGGTCATCGACGAGGATCAGCTGCTGGCGGGCCTGTTCCGCCGCCAGGAACTCGGGGTCCGATTCCAGGATCTGCAGCGCCGTGGTGATGATGCCGGAGGGGTCGAAGGCCTCCGGCATGCGGATGTCCAGGACGTCTCGGTACTCCGCGTAGAGCGCCCCGGCGGCAACCCAGTCCGGGCGGCGGTGCCGCCGCCCCAGGTCGGCCACTTCTTCGGCGGAGATGCCGTATTCGATGATGCGGTCGAAAAGCTGCCTGATCTCCTGCCGGAACCCCCGGGTGGGAAGCGCGAGATCAAGGGAATCGGGCCAGGGCAGGGCGGGCACGCCCTGCTGGCCGTGTCCTTCCAGGAGCTCCTTGATGATGACGTCCTGCTCGGCGCCGGAGAGCAGCTTCGGTGCGCGGGTGATGTACGGCAGCCGTCCTTCGGCCTTGGCCCGCCGGATCAGGTCGAAGGCGTATGAGGCCCAGGTGCGTGCCGGCGAGGTGCTGAGTGTGCCCTGCAACCTGGCGGAGAGCGAATCGCGCAGGGCTGCCGCTGCCAGGCGGGTGGGCGCAAGCAGCAGCAGGCCGGCCGGATCCAGGCCGCGGCTGATCCGCGCGGCTGCCGCCTCCACCAGGACCGTGGATTTGCCGGTGCCGGGAGCACCCAGGACCAGGACCGGGCCGCTGCCGGCGGGCAGGTCGACAATGGCCTGCTGGTCCGGGCTCAGCTGCGGTGCTTTGGCGGTTCCGGCCGACGGCCCAACCAGTTGCAGTTTTACGCTCATGCCTCTACTTCATCACGTCCCGCTGACATTCCCGTTCCGTGCCCGGCGAGCCCGGTCCGGACGCCCTCGATCACTGTCCAGTCCTTTTCCGTGGGGAACCACCGTGCCGCTGCGATCCGCACGCGGTAGCCCCCGCCGTCGTCGTCGGGCGTCCCCGACAGCGGTGTGCCCTCGCTGCGGTACTGTTCCAGGGCCCGGAGTTCGTGAGAGCGCGGCGGCCCGCCGCCCGCGCGGATCACCCGCCACCAGGGCAGGCCGGATCCGTTGCGGGACAGGACGGCGCCCACCTGCCGGGGACCGCCTGAGTCCAGGATCTCAGCAACATCCCCGTACGAGAGGACCCGCCCTGCCGGGATCAGCGCAGTGACGGAACGGACCGCCTCGACATACTCATTCCGCATGTCCACCAGCCTAGTCCGCACGGCGCGGACCCCTGAATCTTCGAATGTCGGTGCCCGCCGGTACGTTTATTTCATGAACAGCTGGCATGAACTCCCCCACGCGGCCTTTGATCTTGAGACCACCGGCCGCGATCCGCACACCGCACGCATCGTCACCGCCTCCATCATTCTCGTCAATGGACAGGGGGAGATTCTGCAGCACCACGAGTGGCTCGCCGCAGTCGAGGAGGACATCCCCGCCGAAGCCGCCGCCATCCACGGCGTCAGCACCGAGCGTGCCCGGGCCGAAGGCCGCCCCGCGCCTGAGGTGACCGCTGAAATCGCCGGCGTGCTCGGAGGCATGTTTGCCGCCGGCATCCCGGTCCTGGCCTTCAACGCCTGCTACGACTTCACCGTCCTGAACCGGGAATGCGAACGCTTCAACCTGACCGCGCCGGCACCCGCTCCGGTGATCGACCCCTACATCCTGGACAAGCAGGTGGACCGGTACCGCCGCGGCAAGCGCACTCTCACCGCCCTGACCGAGCACTACGGTGTCGGGTTCGAGAACGCCCACACCTCTGCGGCGGATGTCATGGCCACGCTGGGCGTTGCCCGCGCCATGGCCGGACGCTATCCCGCGCTGCACGGCGACGCCGGAGCGCTGCACCAGGCGCAGATCGGCTGGGCCGGCGCACAGGCCGCCAGCTTCCAGGACTATCTGAGGCGCAAGGACCCGGCAGCCGTGGTGGACGGCTCCTGGCCCGCCCGCGCCTGACTTCCGCGCCCGGGCAGGACGGGTCATCCACGCAGCCGGAAGGCAATACCGTGAGTCACAGGACGCAACATAAAGGAAGCCTGCTTCATACATCGGCATGAATCATGTCCTGAGCCCTCTGCATGAGATACTTGCACCTGTGTTAGGCGCTGATGGCGCCCCAGGCGTGCCCTGGAGACCCCCGTGGCAGGGGCGCTCCTGCGGACCCGGCGCCTCGTGCCACGGGATTGGCAGACACCTCCCCAGGCCCGGCCCCGGACGTGCCCCATCACATCCGCCGCGGGCAACCGGCCACTGGCCGGCCCCCTACGTAGACCACGAGGATCAATGATCACAGTTACCGACCTGCGCAAGGTATACCGCCAGGGCGACCGCGACGTCACCGCGCTCGACGGCGTCAGCCTGAGCGTGCCCAAGGGATCCATTCACGGGATCATCGGGCACTCCGGCGCCGGCAAGTCAACGCTGGTGCGTTGCCTCACGCTGCTGGACCGGCCGACGTCGGGCTCGGTAACCATCGACGGCCGGGAACTGACAGCGGTGAAGGACTCCGAGATCCGCACCGCGCGGCGCCGCATCGGCATGGTGTTCCAGCACGCAAACCTGATGGACTCCCGCACCGCGGCAGCGAATATTGCCCACCCCCTCGAACTGGCCGGCGCCAAGAAACAGGTCATCCAGGACAAGGTTTCCGACCTGCTGCGCCTGGTCGGCCTGGAAAGCTTCGGCGGCGCCTATCCGGCGCAGCTGTCCGGTGGCCAAAAGCAGCGTGTGGGCATTGCCCGCGCCCTGGCGTCGGACCCGGACATCCTGCTCTGCGACGAGCCCACCTCCGCACTGGATCCGGCCACCACCGACGACATCCTCGACCTCATCGCTGATTTGTCGCACCGCCTGGGGCTGACGGTGCTGATCATCACGCACGAAATGAACGTCGTGAAGCGCATCTGCGACTCCGTCTCCCTGCTTGAAGCCGGACGCGTGGCGGAGCACGGCGCCCTGAACGAGGTCGCCTCGAACTTGGGCGGCCGGCTGGCGAAGCAGCTCATCCCGCTGCCGGCCACCCCCATCCTTCCCGGGGACCCGACCGGTCCGGTCCTGGAGCTCCTGCTCACCGGCGGCAACGCCACCGAGCCGGTGCTCTCCGCCCTGACCCGGCGCTTCGACACCGACGTCAACGTCCTGGCCGGTTCCGTGGAGACCCTCGCGGGCCGCCGCTTCGGCCGGCTGCGCATCCAGCTCGATGTCCACACTGACATGAGAGCCGTTACCGACTATCTCGCCGACCAGGGCGTTGCCGTGGAGGTGGCCGCATGAACTTCCTTACTGAACTCCTGAACAACCCCGGAATCACCAAGGCACTGCCCGAATCCATTCTGGAAACGCTGCAGATGGTCGCCATTTCCGGGTTGGTGACACTGCTGATCGGCCTGCCGCTGGGCATTTTCCTGCACACCAGCGCACCCGGCGGCCTGCGTCCGCTGCCGGTGACCAACAGGATCGTCAGCGGAGTGATCGTGAACATCACCCGCTCGATTCCGTTCGCCATCCTGATGGTGACGCTGATTCCGCTGGCCCGAATCATCACCGGCACCTCGATCGGACCGATCGCCGCCTGCGTGGCGCTGAGCATCGGCACCATTCCGTTCTTTGCCCGCCTGGTGGAAACCGCGCTCCGCGACGTCTCCGGCGGCAAGATCGACGCCGCACTGGTGATGGGTTCCACCAAAATGCAGATTGTCACCAAGGTCCTGCTGCCCGAAGCCATGCCCGGGCTGGTAGCCGCCCTGACCACCACCATGGTGACCCTGGTCGGCTACTCGGCCATGGCCGGCATCGTCGGCGGCGGCGGTTTGGGCCGGCTGGCCTACAACTACGGCGTCCAGCGCTTCGACAGCGGCGTCATGGTGGTCACCATCATTGTGATCGTGGCGATTGTCCAGATCATCCAGATCACCGGCGACATCGTTGCCCGCCGGGTGGACCACCGCTCGGCCGGCGGCTCCGGCAAACGCCGCCGCCGTCCGCAGGCAGCCGCCGCGGCTGCCGGCACGGCCGCGTCTGTCGGCGCCTCCGCCCGGTCCGGCCAGCCGTCGGACGAGCTCGCCGCCGCCGAAGCCTCCCCCGAGGCCGCCGCCGAAGGCGGCCGCGGCAACTCCGGCACCCGGACGTCCCGCTGACGCCCGACGCCCGTCCGGCAATCCCCGTTGCCACCTCCGCTTTCCGGGCCGCCGCCCCGCTCTCCGCGGGCGGCGCCCGCGAATCTGCAGCCAGTAGCCGCTAGCTGCTCCCTGTCCGGGCCGGAAGTCTCCCGACCCGGGTCACTTGAAAGGAACGCATCCGATGCGTAAATCTCTGACCCTTGTTGCCACCGGTGTGGCCGCGGCCCTGGCGCTGTCGGCCTGTGGAAGCTCGGAAGAAGCTTCCACCTCCGTCGATTCCCTGGACCCGGCCAACCCGGCGACCCTGACGGTGGGCGCCAGCCCGCTGCCCCACGCGCAGATCCTCCAGTACGTTGACGACAACCTGGCCGCCGACGCGGGCCTGGACCTGGAAATCAAGGAATTCGACGACTACGTCACTCCGAACATCGCCCTGGATGACGGCTCGCTGGACGCCAACTACTACCAGCACCTGCCGTACTTCGAGTCCCAGGTCGAGTCGCAGGGCTACGACTTTGAACACGGCGCCGGCGTCCACGTGGAGCCGTACGCAGTGTTCTCGGAAAAGCACGAGGACATCTCGGCCGTCGGCGACGGCGCCCGCATCGCCATCACCAATGACCCGTCCAACCAGGCCCGCGCGCTGACGCTCCTGGAAGAGGCCGGCCTGCTGGAGAACATCGAGGACGACGCCTCGGTGCTCGCCCTGACCGACGAGCAGAACCCCAAGGGCCTGGACTTTGTCGAGAACCAGCCGGAACTGCTGGTCAACGACCTGAGCGATCCCACCGTTGACCTGGCAATCCTCAACGGCAACTACATCCTGGCCGCCGGCCTGAGCACCGATGATGCTCTGCTGGTGGAATCCGTCGAGGACAACCCTTACGCCAACTTCGTGGCCTGGAAGACCGGCAACAAGGACGCCCGCATCGACAAGCTCGAAGAGCTGCTGCACTCCCCCGAGGTCAAGACCTTCATCGAGGAAACTTGGCCCAACGGTGACGTCACCGCCGCCTTCTAAGGCTGCCCGGTAGTCCGCCACCCCGCTGAAAAAGAAAAGCCCCGCACCGGTTCTGACCGGTGCGGGGCTTTTCTGATCCGTTTGGATCCCGGGCGCGGGACCTACGGCTGGGCGTCGGCGGCAGCCTTCGCGGCCGCCGGCAGCGCTGCGTAAATGCGTTCCATCGCGGCGTCGTCGTGCGCGCCGGAGAGGAACCAGGCCTCGAAGACCGACGGCGGCAGGTAAACGCCGGAATCCAGCATCGAGTGGAAGAACGGCTTGTAGCGGAAGGCCTGCTGGGCCTGGGCCTGCTCGTAGTTGTGCACGCCGGTGGCCGAGGTGCCGAAGGCGACGCTGAACAGGTTGCCGGCCCGCTGGATGCTGTGGTCCACGCCGGCCGCGTCCAGAGCCGCGGACACCGCTGCTGAGAGCTCGGCGGAGCGGGCGTCCACGGTGGCGTAGACCTCGGCGGTGGCGGCGCGCAGCGTGGCAACGCCGGCCGCCATGGCGATCGGATTGCCGGACAGGGTTCCGGCCTGGTAGACCGGTCCCAGCGGTGCCAGGTAGTCCATGACATCGGCACGGCCGCCCAGGGCGGCGACGGGCATGCCGCCGCCAATGACCTTGCCGAAGGTGAACAGATCCGGCGCCCAGGGCTCGGCTGCGTCGGCGGCGCCGCCCGTGAGCCCCCAGTAGCCGGCAGGTCCGGTGCGGAATCCGGTCAGCACTTCATCCAGGATCAGCAGCGCCCCGTGTTCGGCGGTGATCCGGGAAAGCGCCGCATTAAAGCCGGGCTCCGGTGTCACCACGCCCATGTTCGCGGGGGCGGCTTCGGTGATGACGGCGGCGATGTTCGCACCGTGCTCGGCGAAGGCAGCCTCCACGGCCGCGACGTCGTTGTACGGCAGCACCAGCGTTTCGGCGGCTGTCGCTTCGGTGACGCCGGCGGATCCGGGCAGGGCCAGCGTGGCCAGGCCCGAGCCGGCGGCGGCCAGCAGACCGTCAAGATGGCCGTGGTAGCACCCGGCGAACTTGATGATCAGGTTGCGGCCGGTGAAGCCCCTGGCCAGCCGAACGGCGGTCATGGTGGCTTCGGTGCCGGTGGAGACCATGCGCAGACGCTTCACGGCCGGCACCCGGTCCATCACCAGCTGGGCCAGCTCGGCCTCAGCCGGGGTGGAGGCTCCGAAGGACAGCCCGTTGTCGACGGCGGCGTGCACGGCAGCCAGCACGTCCGGATGGGAATGCCCCACCAGGGCCGGCCCCCAGGAGCAGACCAGGTCCACGTACTCGCGGCCCTCGGAATCGGTGATGTAGGGTCCCTTGGCCGAGACCATGAACCGGGGTGTGCCGCCGACGGACCCGAAGGCCCGCACCGGCGAGTTCACGCCGCCGGGCATCAGGGCCCGGGCACGGTCGAAGAGCTCCTGGGAGGAGGTGGCTGTTGCAGGTGAAGTCATTACTTGCTTTCCTTCAGCCAGGCCGCCAGTTCGGTGGCCCAGTAGGTGAGAATCATGTTCGCGCCGGCCCGCTTGATGCCAAGGACCGACTCTTCAATCGCGCGGCGGCGGTCAATCCAGCCGTTGGCGGCAGCGGCTTCAATCATCGCGTACTCGCCGGAGATCTGGTAAGCACCCACGGGCACCGGTGACATGGCGGCCACATCGGCCAGCACGTCGAGGTAGCTCATGGCCGGCTTGACCATCACCATGTCGGCGCCCTCTTCAAGGTCCAGTTCCACTTCCACCAGGGCCTCACGGCGGTTGGCGGCGTCCATCTGGTAGGTGCGCCGGTCCCCCTTCAACTGGGAGTCCACGGCTTCGCGGAACGGCCCGTAGAAGGCGGAGGCGTACTTGGCGGCGTAAGCGAACAGCGACACATCGGTGTGACCGGCCTCGTCCAGGGCGCGCCGAATCACGGCGATCTGGCCGTCCATCATGCCGGACGGGCCCAGCACATGGGCCCCGGCCCGGGCCTGCTCCACGGCCATGCGGCCGTAGATTTCCAGCGTGGCGTCGTTGTCGACCCGGCCCTGTGCATCCAGGACGCCGCAGTGCCCGTGGTCGGTGAACTCATCCAGGCAGACGTCGCTCATGATGACGAGCTCGTCGCCCACCTCCTCGCGGACGGCGGCAATGCCGCGGTTCAGGATGCCGTTCGGATCAGTTCCGGCGCTGCCGACGGCGTCCCGCTCGGCCGGGATGCCGAAGAGCATGATGCCGCCGACGCCCAGGTCCACCGCTTCCGCGGCCGCCTTCTTCAGGCTGTCCAGCGTGTGCTGCACGACGCCGGGCATCGAGGCCAGCGGATTGGGCTCGGTCAGGCCCTCGCGGACGAAGGCCGGAAGGATCAGCTCGGCGGGATCCAGCCGGAACTCTGCGGTCAGCCGCCGCATGGCGGGGGTGGTGCGCAGCCGGCGCGGACGGTGCTGGGGGAAGCTCATGGTGTTCTGCCTTCCGGGTTTCTGGGAAATTCAGGTTGAGGGGCTCTTAGCAACAGCAACGGCAAGGGCCTGTGCTATTCCCGCCGGCGTGGGCTGCTGCGCCACAGCCTGCGGGCTCACGCCCAGCTCGGTCATCCGGGCGGCGGTGCTGTCCCCGATGGCGACAAGCAGCGTGCCCGGCGGAACCGGCGCGCACTGCCGCAGAAAGCGGGTGGCAATGCTGGGCGAGGTCAGGACGACGGCGCGCGGACCGGCCGGCGCCCCGGCCAGGAATTCCTGCGGGGTGAGCAGGCGGCTTCCGCCGGCCGCGCCGTCGTCGGCTGCCGGGGTGAAGCGCACGCCCGCCGCCGGGTAGTCGACAGTGCAGTAAGCGGTGACCGTGCGGACGTCCCAGCCGAGCCCGGTCAGGGCGTTGGACAGTGCCGGATCGGCCAGGTCGGCCTGGGGCAGGAGGATCCGCAGGGCACCGCCCTCGGGATCGGACGCTGAGGGGTGGGGCCAGGATTCTGCCAGCCCGCGGGCGGACTGGTCACCGTCGGGCATCAGGTCAACGTCCAGCCCGATGTCTTCGAGGGCCTGCCGTGTGCCTGCTCCCACGGCAGCGACGCAGGTTCCGGACGGGATGGCGGTGGGCACCGGCACCCCGAGCGCGGCGCAGCGCCGGACCATGGCCCGGACCGTTGTCACGCTGGTGAAGACCACCCACGCAAAACGTCCGGACCGCAGTGCCTTGAGCGCCCGGTCCAGCTCGGTGGTGTCCTCGGGGAACTGGAAATCGATCAGCGGCATCAGGTCCACGGCCGCGCCCCGCTCGGCGAGTTCGGCGGCCATGGCGGCCGCCCGGTCCGGAGTGCGCGGGAGGACCACTGTCAGTCCCGCGAGCTCCGGCCGGGGTTTCCTGGCTGCCACGTCAGCAGCTCCGGGAACGGCGCATCAACTGACCGCGAGGTCCGTCAGGGACGCCGCGCCGGCGGCGAGCAGGTCTTCGGCGAGGCGGATGCCCAGGGAGCGGGCACCGTCTTCGTCCAGCACCGCGGTTGCGGCCGAACGCCGCATAACCCGCGTTCCGTCGTCGCTGCACACCACGGCTTCCAGCTGCAGCCGCGTCTCGGTCAGCGTGGCCAGGGCGCCGATCGGTGCGGTGCAGCCGGCCTCCAGCCGGTTCAGCAGCGCCCGTTCGGCGGTCACTGTCAGCCGGGCGGCATTGTTGTCGTAGGCCGCAAGAGCACGGCTCAGCGGACCGTCGGCGGCGTCGGAGCTCCGGCACTCCACGGCGAGGGCGCCCTGGCCCGGAGCCGGCAGCATCACCGAGGGGTCCAGGAATTCCGAGACCATCTCCAGCCGGCCCAGGCGCGCCAGTCCCGCAGCCGCCAGGACGACGGCGTCGAGGTCGCCGGGGGCGCCCTCCACGAGGCCGGCGACCCGGCCCAGCCGGGTGTCGACGTTGCCGCGGATATCAACCACTTCCAGGTCCGGACGCGCGGCGCGCAGCTGCGCGGCCCGGCGCGGGGATCCGGTGCCCACACGGGCGCCCTGCGGAAGCTGGGCCAGGATCAGGCCGTCCCGGGCGCAGAGCGCGTCACGAACGTCCACCCGGGTGGGAATCGCGCCGATGGCAAGGCCCTCGGCCGCCCCGGTGGGCAGGTCCTTAAGCGAGTGCACGGCAACGTCGCAGTCCCCGCGCAGCAGCGCGTCACGCAGCGCGGCGACGAAAACGCCGGTGCCGCCGATCTGCGAGAGAGCGGCGCGGTTGATGTCCCCCTCAGTCCGGATCCGGACCAGTTCGACGTCGAAGCCGCCCAGGTCGGACAGTGCATTGGCCACGGTCGTGGTCTGGGTGACGGCCAGGGCGCTGCCCCGGGTCCCGATCAGAACGGGCGACTGCGCCACTACTGGACACCCACTGTGGAGTCGGCGCCGGCGATCGTCGGCTTCTCTCCGCGCAGGTTGGCGCAGCAGCCGGGGCGGCAGACGTCGTACCAGGGACCGAGTTTCGTCACGGCCGGGCGGTCGGCGATGTTGTGCTCCGCCGTGCGCTCGGACAGGAGGTCCACGAGGCCGGAAACGAACGTCTCATGGATGCCGGGGGTGGGTGTGCGGTGCGCCGCCAGGCCCAGGTCCCGGCAGGACTGCATGGCTTCGGTGTCGAGGTCCCAGAGGACTTCCATGTGGTCGCTGACAAAGCCCAGCGGAACAATCACGGCACCGCGGACGCCCTTGGCCGGCAGTTCGGCGATGGCATCGTTGATGTCCGGTTCCAGCCAAGGGGTGTGCGGGGATCCGGAGCGGGACTGGTACACCAGCTGCCAGTCCAGGCCCGCCGCTTCGGGGATGCGGTCGATGATCGCGCGGGCGTTGGCAAGGTGCTGCGCCACGTAGGCGCTGCCTTCCTCGAACTCGCGGTCGCGCGGCCCGGAAGCTTCGGCGTCGGCGGTGGGGATGGAGTGGGTGGAGAAGAGGATTTCAATCTTCCCGCCGTCCTCCCCGCGTTCGGCCAGCTGGCCGCGGACGTTGGCGATGGACTCGCGGACGCCTTCAACGAACGGCTCCACAAACCCGGGGTGGTCGAAGTACTGGCGGACCTTGTCCACCTGCAGCTTCTTGTCCAGGCCGGTGGCCAGCAGGTTCATGCCCAGGTCTTCGCGGTACTGGCGGCAGCTCGAGTAGGAGGAGTACACGCTGGTGGTGACCATCAGCAGGCGCCGGTAGCCGGTGTCGTAGGCCTCCTGCAGCACGTCCTTGATGTACGGCGCCCAGTTGCGGTTGCCCCACAGCACCGGGGTGTCGATGCCGCGGCGCTTCAGCTCGGCTTCGAGCGCCGCTTTCAGCGCGCGGTTCTGCTCGTTGATGGGGCTGATGCCGCCGTTGGCGCGGTAGTGCGTGGCCACCTCTTCGAGACGCTCGTCGGGGATGCCGCGGCCGCGGGTGACGTTGCGCAGGAAGGGGATGACGTCTTCCTGTCCTTCGGGGCCGCCGAAGGAGGCCAACAGGATGGCGTCGTAGTGCTTCGGCGCCATCCGGCCGTTGTCGTCAACGCCGTCAAACGGGTCGAAGGCCGCGGGCTCGTTGCCGGCCTCGTTGGTGGGGGAAGTCATTATTTCAGCACCTCGGCAACTTCGGCGGCGGCGATGCGCCGGCCGGTGTAGAAGGGAATTTCTTCGCGGACGTGATTGCGGGCCTCGGTGGAGCGCAGGTGGCGCATCATATCCACCAGGTCGGTCAGGTTCGGGGCCTCGAGGCCCAGGATCCACTCCCAGTCACCCAGGGCGAAGGAGGCCACGGTGTTGGCCAGGACCTGGGGGAATTCACGGCCGAGCATGCCGTGGTCGCGCAGCATCTTGCCGCGTTCCTCGGCCGGCAGCAGGTACCACTCGTAGGAGCGGACAAACGGGTAGACGCAGATCCAGGTTTCGGGAGCGATGCCCCGGGCGTAGGAGGGCCAGTGGTTCTTGGAGAACTCGGCATCCCGGTGCACGCCCATGGCCGACCAGACGATTTCAGTGCCGGCGAACAGGCCCGAGCGGCGGATCTCGCGGACGGCGGACTGCAGGTCTTCGGCGCGGCCGCCGTGCAGCCACACCATGATGTCGGCGTCGGCGCGCATGGCCGACACGTCGTACAGCCCGCGCAGGGTGACCTGCCGGCCGGCGAGCTCCTGCGTGAGGGCCTCGAAGGCCCTGGTGTTTTCTTCGGTGTCGGCAGCGTCAGCGCCGGCTCCGCCCGCCGCAGACCGCTTGAAAACGGTCCAGAGGGTAAAGAACTGTTCTTCGTTAACGGCTGTTTCTTCGGTGCTCTGACCCATGGGCTCACTCATGATTAACAGTCTGCCCTTCCGGGCAGGCTTAGACGAAATACTCCACTTCTACTTGGTGTAGAAGTGGCTAATGTCACAACTGGTCCAGCTGCTCCACCAGACCGGACATCCGGGTGCGGGTGTCGGCGGTGACGGCGGCCAGTCCGGTGCCGGCCAGCCATGCTCCGACAACTTCCAGCCCGGGAACCGCGTCGACGGCGGCACGGACCGAGGCGACCCGGTCCCGGTGCCCGACGGCGGCGGAGGGAAGTGCCCCCACCCACCGGACCACATCCCAGCCGACGACGTCGTCAACGCCCAGTGGAACCTGGAGCAGCACCGAGGCGTCGGCCAGCGCCTGAGCGAAGAGATCGTCGTCGTCCCGTTCCACCGGGCTGGGCCGGGCTGACGCCGCGTCTGCCGCGCTGAGCGCCCGCCCGTAGGACAGCCGCAGCACATGGGTGCCCGGTCCGGTGGAGTCCGCAAGCCACTGCCACTTGGCCGTGGCATGGGTCAGGGCTTTCGCATCCACGCCCTGAACGTCTTCGGCCACGAGGACACCGGTGCCGCGGGGATGGGCGTCAAGGTCCGGCTGGTCGATGACCAGGGTCACGAGTGCGACGCCGGGGCCCGGGCCCGGGCGGGCGGCGGCGAGTTCCGGCACGGTGCCGGCGAGCAGGTCCACGGCGGCGGGACCGTCGGTTGCCACCACGAGCGCGTCCGCGGACAGGGTGCGTCCGGCAGCGGAAACGGTCCATCCGGCGCCGTCGCGTGCCACCGAGTCCACGGCCACACCGGTATCCACCTTGACGCCCCGGGCCGCGAGATCCTCCTCCAGAGCGCGGCTGAGCCTGCCCATGCCGCCGGCAAGGCCGGCAACAGCGGAGCCGGCGGGCGCCGAGGCGCGCAGGGACCCCACAGCCGCAGCCAGCGACCCGTGCTTGGCCAAGGCCGCGCGCAGCCCGGGAGCTACGGAGTCCACGTCCAGGACGTCCGGATCCGACGAATAAACGCCGCCCACAACGGGTGCCACCAGCCGGCGCAGCACTGCATCACCCATCCGGGCGCGGACCACCTCGCCGAGGCTGACGCTTTCCCTGCGGGCCAGGGCACCGACGGGCAGGATCTTGTCCAAGGCCGCCCGGGCGGCGCCGGCCCGCCCGATGGCCCGGACGATTTCAGGTGCCCGGGGATCGGCGGGGATGCCGAGCAGGCCGCTCTGCGGCATCCGCTGGGCGGCGGCAGCGACGTCCTCGCCGGCGAGCTGCAGCCAGGCACCGTCCCGGTTGGGGCTTACGACGGCGTCGCCCAGGCCCAGTTCCCCGATCAGCTCGGGAACGGCCGGCGAACGGGTGGCGAAGGATTCCGCTCCGCTGTCCAGGGTCAGGCCGGCGACGGAGTGGGTGCCCACGCAGCCGCCCACGGCAGCGCCGGCTTCCAGCAGCGTCACGGCAAGGCCGCCGCGGGCCAGGTCGCGGGCCGCAATCAGGCCGGAAATTCCGCCGCCAACCACCACGGCGCTCCGAGCCGGGACGGGGAGTTCCGCTGCTTCAGTCTCGGGGTTGGATTTCCGGGAAACCGGGAAATGGGGAAGAACCGGACGGTGCGGCATGGTTACGGCTCCACCGAGTGGATCAGCTCGACAATACGGGTCAGGACGTCCGGATCGGTGTCCGGCGGGACGCCGTGGCCCAGGTTGACGACGTGGCCGGGGGCTCCGGCTCCGGCCGCCAGCACTTCGCGGACGTGTGCCTCCAGCACGGGCCAGGGGGCTTCCAGCAGTGCGGGGTCGATATTGCCCTGCAGCGGCGTGGTTCCGCCCAGCCGGCGGTTGGCCTCATCCAGCGGCAGCCGGTAGTCCACGCCGACCACGTCGACGCCGACGTCGCGCATGGCACCGAGCAGCTCGGAGGTGCCGGTGCCGAAGTGCACCAGCGGAGCGCCCAGATCCCGGACGTGGTCCAGCGCCCGCGCCGAGGCCGGCGCGACGTGGCGGGTGTAATCGGCCAGGCCCAGGGATCCGACCCAGGAGTCGAACAGCTGCCCGGCGCTGGCGCCGGCCTCCAGCTGGGCACGCAGGAACATGCCCGAAGCATCAGCTGCCCAGGAGGTCAGGGCCTGCCAGGTGTCCGGATCCGCATGCATCATGGTCCGGGGGCCCAGATGGTCGCGGGACGGCTTGCCCTCCACCATGTAGGCGGCCAGCGTAAACGGGGCTCCGGCAAAGCCGATCAGGGGCGTTGTGCCGAGTTCGGCCACGGTGAGGCGGACAGCTTCACGGATCGGCTCCAGGGCCTCCTCGGTCAGCGTCGGCAGCGCAGCGACATCGGCCGCCGTGCGCACCGGTGAACCCAGGACCGGCCCGACGCCGGGAACAATGTCGACGTCGACGCCTGCCAGCTTGAGCGGGATGACAATATCCGAGAAGAAAATCCCCGCATCAACGTCATGCCGACGAACCGGCTGCAGGGTAATTTCCGAGGCCATGGCCGGATCCAGGCAGGAATCCAGCATTGCGGTCCCTTCCCGCAGTTTGCGGTATTCCGGAAGCGACCTGCCGGCCTGACGCATAAACCAGACCGGTCGGCGGGACGGAATTCCCCCGCGGTACGCAGTAATCAGAGGGGAATCGGCCGTGCGGCCATCCATGAGCGGATGAGAGGCGCTAAGAGTCATACCCTGATTCTCTCCAAAATCCGGCCCGAACGATAACCAGCCGCTCCGGCGGTGCCCGCGCAGACCCCCGAGGTGACGGGAAACACCTCGAAAAGGGCCCAGGTTAGGGGCGCCTATTGAGGGTACGGCGGCAGCGGTGGCTAGTATTGACTCACTGTGGTTCTACTTTCCCTTATTGCGACGCACTCCGATGTTGATCTGGAGACTGTTGCCCGCCTAAGCGCCGGCGCGTCCCAGGTCTCTACTTCCCTGCTCGAAACCGGGTCGGCGGTGTCAGGCTCAGTTGTCCTGGCAACCTGCAACCGGTTCGAGGTCTATTGCGAGGCCAAGTCGGAGGCGGACATTGAAGCTGCCCGCTCCGCCGTCGTCGCAGAAATCAGCCGCCACTCGGGACTGAACAAGGACCTCGTTTCGCGCTCCTTCACCACGAACACCGGCGAATCGGTTGCCAAGCACCTGTTCGCCGTCGGCGCAGGCCTGGACTCCGCCGTCGTGGGCGAACGCGAAATTGCCGGCCAGGTCCGGCGGGCACTGATCGAAGCCCAGGAAAAAGGCACCGCCAGCGGCGGCCTGACCCGGCTTTTCCAGACCGCATCCCGCACCGCCAAGGATGTCGGCGCCCTGACTGCCCTGGGCAAACGGGGGCTGTCCATTGTGTCGGTCGCCCTGGAACTGGCCACCGACCTTTCCGTGGACATCGACTGGCGGAACAAGTCAGTGGTCGTGTTCGGCACCGGCGCCTACGCCGGCGCCACCATGGCACTGCTCAAGGAACGCGGCTGCACCGAGATCAGCGTTTACTCCTCCTCCGAGCGCGCCGAGTCCTTCACGGCTTCCCGCGGCGGCACTCCGCTGACACGGGATTCCCTTCCCGCAGCCCTGGCCGCTGCCGACGTCGTGATCGGCTGCAGCGGCAGCGACAGCCAGGTCAGCGCCAAGGACATCCGCCGCGTGCGGGCCCACAGCAACAAGCCGCTGATCATCATCGACCTGGCCCTGACACATGATTTCGAGCCCGCCGTGCGCGAAGTGGACGGCGTGGACCTGATCACCCTGGAATCGGTGCGCCTTGCCGCGCCGGCCGAGCAGGCCGAATCACTGAAGCAGGCCAGCGGCATCGTGGCCGACGCCGCCAAGCAGTTTTCCGAGCTCCAGCTGAGCCGGCAAATGGATTCGGCGATCGTGGCGCTGCGCCGGCACACGCTGAATGTCCTGGACTCGGAACTGGAAAAGGTCCGCGCCCAGCACGGCTGCACCGGTGCTGCTGAGGAAGTGGAATTCGCCATGCGCCGCATGGTCAAGCAGCTGCTACACGTGCCCACGGTCCGCGCCCGCGAGTTGGCTGCCAGCGGCCAGCAGGACGACTACATCAAGGGACTCGAAGCCCTCTTCGGCATCACCCCGGACCAGCCGGTCACGCGCCGGCCCGCCGCCCCCGCGCACGGCAGCCTGCCGGCCGGGCACGCCGGAATTGCCTCGATCGACGACTCGGACACGGCGGAATCCGCCTAGCCGGATCTCAGCGCCGGCTTCTCAGTTCTCCGGCATTTCAGTACACCGGCTTGGCCGGTTCGATTTCCCGCACCCACTCCAGGATTCCGCCGGACACATTAAATACGTCGGTGTAGCCCTGCCCCAGGAGGAAGGCCGCCACTTCGGCCGACCGCACCCCTGATTTGCAGTGAACGTACAGCTCCCGCCCGCGCTCCGGAAGGTTCTCCCCCGAGAGGATTCCTGCCCGCGGCATCAGCAGCGCTCCGTCGATGCTCACGATCGCGTGCTCGCCGGGCTCCCGGACATCCAGCAGGTCGAAGTCCCGGGCACCGGCCAGCCGCGCGGCAAGCAGCCGCTGCAGGTCATGGACTCCCACAGCAGGCACCTGGGCACCGCTCCCCCGGCCGGCGCCGCTTCCTTCCGGCAGGCCGCAGAAAGCCTCATAGTCGATCAGCTCGGTGACCGGCACTGCCGCCGGGTCCTTCCGCACCCGGATCTCCCGCCAGACCATGTCCAGGGCATTGAGCACCAGGACCCGTCCCAGCAGCGTCACCCCGGTGCCGGTGATCAGCTTCACGGCCTCATTGACCATCACCGCGCCGATCTGCGCGCACAACACACCCAGCACCCCGCCCTCGGCGCAGGAAGGTACCGAACCCGGCGGCGGAGCCTCGGGGTAAAGGTCCCGGTACGTCGGGCCGTGCTTTCCCCAAAAAACACTCACCTGGCCGTCAAAGCGCAGGATGGAACCCCAGACATAGGGTTTGCCCAGGATCTCGGCGGCATCGTTCACCAAGTAGCGGGTCGCGAAGTTGTCGGTGCCGTCCAGGATCAGGTCGTAGCCGGCAAAGATGTCCACCGCGTTGGAGGCGTCCAGCCGCACCGGATGCAGCCGGACCTCGACGAGGGGGTTGAGTTCCAGGACGCTGCGGCGGGCCGACTCCGCCTTGGAGCTGCCGACGTCGGAGACCCCGTGGATCACTTGGCGCTGCAGGTTGGAGGCCTCCACCGTGTCGTCGTCCAGGATGCCCAGGGTTCCCACCCCTGCGGCCGCCAGATACAGCAGCGCCGGCGATCCCAGCCCGCCGGCGCCGATCACCAGGACCCGGGCATTCTTCAGGCGCTGCTGCGCCTGCATGCCGAATTCAGGCAGAATCAAATGCCTGGAATATCGAAGGGTTTCCTCGCCCGTAAGCCCTGCCGCAGGCTCGACCAGCGGCGGCAGTGCGGTCTGAAGCTCAGTCATGGCTCCCAATCTAGTACCCAATCGCGCCGCGGAACCTTTCGCGCTTATTACCCGCGGGTAAACTGAAGTCCGTTCTCCGGGCGCTTCGGCCCGGTGTTGTTGAGAGGTCCAAACACGTGAGCAACCAGCAAACCGGCAAAGCAACCCGGCTCCCCCGGGAGGAACGCCGCCGCCAGCTGCTGAGCGCCGCGCAGGAGGTCTTTGTCAGCAACGGCTTCCACGGAGCCGCCATGGATGACATCGCCGAAGCGGCCCGTGTCAGCAAACCCGTGCTCTACCAGCATTTTCCCGGCAAGCGCGAGCTGTATCTGGCGCTGTTGGAGAACCATCTGGGAACACTGACGGAGTTCCTTACGTCGGCGCTGAACTCCACCACTGACAACAAGCTGCGCGTCCGGGAAACGATGCGGGCATACTTCCGCTTTGTGGCGCAGGACAGCCAGGGCCACCGGCTGGTGTTCGAATCCGACCTGACGAACGATGCGGAGGTCAGCGCCCGGATCGAGGAGTTTAATGCCCGCTTCGCCAGCAGTATTGCCGGCGTGATCGCTGAGGACACCAAGCTTTCCCCCGTGGAAGCCACCCTGCTGGGCCGGGCGCTTGCCGGAATGGCGCAGGTCAGCGCCCGCTATTGGCTGGAGACTAACGGAGACCTGGACATCGATGCGGCCTCCGAACTCATTTACCGTTTAGCTTGGCGCGGAATCAGCCGGTTCCCCAAGGAGATCTAGAGTAGATTTCGAACCGGATACGTTCATTAATACAGGAGGCACCACGGTGGAAGTAAAAATCGGTATTCAGAATGTTGGGCGCGAAATTGTCTTTGAGTCGAGCCAGAACGCCGACGCCGTTGCCGATGTGGTGGCAGAGGCCCTGACCGCGCAGAAGGAACTGCGCCTGAAGGACGACAAGGGCCGTCTCATCATGGTTCCGGCCGGTGTGATCGGCTATGTGGAAATTGGTGCCGAAGAGGTTCGGCGCGTCGGCTTCGGCGCCCTGTAGCCTCCGAACCGGAAGACAGGAAGATGACCAGCCTGATCGTCACCGCCCTAGCCTCATTGGCGGTCGGTTTCGTCGTATGGGGCGCTGACCGGCGCCGGTCCCGCTACGGCATCTTCCTGCTCCCGGGGCTGGCCCTGGTTGCCGGCATGCTGTCCTGGATCCTCCTGCAACTGGCCGGCGCCGGTTCGGATCCTGACCTGCACTGGCTCGTCTGGGTTCTTCCTCCGGTAATCGGCGCCGTCGGTGCCGTTGGCACGGCGCTTGTCCTGGGCCCGGCGCGCGAGGCGCGGGATACGGCGGAACTGGAGCGGGTGCTGCGGTCCTAGCCCCGGAACTGCCCCGGTCCGGCGCGTGAGGCCAGCAGGGATCTCAGGTCGCACGGTCAGGCAGTGAGCCCGAGCCTGCTCATGCGGCGCGAGTGGTTGCGCGTGAGGGCGGCAAAGAGGTTCTTGACCTCATCCTCGTAAAGGCCCTGATCCGTGTCCTGCAGCAGTCCGCCCAGAACAGCACGCTCCAGGACCACGCGCTGCGCCTGGGTCAGGGCTTCGCCCACCAGCCGGCGGCCCCACAGGGCCAGGCGCGAGGACAGCCGGGGATCATCCGCCAGCGCCTGCTGAAGCCGCGCCTCAAGGACCGCCCCCGTTGGTTCTGCTTCCTGCAGCCCAAGCACCAGATCCGCCGTCGCCGGGTCCAGGCGCGCAGCCACCGATTGATAGAAGTCATCGGAAATGGCGTCCGTGACGTAGAACTTCATCAGCGACTCAAACCAGTCAGCGGGACGGGTCCGGTCATGGAAGGCGTCCACCGACGGCTGGAACGGCCGCATCGCCGCCTCGGGATCCAGACCCAGCGACTGAAGGTGGCCCGTCACCCGTTCATAGTGTTCATACTCGCGCACGGCGAGCCGGCCCAGGACCGTGCGGTCATGCAGTGTTGGGGAAAACCGGGCGTCGGAGGACATGCGCTCGAACGCTGACAGCTCCCCGTAGGCCATGACGCCGAAGAGGTCCGACAGGAAGCGTCGGTACAGCTCCGCGGGGTCAAGCGAAGGGTCCGGAATCTCCGGGCCGGAAGTGGCAACTGGCTCGGGGCGTGTCCGGTTAGTCATGGATCCCAGCGTACCGCCGGTGCCCCGCCGGGACCGCACCGGCGGGCGCAGGCCACAGCGGACCCCTCCGACCTGCCGCCTGCCTTCCAGCTGCCTTTTCACCGAAAGAACAGGCTGCCGCCCGGCCGCACGCCGCACCCGCTGCCAATGCGCGGTCACCGGCGACCACCGGGTAGACTTGGAGGGTAGTAAAAGGATGCCCGGTCGTCTGATAGACCTTAGCCAGACCCGCAATACCTACGCGATCTTGATATTTTTGGCCGCCTCCCGTGCCCGATGCACCGCGGCGGACCTGCAGTTGTTAGCCCGCGATCGGCTTCCGCTGGACGCATCATGCGCGTGCCACCCGCTCCGGTATGGGCTTTGACAGCCACTCGTCGAGCATGGCGCCGCGATGCCTAACTGAACGGTATTTAATTGAACACTGAACTTACCCAGGTGGACGACAACCGCCACCTCACCGCGGACGACAGCAACGAAGCTCTGACCGTCGCCGAGACCCTTGCCACTTCACAGGCGGCAGCTGAAATTCCGGACCTGACCTTCGCCGATTTCGGTGTCCGCTCCGACATCGTGGAGTCGCTGGCCGAGGCCGGGATTACCCATCCCTTCCCGATCCAGTCCATGACGCTTCCGGTGGCTCTGGGCGGCCACGACATCATTGGCCAGGCCAAGACCGGTACCGGCAAGACACTCGGCTTCGGCATTCCCGCCATCCAGCGCGTCATCGCCCCGGACGACGAAGCGTACGCCTCCCTCGCCGTGCCCGGCGCACCGCAGGCCCTGATCGTCGTCCCGACCCGCGAGCTCGCCGTCCAGGTGGCCGGCGACCTCTCCACCGCAGCGAAGCGCCGCGGCGCCCGGATCGTCACGATTTACGGCGGACGTGCGTACGAACCGCAGATCGAGTCCCTGGCCGCCGGCGTGGAGATCGTCGTCGGAACCCCCGGACGCCTGATCGACCTGTACAACAAAAAGCACCTGTCGCTGAAGAACGTCCGCATCGTCGTCCTCGACGAAGCCGATGAAATGCTGGACCTGGGCTTCCTGCCCGACGTCGAGACCCTGATGGCGGCCACCCCCGCCGTCCGCCAGACGCTGCTGTTCTCGGCCACCATGCCCGGCGCCGTCGTCGCCATGGCGCGCCGCTACATGACCAAGCCCACGCACATCCGCGCCGCCGATCCCGACGACGAGGGCCTGACTAAGAAGGACATCCGCCAGGTTGTCTACCGCGCCCACAACCTCGACAAGAGCGAAGTGGTATCCCGCATCCTGCAGTCCAAGGGCCGCGGCCGCACCATCATCTTCACCAAGACCAAGCGCACGGCCGCCAAGCTGTCCGAGGAACTGGCCGACCGCGGCTTCGCCGTAGCCGCCATGCACGGCGACCTGGGCCAGGGCGCCCGCGAACAGGCCATGCGTGCCTTCCGCAACGAGAAGGTGGACGTTCTCGTCGCCACCGACGTCGCGGCCCGCGGCATCGACGTCGACGACGTCACCCACGTCATCAACTACCAGTGCCCCGAAGACGAGAAGACCTACCTGCACCGCGTGGGCCGCACCGGCCGCGCCGGCAACAAGGGCACCGCGGTGACCTTCGTGGACTGGGACGACGTCCCCCGCTGGGGACTGATCAACAAGGCCCTGGGCCTGGACCAGGCCGAGCCGGTGGAAACGTACTCCTCCTCCCCGCACCTGTACACCGACCTGGACATCCCCGAGGGCACCAAGGGCCGGCTGCCGCGCAACAAGCGCACTCTGGCCGGCATCGGCGCCGAAAAGATCGAGGACCTGGGCGAAACCGGAAAGAAGAACGCCGCGGCCCCCGCCCGCGACGGTTCCCGCGGCAGCGACCGCTCCCGCGGCGGCACGCGCGGTGACCGCCCCCGCGGCAGTGACCGCACACGCAGCAGCGACCGGCCGCGGTCGGAGAAGCGCGACAGCCCGCGCCGCTCCGACGACTCCGCAGCCGCGCCCGCCCAGAAGGCCGAGGCGCCGGCAGCGGTTGCCGCGGACAGCGCTGCCGGCCGTCCCCGCCGGACCCGCACCCGCCGCCGCAACGGCGAAGTGGTGGGCGACGCCGCACCCGCCGCCGAATAGCCGGGCAGCGCCACAGCCCATGAGCACACCCCTTTGGTCGCCGGACGGCAGGTCGCTGGTGGTGCACGCGGACAACGCCGTGTTCCTGCCCACCCTGCCCGACGGCGCCTTCACCATGATCTACGTGGATCCTCCGTTCAACACCGGCCGGTCCCAGCGGCGGCAGCAGACCACCATGGTCCGCAGCGCCGACGGCAGCGGCGACCGCGTCGGGTTCAAGGGCCGCAGCTACAGCACGGTCAAGGGCCTGCTCTCCAGTTACGACGACGCGTTCGAGGATTACTGGGCGTTCCTGGAACCGCGCCTGGCTGAAGCCTGGCGGCTGCTGGCCGACGACGGAACCCTGTACGTGCACCTGGACTACCGGGAGGTGCACTACGCGAAGGTCATGCTCGATGCCCTTTTCGGCAGGGACTGCTTCCTCAACGAGATCATCTGGGCCTACGACTACGGCGGACGGGCGAAGAACCGCTGGCCCGCCAAGCACGACAACATCCTGGTGTATGTGAAGAACCCTGCCGCGTACCACTTCGACAACGCCGAGGTGGACCGTGAGCCGTACATGGCCCCGGGGCTGGTCACCCCCGAGAAGGTGGCGCTGGGCAAGCTGCCGACGGATGTCTGGTGGCACACCATTGTGTCGCCCACCGGCAAGGAAAAAACCGGCTATCCCACGCAGAAGCCCGAGGGACTGCTGCGCCGCACGGTGGCAGCCAGCAGCCGCGAGGGCGACTGGGTTCTGGACTTCTTCGCCGGTTCCGGAACGCTCGGCGCCGTCGCTGCGAAGCTGAACCGCAGGTTTGTTTGCGTGGATGCCAACCCGCAGGCCATCGAGGTGATGGCCAAACGGCTGGGGCATGCCGCGGATCTGGTGCCGAGCGAGGCGGTGGCTGCCGCGTCAGCTGCGGCAGCTGCGGCAGCCGCCGCTGTCGCTGCCGGCGCGGTGACGGCAGAGGCCGTCAGTTAGCTCCCGTTGCCGTGGACAAAAAGTCCTAGGGCGAAATCACTGGGGATCCGGTGGCCAGCGCCGTGATTTGCTCCAGTACGTCCGGTGCCGTGGTGAATTCTCCCAGCAGATTGGGCTTGCCCGTTCCGTGGTAATCGCTGGAGCCGGTGACCAGCAGGGAGTTCTTTGCCGCCAGCTGCCGCAGCCAGGCGCGGCCCTCCACCGGGTTGTCCCGGTGGTCGGCCTCGACGCCAAGCAATCCGGCGTCGATCATGTCGGCGAAGGTCTGCTCACCGACCACCCGGCCCCGGGAGGATGCCACCGGATGGGCGAACACCGGCACGCCCCCGGCCTCCCGAATCAGTTCGACGGCGCGGGCCGGGTCCGGGGCGTAGTGCGCCACAAAGTAGCGCGAGCGGGCGGTGAGGATGCCTGAGAACGCCGCGGAGCGGTTCGGCACCACGCCTGCGGCAACAAGGGCGTCGGCAATGTGCGGCCGCCCGATGGTCGCCCCCGGCGCCACATGCTCCTGGACCAGCTCCCAGTTGATGGGAAAGTCTTCAGCCAGCCGCTGCACCATCAACTCCGCCCGCGACACCCGGGCCGAGCGTGACCGGGCGATCTCTGCCAGCAGCCCGGGATGCGCGGGATCGTGCAGATAGGACAGAACGTGGACGCTGATGCCTTCGCTGCTGCGGCAGGACACCTCCATGCCGGGCACCAGAGTCAGGCCAATGCTGCGGGCCGCCTCCCCGGCGTCCGCCCAGCCGGCGGTCGAGTCATGGTCAGTCAGGGCAACGACGTCCAGTCCGGTTTCCTTGGCGGACTTCATGACGGCCGCCGGCGGCTGGGTTCCGTCGGAGACTGTTGAGTGCGTATGCAGGTCGATTCTCACCTCATCAATCTACTTGGTTCCGCCACACCCGATGCTCCTGCGGCACGGCAGCGCAGCCCGGGATGTTTGGCCGCCCCGGCTGCTCAGTGAGACCATGGAAGAGTGACTACTGATGCGAATCCACTGACCACCGCCGATGCGTCCGGACTCGAGGAGCTGTCCGAAGGGCAGCCCCTGGATGACCGCGTAAACAACCGTTCGCAGAAGCCCTCCAACGAAGCCTACAAGGCCTTCATGGCCACGGGCTGGGCCGATGACGACGCCGCACTTCCGGCCCGTGCAGAAGTCGCCGCGCACGCGGCTCAGCGCCGCCGTGCACTCTCGGAGCGCTTCCCGGGCGAACGCCTGGTGATCCCCGCCGGCCCGCTGAAGGTCCGTTCCAACGACACCGATTACCGCTTCCGGCCGCACTCCGGCTTTGCGCACATGACGGGACTGGGGCTGGATCAGGAACCGGATGCCATTCTCGTGCTGGATCCGGTGGAGCCGGGCACCGGCGACGACGGCGGCAACCACACCGCGGTCCTGTACTTCCGTCCGCTGGCCGGCACCGACAGCGAGGAGTTCTACTCCAACGCCCGCTACGGCGCGTTCTGGATCGGCTCCCGCCTGGGACTGGAGCAGGTCAGCGCCCTGCTGGACCTGCCGACCCGCCACTTGGACGAAGCCGAAACCGCCATCACCTCCAACGTCGGCGACCCGAAGTTCGGCGGCATCTCCGTCCGCCTGCTGCGCAAGGTCGACGAAATGGTCGACGCCCTGGTGGACACCGTCCGCTACAACACCGCCATGGATCCGGAAAACGTGGACCTCAGCGCACTCGATGCCCTCGACGGCGAACTGACCGAGGCGCTGTCCGAACTTCGCCTGATCAAGGACGAATGGGAAGTGGAGCAGATGAAGGCCGCCGTGGCAGCCACTGTCAACGGCTTCACCGAGGTGATCAAGGCGCTGCCCCGTGCCATCTCCCATCCGCGCGGCGAACGCGTCGTTGAGGGTGCGTTCTTCGCCCGTGCACGCGAAGAAGGCAACGACCTCGGCTACGACACCATCGCCGCCGCCGGCAACAACGCCACGGTCCTGCACTGGATCCGCAACAACGGCACGGTAAACGCCGGCGAACTCCTGCTCCTGGACGCAGGGGTGGAAGCCGACAGCCTCTACACCGCAGACATCACCCGCACGGTTCCGGTCAACGGCAGCTACTCCCCCGTGCAGCGCAAGATCTACCAGGCCGTCCTGGACGCAGCGGACGCAGGCTTCGCCGCCGCCAAGCCCGGCGCCAAGTTCCGCGACGTCCATGCCGCAGCTGTCCGGGTGCTGGCCGAGCGCCTCGACAGCTGGGGCTTGCTTCCGGTTCCGCTCGAGGAAGCACTCTCCAGCGAAGGCCAGCAGCACCGCCGCTGGATGCCGCACGGCACCAGCCACCACCTTGGCATGGACGTCCACGACTGCGCGCAGGCACGCAAGGACCTGTACCTGGACGGCATCATCACCGAGGGCATGGTCTTCACCATTGAGCCCGGCCTGTACTTCAAGGACGAGGACCTGACCGTCCCCGAGGAATACCGGGGCATCGGCGTTCGGATCGAGGACGACATCCTGATCACGGCCGACGGTCCCGTCAACCTCAGCGCTGCCCTGCCGCGCAATCCCGAGGACGTCGAAAACTGGATGGCTGGCCTGTACGCCGCTGAATAGCGCCGGCCCGCCGGAATGGCCCAAGCCGCCTGAATAAACCAGGTTGCCGGGAACCAGCAGAGGCTCCGCACCCCTTGGGTGCGGAGCCTCTGCTGTTGGCTGTAGCCGGTTGCTAGCGGTTGCTGCCGGTGCTGCTGTTCCCGTTTTCTGCACCGTTGCTGCTGTTCTGCCCGTCGGCGCTGTTCTGCTGCGGTTCGGCCGAATCCGCCGAATCCGCCGGTGCCTCCGGTGCCGGCGGAAGCCGCACCCCGTACTGCGGTCGGCCGTCGGGAAGATCCGGGAACTGGCCGCGGGGCACGGTTCCGGCGGAGTCCGGTGCTGCAGATGCGCCGTGGGTGCCGCCGGCCCCCTGCTGTCCCGCGTCGGGCTGGCCCGCCGGGGCCTGCGGCTGGCCGGTCGCCGCGCCGTAGGGATTGGCCCAGCTTGCCGGACGGTCCGGAGCTGCGCCCTGGCCGCCCTGCGGCGGAGTCTGCCCCTGGTACGGCGGCGTGCCCTGGTATGGGGGCCGGTTCTGCGGAGGCTGGGGATGGCCGTGCTGCCCGATCATCGGCAGCTGCTGCAGCAGCCGACGGGCGTCATTGGCGGCCTGCGGGGCAACAATCACGTCATAGCTGGTGGCGACGACCTGGCTGATGGACGTGAAATCCCGCCGGCCGCGCTGCATGGCGTAGGCCAGCACCCCGAACAGCAGCCAGAAGGCCGCGCCCAGCGCCATGGAGGGAATCAACGACAAGTAGGATTCCCCGCCGGCAAACAGCATCAGGGCCAGTCCCACAAACAGGCCAAACCAGGCGCCGGTCGCGGCCGAGGACAGCGCCACCTTCGGGTAGGACAGACTGCCGGTCACCCGCTCCACTGACTTCAGCTCATTGCCGATGATCGAGACCATCTGGACGGGAAACTTGCTGTCTGCCAGATAGTCCACCGCTTTCTGGGCGTCCAGGTAGGCCGTGTAGCGGCCCACCGTTTCTCCCTGGGGCAGGCTGCGGCCTTCATCGCGTGGCGGCTTTGAACCGAAAAGGTTAGACATCCTCCCATTCTGTCCCACTTGGCGCTCCGGCGGAGGGTGTATCGCTTGAAGTGAACGGCGCCCCGCGTCCCTTCCCAACTGCCGGCGCGTTCGCTGCCGGGTCCTGCGGCCGGAGCCGAACCCAAATACGGCGGAAGCGCCGGGCACCCCGTAGCCTTGGAATGTGAGCAAAAATCCTACCCGCGTCTTCATTGCACGCCTGCTCGGCCTCGACGTCTTCGACCCCCTGGGTGACCGTCTGGGCCGGCTGCGTGACGCCGTCGTGCTCGACCGCGGCCCCGGCCGGCCGCCGCAGGCCGTTGGCATTGTGGTGGAAGTTCCCGGAAAAAAGCGGGTGTTCGTTCCCATCACCCGCATCACTTCCATGGACCCGGGGCAGATCATCTGCACCGGCCTCGTGAATCTCCGCCGTTTTGAGCAGCGCGGAGCGGAGATGCTGGTGGTGGCCGAGCTCTTCGACCGCAAGGTCGTGCTGCGTGATGGCAGCGGCGAGGCAACCATCGAAGACATTGCCATTGAGCAGAACCGCGCCGGCGACTGGCACGTGTCCAACCTGTTCGTCCGGCGGGGCGGTTCGCAGCCGCGGCTGCGCTCCCTGCGCCGGCGCGGCGAGCCAATCATCATCGATTGGACGGACATCTATCACTGGGACATCAGCGGGCCGCAGGCCGCCACCCAGTTCGTTGCGCAGAATGATGACATGAAGGCCGCGGACTTCGCCGAGGCGCTGCATGAGATGAGCGGCAAGCGCCGCATCGAAGTGGCCAGCGAGCTGCAGGATGAACGCCTGGCCGACGTCCTGCAGGAACTGCCGGACGATGACCAGGTGCAGATCCTTCAGTCACTGGACGTGGAGCGTGCCGCCGACGTCCTCGAGGAGATGGATCCCGACGACGCCGCTGACCTCCTCAATGAGCTGCCCGAGGAGCAGAAGGAAGAGCTGCTGCAGCTCATGGAGCCCGAAGACGCCCGTGACGTGCGGCGCCTGATGCAGTATGAGGAGGACACCGCCGGCTCGCTGATGACGCCGGTACCGGTGATCCTGCCGCCGGAGGCGACAGTGGCCGAAGCGCTGGCGCATGTGCGCCGTGAGGAACTGACTCCCGCCCTGGCTTCCTCGATCTATGTGTGCCGGCCGCCGCTGGAGACGCCCACCGGGCGGTATCTCGGCGTCGTGTACATCCAGCAGCTGCTGCGTGCGGCTCCTCCGGAAGCGCTGGGGAATATCCTTGATACAGATCTGGAGCCGGTCCGGGACCACGCGAGCATCAGCGAAGTGTCCCGGATGCTCGCCACCTACAATCTCAACTCGCTGCCCGTCGTGAACGACGGCGGCCGACTGGTGGGGGCGGTGACGGTGGACGATGTCCTGGACCACTTGCTCCCCGATGACTGGCGCTCCGACGACGCCCCGACTGATGCAAAGCAGGGAAGGACACATGGCTGAAAGAGTGAAGTCCCAAACCAACGGCCTGGATACCCCCCGGACCGCCCGCACCCGCTGGCTGCCCCGGCTCTCTCCGAATCCGGACGCCTTCGGCAGCGCCACTGAGAACTTTGCCCGGTTCATGGGGACGCCCGCGTTCCTGGTGTACATGACGGTTTTTTGTGCGCTCTGGCTGATCTGGAACACCTGGGGGCCGGAACCGCTGCGGTTCGACAATGTCGCGCTGGGCTTTACGCTGCTGACCCTCATGCTGTCCCTTCAGGCCTCCTACGCCGCCCCGCTGCTGTTGCTGGCGCAGAACCGCCAGGATGACCGCGACCGGGTCTCGGTCCGCCAGGACCGCGAACGCGCTGAACGCAACCTGATGGACACCGAGTACCTGACCCGGGAGATCGCTGAGCTGCGGATCACCCTGCGCGAGGTTGCCACCCGCGATTACGTGCGCTCCGAACTCCGCAGCCTCCTTGAGGAACTGCTGGAGGCCAACGAGGCACCCGATGAGAGCCACGCACGCCGCGGAAACCGGCGGCGCACCGATGCGGCCGGTTCCACCGACAGCATGCCCAAACTCAATCCCGGCGGAAGGGAAAACTAAGGCGTGGCAGCAGCGCAGCTAACGGCGGACCGCGCCCTCGCGGCCCTGGACTCGGTCCTGGACCCCGAACTCCGGCGTCCCATTACGGAACTGGGGATGGTCAGCAAAGTTTCAGTGGACGACGACGGCGTCGCCTCCGTTGGCATCCTGCTGACCATCGCCGGGTGCCCGCTTCACGAGACCATTACCGCCGACGTCGAACGCGTCCTCGCCGGGGTGGAGGGCATCACCGGGATCCGCGTTGATCTGGGCGTCATGAGTGCCGAGCAGCGGGCGGCCCTGAAGGAACAGCTGCGCGGACCCGGCGGGGCCAAAGACATTCCGTTCAACCGGCCCGGCTCCCTGACCCGGGTCTATGCGGTGGCCAGCGGCAAGGGCGGCGTGGGCAAGTCCAGCGTCACGGTGAACCTCGCCGCCGCCATGGCCGCCTCCGGTCTCCGCGTGGGGATCGTGGACGCCGACGTCCACGGGTTCTCCATTCCGGGGCTGCTCGGCATTACCCAGCCGCCCACGCGGGTGGACGAAATGATCCTGCCGCCCGTGGCGTACGGCATCAAGACAATTTCCATCGGCATGTTCGTGGCCGGCAACGCTCCGGTCGCGTGGCGGGGGCCGATGCTGCACCGGGCGCTGGAGCAGTTCCTGACGGACGTGTACTTCGGCGACCTCGACGTGCTGTTCCTGGACCTTCCCCCGGGCACCGGAGACATTGCCATTTCCGTGGCCCAGCTGCTGCCGCAGTCGGAAATCCTCGTGATCACCACTCCCCAGGCAGCCGCCGCCGACGTCGCCGAACGCGCCGGGTCCGTCGCATCCCAAACCGGGCAGAGCGTGGCCGGAGTTATCGAAAACATGTCCTGGCTGCAGCTGCCCACCGGCGAACGGATGGAACTCTTCGGTTCAGGCGGCGGGGAGATCGTGGCCAAGCGGCTCAGCGATGCACTGGGCAAGGAGATTCCACTGCTGGGCAGCATCCCGCTGGACGTTGATCTGCGCACCGGCGGTGATGCCGGAGCACCCGTGGTGCTCTCTGAAGCCGCCGCCGCGGAGGGGTCGGCAGGCGCGGAGCTGCGGCGCATCGCCGCTTCGCTCGCTCGTCGGCCGCGGGGACTCTCCGGCCTGAAGCTGGACGTCACGCCGCGCTGACCGGCAACCGCTGAGCGGCGGCTTCGGGTCTTAGGTCGCTTCAGTATCGAAGGGTGCCCGTTCTCCGGTCTTCAACCGCATCAGCGGCGTGACGGCGGGAGGCGAGGAGGGTGCGGCCGTGCGTTCGGCTCCCGGCCGGGTGTTTCCCCGGGGTGCCGCCGGCTCGGGGCGCGCGCTGACGGGTTTGACGGCATCCTCGAAATCGTCGATCAGGGCTTCCTTGATGATCCGCCGCGGATCGTACTGCCGCGGATCAAGCTTGCGCCAATCCACTTCGTCAATTTCAGGTCCCACCTCTTCACGGAGCTGGTCCCGCGCTCCGGTGGCCATGCGCCGCAGTTCACGGACAAGCCGGGCCAGCTGGGAGGCGTATTCCGGCAGGCGTTCCGGGCCAAGCACCACCACGGCGAGGAGGGCCAGCACTAGCAGCTCATAGCCGTTGATTCCGATCACCTGTGAAGACTACCTTTCCCGCACCGTTGCAGGCCACTCGCCGGCCGGACCGGCAGCCGAACGAAGATCCCGCTCAAGACTATGCCCCCGCGCCGGTCATCGCGGAAAGCCCGCGCTGGATCCGTTCCCAGACGCCCTGAGCTGTATCGGGGGTGTGCAGGACCAGCCTGGAGGACTCGCTGAGGGAGATCTCACTGACGGCCTGATCCAGGACGTCGCCGGACGGAGCCGCGGAAACGGTGTAGGTTACCCGCCGCGAGGCCACCACTGCTTGGTGGGGACGCTGCGGATGGAACCAGACGTCGGGACGGCCCGGTCCGGATTCCTGCTCCTGGAGGATGAAGCCCTCGTCAAGGACCGAATGCCCGCTGATTCCGTCGATCGCCGGCCCCCGGGCACCGCTGTCGGATCGGGCTTCGTGGATGGTTACCGTGCTCCCCTGCCCTTCCAGCGTCATGACGACGGCGGGCTGTCCGGCGATGCGGGCCGAATGTGCCGCCACCAGCGACATTCCCTCGGCCTGCAGTTCGGGGCAGGCCCAGCCGCGGGTCCGCAGTGCGTCGATCTGCTCACGGGTCAGTTGGTTCGCCTCGCCGCCGGTGACCTCACTCCACCCGGAGGCCAGGCCGGGCGCCGACGCATTCAGGGAAGGATCCGGGGACAATCCGCCCAGCAGGTACGCCGTGGAGAGGACCAACCCGACGGCCGCGATTGCGCCGGCGGCAAACATCAGGCCGAGGTGCCGGGTCCCGCCTCCGTGGTGCCCCGCCCCGGCGGCGTAACCGTTCTCCGCTCCGGGAGCGCCCATCTGCGGGGTTTGTTCGATTCGCCCGCGAAGCTCCGGGCCGGGTTCCGGGATCTGCGCCGAGCGCATGCGGCTCCGGCGGCGGCGTTCCCGTGCGGCTTCGGCCCGGCACTGGTCGCACCGCGAGAGGTGCGTCTCTACGGCCGCAGTGGTGGCGGGGCCGGCCGTGTTGTCCAGATACTCCTGCAGAAGGCGTTTGGGATGGCGCATGGGTCAGTTGGCGCCCGCCACGCGTGGAAGGGCAAGCCGGGATCCGGTCCTCCGCTGCTGCGGGTCGCGGTGCGCCAGCTTCTCCTTCAGCATGGTCCGTCCCCGGTGAATGCGGGAGCGGACCGTTCCAAGTTTGACGCCTAGCGCGCGGGCTACCTCGTCGTAGGAAAGCCCCTCCAGATCGCACAGCACCACGGCGGCGCGGAAGTCCGGGGGAAGTTCGTCCAGGGCGCGGACAATATCCACATCCAGGTTGTTGAATTCGAAGCTGCGCTCCGGACCGGGGCCATTGCTGGGCAGTCGGCTCTCGGCTTCATCGCTCATGCCGTCAAAGCGGATCCGGCTCTTGCGGCGGGCCTGGTCGAGAAACAGGTTTGTGGTGATGCGGTGGAGCCAGCCGTCCAAGGTGCCGGGCTGGAAGTTCGCCAGTGAGCGGAAGACACGGACAAACACTTCTTGGGTGAGGTCCTCGGCGTCGTGCCGATTTCCAGTGAGCCGGTAGGCCAGGCGGTAGACTTTCGCTGAATGCGCCGTGACCACTTCCTCCCAGGTGGGCCTAACCCACTCGGAGTCAGCCGATCCGTCGGCTGCCATTGAGGGCGTCGTCGTCATGGTCTTCCCTCCTTCCGCTGATCTTTGCTTCCGCGCCGGGGCCGAACGGACCCCCGGGTTCTCTTTGCTGCATAATCCGCTTCTGTTTCCTGCATAATTATGTTGACCCATCAGTCTGGGAATTCTCTGTTAGCACGCCCGGTGCGAGCACACAAGGGCGGTTCCGTCGCTTCTTTGTTCGCCGCATCGCCCTGCGAAAGCCAGGCGGACAGCTGCGGGGGCCTAAGCTTGACTGAGCACGCTTCCCTCCAATGAAAGTGACACCAATGAGCGCCGACAAGCAGACCAACTGGTCCTACACGGAGGGGCTGCCCTTCGAGGATGAAGTACTGCTGCGCGCGCGGGAACGTTCCTACGAGCTGGGGGTCACTCCCGTATCCACCGGCGTCGGAGCGGCGCTCACGGTCCTGGCGGCCGCTTCCAAGGCCCAGACAGTGGTGGAGGTGGGAACCGGTGCCGGTGTTTCCGGTGTCTGCCTGCTGCGCGGATTGGGCCCGCAGTCGGTCCTGACCACCATTGACTCTGACGTGGACCACCTGCGGGCGGCACGGGAGGCCTACCGGGAAGCGGGGGTGGCGGGAAACCGGACACGCACCATTTCGGGGCGGGCTGCCGAAGTCCTCCCCCGCCTGACCGACGGAGCCTATGACATGGTGTTCATCGACGCTGACAAGCCGTCGTTCCCGGTCTACGTGGCGCAGGCCGTGCGCCTCCTGAAACGCGGAGGCCTGCTGGTGGTCAACGACGCCCTGGACCACGGCAAGGTCTCGGACCCGGCCATCCGCGAGGCGACCACCAACACCATGCGCAAGGTCGGCAAGGCCATCCGGGAAAACGAGTCCCTCGTTTCCTCGCTCCTGCCGACCGGCGACGGGCTGCTGCTTGCGGTGAAGACCGCCTAGGAGCGGCGTTCCCCGCCCACCGGCGCGTCCCGAAGATAGGAAATCAGCAGCCGCGTTCCGAAGCCGGTGGCGCCCTTGGCGATTTCATGACTGTCCGAACCGGCACGCATGGGCCCGGCAATGTCGACGTGCGCCCACGGCACACCGTCGACGAACTTCTCCAAGAACAGGGCAGCCACGATGGCCCCGGCCCCGAATTTGAGGGCAGGCGGCGCGACATGCGCAAGGTCTGCGGTGTGCGAATCCAGGGCGTAGTCGTACTCGTGCACCAGCGGCAGCTGCCAGACCCGGTCGCCGGAGTCGCCGCCGGCCTTTTCCAGCGCGTTGAGCAGCTGCGGCGTATTGGAGAACAGGGCTCCGTACTGCTGGCCCAGCCCCAGGGCCGCGGCTCCGGTCAGTGTTGCCACGTCCACAAGGGCATCCGGGGCCAGCTCGGCAGCGGCGTACGCGAGGGCATCGGCGAGGACCATCCGGCCCTCAGCATCTGTGTTGCCGATTTCCACGGTGGTTCCGTTGTACGTGGTCACCACGTCGCCCGGGCGGTAGGCCGATCCGCCGATGGCGTTTTCGGCCAGCGCCAGCACCGCGGTTACCCGGTGCGGAATCCTGAGCGCGGCAGCGGCCTCGACGGCGGCCAGGACCACGGCGGCCCCGGCCATGTCCATCTTCATGGTCATCATGGCATCACGGGGCTTGAGCGAAATTCCGCCGGAATCGAAGGTGATGCCCTTTCCGGCCAACACGATATGTTCTCCGCCGCCGGACGCCGGCCGGTAGGAAATCTGCACCAGCCGGGGCGGATGGGCGGAGCCGGAACCCACGGCCAGCAGGCCGCCGAATCCCTTCCGCCGGAGCTCGGCCTCGTCCAGCACTGAAATCTCCAGTCCGGCGCGGGCCGCCACGGCACGGCTTTGTGCTGCCATCCACTCCGGGGTAGCGGTGTCGGGCGGGAGGTTCGTCAGGTCCCGCGCGAGCCAGACGGCGCGGGCAGTAATTTCGGCGATGCGGAGGGCCTCCCGGTCCAGCCCCGTCAGTTGCATTTCGCGGGCCATCGGAGGGCCGGCAGGCGTCTTGCCGTGTTTGGGTGCCCGGTATCCGCCCAGGAGGAAACCCTCCACAAAGGCCTGCTGCGCGGCAGGGGCCAGGCCGTCCACCACTGCGGCGCGGATCCGGGCAGCTCCCCGGGTTGCCCGGGCCAGGGCGGCGCCGGCGCGGCGCATGCTCCGGACGGATTCGTCCCCGACACCGAGGAAAATTAGTTTTGCGGGGAGCAGCTCTGCTTTGGCGGAGGGCGGTTCCACCAGCAGCGTTTCACCGGCTTTTCCGGTGACTCCCGCGGTGGCCGCACGGGCGGCCACGTCCACTTCGTACCAGAGCGCAGTCTCGACGGCGCCCCGGCGCGGTTGCGGGGTGGGATGCAGTGCTTCGTCCGTGTCCTCCCGGACTGTCGTCGTCGGAGCGGCCGCCATGGCCACTGCCAGGACGTCAACTCCTTCATCAGGCGCCGGCTGCAGCCCGGTGCCGGCGGTGGGGGCGCCGGTCCGTGCGAGCAGCTGCTCCACAGCGGACACGGCGGTCATCGCCGTGTCCTGCTGGTCAGGCCTGTTGGCTTCCCCGGATGCCGGGGTTGCCTTTGATCCTTTGGGAGGTCGCTGCATCGGTTCGATTCCTAGCTCGTCGTCGCGCCCAGCAGGCAATCCTTCAGTTTGCCCGCTTCCTCGGCGTTCAGCTCCACAACGAGGCGCCCACCGCCGTCGATCGGCACCCGCAGGATGAGACTTCGCCCCTCCTTGGTGACCTCCATTGGTCCGTCCCCAGTACGCGGTTTCATGGCAGCCATGTTCCAGTTCCCCTTTCACAGTGCGCTGCGGGCGATCCCCCAGTCGCATGTAATCCTCTGTCGCACGGCCTCATAACCAGCTCCGGCGGCAATTGTCCTTCATTATTCCGCACAAACAGGCCGCAAACGAAATTTCTTGTGTTCCCCGCCACAGGGTCAGGGTGGATAATCCCCTCCGCCGGGCAGCGGGGTCCACCGCCAAAGCCAGGCAACCCAGACAATCTGCAGGATCAGAAACGCTGCGGCCACGGCCCAGCGGTAGGCGCGCGAGCTGCTGAGGCAGGCCAGGGCCAAGCCCAGGGGAAACAGCGGCAACAGCAGCCGGAACGTGCTGGTCAGCGGGTTCAGGAAGACAAACAGGTACATCAGGTACGCCGCGCACCAGACCTGCAGTTCCACGCCGAGCCGGCGTACGGCGCTGGAATTGAGGCAGAGCACGGTGAAGAGAACCAGAACGATCAGCGCCACCGGTCCCAGCACCGGCCCGAAAAGCCGTTCCGCCTCGACCAGCCAGGGTTTGAACGGCAGCAGGGAATCTCCCCGCCAGGCGGTCTCGGTATCCGTGTACGCGCGCAGTTCCCCGGTGACCGCCCAGGCGATCGCCGGCCAGGCCAGCGCCCCGACGCCGGAGGCGATGCCGAGGACCACCATCCGCCAGGCCTCGGACCAGGGAAAGGGCTCCTTGCCGCGTCGCATCCAGCGGCGGACGAACAGGATGCCCAGCATCAGGGCAAAGGCCACGCCCACCGGGCGGGACAGGCACATGACCAGGACAACCGGCACCGCGGCCAAGTAGCGGCGGGTTAGCAGCAGGTAGAGCGCAGCCGCCAGCAGCAACAGATTCAGTGATTCGGCATAGGGCACCTGGAGGACCGGCGACACCGGGCAGACCGCCACAAACGCCACGCCCCAAAGCGCGGTGCCGGCGGACGCCCGAAGCGCGAACAGCCGGTACACCATCAGGGCGGCACCGAAACCGGCCGCGGTGGCGACCAGCGGCGCGAGCACTTCCCAGCCCAGTCCGGTCAGGGCTGCGAGCGCCCGGACCAGCCCCGGGAAGAGGGCATAGAACGCCCATTCGTTCTCCTGCGCGCGTCCGGTCGCGTCGCGCGGGATCTCCCCCGGGTAGCCGCCGTCGAAGATATTCCGGTACCACTCGCTGTCCCAGGCTCCGATGAACTGCAGGTACGACGGCGTGCCCTCCCAGCCCCAGGGATTCAGCCCCTGCTGGGCGGCCACGGCCATGAAGACCGCGAAGGTGAACACGCGGGCCACGGCCCAAACCGCCAGGACCTTCGCGTACCAGGGCCAGCGGGTAAAGGCCGCCCCAGCCGCAGCCGCGGTCTGGGCCACGACGCGGTTGGGGCCCGACGCCGGCGGACGTTCCTCTCCCGTGGCGGTCCTACCCCTCACTGCGCACCCAGCAGCTCTCCAGGTGGTCATTGACGTATCCGGTGGCCTGCAGCATGGCGTACGCGGTGGTGGGGCCGACAAAGCGGAAGCCGCGCTGCTTCAGCGCCTTGGCCAGGGCCGTGGATTCCGCGGTGATCGCGGGAACATCGGCGATGGTCCGCGGCGCAGGGCGACCCGGGTCCGGTCGGTGCTTCTGCAGCAACAGCTCCAGGCTCTCGCCGTCGGGCAGCTCCAACAGTGCCCGGGCGTTGGCGATGACGGCGTTGATCTTCGCCCGGTTGCGGACAATTCCGGCGTCGGCCATCAGCCGTTCCCGGTCGGCATCGGCGAAACGGGCCACGGCAGCGGGGTCAAAGCCGGAGAACGCTGCCCGGAAGGCCTCGCGCTTGCGCAGGATCGTGATCCAGCTCAGGCCTGATTGGAAGGCTTCCAGGCTGAGGCGTTCAAACAGGGCAGCCTCACCGGTGACCGGCCGGCCCCATTCCTCGTCGTGGTACCGCTGGTAGTCGGGGCTGGCCACGGCCCAGGGACAGCGCAGCAGTCCGTCGGTGCCGGCGACGGTGCTCATGAAAGCGCCCCCGGCTCCTCCGGGCGCGCACCGCCGGGCCGGCCCCGGACAGCGGCAAGCGCGGCATCCCGCTCGGCCAGCGCCGACGCCAGCCGCACCAGCACGGCATCAACCTGGTCCATCCGGTAACCCCGCAGCGCCACCGAAAACCGCAGCCGCTCAATGTCCGACGGCTGCACCTGCTCGGGCAGCAGGACCGGGGGCATCCTGGGGTCCGGCTCGGCCAGCCCGTCGGCACGGGTCGTTGCTGGCAGGCGGGAGGGCGGATGCCGCGTTGCCAGGAGGGCGACGGCCCCGGCGGCAAGAACGGCCACGAAGACCAGGAATATTGTCACAGGACCATCGTGCCAGATGAGGCGCGGCCCTCCGCCCGGCTACGGCGAGACGTGGCCGGCGCTGTCGGCGATCATCAGCGCCACGGCCTCCGCCGGATCGTCCACCACGTGGATCAGTTCCAGGTCTTTCGCCGAGATCATTCCCTCCTGAAGCAGCGTGCTCCGGACCCAGTCCAGGAGCGGGCTCCAGAAGTCGGTGCCGATGAGCACGATCGGGAAGGACGTCACCTTCTGGGTCTGGACCAGGGTCATGGCTTCGAAGAGTTCATCCAAGGTACCGAAGCCGCCCGGCAGGACGATGAACCCCTGGGCGTACTTGACGAACATGGTCTTGCGCACGAAGAAGTACCGGAAGTTGATCCCCAGGTCCACCCAGTCGTTCAGGCCGGTCTCAAAGGGAAGTTCGATGCCCAGCCCGACCGACAGTCCGTCAGCTTCAACGGCGCCCTTGTTCGCCGCTTCCATGGAGCCCGGTCCGCCGCCGGTGATCACCGCGAGCCCCTCTTCCGCGAGCAGCCTGCCGACCTCCTCGCCGAGCTTGTAGTACGCCGATCCGGGCACGCTGCGGGAGGAGCCGAACACGCTGACCGCCGGCCCCAGCTCCGAGAGGGTGCCGAAACCCTCCACGAATTCGCTTTGGATGCGCAGCACCCGCCACGGGTCGGTGTGGGTGAAGTGGGTCTGATCCTGGGTATCAAGCAGGTAGCGGTCTGACTGCGGTGCGCCGGCCTGCGCCCGGCGCAGTTCCACCGGGCCCCGCTTGCGCGGGCTGCTGGTACGGGCACGGGACGTGTTGTCGCTGAATTCCATGGTTACAAGGGTAGCCACAAGTGCTGCGCAGGCTCATGCACGCCGCAGGGCCGCCGTCGGCCGGGTTTGATTGCTCTTGCGTCACGATTTCGGCGAATGTGTGCACTGCGACACATTTCGGACACAATCATTGACTATCTTCTACTTATGACCCGTGACACATCCGATGGCGCTATGCCTGAATCCGGACCGCCTGAATCTGGCCTGCCTGAATCCGGACCGCCTGATCCCGCCGCCCCTCTTGTTTCACTCAAGAACGTCAACAAGCACTTTGGCGACCTGCATGTCCTGCAGAACATCAACCTTGACGTGGCCCGCGGTGAAGTGGTGGTGGTGATTGGCCCGTCGGGTTCCGGAAAGTCGACGCTCTGCCGTGCCATCAACCGGCTGGAGACCATCGACGACGGTGAAATCGCCATCGACGGAAAGGTCCTCCCCGCCGAGGGAAAGGCGCTGGCCAAGCTGCGCGCCGACGTCGGCATGGTCTTCCAGTCCTTCAACCTCTTCGCCCACAAAACCATCCTCGACAACGTGTCCCTGGGTCCGGTCAAGGTCAAGGGAATGAAGTCCGCCGAGGCGAAGAAGCTCTCGATGGACCTGCTGGAGCGGGTGGGCGTCGCGAACCAGGCGAACAAGCTTCCCGCCCAGCTCTCCGGCGGACAGCAGCAGCGCGTGGCCATTGCCCGGGCGCTGGCCATGAAACCGAAGGTCATGCTGTTCGACGAGCCCACATCGGCGCTGGACCCCGAAATGATCAACGAAGTCCTGGACACCATGGTGGGCCTGGCCAAGGAAGGCATGACCATGATCGTGGTGACCCACGAAATGGGCTTTGCCCGCAAGGCCGCCGACCGCGTGGTGTTCATGGCCGACGGACAGATCGTCGAGGAAGCCACGCCGGAGGAATTCTTCACCCGGCCCAAGAGCGACCGCGCCAAGGACTTCCTGGGGAAGATCCTGGCCCACTAGATCCGCCTTTTCCACAGATTCACCATTTGACCAGATTCGCCGCTTGACCAGATTCACCATTTGACCAGATTCGCCGCTTGACCAGATTCACCGTTAGGCCAGATTCACCGATAGGCCAGATTCACCAGTTGGGGGCAACCCCTTGCAGCAAGGCCAACCCCGTCCGGGAAGCCGCCAAACAAGGAGAAATCATGCGCAAGACCCGTTACGCCGCAGTGGCATTCGCCGCTGCCGCAGCACTGACCATGTCCGCCTGCGGAGGCGACTCCGGCAATGAAGCCGGCGGCGACGAGACAGCTTCCGGAGAAAAGATCACCATCGGCATCAAGTTTGACCAGCCCGGCGTTGGCTTCATGGAAGGCGGCGAGCCCTCCGGCTTCGACGTTGACGTCGCCAAGTATGTTGCCGAGGAACTGGGCTACGGCGAAGACCAGATTGAGTGGAAGGAAACCCCGACCGCGCAGCGTGAAAACGTGCTGGAGAACGGCGAAGTGGACATGATCTTGGCGTCCTACTCCATCAACGACACCCGCAAGGAGCGCGTGGCTTTCGCCGGGCCGTACTTCATTGCCGGCCAGGACCTGCTGGTCAACGCCGACAACAGCGACATCAACGGCCCCGAGGACCTCAACGGCAAGACGCTGTGCTCAGTCACCGGTTCCACCTCCGCCCAGAAGATCAAGGACACCCTCGCGTCCGACGTGAAGCTGCTGGAGCAGGGCAGCTACGCCAACTGCGTCACCGCCATGCAGGGCGGCCAGATCGACGTCGTCACCACCGATGACATCATCCTCGCCGGCCTGGCCTCCACCGATGCGAACGCCGGCAAGTTCAAGGTGGTCGGCAACCCGTTCACCGAAGAGCAGTACGGCGTGGGCATCTCCAAGGAAAGCACCGAGTGCGAGGCGATCAACACGGCCATTCGCTCCATGATCGAAGACGGTTCCTGGGAAGAGGCCATCAAGGCCAACACCGAGGGCGCCGACTACACCTACAACGCTGAGCTGAACCCGCCGGAGCCCGCCGCCTGCGCCTAGGCACGCCAACCGGCGGTGAAACCGCCGGCGTAAACCTCGGTGCATGCGAAGGAATCAATGTCCTTCGCATGCACCGGTTTCTTTCTCTCACAGAAGAGGTACATCATGGGTGGTTTTTTCGCCCTCTTCGAGGATTACGACGTCGTCGCAGCGTTCTGGGTGAACATCCAGCTCGCGTTCTGGGCGGGCATCGCTTCGCTGGTGCTCGGCACCATCCTCGCCGTCATGCGGATCTCGCCCATCGCCAGCCTGCGCTGGTTCGGCACCGCCTACGTCAACATTTTCCGCAACACCCCGCTGACCATCATCATGGTGTTCTCGGTGCTGGGGCTGTGGGGCCAGCTTCAGGTCAACTTCAGCACTGACTTCAACCTTAACTTTTTCCTGCTGGCGGTCCTGTCCCTGAGCATCTACCACGCCGCGTTTGTCTGTGAGGCGATCCGCAGCGGCGTCAACACTGTCCCCCTGGGACAGGCGGAAGCGGCCCGGTCCATCGGCCTGTCCTTCCTGCCCGCTGCCTGGCTGATCATCCTCCCCCAGGCCTTCCGCGGCGCCGTCGCTCCGCTGGGCAACGTGCTGATCGCCCTGGTCAAGAACACCACGGTGGCGGCCGCCGCGAGCGTGGCCGAGGCCTCGGGCCTGATGAAAACCATGATCGAGTTCCGGCCCGACGTCATGACCCAGATCTTCCTCACCTTCGCCATCGGCTTCGTCATCATCGTCATTCCCATCGGCCTGCTCACCACCTGGGCCTCGAAGAAACTGGCGGTGGCGCGATGAGTACCCAAGCTGTCCTGTTCGACGTTCCCGGCCCCAAGGCCAAACGCCGGATCCTGGTTTTCAATATCCTCGGTGCGCTTCTCGTGCTGGGAATCCTGGCCGTGGCCGTCAACGGGCTGGCGGAAAAGGACCAGTTCGAGGCGGCCAAGTGGACGCCGTTCCTGGAATGGGAAACCTGGCGCTTCACGCTGCTGCCCGGACTGCTCGCAACACTGAGGGCCGCCGGCGTCGCCGTCGTCACCTCCATCGCCTTTGGCCTGCTCTTCGGCTTCGGCCGGCTCTCCGGGCTGGCCCCGCTGCGCTGGGTCTGCAACGTCGTCGTGGAGTTCTTCCGCGCGGTGCCGGTGCTGCTGATGATGATTTTCCTGTACCAGTTCTTCGCCAAGTCCACGCCAATGGAAGCCTCGCAGTCTCCGTTCTGGGCCGTGGTGGTGGCGCTGACGCTCTACAACGGGTCGGTGATCGCCGAGCTGGTGCGCTCCGGTGTCTTCGGGCTGCCCAAGGGCCAGCGCGAGGCGGGGCTGGCGATCGGGCTCACCCCCGCGCAGTCGCTGCGCAGCATCGAGATCCCGCAGGCACTGGTGGCCATGCTGCCGGCTCTGCTGGGCCAGTTCGTCGTCATCCTCAAGGACTCGGCGCTGGGCTACATCATCGGCTACACGGACCTGCTCGCCAATGCCCAGCGCTTCGGCGCCGGTGCCGGCAACATGCTGCCGGCGCTGCTGGTCACGGCACTCATCTTCATCCTGATCAACATGCTCCTGACGTTCACCGCGCAGCGGCTCTCCCGCCTGCTCGGTGCCCGCGCCGGCAAGCTGCTGGAACGCGAAGACGCCATCGATCCCGAAGGTGTGGAAGCGCCGGTCAGGTAGGTCAAAGCCTGCAACCTGCCCGCGCAAAGGGAGAGGCCCCGGACATCTGTCCGGGGCCTCTCCCCTTGGGGCGGCAAGAACGGTCAGCTGAGCCAGGTGCGCAGCGCCGCCAGGCAGGCCCGCACCGCGTCGGCATGCACGTGCTCATTGTCGGTGTGGGCCAGCAGCGCGTCACCGGGGCCGAAGTTCACTGCCGGAATGCCCAGTTCGCTGAACCTGGCGACGTCGGTCCAGCCGTACTTGGGTTTCGGCTCGGCCCCGACGGCGGCCACAAAGCTGGCTGCGGCCGGCTGGTCCAGGCCCGGCCGGGCACCCGACGCGGCATCAGTGCGGACCAGGTCAAATCCGGCGAGCAGGGACCGCACATAGGCATCGGCCTCCTCGATGGTCTTGTTCGGTGCAAACCGGTAGTTGATTTCCACGGTGGCGGCATCCGGAATGACGTTTCCGGCGGTGCCGCCCCAGATCTTCACGGCGTTCAGCGACTCCCGGTAGTCCAGGCCCTCCACCGAGACGGTGGCCGGTTCGTGGTCGCGCAGCCGGGTCAGGATTTCCGCCGCCGCATGAATGGCGTTCTCGCCCATCCAGGCGCGGGCAGAGTGGGCGGCCCGGCCGGCTGTGGAGGCATGGAAGCGCATGGTCCCGTTGCAGCCGCCCTCGACGGTGCCGTTGGTCGGCTCCAGCAGCACTGCGAAGTCCGCCGTTAGCCAGTCCGGATAGCTGCGCTGCAGCCGGCCCAGTCCGCTCAAGGACGCTTCCACTTCCTCGTGGTCATAAAACACATAGGTCACGTCTCGGTTCGGGGCGGTGAGCTCGGCGGCCAGGGCCAGCTGCACCGCCACGCCGCCCTTCATGTCGGTGGCGCCGCGGCCGTACAGCACGTTCCCGTCCCAGGCCGAGGGCACCGTGCCGCGGGAGCCTTCCACCGTCGGCAGCGGCACGGTGTCCAAGTGGCCGGCCAGCAGCACCCGTTCGCCGCGTCCCAGCGAGGTCCGGGCAATGATGGAGTCCCCGTCACGCACCGATTCCAGGTGCGGCAGCGAGCGCAGGGCCGCCTCCACGGCGTCGGCCACGTTTTTTTCGTTGCCGGACACGCTTTCAATATCCATGAGATCGGCGGTCAGCAGGGCAACGTCTTGGGTCAGGTCCAGGGACCGGGATGGCGATACAGTCATGCCTCCACCCTACCGAGGACGCCCTGCCGGCGACGGGACGGCCCGCGGCCGGCCGATGCCCGTCGGTAGACTTGAACCCATGACTTCAACAGCTTCTGCCTCCCCCGCCCGCATTGCCTCCGGCCTGGGCCTGGCCACCATCACCGATGACGGCACCGTCCTGGATGTCTGGTATCCGCGGCCCGTCCTCGCGGCGCTGGAGACCGCGGCTGCCCGGGACTCTGCCTCCGACACCCTCGCCGCTGAACTGGACGCCGCGGCCGCGACGATGACCGACACCGACCGCGGCACCCGCGGCGAGGTACTGCGCACCGAGATCGACCTGGATGCCGCCCCCTCCTCCACTGCCGACGCGTACCTTCGCCTGCACGTGCTGTCCGCCCGCCTGGCCGCGCCGAACACCCTGAACGTGGACGGCATTTTCGCTCAGCTGCCCAACGTGGTGTGGACCAACTTCGGGCCGTGCGCCGTCGAGGGCTTCGAAGCCGTCCGCCTGCGCCTGCGCGCCCGCGGCCCGGTAACCGTCTTCGGCGTGGACAAGTTCCCCCGGATGACCGACTACGTGGTTCCGGCCGGGGTGCGGATCGCCGACGCCGGGCGGGTCCGGCTGGGCGCGCACCTGGCCGAAGGCACCACTGTCATGCATGAGGGCTTCGTGAACTTCAACGCCGGCACCCTGGGCGTCTCCATGGTGGAAGGCCGCATCTCCGCCGGAGTGGTGGTCGGCAACGGCACCGACGTCGGCGGCGGCGCCTCCATCATGGGCACCCTCTCCGGCGGCGGACGGGAGAAAATCACCCTCGGCGAGCGTGTCCTCCTCGGCGCCAACTCGGGCGTCGGCATCAGCATCGGCGACGAGTCCGTCGTGGAAGCCGGTCTCTACGTCACCGCCGGCACCCGCGTATCGGTGCTGCTCCCGGGCCAGGAACCGCAGATCGTGAAGGCAGTGGAGCTCTCCGGCGTTCCGAACCTGCTCTTCCGCCGCAATTCCACCACCGGCACCGTGGAAGCACTTGCCCGCAGCGGGGCGAGCGTGGAGCTCAACGCCGCCCTGCACGCCAACTAGCGCGCGGCCGACAGCCATGCCTGCCTCCGGCGTCCGGCGCAGCAGCGGATTCCTTCCGGTGATGCTGCTGGTGGTGCTCTTCCTGGTCGCGGTCACTGTGTATGCAGTGAACGTGCTCAGTGAACCACGGGATGAGCCGCCCGCCCCGGCGGCCTGTACAGCCACCGCGGACGGGGTGGCCTATCACCTGACGCCGGCCAGGGCCGAGACGGCTGCGCTCATTGCCGGCATCTCGGTGTACCGGGGCATGCCGGCGCGGGCTGCGTCCATCGGCGTGGCCACCGCAATCCAGGAGTCCGGGCTGCGCAACCTCGGCTACGGGGACGACGCCGGCCCGGACTCCCGCGGGCTGTTCCAGCAGCGCCCGTCCCAGGGCTGGGGCAGCGAGGACCAGGTGATGGACCCGGTGTATGCCGTCAATGCGTTCTATGACGCCCTGGACAAGGTGCCGGGTTATCCGGATCTGCCGCTGACGGTGGCCGCGCAGACGGTCCAGCGCAGCGCTTTTCCCGACGCCTATGCCGACCACGAGGCCGAGGCGAAGGCCTTCGCGTCGGCCCTGACCGGGCACTCCCCCGCGGCCATGACGTGCACCCTGGATCCGCCGTCGGCCTCCGGCAGCCCGGAAGCCGTGCTGGCCGCATTGACCGCCGTCTACGGTCCCGTGGAGGCCAGCGTCGAAGGCTCGCGCATCACGGTGGCAGGCTCCGGAACCTACGGCTGGTCGGTGGCCCAGTGGGCCGTCGCCGCCGCCGACTCCCTCTCGCTGGATTCGGTGGCCTTTGACGGGCTGCGCTGGACCCGCGCGACCGGCAGCTGGGATCCTTCTCCGGCATCGGAAAATGCCGTGGTCCTGACGGTCTTCCGGGGAGCGGAAGGGTCCTGACCCCGGGGTCGCCGCAGGATCCATTACTCTGAAGTCATGCGAATACTAGTTACCGGAGGCACGGGATACATCGGTTCCCACACCACACTGGCCCTGCTGGAAGCGGGCCACGACGTCGTCGTGCTGGACAATCTGGCCAATTCAAGCGAGGAATCCCTGAAGCGGGTCCAGGACCTGGCCGGGCGCCGCGCCGAGTTTGTCCGCGCTGACCTGCTCGATGAGGGCGCCGTCGAGGCCGTTTTCACCGACCACGCAATCGACGCCGTCATTCACTTCGCCGGGCTGAAGGCCGTGGGCGAATCCGTGGCGAAACCCCTGTACTACTACCACAACAACGTGGGCGGCACCCTGAACCTGCTGCGCATGATGGACAAGCACAACGTCCGGACCCTGGTCTTCAGCTCCTCGGCCACCGTCTACGGCGCCTCGGAAGAAGTGCCGCTGACCGAAAATATGCCGATGGACGCCGTCAATCCCTACGGCCGGACCAAGGAACAGATCGAAGACATCCTGGCCGATCTGGGCGCTGCGGACGAGCGCTGGAACATTGCGCTGCTGCGCTACTTCAACCCGGCCGGCGCGCACGAATCGGGCCGGATCGGCGAGGACCCCACCGGCGTCCCGAACAACCTGCTGCCCTTCGTGGCCCAGGTGGCCGTTGGCCGCCGCGAGAAGGTTATGGTCTTCGGCAACGATTACCCCACCCCCGACGGCACCGGCGTCCGCGATTACATCCACGTGGTGGACCTCGCCGCCGGCCACCTCGCCGCCCTGGACTACATCACGGTGAAGTCCGGCGTGCACCGCTGGAACCTCGGCACCGGAAACGGATCCTCGGTGCTGGAGGTGCTGGCCGCTTTCACCAAGGCCGCCGGCAAGGAGATCCCCTACGAAATCACCGCGCGCCGCCCCGGCGACGCCGCTGTCAGCTACGCCGATCCCTCGGCGGCACTGGCGGACCTGGGCTGGTCGGCGAACCGCAGCCTGGAAGCCATGTGCGAGGACCACTGGCGCTGGCAGAAGAACAACCCCCAGGGCTACGCCGGCGCCTGAGAACGGACGGCTGCATAGCTGCCGCAGCCGTGAATGCCAAAGGGCCCCTGGAATCCGGTTGGATTCCAGGGGCCCTTTTTGATGAACTCCCGGCGGTTCTAGCGCGTCGGGTAGCTGCGTTCGAGCGAACCCGTGTAGAGCTGACGGGGGCGGCCGATCTTCATCTGCGGATCCTGCATCATTTCGCGCCACTGGGCAATCCAGCCCGGGAGGCGTCCGATGGCGAAGAGCACCGTGAACATCTTCTCCGGGAAGCCCATGGCCTTGTAGATCAGGCCGGTGTAGAAGTCCACGTTCGGATACAGCTTGCGCTCAATGAAGTAATCATCGTTCAGGGCGCGGTCTTCCAGGGACATCGCGATATCCAGCAGCTCGTCGTTTCCGCCGAGCGAGGCGAGGATTTCGTGGGCCGTCGACTTGATGATCTTGGCGCGCGGGTCGTAGTTCTTGTAAACACGGTGTCCGAAGCCCATGAGCCGGACGCCGTCTTCCTTGTTCTTGACCTTTTCCATGAAGTCGGCGGGCTTCAGGCCCTCCGACTGGATCTGGCGCAGCATTTTCAGCACTGCCTCGTTGGCGCCGCCGTGGGCAGGGCCGGAAAGCGCGTTGATGCCTGCTGAAACCGATGCAAACATGTTGGCGTTGGAGGAACCCACCAGGCGCACAGTGGAGGTGGAGCAGTTCTGCTCGTGATCGGCATGCAGGATCAGCAGCTGATCAAGTGCCTTGACCAGGACCGGGTCCATCTCATACGGTTCCGCGGCGGTGCCGAAGCTCAGGCGCATGAAGTTCTCGACGAGGTTCATGGAGTTGTCCGGGTAGAGCAACGCCTGGCCAATGGACTTCTTATGCGCGTAGGCAGCAATCACCGGCATCTTGGCCAGCAGGCGGATGGTGGAAAGTTCCACCTGCTCCTCGTCGAACGGGTCCAAGGAATCCTGGTACCACGTTGACAGGGCCGTCACTGCCGAGGAAAGCACCGGCATCGGATGCGCGTCGCGCGGGAAGCCGCCAAAGAAGCCCTTGAGCTCCTCGTGCAGCAGCGTGTGGCGGCGGATCCGCTGGTCGAAAGCATCCAGCTCGGTCGGGGTGGGAAGCTCCCCGTAGATCAGCAGGTAAGTGGTCTCCAGGAAGGTGGAGTGCTTGGCCAGCTGCTCAATCGGATAACCGCGGTACCGCAGAATGCCGGCGTCACCGTCGATGTAGGTGATGGCGGACTTGGTGGCCGCGGTGTTCATGAAGCCGGGGTCAAACGTGACCGTTCCGGTCTGCTTCAGCAGCTTGGATACATCCAGGCCGTCGTTGCCTTCCGACGCGGCTACGCGCGGAATCTCCAGACGGTCTTCGGTATTTTCCCCATAGTGCAGCTGTGCACTGGGACGCTCAATCATTAAGTCTCCTTCAGGAGTTTGAAGAAACCAGAGCTACGGGCCTCGTTTGGTTTCGGGGAGCGCCCATAGTGTCAATTCCGCTAAATCTACTAAGGCAAAACGCTACCCTTTGGGCGGCCTTTCCGACGAATCGAGAGCCGCGTCGTTGCCGAAGCGAAACATGCCGCTCCTCCGCCGGCGCCGGCCAGCGAGCCGCTAGGGCGCGGCAGCACTCAGCCGGCCGGCAGCAGCCGCAACGCGCTCGTCGGAGCCGGTCAGCGCAATCCGGACAAAGCCCGCCCCCGCGTCTCCGTAGATGACGCCGGGTCCGGCCACGATGCCCAGCCGAGCCAGCCGCTCGATGGTGGTCCAGGTATCCTCGCCCGCCGTGGCCCACAGGTAGAGGCCGGCTTCGGAGTGCCGGATGTCCAGGCCAAAGGCCTGCAGCGCGGGGATCAGGAGCTCGCGTCGATCGCGGTAGAGGTCCTTCTGATCCGCCACATGGACATCATCGGACAGCGCAGCGATCATCGCTGCCTGCACCGGCGCCGGAACGATCATTCCGGCGTGCTTTCGGCTGTTGACCAAATTGGCAAGAATGGCCGCGTCACCGGCGACAAAGGCCGCGCGGTAGCCGGCCACATTTGATTGCTTGCTCAGCGAATACACCGACAGCAGCAGTTCATGGCTGCCGCCGCTGACGGCCGGGTCGAGGATGCTCGGCACCGGCTGGCCGCCGCGCGAGGGATCCCATTCGTCCCAGCCCAGCTCCGCGTAGCATTCGTCCGAGGCGACCACGGCTCCGATGTTCCGGGCCGCATCCACGAGGGTCCGCAGCGACGCCGCGGAACGCACGATTCCGGTCGGGTTGCCCGGAGAGTTGACCCAGACCAGCCGCACCCGGGCGCGGACGTCGTCGTCGAGCTCTTCGAGGTTGTCCGCGGCCACCGGCGTGGCCCCGGCCAGCAGCGCGCCCATGTCGTAGGTGGGATACGCGACGTTGGGGCGGACGACGACGTCGCCCTCCCCCAGGCCCAGCAGCAGGGGCAGCCAGGCCACCAGCTCCTTGGAACCCACCGTGGGCATGATGTTCTGCGGATCAAGCCCGGGGACATTGCGGCGCCGGGCATACCACGCGGAGATGGCCTCGCGGAGGGCCGGGGTGCCGTGCGTCGTGGGGTAGCCGGGGGCGTCAGCTGCCGCCGCCAGCGCCTCGCGGATAACCGCCGGAGTGGGATCCACGGGCGTGCCGATGGAGAGGTTCACCGCGCCGTCGGGATGTTCCGCCGCCAGCTTGGCGTAGGGGGCCATCGCCTCCCACGGATACTCCGGCAGGTCCAGCCCGAAAGTGCGGGAAGGAACGGAACTCATGCCTCTTGGTTCTGCGGCGGCAGGACGGCGATGATCGGATGGTCCTTGTGCGTATTGCCGATCTTGGCGGCACCGCCCGGCGATCCGAGATCGTCGAAGAATTCAACGTTGGCCTTGTAGTATTCGGCCCACTCTTCGGGGGTGTCATCCTCGTAGTAAATGGCCTCGACGGGGCAGACCGGCTCACAGGCACCGCAGTCGACGCACTCGTCGGGGTGGATGTAGAGGGAGCGTTCACCTTCGTAGATGCAGTCCACCGGGCATTCCTCGATACATGCCTTGTCTTTGACATCCACGCATGGCTGCGCAATTACGTACGTCACGTCCCTTGCCTTCCTGAGTCTGCGGACCGTCCCGGACGGGGAAAATCCACGAAGTGTTGGTTCCACGGTAGTAGCCCGAACCATTATCTCCCAGCCGGAGCTGCCCGCGTACCATGTAACGGTGAACCTTCCGAGCCCTGCCGCCGTCCTTCAAGCCCTGCCCGCGGGTGCGCGGGTGGTCGTCCGCTACCGGATCGAGGGCGGCTTCACCGACGTGCTGGGCCATCTGGTGCAGGCGGGGCCCGACGACGTGACGGTTGAGGGCCGCCGCGGAACGGTGACCGTGGCGTATGCCCTGGTGACCGCGGCGAAGGAAGTGCCGCCTCCGCCGCCGCCGCGCGCGCCGCGGCACTGAACGGGGGTGCCGCTGTAAGGCTGTGAGGCTGTGAGGCTGTGAGGCTGCGTCGTGCAGTCGGGTCTTCCGGTGCGGAGAAAGCAAAACCCCGCCCCCGGAAGTCCGGGAGCGGGGTCAGCATGCAGCGTTATCAAGCCTTAGCGGAGGTCCGGCGATTGCGGCATCTGCTGATCCGCCGCCCGTTGCGCTTCGAAGCGGCGGGCCTTGGCCAGCACGCGTGCCGTCAGCAGCAGGGCGGCAATGGTGACCAGCGCCTGCCCGAACAGCCAGATGCGGCCGGCCAGGACGATGCCGGGCTGCTCATCAAGCACCGTGCCGGTAATGATCAGCGGTGTGTCCCAGATATCGAGCGTGAAGAGCCCCAGGACAACGTACGCGACCAATCCCGCCGCCGCCGTCCACAGCGCGGCACCGGCCCAGACTCCGGCGAACACGGCCACCGCGCAGCTCAGGACCAGCGCTGCCACCGCGCCCAGCGGCACGGCAGCATCCCCAACATAGAGGATCTGGGCGTGCAGCCCGGTCCCCAGGACGGCAGCAAGCACTCCCCCGAGCACGGCCGCCGCCGGGCCCCGCCAAAGCGGGACCCGGCGGACGGGGCTCAACGCTGCGGTAATGATTTAGCCCTTGGCGCGTGCGCGGGTGACCTTGGCACGCTCGGAAGCGTTGAGGACCAGCTTGCGGATGCGGATGGACTCCGGGGTAACTTCCACGCACTCGTCTTCGCGGGCGAATTCGAGCGACTCTTCCAGAGTCAGCTTGCGCGGCGGGGTCAGGTTCTCGAAGGTGTCCGAGGAGGCAGCACGCATGTTGGTGAGCTGCTTTTCCTTGGTGATGTTCACGTCCATGTCATCGGCGCGGGAGTTCTCGCCGACGATCATGCCCTCGTAAACCTCGGAGGTGGGCTCCACGAAGAAGGAGCCGCGTTCCTGCAGCTTGATCATCGCGAACGGGGTGACGACGCCGGAGCGGTCAGCGATCAGCGAACCGTTGGTGCGGTACTCGATCGGGCCGACCCAGGGCTCGTAGCCCTCGGCGATGGAGGAGGAGATGCCGGCGCCGTGGGTTTCCGTGAGGAACTTGGTGCGGAAACCGATCAGGCCACGGGCGGGAACGATGAATTCCATGCGGACCCAGCCGGTGCCGTGGTTGGACATGTTGACCATGCGGCCCTTGCGGACAGCCATCAGCTGCGTCACGGCGCCGAGGTATTCCTCGGGTACGTCGATGGTCATGTGCTCCATCGGCTCGCACTTCTTGCCGTCGATCTGCTTGGTAACAACCTGGGGCTTGCCCACGGTCAGTTCGAAGCCTTCGCGGCGCATCTGCTCCACGAGGATGGCCAGCGCGAGCTCGCCGCGGCCCTGGACTTCCCAGGCATCCGGACGCTCGGTCGGAAGAACCTTCAGCGAAACGTTACCGATCAGTTCCTTGTCGAGGCGGTCCTTGACCTGGCGGGCGGTGACCTTCGCGCCCTTGACCCGGCCGGCCAGCGGCGAGGTGTTGATACCGATGGTCATGGAGATCGCCGGATCATCGACAGTGATCAGCGGCAGCGGCATCGGGTTGTCGATGTCGGTGAGGGTTTCACCGATGGTGATGTCCTCGATGCCGGCGACGGCAACGATTTCGCCGGGTCCGGCGGAATCGGTCGGAACACGGTCCAGGGCCTTGGTGGCCAGCAGTTCGGTGATCTTGACGGACTTCAGGGTGCCGTCGGCGCGGGCCCAGGCAACGGTCTGGCCCTTGTGCAGGGTGCCGTTGAAGATGCGCAGCAGGGCCAGGCGGCCCAGGAACGGCGAGGCGTCCAGGTTGGTCACGTGGGCCTGCAGGACGCCGTCCGGGTTGTAGGTCGGGGCCGGGATGTGGTCGACGATCGTCTGGAACAGCGGTTCCAGGTTGTCGTTGTCCGGAGCGGAGCCGTCAGCCGGCTGCTCCAGCGAGGCAGCGCCGACGCGGGCAGCGGCGTAGACAACGGGAACGTTCAGGATCAGGTCCAGGTCCAGGTCCGGAACCTCGTCCGCGAGGTCGGAGGCCAGGCCCAGGAGCAGGTCCATGGATTCGCTGACGACTTCTTCGATGCGGGAGTCGGGGCGGTCAGTCTTGTTGACCAGCAGGATGACAGGCAGCTTGGCGGCCAGCGCCTTGCGCAGCACGAAGCGGGTCTGCGGCAGCGGGCCCTCGGAAGCATCAACGAGGAGAACGACGCCGTCAACCATGGACAGGCCGCGCTCGACCTCGCCGCCGAAGTCGGCGTGGCCCGGGGTGTCGATGACGTTGATGGTGATGGTCTCACCCTTGGCGGCCGGGCCGTCGTAGAACACCGTGGTGTTCTTGGCCAGGATGGTGATGCCCTTTTCGCGCTCCAGATCACCGGAGTCCATCACACGGTCTTCCACGTTTCCGTGGGCGGCAAACGAGTTCGTCTGCTTCAGCATGGCGTCGACGAGGGTCGTCTTACCGTGGTCAACGTGGGCCACAATCGCAACGTTGCGGAGGTCGCTTCGTACTGCGGTGTTTACAGCCGTGTTGGTTTCTGACATGCGTGAGGACTCAATTCATAGGAGATAAGTTCGAAGGTGGTGCACAGTAGCCCGGTGGTGTTTCCGGGTTGATCCGGCCGTTCTGTACGAATCCCGCTCTACACGTATGCTCCGTAAAGAATGTACCGAAGGCGCCGCCGTCAGCGGGCACGCTACCATTCTAATCCGAAGACCATAAGTTCCCTAATGGACCTCGTGGGGCAAGCCTATCCGCCCGGGCGCGGCACCTTGGCCAACACGAAAGGCGGCAGGCATCCCCGTCGGGGTTGCCTGCCACCTTTCCGGCGGGACCGTGACCGGCCGCTGTCGCTAGGCGACTTGCGGCGGCAGCATCAGGCCGGCGCCGGGGATGGCCGCCAGCAGGGCCTTGGTGTAGTCCTGCCGGGGGTTGCCGAACACGTCGTCGGTGGTTCCGGTCTCCACGATCCGGCCCTTCTGCATCACGCAGACCCGGTCCGCGATCTGCCGGACGACGGCAAGGTCGTGGGTGATGAACAGGTAGCTCAACCCCAGGTCGGACTGCAGGTCCGCCAGCAGATTCAGGATCTGCGCCTGGACGAGGACGTCCAGGGCGGAGACGGCTTCGTCGCAGATCACGACCTCCGGATCAAGCGCCAGTGCGCGCGCGATGGCGACGCGCTGGCGCTGTCCGCCGGAGAGCTCGTTCGGGTACCGCCGCATCATCGACGCCGGCAGGGAGACCTGGTCCAGCAGTGAGCGGACCTTCGCCTCCCGGCTCTTGGCATCGCCGATGTTGTGCACCCGCAGGGGCTCTTCGATGGTCCGGTAAATGTTGTACATCGGATCCAGGGAACCGTAGGGATCCTGGAAGATCGGCTGCACGCGGCGCCGGAAATCGAACATCTTCTTCCGGTTCAGGGTGGTGATGTCCACCCCGTCAAACAGGATGTCCCCCGCCGTCGCCTTTTCCAGTCCCAGGACCATGCGGGCCACCGTCGATTTGCCGGAGCCCGATTCCCCCACCACGGCGGTGGTGGTCCCGCGCGGAATCGAGAAGGACACGTCATCGACGGCGGTGAAGTCCGTGGACTTCCCCAGCGCGCCGCGGAGGTTGAACACCTTGGTCAGGTGCTTCACCTCGATGACGTTGTCGGCCCGGGCCGCTTCGGTGCCGGCGCCTTCGGAGTTGGCGGCGAGGACCTCGGCGTTGTCAACACCCAGGGACCTGGCCGCCTCAATCCGCCGGGAGGCGAGCGAGGGCGCCGACTCCACGAGCTTGCGCGTATACGGGTGCCGCGGGTTGGTGAGGATTTCCAGGGCGGGCCCGGACTCCACCACCTGTCCCTTGTACATCACCACTACCTTGTGCGCGCGCTCCGCGGCCAGGCCCAGGTCGTGGGTGATAAGCAGGACGGCGGTGCCGAGCTCTTCGGTCATGCGGTCCAGGTGATCCAGGATCTGGCGCTGCACGGTGACGTCCAGGGCCGACGTCGGCTCGTCGGCGATGAGCAGCCGGGGCCGGCAGGACAGCCCAATGGCGATCAGCGCGCGCTGGCGCATGCCGCCGGAGAACTCGTGCGGATACTGGTTGGCCCGCGCCGCGGCATCCGGCAGGCCGGCCTCGGTGAGGACCTGGGCGACATCCTTCGCGTCGTGCGGCAGGCCGTTGGCCCGCAGCGTCTCCTTGACCTGGAAACCGATCTTCCAGACCGGATTCAGGTTGGACATGGGGTCCTGGGGAACCATGCCGATCGAGGATCCGCGCAGCTCGATGATGCGCTTCTCGCTCGCGTGGGTGATGTCTTCACCGTCGAAGATGATGCTTCCGCCGCTGACTGACCCGTTGGCGGGCAGGAGGCCGATGGCGGCCAGCGCCGTCGTCGATTTGCCGGAGCCGGACTCCCCCACGATCGCCACGGTTTCCCCGGGCATGATCGTCAGGTGCGCGTTGCGCACCGCGGGCACGTCGCCGTTGTTGGTCTTGAACGTGATGGCCAGGTCCCGCAGTTCGAGCAGCGGCTTCGGCTGCCCGTCCCGGGCCGGGTTCGCGGACATGGTGTTCGTGGACATGGTCACATCCTTAGTCATCGCTTGCGCGACTTGGGGTCGAGCGCATCCCGCAGGGCATCGCCGAGCATGATGAAGGACAGCACGGTCAGGGACAGGGCCAGGCCGGGCCAGAACATGGCCATCGGATTGCTGCGCAGGGAGGACTTCGCGGAGAAAATGTCGTTGCCCCAGGACATGACGTCCGGCGGCAGGCCGATGCCCAGGAAGGACAGCGTCGATTCGGCCACGATGAAGGTGCCCAGCGAAATGGTCGCGATGACGATCACCGGTGCCACGGCATTGGGGATGACGTGCTTGACCAGCGCCGACATGCGGGAGACGCCCAGTGACCGGGCGGCCGTGACGAAGTCGGCGTTGCGGACTTCCAGGACGGCGCCGCGGGTAATGCGTGCCACCTGCGGCCAGCCGAAGGCCACGAGGATCGCGACGATGGTCCAGACGTTGCGGTTTTCGCGGAAGAACGGCAGCTGGACGACGACGATTGCGCCAAGGATCATCGGCAGCGCGAAGAAGATGTCGCCCAGACGGGCCAGGATGGCATCCACCCAGCCGCCGAAGAAGCCGGCGAGGGCACCAATGATGCCGCCGATGAGGACGACGCCGAGGGTTGCGAACAGCCCCACCATCAGCGAGGAGCGGGTACCGAACACCACGCGGGCAAGGACATCGCAGCCCTGCTGGGTAAAGCCGAGGGGATGTCCCGGGCTGGAACCGCCGTCGGAGTTGGCGAGCAGGCAGTTGTCGTTGGGCTGTTCGTTGGTGAACAAACCGGGGAACAGCGCCACCACGAGCACCATCAGGAGCAGCAGGGCGCTGAGGATGAACAGCGGCTGCTTGCGCAGGCTGCGCCAGGCTTCACTCCACAGGCTGCGCGGTGCGCCGTCGGCGGTGGAGCTGTCCACGGGCTGTACCGGAGTGTCTTCCAGCTCCGCCACGAAGTGCTCGATGGGGTAGGGGGAAACCTTGCCGCGAACGGCGGGGGTCAGTGCTTGGTCATTCTCAGGCATATCGAATCCTCGGGTCCAGCCACGCGTACAGCAGGTCTACCAACAGGTTGGCGAGGCAAAAAATCAGGATGAGCACGGTGACGATTGAGACGACCACCGGAGCCTCACCATTGAGCACGGCGCGGTACAGGGTGTTGCCGACGCCGTTGACGTTGAAGATTCCTTCGGTCACGATTGCGCCGCCCATCAGGGCGCCCAGATCGGCGCCCAGGAAGGTGGCGACCGGAATCATCGAGTTGCGAAGGATGTGGACGGTGACCACGCGCGGCCGGCTCAGGCCCTTGGCCGTGGCGGTGCGGACGTAGTCGGCGTTGGCGTTTTCGATGACGCTGGTGCGGGTCAGGCGCAGCACGTAAGCGAAGGACACCAGGCCCAGGACAATGGCCGGCAGCAGCAGTTCACCGAATCCGGCGTCGCCGCTGACCGTTGGCTTGGTCCAGGCGAGGCTGACGCCGAACACGAACTGCATGAGGAAGCCGAGCACGAAGATCGGGACCGAGATGACCACCAGCGACACCACGAGGACAGTGGAGTCGAAGAACTTGCCCTTGCGGAGCCCGGCGAACAGGCCGAAGGCAATGCCGAAAACGGCTTCAAAGGCCAGCGCCATGACGGCGAGCTTTGCGGTGGTGGGGAACACTTCGGCGATGATGGTGGCGATTTCCCGGCCGGCGAAGTTGGTGCCGAGGTCGAAGGACAGGATCCCCTTCAGATACAGGAGGTACTGCATCCAGAACGGCTGGTCCAGGTTGTACTGGGCCCGCAGGGAGGCTTCGACCGCGGGGGTGCAGCCCTTTTCGCCGCAAATGGCGGCGGTCGCATCACCGGGAAGGCTGAACACCAGGAAATACAGAAGCAGTGTGGCACCAAGGAAAACGGGGATTAACTGCAGAAAACGCCTGAGCACATATCCGGCCATCAGATATCTTCCTGTGGCACGGGACGCGCACGCTGAGGGGGGTTGGTGAAACTCATTCTAAGGAGCACCTTTACATTGGAGCGGCCCAGGGCCCGGCTGCGGTGCAGCCGGGCCCCGAGCTGTGAGGAATTACTTGCCGGTGATGGCGTGGTACAGCGGCACGCCGTTCCAGCCGAACTCAACGTTGGTTACGTTGTTGCTCCAGCCGCCCTGGGCAACCTGGTACCAGAGCGGAATGGCGGGGAGATCTTCCAGGAGCATTTCCTGCGCCTGGTTCATGATCTTGTTGCCTTCTTCCACGGAGGTGGCGGCCAGACCCGTGTTCAGCAGAGCTTCAAACTCGGGGTTGTCGTAGCGGGCATCGTTGGAGCCGGCGCCTTCGCGGTAAATCGGGCCGAGGAAGTTGTACAGGGACGGATAGTCGGCCTGCCAGCCGGAGCGGATGGCGCCGGTGAGGACGCCGTCATCGGCTTCGGTGCGGGCTTCCTTGAAGGTGGAGTACGGCTTGCCGGTGACCTCGATGCCGAGGTTGTTCTTGATGCCGTTGACGACAGCCTCAACCCAGGTCTTGTGATCGCCCTTGTCGGCGTTGTACGCAATGGTCAGCGGCTCGGAGGCGTCGTAGGGTGAGAGCTCTTCTGCCTCTTCCCACAGTTCCTTGGCCTTTTCCGGGTTGAACTCCAGGTTTTCGCTGCCGGCCAGGTCGGCGTCGTAGCCGTCGAGCACGGGGGCGGTGAAGTCCTCGGCCGGGGTTCTGCCGTTGCTGAAGATCACCCGGGTGATCTCTTCCCGGTCAATGACCATGGACAGCGCCTGGCGGCGCAGCTTGCCGGCTTCGCCGCTCCAGTTCTCCAGGTAGTACGGGATGGCGATGGTCTGGTTGCCGGCGTACGGCGCTTCGATGGAGCGCTCCTCGCCGAGGTCGCCCTTGAAGTTCTTGACGTCAGACGTCGGGATGGTCTTCAAGACATCCAGGTTGTCCGAGATCAGGTCCTGGTACGCGGTGGTGTCGCTCTGGTAGATCTTGAACGTCACGCCGGCGTTCTGGGCCTTCTGCGGGCCGTCGTAGGACTCGTTGGGGACCAGTTCGATCTGCTGGTTGTGCTCCCAGGCGCCCTCGCCGTTGAACTTGTACGGGCCGTTGCCAACCGGGTTTTCCCCGTAGGCAACCGGATCGGCCAGAGCCGCCGGGATCATCGGGTAGAACGCGCTGTAGCCCAGGCGCAGCGGCCAGTCGGATTCGGGCTGGCTCAGGGCAACGGTGAAGGTGGTGTCGTCAACGACCTTCAGCCCGGTCATGGTTTCCACGGTGGAACCCTCGGCGCTGGCCTCGGCGTAGCCTTCGATGCTCTCAAAGAAGGTGCCCGACTGCTGGGCGTTCTTGGCTGCAGCACCGAAATTCCAAGCGTCGACGAAGGATGCAGCGGTGACGGGGTCGCCGTTGCTGAAGGTCTTGCCGGCCTTCAGCTTGATGGTGTAGTTCTGGGCGTCCTCGGTCTCAATGGACTCGGCCATTTCGTTCACCGGCTTGCCGTCGGCGTCATAGCTGATCAGTCCGGCGAAGAGCAGGTCGAGGACCGATCCGCCACCCACCTCGGTGGTGTTCGTGGGAATCAGGCCCTTGGCGGGCTCTGAGCCGTCGGCAATGATGACACGGCTGGTGTCGCCTTCCGCTGCGGCTTCACTCGAGCTGTCGCCGCTGCCACAGGCGGTGAGTGCCATGAGGGCAACGGCTGCAACGCTGAGTAGTTTGGGAGTGCGTGGGGAGCGCATTCCGCCTCCTTAGTTTCTAACTCCGGACGCATGGCGGCCGGCAGTGCGGCCCTCTAGCAGTGAGCCGACTCACAAGTTCGAAAGCAATTGCTTTCGGCCCATACCGTACTCACTTCGGAAGGCGGCAAATGACCGCCGCATGACCCGTGGGGGTGGTCACGGCGCCAAAAAGGGGCCCGCTGCGCAGGAAATACATAGAAACACATGCGCGTGTAACGATTTGGCATCGGTGCATCATGTTACGACGCAATGGTGTCTTTTAGGGCTGACCCGTGTCATAATCCGGCGTCCGTTGGGCCGAGGGCCAGGAAGGACGCGGTCAGCGGAGGATGTTCCATTCCCAGAAGTTCCACCACAGCCCGGTGGCGTTGGGCATGTATTCCACGTGCTCAATGGTGTCCGCAGAGGCCTGCAGCCCGGGCAGCTGGAAAAGCGGCAGGCCGTAGCGGGCGTCCCAGATGAGCCTGTCGATTTCAATTTGGAGCTCATCCCTGCGCTGAGTGTCGGTCTCCGTTGCCAGCTCGGCCATCAGCCCGTCCGCCTCGGGGCTGGAGAACCCGCTGTAGTTGGAGGCCGCGCCTGTGCGGAAGACCTGGGGCACCCCGGCCACACCCACGCCTGTGGCTGTCCAGCCGAAGATCGCGGCGTCGTAGGTGCCGGAGCCGAGCCTGCCCGCCCACTCACCGGCGGGCAGGCCGCCGTCGACCACTTCGAAGCCCGCCTCCGACGCTGCCTGCCGGATCAGCCGGAAAGCCTCGGCCCGGTAGGCGTTGTCGCGGTCGTACAGGATGCGGACGGCCGGAGTATCGCCGTCGAGCAGCTGCCTGGCCCGCTCGAGGTCCGCCTCCGCGAACTCCCGGGATCCGTTCGCGGCTGCCGCCTGCTCGTACGCGGCCTGGTCGGTGAGGAAGACTTCGGAGTCCAGGGGCCTGGCCCCGGGTTGCAGTTGCTGCACCGTGGCTTCAACGATCTCCTGCCGGGGAACCGTTTTCAGGAAGGCTTCACGGACCGAGCGGTCGCCGAACACGCCGCTGAAGTTCAGGTCCAAGTGGTCGTAGGCGAGCTGGTTGCCCTGGTGGAGGTCGACGTTTCCCAGGGCCTCCAGGTCCGGCAACGTCCTGCTGTCCGGCTGCGGGGCAATGATGTCCACCGAACCGTCCTGCAGGGCAGCCACCTGCTCGGCCGGGTCCGCCAGGAAACGGATGGTGATCTCGTCCAGGCTGGGCGCCGGGCCCCAGCGGTAATCCTCGTTCCGCGCCAGGGTCAGGGACTCCCCCGGATTAATGTCCTCCACGATGAAGGGTCCATTGGAGAGGTACAAAGCCGGATCCTCGGGGAGGGTCCGGGCACTGAATGCCGTATTCCAGTAGTCGGCGGCGGCGCGGAGCTCCGGGTCCACCGGCGCGGGGTCCAGCGGGTTTCCGGCGGGGGTCTCCCGAATCAGTTCCGTGAGCGCCTTTTCATCGCCCAGCCCTGCCCCCTTGGCCACGATGTGGGCCGGAACTCCGATGCCGCCGCTGTCCGTCAGCGACCCGAAGGCCAGTTCCCAATCCGCATACGGCTGCGAATATGTCAGCGTGATGGATCGGTTGTCGTCTCCAATCTCGGGCACGTCAGTGAGGCTGAGTGCTTCGGTGGAACCGGCGTAGTCGAAATAGCGCGTTCCCGACAGGACGGCGCCGTCGACGGTGGTGAGTTCGTCGTCGAACCGCCCGGAGGCCGCGGCCCAGGCCAGCACCATGTCATCGGCGCCCACCGGTGCGCCGTCGGACCAGGCAACGCCTTCGTTAACCGTGTATTTGACCGTCAGCGGATCCTCGGAGACCCTCTCGTAGCTGCCGAAGTCCTCCAACGGAACAATGTCCAGGTTGTTGTCAACGTAGTTGAAGCCCGAGTGCGTGGCGTACGCCAGCTTGCGGTTGATGTCGGTGTTTCCCGCTGTGGACTGCGGATTGAAGGAATCGACGACGCCGGCCTCCGCCACCGCGATGACACCGCCGGGAGTGGGCGCGGACCCCGGCGTCTCCTCGGCGGTCCGCTGCTCGGCCGTGCAGGCGCCCAGAGCCAGGACGGTTGCGGCGCCGGCGGCGCACAGCTTGGTCAGGCGGTTCAAACGCATTCTGGCTCCCCGGGACTGTAATGGCGTCGATGGCACCTTGAGATAATTGCACACCGCACGGATACCGGGTGCAACGAGTCCCGGAAACGCGGACGGGCCGGCCGGCGGCGATAAAATGCTCGGGTATCGACAGCTTCAGGACCAAGCAGAGGAACCCATGAAAATCACCGTTATCGGCGGGTCCGGCGGCACCGGAGCCGCATTGGCTTCGCTGGCACACGAAGCAGGCCATGACGTCACTGTCATGTCACGGAGCGGACGCGCGCCGTCCGGTGTCCGGGCCATCCGCGGTAATGCGGCGGAGCCCGCGGCGGTCTCCTCCGCCGTGGCCGGAGCCGACGCCGTCGTTGTTACGGTGGGCGGAGCCAAGGGGGTCCCCGATCAGCGCACTGCAGTCACCGGAACCGTCATCAGTGCCATGCAGGAAGCAGGCGTCCGCAGGCTGATCGTGCAGTCCTCGCTGGGAGCCGGAGATTCGGGTTCGCAGCTGCCTGGTCCGCTGGGCCTGATCACGCGGGTCGTGCTGGCCAAACCGCTGGCCGATCACAACAAGCAGGAGCTGGCTGTTCGAAATTCCGGCCTGGACTGGACGGTCGTCCGGCCTACCGGCCTCACGGACAAGCAGCCGTCCGGCACCTGGCGTGCCCTCGAGACGGGCGCCGAGGGGAAACTCAAAGGGTCGATCCCCCGCCGCGATCTCGCGGCCTGCCTGTTCGAGCTTCTCGCTGACCGTTCCACCATCGGCAAAGCCCTCGGGGTGAGCAGCTAGCTGCAGGCGCGGGTGCCGCTATCGTGGGCACATGGCCAACATTGCCGGACTCGACCGCCTTCTGGCGGCACTGAACGCCGGGGAGACGATTCCCGGCGGATCGATACATCACAAGGCTATGCATGCCGCGAGCCAGGAGTCGCTGCGCATAACCGCCGAACTCAACGGGCGCTACAACTCCCCCGCAGAGGTGCGGGCCCTGATGAGTGAACTGACCGGGCGCCGCATCCCCGATTCCTTCCACCTCTTCCCGCCGTTCAGCGCCGACTTTGGCAAGAACATCAGGTTCGGTGAAAATGTGTTCGTCAACAGCGGCTGCCGGTTCCAGGACCAGGGCGGCATCGACATCGGTGATGGCTCCCTCATCGGCCACAACGCGGTCATCACGACGTTGAACCACGACATGCTGCCCAGCCGCCGGGCCGACATGCACCCGGCACGCGTAGTGATCGGCACCGGGGTGTGGTTCGGAGCCAACGTGACGGTGTTGCCGGGCGTGACGATCGGCGACGGCGCCGTCGTCGGCGCGGGCGCGGTCGTCACCAAGGATGTCCCTGCGAGCGCAGTGGTCCTGGGGGTGCCGGCGAGGCAGGTGGGCACGGTGCCCGTCGGATAGCTCCCTGCCGTGCAGCGCGCTACACGGACCGCGGAACGTAGTCGGATCGTCCGTCCCACCAGCCGTGCTCGGACAGCGGCCTGAAGCGCAGCGTCGTAAATTCGTGGTGGAAGTCCCGACGGGTACGTTCAGTCATCGCGTCAGCGTGCCGGCGGGCAGCCTCACCGTCATCGCGGCCAAACACCATCCCCGTCATCGCCCGGGTGCTGCTCCAGATCGAGAACGTGGACACCGTCCGCGGCAGCCGGATGGCAGCCATGGCCAGTGTTGCTTCGGGATGGTCCCGGATCTGGCGCTCGACGGGGCGGCCCCAATGGATGAACCTGGGCAGTTCGGGCAGACGCATGCGGGCCAATGTCACGGCAATTACCGGCTCGTCGGGCGCCAGCTGCCCCGCTGCGTCCGTCAATCCGGCCAATTCGTGCAGTTCACCCCAACGGTGCACGAACTCGAGCCTGACATGCCAGCCGTCGTTCAGCTTCCGGCCAAACGGGTGCCCGGCGAGAAAGTCAGTAAGCGCTTCCTCATCCTCCCACTCCGCGAATACCGCTGTTCGCCCCAACTGCATCCGGCGCGGAGACACTGCTGGCGCCCCCAGCTGCATCCCGGCGAGCACTTCGATGTGGCGCAGTCCCGGAGCCCTTGGCGGGCGCAGGAGCCCGCCTGCTGCCCCGAGCAACGGCAGGCGTGCGAGGTGGAACGAATACAGGCTCACGCAGCCGCCGCACGTGTCAGGTTCTTCATCCCCTGATCCTAAGGGCCAGAAAGTCGACCATAGACAGCAGGCCGCCCACCTCTTGCCCGCCTGACCCCGACGTGCGGCGGAACTCCGCCGGCACAGGCTCGGGCCGTGGAGTGCCGCCTCCTTCCCTGGAGCTGGGTGCGCTGACCGATGGCCTCGCGCTGCAGGCCGGTGCCGCCCGTGAAAACGCAGGCGTACCTGCTGGTGAGTCGCGCTTCTAGGACTGCAACTCAGCGATCCTCGCCAGGCGTTCTGAACCTTCAGGCAAAAGGGCCTTTCAACATTGCCTCTGAGCTCGGGGTTTTCCACAGCCCCGCCGTTACTGTTGCCGGCGGGTGCGGCCGCCTGTTGCATGAGCCGGACCAGCAGCTACTCCGGCGGAGACGGGAAAGCCATGAAGTTCGAGCTCACCGCACAGCAGCCCGTGGCCCCTTCCGGAGGACCGGACGGCAGCTTTGATGTCATGCCCGAGGCAGTGCATGCCATCCTTGTCGACGTGCAGGCCGCGGCGTCGGAGTTTGAGGAACTTCTGGCGGCCGCCGGGGCCGGCATGGCAGGCCTTTCGGACGCCTGCAAGGCTCCTCCGGTCTCCCGGGAGCTGAGCACCTTCTCCACCTTCCTGCTGGCCAACACGATCAGGTCAGCCGAGGGCAGGATCGCGGTGGCCTCGGGTGCCGTCTCCGAGGCCGTGCTGGCCCTCGTCCAGGCCGATGAACAGATGAACGAGACCGCCCGCCGCTCCGCTGCCCTGGCGGCGCAGGATGCCGTCGATGACGCGCCCGGGACCGCTGGCCGTCCACGCCATCCCGGCCGTGGTCCGGCGCAGGCCTTCTGATGGATTTCGGGCTCGCCGAGCTTGAGCAGCGCCTTCCCGACGCGGACACGGTCCGGGCTCATGCAGCGGACATCATGGCCATCGGTGCGCGCACCGACGAACTGATGGATTCCATCAGACACACCTGGCTCCTGCTGGCTGCGCCAGGGGTCTACTCGGTGCCGGGCAACGACGTCGTCTTCAGGGCACTGGAACGCTCCGGAACCGCTGCCGCAGAGCTGGCCAACTACACCATCCAGCTGGACACGCTGATGAACGTGTACGCCGAATCCGTGGAGTGGTTCAAGAGCCGGCACCAGGAGCTGCAGTCCCGTGCGGCAGACTTCGACGCTGAATTCCCGGAGTCCGAGATCGACGAATGGGACAACGACGAGCAAGCCGTGAATGCCCGCAACAGTATTGCCCGCGCTGTTTCCCGGCTTCTCTCGGAGTTGGATGAAGCGCAGCGGGACGCGGCAAACCGCATCGCGAACATCACCGGCAGCGGGCGTTCCTACACGCAGCACGACAACATCATGCGCGACGGACTCATTCCGTACGGGTTCGACGAGTACGACCACTTCGCGGCCGGCGGCGGGAAGATGCACCGCGACCTGCCCTGGTACCAGGACACTTGGGACACCGTTGCCGGTGTTCCAAAGGCGGCCGGGGAAACCCTTGAGGGCGTAGGCACACTGTTTGGCATGCAGGGCTGGTACGAGGCAGGGAATGCTTGGAAAGGCATGTACCGGGTCGGTGAGAACCTTTTCGTCCTTGGCGTGGGACGCACGATCGCCGGCGACGAGCGTACCGCTGCAGCAATGAAAGAGCTGGAGTTGCTGGGACAGGACCTGATCCGGATGGACCAGTGGGAGGGCGAGCACCCGGGTCACGCGCTCGGCGGGAACCTCTTCGACGTCGGAACCTTATTTGTTGGCGGCGGACTGGTCAAAGCCGGCATCAAGGCAGGCACCAGAGGCTCCCACGGCGCAGAGGGTCGCGCCCCGTCCACTTCGGGGCCAACGGGCCACACCCCAGCCCGTCCAGGGGCGGCTGCGCCGGGAAGCGCACTTTCGCCGGGCACCCGTGCTCCGGCGTGGAAGGACAAAACCAGGACCAGCCTGGAGAATCTGGGCCGCCGGCTGCTGCCGGAGAATCAGGGGCTCGTTCCAGCACTGCCCGGCGGGTCTCTCCCCGGTCATCAGGGGACTCCGGCTGCCCCTGACAACGGCATTTGGTTCAGAGGCGGCAAACCCCGCATTGAATTCGCGCCCGGATACAGTCCGTCCGCCCGGAACCCCTCGGTGCAGCCGAGTTCCGGAGACACCGACGGCGGCAACGGCTTTTTCAGGGACGTGTGGCGCAGCCGGAGCGGAGCACCCGAGCAGCAGTACATCACCGGCATTGACCGTTTGGATAACAGCCACGCCCGCGAATACGCCTTGCAGAAGCCGAACGGCACACTGGTGGACTTCGATGGCCACTCTTGGCGCGACGGCAAAGAGGTTTTCACGGAAGTGAAGGGCCACTACGAGTTTTTCAACAACTTCGGGTCTTCTACCTTGCTGGAAACCAAGCTCAAAGGGCTGATAAATCAGCTCCGCAGTCAGATGGACGCGCTAAATCATTCGGCAAGCGACGGGTACATCCATGAATGGGTCTTCACGGAGAAGGTTGTTGCGGACGCCTTCAAAGATCTTCTGATCGACTTTCCGGAGCTCAGTTCCGGCGTTGAAGTGCGGTTCGAACCGATGCCGTAAGGCGCCGCCCACCATCAGATAGGTTGACCACATGAAACAGACAGTTGCGGAGTTGTTCTCCGAAGAGGTCGGGCGTGCCTACGTTCCGCTGATGTGGGGCGGGCGTGAGGAAGATCCGGCAGAGGTGGCATGGCGCATCTGGTGCACAATGGGCCTTGTCAAGGAGCATGCTCAGGCAGGCGGCGGCTGCCCGGATGCCCTCTGGACGGTCCTTGCCGGGAACGGGCTGGAATTCGTGCCTGCACCGGATACGCTGCCGGCCGTCGAGGAACTGGCGCTCCAGGAAACCGAAGTACGTGACGGCAAGAGATGCGGACGGACACATGTGCATCTTCAGCTCACACCGGAAGGCCCTGAAAGCCTCCCGATAGCGTCGTTGCATGCCATGGCCGGGGAGATCCAAACGACCGTAGCCAACAGCGTGAACTTCTCGTTCCAGCCAAACTTTCCTCTTGGCACCATTGACCAGGCAACCGAGTTGTTCCGGGGCCTCGTACGCATCTGGCAGCCGGACGCCGGAATCCTGAGCACAAAAGAGACTATCCGCGAGGTGACGGATCTGTATGACACCTATGCCGGATACCTGACCTGGATTTCCAGTGCACCCTTCGGCACACCTCCTGATCTGGCGTCAGCCTCTGCCGAGTCCTTCGGCGAGGGGACCCTGCTAACCGCCCGCGATTGGAGCGTGCCCGGTGTTAAGAACATGCACACCGAGCTGCTCGGTGCCGGGGCGCCGGCACTAACAGCTTTCCCCAGGGACAGGCAGAGGGTTCCGACGTTCCGGGAGGAACACACTTTCTGAGTCACGAGGCCGGCGAAGCCGCCGTCCCCCGCGACAAGAAAGGTGCCGAGGTGCTCAGTCTTCGGTGGGCATCTCCGGGACAGCGCTTTCCATTCGCTCCGGCGTCCAGTATTCAGCTCCGGGATCGTCCGTGCTGTAACTGTGGGTCACCGAATCGGCAGGATCCACGGTTGCCGGGGTGGCAGGGGAAGCAGAATCATTGCGGCACCCCGCGGCCGGCACTGACACGGAGACGAGCACAAGCGCGACGACGATCCTTTTGCGTTTCATGGAGGCAGGCCCATGGACTGGACCGAAGTACGCGATGAACTTGTCAGCGCAGCCCCCGCGTCGCCCTGACACTCTGCGAAATCGATCAGCCTGGCGTTTATGCCTAGTGGGAAACGGCTGCTGGCCTTGCCCGTTTCTGGCCCGCCGGCTTTCCGCAGGTAGATCAGACCGAGCCGTTGTACATCGGCATTGCCCGAACCACCCTCGCAGAGCGCGCAGGTAAAATGCCTGGAAAAAACTAGGATGTCCACACTCCGCCGTTCTCTGGTGGCGTTGTTGGTCGATGAACTGCGCTTGCTACCCGGCATCGGCGTGGACCCAAGCCCACGACGTCGCACCAAAATTTAGCCTCGCGCCAGCAGAAGAGCAGTGTCTGTCCAACTGGATGACAACACACTTGCAGGTGACCTGGACGCTCCATCAATGCCCAAAGACCTCGAGTCAAGGGACTCGCTCCACCGCTCAACCACACCCACGCAACAAAAGGGCCATACGCAAAGGCACTTCAAGTACATCGGGACCAGCTGCTTGCTCGGGTGGCCGCCTAGAACCACCATCCTGCTTCTCTGTTCCTGCACTCACGCCTGGCTGCCAGGGTTTCCAGAACCGCGGTGGCCCAAGGCCAAGCCCCCACACACTGCAGTTGGAGCCGCGCTTCGTAGGGCTGCAGGCAAACATAAAGCGCTTCCCGGATCGAAATCCGGGAAGCGCTTTTATGAGCACGGCTAGACGTTGAAGCGGAATTCACCACGTTCCGTAGCCGAATAACATCTGCGCAGCAGTCGGCAAGTCCAGTGCCCACACAGCCGCTACTCACTGGGGAATGGTTACTGGGAACACACCCAGTGAGAACTGTCCGACTGACGGTCGGCGCTCGGTGCCGGGGTTCGGCTGGGATTGCTTCGTGGAGTTACCGCGGGGGCTCTTCCTGTAGCACGAGGCCTTCGTCTCCGGGGAGAACTTTGCCTTGATCCCGCTCTGCTTCGTCCTCCTCATTCAATGTGAACGCGTCACCCGGCGAACAGGGGGCAGTAGCCCCGATACTGTACGAGTTGTCAGATGCATAAGTATCGAATTCGGCCCGGGCAACGGGACCTCCTTCCGCAAAGACAGTCGGATGTGTTGTCGGATTTACCGTGCGTACGGTCATTCCGAGGGACTCCCAATACTCAGCGACGCGTTTGGCGTCCCCAATATGGTCAGTTCCACGGGGTGCCCAGCGGTCATAGCTGTAACTGGACGTTGCATGCTCTATACCACTGCGGCTTTTGGGGATACATTCCTGCGCCCACGCTACGCCGTTGCGGGGCCACCACCCGGTGACATCGAGCTGTTCGGCGGTATTGAAGACGAGTTCAACCGCACGGTCCCGACCTTCCCTGGCACTGATGGTCTCCTCCGGGGTGTTCTTCTCCGACATTGTCGTGGCTGGCCCCTTCTCAGCGCATCCGGTCATTGTCATTCCCATCAGGAGCACAGCAGCCGCGGCCATGAACATCCTTATATGTGTCCTAAAGGCGGGCACTGTTCACTCCTTCCGATAAGGCCTTCTACAGGTCAGTGGGCGCCAACGGAGCATACTCGGTGATCTTCTCCGCTTCTCCATTAATTGCCCAGACTGTGCCTTTCAGGGACTCTGTTCTCTTGTTCAAGTATCCGGCCTGTCCAACGGACTTATGGACCAAGGAGTTCTGCCCGAATAGGTCAGCGTAAACCTATCGACTCCAGTTACAAGAAATGCCGCCCTCGTGCGTTCATGGAGGGCGGCATTTCTAATGATCCAGGCGAGGAATCTAGACGTTGAACCTAAACTCCACCACGTCGCCGTCGACCATGACGTAGTCCTTGCCTTCGATGCGGACCTTGCCGCGGGACTTGGCCTCGGCCATGGAGCCGGCCTCGACGAGGTCGTCGAAGGAAACCACCTCGGCCTTGATGAAGCCGCGCTGGAAGTCGGAGTGGATGACGCCGGCGGCCTGCGGCGCGGTGTCGCCTTTGCGGATGGTCCAGGCGCGGGTTTCCTTGGGACCTGCGGTCAGGTAGGTCTGCAGGCCCAGCGTGTGGAAGCCGACGCGGGCCAGCTTGTCCAGGCCGGACTCCTCCTGGCCGCTCATTTCGAGCATCTCGCGGGCTTCGTCCTCGTCCAGTTCCACGAGGTCGGCCTCGAGCTTGGCATCCAGGAAGATGGCGTCCGCCGGAGCCACGAGTTCGCGCAGTTCGGCCTGGCGTTCCGGATTGGCCAACACGGCGTCGTCGACGTTGAACACGTAGATGAAGGGCTTGGCGGTGAGCAGGCTCAGCTCGCGCAGGTGCTCCATGTCCAGTTTGTCGGAGGCGACGGAAGCGAAGATCGTGTCGCCGCGCTCCAGCACACTCTGGGCGGCCTGCATGGCGGCCAGCTGCGCGGCGTCGCGCTTCTTGATCTTGACTTCCTTCTCCACCCGCGGAATCGCCTTTTCGAGCGTCTGCAGGTCGGCGAGGATCAGTTCGGTGTTGATGGTCTCCATGTCGGAGCGCGGATCCACCTTGCCGTCCACGTGGATGACGTCGGGGTCATCAAACACGCGGATCACCTGGGCGATCGCCTCGGCTTCGCGGATGTTCGCCAGGAACTGGTTGCCGAGGCCTTCGCCTTCGGACGCGCCCTTGACGATGCCGGCGATGTCCACGAAGGACACCGTCGCCGGAAGGATGCGCGCCGAGCCGTGGATTTCGGCCAGCTTGGCCAGCCGCGGATCCGGCAGCGAGACGACGCCGACGTTCGGTTCGATGGTGGCGAACGGATAGTTCGCCGCCAGAACGTTATTGCGGGTCAGCGCATTGAACAGGGTTGATTTGCCGACGTTGGGCAGGCCGACGATGCCAATAGTAAGAGCCACGGTAAACAATCATACCGGTGCCGGCTACGCTCCGGCGCGCCGGCCTCCCAAACCGCGGGAGGTGTCGCCCATGGCCTTGAGGGTGGCGCGGATCTCCTTGGGCAGCGAGAACATGATGTCTTCCTGCGCCGTGACCACTTCCTCGACGTCGCCGTAGCCGTACTGGGCCAGCAGGTTCAGCACTTCCTGGACCAGGGTTTCCGGCACCGAGGCGCCGGAAGTCACTCCGACGGTGCCGACGCCCTCGAACCAGCTCTCGTCCACCTCGTTGGCGAAATCGATCCGGTAGGAGGCCTTGGCTCCGTATTCCAGGGCAACTTCGACCAGGCGCACCGAGTTGGAGGAGTTCGCCGAACCCACCACCAGGACCAGATCGGCCTCGGGCGCGATCTTCTTGATCGCGGTCTGGCGGTTGGAGGTGGCGTAGCAAATGTCATCGCTGGGCGGATCCTGCAGAGTGGGGAACCGCTTGCGCAGCAGTTCCACCGTGTGCATCGCTTCATCGACGCTCAGCGTGGTCTGGGACAGCCAGATCACCTTGTCCGGATCGCGGACCGTCACCTTGTCGACGTCTTCGGGGCCGTTGACGATCTGCGTGTGCTCCGGCGCCTCGCCGTAGGTGCCTTCGACTTCCTCGTGTCCGGCGTGCCCGATCAGCAGGATGTCGAAGTCGTCGCGGGCGAACCGGACGGCTTCCTTGTGGACCTTGGTCACCAGCGGGCAGGTGGCGTCGATGGTGCGCAGCTGGCGGTCCGCGGCGGACTGCACGACGGCGGGTGACACACCGTGGGCGGAAAAGATCAGCAGCGATCCCTCGGGGACCTCGTCGGTTTCGTCGACGAAGATGGCTCCTTTTTCCTCGAGTGTCTGGACGACGTGGAGGTTGTGCACAATCTGCTTGCGGACGTAGACGGGCGGCCCGTAGGCCTCCAGAGCCTTCTCCACGGCGATCACGGCACGGTCAACACCGGCGCAGTAGCCGCGCGGTGCGGCAAGCAGGACACGGCGGGGGCCGTTTACAGGGGCGGCGGCAGCCACCTCCTGGGGGCTGCGGCGCCGGCGGGGCACGGTGGGCATAGGCACGGATACGGCAGTGCTGGTCATGCCTCCATGCTATCGGTTACTCCGGCGGCCAACGGGCACCGGGGCGGGCAGTCCGCTGTCGGCGCACTGCCCGGCCTGCCTCCCCGCCGGAGCTGCCGGTCTATCGGCGCCGGCGCAATCCGCCCACCGAATGTGCCACCAGTCCCAGCACCAGGAGCACCGCCGCCCCGAGGAGGAAGGCCACGGTCCAGGCCTGCAGGCTCGCGGAGACTTCCGCCGCGAAAGCGGAGGCGAACGTTTCAGCAACGGCGCTGCCGTAGGCCGGACGGTCCGCGAGCCCCGGCAGGCTGGCGGCGCCCACCCAGATCAGTCCCCCGGCCAGCACACCGCCGACGCCCAGCCAGGCCAGGGCGGCGCTGCGCCTGCGCGCAAGCAGCAGGGCCAGGACGGCGGCCACGACGGCACCCGCGGCCAGGAACGGCCAGGCATTGGCCGCGCTCACCGCCAGCTCGACATAGTGGCGCTGGTCCGCTCCCGCGAGGGGCACCGGCGACTGTTCCGGCGGAACGACGTCGACCCCTGTCTCGCCGCCGATGGTTTCCGTCACCAGCCCCACCAGAGGCGCCACGTCCAGGGTGACCTCGCCCTCGCCGTCGAACGTCTCGGCATGCGAGGCGCGCAGCGTCTGATCCCAGGCCTGCGGATACGCCGGCAGCGCCTGCACTCCCTGCACCGCGCTGCTGATCAGCGGCTCCACCAGGGGCATGACGGCGGAGGGCGCCTCAATGCTGGCAGCCGCCTGCCGCCCCAGCGCTTCCGAAAGTTCCTGCTGGAAAGCCTCATCGGTGCCCAGCGGCTGTCCCAGGGAGGTGAAACCGTTCTGGGAGACCACGTTTTCCGCCAGCCAGGCGGAACAGAAAGCGGCGGCCGCCAGCAGGATGGCCACCAGGCCCAAAAGTGCCGAACCGAATGTTCGCATGGATTGTCTCCTCGTTCCTTCGCAGAATGGCTCAGCGGACCTGTTGCATCCGACGGTTCCAGAAGCGTATCCAGAAGCGTACCGTCCGGGTCCGGAACGCGCGTTGTGGGCGGCACCTGATAGACATTAACTTATGCAAGACCCCCTAGACCCCCTGGACCCCTCCGGTGCCGACGAAAAGGCTCCCACGAGCCTTCCGAAGACCGCCGCGGAAACGACTCCCGAGAATCCCTGGCCGCTGCAGCTGCTCTCGAAGAACCTCAAGACGTACATCGACCGTGCCCCCGCCACCTGGGTGGAGGGGCAGATCATCGAGCTGAACAAGCGCGCCAACGCCTCCTACATCACGCTGCGCGACGTCGATGCGGAGATCTCCCTCTCGCTGACCGTCTGGAGCACCGTAATGAACCGGCTGGAGCTGCCGCTGGAGCGCGGCGCCCGGGTGGTGGCCCAGGTGAAACCCGATTTCTGGGTCAAGACCGGCCGGCTGTCCATGCAGACCCGCGACATCCGCCCGGTGGGGATCGGTGACCTGCTGGCCCGGATCGAGCGCCTGCGGCAGTCCCTGGCCGCCGAAGGTCTGTTCCGCGAGGACCGGAAGCTGCCGCTGCCGCTGCTGCCCGGACGGATCGGGCTCATCACCGGCCGCAATTCCGACGCCATGAAGGACGTCATGAAGAACGCCGCGCTGCGCTGGCCTGCGGTGGCCTTCGAGGTACGCGAAGTCGCCGTGCAGGGCGTAAACGCCGTCGCCGAGGTCACCCGGGCGCTGGCCCAGCTCGACGCCATGCCCGAGGTGGACGTCATCGTGATCGCACGCGGCGGCGGGTCCCTGGAGGATCTGCTGCCGTTCAGCCATGAGGACCTGGTTCGGGCGGTCTCCGCGGCGTCCACCCCGGTGGTCAGCGCCATCGGACACGAGGCGGACCGGCCGCTGCTGGACGAGGTGGCCGACCTGCGGGCCTCCACCCCCACCGATGCCGCGAAGCGGATCGTGCCGGATGTGGGCGAGGAGCTGCACCGCATTGCCGCCGCCCGGGCGCAGCTTCGGCGCATCGTGGAGCTGACCGTTGGCCGGGAAAAGGAGCGGCTGAACCACATCCGGTCCCGGCCGGTGATGGCGGCGCCGCAGACCATGATCGACGGGCGTGCGCAGGATGTCTCGCGCCTGCGGGAGCGCGCCCTGTCCTGCATGGTGTCGGAGGTCCGGCGGGACACCGACCGCATTTCCCATCTCCGGGCCCAGGTGCGCGCCCTGTCGCCGCAAAACACGCTGGACCGCGGCTACGCCGTCGTGCAGCTGGCCGACGGCGCCGTGGTCCGGGACGCCGCAGCGGTCCCCGACGCGGCGCAGCTGCGCATCCGGGTCGCCGTCGGCGAGCTGGCGGCCACCGCCGCTCCCCGCACCGCAGAGCCGCCCGCGCGTGAATGAGTTGTCCCCGGCGGCCTCCCCCGCGCCGTCCCCCATCAGCACGGAATCCTCCCCAGAACCGAAGGAAGAACCAGTTATGAACCCCGCAGCAAACGAAGCAGCAGCAGTTCCCGCCGACATCGAGGCCATGAGCTACGAACAGGCCCGCGACGAACTCGTGTCAGTGGTCGGCCGGCTCGAAACCGGCGGCGCCTCGCTCGAAGAGTCGCTCGCCCTGTGGGAGCGCGGCGAGCAGCTCGCCACCCGCTGCGAGTCCTGGCTGGAGGGCGCCCGGCGGCGCCTCGACGCTGCCCGGGAGCAGGCCCGCGGGGAATAGCCCGCGGTCCCGCTCCCCTGCCGGCAGGCAGCTACTGCCTGTACGTGCTCAGGAACTCGCCGAGCCGGATCATGGCGTCCTCGATGTCCTCCACGTTGGGCAGCGTGACCATCCGGAAGTGGTCCGGACGCACCCAGTTGAAGGCCGTGCCCACGGAGACCAGGATCTTCTGCTGCTTGAGCAGGTCCAGGGCGAACTGCTCGTCGCTGGCGATCGGATAGACCTCCGGATCCAGCTTCGGGAACAGGTACAGCGCCCCCATTGACAGCTCGCAGCTGACGCCGGGAATGTCGTTGAGCATCTTGTGGGCGAGGTCGCGCTGTGCTTTCAGCCGGCCGCCGGGCAGAATCAGGTCGTTGATGCTCTGGTAGCCGCCCAGCGCGGTCTGGATCGCGTGCTGGCCCGGAACATTGGCGCACAGCCGCATGTTCGCCAGCAGGTTGATGCCCTCGATGTAGTCGGCGGCCTCGTGCTTGGGCCCGGAAATCGCCATCCAGCCGCTGCGATAGCCGGCGATCCGGTATGCCTTGGACAGGCCGCTGAACGTCAGGCACAGCACGTCGTCGCCGGTGACGGCGGCCGAGTTGATGTGCACGGCGTCGTCGTACAGGATCTTCTCGTAGATCTCGTCGGAGAAAATGATCAGCCCGTGCTTGCGGGCCAGGTCCACGATGGCCTTGACGATGTGTTCGGGATAGACGGCGCCGGTGGGGTTGTTCGGGTTGATCAGCACGATGCCCTTGGTGCGGTCGGTGATCTTGGATTCAAGATCCTCGACGTCGGGCCACCAGTGCGCGTCTTCGTCGCACAGGTAGTGCACGGCGGTGCCGCCGGCCAGCGACACCGACGCGGTCCACAGCGGATAATCCGGTGCCGGCACCAGGATTTCGTCGCCGGTGTTCAGCAGCGCCTGCATGGACAGGGTGATCAGTTCGCTGACGCCGTTGCCCAGGTAGACGTCGTCGACGTCGATGCTCTGGATGCCCCGGCTCTGGTAGTACTGCACGACGGCGGTGCGGGCGGAGAAGATGCCGCGGGAGTCGCTGTAGCCCTGGGCCTTGGGCAGGTGGCGCACCATGTCCACCAGGATGGCTTCGGGGGCCTCGAAGCCGAACGGCGCCGGATTGCCGATGTTCAGCTTCAGGATCCGGTGGCCGGCCGCCTCCATGCGCTGCGCATGCTCCAGCAGCGGCCCCCGGATGTCATAGAGAACGTTGTGGAGCTTGTGCGACTGCTTGAATTCTGCCATCCATTCATCGTGCCACAGAGAGAGGACCCCCTTCCGCATGTGAAGCGGAAAGGGGTCCTCGGGGACCGGCGGCAGTGGCTAGGCGAAGCCCTTTTCTTCCAGCCAGGTCCGGGCCGCTTCGCTGGGATCCAGCTTCTGGTCTCCGCTCACGGCCTGGTTCAGCTCGATCAGGTCCTCGGTGGTCAGCTGCGCCGACACCCGGTTCAGCACCTCGGTGGCTTCGTCGGTGAGCGCGTCCGCCGAGGCCAGCGGAACCACCTGCTGGGCAGGCCAGTTCTGCTTGGGATCTTCCAGGACCACGAGGTCGTTTTCCTCGATGGCCGGCGTCGTCGTATAAATGTCAGCCACTTGCACGTCGTCGTTCAGCAGGGCATCCACGGTGAGCGGACCGCCGCTGTCGCCAATCGGCGTGAATTCCTTGAACTCGCAGCCGTACTTATCCTTGAGGCCGGCCAGCCCCTGCGCGCGCTCGGCGAACTCGGCCGGGGCGGCCAGGGTGAGCTGGTCGCAGACCTTGGCGAGGTCCTCGATGCTCTCCAGCTGGTACTTCTCGGCCGTGGCCGCGGTGACGACCATGGCGTCCTTGTTCTCGGCTTCGGAGGGTTCCAGAATGACCAGGCCCTCGGGCAGGGCATCGGGCAGAGCGTCGACGATCTCGGAGGCGTCCACCGAGTCGGTCTCGGGATCAACTCCCACCAGCAGGGCGCCGGTGTATTCCGGAATCAAGTTGATGGATCCGTCTTCCAGGGCGGGCAGGTAGACCTCGCGCGAACCGATGCCGAGTTTGGTTTCGGCCGGAATTCCGGCTCCGTTCAGCGCTCCGGCGTAAATCTCGGCAAGGGTGCTGGACTCCGGGAAATCGGCCGAGCCCACAACAATGGCCTCCGCGGCTCCGGACGCTGCCGTTTCCGACGGCGATTCCGAGGCCAGGGGGTCGCCGCCACCGCCGCCGCTGCAACCGGCCAGGGCGAGAGCCAGGGTGAAGCTTCCGGCCAGGGCCGTCAGGCCCCTCCGCCGGGAGTTCCGGCGCATGTGCTGGGTCATTGTTTTCCTCCTTGTGAGCCGGCAGCGGCAGGTCCGCCTCCGGTCGGTATGGTTACGCTCCCGGCCCCGGCGGCCGCCGCCGACGGGCGGCCCTCCCGCAGGCCGGGTGAAATCAAGAATCGTGCTGCCAAGGCAATCATGCCGTCGACGGCGAGCGCCAGCGCAGCGATGAGCACCGCGCCGCCGAAGACCCGCCCGTAGTCGGCCAGGGCCAGGCCGTCGATCAGGTACCGTCCCAGTCCGCCGAGGTTGATCATGGCCACCACGGCAGCGGTGGCAACAACCTGGAGGGTGGCGCCGCGCAAACCGCCGAAGAGAACCTTCAGCCCGTTGGGGACTTCCACCCGGAACAGGATCTGCAGCTCGGTCAGCCCCATGCTGCGGGCCGAGTCCACCACGCTGCGGTCCACTGAAGCGATCCCGGAGTACGTTCCGGCCAGCAGCGGCGGCACCGCCAGCAGCACCAGGGACCAGATCGGCGGCATCAGGCCGAGCCCGGCCAGCAGGACGAAGAGGGTCAGCATGCCCAGCGTCGGCAGTGCGCGCAGCAAGCCGGAGACAGCGACGACGGCCACCTGGCCGCGTCCGGTGTGGCCGATGTACAGGCCCACCGGGACGGCGATGGCGATGGCGATCAGCAGGGTCAGCCCGGTGTACTGCAGGTGCTCCAGGGTCCGCACCGGAATCCCGGCGGCGCCGGTCCAGTTGGCAGGGTCGGTGAGCCATTCCCAGCCCTGTCCCAGGGCGTTGGTGCTGGTGTAGTCGGTTCGGGGAATCGTCACTGGCATGATCTACGCCCCCTTCAGTGCGATGTCCGGGGCGGCAGCTCCGGTGCCCGCCCGCAGCGGCGCACCGGTGCCGGCACTGCCGCCGCCGCGACCGCTGCGCCGGCCGCCCGGTTTGCCCGGCCCGGATCCGCCGTCGGCCGCCCCTGCCTTCCGGCCCGCCCGCAGCCACGGCGTCAGGGCGCGCTGCAGCAGCACGAACACCAGGTCCATCAGGAAGGCCAGCACCAGGGTCGCGACGATGCCCACCACAATTTCGGTGATGAAATAGCGGCGCAGGCCGTCCCGGAAGAAGAAGCCCAGGTTTTCCACTCCGATCAGCGCCCCCACGCTGACCATCGAGATGTTGCTGACCGACACCACCCGCAGCCCGGCAATCAGCACCGGCACCGACAGCGGCAGGTCAACGGTCAGGAACCGGCGCAGGGGCCGGTAGCCCATCGCCACGGCGGCTTGCCGCACGCCGTCGTCGACCGAGTCGAAGGCGTCCACCGCCACCCGGAGCATCAGCGCGACGGCGTAGATCGTCAGGGCAATGATGATGTTGCTGATGTCAAGGATGCGGGTCCCCAGGATCGCCGGCAGCGTGACGAACAGGGCCAGCGACGGAATGGTGTAGAGCAGCGATCCGGTGGCGAGCACGGCGCCGCGCAGCCGGCTGCTGCCGCGGATCAGGGCGGCCAGGGGCACGGCGATGAGGACGCCGAGCACCAGCGGCACGATCGACTGGTACAGGTGCAGCCCGGTCAGCCGGAACACCTGGTCGGTGTGCGCGAGGAACCACTCCACGTCAGCCTCCGCTCCGCTGCAGCCGGGCCGCCTCGATCTGGGCCAGCACTTCGGCGGGCCGGATGGCACCGATCACGCGCTGCTCGGCATCCACCGCCACGCCGAGCCCGGCGGGTGAGGACAGTGCGGCGTCGAGGGCCTTGCGCAGGTTCTCGCCTTCCCGGTACAGCGAGCCGCCGGGCACCAGCTGCGCCGGGGTGGTGACGGCAGCCCGGTTCCCCCTCGGCACCCAGCCCAGCGGCCGGCCGCCGTCGTCGACCGCCAGCGCCCAGGCACCGGCGACCGCCACTGACGGATCCGCCAGCATTGCCGGCTCCAGCAGCTGCACCGGATGCAGCGGAACATCCTGTCCCGCCTGGAAGGATAGGTGCCGGAAGCCGCGGTCCCGGCCGACAAACCCCGCCACGAAATCGTCCACTGGGGCACGCAGGATCTCCTCGGGCGCCGCGTACTGCGCCAGCCGCCCGCCCACGGCAAATACGGCCACCCGGTCCCCGAGGATGGTCGCCTCGTCGATGTCGTGGGTGACAAACACAATGGTCTTGGCCAGGTCCCGCTGCAGGCGCAGCAGCTCCTCCTGCAGCTCGGCGCGGACCACGGGGTCCACGGCGCTGAAGGGTTCGTCCATGAGCAGCACCGGCGGATCGGCGGCGAGCGCCCGGGCCACCCCCACGCGCTGCTGCTGGCCGCCGGAGAGCTGGGCCGGGTAGCGTCCGCCCAGCGACGGGGCGAGTCCGACGACGTCGAGCAGTTCCGCGGCCCGCGCCCGGGCCCGGGCCTTGGACTGCCCAAGCAGCCGGGGAACGGTGGCCACGTTGTCCAGCACCGTGCGGTGCGGCATCAGGCCGGCGGACTGCATGACGTACCCCATCGACCGCCGCAGTTCCGGCGCCTTGACCACGCTGACATCGGTGCCGTCCACGGTGATGGACCCGGCCGTGGGTTCGATCATCCGGTTGATCATGCGCAGGGACGTTGTCTTTCCGCATCCGGACGGACCCACGAAAACAGTGATGGAACCGCGGGCAATGTCCATGCTGAGGCCGTCCACGGCAGGTGCCGGGGAGCCGGCGAAGGACTTCGTCACGCCGCGGAAGCTGATCATCGGCTCGGCGGCCCGCGGGGCGGGGTCCGGCGGGGTCATGGCGGTGCCTTCCGTTGGAATTCATGGGGTCCTGCGGAACTCGTATCCTGCCGGAAGTTCAACGGTAGGACACGCTTTGAACGGTAGGACAGAGAATGTTGGTAGTCCAGCTGTTCACTCGGAACAGGCGGCGTTGCGGATGGCCAGCTTCAGCCCCACCTGCACCAGGGGTGCCGGGCCCAGCTCGGAAATCCGGTCCAGCGGCACCCACTCCGCTTTGTCGGTGCTGCCGCCGAGCTCGTGGGTCAGCACTCCCGAAGTGATCCGGGCGCTGTAGATGATCCGCAGGGCGTGGAGGAGCCGGCGGCTTTCGCCGGGGAAGCGGTGTTCCGGCGGAATGAAGATGCTGTCCACGCCCAGCAGCTCTTCGGGTTCCACGGTGAAGCCGGTCTCCTCCCGGACTTCCCGCACGACGGCGGCGGGGGCGTCTTCGCGCAGCTCCAGTCCCCCGCCGGGCAGGGTCCAGCTGGAATAGCCGTGGTCGTTCCAGTGCGAGAGCAGGATGCTGCCGCCGGATATCACCACGGCATACGCGCCGATCCGGACGTCGAAGTCCTCAGCCACGCGGCTGGTCCCGCGCCGCGAGGTAGCGGGCGCCGTAGACGGGGTCCTGCTGCAGGAACCGGATGTCTTCCAGCCCGGCCCGTTCCAGGTCCTGCCGCAGCCGGTCCCGGAGCAGCGGCTGATGCCTGCCCAGGCCGCCGCCGACCACCACCGGGCCCGCAATGCCGAGCAGGCGTGCCGTGTCAGCGGCCAGCCCGGCCAGGTGGCGGGCGGCACCCTCGACGATCTCGGCGCCGGCGCCGCTCCCCTGCAGCGCGGCATCGAACACCACACCGGCCTTGGACGCCCAGTAGCGCCGTCCGGCGGAGTCGGCGTGGAACAGCGAGATGAGCTGCACCGGCTCCGTCACGGAGCAGGCCCGCAGCAGGGACTCCGCCAGCAGGTCGGGTTCCAGTCCGCGGTTGAAGCAGCGCAGGGTGTGGCGGACGGCTTCCCGGGCGATCCAGTAAGCGCTGCCCTCGTCGCCCAACAGGTAGCCCCATCCGCCGGAGCGGGCTTCCTGGCCGGTGCGGCTCAGCCCCCACGCCACCGAGCCGGTGCCGGCAATCAGCGCGATGCCGGCCGGGCTCTCCCCTGCGGCCAGGATCAGCCGGGTGTCGTGGATTACGTCCACCACTGCCTCCGGAGCGTGCGGAGCGATCAGCGCGCGGAGGGCGGCGGCGTCGTCGTCGGTGTCAATGCCGCCGGAGCCGGCGATGACGCGGTCAACCGAACCGGCTCCCAGCGCTGTGAAGATCTCGGCAAGATTGGCTGCGGCTTGTGCCGGACTGACGTTCTGCACATTGGCGCTGCCGGCTGTCGCTTCCGCGGCGGGAGCGCCGTCGCGCAGGAGCAGTCCGTGGGTCTTGGTGCCGCCGATGTCGAGTCCGATGACGCTGGGCCCGGACCCGGCGGCGGGTCCCTCACTGGAATTCTGCATGCGACCAGCCTACTTTCCGCCGGGGCCGCTGGGTATGCCTGGCCTGGTGCGGCGGCGTGCAGGTCGTCAGGCGGCTTTTTTGCGGGACCGGATCAGCGCGAACACGCACAGGACGGCGCAGCTGAGGGCGATGGCCGCGGAGAACCAGGCCACGGCCGACGGCAGGCCCCATGCCGCACCGGCGGCGCCCAGTCCGAGCACGGGAATGGCGCTGCCCAGATAGGTGATCACGTAAACCGTGCTGATGATCTGGGCGTGCTGTGCCGGTTCCACCTTTGCCGCGACGTCGTTGAACACCGTCCGGAAGGCCATCCCCTGGCCGAAGCCGGCCGCCAGGGAGGCGGCCACCAGCAGGGGAACGCTGCCCAGGGCGCCCGCCGCCGGGATCAGCGCGACGCCGGTTCCCATCAGCGCCAGCCCGGCCGGCACCACCAGGCGTCCGCGGACACCGGTGAGCTGGCTGACGGCCGAGGCCGCCAGCGCCAGGGCGGCCAGCAGCCCGACGACGGGGCGGGAGGAGGTGCCGGCGATGCCGGCGAAGTAGGTCGGCGCCAGGGACAGGTAAAAGCCGAAAACGGCGAAGCTCAGGAATCCGGTGACGGAGGCCATCCAGAACTGGGACCGAGCCTGGTGGGAGACCGCCAGGCGGCGCGGACGCAGGGCGGCCAGCGCCCGGCCCAGCGGCGGCACGGCAATGGCGGGGCGTGCCTTCAGCAGGCACAGCGGAACCAGCAGCCCGGCGAGGACCACGAAATGGATCAGGAACGGGGTCAGGGTGGGGGCAGGCAGCAGCGACAGCAGGCCGCCGATCACCGGACCGGCCGCCACGCCGCCGGCGGAGACCAGAAGCGTAAACCGGGTGGCCCACTCCGGCCGGTGCGGCAGCAGCTCCCGCAGCGCCGCGGAACTGGCACCGGTGGCCAGGGCCACCGACGCTCCCTGCAGCGCACGGCCGGCGATCAGCGCGCCCATGCCGGTGGCGGTTCCGAACAGCACGCCGCCGAGGAGGCTGACAACGCTGGCCAGCACCAGTGCTGCCCGGCGGCCAATGAAGTCGGACCAGTGCCCCACCAGCAGCAGACCGGCCACCAGGACCAGCACATAGGCGGCAAAGGCCACTGTCACCCCGAAGTGGGTCAGCCCCAGCCGCTCCCCGAGCAGCGGATAAAGCGGCGTGGCGAGGTTGGCGCCCACCAGCAGGGTGGTCATGATTGCCAGTGTCAGCAGCAGCCGGGGCCGCCGGGCTGCATCCCATTCGCGGCGCCCGGCCGCGGCGGGCCGCATCCGAAGTTCATTGAGGACTGTCAACGCGTGTCCAATACCCTTCTGCATTCGCCGAGTTCGTCCAGCATTCCGGCCCGTTCAGGACGGGGTCGCGGGGCGCTTTCACCACATCGGAATTCTTGACCAATTCCACTATAGGATGGGCTGTGCCGGGCCTGATGATGCACAAAAGTCCCAGCAATTGACGGTTTCGATCAATATTCTCCGTACTTCCTGAGAGGAGATGCGCGCAATGGGCAACTTGGACGCGGTTGATCTGAAGCTGCTGCTGGAGCTGGTGCGGAACCCGCGGGCCCAGATCGGCGACCTCAGCGAAACGCTGGGCATCGCCCGGAACACCACCCAGAGCCATCTGAAGCATTTGGACCGGGCCGGGCTGATCCGCCCGGGCGGTCGGGACGTGGATCTGGCACGGCTGGGCTACGACGTGCTGGCGTTTGTCACCATTGAGGTTTCGCACCGGGAACTGGATACCGTGATTGCCGGGCTCCGCACCCTGCCGCAGGTCCTGGAGGTTCACGAGATCTCCGGGCACGGCGACGTCTGGTGCCGGCTGGCGGCCACTGACACGCAGCAGCTGCAGACGGCCCTGCGTTTCGTGCTGCGGATCAAGGGGGTGATCCGCACCGAGACGGTGCTGGCCCTGCACGAGCACATTCCCTACCGGAGTGAGCCGCTGCTGGAAAAGCTGGTGCCTCCGGCCTAGCGGGCGCTTAGAACCGGCCGCGGGACCGGTTCAGCAGTTCCTCCGCCGCGGCCACCGTCCGCCGGGCCGCCCCGGAGCCGCGTGCGGCGGCTCCCGCAACGAGGGTAAGGGCCACCGCCGCGGAGCGGCAGTAGAGGGCCGACGCATCCGTCTGGCGGGCGAAGACCCGGGCACAGCGTCCGGCCGCATCCTGCAGCCCGGTGTTCTCCGGGGACAGGGCCGCGAGCACCCACAGGTGGCCCAGGAAACACGCAAGGTCATCCACCCGGTGTCCCGGTCCCAGGGCGTCAACGTCGAGCATGCCGGTGATCCGCAGTGCCCCGTTGCCCATGCCGGCCAGCAGGTTTCCGCCGTGGAAGTCCCCGTGCGTGGGCACCACCGGTCCCGGATCGGCCGAGCGGACTCCGGCGGCTATTGCTCGTGCACACCGGGTAATCCGTTCTGCCCCGTCCGGCAGCGCGACGGCGGCGCCGGCAGCGTAGTCCATTATGCGCTCGGACCAGGCCGGCCGGCGCGGCAGGGCCAGGCCCGCCGCCGGAAGCCGGTCCAGGAGCCGGGCCAGTGCTTCGGGGTCCAGCGCCGGGGTCCCGGCTGCGCTCAGCTCCCGGTGCAGCGTTCGCCCCGGAAGGCCGCCCAGGATCAAAACGCCGGCAGCCGGGCCGGCACCGGACACCGTGTCGGCACCGGCCACCGTGTCGAGCAGCGGCGGAACGGGCAGCCCGGCAGCCGCCGCCAGCTGCAGGCGTCGACGCAGTCCGGCAGCCAGGTGCGGCTGCGGAACTTTGAGGTAAACGGTTGGCCCGGCTGACCCGTCCGGCCGTTCCAAGGTTGCCCGGACGACAGCCCGGCGCAGCGGCCGGTAGGCCACCAGGTTCAGGGCTGCACGCGCTGCATCGGTGTCTGTGCCGAAGACATCGCGGGCCACCGCTTCGGCGCTGGTCGCCCAGGGCAGACCCAGCAGGACCGGGTCGCGCGGATGGACCCACAGGCGGACCGCAGTGCCGCCGACCGTGCCCCGGGCCGTGGCCCCGCCGTCGGCCGCGTTGAGATCTGTGGTGGCTCCCACTTGGAGGTGCAGGGGCCGGTGTCCCGCAGCCGCGGAACGGGGAACGGCTTCGACCCGGTACAGGGCACTGATGCCGGCGCCGGGCCGATGATGGGAGCGAACGTGGGCCCAAGCAACCGGCTTGAGGCCCAGGGGACGCAGAGCGGCCGCCAGCGGGCCGGACATGTCGGAACCTTCAAGCAGCGCCTTGGACGCAGCCTCACGGTCTCCTCGCGCGCCGGTCCGGCTGCCGCGGTTCATGCAGGGAGCGGCGCCTAGGCGCGGCGGCGCTGGAGGACGTCGTCCAGGTTGATCTTGCCGCTGCCCGGTGCGCCGCCGCTGCCGGACACGGCACTCTCGGCCGGGGCGCGGAGCGGCGTCCGTGCTGCGGGCTTGGGGGTTTCCGGCAGGACGAGCGGTGCCGGTGCCGGGCGTGAGGCAACCGGGGCTTCCACATAGATCGGTTTCGGAACCGCCACCGGTTCCCAGGGGGTGGTGGAGGTCTTCGGCGGTCCGGCGGGTGCCGCTTTTGCGGCAACTTCCAGCGCAGCGCTGCGCAGTTCCGCTGCCGTGGGCCTGCGGTCCGGAGCTCCCGGCGCAGTGGTGACCGAGGCCTCTGGGGCATCGCCGGCCGGCACAGTGGCCGCCGGACGGACCGCACCGGAGACGCTCTGGGCGTCGAACAGGACGGTTTCGGGGTAATGCCGCACAGGCTCTGCGGCGGGGGCCTCAGGAGCTGCCAACCGCGGCGGTGCCGGCCGGCCGACACTCATCGCCGCGCGGAAGGCGGCGTCAACCCTGCTCCGGCGTGCCTGCACGGCAAGCGCGCGGAGTGAGGCAATCGCTGCGCCGCCCACCGCCAAGGCACCGACGGGGAGCCACCAGGAAGCAACTCCGAAGGCCGCCAGCGGCAATCCGATCACAACCAGGGCGAGGGCCAGCGCGCCGGCCAGGGCCAGGGCGGTGCGGCCGTAGTGGATCCGGAATACCGGCTGCCGGAACTGGACCGGTGCCGGAGCGCCGGTGTAGGGCTCCGATGTGCCGGTGGAATTTCCGGGCCGGATGGAGGCGTTGTGCATAATGTTCCCCTGCTGGGACAGTCCATCGGCGGTGATGGAAGAGCGGATGGCTGTAGACGAGGGAGCTGGCATGCCCGCGGCTGCCGGCGCTGCGGACAGGCCGGACCGGCGGAAAACGTACGGAGCAACCCACAGCAGCCAGAGGCCAACGGTAACGGCCAGGATCAGGGAGCTGTTGAGAGGGAAGTCCACACTACGACGTTATGAGCTAATGCACACCGGAGCGCGCATTACTGGCGGTGTGTCGGGGGTTCGGTGCCAAAAAACCCGTAGCCGGCGGCCGTCACCGGGCCAGCCAGCGAGTCAGCAGGCCATCCGGCACGTCTTCAGTGGTCAGCGCAAAGCTGCGGTGGTCCGCCCACTGTCCGGCAATGTGCAGGTACCGTTCCCGCAGCCCCTCATCCCGGAAGCCCAGCTTTTCGACCACCCGCAGGCTCGCCCTGTTGTCCGGTTTGATGTTGATTTCCATGCGGTGCAGCCCCAGCACGCCAAAGCAGTGGTCAGTCGCCAGGGCCACCGCCGTCGGCGCTATCCCGCGGCCTGCCCGCTCCTCATCCACCCAGTAGCCAAGGGTGGCCATGCGCGCCGAACCCCACACAATCGTCGAGACAGTCAGCTGTCCGACGATCGCTGGCGGCGTGCGCAGCCCGCCGCGGCGTTCGGTGATCAGGAACGGAAGCGCCGAGGCCTCGCGGGCCTGCTGGTTCAGGCTGCGCACCATGGCCGCATAGGTTGGCAGCTCACCGCCGGGCAGCGGATTACTCGCCTCCCACTGCGCCATCCATTTGGCGTTGCGGATGCGGAGGGCCGTCCATTCCCGACGATCGCGGTAGCGGATGGGCCGCAGCCCCAGATCGCCGCATTCCAGCGTCACCGGCCAAAGGGCCGACCCCCACACGGCATCAGCTTTCGAGCGTACCGGTGAAGCTCTTGAGCCACTCGCGCAGGTCCGGGCCCAGATCTTCACGCTCGGAGGCCAGGGTCACCACTGCTTTGAGGTAGCTGAGCTTGTCACCGGTGTCGTACCGGCGCCCGCGGAAGACGACGCCGTAGACTCCGGCACCCTCCCCCTCTTCCTGGGCGGCAAGGGTCTGCAGGGCGTCGGTCAGCTGGATTTCGCCGCCGCGTCCGGGGCCGGTTTCCTCCAGCACGCCGAACACGGACGGGTGCAGCACATAGCGGCCAATGACGGCGAGGTTGGACGGAGCCTCTTCAACGGCAGGCTTTTCCACCATCTTGTTGACCCGGACGTAGTCTTCACCCTCAACGACGGAGATGTCGGCGCAGCCGTAGGCACTGATCTGCGAAGGTTCAACCTCAATGAGGGCAACCACGGAACCGCCGGTCTTGGCCTGGACCTCCACCATCTGCTTCAGGAGGTCATCACGGGCGTCGATGAGGTCGTCGCCGAGCAGTACGGCAAAGGGCTCGTTGCCCACATGCAGTTTCGCGCGCAGGACCGCATGTCCCAGGCCCTTGGGGTCGCCCTGGCGGAGGTAATGGATTTCACCCAGCTCAGACGCGGCCCGGACCATGGCGAGCCGTTCCAGATCACCCTTGTCTTCAAGTGTCTTTTCGATGAACGGAACCCGGTCGAAATGGTCTTCCAGGGACCGCTTGTTGCGGCCGGTGATCATCAGGATGTCGGACATCCCGGAATTGACGGCCTCTTCCACCACGTACTGGATGGCGGGCTTATCCACCACGGGGAGCATTTCCTTCGGCATGGCTTTAGTGGCCGGCAGGAATCGGGTACCCAGCCCGGCGGCGGGAATTACGGCTTTGGTTACGGTCGCGCGTGAAGTCATGTCCGTAAGAGTACAGAAGCACAGCCTCTTTTCACCAAAACGCAATCTGTTGCGGCTGGGACTATTGCGACAATGGAAACATGACGAACCCCGCTGCCCCCACCTCCAAGGAACTGGCCCGGCAGCTGTACCGGCGGCTGCGCCGGGAATTGCCGCCGGATGCCCCGCTCGCTGCCGGCCGGTCCCTGGCCGGCCATGCAGCGGCGGTTCTTCCGGACCTGGTGCGGCCGGGCAGCACTGTCGCCGGCTATCTGTCAACGGGCCGTGAACCGGGGACCGCGCCGCTGCTGGAGAACCTCCTGGAGATGGGGTACGACGTCGTCGTCCCCGTCTGCGAGCCGGACCGCAGGCTCTCCTGGTGCCGCTGGAAACCCGGAACACCGCTCCTTCCGGGACTCTTCCCCTCGGTTCCGGAACCCGCAGGGCCGCGCCTGTCCCCCGCCGAGCTGCCGGACCTGAACCTGCTTTTGGTGCCCGCCCTCGCGGTCGACCGGAACGGCGTGCGAATGGGCAAGGGCGGCGGTTATTACGACCGGTTCCTGTCGGAGCTTCGGTCGGGCGGCAACCCCGCTCCGGCGGTGGGCATCGTGTACGACCATGAACTGGCGCCCGCCGGCCACTGGACGCCAGATCCCTTCGACGAGCCGATGGACGCGGTACTGACGCCCTCGGGGTGGACCGGGCTGGCGCAGCGCCCGGTGTATAGTTAGCACTCAAGGCCACCGAGTGCCAGCTGCCGTTATTCGACGTCCAGCCGGGCCAGGGGCCTGACATCTTGGTTCTCAGGAGGAGTAAGTAACAGTGCCTACATATGCCTATGCCTGCAAGGACTGCGGTTCCGCTTTCGACATCCAGCAGTCCTTCACCGACGACACCCTGACCGTTTGCCCTTCCTGCAGCGGAAACCTGCGCAAGAAGTTCAACAGCGTAGGCGTGGTCTTTAAGGGATCGGGCTTCTACCGCACTGATTCACGCGAGGCCAAGAACAGCGTTCCGGCGGCTCCGGCCAAGTCCGACAGCTCCTCCGGAGCCGCAGCCTCGCCGGCCCAGTCCTCGTCGGGCTCCTCTGCCGCACCCACTGCCGGAGCAGCATCGGGAACCGGTTCCTCCGCAAAGTAGCTCCTGCGCGCAGCAGCTCCTCCCCAGCGCGTTTCTGCCGGGTCCGGAACGGAACATATCCACCGTCCGGCGGGGACACCCTGCTCCAACACGCATCGGCTCCTAGGGTCGGACCGTGCTTCCTTTTTCTGCGCCGCGTCCCGGCCCCGGCTCTTCCCTGATGATGCGACTGCGGCGTTTCATGGTCCGCCGGCGGCGCCTGCTTGCCGCCCTGCTGTGCTGCGCGGCTGCCGGTACCGCCGTTCAGGCCCTGCTGCCGCCGGACCCGGGTGAGGTTTCGCTGGTGGTCGCCGCTGCCGATCTCCCCGCGGGAGCACTGCTCACCGCGCAGGACCTGCGTGCTGTCCCGGCAGCGTCAGCAGCCGTTCCGCCCGGTTCCTTCGCCGCCGTGGATGCGGTGACCGGCCGGCGGCTCGCCACGCCCCTGAAACAGGGCAGTCCGTTGATGCAAACCTCCCTGGTGGGCACGGGGCTCCTGACCGGCGCTCCGCCCGGCACAGTAGCCGTGTCCGTCCGCCCTGCGGACCCTGCCATCGTGCAGCTGCTCTCGCCCGGCCAGCTCGTGGATGTTGTCCTCGGAAGTCCGGACGCAGAGCAGGCCGGAGGCGCCCCTGCAGTGCTGGCAGCGGATGCCCCGGTCCTGTGGACGGGCTCGGACGGCGCCTCATCGTGGCCCGGATCGCAGGAAAGCGGCGCCGTGGTGGTCCTGGCCGCGCTTCCCGATCAGGCAGCGGCTTTGGCCGCCTCATCGGGAAGCGGAAACCTCCACCTGATCCTGACCGGCGGCTGACCCCGCCGCCGTGCTGCGACATTTGATCGTCCGCTGCATTCGATGTCCGCTGCATTTGATGGTCCCCCGCCGGAAACTCAGTCCCAGTGCGGCGGACGCTGCTCCAGCAGCCAGGAGTCGCGGTCCTCGGGAGAATCGCCCCAGACCCGCGGATCATCGTCAGCGGCCTTGGCCTTCAGTACCGACGGTTCGGCCGGCGGCGAAGATCCGGCCGGCGCCGCCGGCTCAGCGGCCGGCTCAGTTGCCGGCGCAGTTGACGGCGCCGCCGGGGCGCCCCGAGCCGGGGGCCGGGGCGGCGGGGTTCCGCCGCTGGCCCGCCGGTGCGGCTTCCGCGGGGTCACGGCCGGTGCGCCTCCTGGTTGGGCGCCTGCGGGCCGGTCTCCTTGTCCTCTGCAACGGTATCGCGTTCCCGGCTCCGGCTGCTGCCGTGGGGAACGACGGACTGGCTACCGCGGCGCGCCAGCGATCCCCGCGCGGGGGCAACGGACCGGCCGGCCTTTTCATCGCCGTCCCTCGGCGCCGGCAGGTTCAGGTAGCGCCCCACCAGATCCGCGCAGGCCGACGGGTCGCTGAAGACCTCAATGGTCCACAGCGGCATGTACCGCCAGCCCAGCCGTTCCAGGAGCTGCGGCCGCAACCGGCTGCGCTCCCGAACACTCATGGTCCGGTACCGCTCGGTCCCGTCGGATTCGATCGCCATGGGTACCGTGGGATCACTCTCGCCGCCGGTGCGGTCAACGGTGGCCACGATGTCGATGGCCCCCTGATAGTGGTCCCAGACCTTCGCGCCGCGGGCCCGCAGCCGGTTGACCAGATCGGCCACCAAGGCGTCCTCTTCCATGATTCCGCCTGCGCCGTCAATGCCTGAGAAACCGGTGAAGGTAACCGCTGCATCGGAGCTTCGGACTGCGCCGGTCCGGGCGGACGGGCTCAGCTCACGGTTGATGAGCTCGTAGAAGTCGAGGGCGCCGTAGCCGAGCCGCGACTTGTCCAGATCCTCGGGCTGGAAGCAGGTCAGGACATGCAGCTTGGCCCGCGCCCGCGTCATGGCGGTGAGGAACTTGCCGCGGCCGTCGGATGCCGACAGGGGGCCGAAGTTGTGCAGTGCGCGTCCGTGCGGGGTCCGCCCGAAACCGAGCGAGAAAATCACGCAGTCCCGCACCAGGCCGGCGGCGCGGTCCACCGGAACCACGCGGAAGGATTCCTTGCCCGGCGTGAAGAAGTCGGCGGCCCAGGGGAAATTGGCCATCTGCACGCGGATCGCTTCAGCCACACGCACGGCGTGCCGCGGACTGGCGGTGACGACGGCGAGCGACTGGTGCGGCCTGCGGCGGATGTGTTCAAAGACCAGATCCACAACCCGGTTGACCTCGGCTGCGACACTTTCGACACCCTCATGGTCGGCGCTGGGCATACCCGTGCCGTCCGCCAGATACTCCACGGTCAGCGCACCATCGTCCGAGGAAACCTCGCTGCCGCTCGGCAGTGTGGTCAGCCGGTCCTGATAGAAGCTTCGGCTCAGCTGACGCATCAGGTCCCGGTCCGTGCCGCGGTATACGGTGGACAGGGTCCGGGTCGGCAGAACCTGGGTCAGGGCTTCGAACGCACTGACGAGGTCGTGCTGCTCCCCCGCCGGCCGCACCGCTTCGACGCCGATGGTGAACGGACGCGGTCCGCCGAGCTGGCCGTCGCCGAAGGCAACAACCTGGGTGGCCCGGGCCAGTGCCGGCACGGCGGACTGGAGCGAGGTTGACTCGGCGTCCAGCACGATGACGGTATCGAAGGTCCGGTTCCCGGGCAGCACCATGGGCAGCACCAGCGGGCTTGCGGCCCAGATGGGCAGCAGTGCGGAAACGAGCTCCTCGGACTGGAAGCAGAGGTCCTGCAGCGCCAGGGGCCCGTTCTTGATGGCATCCCGCAGGGTCGCGGCGTCGGAGGCTGCGGCCTTGACTCCGCGGCGCCAGCGGTCGGCCAGGGCAGACCGCACCCGGGCGCTGCCGGAGGCGATGTGGGCGTTGTCAGCCAGCCGGTATTCGGCTTCGAGCCGGCGGAGGCTGTCGCCGTCGCTCATGGCGAGGTAATCGTCGCCGCTGATCATCGCCTCCAGCGCGGACTGCCACCAGGCGAGTTCGAGTTCGTAGCCCACCTGGCGGGGCAGGACTTCGCGGGCTTCCAGATCGTCCAGCAGTTCACCCAGACCCTGGCCGCGCATCTCGTCGAGCAGGAGGGTCCGCTCGGGCAGGGTTTCGAGGGTTTCACGGTCCCCCGCCAGCGCATCTAGCTGCTTTTCCAGCTCGTCCAGTGTCAGCTCGGCAAGATCCGGCTTGGCCGGCGTGCCGTCGAGGATCCCGGTGAGGGTATCCAGCTGTTCCTTGACGGTGATGTAGGAACGGTTGATGTCCGCAAGGCCCGTGGCCACTGACGGATGGCGCTGGGTGGTGGCATAGTGGGCCCACACGGCGCGCTGCTGCTGCACCTCGACGAGCGAGGAGTGCAGGTCCGAAATGTGCACGCCCGGCCGGATGTACTCCTTCGCCACGCGGCGCAGCCGGGAGCGGGTCATGGAGCTCATGTCCACGGCACGCTCACGGCGCCAGGAGGAGGACGCGGTCGCGGAGATCAGGTCGCTGACCGGACGGTCGAAAATGTCCGGGGTGAACTTGTCGAGGCTTTCCCGCACGGCAACCAGCAGTTCCAGCTGCTCGCCCCACTGGGCGAAGGTCTCGCCCAGGCGGATCTGCGAATGCTCGGCAACGGCCTGGACCTTGGCGCGCAGCTCGGGAAGATCCCGGGCCAGGCTCTGCGTCAGCTCGTAGGCCTCTTCGGTTTCCTTGCGGTTGAGCAGCTTGGCACCAAACCACGGACTGCTGGTGGCGGCACGGCTGAAGCTGCCCAATTCGGCAGCCCGGCGGAGCCGGCCCGTCAGTTCGGTGCGGTCAGTGATGCTGTCCAGGACGCTGCGCTTGAGCCGGACGGTCGTTGCGGGAGCCGGCGTCATGGAGGTGAGCTCGGCGAGGGACTGCATGGCCTGATAGGGAGAGCAGCCCCAGCGGCGTCGCACGTTGTGCAGCGACTTCACATGGTCGCGCAGCTGGTGGCGGTTGGACAGGAGGACCTTGTGCAGGCTCTCCAGCTCAGGCGCGGCAGCCTTCTCGTTCCGGACAATGGCGCGGACCAGCTGGTCCTTCAGCTGCTGCTCGGTGAGCCCGGCATTCAGCTGGAGGACGGCGGAGCCCAGGTGCAGCGCGTCGAGCTCGGAGACAAACTGGTTCAGCGTGCCGCGGCGTTCCGCAACGACGAGGACCGATTTTCCGGCGTGGACCAGCGCCGCAGCGGCGTTGAGCGCCGTCTGCGTCTGTCCGGTGCCGGGCGGTGAGGAAACCACCAGGGACTGGCCGTCCAGGATCAGGTCCAGGACGTCCTGCTGTTCGCGGTCGGCGTCCAGCAGCAGGAGCTCATCGGCAGGCAGCCGGTCGTCCAGCGGCGGAAGCCCCGGGTCGGTGGCATCGGGGGCGGCAGTGCTCTTCCCCCGGGCGGCGTCCATCAGGCCCCGCAGGATGGGGTGGGCGGGGTCCAGCGCAGCGTCGTCGGCGAGGTCCGAGAGATCGGCGAAGGTGGAGACGAGGAGCCGGTGCTCGATGTTGATGCCGCGGACGCCCTCGGTGACGGCCCGCAGTTTCTCCAGCACCGGATGGGGGTCAAAGCGCGCGGTGCCGTAGGCCAGCCTGGCGAGGGCCTCCACGTCGATGTCCAGGCCCTGCTCCTGCTGCAGGTGCCGCACAAACGCCGGATTCAGCGCTGCCTTGTCGGTCAGCTGCAGCTCATAGTCGTCCTGCGACGGATGCACGGTCAGCGACACCGGGGTCAGCAGCACCGGTGCGGTCAGCGATTCCGGGCGGACGGCGTCGTCGTCGGCGTAGCGCCAGGAGGCCGTGCCCGCCGCCAGGTATCCGACGTCGATCCCGCGGTCGGTGCCCAGTTCGTAGATCTTGGCGCGCAGGAGGCGCCCGGCCTTCATCGCGGCCCCGTACTGCTCCGAGTCGCGCAGCAGCGTGGACAGCCGGGTCCGGCGTCCTGCCAGCAGCTGGGCCAGGCCCGAGGGATGCGCGTGGGTCAGGTCGATGCTGTTGGAGGCTGAGGGGGTGAAATGGAGCAACGTGTCCGTTCCGGCCTGCTGTCCCAGTTGTCCCAGCCAGGGCAGCAGGAAGTCCGAGGCATTGTCCTCGGGATTCTGCTCAGACACTGGTGCCCTCTTTTCTGCACTTCCGCGCGGCGTTCTTGACCAAATTGGCATACCTTCCAAACTATCGCTTCCTACCGGCTTTCCCCGGCATAGCAACGCGGGGGACAGCCGGTCGGCTGTCCCCCGTGATCAATCTATTCCCACTCGATGGTTCCCGGCGGCTTGGACGTGACGTCCAGAACGACTCGGTTGATGCCGTCGACTTCGTTGGTGATGCGGTTGGAGATGCGTGCCAGCAGGTCGTAGGGCAGGCGTGACCAGTCAGCGGTCATGGCGTCCTCGCTGGAGACCGGGCGCAGGACGATCGGATGGCCGTAGGTGCGGCCGTCCCCCTGCACGCCGACGCTGCGGACATCAGCCAGCAGCACGACCGGCATCTGCCAGACCTCGTTGTCCAGGCCGGCTGCCGTGAGCTCGGCGCGGGCGATGGCGTCGGCACGGCGCAGCAGGTCCAGGCGTTCCTGGTTGACTTCACCGATGATGCGGATGCCCAGGCCGGGGCCGGGGAAGGGCTGGCGGCCGACGATCTCCGCCGGCAGGCCCAGCTGGGCGCCCACGGCGCGGACTTCGTCCTTGAACAGGGCACGCAGCGGCTCGACGAGCTCGAACTTCAGGTCTTCGGGCAGGCCGCCGACGTTGTGGTGGCTCTTGATGTTGGCTGCACCTTCACCGCCGCCGGATTCGACGACGTCCGGGTACAGGGTGCCCTGGACCAGGAAGCGGATGGGTTCGCCCGCGGCCGCGGCTTCCGCCATGATGGCGCGTTCGGCCTCCTCGAAGGCGCGGATGAACTCGCGGCCGATGATTTTGCGCTTGGTCTCCGGGTCGGTGACGCCGGCGAGGGCTTCGAGGAAGCGCTTCTGCTCGTTGGCGACGTAGAGGTTGACGCCGGTGGACGCCACGAAGTCGCGTTCCACCTGCTCTGCTTCACCCTCGCGCAGCAGGCCGTGGTCCACGAAGACGCAGGTCAACTGGTCGCCGACGGCGCGCTGCACCAGGGCAGCCGCGACGGCGGAGTCGACGCCGCCGGAAAGGCCGCAGATGACGCGGGAGTTGCCCACCTGGGCACGGATGCGCTCGACCTGCTCCTCAACGATGTTGCGGGTGGTCCAGCTCGGTTCCAGGCCGGCGCCCTTGAACAGGAAGTTTTCCAGCACTGACTGGCCGTGTGCGGAGTGCTTGACCTCGGGGTGCCACTGGACACCGTAGAGGCGCTTTTCCTCGTTGGCGAAGGCTGCAACCGGGGCGCCGGCCGTGGTGGCCAGGACATCGAATCCTGGGGGTGCTTCCTGGACGCTGTCACCGTGGCTCATCCAGGTGTTCTGGTGGTCCGGGGTGCCCTCCAGGATGGAACGCGAGCCGTTCACTGCGGTGGCGTCGGTGGAGCCGTACTCACGCAGGCCGGTCTTCGCGACCGTGCCGCCGAGGGCATTCGCCATGGCCTGGAACCCGTAGCAGATGCCCAGGACGGGAACGCCTGCTTCAAACAGGCCTTCGCTGACGGCGGGAGCGCCTTCCGCGTAAACACTGGAGGGGCCGCCGGAAAGAATAATGGCTGCCGGGTTTTTCGCCAGGATCTGTTCCGTGGTGTAGGTGTGGGGAACCACCTCGGAATAGACATCTGCATCGCGTACCCGGCGGGCAATGAGCTGGGCGTATTGGGCGCCGAAGTCCACAACGAGGACAGGGCGCTCTTCAATGGGAGGGGTCGCGGAATTAGTCACGGTTCAAGGATAGTCGCCGGAGCATCGGTGCCGCACATCGGCCGCATCGGCGACTGCGGCGCGATGCGGCCCCGATGCCGCCGGATTCAGCAGCCCGAAGGCGCGTCAGTAGCGCTTGGCCGCTTCCGGATGGGCCGCCAGCTCCGCCAGGACCTGCTTGTGCGTCCGGCTCTCCACGATGAAGGAGAGGAAGGGAACAACACCGCCCAGGGCGATCAGGACGAACTTGGAGAAGGGCCAGCGCATGAGCTGCCACAGCCGGAAATCGGCCAGCAGGTAGACCACGTACAGCCAGCCGTGGGCGATGAGGACGCCGGTGAAGAGGTTCAGCGGTCCCACTGAAATCTCTTCGATTTTCATGCCGTACTTGAGGATCATTTCGATGCACAGCAGCAGCAGGAATACGCCGGTGACGTACGAGGACACCTTGTAAAACGTCAGGGCCGACCGTATCTGGGCGTGGGTGCCGCCGAACCGGCGCTTCTTCCGGCGTGGCCTCTTGGTTGCTGCGGGGGCTGGATCGCTCACTTTTGTACCTCACTGCTTGGGGCCGGACGGCCGGCAGGCTGGCCGCCGCCATCGCCGTCGTTGTCGTCGTCGTCGTCGTCGTCGTCGTATTCATCGTCGTCGTAGTATTCGTCGTCCTCGAGGGAACGGCGGTGGGCATCGGCAACCAGGCGCCACCACAGGAACACGGAGAACCCGGCGAACACCACCCATTCCAGGGCGTAGAAAATGTTCATCCAGTTCACCGTTGTTTCCTGCGGCTGGGCATCCACGTCCACGACGCGCATGTCCCCGGCCTCCGCGGCTTCCCCGTTCACGGTGACCGAGTCTGCGGTCACGAACGCCGAATATCCCGGGGTGTCCCAGACATTGATCAGCTCGGCACTGGCCAGGCTGGGCAGGATCCCGTCCTCTGCCGGCTGCGCCACGGGCGCTTCCGGAGGCAGCAGGCGGCCGACGACGGCGGCCTCGCCGGAGGGCGCCGGAACAGCGTCGTCGGGGTCGGCAATCCAACCGCGGACCACCGGCATGACGGCCTCTCCGGGTGCTCCGTCGACGGCGAAGGCGGTGACCACCCAGTAGCCTTCCTCCCCGTCGTAGAGCCGGTTGTCGATCAGCACCGTGTCGTCGGTGCGGAAGGACCCGGTCATCGAGACCATCTGGTCGGCGGTGGTTCCGAACAGTTCCACGCCCGGAGTGAAGACTTCGGTCAGCGGCCGTACCGCTTCGGTGCGGTCGGTCGAGGCCGGGAGGTCACTCTCCGCCGTCGAAAACTGCCACTGGCTTAGGAGGACGAAGACCGTGGAGATCGCAAGGGCAAAGAGCAGCGCGGCGATCCAGCGGAGTTGCAGGGCAGTTTTCAGCACGCCTTAACCGTACTTCGTCAGCGTGTAGAAAACCCAATGCCTTCCGGCCCGCGCAGGCCGCCGCCTCGTTCGGAGCCCGGGCGGCCGTCAGTGGTCAAAAAACACCAGCGAGGAATTGATCAGTTCCGAAATGACTTCGGCATCGTGGGCCCGCCGCAGCGACTCCCGGAAGGCCGGGCGGAACAACGACCGGGCCAGGGTGGCCAGGACTTCCAGGTGTTCCGAGAAGGCGCCGGCGGGCGTGGCTATGAGCAGTATCACCGTGGCCGGACCGTCCGAGGCGCCGAAATCAATGCTGTGGCCGTACCGCGTGATGCCCACGGCGATCGAGGTTTCCACCACGTGTTCGCTGCGCGCATGCGGCATGCCAATGCCGCCGGGCAGTCCGGTGGCCATCTGGTGCTCCCTGGCATTCACCTGTTCCAGGAACGCCTCCAGATTGCGAATGCGTCCCTGCCGGTACATCCGCTCGGCGAGCTGCGCTGCCGCATCGGTGCGGTCGGCGGCTTCCAGTTCGAGGATGACCATGTCGGGCACGGTCAGGACCGCGCCCTTGGCGGTCAGGGAGAGCTCCGAGTCCACCTCAGGCCAGCGGCGTTATGTCGTGGGCCCTGAGGCGGGCGGCGTCGGCCGACACGTCGTCGGGCTGTTCCTGGCTGAGCCGTTCCGCTTCCACCCGAGCCTGGTAGTGGGCCACTTCCTGCATCACCCGTTCCTCGTCCCAGTTCAGGATGGGGGCCATCAGCTCGGCCACGACGGGCGCGGCGGACACCCCCCGGTCCCAGGACTCGATGGAAATGCGGGTCCGGCGGGCCAGGACATCCTCCACATGGCGGGCGCCTTCGGCGGTGGTTGCATAGACTGCTTCCGCCCGCAGGTAGTCATCAGCTCCGGGCAGTGCTTCCCCCAGCTCACGGTTTTCACGGATGAGCTCCAGCACCTCGGTCGCCAGGGATCCGTAGCGGTTCAGCAGGTGCTCCACCCGGGCCACATGCACGCCGTAGTGCTCGGCTGTGCGGTGCCTGAGGTTCCAGGCCGCTTTGTAGCCCACGGCGCCCAGCAGCGGGATGGTGGAGGTGCAGCTTTCAGGTACCTTTTCGTCCAGGGCGCGTGCCGCCTCGTCCACCGCGTCCTTGGCCATCACCCGGTACGTGGTCCATTTCCCGCCGGCAACGACCACAAGACCCGGGACCGGATGGGCGACAACGTGTTCGCGGGAAAGCTTGGCCGTGGAGTCGTTTTCCCCCGCGAGCAGCGGACGCAGCCCGGCGTACACGCCTTCAACGTCTTCCCGCGTCAAGGGCGTCTTGAGCACCTTGTTCACATGGTCCAGGAGGTAGTCGATGTCGGCCGATGTCGCGGCAGGATGGGCCTTGTCCAGGTGCCAGTCCGTGTCGGTGGTGCCGACGATCCAGTGCCGGCCCCACGGAATCACGAACAGGACCGACTTCTCGGTGCGCAGGATCATGCCGACCGTGGACTGGATCCGGTCCCGGGGCACCACCAGGTGCACGCCCTTGGATGCCCGAACCTTCAGCTGGCCGCGGTCAGTCACCATGGCCTGGGTCTCATCGGTCCAGACGCCGGTGGCGTTCACCACTTGGCGGGCGAAGACGTCGAATTCCCGCCCCGATTCGGTGTCCTTGACCCGGGCGCCAACCACACGCTCGCCTTCGCGCAGGAAGTCCACCACGGAGACCCGGTTGGCCACCACGGCGCCGTAGTGCGACGCGGTGCGGGCCATGTTGGCGACGTACCGGGCGTCGTCGACCTGGGCGTCGTAGTAGCGGATGGAGCCGATCATGGCGTCATCCTTGAGGCTGGGCGCGGCCCGCAGCGTTGCCTTTTTGGTGAGGTGCTTGTGCCTGGGCACGCCGCGGGAGTTACCCGAGGTCAGGCCCATGGTGTCGTAGAGCATGATGCCGGCGCCCACGTAGGGGCGCTCGTAGAAGCGGTGGGTCAGCGGGTACAGGAACGGCACCGGCCGCACCAGGTGCGGGGCGATCCGCTGGATGAGCAGGCCGCGTTCCTTCAGGGCTTCGGAGACCAGCGCGAAGTCCAGCATCTCCAGGTAGCGCAGCCCGCCGTGGATGAGTTTGGAGGAGCGCGACGACGTGCCGGAGGCCCAGTCCCGGGCCTCCACCATGCCGACCTTCAGCCCTCGGGTCACTGCGTCCAGCGCGGCACCGGCGCCGACCACGCCGCCGCCGACGATCAGGATATCCAGTTCACCGCCGGGCTCCGCAGTGGAACGCAGTGCGGCCAGGGCGTCCTCCCGGTTGTCCGGGCTGAGTGCATCTTTGCTCATAGTCAAGATTTCCTCTCTGGATCCTGCCCCCGCTGCGCTCCCCTGCAGCTGCTCCCTGCAACTCTAGGCAACTACATGTTGGATAGGTAGGGAGAAACCAAGACCTCGATGCGCTGGAACGCTTTCACATCCGAATATCCGGTGGTGGCCATGGCGCGGCGGAGGGCACCCATCAGGTTGGACGTGCCGTTGGTGTGGTGCGAGGGTCCCCAGAGGACTTCCTGCAGCGGTCCCACGGTGTCCAGCCGGACCCGGTCGCCGCGCGGAAGCTCGCTGTGGTGGGCCTCCTGGCCCCAGTGCCATCCCTGGCCCGGTGCTTCCTCGGCGCGGGCCAGCGCGGAACCGAGCATCACGGCGTCGGCCCCCATGGCAATGGCCTTGACGATGTCGCCGCTGGTGCCCATGCCGCCGTCGGCGATCACGTGCACGTAGCGTCCGCCGGACTCGTCCATGTAGTCCCGGCGCGCTTCGGCAATGTCAGCAATGGCGGTCGCCATCGGAGCATGGATGCCCAGCGCGCGCCGGGTGGTGGTGGTCGCTCCCCCGCCGAAGCCCACCAGGACACCCGCGGCGCCGGTGCGCATCAGGTGCAGCGCCGGGGTGTAGCCGGCGGCGCCGCCCACAATGACCGGAACGTCCAGTTCGTAGATGAACTGCTTGAGGTTCAGCGGCTCGACCGTCTTGGAGACATGCTCTGCCGATACGGTGGTGCCGCGGATGACGAAGATGTCCACGCCGGCAGCCAGGACGGTCTTGTAGAACTCCTGGGTGCGCTGCGGCGTCAGCGATCCGGCGACGGTGACGCCGGCTTCCCGGACCTCGGCCAGGCGCGAAGTGATCAGTTCAGCCTGGATGGGCGCTTCGTAGATTTCCTGCAGCCGGCGGGTCGCTGCGGGGTTGAAGTTGTCTTCGCTCAGGACCGCGATCTCATCCAGCAGCGGCTGCGGATCCTCGTAGCGGGTCCACAGTCCCTCCAGGTTCAGCACGCCCAGTCCGCCCAACCGCCCCATGGCGATGGCGGTGGCCGGTGACATCACCGAATCCATCGGCGCGCCCATCACCGGCATGTCAAACTCATAGGCATCTATCTGCCAGCTGATTGAAACGTCCTGCGGGTCCCGGGTACGCCGGGACGGCACAATCGCCACATCATCGAGGGAGTAGGCTCGGCGCCCACGCTTGCCACGGCCAATTTCAATCTCGTTACTCACACCCCTAGGTTATCCCAGTGCGCGTCGTCGGCCCGAAAGCGCCCGGTATTGGTGCCGGCGGGGCGGGTTTCGGGCGGGGGTTCCGGCGGGTTTTGGGCGGTTCGGGCGGCACATGGGCGCGGTGCCCCGAACCCCGGCGGCCCAGGGCCCTAAACCCCGAAGGGCAGCCGCTGCGTGGTGCGCAGCGGCTGCCCTTCGACGAGAACCGGGTGTTTAGCGGCGGGTGCCGTAGTTCGGCGCCTCGGCGGTCATCATGATGTCGTGCGGATGGGATTCCTTCAGTCCGGCCGGAGTGATCCGGACAAACTTTCCCTTCTGCTTCAGTTCCGCGATGGTGCGTGCACCGGTGTAGAACATGGTCTGGCGCAGTCCGCCCACCAGCTGGTGGGCGACGGCGGACAGCGGGCCGCGGTACGGCACCTGGCCTTCGATGCCCTCCGGAATCAGCTTTTCGTCGGAGGGCACATCCGCCTGGAAGTAGCGGTCCTTGGAATAGGAGGTGTTCTTGCCCCGGCTCTGCATGGCCCCCAGGGAGCCCATGCCGCGGTAGGACTTGAACTGCTTGCCGTTGACGAACACCAGGTCGCCCGGGCTCTCCGCGGCACCGGCGAGCAGGCCGCCGAGCATCACGGTGTCGGCGCCGGCCACAATGGCCTTGCCGATGTCGCCGGAGTACTGCAGGCCGCCGTCGGCGATCAGCGGCACACCGGCCGGGATGGCGGCCTTGGAGGCCTCGTAGATGGCGGTGATCTGGGGGACGCCGACGCCGGCAACGACGCGGGTGGTGCAGATCGAGCCCGGACCGACGCCGACCTTGATCGCATCGGCACCGGCATCGATGAGGGCCTGCGCGCCTTCGCGGGTGGCGGCCTGGCCGCCGATGATGTCCACGTGCGCGACTGCCGGATCCTTCTTCAGGCGGGCGATCATTTCCAGCACGCCGGCACTGTGACCGTTGGCGGTGTCGACGACAAGGAGGTCGACGCCGGCCTCGACCAGGGTCATGGCGCGCTCGTAGCCGTCGCCGAAGAAACCGATGGCGGCTCCGACGCGCAGCCGGCCTTCCTCGTCCTTGGTGGCGAGCGGGTACTGCTCGGCCTTGTCGAAGTCCTTGACCGTGATCAGGCCCTGCAGGCGGCCGTCGTCGTCAACCAGGGGAAGCTTCTCGATGCGGTGCTTGCCCAGCAGTTCAACGGTTTCCTCGGCGCTGATCCCAACCCGGCCGGTGATCAGCGGCATCCGGGTCATGACCTCCTTGACCAGGCGGCGGGGGTAATCGGCGCGCGGGATGAAGCGGGTGTCGCGGTTGGTCACGATGCCGAGCAGCTTGTTGTCCTCGTCCACGACCGGCAGGCCGGAAACGCGGAAATGGGCGCACAGATCGTCCAGTTCCAGCAGGGTGGCGTCCGGGGCGATGGTGACCGGATTGGTGATCATGCCGGACTCGCTGCGCTTGACGCGGTCCACATGCTCGGCCTGGTCCGGGATCGAGAGGTTGCGGTGGATCACGCCGAGGCCGCCCTGGCGTGCCATGGCGATCGCCATGCGGGATTCCGTCACCGTGTCCATGGCCGCGGAGAGCAGCGGCGTGTGCACAGTGATCCGCTTGGACAGGCGCGAAGACGTGTCCGCCTCGGACGGGATGACGTCCGTGGGGCCGGGCAGCAGCAGGACGTCGTCGTACGTCAGGCCAATGAAGCCGAACGGGTCATGCTCTGGGGACTGCTGGCTCAAAACTACGCCTCTTTCGCGAAGGACCGGAGGGATGGAGGGAAAACCGGAAAGGGACCGGTTGGCTCACCTACATCCTAAAACGAAAGACCGCCCGTCCCTATTCCAAAACCTTACGGGTGGCATCGGTCACAGCCCTTCCTTCCCGGCCCGCCGAGAGCGGGATTCGACCGTGCCTTCCCCCGTGCCCTCCCCCGTGCCTTCCCCCGGGGCGGCACGTCCGCCGTCGTCCCCGGCGGCGGGGCCGAAACGAAAAAAGCCCCGGTGCCGCAGCGGAATTCCGCTGCGGCACCGGGGCTCCAACCGTTACTTAGTGCTGGTGTCCGTGATCTTCTTCGTCGTCGGCCGGCTTCTCCACCACGAGGGCTTCAGTGGTGAGAACCAGTGCCGCGATGGACGCGGCATTGCGCAGCGCCGAGCGCGTGACCTTGACCGGGTCAATGATGCCGGCCTCGATCAGGTTCTCGTACACGCCGGTTGCGGCGTTGAAGCCGTTGTTGACCTCCAGGTCGGTGACCTTGGCGACAACAACCATGCCTTCGGCGCCGGCGTTCTCGGCGATCCAGCGCAGCGGCTGCGCCAGGGCGCGGCGGACGAGGCCCACAGCGGTGGCGGCGTCGCCTTCGAGCTTAACAACCTCGGGATCGGTGTCCAGGGCCTTGGCTGCGTGGACCAGTGCGGAACCGCCGCCGGCCACGATGCCCTCTTCCAGGGCTGCACGCGTCGAGGACACTGCGTCTTCGATGCGGTGCTTCTTTTCCTTCAGCTCAACCTCGGTGGCTGCACCGACCTTGATGACGCCAATGCCGCCGGAGAGCTTGGCCAGGCGTTCCTGCAGCTTCTCGCGGTCCCAGTCGGAATCCGTGCGCTCAATTTCGGCGCGGATCTGGGCAACGCGGTCCGCCACGTCGGATTCCGAACCGGAACCGTCAACGATGGTGGTGTTGTCCTTGGTGACCGTGATGCGGCGGGCGGAGCCCAGCACCTCGAGGCCAACCTGGTCCAGCTTCAGGCCCAGGTCGGGCGAGACAACCTGCGCACCCGTAAGGGTGGCGATGTCCTGCATCATGGCCTTGCGGCGGTCGCCGAAGCCGGGAGCCTTGACGGCCACGACGTTCAGCGTTCCGCGGATCTTATTGACCACCAGGGTGGACAGGGCTTCGCCCTCAATGTCCTCGGCGATGATGAACAGCGGCTTGGAGGTTCCCAGCGCCTTTTCCAGCAGCGGCAGGAACTCGGCGACGGAGGAGATCTTGCCGGAGTTGATCAGGATCAGCGCGTCCTCGAGGACGGCTTCCTGGCGCTCGGCGTCGGTCACGAAGTACGGGGACAGGTAGCCCTTGTCGAACTGCATGCCTTCGGTGATGACCAGTTCGGTCTGCGTCGAGGACGATTCCTCGATGGTGATGACGCCGTCCTTGCCGACGGTGTCGAAAGCCTTGGCCAGCAGTTCGCCGATCTCCATGCTCTGCGCGGAGATGGCAGCGACGTGCGCAACCTGGTTGCCTTCAACTTCCTTGGCGTTTTCCAGCAGCCGTGCGGCAACTGCCTCCACGGCGATTTCCATGCCGCGCTTGAGCTGGCCCGGAGCTGCGCCGGCAGCAACGTTGCGCAGGCCTTCCTTGACCAGTGCCTGCGCCAGGACGGTTGCCGTGGTGGTGCCGTCGCCGGCAACATCGTTGGTCTTGGTGGCTACTTCCTTGGCCAGCTGGGCGCCGAGGTTTTCGTAGGGGTCATCCAGCTCCACCTCGCGGGCGATGGTCACGCCGTCGTTGGTGATGGTGGGAGCGCCCCAGGTCTTGGCGAGCACTACGTTGCGGCCGCGCGGGCCGAGGGTCACCTTGACGGTGTTGGCCAGCTTGTCGACGCCGGCCTCCAGCGAGCGGCGGGCGGAGTCGTTGAACTCCAATTGCTTTGCCATGTGTGTGTCCTTTCCGACAGCTACATCTGCACCTGCATCAGAAAACCCCGGCCAGATTGGCCGGGGTCTTCCTTTTTCAACTACTTAACGACGATGGCCAGTACGTCGCGGGCGGACAGCACCAGGTATTCCTGGCCGCCGTGCTTGACTTCAGTTCCGCCGTACTTGGAGTAGATGACGACGTCGCCTTCGGAAACATCCACGGGAACGCGGTTGCCGTTGTCGTCAACGCGGCCGGGGCCTACTGCGACAACTTCGCCCTCCTGGGGCTTTTCCTTGGCGGTGTCCGGGATGACGAGGCCGGAAGCAGTGGTCTGCTCGGCTTCGAGGGGGCGGACAACAATACGATCCTCAAGGGGCTTAATCGAGACCGACACTCGGGCTCTCCTTTGCGTAGTTACTAACGGATGTGGACCGTCGGTAGGCGCTGGCCGTCGTCGCGGTGCCGGATGGCGCTTCCCTCAGGAATTAGCACCCTCACTGGGAGAGTGCTGGTTCCTAACTTATGCAACGGTTAGCACTCGGTCAAGGCGAGTGCCAATATTGGCTCCGGCTACCCGGGTGCCGGGAGGCGATATAACGAAATGTGCTGCGCTTAACTTGCCTTAGCCTTACCTAACAGATAGTTTTCAGGGGCGCGCATTGATTAGCAAACACTTCTGTGTCCTATTGGCATTTTTTCCGTTTCCGGTTGCGGGGTTTTCTCCGCCGCGCGGACCCGGACCCAAGCAGCTGGAGCCCATTACTGTGAAAAACACCCTCAAGTCCCGCATCGTCGCGGGCACCGCGCTGGCCTCTCTCCTCGCGCTGAGCGCCTGCGGAGCCGAGACGGCCGCCACCGCCGAAGAAGCTCCCGAGCCGACCAACGTCACCGTTGAGCATGCCCAGGGAACCACTGAAGTTCCGGTGAACCCGGAAACCGTCTACACCTTCGACCTGGGTGCCCTCGACACGATGGATGCCCTCGACGTTGATGTCGACGGCGTTCCGGCAGCCAACTTCCCCGACAGCCTCTCCAAGTTCGCCGGTGATGATTACACGAAGATCGGCTCCATGAAGGAACCGGATTTCGAAGCCATCAGCGAAGGCGCACCGGACCTGATCATCATCTCGGGCCGTGTTGCTGCCTCCTATGAGGAACTGAGCAAGATTGCGCCCACCATCGACCTGAGCGTTGATGCGGCTGATCCGATGGCTTCCTTCAAGGAAGCAACGGGTACGCTGGGCCGGATCTTCGACAAGGAAGAAGCCGCTGACGAGAAGCTCGCCGCCATCGACAAGCGGATCGAAGAGACCAAAACCGCTGCAGCTGACGCAGGAACCGGCCTGGTCGTCATGACCAGCGGCGGCGAAATGACTGCTTACGGCGCCGGCTCCCGCTTCGGCATCATCCACGACGTCCTCGGCGTGACTCCGGTCGCGGAGATCAAGTCCGAAGGCAAGCACGGCGAGTCCGTCACCGCCGAATACATCGCCACCAAGAACCCCGACAACCTGTTCGTCATCGACCGCGACACTGCAGTCGGCGAAAGCGGCGAGGCAGCTGTTGCCGTGCTGGACAACGAACTGGTCAACGGCACCAACGCCGCCAAGAACGACCGCATCACCACGCTGGACGCCAACAGCTGGTACCTCGTGGGCTACGGCCTGACCAACGTGGACAGCATGGTCACCGAAGTCCAGAACGGTATTTCCTAACATCCCTTTCACCGCCTTAGGTTCCGGCACCGCTGCCGGAACCTAAGGCGAGACCGGACTTTTCTCATGAGCGCTCCCGCCGCGCCTGCCCCAGGCCCCGCTTCTCCCCCCGCATTGCCCCCGCCCTCCACTTCCGCCGCCGTCACCCGACGACGGCGGTTTCCGCGTACCGCGGCCAGCCTGGCGCTGGGGTCCGCAGCGGTCTTCGTGCTGGCTGTGGCGAGCATGTTCATCGGGGTCAGCGACGTTTCGCTGCCCTCGCTGCTGGCCGGGGATCCCGTGGCGTGGCAGGTCTTTTGGGTCAGCCGCGTTCCCCGCACCCTGAGCATCATCCTCGCCGGCATGGCCCTGAGCGTCGCCGGGCTCATCATGCAGCTGATGGCCCGCAACAAGTTCGTGGAACCGGGCACCGTCGGCACCGTGGAGTCCGCATCCCTGGGCATCCTGGTGGTCACCGTCCTGCTTCCCGGCGCCTCCATGATCATGAAGATGTCCACCGCCACCCTGTTCGCGGCAGCCGGAACCGCACTGTTCCTGCTCATCCTGCGCCGCCTGCCGATGCGCAACACGCTGATCGTTCCCCTGGTCGGCATCATGCTCGGCGGCGTCATCTCCGCCGTCACCACCTTTTTCGCTTACCGCACCGACCTGCTGCAAACCCTGAACAGCTGGATGGTCGGAGACTTCTCGGGCGTCCTGCGGGGCCGCTATGAGCTGCTCTGGATCGTCGGCATCCTGACGGTGATCGGCTACCTCGCCGCCGACCGCTTCACCGTCGCGGGCATGGGCGCCGATTTCACCACCAACCTCGGCCTGAACTACAACCGCGTGATGATGCTGGGCCTGGTCATCGTGTCCCTGATCAGCGCCGTCGTCGTCGTCAGCGTGGGTTCCATTCCGTTCCTGGGCCTGATCGTGCCGAACCTGGTCTCCCTGATGATCGGCGACAACGTCCGGCGGGCGGTGCCCTGGGTCGCCGTCTTCGGCGCCGGCTTTGTCCTGGCCTGCGACATCATCGGCCGCACCATCCGCTACCCATACGAAATTCCGGTGGGCGTGATCGTCTCTGCCATCGGCAGCGTCCTCTTCCTGTACCTGCTCCTGCGAAAGCGTGCCGCCCGTGGCTAATTCCAACCCGCTGCCGACGGCGATGGTCTCCTCCCGCCGGCACCCGGTGCGCTCTCTGCCGCCGAAGTTCTGGATCATCACCCTGGGAATTGCCGCGGCAGCCCTCGTCGCGGTGTTCATGACCATCGAGCTGCGGGGAAACCTCGGCTACATCCTGCCGCGCCGCGCCGTCAAGGTGGCGTCGATGATCCTGGTGGCTTACGCCGTCGGGGTCTCCACCGTGCTCTTCCAGACGGTGACCTGCAACCGCATCCTGACGCCGTCGATCATGGGCTTTGACGCCCTGTACGTGCTGCTGCAGACCGCCCTGGTGTTCGTGATCGGCGGCCAGGCCGTGCTCACGATGTCCGAGCCCGTGCTCTTCATCATCGAGCTCGTGCTCATGGTGGGCTTCTCCTTCCTGCTCTACCGCTGGCTGTTCACCGGCGGCGGCAAGTCCCTGCACCTGATGCTGCTGGTGGGAATCATCTTCGGCACCATGTTCCGGGGCTTCTCGTCCCTGCTCCAGCGGCTGATCGATCCCAGCGAGTTCATCATCCTGCAGGACCTGTTCTTCGCCTCCTTCAACAACGTGGACGGTGCCCTGCTGGGCTACTCAGCCATCGCCGTCGCGCTGGTCAGCATCATGGCCTGGCGGATGCGCAGCTCCTTCGACGTCCTCGCCCTGGGCCGGGACATGGCCGTCAACCTCGGCGTCGACCACAAGAAGGCAGTGACGTCAACGCTGATCATCTGCTCCGTCCTGGTCGCCGTCTCCACCGCCCTGGTGGGCCCGGTGACGTTCTTCGGCCTGCTGGTCGCTTCGCTGGCCTACCAGCTGTGCTCGCACTTCCGCCACGCCGCGGTGCTGCCCATCGCCGTGCTGCTCGGCATCATCGCCCTGGTCGGCGGGCAGCTGGTCCTGGAACGGATCTTCGCGTTCGACACGGCACTGAGCATAGTCATCGAATTCGTCGGCGGCATCGTCTTCCTTATCCTGCTGCTGAGAGGCAACGTCAAATGATCTCCATAACCGGCGTCTCCAAGTCCTATGCCAACCAACTGGTGGTCGACGGCGTCAGCGCCGACATCAAGGAAGGCGGCATCACCTCGATCATCGGGCCCAACGGTGCCGGCAAATCCACCCTGCTGTCGATGATTTCCCGGCTGCTGCGCATGGACAGCGGATCGGTGCTGGTGGACGGTCTGGATGTCAGCGCCACCGGCGGCAAGGAGCTGGCCCGGAAAATGGCCATCCTGCGCCAGGACAACCAGCTCACGGTCCGCCTTACCGTGCGTGATCTGGTGGGCTTCGGCCGCTACCCGCACAACGGCGGACGCCCGACCATCGCGGACAAGGCCTTCATCGACGAGGCCATGGCCTATCTGGACCTGACGGCCCTGGCCGACCGGTTTGTCGACGAGCTCTCCGGCGGACAGCGCCAGCGCGCGTTCATCGCCATGGTCCTGGCCCAGGGCACCGACTACCTGCTGCTGGACGAACCGCTGAACAACCTGGACATGAAGCACTCGGTGGAGATGATGCGCCTGCTGCGCCGGCTCACCGACGACTTCGGCAAAACCGTGGTGCTGGTCATCCACGACATCAACTTCGCCTCCTGCTACTCCGACGACATTATTGCCATGCGCGAGGGCCGGCTGATCCACCAGGGGCCGCCGGTGAAGATCATGCAGCCGGAGGTGCTGCGGGACATCTACGACATCGACATCCGCATCGAGGAGATCGACGGCAACCGGATCGGCGTCTACTTCGCCTAGCTTCCTCCCTGCAGGAACCTCTTGGCGAACAGATCTTCGCCCCGCGCCATCAACCGATCGGCTTCCTTCATCCATGCCGGCTGGAGGAATTTCGGCATCCAAAATATTCCGCCAACGCCGAGCAGCCAACTGGTAAACAGTGCCAGGCCAAAAGGCACCGTCAGGGCCTCGAGGTCGGCAACCAAGACAAAATGGGCAGAGGCTATCAGCATGATGAAGGTACCCAGATAGGTGGTGGCCAGCGAAGGCTTACCGGGGAAAAAGTCGTCTACCGCCAGAAACCGAAGGAACTTTTTCCGGTAGGTGAGGATCCCCACGAGGCAAAGGAAAAGGCCCCACGGGAAAAGGATGGCAAACAGCGCCCAGTAGTTGGTGGTCGGGTCCATTCCGTTTGCCTGCCTTCTTACGGTATTTCCCGCCGTTCACGGTGATGTGCTTGGCGGTCTCTATCTTCGCCCCTGGCCAACAAGCCTATCGCTGTCCTTCATTCAGGCCGGCCGGTGGTCATCTAGGCGGTCCCGTCCGACGACGACGCCCGCACCCGTGCCAGCCGCTCCACCGCCTCGGCCAGCACCTCCGGGGAGCAGGCGAAGTTCAACCGGGCGAAGCCGCTGCCCTGCGGCCCGAACCGGTGCCCCGGTTCCAGCGCCACCCGGGCCCGTTCCAGGGCCACGGCAGCCGGATCCTCACCCCAGCCGACCCCCCGGAAGTCCAGCCAGGCCAGATATCCGGCGGCGGGCGGACGGTACACAACACCGGGCAGCCGGGCCGCCAGCAGCTCGCCGAGCAGCCGGCGATTCTCCTCCAGCGCGGCCATGACGGCCTCCAGCCAGGACCCGCCGTCGTTATACGCGGCCACGGTGCCGTGCAGGCCCAGAATGCTGGTCCGAGCGGCAACCTCGTCCGGCATGGAGTCCAGCTGCAGCCGGGTGCGTTCGCTGGAGGCCACCATCACCGCGCACTTGGTGCCGGCAATGTTCCAGGCTTTGCTGGCTGCGGTCACGCACAGGCCGTACTCGCGGGCATTCGCGGAGACGGAGAGGTAAGGCGTGAACGAGCCCGGCGCGTAGGTCAGCGGAGCATGGATTTCATCGCTGATCACGGCCACTCCGTATTTGGCCGACAGGTCGGCGAGCGCCCGGAGGATTTCAGCCGAATGCACCAGGCCCAGCGGATTGTGCGGATTGCACAGCAGCAGGGCGTCGGCTCCCTTGGCAAACGCGCGTTCCAGCGCCGGCAGGTCCAGCTGCCAGCCCCTCCCCGTGAGCAGCAGTGGAACTTCCACCACCGAAGCGTCGGCTTCCGGCGGCAGCTCATAGAAGGGCGGATAGACCGGCGGGGTGATGACCACGCTGCCGTCCATCGGAACCGCCTGCCGCAGACACTCGACGATGGCCACGCTGACGTCGGTGGTGGTCCGCACGTCCCCGGGATCCACCGCCCAGTTCCAGGTCCGCCCGGCGTGCCCGGCAAAGGCACCGGCGACCGGTTCCGGGCCGGCAATGTAACCCGTGTCCGACGCCAGGACCCGGTGAATGATGGCCTGCTGCACGGGCTCGGCCAGCGGATAGTCCATTTCCGCCACGAACAGCGGCAGGACGTCCGCCGGGTAGGTCTGCCATTTCGCGCTGGTCCGGGCTCGCAGCGCGGCCAGCGGCTCCGCCGCGATCTTCATCATGCCGCCCAACCTACAGCTAACGTGCCCGGCGGCAGAAGAACTAGGCTGGTAGGCATGCCGGATACCTCCCTCGCCCATGTTCTGACCTCCGAAGGCTGGGAACTGCTGAACTCCCTCGGCCCGTACCTGGAGTCCGAGTCCTTTAAGCTCAACAACGATCTGCGCAAGGCCGGGCACTCCCCCGAGGTGGTGGCCGCCGTCCTGACCCAGGCCAAACTGCGGATGAAGGCCCGGGGCAAGTTCGGCCCGTTTGCCGAGCACATGCTCTTCACCGCGCCGGGGCTGGAGCAGGCCACCCGCCTGAATGTCGCGGCGCTGCATGCCCAGCGGTACGTTCAGGCCGGCTTGGAGAAGGTAGCGGACCTGGGCTGCGGAATCGGCGCGGATTCCCTGGCGCTGGCCACGCTGGACCGGCAGGTGACCGCCGTCGAGCTTGATGAAATCACCGCCGCCGCGGCCACCATCAACCTGATGCCCTGGCCCAACGCCAAGGTGGTCCAGGGCGCCGCCGAAGAGTTCGACCTCGGCGGGTTCGACGGCGTGTGGCTGGATCCGGCACGCCGGACCACCTCGACCTCCGGCACCACCCGCATTTTTGATCCGGAAGCGTTTTCTCCGCCGCTGTCCTTCGTGGAATCACTGGCCGACGCCGGCCTGCCCGTGGGCGTGAAAATGGGCCCCGGAATTCCGCACGACGCGCTGCCGAAGAACTGCGAAGCGCAGTGGGTATCAGTGGACGGCGACGTAACCGAGGCGACCCTGTGGTTCAATGCCCTGCGCCGCGACGGCGTCCGCCGCGCCGCCCTGGTGATCGGAGCCAACGGCGCCGCGGAGCTGACCTCGCCGTTCGACTACGTGCCCGGCGGCGAGGACGTCGCCGTCGGTCCCGTGGATGCCTACCTGTACGAGCCCGACGGCGCGGTCATCCGCGCTGGGCTTGTTGCCGACGTCGCCCGCTCCCTGGACGGTCACCTGCTGGATCCGCACATTGCCTACATCGGTGCCCCCGAGCTGATGGCGACGCCCTTCGCACGCGCCTACCGGGTGCTCGAAGTGCGCCCCTACAACGTCAAGGCGCTCAAGGCCTGGGTGAAGGCCAACGGCATCGGTGTCCTGGACATCAAGAAGCGCGGCATGTCGGTCACTCCCGAGGAGCTGCGCAAGCAGCTGCTCACCGGGTCCGGCAAGGGACCGAACAAGGCCACGCTGGTCCTGACCCGGCTGGGTGAGGACCGGGTGGCCATTGTGGTGGAGCCGGTGACCTCCGCCGCCTAGGCAGATGCGGAGATCCGCGCGGAGACGGCCGGGTCAGGCGCGGGAGAATTCGCTGGCAGCCCGCACCTGCTCCGGCGTGGGCCGGACCCCGGTGTAGAGCACAAACTGCTCCTCCGCCTGGAGGGCGATCACTTCGGCACCGGTGATGACCTTCTTGCCCGCTGCGCGCGCTGCGCGAACCAGGGGCGTTTCGGCGGGGAGCGCGACGACGTCGAACACCGTCCGCGCGGCCGCAACCGCCGCGTCGTCCAGGGACTGGACCGCCTCGTGTTCCCCGGTCATGCCCAGCGGAGTGACGTTGATGATGAGGTCGGCCGTAATGCCCGCCGCCTCTGCCTGCCAGTTGAAGTCGTAGCGGTCGGCAAGTGCCCGTCCGGTGCCTTCGTTGCGGGCCACAATGGTGACGTCGGAGAATCCGGCGTTCCGCAGCGCAGCGGCGACCGCCTTGGCCATGCCCCCGGATCCCTGCAGCAGCACGGACCAGGCGACGGGGATGTGGTGGTCGGCCAGCAGCCGGGCTATCGCCAAGTAGTCGGTGTTGTAGGCGGTGAGGACGCCGTCGTCGTTCACTATCGTATTGACCGAGCTGATCGCCTCCGCCGACGGATCCATCCGGTCCACCAGCGCGATGACGTCTTCCTTGTACGGCATGGAAATGGCGCAGCCGCGGATCGGCAGGCCGCGCACTCCCGCAATTGCCTGGGCCAGATCCGTGGGCGCGAAAGCCTTGTAGACGTAGTTCAGGTCCAGCAGGTCGTAGAGGTAGTTGTGGAAGCGCGTTCCGATATTGGACGGCCGCGCAGCGAGGGAAACACACAGGGTCATGTCTTTATTCAGAATGGGCACGATCCCATTATGGCCTTCGAGGCTTCCGGGGGAATGGTGCGCGGGCCGGCTCGTTGATGGATTGCCGGCACTTGACAGTTAGGATTGAACCGGGTTCTCAAGCGCGATGATGCGGGACCGGGTCCTCCACAGATTACGCAGTACAGCAGGAGTCAGTTTGCAAATCGGTTTCGCCCAGTCGGCCCAGTCAACACTCGGCGTTGAATGGGAACTGGCCCTTGTCGACCGGACCACGGGAGATTTGGTCTCCGTGGCTGACCAGGTCCTGCGCGGCGTCAGCGCCGCTTATCCGGGCCTCACCGAGGATGACGAGCACCCGCATATCAAGCAGGAGCTGCTCGAGAATACGGTGGAGCTGGTGACCGGCGTCTGCAACACGGTCGCTGATGCAAAAGCGGACCTCTCTCGATCCCTTGAAGCCCTGCGCCGGGTCACGGACCCCATGGGCGTCGAATTGTTCTGCTCCGGATCTCATCCGTTCAGCGCTCCCCGGTCGCAGCCCATCACTGACAAGGAACGCTACGCCAAGCTGATTGACCGCACCCAGTGGTGGGGCCAGCAGATGCTGATCTACGGAGTGCACGTGCATGTCGGCCTGGATTCGCGTGACAAGGCACTGCCCGTCGTGGACGGCCTGGTGAACTATTTCCCGCACTTCCAGGCGCTGTCAGCGTCCTCTCCGTACTGGTCCGGCGAGGACACCGGCTATGCCTCCCAGCGGGCCCTGATGTTCCAGCAGCTGCCCACCGCCGGCCTGCCCTTCCAATTCGGGTCCTGGGCGGAGTACGAGTCCTATGTGCAGGACATGTACACCACCGGAGTGATCGACTCGATCAGCGAGATCCGCTGGGACATCCGCCCCGTGCCCAACCTGGGCACCGTCGAAATGCGGGTCTGCGACGGCATGGCCACCATTGAGGACGTCGGCGCCGTGGCAGCCCTCACCCAGTGCCTGGTGGAGGAGTTCTCCACCATCCTGGACAACGGCGGCAGCATCCCCACCATGCCCCCGTGGCATGTGCAGGAGAACAAGTGGCGTGCCGCCCGCTACGGCCTCGATGCCATCATCATCTTGGATGCTGCCGGCAACGAGAAGCTGGTCACCGACCACCTTCTCGAAGATGTCCTGCCGCGTCTGGCACCCGTCGCCGAAAAACTGGGCTGTGCAGCCGAGCTGGCCGACGTGGCCGTGATCATCGAGCGCGGCGCCGGCTACCAGCGGCAGCGTCGCGTGGCCGCAGAAAACGGCGGCGACCTGCGTGCCGTCGTCCAGGACGGCATCCGGCAGCTGCGCGGCGAAGCTTAGGGTCACCGGGGGCCGGGTCCCGGTGACCGGCCCCTCAGGCCTGACCAATAAATCGGGTATTGCACCCGTAATGGACACTCGCCTTTTTAGTGATCTGCGCCACTAAAATCGAATACATGTACGAACTCAAGCGCCATCCGGTCAGCGGAACAGCACCGCCGAAGGAACCCTCTGCCGTCGGCGGACTGACCGGAGCGCTGTCCGGAAACGCCACGGGACCTGTCGGAACTGAGCTCCGGGGGAATGCCGAATCCGCTGAACCTGCGCTGCTGGCCGCCCTTATCGATCAGATTCGTGCCCTGGAGGAGGTCAAGGCTGCGGCGTCCGCGGCTCAGGTCAGGGCGACAGCCATATTTGATGCGATGATCCGCCGCTCCCAGGCACGGGCCGGCCTAAAGGCCGAGCAGCTCGGCAAAGGCGTGGGCGCGCAGATCGGCTTGGCGCGGCGGGACTCTCCGCATAACGGTGCCAAGCTGCTGGGCCTGGCCCGGATCCTGACCACTGAAATGCCGCACACCCTGCACGCCCTGAGCCTGGGCGTGATCAGCGAGTACCGGGCCACGCTCCTGGTCCGCGAGACCGCCTGCCTGACCCTGGAGGACCGGCAGAAGATCGACGAACGAGTCGCCGGAAACCTGACGGAGCTGGAGCAGCTCGGAGACCGCCAGCTCATTTCCCGGATCAAATCTCTGTCTTATGCAATGGATCCGCACGCTGTGGTGAACCGGACCGCCCACGCAACCTCGGAGCGCTTTGTCTCCTGCCGTCCGGCCCCGGACACCATGACGTATCTGACCGCACTGCTGCCGGTTGCCCAGGGGGTGGGCGTGTTCGCGGCGCTGACCCGGGAAGCGGACCGGCTGCGGGCTGCCGGGGACCCGCGGACGAAGGGCCAGATCATGGCCGACACCCTCGTGGAACGCACCACCGGCCAGGCCCGTGCTGAAGACGTCCGGGTGGAGGTGCAGCTGATCATGACGGACCGGACCCTGTTGGCCGGGTCCGCGGAACCTGCCGTGCTCGCAGGATACGGGGTGGTTCCGGCACAGTTGGCCCGGGATCTGGTCCGTCAGGGCGGCAGCGACAGGGGCGGCCGCAACAGCAACGCCAGTCCAAGGAAACCCGGCGCGCCGGACGGAACAACCGGCAACCCCCGCGGGGAAAACCGGACCTGGCTGCGGCGGCTCTACACGGTTCCCTCCACCGGAGCGCTGGTGGGCATGGACTCCAAGGCACGGCTGGTGCCGAAGGGCCTGGCCCGGTTCATCGCGGTCCGGGACCAGATCTGCCGGATGCCGTGGTGCGGGGCGCCGATCCGGCACTATGACCACATTCGGCCGGTCCATGAGGGCGGTCCGACCAGCGCGGAGAACCTGCAGGGGTTGTGCGAGGCCTGCAACCAGGCCAAGGAAGCCCCCGGATGGACCTCTCGATCAGCTCCGCCCGGCAGTCACAACCGCCGGCACAATGGCCGGCACACCGTCGAAACCGTCACCCCCACGGGCCACGCCTATTTGTCGGTGGCGCCGCCGCTTCCCGGACCGGCAGGCCCGGACCGAACGGGTGCCGGCTAGAAGTCGGTGCCGGCTAATGTCCGACAGTAATTAGAGATGGATGCTGGTGACCGGCATCGACGGATCCGGAGCGAAACCGAGGCCCGAGGGCTCGGCACCGGCCATCACCACCTGGGCGCCCAGGGCGGCAACCATGGCGCCGTTGTCGGTGCAGAGCGAGATGGGCGGCACCCGCAGGGTGATGCCCTTCGCAGCGCAGCGCTGAGCCGTCAGCTCCCGGAGCCGGGAGTTGGCAGCCACTCCCCCGCCCAGGAGCAGGTTGGTGATGCCGTGTTCGGTGCAGGCGAGGACCGCCTTGGCCGTAATCACGTCGACCACCGCTTCCTGGAAGGAAGCGGCAATGTCGGCCACGGGGAGTTCCTCGCCGGCCGCCTCGTACTGCTCGACGCACCGGGCCACGGCGGTCTTGAGTCCGGAGAAGGACCAGTCGTAGCGGTGCGGTCCGGGTTCTTCGGCCGTGCCCATGTACTTGGGCTGGGTCAGGCCGCGGGGGAACCGGATGGCCTTCGGATTGCCGTCCCGAGCCAGTTTGTCGATGGCCGGCCCGCCGGGATAGCCCAGTCCGAGGATGCGGGCGACCTTGTCGTAGGCCTCGCCGGCGGCATCGTCGATGGTGGAGCCCAGCAGCTGCACGTCGCCGGTCAGCGACTTCACCCGGAGGATCTCGGTGTGGCCGCCGGAAACGAGCAGCGCACCCAGGTTGTCGGGCAGCTCGTCGCCGTCGAGCACGCCCACCCCCACATGGGCCACCAGATGGTTGATGGCGTACAGCGGCTTGCCGGTGGCGACGGCGAGCGCCTTGGCGGCGCAGACGCCCACCATGAGCGCGCCGGCCAGTCCGGGTCCGGATGTGACGGCGATGGCGTCAATGTCGTCCAGGGTCACGCCGGCTTCGTCCAGGGCCTGGCGCAGCGTGGGTACGAAGGCGTCCAGGTGCGCCCGGGAGGCAATCTCCGGAATGACCCCGCCGAAGCGCACGTGCTCCTCCATGGAGGAGGACACCGTGTTGGTCAGCAGCTTGCCGCCGCGGACAATGCCGACGCCGGTTTCGTCGCAGGATGATTCGATGCCAAGCACCAGCGGGTCCGTGCGGTTCATTCGGTGTCCTTCGTTGTAACGCGCGGGGATCCGTTCCAAGCGGAAAGAGCCAGCCGCATGATGAGTGCGTCCGCGCCGTCGCGGTAGTAGCGCGGCCGGATGTGAATCTGTTCGAACCCGAACCAGCGGTAGAGCCGCTGGGCGCGGGGGTTGTCGGCGCGCACTTCCAGCAGGACGTCGTCGGCGCCGCGCTCCTTGGCCTCGTTGATGAGCGTGGCCAGCAGCGCCGATCCGATGCCCGCGCCTTCGGCCTCGGGTGCGACGGCGATGGTCTGCACATCGGCGATCGGCAGCACGCACATCAGCCCCGCGTAGCCGACAACTCGGCCGTCAGCGTCCTCGGCGACATAGTAGGAGCGGGTGTCCGCCTGGTTCAGCTCGTCGTAGAACATCTGCAGCGGCCACGCATCAACGGGGAACAGCGCCCGTTCGAGCCCGTCCACGGCGGCTATGTCGTCGAAGGTCATGGACCGGATCATGGCCGGGCCGGTCACAGTGCACGCTTCCGGGGTCCGGGCACCTTGGCATCGGATTCGCGCAGGTACAGCGGCGTGGTGTCCAGCAGCGGAAGCCCGCGGACCAGGCGGACGACGGCGGTGCGGCCGAGGGCCGAAGCCGTGGGCTGGGTGCCGGTGAAACCGGCAACGCCGTGCAGCACCTCGGGATACAGGCCGGCGCCCACGCCGTAGACCGGCAGCGCCGGCACTTCCGCCGGGTCGCTCACGAACGGGCCGGCCAGGAGTTCGGCCGTGCCGCCGGTGCTGCGGTAGTGCGCCCAGTACACTTCCTTGCGCCGGGCATCGGTGGCAACGGCGAACTCGTCAATGCCCAGCCGCCACGCGTCGAGCGCGGCGTCCACAGCGATGGCGTCAAGGCTCATGACCCCGTGCACCGGCTTGTTCCAGGCGAAGCCGAGGGTGCGGGCCGTGGCGATGCCGGAGCGCAGGCCGGTGAACGGTCCCGGTCCCACCCCCACCACCACGGCGTCGAGGTCTGCGGCGGTGACGTCAGCGGAGGCCATCAGGTCGCGGATGCCCGGGGCCAGCACTTCGGCATGGGAACGGGTGTCTTCCGTGGCAAATTCAGCCAGGACCTCCCCTTCCCCGGTCAGCAGCGCCGCACTGGCAATGGCGGAGGTGTCAATGGAGAGAATAAGCACGGTGCCCATTTTACGTCTCCTTCGGCTGCACCCTTTCCGCAGCCCCGGCGGGCCGCCGGAAGTTCGCCCACCGCGGGCCGTAGGCGGCCATCCGGATCACGCGCTCTTCGTCCGGGTCATCGTCGAAGTCGAAAGTCAGGCCGCCGTCTCCCGGCGCCCGGCCGGCGTCGGACCCGGTCGGCCGGACCAGCGTGATTTCCAGCCGGTTGCCGGAGAGGTGCTCCACCAGTCCGCGGCCCCACTCCACCACGGTGACCGAGGTGTCCATGGTGTTTTCCAGATCGATGTCGTCGATTTCCGCGCTGGACCCGAGCCGGTAAGCGTCCACATGCACCAGATCGGGGCCGTCCGAGAGACTGGGATGAATGCGGACCAGCACGAAGGTCGGCGAGATGATGCCGGGCCGGACGCCCAGTCCGCGGCCCAGGCCCTGGGTGAAGGTTGTTTTCCCGGCGCCGAGCTCACCGGTGAGCAGGATGAGGTCGCCGGCGGCCAGCCGGCGGCCCAGCTGTTCGGCCACTGCCTGCGTCTGCTGGGCGTCAGCGGTGCGGATTTCCTCTTCCCAGACCGGCGGGGCATCAACGTTGCCCTGTGCTGCGCTCATGCTTCGGTGGCCTCCGTGTCGGTGTACTTCCGCTCCACGCGGGAGCTGATGCGGGTGATGATTTCGTAGTTGATGCTGCCGCAGGCCTCGGCCCACTCATCGACGGACGGCAGTCCGACGCCGCCGAACAGGACTGCCTCCCGGCCAACGAGGTCCTTGCCGGTGCCCGCGATGCCCGTGGTGTTGAGATCAATGACCATTTGGTCCATGGCGATGCGACCGACCACCGGATAGACGGTTCCGTCCACCCAGACCGGGCCTCCGGTGCCGATGCGGGGAACGCCGTCGGCGTAGCCCAGGGGAACCAGCGCCAGCGTGGTGGCTTCCGGCGCGGTGTAGCGCAGCCCGTAGGAGACGCCCTGCCCGGCAGGAACTTCCTTGCAGTTGGCAATGGTGGTCTTCAGGGTCATGGCCGGACGCAGGCCCAGTTCATCGGGGGTCTGCCCGGGGAAGGGCGACAGCCCGTACAGGCCCAGGCCCACCCGCACCATGTCGAAGTGGGAATCCGGGCGGGACAGTGCGGCGGGGGTGTTGGCGATGTGCCGCACCTCGCGGTCCACACCGGCGTCCTCGGCGACGGCGACGGCCGTGCGGAATCTCTCCAGCTGCTCGTCGGTCTCGGGACGGTCGGGTTCGTCGGCGACGGAGAAGTGGGAGAAGATCCCGACGACGCGCAGCAGTCCCTCTTCCTGGTAGGCCAGGGCGCGGCCCACGAAGGATTCCCATTTCTCGGGCGGGCAGCCGTTGCGGCCGAGCCCGGTGTCGATCTTCAGGTGCACCCGCGCCGGGATCTGCAGTTCCCGCGCAGCCGCAGCGACGTGTTCCAGTTCCCATCCGGAGAGGCCCAGGTCCACGTTGGCCGCGACTGCCTCGGAGAACTGGCTGTCCACGGTGTGCAGCCAGGCCAGGAGCGGAGCGGTGATGCCGGCGCCGCGCAGGGCCAGGGCCTCGGAAATGTGGGCGACACCGAGCCAGGAGGCGCCGGCCTCCAGTGCGGCGCGGGCAACCGGGACAGCGCCGTGGCCGTAGGCATCGGCCTTGACGACTGCCATCACCCGGGCCGGGCTGGCCAGCCGAACGAGGTGGCGGACGTTGTGCCGCACGGCGGCCAGATCGACGAGGGCCTGGCGTTCTGCAGCGGGAGGAGCTTGTTGGTCATTCACCTGACCATTGTTTCATTCACCCGGGCCTGCCCGGTGCTCCGGGGCCTCCCGGCGGCTGCAACCGGGAGAAAACCGGTTGCAGCCGCAGCCGTCAGGCGTCCAGCGCCGAGGCCCACAGATTGATGCCGGAGTCCACCGCATACGTGTCGATGGCGGCCAGCTCCTCGGGGGTGAAGCTCAGGTTGGTCACTGCGGCCAGGCTGTCTTCAAGCTGCTGCACGCTGGACGCGCCCACCAGCGCGGAGGTGACGGCGCCGCCGCCGGCCTGCGGACGCAGCACCCAGGCGATGGCCATCTGCGCCAGGCTCTGGCCGCGGGCCTGCGCCAGGCCGTCCAGCGCCCGCACCCGCCGGAGGTTGTCCTCGGACAGCTGGGACTTTTCCAGCGACTTGCCGGCGGCTGCACGGGAGTCTTCAGGCACCCCGTTGAGGTACTTGCTGGTCAGCAGCCCCTGGGCCAGCGGCGAGAAGGCGATGGAGCCGGCGCCGGCCTCATCCAGTGCCGCGAACAGGTTCGGGTCCCCCTGCTCGACCCACCGGTTCAGCATTGAATACGAGGGCTGATGAATCAGCAGCGGAGTGCCCATCTCGCGCAGGATGCGGGCAGCCTCCAGCGTCTTTTCCGGCGAGTAGGAGGAGATGCCTGCGTACAGGGCCCGGCCGGAGCGCACGGCGGTATCCAGGGCGCCCATGGTTTCTTCCAGCGGGGTCTCGGGATCGGGGCGGTGGCTGTAGAAGATGTCGACGTAGTCCAGGCCCATGCGGTCCAGGGACTGGTCCAGGCTGGCCAGGAGGTACTTGCGTGATCCCCAGTTCCCGTAGGGTCCGGGCCACATGTCGTAACCGGCCTTGGAGGAGATGACCAGCTCATCCCGGTACGGCCGGAAGTCGTCCTTGAAGTGCCGGCCGAAGTTGGTTTCGGCCGCACCGTAGGGCGGCCCGTAGTTGTTGGCCAGATCGAAGTGGGTGACGCCCAGGTCAAAGGCCCGGCGCAGGATGGCACGCTGGGTTTCGAAATTCTTGTCGTCGCCGAAGTTGTGCCACAGGCCGAGGGACACGGCGGGAAGGTGCAGCCCGCTGCGGCCGACTCTGCGGTAGGGCATGGAATCGTAGCGGTTGTCCGCGGCAATGTATGTCATGGGTTACATCCTGCCACTGCCGCGGACAATCCCGCCTACTCCGACGCCAGGACAGCGGCCCCGTAAGCGGGCAGCTGAACGGTGCCGCCGTCCATCCGGGACGGCGCGGTCTCGAGCAGCACCTTGGCCGGCGCGGCGAACGGCAGCGGGACCTCCCGCGGGGTGTCGGCAAAGTTCAGCGCCACCGCCGTGGAACCGCGCTGCATCACCAGCCAGCGTTCCTCTTCGTCAAAGTCCACCCGGACGTTGCGCAGGTCCGGATCCATCAGGTCGGGGGTTTCCCGGCGCAGCTTCAGGAGCCTGCGGTACAGGTCCAGCAGCCGTCCGTGGTCCCCCTCTTCCGCCTCGGACCAGTCCAGCTTGGAGTTGGTGAAGGTCGTCGGATCCTGGGGATTCGGAACCGTGGCCGGATCCCAGCCCATCCGCTCGAATTCCTTCAGGCGGCCCTCGGCCGTGGCCTTCCCCAGCTCGGGTTCCGGATGGGACGTGAAGAACTGCCAGGGCGTGGACGCCCCGAACTCCTCGCCCATGAACAGCATGGGGGTAAACGGCGACGCCAGGCTGAGCACAGCGCCGAGGGCGAGCTGCTCGTACCCCAGGGCGGCGCTCAGCCGGTCACCGGCTGCCCGGTTGCCGATCTGGTCGTGGTTCTGGATGGCGGTGACCAGCTGGCGTGCGGTCACCGTCTCCTTGTCCAGCGGACGGCCGTGGCCGCGTTCCCTGAAGGTCGAGAACGTTCCGTTGTGGAAGAACCCTTCCTGCAGGACCTTCGCCAACGCACCAACCGAGTCGAAGTCCTCGTAGTAGCCGCCGTTTTCACCGGTGAGGTTGGTGTGGGCGGCATGGTGGAAGTCATCGGACCACTGGCCCGCAAGGCCGTAGCCGTTGATGTTCCGAGGGGTAATGAGCCGGGGGTTGTTCAGGTCCGACTCCGCGATCAAAAACAGCGGCTTGCCCAGGGCTTCGGCGCACTCATCCGTTGCCGCGGCCATCTCTTCGAGGATGTGCACGGCGCGTTCGTCGTGCAGTGCGTGCACCGCATCCAGGCGCAGCCCGTCCACGTGGTAGTCGCGGAACCACATCAGGACGTTGTCCACGATGTACTCGCGGACGGCATCGGAGAGCGGACCGTCCAGGTTGACCGAGTCCCCCCAGGTGTTCGACTTTCCCTCGGTGAGGTAGGGGCCGAACATCGGCAGGTAATTGCCGCTGGGTCCAAGGTGGTTGTAGACCACGTCCTGGATGACGCCGAGTCCGGCCTGGTGAGCCGCGTCCACGAACCGCTGGTAGGCCTCGGGCCCGCCGTAGGTTTCCTGCACGGCGTACCAGAGCACGCCGTCATAACCCCAGTTGTGGGTTCCGTTGAACGCATTGACGGGCAGCAGTTCGACAAAGCGGACACCCAGGTCCACCAGATAGTCCAGCCGGCCGATCGCCGCGTCCAGCGTGCCTTCGGGGGTGAAGGTGCCCACGTGCATTTCGTAGATCGCGCTGCCGTCGAGCCCCGGGGAGACCCAGCCGGCGTCATGCCACTGGTACAGATCCGGATCGAAGGTGCGCGAAAGTGCGTGCACGCCCTCGGGCTGCCGCCGGGACCGGGGATCCGGCACCGGCGTCTCGGCGTCGTTTATGAGGTAGCCGTAGTCGATGTCCTCGGTGAGTTCGGCGTGCTGGGCGTGCCACCAGCCGTTCTCGCCGCGGGTCATCGACAGGTGCCGGCCGTCGGCCAGCAGCGTCATGGTGCCGGCCTTGGGCGCCCACACCTCGAAGTTGGTCCTCATTCGCCGTCCTCCCGAACCAGCAGCGCCACCGGATAGGTGCCGAACAGATCGGCAGCCGCCAGCCGGCCGCCGCTTTCGTGTGTTTTTCCGCTGATCACGTCGCGGTAGGTGCCAGCTGCCAGGACGACGGCGGTGTCCTGCCAGCCGCCGGAGCGCTGAAGTCCCAGCGGCAGACGGGTCACGAGTGTTACGGCGCCGCCGCGGTCGAACCCGAAGAGGTACTCTGCCGCAGGCCCTTCCGCCGCCACGGGAACGTACCCCGTGAACAGCTCGGGCCGGCCGTGCTTGAGCTGCAGCGCCCGGGTGGTGACCAGCAGCTTCGCTGCCGCGTCCTCGTCCAGTGCGGGGGCACCGGCGTCGGCAGCGGCGAACGCCGCCGCGACCTCGCGGCGGCGGGCAAAGTCCACCTGGCGGCGGTTATCCGGGTCCACGAGCGAGCGGTCCCAGAATTCAGTGCCCTGATAGACGTCGGGCACACCGGGCATGGTCAGCTGCAGGAGCTTGGCGGAGAGCGAGTTGCTGTACCCCGCCTCGCGGATGCGTTCCACCAGTGCGGTGATCACCGAGTTGACGCCCGGATCGTCGAACGCTGCATCGATGGCCGCGTGCATCCGTTCCTCGAATTCCGCGTTGGGAGCCGTCCAGGTGGTGCTGCTGGACGCTTCCCGTGAGGCCTTCTCGGCGTAGGCGTGTGCGCGTTCCCGGCTCAGCGGCCAGGCACCGACGAAGGTCTGCCACAGCAGGTTCGCCATCGGCGCGTCATTCATCGGAGCCAGGGCGTCGAGGCGCGTGAACGCCTCGCGCCACTCGTCCGGGATTTCCGCAAGCACGGAGATCCGGGCGCGGGTGTCTTCGCTGCGCTTGGTGTCGTGCGTGGTCAGGGCCGTCATGGCTGCCGGCTGTTCCAGTTGCCGGCGGATCAGGCGTGCATGCATTTCACCCGGCGCCACGGAGAAGTGCGCCGGGTCGGCCCCAACCTCGTTCAGGGACGTCAGGCGGGAGTAACGGTAGAACGCCGTGTCCTCGACGCCCTTGGCCATCACCATGCCGGAGGTCTGCTGGAATCGCACGGCCAGCTCCCCCAGACGGGAAAGGGAGACCGCTTCAGCGCTGTCTGCGTCCGCCAGCGGGTTCAACAGCGAATGCAGGATGTCCAGCGCTGCCGCGAGATCCGGGCGGTGGACCTTCGCGGCAATCAAGGCATCGGTCAGGTACCCGGCGCCTTCAGGCAGGTAGCTGCGGTAAACCGGGAAGCAGGCCAGCAGCTCCGCGAGCGCATCTGCAGCCGTTTCCGGGTCCAAGCCGCTGTCCGCCGGGAGCAGGCGCACGAGGCGCTGCACCTCGGAGTGCAGCAGGTTGTCCGCGATGACCCGCTTGGTGCCGTGGATCATCTGTGCGTACGGTTCCATCGGCACCAGTGCGGTGAGCTTGTCATTGCCCGCGGGGTCCACGAAGAGCCGGTCGATGTCGGCCAGCGCGTCGTAGCCGGTGGTGCCTTCGGTTTCCCAGTCCGCCGCGAGTTTTTCGCCCGGTTCCAGGATCTTTTCCACCAGGATGTACGCGCCGCGGGTGATCTCGCGCAGCCGGGTCAGGTAGCCCTTGGGATCGGCGAGACCGTCCGGATGGTCGATGCGCAGGCCGTCCACGAGTCCTTCGTCGAACCAGCGCCGAATTTCGGCGTGCGATTCGTCAAAGACCCACGGTTCCTCCACCCGGAGGCCGGCCAGGGTGTTGACCCCGAAGAACCGGCGGTAGTTCAGCTCGTTGTCGGCGCGGCGCCAGTTCACCAGTTCGTAGGACTGGCGGGCGTGCACGTCCTGCGCGCTGTCCCCTTCCGCTGCGGTGCCTTCGGCCACCGGGAACCGGTGGTCGTAGTAGTGCAGTTCGCCGTCGGCCAGCTTCAGTTCCGCCAACTCGTTGGGTCCGTCGCCCAGGACGGGCAGCCGGAGCTTGCCGTTTGCCGCGTCCCAGTCGATGTCGAAGGCTTCGGCGTACCGCGAGCCGCGTCCCTCCTTCAGCACTGACCACCACCACGGGTTCCGGTGGGGCGTTGCGATGCCCATGTGGTTGGGAACAATATCGACCAGCACGCCCAGGCCGGCGGCATGGGCGGCGTCGGAGAGGGCCTTGAGTCCCTCGGGGCCGCCGCGGGCGGGGTCGACGGCGGACGGGTCAGTGACGTCGTAGCCGTGGTCCGAGCCTTCCTCGGCGGTGAGGATGGGTGAGAGATACACCCAGTCCACGCCGAGGTCCGCCAGGTACGGAACCAGATCCGCGGCGTCGAAGAGGGTGAATGACGGGCGGATCTGGAGCCGGTAGGTGGAGAGCGGTGTCCTCATCCGTCCACCTCGTTGCTGTGGGCCTTGGACCCCGCCAATGCTGCGAGGGACGCGGCCACTGAGTGGTCGTGCTCCTCTTCCTCCTCATGGGCGCGCAGCACCACCATGGACTTGGCGGCGACGGTGAACTGGCCGTCGGCGGGAATCGGGGCCGAGTCGGCGTACTCCCCCGCCGTGTCGATGACCTCGTCCCACATAGGTGCGTATTCCTTGGCGGGGACCGTCACTTTGACGTCCTCGTCATGGGCGTTGAAGTACAGCAGGAAGTTCAGGTCAGTGATCCGCTGTCCGCGGGCGTCCTTGCCGGAAATGCCCTGCCCGTTGAGGAACACGCCCAGGGACCGGCTGACCGGGGTGTCCCAGTCGTCCGGGGACATGGGCGTGCCGTCCTCGGTGAGCCAGACGATGTCCGGCAGCGCCTCGCCCTCGCCGCGGCGCACGGGCCGGCCGTCGAAGAAGCGGCGGCGGCGGAACGTGGGATGTTCGGCCCGCAGCGTGTTGACGGCTGCGGTGAATTCCATCAGCGGCGTGTCCATCGTCTCCCAGTTGATCCAGCTCAACTCGGAGTCCTGCGCATAGGTGTTGTTGTTGCCCTGCTGGGTGCGTCCCAGTTCGTCGCCGTGGGCAATCATGGGCACGCCCTGCGAGAGCAGCAGGGTGGCCAGGAAATTCCGCTGCTGGCGCGCGCGCAGCGAGAGCACCGCCGGATCGTCGGTGGGGCCCTCAGCGCCGCAGTTCCAGGACCGGTTGTGGGATTCGCCGTCGTTGTTGTCTTCGCCGTTGGCTTCGTTGTGCTTCTCGTTGTAGGACACCAGGTCATGCAGCGTGAAACCGTCGTGGGCGGTGACGAAGTTGATCGAGGCCACCGGGCGGCGGGCCGAGGACTCATACAGGTCAGCGGAACCGGTGATGCGGGAAGCGAACTCCCCCAGGGTGGACGGCTCTCCGCGCCAGAAGTCGCGCACGGTGTCGCGGTACTTGCCGTTCCATTCGGTCCACTGCGGCGGGAAGTTGCCCACCTGGTAACCGCCGGGGCCAATGTCCCAGGGCTCGGCAATCAGCTTCACCTGGGAAACCACGGGATCCTGCTGGACCAGTTCGAAGAAGGTGGAGAGCTTGTCGACGTCGTAGAACTCACGTGCCAGCGTGGAGGCCAGGTCGAAGCGGAAACCGTCCACGTGCATCTCGGTGACCCAGTAGCGCAGGGAATCCATGAGCAGCTGCAGTGAATGCGGGTTGCCCACGTTCAGGGAGTTGCCGGTGCCGGTGTAGTCCATGTAGTACCGCTTGTCGTCATCCATCAGCCGGTAGTAGGCCTGGTTGTCGATGCCGCGGAAGGACAGCGTGGGGCCCAAGTGGTTGCCCTCGGCCGTGTGGTTGTAGACGACGTCCAGGATCACTTCAATGCCGGCCAGGTGCAGTGCGCGCACCATCGCCTTGAACTCCTGGACCTGCTGGCCCGCATCGCCGGTGGCGCTGTAGGTGTTCTGCGGGGCGAAGAAGCCGATGGTGTTGTAGCCCCAGTAGTTGGACAGGCCCTTCTCCTGCAGCGTGGAGTCGTTGACGAACTGGTGCACGGGCATCAGCTCAATGGCTGTGACGCCCAGCTTCTGCAGGTGTGCGATGACCGAAGGGTGCGCGACGCCGGCATAGGTGCCGCGCTGTTCCTCGGGGACGTCGGGATGCAGCTCCGTGAGGCCCTTGACGTGGGCCTCGTAAATCACCGAGCGGTGGTACGGAATCTTGGGCTTGCGGTCGCCGTCCCAGTCGAAGAACGGGTTGATGACAACACCCATCATCATGTGCGGGGCGGAGTCCTCGTCATTGCGTGAGTTCTCGTCGCCGAAGTTGTAGCCGAACAGCGCCTGGTCCCAGTCGATCTCGCCGGAGACCGCCTTGGCATAGGGGTCCAGCAGCAGCTTGTTGGGGTTGCAGCGGTTGCCGTGTTCGGTGTCGGACGGGCCGTCAACCCGGTATCCGTATTTCTGCCCGGGCAGAACCTGGGGCAGGTAGCAGTGCCACACATAGCCGTCCACCTCGGTCAGGCGCACACACTCTTCGTTGCCCTCGTCGTCGAACAGGCACAGCGTGACAGAGTCGGCAACCTCGCTGTAGAGCGCAAAGTTAGTGCCGTTTCCGTCGTAGGTCGCGCCCAGCGGATAAGCTTCTCCCGGCCAAACTTCCATGTAAAGCTCCTGACTAGTTCAATAACAACAAGTACATAGTATGTCTACTTACTTTTTACCTCAGACTTGGCCCAGCATTAAACAGCCCGCTTTACTACCCTCCGCGGGCGGCCCCGGACCGGAGTGCCCAAACCTGCCGGCTGAGCGGGGGAAAGGTCCCCGATCACGGTTCGGACGGCGGCCGGCAGGGCTGAGGGTGCCACCGGCCCGGACGCGGCGGCGAGGGTTCCCGCCCGGCCGTGAATGCTCGCGGCAGCAGCGGCAAGAGCCGCATAATGCCCCGGCGGGGGCCGTTCGTCGGCCCGGCCCGCGCGGTCCGTCGCGAGCAGCGCCCCCAGGATGCCGGAGAGGGTGTCGCCGCTGCCGGCTGCCGCCAGCCACGGTGTCGCTTCGGCTTGGCTGAAGGTCTCACCGGTGGGGGCTGCAGTGATCGTGGCCCAGCCCTTGAGCAGGACGGTGGCCCCCGTCAGTTCGGCGGCGCGCCGGGCGGAGCGAAGCGGATCCGCCTCCACCTGCTTCCGGGGAACGGGCTCCCCAAGCCTGGTGAGGAGGGCGGTGAGTTCGCCGGCGTGCGGGGTCAGGATCACCTGCGGTCCGAGGCCCGGCTCCGCCCAGGCCACGGCATCGGCGTCGACGACGGCGGGAAGCCCTGACGCCATGGCGTCCAGGGCGCGCCGGCGCTGGTCTTCATCGGCTCCGGCTCCCGGTCCGGCGAGCCAGGCCTGGACATGGGTGTCCGGGACGCTGCCGGTGCCGCAGACGGCTTCGGGATGAACGGCGTTGATGAGGCGGCCGACCGGTTCCGGCCCCAAGTAGCGGATCATGCCGACGCCGGCGGCCAGTGCTGCTCCGGTGGCCAGGACAGCGGCGCCGGGATAGGTGGCGGAGCCGGCAGCGATGCCCAACACGCCACGGGTGTACTTGTGATCGGTTTTCCGGGGGGCGGACAGCAGACCGGCCAGGTCGGCCGGTTCCAGCCGCAGCAGTTCCGGGGCGGCAAAGGCCGCCAGCCCGATGTCCACGTACTCGATCCGGCCGGCCGCAACCGCGCCGGGACCGGCCATCAGGCCGGTCTTGACGGCCCCGAAGGTGACTGTCAGGTCCGCGGCAAGGTGCTCGCCGTCGGCTTCCCCGGTGTCCGCGTCCACGCCGCTGGGCAGGTCGCAGGCGATGATCAGCGGCGGTTTCGGGCCGGTGCCCGGGTCCGGGAGTTTCCGGGCCAGTTCGGCAGCCGGTCCGCGCAGCCCGCCCCTGCCGCCGGTTCCCAGGATGCCGTCGATGACCAGGTCTGCTGCCGCACAGATCCCTGCGGCCTCCTCGACGCCGGCGGAGAGGGCGAGCACGCGGCCGCCCTGCCGCCGGAATTCGGCCAGGGCTTCCGGATGTGCCGTCGGAGCCGTGAGGACCGCTGTGGTCCCGGCGCCGCGGCGGGCCAGCCGGGCTCCGGCGTACAGGGCGTCGCCGCCGTTGTTGCCGGCGCCGGCCAGCACGCACACGCGTGTTCCGTAGACGGACCCGCAGCGGTCCAGCAACTCGCGGACGGCGGCGGCGTACAATCCGTACGCTGCCCGCTGCATCAGTTCCGGGCCGAAGCCGGCGGCGAGCAAGGGTTGTTCCGCGGCCCGCACAGCGGTGCCGGAGTACGCACGAATCATGCCTACAGACTAACCCTCGGCTACCACCATGGCAGTCGCGACGTCGCCGTCGTGGCTGAGCGAGAGGTGCCAGGTGCGCACGCCCTTGGCTTCGGCGGCCGCGGCCACCGTGCCCCGAACGCTGACGCTGGGGGCGCCGGCGGCATCGAGGTCCACCTGGCAGTCCTGCCAGTTCATGCCGGCCGGAGCGCCGAGGGCCTTGGCGACCGCTTCCTTCGCGGCAAACCGGGCCGCAAGGGACCGCAGGTTCAGCTCACGTTCGGCCGGTACGAACAGCCGGGCCCGCAGGCCCGGCGTCCGCTCCAGCTGGCGTCCAAAGCGCGGCACGTCCACCACATCCACGCCAATGCCGATGATCACCGCTATTCGACCGTTACGCTCTTGGCGAGGTTGCGCGGCTGGTCAACGTCGTAGCCCTTGGCGGTGGCCAGGGCGCAGGCGAAGATCTGCAGCGGAACCGTGGTCAGCAGCGGCGCCAGCAGGGTGGGCGTCTCCGGCACGTAGAAGACGTGCTCGGCGTACGCCTTGACGGCGTCGTCGCCCTCTTCAGCGATCACGATGGTCTTGGCACCGCGGGCCCGGATTTCCTGGATGTTGGAGACCACCTTGGCGTGCAGCGAGTCGCGGCCGCGCGGCGAAGGCACCACCACGAAGACGGGCTGGCCCTCTTCGATGAGGGCGATCGGACCGTGCTTGAGCTCGCCGGCGGCGAATCCTTCAGCGTGGATGTAGGCCAGTTCCTTCAGCTTCAGGGCGCCTTCCATGGCGACCGGGAATCCTACGTGGCGGCCCAGGAACAGCACCGACTTGGCATCGGCCATGATGGCGGCCAGCTCCTTGATCTGCTCCGAGGAATCCAGCACCTGCTGGATCTTCGCCGGCACCTTGGCCAGGTCGGCCAGCATGTCCTTGATCTCGCCCTGGAACTTGTCGCCGCGCAGCTGGGCGAGGTACAGGCCCAGCAGGTAGGCGGCGGTGATCTGTGCCAGGAAGGCCTTGGTGGAAGCCACCGCGATCTCCGGTCCGGCATGGGTGTAAAGCACGGCATCGGACTCGCGCGGAATGGTCGAGCCGTTGGTGTTGCAGATCGCCAGCACCTTGGCGCCCTGTTCCTTGGCGTAGCGGACGGCCATGAGCGTGTCCATGGTCTCGCCGGACTGGGAAATGGCGACGATCAGCGTATGTTCGTTGACAATCGGATCACGGTAACGGAACTCATGGCTGAGTTCGACCTCCACGGGGATCCGGCACCAGTGCTCAATGGCGTACTTGGCAACCTGGCCGGCATACGCGGAGGTTCCGCAGGCCAGGACCATGATCTTGTTGATCGACTTCAGGTCTTCGGGATCGATGCGCAGCTCATCCAGGGTCAGGCGGCCCTCGATGTCGGAGCGGCCCAGCAGGGTGTCGCCCACGGCCTGCGGCTGGTCGTTGATTTCCTTCTCCATGAAGGAGGGGTATCCGCCCTTTTCCGCAGCGGCGGCGTCCCAGTCCACCTTGAACTCGGTGCCCTCGGCGGGGTTGCCGTAGAAGTCGGTGATCTCGACGGCCTCGGGCGTGATCGTGACGATCTGGTCCTGGCCCAGTTCAACCGCGCGGCGGGTGAAGTCGATGAAGCCGGAGACGTCGGAGCCCAGGAAATTCTCGCCGTCGCCCAGGCCGACGACGAGCGGCGAGTTGCGCCGGGCGGCCACGACGACGTCGGGCGAATCGGCGTGAATGGCCAGCAGGGTGAACGCGCCCTCGAGCCGGCGGCAGGCCAGCTGCATGGACACGGCCAGGTCCTGGCCGCCTTCGCCGCGGTAGACGGATGCCAGAAGGGCGGCTGCCACCTCGGTGTCGGTCTCGGAGCTGAAAACGGCCCCGGCTTCGAGCATCTCGGCCTTGAGCTCGGCGAAGTTCTCGATGATGCCGTTGTGGATCACGGCCAGGCGCCCGTCATCCGCCAGGTGCGGATGGGCGTTCTCATCCGTCGGACCGCCGTGGGTTGCCCAGCGGGTGTGGCCGATCCCGGTGGTTGCCGCGGGAAGCGGGGCTGCGGCGAGCTCGGCCGTCAGGTTGGCAAGTTTGCCCGACTTCTTGCGGGATTCGATCCCGGTCTCGGTCAGGACTGCGACTCCGGCGGAGTCATAACCGCGGTATTCCAGCCGGCGCAGGCCCTCCATGACGACGTCGAGCGCACCATGCTCATGACTCTTAAGCTGCCCTGCGGCGGCGGCACTGGGGCGGCGGCCTGCATATCCAACGATTCCACACATACAGCTAAGACTACCGGCAGCCGCAGCCACACCGGCAAAGCGCAGCTGGAGTGCCGCCGGCCCAAATCCGGTTGCCTGCAACGGGCGTTTTGGATTGGCTGCCCGGCAGGGCAGAATCGTAAAGTGACAGACCGTACATCAAAGGCAGCCCCTCATCCGGCCAAGGCCTCCTCCGGAAACGGCGCCGACAGCGGTTTTTCGCCGTTCGTGGAGCTGGACCGGCAGACCTGGTCCCGGCTTTCCAACGAAATCCGGTCCCCGCTGAACCAGGACGACATCCTGCGGCTCCGCGGCCTGGGCGAAAAACTGAACCTGGATGAAGTGCGGGAGGTGTATCTCCCGCTCTCGCGCCTGCTCAACCTTTACGTTGCCGCGGCCGGACGGCTGCACAGCGCCACCACCACATTCCTGGGCGAGAAGACCACCCGGACCCCGTTCGTCATCGGGGTCGCCGGGTCGGTGGCCGTCGGCAAGTCGACGACGGCGCGCGTGCTGCGCGAAATGCTGCGGCGCTGGCCCGAGACGCCGAACGTTGAGCTGATCACCACCGACGGGTTCCTCTATCCCAACGCAGAGCTCAAGCGGCGGGGGCTCATGGACCGCAAGGGGTTCCCCGAGTCATACGACCGCCGCGCGCTGCTGCGCTTTGTCAGCGCGGTCAAGAGCGGAGCGGAGGAGGTCAGGGCGCCAAGGTACTCGCATCTGACCTACGACATCCTGCCCGAAGCGGAGATTGTGGTCCGGCGCCCCGACGTGTTGATTGTGGAGGGCCTGAACGTCCTCGCTCCGGCGCGGACGCGGGCCGACGGCCGGGCAGGGCTCGCGCTGAGCGACTTCTTCGACTTCTCCATCTACGTGGACGCGAGAACCTCGTACATCGAGGAATGGTATGTCCAGCGCTTCATGTCTCTGCGCGGCGGCGCGTTCGCCAATCCGGACTCATACTTTCACCGCTACGCCGGACTCACCGATGAGGAAGCCCGGGCCACGGCGCTGGGCATTTGGAAGCGCATCAATGAACCGAACCTGGTCACCAACGTGCTGCCGACGCGCGGTCGTGCCCAGCTGGTGCTGACCAAGGACTCGGACCATTCAGTGACCCGGATGCTGCTGCGCAAAACGTAGGCCCGTTCCGGGCCGGCGCCGGCGCGGAAGCATCCGGATCCGCGTCAGGCGCGCGTCTCAGGCCTTGGCGAAGGGTTCCAGGGCGAGGTGGTTTTCCACCGTCTCGGCCAGCTTGGAGGCCACGGAGGCAGCGGTTTCCATGTCCGCGGCTTCCACCATCACCCGCACCAGGGGCTCGGTGCCGGAGGGACGGAGCAGCACCCGGCCCGTTTCGCCCAGAACCATCCGGGCGTCCAGGACTGCCTGGAGAACGGCCTCGTTGCTGCTTACCGCAGCCTTGTCGACGCCCTTGACGTTGATCAGGACCTGGGGCAGCTTGTTCATGACCTGCGCCAGCTCCTTGAGCGTCTTCCCGGTGCGCTTCACCTGCGCTGCGAGCTGCAGGCCGGTCAGGACGCCGTCACCGGTGGTGGCGAATTCGGAGAAGATCACATGTCCGGACTGCTCGCCGCCAAGGCTGTAGCCGCCGGCGCGCATGCCCTCCAGAACGTACCGGTCCCCCACTCCGGTCTCCAGGAGGGTGATGCCGGCGTCGCGCAGCGCGAGCTTCAGGCCCAGGTTGCTCATCACCGTGGCCACGAGGGTGTCGTCCTTGAGCTTGCCGGCGTCCTTCAGCGCCACGGCCATGATGGCCATGATCTGGTCACCGTCGATGACGGTTCCTTCATGGTCCACCGCCAGGCACCGGTCGGCGTCCCCGTCATGCGCAACGCCCAGGTCGGCCCCGTGTTCCAGGACTGCCGCCTGAAGCATTTCCAGATGGGTGGAGCCGCAGCCCTCGTTGATGTTCAGGCCGTCGGGCTCTGCTCCGATGACCACCACCTCGGCGCCGGCGTCGGCAAAGACCTGCGGCGAGCAGCCGCTGGCAGCACCGTGGGCGCAGTCCAGGACGACTTTCAGCCCCTCCAGCCGGTTCGGCAGCGTCTGCAGCAAATGGATGACGTAGCGGTCCTCGGCATCGGCGAACCGGTGGATGCGTCCCACATCGGCTCCCGTGGGGCGCAGGCTGGGCTTTGCCATTTCGGTTTCAATGGCGTCTTCGGCGGCGTCGTCGAGCTTCTGGCCGCCGCGGGCCAGGAACTTGATGCCGTTGTCCGGAGCCGCATTGTGCGAGGCGGAAATCATCACGCCGAAATCGGCATCCAGATCAGCCACCAGGAAGGCCGCTGCGGGAGTCGGCAGGACGCCGGCGTCGAACACGTCAATGCCGGAGCTCGCCAGTCCGGCTTCCACAGCCGCGGAAATAAAATGCCCGCTGATGCGGGGATCCCGGGCCACTACCGCCACGGGCCTGCGGCCGCCCTGCACACGCCGGTGCCCCAGAACGACGGCGGCCGCCTGTGCCAGCCCCAAGGCCACTTCGGCGGTGATCAGGCCATTGGCCAATCCACGGACACCGTCGGTTCCAAACAATCTAGTCATCGCACATAATCCTCAAACTTGGGGCGGGGCCGTAGGCATTCAGGCGGGAGAGCCCACTGGGCCATTGTGCCACTCCTGCACCGCCGGCGACTAAGCACCGGAGGCTGCGAGGTGGTTTCACGGCCAAGGCCACGGGTAATTCAGGTAAATAGTTGAAGCTGCTGAGCGTCCGGCAGCTGCCACGAAAAAGCCCGCCACGGGAGTCCGAGGACTTCCGTAACGGGCTTCTTCGTGTAGCGCTGGATTAGCGCTTCGAGTACTGCGGAGCCTTGCGTGCCTTCTTGAGACCAGCCTTCTTGCGCTCAATGACGCGTGCGTCACGAGTCAGGAAGCCGGCCTTCTTGAGCGTCGCGCGGTTGTTGTCGCGGTCGATCTCGTTCAGCGAGCGGGCAACACCCAGACGCAGCGCGCCGGCCTGTCCGGAAGCGCCGCCGCCGTGGATGCGGGCGATGACGTCGTAGGCGCCGTCAAGGTCGAGGACCTTGAACGGCTCGTTGACATCCTGCTGGTGCAGCTTGTTCGGGAAGTAAGCAGCCAGGTCGCGGCCGTTTACCAGCCACTTGCCGGTGCCCGGAACAACGCGCACGCGGGCAATTGCCTGCTTGCGGCGGCCAACGGCGGAGCCGGCGACCGTCAGGGCCGGGCGTTCCTTGACCGCAGCCTCGGCTGCATCAGGGGTTTCCGAGGTGTAGCTGGAAAGCTCCTCGGTTGTTTCATTGAGCTCTTCAGTGTTCTGAGCCACGATTCTCCTTGATTAAATTCTTTAGTTGGCGGGCCAGAACTACTGGGCGACCTGGGTGATTTCGAAGGTCTTGGGCTGCTGGGCTCCATGCGGGTGCTCTGCACCGCGGTAGACCTTGAGCTTGCTGATCTGCTGTGCAGCCAAGGAGTTCTTGGGCAGCATGCCGCGGATGGCCTTCTCAACTGCACGTACCGGATTCGACTCCAGCAGTTCTGCGTAGTTGACGGAGGACAGACCGCCCGGGAAACCCGAGTGGCGGTAGGCACGCTTCTGTTCGAGCTTGGCGCCGGTGAGGGCTACCTTCTCAGCGTTGATGATGATGACGAAATCGCCCATGTCCATGTGGGGAGCGAAGGTCGGCTTGTGCTTTCCGCGCAGCAGTGTTGCGGTCTGGCTGGCAAGACGGCCTAGGACAACGTCGGTGGCGTCAATGACGTGCCACTGGCGGTTGATGTCGCCGGGCTTCGGGGTGTACGTACGCACGGTTTTTGCCTTCGTTTCTTCTTCTTAGGTGGCGCGGCTCACATGGAGGCCATATGAGCCACAGCTTCTCTATGCGTTTACCGGATGGTCAGGTGAGGACTGATGTAACCAGTGGTCCTGATGTACTCGGCTATTTCCCCGGGGCCAGGTGGCTCTGCAACCGAGCCGCTCCCGTGGGCATAGACCTATCGAGGTAGGACACGCACAACGACTATAAACAATAGCCTGCTTACGGAGTCAGGTCAAAAGCCGGACAGCGCGCGCAGGGTGCGCGTGCTTTCGGCCCGCCGCTGCATTTCTTCATCGGCCGGATACCTTACCTCTTCAAGGATCAGCGGGTGGGGAGCGGCCAGCAGGGACTTCGAATCCCTGATCCGCGCCTGCAGCCTTTCCCCCAGCCATTCGGGGGTCCGCTCCCCCGCCCCGACCAGCATGGCTCCGCCGACGAGCGACCGGACCATGTTGTGGCAGAAGGCGTCGGCTTGCAGGTGAGCCTCGATCACGCCGTCGGGCCGCCTCAGGAAGGAGAACTCCTGCAGCTCCCGGACCGTCGTTGCCCTGGCGCGGGGCTTGCAGTACGAGAGGAAGTCCCGCACGCCCAGGACCGCCTGGGCTGCGGCGTTCATCCGGTGCTCGTCCAGCGCAAAGTCGTGCCAGAGCGTGACCGTCCGGGTGAGCGGGTCACGGCTGGCCTCGCGGTCGGCGATCCGGTAACTGTAGCGGCGCCACAGGGCGGAGAAGCGGGCGTCGAAGCCCTCCGGGGCCAGGGACGCGGAGTGGACCGTAATGGCGCCCTCCATGGCGTGGATGACCCGTTTGGGTGCCTTGGCCTTGCGCAGCGGCATGGTGAGGTCCTTGTTCAGGATCCCCCTCATGCGGCGGATCAGCGCCTCCTCCGGGGTCAGCGCAGCACCCCGGGAAAGCCCCTCCCACTCGGCGCGGGTGAGGTCAAAGTGGACCACCTGCCCCCGGGCGTGCACGCCCGAATCCGTCCGGCCGGCGACCGTCAGCCGGATCGGGCGCCGGACCAGGACCTCCAGGGCCGCCTCAAGGGTGCCCTGGATGGTGGGAAGGTCATCCTGGACGGCCCACCCGTAAAACGAGGCGCCGTCGTAGGAGAGATCCATCCGGACACGAAAAAGCCCGCCGTCCAGTGATGGCGCGGCGGGCCTTTCGATACTCATGCCCTCAATATTAAGGGACACGGAGCTGAAGGAAAAATTACTTCTTCTCTTCAGTCTCCACTGCTTCGTCAGCGGAATCGGCAGACTCAGCGGACTCGGCCGAATCGGCAGACTCAGCGGAATCAGCAGAGTCGGCGGACTCAGCGGATTCTTCAACCGGCGCCGGAGCAGCAACGGCTGCAGCGGTTTCGGCTTCGGCCACTACGGCCTGCTTGGCCGAGACGGGCTCGAGAACCAGTTCGATGACAGCCATGGGAGCGTTGTCGCCCTTGCGGTTGCCGATCTTCGTGATGCGGGTGTAGCCGCCGTCGCGCTTCTCGACTGCCGGAGCAATGTCGGTGAAGAGCTCGTGGACGATGCCCTTGTCCGAGATCAGGCCCAGGACGCGGCGGCGTGAAGACAGGTCTCCGCGCTTTGCGAACGTGATCAGGCGCTCGGCGTAGGGACGCAGGCGCTTGGCCTTCGTCACCGTGGTGGTGATCTGCTTGTGCTCGAACAGCTGGGCAGCCAGGTTCGCAAGCATCAGCCGCTGGTGGGCCGGGCTGCCTCCGAGGCGCTTACCCTTGGTGGGTGTAGGCATTACATTTTCTCCTCAAACGGTGCCGCACCGGGCTTGGGCCCGGACGGCAAAATTTTGCGTGTGTTAGAGCTCGTCGTCCGAGTATTCGGACTCGTCCTCTTCAATAGCTGCGGCACGGGCGGCCAGGTCAAATCCGGGAGGGGAATCCTTCAGGGACAAACCAAGCTCGACCAGCTTTGCCTTTACCTCATCAATGGACTTTGCACCGAAGTTGCGAATGTCCATCAGGTCAGCCTCGGAGCGGGCAACGAGTTCACCCACAGTGTGGATGCCTTCACGCTTGAGGCAGTTGTAGGAACGCACGGTCAGCTCAAGGTCTTCGATCGGCAGGGCCATGTCGGCTGCCAGTGCGGCATCCGTCGGGCTCGGACCAATTTCGATACCTTCAGCAGCGCTGTTCAGTTCGCGAGCCAAGCCAAACAGTTCAACCAGGGTGGTGCCGGCGGACGCGACGGCGTCGCGGGGTGCAATGGCATCCTTGGTCTCAACGTCAACGATCAAGCGATCGAAGTCGGTGCGCTGTTCAACACGGGTGGCCTCCACGCGGAAGGTCACCTTCAGGACCGGTGAGTAGATGGAGTCGACCGGAATACGGCCGATTTCCTGGTCACCGGACTTGTTCTGGCTGGCGGAAACGTAGCCGCGCCCGCGTTCGATGGTCAGCTCGAGTTCGAACTTGCCCTTCGAATTCAGGGTGGCAATGTGCAGATCCGGGTTGTGGAACTCCACGCCGGCCGGCGGAGCGATGTCCGCAGCCGTCACGACGCCGGGACCCTGCTTGCGCAGGTAGGCGACAACGGGTTCGTCGTGCTCGGAGGAGACCGACAGGTTCTTGACGTTCAGGATGATCTCGGTGACATCTTCCTTCACGCCCGGAACCGTGGTGAACTCGTGCAGCACGCCTTCGAGCCGAATGCTGGTTACTGCAGCACCGGGGATCGAGGACAGGAGCGTACGGCGAAGGGAGTTGCCAAGGGTGTAGCCGAAACCGGGTTCCAGCGGTTCAATGATGAACCGCGAGCGGTTGTCAGCTACGACTTCTTCAGTGAGGGTAGGGCGCTGTGCAATGAGCACTTGCATTTCCTTTCAGCGAGCGTCCGCTATATGACGCAACACAAATGGTGGAAACGACGACGACGGGTCTTCCGCGGGCGTCTTGGACGGCTAGCAGCCACGTGCCCGGAGCCGGAGGCGTCCGATGGGCGGCCCGCCCCGAAGGATGGACCGCCCGCCGGATACAACCGGTACCGCAGTGCTGCTTAAACGCGGCGGCGCTTCGGAGGACGGCAGCCGTTGTGCGCGCTCGGGGTGACATCCGAAATGGAGCCAACCTCCAGGCCGGTGGCCTGGAGCGAACGGATGGCGGTTTCGCGGCCTGAACCCGGACCCTTTACGAAGACGTCGACCTTGCGGACGCCGTGCTCCTGGGCGCGCTTTGCAGCGGCTTCAGCAGCCATCTGCGCAGCGAACGGGGTGGACTTACGCGAGCCCTTGAAGCCAACCTCACCGGCGGAAGCCCATGAGATAACAGCACCCGACGGATCCGTGATGGAAACGATGGTGTTGTTAAAAGTGCTCTTGATATGCGCCTGGCCAAGCGCGATATTCTTCTTATCCTTGCGACGCGGTTTGCGGACCGCTCCACGAGTCTTGGGGGGCATTACTTCTCCTACAAAGAGTTTGGTTTAGGTGGCCCGCGAGGGGCCATGGCCTCACACCGCTAGGTTTAGCGGGCGGCCTTCTTCTTACCGGCAACCGTACGCTTCGGGCCCTTGCGGGTACGAGCGTTGGTCTTCGTGCGCTGGCCGTGTACGGGCATGCCACGACGGTGGCGGATACCCTGGTAGCTGCCGATTTCAACCTTGCGGCGAATGTCGGCGGCTACCTCGCGGCGGAGGTCACCCTCAACCTTGAAGTTGCCCTCGATGTAGTCACGCAGCTGAACGAGTTCAGCATCCGTGAGGTCCTTGACGCGAGTTTCCGGGCTGATGCCGGTCTCTGCCAGGGTCTGGTCTGCACGGGTCTTACCCACGCCGTAGATATAAGTAAGCGCAATCACAACCCGCTTTTCGCGGGGAATGTCAACGCCAGCGAGACGTGCCATATCGGCGGTTCTCCTTTTGTGTCACCGGAGGTCTGAAGCAGTGCATCCCTGTTGCCAGGTCCCCGGCCTCCGGGCCGGGGGTATGCGTTACGCGTATCAACGCTGCACTGCCATATTCAATTACTACTACGCGTGGGCTGTCCCTGAGAGCAGGAAATTAGCCCTGGCGCTGCTTGTGGCGCGGGTTCTCGCAGATCACCATGACTCGACCGTTACGGCGAATCACCTTGCACTTATCGCAGATCTGCTTGACGCTCGGCTGGACCTTCATGGTTATCCTTTGCGTGGTTGCAGGGTTAAGCCGCTCGCAGCCGGCGTCCCACTTGTCCGGGACACAGCCTGCCGATGCAGCGGTTCTTACTTGTAGCGGTAGACGATACGGCCCCGAGTGAGGTCGTACGGGCTGAGTTCCACCACAACGCGGTCTCCGGGGAGGATGCGAATGTAGTGTTGACGCATCTTTCCCGAGATGTGTGCGAGCACAATGTGGCCATTGGCCAGCTCAACGCGGAACATCGCGTTGGGCAGGGCTTCGTTGACCGAGCCCTCAATCTCAATGACGCCGTCTTTCTTGGCCATATCCTCCGCTAACGTCTGTGCCCCTCGTATGCTCGAAGGGCGGTTTTTGTCTGTGGTTCTCCCCGGTGCTTCCTGCGCATCTACCGCGCAGGAACCGTTTTGACACGGCGCACATGCTTGGAAAAGGGCACGAATGTAGAGACAACCAACAGATAACTCTACTCGAAGGGTCCCGATATGTTAAATCGTTCCGCCGATCCGGGGAAGGCCGGCAGCACCACGGGACCGGTCGTGTCAGTCCGAGGGAATGGGGACCGGCGTGACGCCCAGCGGCGCGAGCCGGGAGGCACCGCCGTCGGGCGAAGTCAGGACCCAGATTCCCTTGTCGTGAATCGCGACCGAATGCTCCCACTGGGAGGCGCGCGAGCCGTCGGTGGTCACCACCGTCCAGTCGTCCTCCAGCGTGAGCGTTTCGATCTTGCCGCGGACCAGCATCGGCTCGATCGCCAGGCACAGCCCGGGCCGCAGCTTCGGACCGTTGTGCGAGGTCCGGTAGTTGAGCACATCCGGTGCCTGGTGCATTTCGGTTCCGATGCCGTGGCCGACATAGTCCTCCAGGATTCCCAGCGGCTTGCCGGGAACGCTGGAGACGTAGTCGTCAATGGCCGCACCGATGTCGCCAACGAAACGGCCCTTGGCGGCGGCGGCAATGCCGTGCCACATGGCCGCTTCGGTGACCTCGGACAGGCGCTGGTCCTCGGGATCAGCGGTGCCGACAATCACCGTGCGTGCCGAATCCGAATGCCATCCGCCAACGACGGCGCCGCCGTCGATGGAGAGGATGTCCCCGTCTTTGAGGATGCGCTCCCCCGGAATGCCGTGAACGACTTCCTCATTCACTGACACGCAGACGGTGGCCGGATACCCGTGGTAGCCGAGGAAATTCGAGGTTGCCCCCGCTTCCCGAAGCACCGCGGCGAAAACCGCATCGACATCCGCGGTGGTTGCCCCCACCACCGCGGCGTCAACCGCCGCATCGAGGGCCCGGATCAGAACGAGCCCGGCCTCCCGCATGGTGCGCATCTGCGCGTTGGTTTTGTATTCAATTCGAGGCTGGCCGAACATATCTCTTCTAACTCTTTAGCTAATATCCTTGAGGACTTCCATGACGCGCTCGGTGACATCGTCGATGCCGCCCAGCCCGTCGACCCGAGCCACGATGCCGCGCTGGTCATAGCTGGCGACGACGTCGGCGGTCTGGGCCTTGTAGAGGCCCAGGCGGTGCCGGATGACGTCTTCGTTGTCGTCGGCGCGGCCTTCGATCTGCGCCCGCTTCAGCAGGCGTTCCACGAGCTCTTCGTCGTCGGCGGTCAGCTGCAGGACGACGTCGAGCTTCTGGCCCTTGCTGGCCAGGATGTCGTCGAGTTCTTCGACCTGCGCGGCGGTGCGCGGGTAGCCGTCCAGGAGGAAGCCGTCGGCGACGTCGTCTTCGAGCAGCCGGGCGCGCACCATGTCATTGGTGACGCTGTCCGGCACGAAGTTTCCGGCGTCGATGTACTTCTTGGCTTCCAGGCCCAGCGGCGTCTCGTTCTTGACGTTGGCGCGGAAGATGTCGCCCGTGGAGATTGCAGTGACACCAAGCCGGTCCGAGATCCGGGCGGCCTGTGTTCCTTTACCGGCGCCGGGAGGCCCGATAATGAGCATTCTTGTCATCGCAATAACCCTTCGTAGTGACGTTGCTGCAGTTGCGCGTCAATTTGTTTGACTGTTTCAAGTCCCACACCAACCATGATGAGGATCGAGGTTCCGCCGAACGGGAAGTTCGCATTCGCTCCGACCAGTACCAGGGCGATTAGCGGAATCAGGGCTACAAACCCCAAGTAGAGAGCGCCGGGCAGAGTGATGCGGGAGAGCACATACTGCAGGTATTCGGCGGTGGGGCGGCCGGCCCGGATGCCCGGGATGAAGCCGCCGTATTTCTTCATGTTCTCGGAGACTTCCTCCGGGTTGAACGTGATCGACACGTAGAAGTACGTGAAGAACACGATCATCAGGAAGTAGAGCGCCATGTAGAACGGATGGTCGCCGCTGGTGAGGTAGTTGTTGATCCAGACGACCCATTCCGGCGGGGTGCCGGTGGAGGGCGTGTTGAACTGGGCAATCAGCGACGGCAGGTAAAGCATCGAGGAAGCGAAGATCACGGGGATGACGCCGGCCATGTTCACCTTGATCGGAATGTAGGTGTTGGTGCCGCCTACCGTCTTCCGACCGACCATGCGCTTGGCGTACTGCACCGGAATCCGGCGCTGGGACTGCTCCACGAAGATCACGAGGGCGACCACCAGGATGCCGACGGCGAGGACAGCCAGGAACACCGTCCAGCCCTGGGCGCTGAGAATGGCTCCGAGGGAGCTCGGGAAACCGGCGGCGATCGAGGTGAAGATCAGCAGCGACATGCCGTTGCCGACACCCTTTTCGGTGACCAGTTCACCCATCCACATGATGAGGCCGGTACCGGCGGTCAACGTGATGATCAGCAGCAGGACCGTGATGATGTTGTCGTCCGGGATGATCGGCACGGAGCAGGCGTTGTTGAACAGCGCTCCGGTGCGGGCCAGCGAGACGACGGTGGTGGCGTTGAGCAGGCCCAGGGCGATGGTCAGGTACCGGGTGTACTGCGTCAGTTTCGACTGGCCCTGTGCGCCTTCCTCATAGAGTGCCTGGAAGTGGGGGATCACGACGCGCAGCAGCTGAACAATGATGCTGGCGGTGATGTACGGCATGATGCCCAGGGCAAAGATGGAGACCTGCAGCAGGGCGCCGCCGCTAAAGAGGTTAACGAATTCGTAGAGGCCACCCGAGGTGGCACCCAGAGCCAAGCACTGCTGCACATTGCCGTAGTCAACACCCGGGGCCGGGATAAAAGCACCCATGCGGAAGATAGTGATGATTCCCAGCGTAAACAACAGCTTGCGTCGCAGGTCTGGCGTCCGGAAAGCCCGGCCAATAGCGCTAAGCAAGCGTCCTCCTGAATGAGATCTGAAGTAGGTGAGTCCGATTGGACTGGTAACAAAAACAGAGTCTAGCCGCTCTGACCCCGTAGAACGTTAACGAAGCCCGCGGCGGGGTAGTGCCTTAAAACAAACTAAACCCCCGGCGGGCCGACAGGCGGCCCGCCAGGAGTTTAGTCGTCGTTCTGAGAGCAGCGCAGCGGACTGCCGGCGGCCGGTTGCCCGGCCGCCGAAAGTCGTTGCGCGAAACGGACACGGTGCTTAGAGCGCCGTTGTCGTTCCGCCTGCTGCAGCGATCTTCTCTGCCGCACTGGCGGAGAAGGCATCGGCCGTGACATTCACCTTGACGGTGATGTCGCCGGTGCCCAGAACCTTGACGGGCTGGTTCTTGCGAACGGCGCCCTTGGCAACCAGATCAGCAACCGTGATCTCGCCGCCTTCGGGGAACAGCTCCGAGATCTTGTCCAGGTTTACAACCTGGAACTCGACACGGAACGGGTTCTTGAAGCCGCGAAGCTTCGGCAGACGCATGTGCAGCGGCAGCTGGCCACCGGCGAAACCGGCCTTGACCTGGTAACGGGCCTTGGTGCCCTTCATACCGCGGCCTGCAGTCTTACCCTTGGAACCTTCACCGCGGCCAACACGGGTTTTGGCCGTCTTGGCACCGGGTGCCGGACGCAGGTGATGAACCTTCAGCGCGTGTTCGTTGTTGTTTTCTTCGGCCATGTTAATTCGCCTCCTCAACCTTCACGAGGTGCGGAACCGTGTTGATCATGCCAACGGTCACGGCGTCTGCGGTGCGAACGGTGGTAGCACCGATGCGTCGCAGGCCCAATGAGCGCAGCGTGTCCTTCTGATTCTGCTTACCACCGATGGTGGACTTGATCTGGGTGATCTTCAGTTTTGCCGTGCTGACGGCAACGTTCTTCGGAGTAGTCATCAGGCACCTGCCTTCTGCATGTTGCGGAGCATCGCGGCAGGCACAACCTCGTCCAGCGGCAGGCCGCGGCGTGCAGCCACTGCCTGAGGCTCTTCGAGGCGCTTCAGCGCATCAACCGTGGCGTGCACGATGTTGATGGCGTTGGAGGACCCGAGCGACTTGGACAGAACGTCGTGGATTCCGGCGCATTCGAGAATGGCGCGGACCGGACCACCGGCGATAACACCGGTACCCGGGGAAGCCGGACGCAGCAGGACGACGCCTGCAGCAGCTTCACCCTGGACCAGGTGGGGAATGGTTCCACCGATGCGCGGGACGCGGAAGAAAGTCTTCTTGGCTTCTTCAACGGCCTTCGCGATAGCGGAGGGAACTTCCTTGGCCTTGCCGTAACCAACACCGACCATGCCGTTGCCGTCACCGACAACTACCAGGGCGGTGAAGCTGAAGCGACGACCACCCTTGACGACCTTGGCAACGCGGTTGATGGTCACGACGCGTTCAATGAACTTGTCCTTCTCATCGTTGCGTCCGCCGTCGCGGCCACCGCGGCCACCGCGTTCGCCGCGGCCTCCACGGTCGGAGCGCTGCTCGCCCTTGCGGCCGCCGCGGCGGTCGTCAGTGGCGGGAGCTGCGGCGTCCTTGGTCTCAGTTGCCTGCGCAGCTGTAGCTTCAGTCACCTGGTTTTCCTTTTCCTTGTTAACCTCGGTCACAGTGACAGCCCACCTTCACGTGCGCCGTCAGCAACGGCCGCGATGCGGCCGTGGTAGCGGTTGCCACCGCGGTCGAAGACAACGGCTTCTACGCCGGCAGCCTTCGCACGCTCTGCAACGAGCTCGCCAACACGCTTGGACTTGGCGGTTTTGTCGCCTTCCAGTGCGCGCAGGTCGGCTTCCATGGTGGAAGCCGATGCCACGGTAACGCCGCGGATGTCATCGACAACCTGGACGAATACGTGGCGGGCCGAGCGGTTAACAACCAGGCGCGGACGAGCCGCGGTACCGGAGATCCGCTTGCGGATGCGAAGCTGGCGGCGGTTACGCGCAGCCGACTTGCTCTTGGAATTGCGCTTCTTATTAATGCTGATGGCCATGGTTACTTACCAGCCTTTCCGACCTTGCGGCGGACAATCTCGCCGGCATAACGAATACCCTTGCCCTTGTAGGGATCGGGCTTGCGCAGCTTGCGGATGTTGGCCGAAACCTCGCCCACCTGCTGCTTGTCGATGCCGGACACTGTGACCTTCGTGGGACCCACGACGGTAAGCGTGATGCCCTCGGGTGCCGTGACCGGAACCGGGTGGCTGTAGCCCAGGGCGAACTCGAGGTCCGCTCCCTTGGCCTGCACGCGGTAACCGGTGCCGACGATTTCCAGGTCCTTCTTGTAGCCTTCGGTCACACCGGTGATCATGTTGCTGATCAGGGTGCGGGTCAGGCCGTGAAGGGCACGGGATTCGCGCTCGTCGTTCGGGCGGGCAACGGTGATGGTGCTGTCGTCGAGCGTGACAGTGATCGGGCTGGGCACAGTGTGGCTCAGCTCGCCCTTGGCACCCTTGACGGATACGAGGTTGCCGTCAACGGCAATTTCTACTCCGGCAGGAACCGGGATGGGCAGACGTCCAATACGTGACATTTTTCTTTCCCTTCCCTGCTACCAGACGTAGGCGAGGACTTCCCCACCTACACCCTTCTTGGCGGCCTGGCGGTCGGTCAGGAGACCTGACGACGTCGACAGGATTGCGATTCCCAGACCACCGAGAACGCGCGGCAGGTTGGTGGACTTTGCGTAAACGCGCAGACCGGGCTTGGAGATACGACGCACGCCGGCGATGGAACGCTCGCGGTTCGGACCGAATTTGAGATCAAGGGTCAGCTTCTTGCCGACGACGGCCTCTTCTTCCTTCCAGCCGGCGATGTAGCCCTCGGCCTTCAGGATGTCAGCGACGCGCGCCTTGAGCTTGCTGTAAGGCATGGACACGGTATCGTGATATGCCGAGTTTGCATTGCGCAGACGCGTAAGCATGTCTGCGACAGGATCTGTCATTGTCATTGGGCTCTTGCCCTCCCTCGTAACGGTTTCCTGCGGAGCTCCGACTCAGGCGCACCTGAGGAGAGGTCCGTCGGACCTGTTACGTAGTAATTAATCTTCGGATGTAAACGGGAAGCCGAGCGCCTTCAGCAGCGCGCGTCCCTCGTCATCGGTCTTTGCGGTGGTAACCACGGTGATGTCCATGCCGCGAACGCGATCAATCTTGTCCTGATCGATTTCGTGGAACATCGACTGTTCGGTCAGACCGAACGTGTAGTTGCCGTTGCCGTCGAACTGCTTGCCGTTCAGGCCGCGGAAGTCGCGGATACGCGGCAGCGCCAGGGTAACCAGGCGATCGACGAATTCCCACATGCGGTCTCCACGCAGAGTTGCGTGGCAGCCGATGGGCATGCCTTCGCGCAGCTTGAACTGTGCGATCGACTTGCGGGCCTTCGTGACCTGAGGCTTCTGACCCGTGATCTGGGTCAGGTCCTTGACTGCACCGTCAATGAGCTTGGAGTCCTTAGCGGCATCTCCAACACCCATGTTCACAACCACCTTGACAAGGCGGGGAACCTGGTTGACGTTAGCGTAGTTGAATTCGTCCTGCAGGGTCTTCTTGATCTCCGCTGCGTAGCGGGTCTTCAGACGGGGGACGGTCTTGGTGACGGTCTCAGTCATTAGAGGTCCTTCCCAGAGCCCTTGGCGACGCGGATACGCACAGTGCGCTCACGGCCGTCTTTTTCGACGATTTCCTGACGGTAGCCAACGCGGGTCGGCTTCTTCGTTTCCGGGTCAACGATTGCGACGTTGGAAACGTGGAGGGGAGCTTCGACAATCTCGATGCCACCGGTCTTCGAGCCCTTGGAGGACTGGCCGACCTTGGTGTGCTTCTTGACAGTGTTGACGCCTTCAACCAGGACGCGGTTCGTGTCGGTGTAAACCTTCAGAACCTTGCCCTGCTTGCCGCGGTCTCCGCCGCGGGCAGCAGTTGCACCGCTGATGACCTGAACGAGGTCACCCTTTTTGATTTTTGCCATGGACTACAGCACCTCCGGAGCCAGCGAAATGATCTTCATGAACTTCTTGTCGCGAAGCTCGCGGCCGACCGGGCCGAAGATGCGGGTACCACGGGGGTCTCCGTCATTCTTCAAGATCACTGCAGCGTTCTCATCGAACTTGATGTAGGAACCGTCCTGGCGACGGCGTTCCTTCTTGGTGCGAACGATGACGGCCTTAACCACATCGCCCTTTTTGACGTTGCCGCCGGGAATTGCATCCTTGACGGTGGCAACAATGGTGTCGCCAATGCCTGCGTAGCGACGTCCGGATCCACCGAGAACACGGATGGTCAAGATTTCCTTGGCACCAGTGTTGTCGGCGACCTTAAGCCGCGACTCCTGCTGAATCACTTATAACTCCTGTCGTCGCGCCGGTTCTCAGAACTGAGCCTGGCGGAACGGATATGGGTGGACCCCGTAATACTGGTACTCAGCACTCCCCCGCTGGGGGCTGCGCCGCGGCGGACCGCGGCAACGTGCCGAACAAGATTATCGGGCTTTTGTCTCATACGGCGGTGAGGATGCCGCGCCCAAAACTGGACACACTTCCGCACCGCACAGACAAGATTTCAAGTTTATCGCGAAAGGGCCCCGGATGCGAAATCGGATGATAACGCGGCCGGGGCCCTGTCGCCGGTGGGCGGTTGCCGGCGAGCCTTTCCCTACTGGGAGCGGCTCACCGGCGGGCCGGCCGGATGTACTGCTTTAGTTACTTGGCCTTCTCGAGGATCTCGACCAGGCGCCACCGCTTTGTAGCGGAGAGCGGCCGGGTTTCGGCGATCAGCACGAGGTCTCCAACGCCGGCAGCATTCTGCTCGTCGTGGGCCTTGAGCTTCGAGGTGCGGCGAAGCACCTTTCCGTACAGGGCGTGCTTGACGCGGTCTTCAACCTGAACAACGATGGTTTTTTCCATCTTGTCAGAGACCACGTAGCCGCGTGCGGTCTTCCGGTACCCGCGGGCATCGGCTCCGTTTGCGTCAGTTGTCACTGCTGCCTCATTCTTGTTTTCACTCATTTGGCATCATCCTCAGCGACCTCGGCCGGAGCTTCAGACTCGGTAGCCTTCTTCTTGGACTTCTTCGCTGCCTTTGCAGGAGCTGCTTCCTCGACGGGAGCAACGACCTCGGGACGAATCCCCAGCTCGCGCTCACGCAGCACCGTGTAGATGCGTGCGATGTCGCGCTTCACTACGCGCAGACGGCCGTGGCTTTCCAGCTGACCGGTTGCGGACTGGAAGCGGAGGTTGAACAGTTCTTCCTTGGCCTTGCGAAGTTCCTCGACGAGACGGTCCTTATCGAAGCCATCCAGCTGCTTCGGTGCCAGTTCCTTTGAACCAATTGCCATTTCTATTCACCACCCTCGCGACGCACAATGCGTGCCTTCAACGGCAGCTTATGGATCGCCAGGCGCAGGGCCTCACGAGCTACCTCTTCACTTACACCGGAGATCTCAAAGAGAACCCGGCCCGGCTTGACGTTTGCAACCCACCACTCCGGAGAACCCTTACCGGAACCCATGCGGGTTTCGGCAGGCTTCTTCGTCAGCGGACGGTCCGGGTAGATGTTGATCCAGACCTTTCCGCCGCGCTTGATGTGGCGCGTCATGGCAATACGGGCAGCTTCAATCTGGCGGTTGGTGACATACGCAGGCGTCAAAGCCTGGATGCCCCACTCGCCGAAGCTGACTGCAGTGCCGCCGGTTGCAGCGCCGGAACGACCCGGGTGGTGCTGCTTACGGAACTTGACTCGACGTGGGATAAGCATTTAAGCCTGTCCTCCTTCTGCTGCGGGGGCAGCTGCCTCAGCGGCCGGAGCCTCTGCAACAGCAGGCGCGGCGGCCTTGTCGCCACGCTCGGGACGACGACGACGCTCGCCGCCGCGGTCTCCGCGGTCGGCCGGGCCGCGGCCCGGACGGTCGCTGGAGCGGCCGCGGGACGGTGCAGCAGCCTGCTGTGCAGCCAGTTCCTTAGCGGTGACGTCGCCCTTGTAGATCCAGACCTTCACGCCGATGCGGCCGAAGGTGGTCTTGGCTTCGAAGAAACCGTAATCGATCTGCGCGCGGAGGGTGTGCAGGGGCACACGGCCTTCGCGGTAGAACTCGGAACGGCTCATTTCAGCGCCGCCCAGACGACCGGAGCACTGGATACGGATACCCTTGGCGCCGGCACGCTGTGCGGACTGGATGGCCTTCTTCATCGCACGGCGGAAAGCCACGCGGGAAGAGAGCTGCTCAGCAACGCCCTGGGCAACAAGCTGAGCTTCCATCTCGGGGTTCTTGACCTCGAGGATGTTCAGCTGAACCTGCTTGCCCGTGAGCTTCTCCAGCTCGCCGCGGATGCGGTCTGCTTCGGCGCCGCGGCGGCCGATAACGATACCCGGGCGGGCCGTGTGGATATCCACGCGGACACGGTCGCGGGTGCGCTCGATCTCAACCTTGGCGATGCCGGCGCGGTCCATGCCCGTAGACATGAGCTGGCGGATCTTGATGTCCTCGCGGACGAAGTCCTTGTAGCGCTGGCCCGGCTTGTTGCTGTCAGCAAACCAGTGCGACACATGGTCAGTGGTAATGCCGAGTCGGAACCCGTGCGGGTTAACCTTCTGTCCCACTTAGCGTTCCTCCTCGATCTTGGGGGTTGCAACAACCACGGTGACGTGGCTGGTCCGCTTGTTGATGCGGTATGCGCGGCCCTGTGCACGGGGCTGGAACCGCTTCATGGTGGGCCCTTCGTCAACGAATGCATCGCTGATGAAGAGGTCACCCTCGTCGAAGGCCACGCCGTCACGGTCCGCGAGGACACGTGCGTTGGCCATGGCCGACTGAACTACCTTAAGTACCGGCTCCGATGCTGCCTGGGGGGCAAACTTCAGAATTGCCATTGCCTCATTCGCTTGCTTGCCACGAACAAGGTTGACGACGCGCCGGGCCTTCATAGGCGTTACGCGGATATGACGCGCAATTGCCTTGGCTTCCATTGCTTTCCTTCTCTCGTCTTCTGCCGAAAGAGCAGCGCCTAGCGGCGCTTGCCCTTGCGGTCGTCCTTCACATGGCCGCGGAATGTCCGCGTCAGGGCGAATTCGCCGAGCTTGTGCCCGACCATCGACTCCGTGACAAACACCGGAATGTGCTTACGTCCATCGTGTACGGCGATCGTGTGCCCGAGCATGTCGGGGATGATCATCGAACGACGGGACCACGTCTTGATGACGTTCTTGGTGCCCTTTTCGTTTTCGGCCGCTACCTTAAGGAACAGGTGCTGGTCGACGAAGGGGCCTTTCTTCAGGCTGCGTGGCATGTTTCCAGGCTCCTATCGCTTGTTCTTGCCGGAACGACGGCGACGCACAATGAGGTTGTCGCTCTCTTTATTGGGGCGGCGTGTGCGGCCTTCGCGCTTACCATTCGGGTTGACCGGGTGGCGTCCACCGGAGGTCTTACCTTCACCACCACCGTGCGGGTGGTCGACCGGGTTCATGGCGACACCGCGGACGGTCGGGCGTACGCCCTTCCAGCGCATACGGCCGGCCTTACCCCAGTTGATGTTGGACTGCTCGGCGTTGCCGACCTCGCCGATGGTGGCGCGGCAGCGCGCGTCGACGTTGCGGATTTCGCCGGAAGGCAGACGCAGCTGGGCGAAGCGGCCTTCCTTGGCAACAAGCTGAACCGATGCACCGGCGGAGCGGGCCATCTTGGCACCGCCGCCCGGACGCAGTTCAACGGCGTGGATGGTGGTACCCACGGGGATGTTGCGCAGGGGCAGGTTGTTGCCGGGCTTGATATCAGCGCCGGCGCCGGCCTCTACGTGGTCGCCCTGCTTGAGCTTGTTCGGGGCGATGATGTAACGCTTGGTGCCATCAACGTAGTGCAGCAGTGCAATGCGAGCGGTACGGTTCGGATCGTATTCGATCTCGGCAACGCGAGCGTCGACGCCGTCCTTGTCGTGGCGGCGGAAGTCGATCAGACGGTACTGACGCTTGTGTCCACCACCCTTGTGCCTGGTCGTGATCTTACCGGTGTTGTTACGTCCACCCTTTTTGGGCAGCGGGCGTACCAACGACTTTTCCGGCGTCGACCGCGTGATTTCGGTGAAGTCGGCGACACTCGAGCCGCGACGGCCCGGTGTAGTCGGCTTGTATTTACGGATTCCCATTATTTATTTCCTCGTTAAAGTGGTCTCCGCCCTAGCTGAGCGGACCGCCGAAGATGTCGATTGTGCCGTCTTTCAGGGTGACAATGGCGCGCTTGGTGTTCTTGCGCTGTCCCCATCCGAACTTGGTCCGCTTGCGCTTACCGGCACGATTGATGGTGTTGATCGAGTCGACCTTGACGGAGAAGATTTTCTCCACGGCCAGCTTGATCTCGGTCTTGTTGGAGCGGGGGTCGACCAGGAAGGTGTACTTACCTTCGTCGATCAGGCCGTAGCTCTTTTCCGAAACGACGGGTGCCAGCACCACGTCGCGAGGGTCCTTAGCGGTGGTCGCGCTCACTTGGCGTCCTCCTTGACAGTGTTCTTGCCGACGAACTCGTCGTAGGCAGCCTTGGTGAAGACCACGTCATCGGCAACAAGCACGTCGTAGGTGTTCAGCTGATCTACGTAGATCACGTGAACATCGGTGAGGTTGCGCACGGACAGTGCGGCAACATCATTGGCGCGCTCGATGACAACGAGCATGTTCTTGCGGTCGGAAAGTGAACGCAGCGAATCGCGTGCAGCCTTGGTCGACGGCGTTTCGCCGGCTACCAGGGTTTCCAGCACGTGGATGCGGCCGTTGCGTGCCCGGTCGGAGAGAGCCCCGCGCAGTGCGGCGGCAATCATCTTCTTGGGGGTGCGCTGGCTGTAGTCGCGGGGTGTCGGTCCGTGGACGACGCCACCACCGGTCATGTGAGGAGCACGGATGGAACCCTGACGGGCGCGGCCGGTACCCTTCTGCTTGAACGGCTTGCGGCCTGCACCGGAGACCTCTGCGCGGGTCTTCGTCTTGTGCGTACCTTGGCGGGCAGCTGCAAGCTGAGCAACTACTACCTGGTGCAGAAGAGGAACGTTCGTCTGAACGTCGAAGAGCGCTGCGGGGAATTCAACAGTGGTTTCGTTAGCCATGAGACTAAGCTCCCTTCACGGCGGTGCGTACGAGGACGACCTGGCCGCGGGCGCCGGGAACGGCACCCTTGATCAGCAGCAGCGACTTCTCGGCATCCACACCGTGAACCGTGAGGTTCATTGTGGTGTGGCGGACGGCGCCCATACGGCCAGCCATCCGCATACCCTTGAAGACGCGGCCCGGGGTGGATGCGCCACCAATGGAACCGGGCTTACGGTGGTTCTTGTGTGCACCGTGGGAGGCACCGACGCCGTGGAAGCCGTGACGCTTCATGACACCGGCGAAGCCCTTGCCCTTGGAGGTTCCGGTGACGTCGACCTTCTGGCCGGCTTCGAAAATCTCAACAGAGAGTTCCTGGCCCAGCTCGTAGGTGTCGGCGTCAGAGGTGCGCAGTTCGACAACGTGACGGCGAGGCGTAACGCCTGCCTTTTCAAAGTGGCCGGCCAGCGGCTTGGTCACCTTGCGCGGGTCGATCTGGCCGTAGCCGATCTGAACGGCCGTGTAGCCGTCCCTTTCCGCGTTGCGCAGCTGTGTAATGACGTTCGAGTCAGCCTGAACGACGGTGACGGGGATGAGCTTGTTGTTCTCGTCCCAGACCTGGGTCATGCCCAGCTTGGTGCCCAGAAGGCCCTTGACCTGGCGTGTAAGTGAAGTAGACATAAGTATCCGCTCCCCCCCTACAGCTTGATTTCGATGTTCACGTCTGCCGGCAGGTCGAGACGCATGAGCGAATCAACGGCCTTAGGCGTGGGGTCAATGATGTCGATCAGACGCTTGTGCGTGCGCATTTCAAAGTGCTCGCGGCTGTCCTTGTACTTGTGCGGCGAACGGATAACGCAGTACACGTTCTTTTCCGTGGGCAGCGGCACGGGGCCTACTACCGTTGCGCCTGCACGCGTGACCGTCTCAACGATCTTCCGTGCTGATACGTCGATGACCTCGTGGTCATACGACTTCAGCCGGATGCGGATTTTTTGTCCCGCCATGGCGTCGTGCCTCTTTCTTCGAGTATTGCTCTCTGTACAGTTTTTGTACCTAGCTGCCTTTACGGCCTGGCACTCCTCCAACAGACTGAATCCGGATAAATCCGGGTTCCTCACCCTGCCGAGGCTCCGACCCCCGCGCTCGGGCGTGTCGCGGATTCTTCATCTGCGAGACCCAGGGCAAGATTGGGGGCGGGTTATATATGGGCTTTTCCCCTGAAGGACTCGACCCTGCGTCAGGCATTATCCTGACCGGGACGACATCTCATCATGTGCTGCCTGCCGGTTGAACCGGCCGAACGAGCATATGTGGGCACAAAAGCGCTTGAACAACTTCTCCAGTCTGCCAGAATCACGGCGATTCCGCCAATCCGGCGGCCGCCTGCGACTGGCTGGCCGCGATGCTCCGCGGCGCCTGCAGCATGTTCCGTTGTTCAAAGTTTCCGGCAATTCATCGATCACGCAATGATCGGTTCAGCAATCACCGGCAAGTCAACGGTCTCCAGTCTAGCGCAGCGCCCGACCCACGGAAAACCGCGGGATCCGCGCGGCGCCCCGGCTCCTAGGGCCTGTCTCCGCGGTTGGACCGTCGAATGCGCTTGGCACGGTCGATCTCGCGGCGGAAATGCCGCCTGCCCCACGCAACGGTGCCGACAACGGCCACGACCACAGCGAGAATAATCAATAATTCCATCTGTCGATAATAGACCAGCCGGCCGGCGCCCTAGCTTCCGGTCTCCCCGGCGGCGTCGGCGCGTACGCGGGTCAGGCGCCAAACCGCCAGCGCGATCAGTGCCGCCGCGAGCAGTGCCAGGAGCAGGAACGTGTAGCCGCGCAGGTACCAGAGCACCGCCAGGGCCACGCCCGCTGCTCCCCACACAGTGAACAGGCGCCTGTTGGTCAGGACGCCGAACCCCAAAAGCCCGGCATGGGCCACCAGCGCCCACACCTGCTCGGTGGCATCTGCGCTGACAATGCTGCTGACACCCGTGCAGGAAAGCAGCCCAGCCGACGCGGCCAGGACGGCAGTGCCGCGCTGCCCGCGGCCCCGCCGGTACTCGTAGGCGGCAAGGGCGGCCAGGACCACCACCCAGTACTGCAGGAACCAGAACCAACCGGCGCCGTCGACGGCGTACCAAATGATCCGCTGAACGGACAGCGCGGCCACCAGCGCTGCGGCTTCTCCGGCCGTCTCCCGCCACGCCCGCGGAAACTCCCGCACCGCAGCTGCCAGGGCGGCGGCGAGGACCACCGATCCGTACACGGCTGAAACATGTTCGGACGGCATGGCGGAGATGCCGGCTCCCGCGGCAATGATGGCGGCTCCCGAGCCGAGGATGCCCTGGCGGAGCACAGTGCCGGCGGTCCGCGGCAGGACGGACAGCACGTATCCCGCCGCATAGAGAAGCAGTGCGGCCGCGAATCCGGACGACAGCCGGGCGGCTGCGTCGTGTGGCGCAGTCGCGAGCACGTCCCGGACGAGCCAGGACTGGATGATGAAGGCTGCAACGGGAACCAGGACCACGGTCACGGCGGTCAGCCATGGAAGCCTCCGGGTAAAGGAGACGACCAGGAAGCCCGCGGCAGGCAACAGGATGCCCAGCCCCGTCAGCAGCCTGTTCCCGTTCAACCCGGCCAGGGACAATGCCAGCGCGCAGTACAGCGCCCCGCCGGCAAGCAGCGGATTGCGGACGGCGGCGCCGATGGCGCTGCGGGTGTCCGCGGCCAGGGCAACCGCGGCGAACACCAGCAAAAGAACACAGGCAGCGGCCAGGCTCAGCGGTGCCGGTACCTCCGAGGACCCGTTGAGGGGGGTTCCGGAGTCGCCGAAGCCAAACACGCTTGTCAGGACGACCGGCAGCATGCCCAGCGCATAAACGGCGGAATACAGGATTGCGGCGTCCCGGTCCGCCACGCTGACCGTCGCCGCCATACCCAGCAGCAGGGACAGGGTTATCACGACGACGCAGCGCCGGGCATCGCCGTCGGCGGCAGCGGCATATATCAGGGGCAGCAGCGCCAGCACCCCCGCGCTCCCCCAGAGCGCAGCCCTGCCCAGCTGCCGCAACCCCGCGCCGGCATACCGGCCCTGCAGCAATGTCCGCACAACCTGCTGCCCGGCCACGGAGACGGCCACCGCAATAAACGTGCCGTGGACGGTCAACTCCAGGTCCGCCGCCACCAGGGCTGTCAGGATTGTCAGCAGGACCTGCCCCGCCAGCAGATAACCGCCGCGGCAGCCGGCCCGGGCACCGCGGACCACCATGAAGCCGCAGTATCCCAGCGCAGCCGCCGTGAGCGTCTCATAGCCGCGGATCCCGAGCAGGCCGGCGCCGACCACGCCGGCAGCGGCAAAACCTGTTGGACCACTCCACTGCAGCCAGGATTTCTCCGGGACGAACCGTCCCAGAACCAGCGTCGTCAGCACATTGGCTGCCAGCGCCGCGAACAACGCCCCCACCGTCAAGGTGGTTTGCGGAGCTTCCGCCAGCCGCAGCCAGACCGTCAGCGCTGTCACCAGTGCTGCGGCCGCCGCCAGCGAACCGTTCGGGAACGGCACCGGCCTGCCTGCGGCCCTTCGCCCCACCACCGACATCTGGATGAACAGTGCGCTGCCGGCCGCTATGGCCAGGAGCAGAGGCTGCATCCAGGGCAGCGGACGGGCTGCCAGCGCCTCGTAGGCCAGCGGGAGGAGCACCAGCACGCCGGTGCTTCCCCACTGGGCCGTGGTTACCAGCTGCCCCATACCCGCTCCGGCGAACCGGTCCTGCAGGAGGATGCGCAGCACCTGTTGCAGAGCCACCGAGAGAGCTGCGGCAACAAACATTTCATGCACCGTGAAGTCCAGGTCCGCCGCCGCCAGGGCCAGCAGGATGGTCAGCAGCACCTGCCCGGCCAGCAAGTAGCCGCCCCGGCGGCCAACCCGTGCCAGGCGCACCGCCATGAGCCCGCTGTAGGCCAGCGCGGCACCGGTCACGACTTCGTAGCCGCGCACGCCCAGCACGCCGGCGCCCACGAGGGCAGCCGCGGCGAAGCCGGCCGGGCCCATCCATTCCAGCCAGGACCGTTCCTCAAAGAACCGGCGCAGCACCAGGGAAGTCACCGCATTTACCGACAGGGCGGAGAACAGGACCCACAGCGTCAGCGTGATCTCCGGGTGCTCCGTAAACCGCAGCCACAGCGCCAGCAGCGCCGCCAACCCGGCCGCCGCAGCCATCACCGGAACTTCCCGGCGGGTGGATGGTGCCGTGCCAGCGGGCGCTGCGCGGTTCAGCAGGAACACGGAAAGGAGCTGGTTGAGCATCACGGCGGCACCCGTCCAGAGCAGAGACCGTGTCCAGGCTTCCCGGGCACCCGCTCCTGCGGTTTCCAGGACCGCCATCGAACCCACGGCAACCAGCACGACCGCTGTTCCCCGTACCCACAGCAGCAGGTCCTCCTTCGCCGGACCGGAACTGCGCCCTGCTCGGACGCTGTAATAGCCGGTCAGCAGCACACCCAGGACAACCGCCGGCCACAGCGTGCCCGTCTCTCCGTTGAGCCGGGCCAGGAATCCCAGCAGGGCTGCACCGGCCGGAGCGGCGTTCGGGATAACCGTGATCCTCGATGCCCCGGCCATGCACGTCAGCAGCACCATCACGGCAGTTGCGGTGAACAGGATCGCACTGGTGCTGCCTCCCGGCAGCAGCCCCGCCGCGGACTGGCCTGCGGCGAGTCCGGCCAGTATCTGCAGCACGCTCACGAGCACATAGTCAGTGACAAAAAACCGTTTGCCGCCCAGCGCCGAATATCGGCGGCGCAGGGCCAGCAGGCCGGCGGCCTGCACGAGCAGGAGCAGCGATGAGGCGAGAACGGCTGCCGCGGTGTCGTCGGTCATCTTGTAGGCGAGAACCGTCAGGCCGGCTGTGGCCGCAGCCCGAAAGCCGTAGCTGCTGAGCAGCCGTTCCTTGCGGCGGGCCTGCAGAAAGACCACGGCGTAGTAGCAGGAGAAGGCCAGGAAGAGAAGGGAGAACTGCCAGCCGCCCAGTTCCACGGCTGTCAGAAGGGCTACCCCCGCCGTCGCCGGGACCAGAAAGCGGTGAGACTGGATAAAGGCGTTCAGATAGATGTTTCCGAGCCATGCGGGGCGGCGCAAGGCCACCAGCGACACGGCGGTGGCCAGGAGGACGGTAAACAGGAAATACCACATGATCCCGGACCGAATGGAGGCCCCGGACGCAAGCGCCGTGGAGAGCAGGAACGTCATGGAGAGGTAGGCCACCACCCGGCTGTCCAGCCGGGCCGCAGCATAGGCGTAGGCCGCGGTGCCCACCACTGACGTCACCAGCCATGCCGAGGGTGCATCGCGAAGTACGAGGTTGTGCAGGGCCAGCCCGACCACCGGGATGAGGGCCAGTCCGGTACCGGTAAAGGCAACGGCAGCAGGACGCAGCCGCCGGCTCCGGGCATGGACCACCAGCCCGCCGGCGTAGAACAGGCCCGCCACCACGGTAACGCCGGCGAACCGGGCACCCTCCGGGATGGCCAGCCCAATGAACAGCGACGCCGCGGCAACGAGCAGCAGGCAGGCGGCGTACAGCGTGATGTTGATGTTCCGCAGGTCCCGGCGTCGTTTGCGGGCCTCCTCCACAGCCGCCCGCTTGGCCAGTTCCTCCGCCGACGGCGGCTGAACCGGTGCGGGCCCGGCCGGCGGGACAGGGGCCGGGACGGGCGGCCCGGCGTTCTCCTCGAACCAGGCGCCGTCCGGCGCTGCAAGTCCGGGCAGCGGCGGGGTCGACGGCGGGGCGTCAGAAACCGGCGCCTGCGGCGGGGCGGCAAAGGATGACGGGGCCGCAAAGGATGACGGGGCGGTCACCGGTGCCGGGACGGTCAACGGTGCCGGGACGCCGAACGGTGTCGGAGCATTCTCCCGCTGCCCTGTACCCGCCGCAGCCGCAGCCGCAGCACTGCGGTAGCCGGCCCGGAACCCGTCGTCATATGCCCGGGAAACGGCGTCGGACGCGGCCGCGGGGTCGGCGGTTGCGGGGGCCGCTGCAGATTTCCGCGGCGAGACGGCACCGCGGGAGAACCAGCCGATGGCGAATCCGATGCCAGTCAATATGAGCACCACCGCCAATAAGAATGTGCCCATAGCTTGAGAACCCCCCGGTAACCGACTGCTTATTCCACATCCTAGGGGCGGCAGGAGAATTTCACGGGGTCCGGCTCACACTGTGGACAGACGGCGACCTGGGCAGACGGCCGCCGCGACCGGGCCGGAAATGCAAGAAGTCCCCGCTGCCAGTGGCAGCGGGGACTTCTTTTCAGTTCGTGACCGGCCGCTGGGGCCGGCAACTCACCGAAGAGTCAGCAAGTAAGGAAATTACTTGATGATCTTGGTGACACGGCCTGAACCAACGGTGCGGCCGCCTTCGCGGATAGCGAAGCCGAGGCCTTCTTCCATGGCGATGGGCTGGATGAGCTCTACGGTCATCTCAGTGTTATCGCCGGGCATAACCATTTCCGTGCCTTCCGGCAGGGTGATAACGCCGGTTACGTCCGTGGTGCGGAAGTAGAACTGCGGGCGGTAGTTCGAGTAGAACGGGTTGTGGCGTCCGCCTTCATCCTTGGACAGGATGTAGACGTTGGCTTCGAAGTCGGTGTGCGGGGTAATGGAACCCGGCTTCACGATGACCTGTCCACGCTCTACGTCTTCGCGCTTGATACCGCGAAGCAGGAGGCCACAGTTCTCGCCGGCCCATGCTTCATCAAGCTGCTTGTGGAACATCTCGATACCGGTAACCGTGGTCTTCTGGACCGGACGGATGCCGACAATCTCGACCTCGGAGTTGATGGCGAGGGTACCGCGCTCGGCGCGGCCCGTGACAACGGTTCCACGACCGGTGATCGTGAAGACGTCCTCGATCGGCATCAGGAACGGCTTGTCCTTGTCGCGGATCGGGTCCGGAACGCTCTCGTCAACGGCTTCCATGAGCTCTTCGACGGCTGCAACCCACTTGGGGTCGCCTTCGAGAGCCTTGAGGCCGGAGACGCGCACGACGGGAACGTTGTCGCCGTCGAATTCCTGGGAGCTCAGCAGTTCGCGAACTTCCATTTCAACGAGGTCCAGAAGTTCCTCATCGTCGACCATGTCGGACTTGTTCAGTGCGACCAGCAGGTAGGGAACACCAACCTGGCGGGCGAGCAGAACGTGCTCGCGGGTCTGTGCCATCGGGCCGTCGGTAGCGGCAACCACGAGGATCGCGCCGTCCATCTGAGCTGCACCGGTGATCATGTTCTTGATGTAGTCAGCGTGACCGGGGGCGTCTACGTGTGCGTAGTGGCGCTTCTCGGTCTGGTACTCGATGTGAGAGATGTTGATGGTGATGCCGCGCTGGCGCTCTTCAGGTGCAGAGTCGATAGCAGCGAAATCGCGCTTTTCATTCAGATCAGGGTACTTGTCAGCAAGTACCTTCGAAATGGCAGCGGTCAACGTCGTCTTACCATGGTCAACGTGACCAATGGTGCCGATGTTGACGTGCGGCTTAGTCCGCTCGAACTTTGCCTTCGCCACGGGTTCCTCCTAGAAAGGTTGAAGACTCAATCTTCAACAGCGCTTCTCGCTGCTGAAACTGATGTAAGTCTACTGGGGGCTGTTTATTTGATGAAATTGCCGTATTTCCGCAGCAGCCTGGCGAGGCCGCTCAGTCTGGCTATGCAGCGGGCTTCCGGCCGGAGCCTTGGCCCGCTGCACACGGCTGGTGTTCCGAGATTTCCCGGAACACCAACCAGGGTTTTATTCGCCGCGCACCTTCTGGATGATCTCGTCGGCTACTGCCTTCGGGACCTCTGCGTAGCTGTTGAACGACATGGAGTACACGGCGCGGCCCTGCGTCTTTGAACGCAGGTCGCCGATGTACCCGAACATGCCGGACAGCGGCACGTGGGCGCGGATGACCTTGACGCCTGCGGCGTCTTCCATGGACTGCATCTGGCCGCGGCGGGAGTTGATGTCACCGATAACTTCACCCATGTATTCCTCAGGGGTGCGGACTTCAACATCCATCAGCGGTTCGAGCAGGACAGGGTTCGCCAGGCGGGCGGCTTCCTTGAAAGCCTGTCGTCCGGCGATCTTGAACGCCATTTCCGAGGAGTCAACATCGTGGTAGGCGCCGTCAAGCAGGCTTGCCTTGATGCCGACCACGGGGTAACCGGCGAGCACACCCTCGGTGAGGGCGCTCTGGATACCCTGGTCAACGGAGGGGATGTATTCGCGCGGAATACGGCCACCGGTGACCTTGTTGGCGAACTCGTAGAATACGCCTTCCGACGTATCCAGCGGCTCGAGAGCGATCTGGACCTTTGCGAACTGGCCCGAACCACCGGTCTGCTTCTTGTGCGTGTAGTCATGCTTGGCCACAGCGCGCTTGATGGTTTCGCGGTAAGCAACCTGGGGCTTGCCCACGTTTGCTTCGACGCGGAATTCGCGGCGCATGCGGTCAACCAGGATGTCCAGGTGCAGCTCGCCCATACCGGCGATGATCGTCTGGTTGGTGTCTTCGTCGAGGGAGACCTGGAAGGTCGGGTCCTCTTCGGAGAGCTTCTGGATGGCCGTGGAAAGCTTCTCCTGGTCACCCTTCGTCTTCGGCTCGATGGCCACGGAAATCACGGGCTCCGGGAAGCTCATGGATTCCAGCACGATCGGGTTCTGAAGGTCGCACAGGGTGTCGCCCGTGGTGGTGTCCTTCAGGCCGATGGCGGCGTAGATGTGGCCCGTCGTGATCTCGTCAACAGGGTTTTCCTTGTTGGCGTGCATCTGGAAGAGCTTACCGATGCGCTCCTTCTTCTGCTTGGTCGCATTCATGACCTGAGCACCGGAAGCAGCGTGACCGGAGTACACGCGGATGTAGGTCAGACGCCCGAAGAACGGGTGCGTCACAACCTTGAACGCCAGGGCCGAGAACGGAGCGTTGGCATCAGCGGCGCGTTCGAGAATGATCTCTTCGTCGCGGATGTCGTGGCCCTTGATGTTCGGCACGTCAAGCGGGTTCGGCAGGTAGGCGACGACGGCGTCAAGCATCGGCTGTACGCCGCGGTTCTTGAACGCCGAGCCGCAAAGCACCGGGTAGACCAGCGAGTTGATGGTCAGGTGGCGGATGCCGGCCTTGATTTCCTCGAGGGTGAATTCTTCACCTTCGAGGTACTTGTCCATCAGCTCGTCGCTGGCCTCGGCCACAGCCTCGATCAGCGCAGCGCGGTATTCTTCTGCCTTTTCCTGAAGATCGGCCGGGATGGGCTCGATCTCGTACTTGGCGCCCATGAGCACATCGCCCTTGGAGTCGCCGCGCCAGGTCAGGGCACGCATTTCGACGAGGTCGACAACGCCCTCAAACTCGTTCTCGGCACCGATGGGCAGCTGGATAACCAGCGGCTTGGCACCAAGGCGGTTGATGATGGTGTCAACGGTGAAGTAGAAGTCAGCGCCGAGCTTGTCCATCTTGTTGACGAAGCAGATGCGCGGGACGTTGTACTTGTCGGCCTGGCGCCAGACAGTCTCGGACTGCGGCTCCACGCCTTCCTTGCCGTCGAAAACGGCTACGGCGCCGTCGAGCACGCGCAGGGACCGCTCAACTTCGACAGTGAAGTCAACGTGACCCGGGGTGTCGATGATGTTGATCTGGTTGTTGTCCCAGTAGCACGTGGTTGCTGCGGAGGTAATGGTGATACCCCGCTCCTGCTCCTGTGCCATCCAGTCCATCGTGGAGGCGCCGTCGTGCGTCTCGCCGATCTTGTGGTTGACACCGGTGTAGAACAGGATGCGTTCGGTGGTGGTGGTCTTGCCGGCATCAATGTGGGCCATGATGCCGATGTTGCGGACCTTGTTCAGGTCGGTAAGCACGTCAAGTGCCACGGTTTCTCCCTTATTTGGTGTTTGCCGGTTCGACTGCGTTTATCTGCTTTGGGCCCTGCACCCCGCCGCAGCGGGATACAGGGCCTTCAGGAGTGGCCGCCGTCGGCCAGGCTTTTTACCAGCGGTAGTGAGCGAAGGCCTTGTTGGATTCAGCCATCTTGTGGGTGTCTTCGCGGCGCTTCACTGCAGCACCGAGACCGTTGGACGCATCCAGGATCTCGTTGCGCAGACGCTCGGTCATGGTCTTCTCGCGGCGGGCCTTGGAGTAGCCAACCAGCCAGCGCAGTGCCAGTGCAGTTGCACGGCCCGGCTTGACCTCGACGGGAACCTGGTAGGTGGCACCGCCGACGCGGCGGGACTTGACCTCAAGGCTCGGCTTGATGTTGTCCATGGCCTTCTTCAGGGCTGCAACGGGGTCTCCCCCGGTCTTCTCCTGAGCGCCTGCAAGTGCACCGTAAACGATGCGCTCTGCGGTGGACTTCTTGCCGTCAACGAGAACCTTGTTGATCAGCTGAGTGACCAGAGGGGAGCCGTAAACGGGATCCAGTACTAGCGGCCGCTTGGGGGCCGGACCCTTGCGGGGCATATTACTTCTTCTCCATCTTCGCGCCGTAACGGCTGCGAGCCTGCTTGCGGTTCTTGACACCCTGGGTGTCCAGTGCGCCACGAACAATCTTGTAACGAACACCGGGCAGGTCCTTCACTCGACCGCCGCGAACGAGGACGATGGAGTGTTCCTGCAGGTTGTGACCTACACCGGGAATGTAAGCGGTTACTTCAATGCCGCCGTTGAGGCGCACGCGGGCAACCTTACGGAGCGCAGAGTTCGGCTTCTTCGGGGTGGTGGTGTAAACGCGGGTGCAAACACCACGGCGCATGGGGCTTCCCTGAAGGGCGGGAGCCTTGGTCTTGGAGACCTTGGGTGACCGGCCCTTGCGGACCAGCTGCTGAATCGTAGGCACTTTCGTGTTCTCCGTTTTTTCTCGAGAGTGTAATTCTCTTGGTTGCTCCGCCCCGCTGTCAGCTGTCGGAACAGCCGAGGCGATGCGCTTTAAGTCGTCGTTGCCGCAATGCCCCCGAGAAGTTCCGATACTCTCGCGGAAGCGACCGTAGGCGTGCAAAAGTGTGGCATTCGTTGCACAGGAACCCTGCAACCCGGAAACAGGCCCGCCGCACCAGGATCCCGAGGGGATTCCGTGAGCGTCCTTCATCCACTGCCACACAAACAATTGATTACCAGTCTAGCAGACTTAAGCCTTGCGTCCCGCAGGTGCGCCCTAAGTCACTTTCGGCCCCGGGAGGGCCGGCGGGCTTCAGGCCCAGCCGCGGGCGGCAAGTGCGGCGGTAATCTTCTCCGAGGCCTCTTGGAGGGCCGGCAGCACTGACGCAACAGCTTCTTCCAGCGTACCTTCCCCGGCGCCCAGGGTTGCCTGCATGGAGGTGTTGATTGCGGCCACCACCTCTCCCCCGGCTCCGCGGACCGGAACGGCAACGGACCGCAGCCCGGATTCCAGTTCCTGGTCAACCACGGCCCACCCGGCTTCCCGAACCCGGCGCACCTCGTCCCCAAGGGCTCCGGGGTCCGTGACAGTACGGTCCGTGAACGGTTCCAGCCGCACCTCGGCCAGGTACTTCTCGAGTGCCGGTTCCGAAAGACCCGCCAGCAGGACACGGCCCATGGACGTGGCATAGGCCGGGAACCGGGTGCCGACGGCGATGCCCACCCGCATCAGGCGGCGGGTGTGGATGCGGGCCACATAGACGATCTCCTCACCGTCCAGGATGGACGCCGAGGTCGACTCGGAGACCTTGCGGGAGAGATCCTCGAGCAGCGGCTGGGCCAGCTGCGGCAGGGTCTGGCCTGAGAGGTAGGAGTAACCCAGGGCCAGCACCAGGGCGGTGAGCTCGAAGTTCCGTCCATCGGTGCGCACGTAGCCGAGTTCCTCGAGCGTCAGCAGAAACCGGCGGGCCGTGGCGCGGGTCAGTCCGGTGCGGCGTGAGACCTCGCTCAGGGTCATCCGGACGTGTTCGGCGTCGAAGGCCCGGATGACGCTGAGCCCGCGGGCCAGCGACTGCACATACTGGCCGGTGGGGGCCGGAGTCTCGGTCATATCTCCCTTAAAGGAACGAGTGCCGGGAACGCCTATTCGACGCCCGGATCACGGATCAGCGGAATGTCCATGCCGGCCGCAAGCTCCTCGAAGCTGACGCCGTGGGTTTCCCGCACATGCACGCCGTCGTCCTCAAGCAGGAAGACCGCCTCACCAGTGTAGACGCGGGTTACGCAACCGACGCCGGTCAGCGGATAGGTGCATTCCGAAACCAGCTTGCTGACGCCCTCCCGCGTGAACAGGGACATCATGACGTACACGTCCTTGGCACCGGTGGCCAGGTCCATGGCTCCGCCGACGGCGGGGATGGCGTCGGGCGCACCGGTGTGCCAGTTGGCCAGGTCCCCGGAGGCCGAGACCTGAAAGGCTCCCAGGACGCACACGTCGAGGTGTCCGCCGCGCATGATGGCGAAGGAATCGGCGTGATGGAAGTAGGCAGCTCCGGGCAGCTCGGTGACGGGAATCTTGCCGGCATTGATGAGGTCACCGTCAACCTCGTCCCCGCGGGCCTCCGGACCCATCCCCAGCATCCCGTTTTCGGTGTGCAGGGTAACGTTCTGCTCCGGCAGGAGGTAGTTCGACACCAGGGTGGGCTGGCCGATGCCCAGGTTCACGAACGAACCGGGCGCGATGTCCCGGGCCACCAGTTCGGCGAGCTGGTTCTTGTCCAGGCGGGCGCTGTGGGCGGTTACGGCCTGTGTGTCTTCGATGCGGTTGCTCATGCTGCTGCCGGCTCCTGTTCCTGTTCCACGCGGACCAGCGTGTTGACGTAGATTCCGGGGGTCACGACCGCCTCGGGGTCCAATGCTCCGACGTCCACCAGGTCGCGGACCTGAACAATGGCGTTCTTCGCGGCGGCCGCCATGATGGGGCCGAAATTGCGGGCGGTCTTGCGGTAAACCAGGTTCCCGGCGGCGTCGCCCCGCAGTGCCTTGACCAGCGCGAAGTCCGCCTGCAGCGGAGACTCGAAAACGTAGCCCCGGCCGTCAATCATCCGGGTTTCCTTGCCCTCGGCCAGCGGGGTGCCGAAGGCGGTGGGAGTGAAGAACCCGCCGATGCCGGCGCCTGCGGCGCGGATGCGTTCCGCGAGGTTGCCCTGCGGCACCAGCTCGAGCTCGATCTCCCCGGCGCGGAACTTGGCGTCGAAAATCTGGGAGTCGGACTGGCGCGGGAAAGAGCAGATGATTTTCTTCACCCGGCCGGCGCCGATCAGCGCGGCCAGGCCGTGCTCCCCGTTTCCGGCGTTGTTGTTCACCACCGTCAGGTCCCTTGCCCCCTGGCGCAGCAGTGCTTCAATCAGCTCGACGGGCTGCCCGGCCTGGCCAAACCCGCCGATCATGACGGTGGCGCCGTCGTGGATCGGCGCTACTGCCTGGTCGACGTCCTGCACAATGTTGAGCACGGTTCTCCTCCGCTAGTTCTTCGTGTTTTCCAGGACGACGGCCAGGCCCTGGCCCACGCCGATGCAGATGGCGGCCACGCCCCAGCGCTCGCCGGAGGCTTCCAGCCGGCGTGCCAGCGTGCCCAGGATCCGAGCGCCGGAGGCTCCGAGCGGATGACCGATGGCGACGGCGCCGCCCCAGGCATTAACAATGGCCGGGTCGATGTCCCAGGCGTCCATGCAGGCCAGGGACTGTGCGGCGAAGGCTTCGTTGAGTTCGACGGCGGCCACATCGCCCCAGCCGATGCCGGCGCGTTTCAGTGCCAGGTTGGCCGCCTCCACCGGGGCGTACCCGAAGAACTGCGGCTCGTTCGCGGCGGCGCCTCGTCCTGCAATGCGGGCCAGCGGGGCCAGGCCCAGCAGGTCAGCGGCAGCATCGCTGCCCAGCCAGGCCGCGGAGGCGCCGTCGTTCAGGGGGGAGGCGTTGCCGGCGGTGACGGTGCCGCCGGACGCGTCGTCGGAGACGGGACGGAACACGGTCTTGAGCGTGGCCAGTTTCTCCGCTGTCGATCCGGCACGGATGGATTCGTCCCGGGCCAGGTCCACGCCGTCGACGGCGACGGTCAGGTTGTCGTAGCGGCCTTCATCCCAGGCCTTGGCGGCGAGGACGTGCGAGTGCGCCGCGAACTCGTCCTGCCGTTCACGGCTGATGCCGTATTTCTCACGCAGCTGTTCGGTGGCTTCTCCCAGGGAGACCGTCCACTCAGCCGGCATGGCGGGGTTCACCAGGCGCCACCCGAGAGTGGTGGAGGCGAGCGTCTGGTTGCCCGCGGGATAGGGCTTCTCATTCTTGGGCAGCACCCAGGGCGCGCGGCTCATGGACTCGGTGCCGCCGATCAGCATGAGGTCCGCTTCGCCGGTGTTGATCTGCCGGGAGGCAATCAGCGCGGCGTCCAGGGAGGATCCGCACAGCCGGTTCACCGTGGTGCCCGGCACCGAGGTGGGCAGGCCCGCCAGCAGGGAGGACATCCGGGCGACGTTGCGGTTTTCCTCACCGGCGCCGTTGGCGTTGCCGAAGACCACCTCGTCGATCCGGTCCGGATCCAGGCCCGGGGCGCGGGAAACCGCGGCGCGGATGACCTGAGCCCCGAGCTCGTCGGGCCGCACGCCGGCCAGGGCGCCGCCGAACTTGCCGAACGGGGTGCGGACGGCGTCGTAAATATAGGCCTGGTTCATCGTGTCTCCTCTGACATGGTTTCGGCGTCAATCCCGGCGAAAACGCCCTGGGCCACCTTGAACGCCGAGTTGGCCGACGGCACGCCGCAGTAGATGGCTGACTGCAGGATGATTTCCTTGATCTCGTCCCGGCTCAGCCCGTTGGTGAGCGCTGACCGGACGTGCATGGCGAATTCCTCCATGTGCCCGTGCGCAATCAGCGCCGTGAGCGTGATCGCGCTGCGCATGGTCCGCGGCAGGCCGGGGCGGGTCCAGATGCTCCCCCAGGCGTACTTGGTGATCAGGTCCTGGAAGTCCGAGGTGAAATCGTCCTTGGCGGCGTTCGCCCGGTCGACGTGAGCCGCCCCGAGCACTTCGCGGCGCACCGCCATGCCTTCGTCGTACACGTCCTGCTGGGTTTTGCCTGCATTCTCGATCACGGTGTCCTACAGTCCTTCCTGGTGCGCGGCGCCGAAGAAGCGGCGCAGGAGTTCAGCGGTTTCCGCCGGCTTCTCGGCCGGCAGCAGATGTGCGGCGCCGTCGACGACGGCGCTGGTTCCGTTGGGGGTGCCGTTGGCGATGAACTCGGCAAACGACGGCGGCGTCACCTCGTCGGCGGCGCCGGCCGCGGCAAGCACCGGCAGGGTGATGTCGCCGAGCTGCTCACGGACGTCGAAGCCGGCCAGGGCTTCGCAGCAGTACGCGTAGGAGAAGCGGTCTGCGTCCTGCAGCGAGTGCAGCAGCGCGGTCGCTGCCTCCTTTTCGCGCTCGATGAAGCCGGGGGCGAACCAGCGCTGGGCCGAGCCGGTCAGCACGGCGGGGGTGCCCTGGTTCCGCACCGTCGCAGCCCGGTCCAGCCAGCCCTCGGGTTCGCCGATCTTTGCCCCGGAGCACAGGATGGCCAGCCCCTCGAAGTCCTTGCCGTGGTCCAGGCCCAGCTGCAGTCCGACAACCCCGCCCAGGGACACCCCGGCGTAGCAAACGCCCTGCCCCGGGCCGATGTCACCGGCGTTGCGCGCTTCCTGCACCAGGGCGGCGACGGCGTCGGCCAGTTCCGCCACGGTGAATCCGTCCGTGGCTGCCGGACTGGTCCCGTGCCCGGGCAGGTCCCAGGCGATGACGGTGAATTCCGGGAGGGCCGCTGCCGTTGCTGACCACAGGGCCGTTCCGGAGGTGCCCAGGGACGGCCCGGCCACCAGGACGGGCGCTGCGGGTCCGGCGTAGCTGAGCCGGCTGGCTTTGATGACGGGGATGCTCACAACGAGCTCCTTCCCGGGTAGGCACTGACAATGCGGTCGATCAGGGCATCGGATTCGCCGAGGTAGTTGGCCGGTTCCAGCTGCGCCGAGAGCTCCGCGTCGGAGAGCACCTGCACCGGAACAGCGCCGCGCAGCAGCCCGGCCAGGGATTCACCGCCGGCCAGTGAGGCCGAGACCAGCTCCTGCAGGCGGGCCTTGCCGCTGCCGGGGCGGCCGGTCTCCTCAAGCAGCGGTGCGATCGTGGCCATCAGGCGTTCGCTGACCACCAGCGGTCCGGCGGCGGAGAGGTTCCGCTGCAGCGCTTCGGGATGGACGTCCAAACCCTCGGCCAGTTCGGCCAGTTTCTCCGCGGCCCCGGCGGCCAGGCGCAGCAGGGAGCGCAGCGCCTGCCATTCAACGTGCCAGGAGCCGCTGGGGCGTTCGTCGTCGGCGGTGCCGGCGGCGGCCTGCAGCTGGACTCCGTATCCGGGTCCGGCGAGGGCTGCGCTGCGGACGAGCACCGACAACACCGGGTTCTGTTTCTGCGGCATGGCCGAGGAACCGCCCCGGCCGGCCGCACGGGGTTCGGAGACCTCGCCGATTTCGGGCCGGCTCATCAGCAGCACGTCGTTGGCGATCTTTCCGGCTGCGGAGAGCAGGTCCTGCAGTGCTGCGCCGAGTCCGGTGACCGGCAGCCGGTTGCCCTGCCAGGGTGCCACGGGAGCGGCCAGGCCCAGACGCGCGGCCAGGGCGTCGCTGAGCTCCAGCGGCGCCGCCGCCGAAGAGCTGCCGTCCACCGCCGTGCGCAGGGCCGCCAGGGTTCCGGAAGCACCGCCCCACTGCAGCGGCAGTCCGGCCGCCGCGGTGTCCAGCGCGGCTGCGGCGGAGCCGAAACCGTGCAGCCACTGCGCAGCGCGCAGGCCAAAGGTTGACGGCAGCGAATGCTGGGTCAGGGTCCGGGCCACGCAGAGCGTGCCGCGGTGTTCCACGGCGAGGGCCGCCAGCGCCGACATGGTCCGGCCGGCGTCCTCGCGGATGACCTGCAGCGAGCGTGCCGCCATAACCATCAGGGCGGTGTCCAGGATGTCCTGGCTGGTGGCGGCCAGGTGCACGGCGGCAGCCGCTGCGGGGTCTTCCTTCCGGACCCGGGCGCGCAGGTCGGCCAAGAGCGGAATCACCGGATTGCCGCCCCCGGCGGACCGTGCGGCAAGGGCTGCCGGGTCGTACAGGTCCGCACGGCAGGCCGGAGCGACGGCGCCGGGCACCGACGCCGGCACGATCCCCGCGTCGGCCAGGACGTGCAGCCAGGCCAGTTCGACGTCGAGCATCGCCTGCAGCAGCTGGCGGTCGCCGGTCAGCGCGGCGCCCCGGGTGCCGGCCCACGCCGGCGACAGCAGTCCGTAGTCTGCGCTGTCGCCGTGGCCTCTATCGTCGCCGTGCGTGCCGTTCATGCGCTATGCCTCGGGGTAGGCGAGGAAGACGGTTTCGCCGTCGCCCTGCAGCGTGATGTCGAACCGCAGCCCGCCGTCGGCTTCGCGGGCGGCGATCAGGGTGGAGCGCCGCTCGGGCGGCAGCGAGGACAGCAGCCGGTCGCGGGCCAGCGCCTCTTCGTTCTCCGGCAGGTAGATCCGGGTGTGGAGCTTGTTCATCAGCCCGCGGCCGAAAATGAGCAGCGAGATGAACGGCGCCGCCCCGTCCTCCGTCGCCCCGGGGTTGACGGTGGTGAACGTGTAGTGGCCCGCCCCGTCAACGGCAGCCCGGCCCCAGCCGGTGAAGGTGTAGCCGTCGCGCACGAGCGAGCCGGGTTCCTGCGAGATGTTGCCGGCGGCATCTGCCTGCCAGATTTCGAGCAGCGCGTCGGGAACGGTTTCGCCGGCTCCGTCGCGGACGGTGCCGTGCAGCCGGATCGAACCGGGAAGGCCCGGAGCGAGCAGCTGGCTGTCCCTCTCGAAGGGCAACGCGTAACCGTAAAAGGGGCCGACGGTCTGCGCCGGGGTGGGCTGAAGCTTCTGCTCGCTCATTACTCTGCGTCCTCTTCTTCCATCCAGGTGCGGTTGCTGCCGCTGAGCACGATGTCCCAGTTGTAGCCGGTGGCCCATTCGTGCGCCGTCACGTTGTGGTCGTAGGTGGCGACGAGTGCGTCACGGGCCTTGGAATCGGTGATCGACTGATAGATCGGATCCAGCGTGAAGAGCGGATCACCGGGGAAGTACATCTGGGTCACCAACCGCTGGGTGAAGTCGGTGCCGAACAGCGAGAAGTGGATGTGCGCCGGACGCCAGGCGTTGTAGTGGTTCTTCCACGGGTACGGGCCGGGCTTGATCGTCGTGAACTGGTAGCCGCCGTCGTCGTCGGTCAGGCAGCGGCCGACGCCGGTGAAGTTGGGATCGATCGGGGCCGGGTGCTGGTCGCGCTTATGGATGTAGCGGCCGGCGGAGTTCGCCTGCCAGACTTCCACGAGCTGGTTGCGCACCGGCCGGCCGCTGCCGTCAAGGACACGGCCGCGAACGATGATGCGCTCGCCCAGGGGGTCGCCGTTGTGCTGGATGGTCAGGTCGCTCTCCAGCGCGTGGACGTCCTGATGGCCGAACGCCGGTGACCACAGCTCGATGGTTTCGGGGTCAGCGTGGTGCAGGTCCTTGGTGGGATGGCGCAGGATGGAGCTGCGGTACGGCGTGAAATCCCGCCGGGGCTGGGTTTCCTCCGGCCGGCCGTCGGCTACGCCCTTGCCGTAGGCGCCGTGGATCTCCCGGATCTCCGCAGTGATTTCATCCTGCGACGCCTGAGCGGAATCCGGCCCTGTGATGACATGGCTGTCCTGAAACTGATCTTCTTCGATCTCCATGGTTTTTCCTTTCAACGGAACCTTTTCCTGCCCGGACCGCCGGGCACTCCGAGGTCGTCACTACCCTACGGGATTGTTCACTTTGTGTACAGATGTTCAGGATGCGAACAATTGTTACGGATTGCCCGGCCACCCCGTGTAGGCCTCGGCGAGGTAGGCACTGCCGTGGCGGGAGGCGACGACGCCGGCAAGCTCGCCCAGCGCCCGCTTGCGCTCGAAATCGCTGGCATCCGTGCGGGTGTGCAGCATTGACGTCATCCAGTAGGAAAAGTTCTGGGCGCGCCAGACCCGCTCCAACGCGCGGTCGCTGTAGCCGTCCAGCAGGCCGCTTCCGTTGCCGGCGCAGAAGGATTCAATGGCTTCGAAGAGGACCCGGACGTCGGCCAGGGCGAGATTCAGCCCCTTGGCGCCGGTCGGCGGCACTGTGTGTCCGGCGTCGCCGGCCAGGAACAGGTTGCCGTAGCGCAGCGGTTCGCAGACGTAGCTGCGGAATTTCAGGAGCGTCTTTTCGAAGATGGGGCCGCGCTTGAGTTCGAAGCCGTCAGGACCGTCCACGCGCTGCTGCAGTTCGTTCCAAATCTGATCTTCGGTCCAGGCATCGGGGTCTTCGGTCGGATCCGCCTGGAAGTACATGCGCTGGACGGTGTCGCTGCGCTGGCTGATCAGGGCAAAACCCCGGTCCGAGTTGGCATAGATCAGTTCCGGTGCGCTCGGGGGCGCTTCGGTGAGGATCCCGAACCAGGCGAAGGGGTACTCGATGAAGTTGTCCCGGCGGTGTTCAGCGGGAATGGACCGCCGGCAGACGCCCTGGGAGCCGTCAGCCCCCACCAGGATCTCGCAGTGGATCTCGAACTCGGCGCCGTCGGCTTCGGTGAAGCGGATTTTGGGGGTGCCGGTCAGCAGGTCAAGGACCTCGGTGCCGGAGACTGCGTACCGCACGTCGCCGCCGTCGCGGTCCCGAGCGGCGGCCAGGTCCACGAATACCTCGTTTTGCGGATAGAGCCATACTGACTCTCCCACCAGGTCCTGGAAATCCAAACGGTGGCTGACGCCGCCGAAGCGCAGGTCGATGCCGTCGTGCCGGTGGCCGTGGGTGAGGACACGGTTGCTCACGCCGCCCTCCGTCAGCATGCGCACGGATCCGTGTTCCAGGATCCCCGCACGGTGCGTGGTCCGGATGGCCTCGTGGTCCCGCTTCTCAACCACGATGTTGTCGATCCCGGCGGAGGCCAGGAGGTGGGACAGCATGAGCCCTGCGGGGCCGCCGCCCACAATGCCGACAGTGGTTTTCAGGACAGTGCGCGCTGCGCCCATGCAGTACTCCTTGGATGACGACCGATTGGAACTGTCTTCCAGTGTGAGCGGCGGCACAGGGGCACTGCTAAGCGGTTCTCATTGAATGGGAAAGGTTGCGTTGTGGTGCGGCCCGGCATGGGCGGAGCCCACCCCGAGCCCGCGGGTGATCCCCCGAGCCGCCGTCATCAGCGCGGGCACCGTGGCGGCGGGATTTTCGGCGCCGGTGGGCACCACCACGCCGATGGCGGCGACGGCGTTGCCGGCGGCGTCGAAAACGGGAACGGCGATGCCGGTGGTTTCGGGCACGACGATCCCGGGCAGGCTGGCGTATCCGTACTGGCGCATCGCGGCCCACTGCTGCCTCAGCCCGTCGCCGGAGGGTGCGGCGTCCTGCCCGGCTCCGGCGGCGCTCCGCCCGAGGTAGGCCTCCTGGACATGCCGTGGCGAGTGCGCCATCATCACCATCCCGGACGAGGAGATGTGCAGCGGCAGCCGGTTGGCGACCCGGGCCCGGTTCAGGACCGACCCGCGGCTGGACAGCCGTTCGATAAAGAGCACCTCGTCGTCCTGCAGCACCGACAGTTGGGTGTGCTGGCGCACCACGGCCTGGATGTCCTCCATGAACGGCATGGCGACCGCCCTGAGGTCCAGGGCGCTGGCACTGCGGCTGGCCAGTTCCCAGAGCCGTATGCCCGGCCGGATGCCTCCCCCGGGCTCGCGCTGCAGCAGGCCGTGGGCCACCAGGTCGGTCGCCAGCCGGTGCGTCGTAGAAAGCGGCAGGCCGGCGCGCCGGGACAGCGCGGCGACGGACATTGCGGGGTGCGTCCCGTCAAACGCGCTGATGATGCGCACGATCCGGCTAGTCATGGAGTCGCCGGAGGGGGAATTGGCCATTCTGAAAGTCTGGCACAGCGTGAGCGGCACTTCGCTTAACGCGGAAGGTCCCGCACCAAACGGTGCGGGACCTTCCCTTGCTTCAGGCCGGTTTCGGGCGAAACCGGGACGAAGCGTTACTGGTTAGCGGAAGTCGCTGCCCATGTCGTAGTCATCCAGCGGGATGGCGTGGAACTCGGGGCTCAGGCCGCCGTCCACTCCGGCGTAGTCGAAGTCGCTGAAGGCGCTCGGGCCGGTGAACAGATTGGCCTTTGCTTCTTCGGTCGGCTCGACAGTGACCTCGGTGTAACGGGGCAGGCCCGTTCCGGCCGGGATCAGCTTACCGATGATGACGTTTTCCTTGAGGCCGAGCAGCGGATCGCTCTTGCCTTCCATGGCCGCCTGCGTCAGGACGCGGGTGGTTTCCTGGAAGGAAGCAGCGGACAGCCAGGACTCGGTCGCCAGCGATGCCTTGGTGATACCCATGAGCTCGGGACGGCCGGAGGCCGGCTTCTTGCCCTCGGAAACCACGCGGCGGTTCTCGTTCTCGAAGCGGCGGCGCTCGGCCAGCTCACCGGGGAGCAGGTCGGAGTCGCCGGACTCGATCACGGTCACGCGGCGCAGCATCTGGCGGACGATGACTTCCACGTGCTTGTCGTGGATGCCTACGCCCTGGCTGCGGTACACGCGCTGGACTTCGTCCACCAGGAATTCCTGTGCCTTGCGCGGGCCGAGGATACGGAGGATCTGCTTGGGATCCACCGCACCGAAGACCAGCTGCTGGCCAACCTCGACGTGGTCGCCGTCGGCAACCAGGAGGCGGGCACGGCGCAGGACCGGGTACGCGATTTCCTCGGAGCCGTCATCGGGAGTGACAACCAGACGCATCTGGCGGTCGGACTCTTCGATGGTGACCCGGCCCGCGGTCTCGGAGATCGGAGCAACACCCTTGGGGGTACGTGCTTCGAAGAGCTCCTGGATACGGGGCAGACCCTGGGTGATATCTTCCGCGGAAGCAACACCACCGGTGTGGAAGGTACGCATGGTCAGCTGGGTACCCGGCTCACCAATGGACTGAGCGGCAATGATGCCCACGGCCTCGCCGATGTCCACGGTCTTACCCGTGGCCAGGGAGCGGCCGTAGCAAAGCGCACAGGTACCGACGGCGGACTCACAGGTGAGTACGGAGCGGACCTTGATGTCCGTGACGCCGGCTTCGAACAGCTTGGCGATGAGGACGTCGCCCACATCGTCGCCGCCCTTGGCCAGGACGTTGCCCTGGCCATCGGTGACGTCGGTGGCCAGCGTACGGGCGTACGCCGAGTTCTCGACCTCTTCGTGCAGCTGCAGTTCGCCGTTGGAGTCCGGAACCGCGATGGTCACGTTCAGGCCGCGCTCGGTGCCGCAGTCTTCCTCGCGGACGATGACGTCCTGGGAAACGTCCACCAGACGACGGGTCAGGTAACCCGAGTTGGCGGTACGCAGAGCGGTATCGGCGAGACCCTTACGGGCACCGTGGGTGGCGATGAAGTACTCCAGCACCGACAGGCCCTCGCGGTACGAGGACTTGATCGGGCGGGGAATGATCTCGCCCTTCGGGTTGGCCACCAGGCCACGGATACCGGCAATCTGCCGGACCTGCAGCCAGTTACCGCGGGCACCCGAAGACACCATGCGGTTGATGTTGTTTTCCTTGGGCATGTTAGCACGCATGGCCGCGGCAACCTCGTTGGTTGCCTTGTTCCAAATGTCGATGAGCTCCTGGCGGCGCTCGTCTTCAGCGATCAGGCCCTTGCCGTACTGCACTTCAACCTTGGCGGCCTGTGCTTCGTAAACCTCCATGATGGCCGGCTTGTCGATCGGCGCGGAGATGTCGGAGATGGCAACGGTAACGCCCGAGCGGGTGGCCCAGTAGAAACCGGCGTCCTTCAGGTTATCCAGCGTTGCCGCCGTCATGACCTTCGGGTAGCGCTCGGCCAGGTCGTTCACGATCGTGGACAGCTGGCCCTTGTCTGCAACCTTCTCAACCCACGGGTAGTCCGCCGGCAGGGTCTGGTTGAAGATGACCTGGCCCAGGGAGGTCTGGATGAGGGCGGGAGTGCCTTCGACCCAGCCTTCCGGAGCCGGACGGTCGGCGGAGGGCACGAAGCCGTCCAGGCGCATGCTGATCTGAGCGTTCAGGTCCAGCTCGCCAAGGTCGTACGCCATCAGGGCTTCGGACGGTGAGGTGAAGAACCGTCCTTCGCCTGCAACGCCTTCCTTCTTGGTGGTGAGGTGGTGCAGGCCGATGATCATATCCTGCGAGGGCAGGGTCACCGGACGGCCGTCCGAGGGCTTCAGGATGTTGTTCGAGGACAGCATCAGGATGCGTGCCTCGGCCTGGGCCTCCGGGCTCAGCGGCAGGTGCACTGCCATCTGGTCACCGTCGAAGTCGGCGTTGAACGCGCCGCAGACGAGCGGGTGCAGCTGAAGGGCCTTGCCTTCAACCAGCTGCGGCTCGAATGCCTGGATACCCAGGCGGTGCAGGGTGGGTGCACGGTTGAGCAGCACCGGGTGTTCGGTGATGATCTCTTCCAGCACGTCCCAGACCTGCGGGCGGAAACGCTCGACCATGCGCTTGGCGCTCTTGATGTTCTGCGCGTGGTTGAGGTCAACCAGGCGCTTCATCACGAACGGCTTGAAGAGCTCCAGGGCCATCTGCTTGGGCAGACCGCACTGGTGCAGCTTCAGCTGCGGGCCGACAACGATGACGGAACGGCCGGAGTAGTCAACGCGCTTACCCAGGAGGTTCTGGCGGAAGCGGCCCTGCTTGCCCTTGAGCATGTCGGACAGCGACTTCAGCGGACGGTTGCCCGGTCCGGTGACCGGACGGCCGCGGCGGCCGTTGTCGAACAGGGAGTCAACAGCTTCCTGGAGCATGCGCTTTTCGTTGTTCACGATGATCTCGGGGGCACCGAGGTCCAGCAGGCGCTTCAGGCGGTTGTTGCGGTTGATGACGCGGCGGTACAGGTCGTTGAGGTCGGACGTTGCGAAACGTCCGCCGTCGAGCTGAACCATCGGGCGCAGTTCCGGCGGGATCACCGGGACGGCGTCCAGGACCATGCCCAGCGGGCTGTTGGTCGTGGTCAGGAACGCGTTGACAACCTTCAGGCGCTTCAGGGCGCGCGTCTTGCGCTGGCCCTTGCCGTTCTGGATGATGTCGCGCAGCAGCTCGGACTCGGCCTGCATGTCAAAGTCCTCAAGGCGCTGCTTGATGGCTTCGGCACCCATGGAGCCCTCGAAGTACAGACCGTAGCGGTCGCGCAGTTCGCGGTAGAGGCCTTCGTCGCCCTCGAGGTCGCCGACCTTGAGGTTCTTGAAGCGTTCCCAGACCTGCTCGAGGCGCTCGATGTTGTTGTCGGCGTCGCGGCGGACCTTGGCCATCTGGCGGTCGGCGGAGTCGCGGGCCTTCTTCTTGTCGGCGGCCTTGGCGCCTTCGCCCTCGAGGCGGGTAATTTCGCCTTCAAGATCCTTGGCGATGGCGGCAATGTCGGAGTCGCGCTGGTCGACGAGGTGCTTGCGCTCCAGGTCGTGCTCGGCCTGCAGGTTCGGCAGTTCGGCGTGGCGGTTCTCTTCGTCGACCGAGGTGATCATGTAGGCAGCGAAGTAGATGACCTTTTCGAGGTCCTTCGGTGCCAGGTCCAGGAGGTAGCCCAGACGGGACGGAACACCCTTGAAGTACCAGATGTGGGTCACGGGAGCGGCGAGCTCGATGTGGCCCATGCGTTCGCGGCGCACCTTGGCACGGGTGACCTCGACGCCGCAGCGCTCACAGATGATGCCCTTGAAGCGCACGCGCTTGTACTTACCGCAGTAGCATTCCCAGTCGCGGGAAGGACCGAAGATCTTTTCGCAGAAAAGACCGTCCTTTTCCGGCTTCAGGGTTCGGTAGTTGATGGTTTCCGGCTTCTTGACCTCGCCGTAAGACCAACCGCGGATTTCATCCGCAGTGGCAAGGCCGATTCGCATAAGGCCGAACGTGGAATCGTTGGACATGGGTCCCTGTTCTCTCTTGTTCTCTAAATCTGAATGTCTCGGGTACGGGAAGGGGCTGCCGGAGGCCGGCCCGCGAAAAGCGGACCGGCCGGCTCGGCTAAACCTCTTCTACGGAGCTGGGCTCTGCGCGGGACAGATCAATACCCAGTTCTTCCGCGGCCCGGAAGACTTCTTCATCCGAGTCACGCATTTCAATCGTGTTGCCCTCGGTGGAGAGGACTTCCACATTCAGGCAGAGCGACTGCATTTCCTTGATGAGCACCTTGAAGGACTCCGGAACGCCGGGCTCCGGGATGTTCTCGCCCTTGACGATGGCCTCGTAGACCTTCACGCGGCCATGGATGTCATCCGACTTGATCGTCAGCAGTTCCTGCAGCGTGTAGGCAGCGCCGTACGCTTCCAGGGCCCAGACTTCCATTTCACCGAAGCGCTGGCCACCGAACTGTGCCTTACCACCCAGCGGCTGCTGCGTGATCATGGAGTACGGGCCGGTGGAGCGTGCGTGGATCTTGTCGTCGACAAGGTGGTGCAGCTTCAGGATGTACATGTAACCCACCGAGATGGGCTCCGGGAACGGCTGGCCGGAGCGGCCGTCGAACATCTTCGCCTTACCCGAGGCACCGATCAGGCGGTTGCCGTCACGGGTCACGTTGGTGGAGTCGAGCAGGCCGGTGATTTCGTCTTCACTGGCGCCGTCGAACACCGGGGTGGCAACCGTGGTGGGACCGGATTCACGCGGCAGGGACGGCAGGTTCTTGACCCAATCCGGCTCTCCCTCGATCTTCCAGCCCTGCTTGGCAGCCCACGCGAGGTGGATTTCCAGGACCTGGCCGACGTTCATTCGACCCGGAACACCCAGCGGGTTCAGGATGATGTCGACGGGGGTTCCGTCTTCCAGGAACGGCATATCCTCGATCGGCAGGATCTTGGAGATGACGCCCTTGTTGCCGTGGCGGCCGGCCAGCTTGTCGCCGTCCGTGATCTTGCGCTTGTGCGCCACGTAGACGCGCACCAGCTGGTTGACGCCCGGGGGCAGCTCGTCGTCGTTGTCACGGTCGAAGATGCGGACACCGATGACCGTTCCGGACTCGCCGTGGGGAACCTTCAGCGAGGTGTCGCGGACTTCGCGGCTCTTCTCACCGAAGATGGCGCGCAGCAGGCGCTCTTCCGGGGTCAGTTCCGTTTCGCCCTTGGGGGTGACGCGGCCAACCAGGATGTCGCCGGCTTCAACCTCGGCACCAATGTGGATGATGCCGCGCTCGTCCAGCTGGGAGAGCACTTCCTCCGACACGTTGGGGATGTCACGGGTGATTTCCTCGGCACCAAGCTTGGTGTCGCGGGCATCGACTTCGTGCTCCTCGATGTGGATGGAGGTCAGGACATCGTCCGACACCATGCGCTGCGAGAGGATGATGGCATCTTCGTAGTTGTGGCCTTCCCATGACATGAATGCCACGAGCAGGTTCTTACCCAGAGCCAGCTCGCCCTGGTCCGTGGAGGGACCGTCGGCGATGATGCTGTTGACCTCGACGCGTGCGCCTTCGGAGACCAGTACCCGCTGGTTGTACGCGTTGCCCTGGTTGGAGCGCGCGAACTTCATGATCGGGTAGCTGGAATCAGTGCCGTCGTCGTTCATCACGGTGACGAGATCAGCGGAGACCTCGGTGACGACACCCGGCTTGACGGCGGTAACGGAGTCACCGGCGTCAACGGCGGCGTACTTCTCCATGCCGGTACCCACAACGGGGCGCTCGGAACGGAGCAGCGGCACTGCCTGGCGCTGCATGTTCGCACCCATGAGGGCGCGGTTGGCGTCATCGTGCTCCAGGAACGGAATCAGGGCGGTGGCCACCGACACCATCTGGCGCGGCGAGACGTCCATGTATTCCACACCGTTGGGCTCAACGAGAACCGGCTCGCCGGAACCGCCGCGGGCACGGACGAGGACGAGGTCCTCGGCGAAGTGCTGGTCTTCGCGCAGCGGAGCGTTTGCCTGGGCAATGGTGCGCTCAACTTCGTCGTCGGCGGTCAGGTAATCAACCTGGTCCGTGACGACGCCGTCGATGACCTTGCGGTACGGGGTTTCGATGAAACCGAACGCGTTGATCCGGGCGTAGGACGCCAGCGAACCGATCAGGCCGATGTTCGGGCCTTCAGGGGTTTCGATGGGGCACATGCGGCCGTAGTGCGAGGGGTGAACGTCTCGGACTTCCATGCCTGCACGGTCACGGGACAGACCACCCGGGCCCAGCGCGGACAGGCGGCGCTTGTGCGTCAGTCCGGCGAGCGGGTTGTTCTGGTCCATGAACTGCGAGAGCTGGGAGGTTCCGAAGAACTCCTTGATCGCTGCCACGACGGGCCGGATGTTGATCAGGGTCTGCGGCGTGATGGCCTCGACGTCCTGAGTGGTCATGCGCTCACGCACAACGCGCTCCATGCGGGACAGGCCCGTACGGATCTGGTTTTCGATGAGCTCGCCGACGGCGCGGATACGGCGGTTGCCGAAGTGGTCGATGTCGTCAACCTCGACGCGGATGTCCACGTCGTCGCCGTTGCGCTTGCCCGGTACGGTCTTCTCGCCGGCGTGCAGGGCTACGAGGAACTTGATCATCGCAACGATGTCTTCGTTGTTCAGGACCGAAGCATCGGAATCCGTCAGCGGCTTGTCGATGCCCAGCTTGCGGTTGATCTTGTAACGGCCAACCTTGGCCAGGTCGTAGCGCTTCGGGTTGAAGTACAGGTTGTCCAGCAGGGTCTGGGCAGCCTCAACCGTGGGCGGCTCGCCCGGACGGAGCTTGCGGTAGATGTCCAGGAGGGCATCCTCACGGGTTTCCGTGGGGTCCTTCTCCAGGGTGGCGCGGATCGAGTCGTACTCGCCGAAGGTCTCCAGGATCTGGCCTTCGGTCCAGCCCAGGGCCTTGAGCAGGACGGTAACTGACTGCTTGCGCTTGCGGTCAAGGCGAACGCCGACCTGATCGCGCTTGTCGATTTCCAGTTCAAACCATGCACCGCGGGAAGGAATGATCTTCGCGGTGTAGATGTCCTTGTCACTGGTCTTGTCCGCGGTGCGCTCGAAGTAGGCACCCGGCGAACGGACCAGCTGGGAAACAACGACACGCTCGGTGCCGTTGATGACGAACGTTCCCTTGTCTGTCATCAGGGGGAAGTCGCCCATGAACACGGTCTGCTGCTTGATTTCGCCCGTGTTGTTGTTCATGAACTCGGCCTTAACGTACAACGGGGCCGAGTAGGTTGCGTCCCGGTCCTTGCACTCAGCCATGGTGTACTTCGGGTCGGCAAATTCCGGCTCGGTGAAACTCAGGGACATGGTGCCCTGGAAGTCTTCGATCGGGGAGATTTCCTCGAAGATGTCGGCCAGGCCGGAGGTGGTGGCAATGCCCTGTTCCCCGGTCTGCTTGGCCTTTTCTACGCGCGCCTTCCAGCGCTCGTTGCCGACAAGCCAGTCAAAGCTGTCGGTCTGCAGGGCAAGAAGATTGGGAACGTCAAGCGGTTCGTGAATCTTTGCGAATGAAATCCGGGGAGCGATGTTCTCCGGGATGTTAGCGGTTGCATTATTAGAGGTGCTCGAGGCGACCAAGAGGGATCCTTCCACAGACCTTCAGGCGTGTTTCGCGCCTCCTTCTCTGCACAGAGCGGACCTGGTCCGCGTGCGTCCTTGCATCCTGCCGGGCGCGCGAAGACGCGGCCTGGCACAGGACAAAGCCCACCGCTATATGAAGGCTGAAGGTTAAGAGAGGGAAGCAAATATTAACTATAGGGCATTGCGGGCAGACAAGTCTACCCGGTACCGCAACCCCTGCTTCGCTCGACCCGCCGGACCGTGTCTGGATTCGAGAGAATTCGATCAACCAGATCACCGTGGAACGGGGAGCTACAGGCAACACCGGCGCACCGCTGACGCATCGGATACAGATATCTTACCGCACGATGCGCGGATCGCACGTCCAGGTGGTGCGCAAGGCCTCCCCGCGGTGTGATGACACTCTCCTCCGCCCCGCCGGTTGGCGTACCCTAGTTCCAGCGCTCGATCCGTGCCCGCCGTCCCAGCGGACGCCGGGCAGGTGCCTGGTGCACCGCCGGCCGCACCCAACATTCAACGACGAAAGTGGATTCCCGCCATGAGCAACCGCCCAGACCAGGCACCCGCAGGCCAAGAAGCAGCAGCCGGAACCGATGTGGTCATCGTTGGCGGTGCCCGCACCCCGCAGGGCCGCCTGAACGGCCAGCTCGCCTCCTTCACCGCTGTTGAACTCGGCGCCTTCGCCATTGCCGGAGCCTTGGAAAAGGCCCGTGTTCCGGCCGCCGACGTGCACGCGGTCATCATGGGGCACGTCGTCCAGGCCGGCTGCGGCCAGAACCCGGCCCGGCAGGCCTCCATCAGGGCCGGCATCGGCTGGAACGTCCCAACCGTCACCATCAACAAGGTGTGCCTTTCGGGTCTGGCTGCGGTGATCGACGCCGCGCGGCTGATCCGGGGCGGCGAGGCCACCGTGGTGGTTGCCGGGGGCCAGGAATCAATGACCCGCGGCCCGCACCTGCTGCCCGGGTCCCGCCAGGGCTGGAACTACGGAAACATTTCGGCGCTCGACTCGGTGGCCCACGACGGCCTGACCGATGCCTTCGACAACGAGTCCATGGGGGTTTCCACCGAGCGCGGCAACACCAAGCTGGCGATCAAGCGGCTGGAACAGGACGAAGTCGCCGCCGCTTCCCACCGCCGGGCCGCCGCAGCCATGGCCTCCGGTGTGTTCGACACCGAGATCGTGCCGGTCACCGTTCCCCAGCGCAAGGGCGAGCCCCTGGTGCTTACCGCCGACGAGGGGGTCCGGCCCGGCACCACCTCGGACACGCTCGCCGGCCTCCGACCGGCCTTTGACCCCGAGGGCACCATCACCGCCGGAAATTCGTCCCCGCTGTCCGACGGCGCCGCGGCCCTGATTCTCACGACCCGCACCTATGCGGAGGAAAACGGGCTCGACGTGCTCGCCGTCGTCGGCGCTCCGGGCCAGGTGGCCGGCCCGGACAACACCCTGCATTCCCAGCCGGCCAACGCCGTCTTCGCCGCCCTGGACCGGGCGGGATGGAACGCCGCGGACCTGGACTTCATCGAAATCAACGAGGCCTTTGGCGCGGTGGCCGTCCAGTCCCTGAATGAGCTCGGCATGGACCTGGACCAGTGCAATCTTCACGGCGGCGCGATCGCGCTGGGCCACCCCATCGGTGCTTCCGGTGCCCGGCTGGCGCTGACGGCCGCCCATGAACTGATGCGCCGCGGCTCCGGCCGGGCGGCGGTTGCCCTGTGCGGCGGCGGCGGCCAGGGCGAAGCGCTGCTGCTTTACCGCGAACTGTCCTGATCCACCCGGCTCCGGGCCGAAACGCAGAAAGACCCCGTTCCAAGGAACGGGGTCTTTCTGTTCTCCGCAGCGGAAAGCTGCGGAAGGAAAAAACTACTACTTGACGGTAACCGTGGCGCCGGCAGCCTCGAGGGCGTCCTTTGCCTTCTCTGCGGCTTCCTTCGTAGCGCCTTCCAGGACAGCCTTCGGGGCGCTGTCGACAACGTCCTTGGCTTCCTTCAGGCCCAGGGAAGTCAGGGCACGAACTTCCTTGATCACTGCGATCTTCTTGTCGCCGGCGGCTTCGAGGATGACGTCGAATTCAGTCTTCTCTTCCTCGGCCTCGGCAGCGCCACCGGCGGGACCGGCAACTGCAACAGCAGCAGCGGTAACGTCGAAGGTCTCTTCGAAGAGCTTCACGAAATCAGAAAGCTCGATGATGGACAGTTCCTTGAAGGCTGCAATGAGCTCTTCGTTGGTCAGCTTCGCCATGGTGTGGCGTCCTTCCTATAAGTGGTGCGCGGGCACCAATGTGGTGCGTCGGCACCGGAGTGTGGATTGGAAGAGCGATTACTCTTCGGTGGCTGCTTCTGCGGCCGGAGCTTCTTCTGCGGCGGCCGGAGCCTCTTCCGCAGCGGGAGCAGATTCGGTGCCCTCGTCGAGCTTCAGGCGCAGTGCATCTACCGAGCGGACCAGCATGGACATCGGTGCCTTGAGGACACCGGCGACGCGTGCGAGCTGGAACTCACGGGATTCAAGAGCAGCCAAAGCGGCAACACCGGCTGCGTCGAGGTTGTTGCCCTCGAAAACGCCGGTCTTGATGATGAGCTGCGGGTTGGTCTTGGCAAAATCCGTCAGGCTCTTTGCAGCTGCAACTGCGTCACCCTTGATGAAGGCGATTGCAGTAGGTCCGGCAAGCTGGCCGTCGAACGCGTCGATGCCGGCTTCCTTGGCTGCAATGCCAGTCAGGGTGTTCTTGACGACCGAGTACTTGGTGTCCTGGCCGAGCGAACGACGCAGCTCCTTGAGCTGTGCAACGGTGAGCCCGCGGTATTCGGTTAGGACGGCAGCAGTTGAATCCTTGAAATCGGTGACGATTTCTTCAACAGCCGTTACCTTTGTTGGCGTTGCCATCTAACCCTCCTTCCGGGGAATAGTGCCGGTGGATCGGGTCCCGAACATAAAAAACGCCCCGGGCAGATGCACGGGGCTGAGCAGTGGTAACGCATAAGCGTACCGTTTGCTGAGTTCGTTCACCTGCGCAGGCCGCCCTCTGAAGGGACTTTCGGATGTCCGATCAACCGAGGTCCATCCGCGCGCCTGGAGTTCCGGGAGCTAAGGATGGGATTGAAAGCACATCGACCGACGGTCTTTGGTATATCCAGAGTACGGGAGAATCACCGCCCGGCCAAATCCCCTGCGCAGGGCCGGTCCGGCCGGGCGGCGCGGCGTCAGGAAGCGCCGCCGATCACCTTCTGCCACTCCCCCGAATAACCCGCCGGCTGAAAGCCAAGCTCGTCATTGATGGCCAGCATGTGCTCGTTCTCGGCCGCATTCCACGTCCAGATCCGGGCGGTTTCCGGCAGCTCTTCCCGCAGCCGGACCAGGTTCGCGGCCTTGAGCAGCATGCCGAGCCGGTGGCCCCGGTGCTCCCGGAGAACCAGTGTGTCGTCCTGGAAGGCGACCGCCGGATTGCTGTTGAACACCATCAGCACCGTGTGCCCGGCCAGCGCTCCGGTGGGAAGGTGCCGCACCGCACTGACCAGCACCTCGGCGTCCATGTCCAGCGCCTTCCGCTCGGCCTCCCGGACGCGGGCGGCGTCCCACTGTTCCTCTTCGACATCCAAGCCGGCCATTGGCGGAGCCACGCTCATCGCCTGTTTCAGCCGCGCATACGCGTCCACGAGGCGCTCCGGGCACGCACCGCGCCAGAATTCGAGACCATAGTCGGCACCGGACGCGGCTGCCGCGGCGTCAAGCGCTTCCTGCCCGACGGCGGCTGCCGCCAGATCCAGCCTGCTGATCCGCTCCACCTGTTCCAGGCTAAAGCCGCTTTTCGTGGCGAAGACAGCGGCAGCGTCGGCGGGGATGCTGCCCGCTCCGCTTTTCGGTGCAAGCGTGCCGCCGCTGCCCGCAGCGGGCCGCTCCGGATGGTCCGTCTCGCTCAGGATCGTCCTTCGGCCTCCGGCTGCCGCCGCCTGCTCGACTGCTGCGTACAGGCGCGAACCGAGCCCCGCCCGGCGTGCCTGCGGTGCCACCACCACTTTCACCGAGGCGGAGTGCGTGTTGTCGGCCAGCGGCAGGCTCAGCGTCGCCAGCCCCAGAATCTCCTTGCCGGAGCGGGCGGCCAGCAGCACCCGCCGCCGCACCGGCGAGGGGCGGCACCCGGCCAGCTGCGTTGCAGGCGAGTCATGGAAGTCGGTGTTGCCCCACAGCTCCAGCATGTGGTCGTTCAGCAATTGGCCCGCGGCTATAAAGTCCGCGGCGGCAGGATCCCCCGGGTCCAGGCTAGAGGGAATGACGAGCGGGGATATCACGGGGACCGTTTTAGTCATGGCTCACATCCTGCCGGAAGTGCCTGCAGATACGCAAAAGGCGGCCGCAGCGAAAAGCTGCGGCCGCCTTCAGCGGATTCGGGACGGCCAGCGTCCCTTGGGGCCGGTTAGGCCTAAAACCAATTACGCGTCGGCAAGTACCTTGGTCACGGCCGGGTCCACGGAGATGCCCGGGCCGAACGTGGTGGAGACGGTTGCCTTCTGGATGTAGCGTCCCTTGGAAGCGGACGGCTTCAGGCGCAGAACTTCTTCAAGGGCTGCAGCGTAGTTCTCGGCCAGCTTCTGCTGATCGAAGGACACCTTGCCGATGATGAAGTGCAGGTTGGAGTGCTTGTCGACGCGGAAGTCGATCTTTCCGCCCTTGATGTCGGTGACAGCCTTGGCGACGTTCGGCGTAACCGTGCCGGTCTTCGGGTTCGGCATCAGGTTACGCGGGCCCAGGACACGGCCCAGGCGGCCGACCTTGCCCATCATGTCCGGGGTAGCAACGGCGGCGTCGAAGTCGACCCAGCCTGCTGCAACCTTTTCGATCATGTCATCGGAACCAACGAAGTCAGCGCCGGCTGCAATAGCCTGCTCTGCCTTTTCGCCCGTTGCGAAAACCAGGACGCGGGCGGTCTTACCCGTACCGTGGGGCAGGTTGACCGTGCCGCGGACCATCTGATCGGCCTTGCGGGGGTCAACGCCCAGACGGAAGGCAACCTCTACAGTCGCATCGAACTTGGACGGGTTGGTTGCCTTCGCCAGCTCTACAGCCTCAACCGGTGCGTACAGCTTGTCCGCATCGATCTTGGCTACAGCTGCTTCATATGCTTTGCTGCGCTTTGCCATCTGCTTTTTCTCCTTGTGCAGTCGTGGTCTGTCGGACCGCGCTCGGCCCTGCCACACGCCGTCGTGCCCGATGGCACGATCAGCTTTTTATGAGTGTAAATGTTTGGTCGGCGGGCGGACCCGCTTTCCGGAAGTGCGGGCTGATTAGCCTTCTACGGTGATACCCATGGAGCGGGCGGTGCCGGCGATGATCTTGGCGGCAGCCTTCACGTCGTTGGCGTTGAGGTCTTCCATCTTCATGGTGGCGATCTCTTCGACCTGGGCCTGCGTCAGGTTGGCAACCTTGGTGGTGTGCGGGGTTGCGGAACCCTTGGCGACGCCGGCGGCCTTCTTGATCAGCTGGGCAGCCGGAGGAGTCTTCGTGATGAAGGTGAAGGAACGGTCTTCGTAGACCGTGATTTCCACGGGGATGACGTTGCCGCGCTGGGATTCCGTTGCAGCGTTGTACGCCTTGCAGAATTCCATGATGTTGACACCGTGCTGGCCAAGTGCCGGACCAATCGGAGGAGCCGGGTTGGCGGCACCTGCGTTGATCTGCAGCTTGATGAGGCCGGTGACCTTTTTCTTGGGGGCCATGAAAGGGTCCTTCTCTAAATTATGTTCCCGGGGAACAGGAGCGTCCGTCCGGGTTGGTGGCCGCCATGGCGTGGCGGCCGGACGCTGCCGGCAGGGTAAAGCGGACCTGCAGACAACGAAGTCTTTGTGCTACTGCAGCTTCGTGACCTGGCCGAAGCCAAGGGTCACCGGAGTCTCGCGCTCGAAGATGGTCACGAGGACCACCAGCTGCTGGGACTCGGGCTTGATCTCGGAGATCGTGGCCTGGAGCGTCTCGAACGGGCCTTCGTTGACCGTTACGGGCTCGCCGACCTCGAAGTCCACTGCGTAGTTCGAAGACTCCTGCGCGGGCTTGCCGGCTTCGGTCTTCGGGGAAACCACTGTGTGCTCCAGCATGGAGTAAACCTCTTTGAGGCTCAGCGGCACCGGGTTGTGGGCGTTGCCCACGAAGCCGGTGACGCCGGGAGTGTGCCGGACAACGCCCCAGGACGCGTCGGTCAGTTCCATGCGGACCAGAACGTAACCGGGGATGCGCACCCGGTTGACGATCTTGCGGGTCGTGTTCTTGATCTCGACGACTTCCTCCATCGGAACCTGGATTTCGAAGATGTTCTCTTCCATGTCCAGGGTCTGGATGCGGGTCTCGAGGTTTGCCTTGACGCGGTTTTCGTAACCTGCGTAGGAGTGGATGACGTACCAGTCACCCTCCTGGCGGCGCAGCTTGGCCTTGAAGGCCTCTGCGGGATCTTCCTCGGGCTCTTCTGCAGAATCATCTTCTGCGGAGCCTTCAGATGCGGAGTCGTCGGAGACTGAGTCTTCGGAGTCTGCGGAATCAGAGTTCACGGCCTCATCGGCGGTATCGGCGTCTTCTGCCGTCACATCGCCCTCAGCGGTGGCCTCGGCGGCGTCCGCTGCGGTCGTTTCATCCTCGGCATCCAGATCAGCGGTTTCGTCATTGATCTGTGATTCGAGTTCTTGCTCGGACACGTAGATTCCTGCTTTCTTCTTCAGAGCTCTATGGGGTTTGTCACTAGCTCAAAGGCCTGCGGTTCCTGCCCTTGGGGCGGAACACAGGCAGGGCGCTAGCTCTCGCCGCTGCCTTCACCGAAGATCCACAGTGCTCCTGCACCAAAGACAAAATCCAGAACTGTCACGATAACGATCATCACGACCACAAAGGCCAGGACCACGAGGGTGTATCTCAGCAGTTCCTTGCGGGTGGGGGTAACCACCTTTTTCAGTTCAGCAACAACCTGACGCAGAAAGAGCGTTATGGCCGCGAAGAAGCCGCGCTTCTTGGGCCCGCTGGAGGGGTGTCCCTTGGAGCTGCTGGCAGCTGTCTCGGTCACCTTTCGCCTCACTCATCTGTTCGGTTCACAGTCGCAGCGCGTGCTGGGACTGCTGCTTCATGAAGGACTGCTGAGCTGTCGTGATGACAGTCGTGCGCAGGGCAGACAGGACTCGAACCTGCAACCTGCGGTTTTGGAGACCGCTGCGCTACCAATTGCGCCACTACCCTATGGAGGAAATCAACTCTACCGGTAATACCCCTCGTCAGCGAACCGGCGACGGGCACAAACCAGTGTCGAGACTTCAACACCGAAGGTCTAGTCTACTCAATGTTTCCGGTTCCGTCGAACCGGGCCGCCAGGGGTGCGCTGCGGCGTCATTTTCCCGGCCGGATCCCGCCGGATCGCGCCGCGCTGCGCCGACCTTCCGGCGCTCTTTCCGCGCTGATTCCGGCGCCGCCCCGACCGCAAGAAACGGCCGGGACCTGCCCCTGCACCTAAACTGGGAGGAAACACGCCACCGCAACCACAGACGGGAACGTCATGCCTTCCACCGGCCGTATTTCAGAGCGCATCGCCTCCATCGCAGAATCCGCCACTCTTGCCGTAGATGCCAAGGCGAAGGCCCTCAAGGCCGCCGGACGCCCCGTGATCGGCTTCGGGGCCGGCGAACCGGACTTCCCCACCCCGGAGTACATTGTCGACGCCGCCGTCGAGGCCGCCCGCACCCCCCGTTTCCACCGTTACTCCCCCGCCGGCGGCCTGCCGGAGCTGAAGAAGGCCATCGCGGCGAAAACCCTGCGTGACTCGGGCTACTCAGTGGATCCGTCCCAGATCCTGGTGACCAACGGCGGCAAGCAGGCCGTCTACGAGGCCTTCGCCACCCTCTTGAATCCCGGCGACGAGGTCCTGCTGCCCGCCCCGTACTGGACCACCTACCCCGAGGCCATCCGGCTCGCCGGCGGGGTTCCCGTCGAGGTTTTCGCCGGCCCCGAGCAGGGCTACATGGTGACCGTGGAGCAGCTCGAGGCCGCCCGCACCGACAAGACCAAGCTGCTGCTCTTCTGCTCCCCCTCCAACCCCACCGGCGCCGTCTACCCCGCCGAGCAGGTCGCGGCGATCGGCCGGTGGGCAGCCGAGCAGGGCCTGTGGGTGGTCACCGACGAAATTTACGAGCACCTGACGTACGACGGCGTGGAGTTCACCTCCATCGCGACCGCCGCGCCCGAGCTGGGCGACAGGGTGGTTGTGCTCAACGGCGTGGCCAAGACCTACGCCATGACCGGCTGGCGCGTGGGTTGGATGATCGCCGCCGCCGACGTCATCAAGGCGGCCACCAACCTCCAGTCGCACCTGTCCTCCAACGTTGCCAACGTCTCCCAGATGGCAGCGCTGGCCGCCGTGTCGGGGCCGCTGACCGCCGTCGAGGACATGAAGACTGCCTTCGATCGCCGCCGCAAGGCCATGGTCTCGGCGCTGAACTCGATTGACGGGGTCGTCTGCCCCATGCCGGAGGGCGCCTTCTATGCCTACGCCGACGTCCGCGGACTCCTCGGGCGGGAATTCCCGGGCAGCAACGGGCCGGTGCGGCCGCAGACCTCAGCGGAGCTGGCCGCACTGATCCTGGAGACGGTGGAGGTGGCGGTGGTCCCCGGTGAGGCATTCGGACCGTCGGGCTACCTCCGCCTGTCGTACGCCCTCGGCGACGAGGACCTGGCGGCAGGCATGTCCCGGCTGCAGGAATTTCTGGGCCGGGCCCAGTAGCTGCACCGGTCCTCCTCCCGGCCGCCTGCTGCCCTAGAGCAGCCGGCGGTCGGCGGCCCACCGGCTGATCTCATGCCTGCTGGATAGCTGGAGCTTGCGCAGTACCGCGGACACGTGGGTTTCAACCGTTTTTACGGAGATGAAAAGTTCCCGGGCCACTTCCTTGTAGCTGTAGCCGCGGGCGATCAGCCGCATCACTTCCAGTTCCCGGGCCGACAGCCGGTCCAACTCGTCATCGACTGCGGCCACGGTGCCGGTGCCGAACGCGTCCAGGACAAATCCCGCCAGCCGCGGTGAGAACACAGCGTCTCCCCCGGCAACCCGGACCACGGCGTCGGAGATCTCCGCTCCCGAAATGGTTTTGGTGACGTAGCCGCGGGCACCGGCGCGGATGACCGTCACCACGTCTTCCGCCGAGTCCGAAACACTGAGTGCCAGGAAACGGGTGCTGCCCAGCAGATCCCGGCAGCCGGCGATCACTTCCGCGCCGCCGCCGCCGACCCCGCCGGGCAGGTGCACATCCAAGAGGACGACGGCGGGGCGGTGGGCGCGGATCGCGGCGATCGCCGACTCCACGGTGTCCGCTTCCGCGACAACCCGCAGTCTGCCGTCCAGGTCCGCTTTCAGCCCGGACCGGAAGATGGCGTGGTCATCAACGACTACAACATTGATGCCTTCGCCGGTGATGGTGGTGGTGCTTGTCATGGATGCTCCGATGCCTGGTTGGTGTTGGTGCCCGCTTCCGCCCCGGGCCGGGACAGCGGCAGCGCCAGCCGCACTTCCGTCCCCTCCGGTCCGCTGCGGATGAGGGCGGTGCCCCCGTTGCGCCTCATGCGTCCCACAATGGACTCACGCACGCCGAGCCGGTCCGGGGGCACTGCGTCCGGATCAAAACCTGTCCCGCGGTCGCGGATGAAAACCTCGGCGCGGTCCGCCGTGCACTCCACATAGACGGAGACCGGTCCGCCCGCGTGCTGTGCTGCGTTAACAAGCGCGGCCCGGGCGGCCTGGGTCAAAGCTTCAGTGGCAGCGTCCAGCGGCGCATCCCCCACCGTCACCACCTCCACCGGATATCCGTATTCGTCCGCGGACCAGCACCATAGTGTGGGGCCTGCTCCTCACGGTCACCGGCGTCCTGGTCCTGGCCTGGCTGCTAACCGACATAGCGTTCGACCCGCTGGTCGTCCTGCTCGGGCTGACGCTCGGCACCGGCGCAGCCCTGCTCGTCGGCGGCGCGGTCAGCGCCTACGGGGGACGGAACAGCGGACGAAACAGCGGAGCGCAGTAACTTTTTCACCCCGGGCGGAACCGCCCTCCAACTTCGATTCGAAGAGGCAAGCTGAAACCATGAACCGATTCTTTAGCATTCTGCATTCCTCCCCCGTCCGCAGGACCAACGGCTGGGCAGGCGGCGTTTGCGCCGGCGTCGCCCAGCACTTCGGCTGGGATGTCGCCGTGGTCCGGATAGCCGTCCTGCTCAGCTTCCTCCTGCCGTTTGTGGGTGTCTGGACCTACCTCGCCGCCTGGCTGCTGCTGCCGAAGACCGACGGCAGCATTGCCCTGGAACGCCTGATCAACAGGCGCTAGCTGCCCATTCCCGGCTCCGCGGCTCCGCAGAGCACCGTCCTGCAGTGGCCGGCGGGCGGGGGTGGCTAGAATCGAGGCTGAGGATCCACCAGCCCCGCAACGGAACCAGAGGTTAATCATGAAGATCGGCATCCTAACCAGTGGGGGCGACTGCCCCGGACTCAACGCAGTCATCCGCGGAGCCGTCCTGAAGGGGATCAAGATCCATGGTCAGGAGTTCGTTGGGTTCCTGGACGGCTGGCGCGGCGTGGTCGACGGCGACATCATCGATCTGCCCCGCGCCAGTGTCCGCGGCATTTCCAAGCAGGGCGGAACCATTCTGGGAACCTCCCGGACCAATCCCTTCGATGGCCCCAACGGCGGTCCGGAGAAGATCAAGGCGACAATGGACCGGTTGGGAATCGACGCGATCATCGCGATCGGCGGCGAAGGCACCCTCGCAGCGGCGCAGCGGCTCACCGATGCCGGCCTGAACATTGTCGGCGTGCCCAAGACTGTGGACAACGATCTGGATGCCACCGATTACACCTTCGGTTTTGATACCGCCGTGCAGATCGCCACCGAGGCGATCGACCGGCTGCGGACCACCGGTGAATCCCACCACCGCTGCATGGTGGCCGAGGTCATGGGCCGCCACGTGGGCTGGATAGCACTGCACTCGGGGATGGCAGCCGGCGCCCACGCCATCCTGATCCCGGAGAACCCGCAGAGCCTGGACCAGATCGCCGAATGGGTCACTCAGGCCCGTGACCGCGGCCGTGCACCGCTCGTTGTCGTCGCCGAAGGATTCGTGACCACCGACATGGAATCCCCGCACTCCGAACGCGGCCTGGATGCCTTCGGCCGGCCGCGGCTGGGCGGCATCGGCGAACTGCTTGCCCCGGAAATCGAAGCCCGAACCGGGATCGAGACCCGCGCCACGGTGCTGGGACACATCCAGCGCGGCGGAGTTCCGACGGCGTATGACCGCGTGCTGGCCACCCGACTGGGCATGGCCGCCATCGACTCCGTCATCGACAAGCTCTGGGGCACCATGGTGGCCCTGAACGGCACCGACATCGTCCACGTGGGCTTTGAGAAGGCGCTGGACAACCTGAAAACGGTCCCCAAACACCGCTACGACGAAGCCTCCATCCTCTTCGGCTGACTTCGCGGGCCGGGGAGCGCTCCGGTGTAGTTTGGAACGTATGAACTTGGATCCGGGAACGATTGCGATCATCCAGCTCGCCTGGTCCCGCCGCCTCGGCCTGGCCGATGATGCGCTTGCCGAAACCGGGAGAGGCAGCCGCATTTACAGTGTGCAGGAACAGTCGCGGCGGGTGTCCTTTGTGCGGCTGTTCGGCCGGGAGGTGTTCTGCGGGCCCGAGTGGGCGGCGGACCGCGCCCGCGGCAAGAGCACCGAGGAGCTCAGCCGGCACACCGCGCTCGCCAGCCTCTCGATGGAGTACGGCGGGCGTACCGTCGGCTCGGAGCGCCTTTGTTTCGCCGATTCCTTCCCCGGGCCGGTGGAGCCTGCCGACGAAGTCGCGGTGGCCGAGGACCAGGCGCTCGCGGTGCAGCTGGAGCGCCGGTGCCCGCCCGACGACGTCGCTGCAGCCGGCTTGTCCGGCAAGGAAACGCTGTTCATCGTGGTGGATGACAGCGCTGAGGAACCGGTGCCGCTGGCCGGAGCCGGTTACAGCATCCGGGACGGGATACTCGCGGACATCAGTACGCTCACCGCGCCGGACGCGAGGCGCCGGGGCCTGGGACGCTACGCCACCTCAGTCGCAGTCGAAGAGGCCATGGCGGAAGGCCTGATTCCGCAGTACCGGGCACCGCTGGACAACATTGGCGCTGCCAGGACCGCTGCCGGCGCCGGATTTGTCGCCGCCGGCATCCGTTCCGAGGTCCAGCTCTCCGCCTAGGCGCCGCCCCGGCCGGGGTTATGGCAGCAGATCCAGCATTTCCTGCCGCTTGAAGAAGCCTGCCGTATCACGTGCACTGGGTGAGCCGGCGTCCGGGTCCGCTCCGCCTTCCAGCAGGATGCGGAAGATCCCGGTGTAGCCCTTGAATACAGCACCCGCCAGCGGGGTCTGGCCCCGGTCATTCTGCGTATTCACATCGGCGCCCCGTTCCACCAGCAGGGCAGTCAGGTTCTCGTGGCCATGGTAGGACGCCAGCATCACCAGGGTGTCACCGGAGCCGTTGGTGAGATTCACCGGCACGCCGGCGTCCAGAAAACTCCGGATCCCGTCCGTATCGCCGGCCCGCGCAGCGTCGAACACCAGACCCGCCAGTTCAATGATGTCGTCGTCAATCTCTGGACGGGGTTCCGGGGTCATCATGGATCTCCTCTGAAGGGTGTGTTGGTCTGACGTCTTTTGCCGCTGGATGCGGCTATGCCCGTGGCGGGCGAAGGAAGCCGCCGGCCCGGCCGACGACCTGCCCGGCGTCGGGCGCCACGATGATCTCCTGTGCGGCGGCGTAGGGCTCGCCGCCGTCGTTCACCATCAGCGGGGCGGCAGGATCCGCTGACCGCTTCACCACGGCCAACGCCACCGCGCCCATCTCATAGTGCTGGGCCACTGAGGTCACAGTGCCCACCTTCCGCTCCCCCAGCAGCACTTCGCTGCCGGGCGCCGGCAGGGTGTGCTGGGAGCCGTCCAGCTGCAGGAACACGAGGCGGCGCGGCGGGTGGCCAAGGTTGTGCACCCGGGCCACGGTCTCCTGGCCCTTGTAGCAGCCCTTGGCCAGGTGCACCGCAGTCCGGATCAGGTCCAGCTCGTGCGGAATCGTCTTGTCGTCGGTCTCGGCGCCGAGCCGCGGGCGCCACGCGGCTATCCGCAGGGCCTCGGAAGCCATGGTGCCGGCCAGCGTGCGGCCGGAGGCCTCCACGGCCTGTTCCAGCTCGGCGGCAGGAATCAGGTACTCGTGCCAGGGGCGGTCGCGGCCGGGATGGGCATCCTCCGGCACCCCGGTATAGGCAAAGCCTCCGGGCCCGATGTTCGGCCAAGGATCAGTCCAGCACAGGTACTGCTCCCACGCCGGGACCGGTGCCACCGAGGCTGCCACGGCCCACTCGGCGCTGGCATCCGCCACTTCCACCCGAAGCATGAACTTCATCCGTTCGAGCCAGGCGGACAGGACCGGAGCTTCCGCCGCTTCCACGATCAGCCAGGCGGTGTCACCGTCGTCGAGGATCCGGGCGTCATGCTCGATCCGTCCCTGGACGCTCAGCAGCAACAGTTCCGAGCTCATTCCGGGCTGCAGGCTGCTGACGTGCTGCGAGGAGAGCGTGTTCAGCCAGCTCAGCCGGTCCGGGCCGCTGACGGTGACCACTCCGCGGTGGGACAGGTCGACGACGGCGTTGCCGCGGGCCAGTTCCCGCTGTTCGCGCAGGGGGTCGCCGTAGTGTGCGGCGACGCCGGCATCCAGGCCGCCGGCTTCCACCGCACCGTGGCGGGACAGGAGGGGGCTTCGATAAGTCATAACGGGTGCAACGTCCTTGCGGGTGCGGCTATTCCGCCGGGCAAAAGGTGTCTCAGGAGTTTTTCTTGAGGATGGCGGACGCATGGGCCGTCAGGGCGTTGCCGCCTTCGGCCACGTCCCAGCGCCAGTACAGGTCCCCGTTGACCAGCCCGAAGATGCGCGTGGCGGCTGTGTATTCCTTGGAATTCACGCCGCGCATCACCATGTCGGTGGTCAGAGAGATCTGCGGGCCCTTGATTTGGCCGTAGTACAGCTCAGCGATGCCGCCGGGATGGACGATGGTGGCCGTGATGTCGAAGCCGCCGGTGTCGTTGCGGAGTTTTTCAACCTCGTCGGCGCTGCGCAGGGCCGGGACGATGTCCGCGGGGGTGAGCCCGGGGCCGCCGTCGGCGTCGTTCAGCGGGCGGTCCAGCGCCCAGAAGCCGGTCTCGACCGCGAGTGGCCGCAGAACGGTGCCTTCCTCGTCGGTGAGCCAGCTTTCGGCCTCATACTTCAGGTACGGCAGGCCGTTCTGACTGAAGGTGACACGCTGCGAGAAGTACTCGGAGTCTGCCTCGCCCTCCCCGAGCCGGCCGGAGCCTTCCCAGGTGCCAAGCAGCCAGGACAACGGCACGAGCTCAGGGGTCAGATCGGTGGGAATCTCCATGGGCATGGCGCTGACCTGTTCCTTCGGGTTGCTGAGAGGTTACTTCTGCCCTTTATACAGGCGGCTGACGACTAGGCCGGCGAATGCTGCCATGCCGACGCCGGTGATGCCGAGCAGAACGAGAAAGAAGATTTCGAGGGCTAAGAGCGGATCCATAGCTACATCCTAACCCGCAGCCGCGGGCGTTTCCTTCCATGACATCCCGGTGGCATCCCGCATGACATCTCCCATGACATCCCCGTGCCGGGAAACCGGAACGCGCGGCAATCCGGCAGGGGTCAGGGTACGAGGAGCCGGGCCAGGAAATACACCACGGAGCCCAGCGCGAGAATCGGCGCCAGGGCCAGGGCGAGCCGGCCCCGGCGGGTGGTGATGTCGCGGGAGAGGACCAGCCGGCGCACTGCCATGATCACGGCGGCGCCCACGGCACCCATCAGGGCTGCTGACAACGCGGGAACATCGGCCTCGGGCTGCAGGACCCCGGCCAGCGCCCCGGCGAGGGCGCCCGCGGCGACGCCCAGCGGTGCTGCGATCCGGTCCGGCACTGGAATAAGGCTGGCGGCCAGGGCCGCCACGATGCCGGCGGCCGCCATGGTCAGGCCCGCCGGACTGCCGTCGGTACCGGCCAGCCGGTCCGCTGCAACCCAGCCGGACCCCATCACGGCCAGGAGCACACCGGCGATGTTGCCGATGGTCGATTCCAGCCGGTGGGCCTGGCCGGTGCCTCGCAGCAGCTGAATGAGGAAGATCGCGCCCACGCCCACGGCGGCGATTCCGGGCAGCCAGGTCAGCAGGGCAGCAGCCGGGGCAACAAACGCCGCAGCGCAGGCCCCTGCGCCGGCCAGCGCCAGCACGGCGCCCTGGGTTTTTTTCGCCGGCACATCCAGCAGGTGCGGCCAGCCGATGCCCATGACAACTGCCAGAAGGCCGGTCATCACCGCAACGGCCGCCACCGACCAGTACGAAGCACCTACGATGCCAATGAGGGCTGCTCCCGCAAGCACCGCTACGCTCCAAAGTTTCACTTAAGCCATCCTGCCTTATTACGCCGCGCAGAAGAAAGCTACAGGCCGGGCGTTCCCGCATGGTTATACTTTCAACACCTTCGCCTCCTGCGGATGCGGTCAAGCTTGTGCCCAACGATGTGCGCCCAACTTTCGGAGGATCCATGTCGCACATTCTGCTCCTGACCAACAGTCCGGGCCCCTCAGTGGATGTCCTGCCTGCCCTCGGGCTGTTGAACCACAAGGTCCAGGTTGTTCCCGCCGAGCCCACGGCGCTGCTGGAAACCGATCCCAGCGACGTGGTCCTGGTTGACGCCCGCAAGGACCTGGTCGGTGCCCGGTCCCTGACCCAGCTGCTGAAGGCCACCGGCCTCGACACTCCCCTGATCCTTATTCTGACCGAGGGCGGAATGGCCGCCGTGGCGGCGAACTGGCTCGCCGACGACGTCATCCTCGACACGGCCGGGCCCGCCGAGCTGGAAGCCCGGCTCCGGCTGATGGCGGCCCGGGTCCACTCCACGTCCGAGGCTGCCAGCACCGAAATCCGCGCCTCCGGCGTCGTGATCGACGAGGCCAGCTACACCGCACGGGTGAACGGCACGGCGCTCAACCTGACCTACAAGGAATTCGAGCTCCTGAAGTACCTGGCGCAGCATCCCGGCAGGGTTTTCACCCGTGACCAGCTGCTGCACGAGGTCTGGGGCTACGACTATTACGGCGGCACCCGGACCGTGGACGTCCACGTGCGGCGGCTGCGCGCCAAGCTGGGCACGGACCACGAGAACCTCATCGGCACCGTCCGCAACGTCGGATACCGGTTCACCCGCTCCCGCCTGGCCGAGGACCCGGCACCCGCAGCGAGCCAGGACGCCTGACCCCTCCGTCCCCGCGATGCCCGTCCCCCGCGACACCCGAGGTCCGGACGGGCCGCGGCCGCTTTGAGCCGTCCGGGTTGCCCGCCGGCCTCCGGGCGTTAGGCTTCTTCAATGAGAGACGAACGAGTATTGCCCTGGACCGTCACCCTCACCAAGGGAACGCCCGATCCGGAACTCCTGGCCCAGATCCGTGAGCTCGCCTCCGCCGCCAACGACGCCGACGGCAATCCACCGCTCTCGGAGCAGACACTCGTTGATCTTCGTTCCGCCGAAACGGATCCCGGCTCGCTGTTGGTTTTTGCCACCGTCGCCGAGGACGAGTCCCCGGCGGCCTCGGCCGCGAAGGCCCTGGCCGGCGTCGCCGTGCTGATCCGCGGACGGGACGGAGAACCCGGCGTCCTGGAGCTGGTGGTTCATCCCGCATACCGGAGCAAGGGAGTGGGCGCCGCCCTGGCAGCCGCGGTGCAGGAACAGGTGGGCGAAGGCTCGTTCCCCGCGCCCCAGGCGTGGTCGCACGGCAACCATGAAGCCGCCGTCGAACTCGCGCAGCGCTTCGGCTACCGCCCCGTGCGCGAGCTCCTGCGCCTGCGCCTGACCCACGGCGGCGAGGCTGCCGCCCTGCCCCCGGCCGACCTGCCAGACGGCGTGTCGCTGCGGTCCTTCCGGCCGGGCACCGACGAAGACGCCTGGCTCGCCGCCAACGCTGCGGCATTTGCGCACCACCCCGAGCAGGGCGGCATGACGCGCGCCGACCTGCAGGCGCGGATGGCGGAAGACTGGTTCGATCCGGAAGGCTTCCTCCTGGCGGTCCGCGATGACGACGGCGCGATCCTCGGCTTCCACTGGACCAAGGTCCATCCCGGCGCGGGCGGCCATCCGCCGATCGGCGAGGTGTACGTGGTCGGCGTCGTTCCCGCCGCCCAGGGCATGGGACTGGGCAAGACCCTGACCGTCGCGGGCATCCGGCATCTTCAGGACGCCGGGCTGCAGGCAATCATGCTCTACGTGGATGCCGACAACGAAGCCGCCATGGCGCTCTACAAGAGGCTGGGGTTCGTCCGCTGGGACACCGACGTGATGTACGCGGCCGGATGAGCCGGAACAGCTTGTAATGTTGATTCGACGGCTGTGTCCGCCGGGGAACCCCGGGAGCACGGTCCGAACCGCCGCCAGTACTGCAGGGAGAGACCATGGGATCCGATACCGCCGCCGAACCGCATTACACTTTCGGGTCGGCTGAGTCCATGTCTGCGCCCCGGGCCACCGAGGACCGGATAGACATTCCCGACTTCGGCCCGGCGCTGGTGCCCGAGGGGGACATCAGTCCGGAACGCTTCCTGGACCGCGAGATCAGCTGGCTGCACTTCAACGCCCGGGTCCTGGAGCTGGCCGAGGATCCGGACCTGTACCTGCTGGAACGGGTCAGCTTCCTGTCCATCTTCGCGTCCAACCTCGACGAGTTCTTCATGGTCCGCGTTGCCGGCCTGAAGCGCCGGATTGCCACCGGCCTGGCCGTCCCCTCGGCGGCCGGGCTGAGTCCCATTGAACAGCTGGAACACATTGTCGAAGCCGGCTACCGGCTGCAGCAGCGCCACGCCGAGGTCTTTTCGCGGCAGATCCGGCCCGCCCTGGCCGAGGAACAGATCTTCCTGGTGGGCTGGGACGAGCTCGACGACACGTCCAAGGCGTACCTGCACCGCCAGTTCGCCTCCAAGGTCTTTCCGATCCTCACGCCGCTGGCCGTGGATCCGGCGCATCCCTTCCCCTACATTTCCGGGCTGTCGCTGAACCTGGCCGTCGTCGTCCGCAATCCCGTCAGCGGCAAGGAATTCTTCGCCCGCGTGAAGGTGCCGGACCAGCTGCCGCGCCTGATCTCCGTGGACGGCCCCCGGGCCGGCAACGTGGCGGGCCGGGTGGCCCGCTTCATTCCGCTCGAAGACGTGATCGCCGAGCATCTGGACCAGCTCTTCCCCGGCATGGACGTCATGGAACACCACGCCTTCCGGGTGACCCGCAACGAGGACCTGGAGGTGGAAGAGGACGACGCCGAGAACCTCCTGCAGGCGCTCGAAAAGGAACTGCTGCGCCGCCGGTTCGGCCCGCCCGTCCGGCTTGAGGTCACCACCGACATCAATCCCAGCATCCGTGAACTGCTGGTGCGCGAACTCGGCGTCGAAGAGGACGAAGTTTATGCCCTGCCGGCTCCGCTGGATCTGCGCGGCCTGGCCGGCATCAGCCGGATTGACCGCGCCGACCTGCACTATCCCAAGCAGGTCCCGCACACCAGCCTGCACCTGAAGGAATCCGAAACCTCCAAGCCGGCCGATGTGTTCGCCGCCATGCGCCGCCGCGACATCCTGCTGCACCACCCGTACGATTCCTTCTCCACCTCGGTTCAGGCCTTCCTGGAGCAGGCCGCCGCGGATCCGCGCGTCCAGGCCATCAAGCAGACCCTGTACCGCACGTCCGGGGACTCCCCCATCGTTGACGCGCTGATTGACGCCGCCGAATCAGGCAAGCAGGTCCTGGCCCTGGTGGAGATCAAGGCGCGCTTCGACGAGCAGGCGAACATTTCCTGGGCCCGCAAGCTGGAGCAGGCCGGCGTCCATGTGGTGTACGGAATCGTGGGCCTGAAAACCCACTGCAAGCTCTCCCTGGTGGTCCGCCAGGAAGTGGACGGGCTGCGGCGCTACTGCCACATCGGCACCGGCAACTACCATCCGCGCACCGCCCGGTACTACGAGGACCTCGGGCTGCTGACGTCCAACGAACAGGTGGGCGAGGACCTGACAAAACTCTTCAACCAGCTCTCCGGCTACGCCCCGAAGTCAACGTTCAAGCGCCTGCTGGTGGCTCCCCGGTCGGTCCGGTCAGGCCTGATCGACCGCATTGAGCGGGAAATTGCCAACAAAAAAGCCGGGCTGGCCGCACGCGTGATCATCAAGGTCAATTCGATGGTGGATGAGGCGATCATCGACTCCCTGTACCGGGCCTCGCAGGCCGGCGTCCGGGTGGACGTGATCGTGCGCGGCATCTGCTCGGTGCGGCCGGGTGTTCCGGGACTGAGCGAGAACATCACCGTCCGTTCCGTGCTGGGCCGCTTCCTCGAGCACTCCCGGGTCTTCGCGTTCGCCAATGCCGGGGATCCGGTGGTGTTCATCGGTTCGGCCGACATGATGCACCGCAACCTGGACCGCCGGGTGGAAGCCCTGGTGCAGCTGGCCTCACGGGAGGACGTCGCTGACCTCATCTCCCTCATGGACCGCTACATGGACCCCGGGACGGCGAGCTGGCACCTCGAGAAGGACGGCATCTGGACCCGGCACCATAAGAACGAGGAGGGGGAACCGCTCCAGGACGTGCAGTCCTGGCTGCTGGCTTCCCGGTCCCGCCAGCGCGCCGCCGCCCGCCGTTGATGGTCATGTCCACTGAACCCGGAACCTCGGCGGACGAGCTGATTCAGCCCCAGGGCGAACGGACCCGGCCTTCGGGTGCCGGCGGCTGGCCCGACGGCGAGAAAACGCCGGGCGAGGGCGGCACCGCGGCGGAGGCCATTCGAGTGGTGGCCGCCGGCGCCCTGTGTTGGCGCACCCGGGACGGCCGGCTCGAGGTCCTCATGATTCACCGCCCCCGGTACAAGGACTGGTCCTGGCCCAAAGGAAAGCTGGACGACGGGGAAACCACTCCCGAATGTGCGGTGCGGGAGGTCCGGGAGGAAGCCGGGATCCGGATCCGGCTGGGCATTCCCCTGCCGGCCCCTGTGTATCCGGTGGCGTCGGGCATGAAGATTGTCCATTACTGGGCCGCTCGGATCCAGGACGGCAAACCGGTTCCGGACGGCAAGGAAGTGGACGGCGTCCGCTGGTGCAGTCCGGAGGAAGCGCACGCCGAGCTGACCAATCCCTCCGACAGGCTGCCGCTGCATGCCCTGGAAGAGGCCCATGCCGAGGGCAGGCTCCGGACCTGGCCGCTGATTGTTGTCCGGCATGCCAAGGCGAAGCCGCGCTCCTCCTGGACCCGGGCCGAAGGCGACCGGCCGCTGGCGGCAACCGGGCTGCGCCAGGCACAGGCCGTGTCGCGGCTGCTGGCCGCGTGGCTCCCGGACCGCGTGGTGTCCAGTCCCTGGGTCCGCTGCGTGCAGACGGTGCGTCCGTATGTGAAGGCAAGGTCAGTGAAGTTCAAGACCGTGGATGCCATCACCGAGCGCAGCGCCAAGCGCAAGCCGGGGAAGGCACGGAACGCGGTGGAGGCGCTGTTCGACAAGGGCAAGCCGGTGGTGCTGTGCACCCACCGGCCGGTGCTTCCCCTGACCTTCGAGGTCCTGTCCCGGCACATGCCCACCGGCCTGTCCATTGGGCTGCCGTCCAAGGACCCGTTCCTGGCGCCGGGTGAAGCCGTGATCTGCCAGGTCAGCGCAACCGACGAGGGAAGAATCGTCTCGCTGGAACGCTTCCGGGCCTTCGACGACTAGCTGGGGCCCGATCCGGATAGGCTTGGCCCGCCCCAGGCGAGCCAAGCCTATCCGTGCTTTTTTCGGTGCACCCGGCGGCCTAGGGTGGGGCCATGAGCACATTCACGGAACTCCTCGAAGCCCAGATCGGCCACGAATTCAACGCCTCCCAGCAGTACGTTGCGATGGCAGTGTTCTTTGACGGTGAAGACCTCCCGCAGCTGGCCCGGCACTTCTACGCCCAGTCGGTGGAGGAACGCAACCACGCCATGATGCTGGTGCAGTACATGGTGGACCGGGACCTTCCCGTTCGCATTCCCGGCATCGCAGCGGTGCGCAACGACTTTTCCACCGTGGTGGAACCCATAAGCCTGGCCCTGGAACAGGAAAAGCAGGTGACCCGGCAGATCGAGGCGCTCTTTGCCGCGGCGCGCGCCGAAGGTGATGCCCTCGGCGAGCAGTTCATGCTGTGGTTCCTCAAGGAACAGGTGGAGGAAGTTGCCTCCATGTCGACGCTGCTGACGGTTGCCAAGCGGGCCGAGAACCTCTTCGACTTGGAGAACTTCATGGCCCGCGAGCAGATCGGCGACAGCGGCCGGCACGACGCCGCGGCACCCGCAGCCGCCGGCGGCGCGCTCTAACCCTCAGAAGCCAGCGAGGACGGGCGGCAAACAGCCAAGTGCACAGACGAACTAGACTGATGCAGTGACTATTCCTACCCCGTATGAAGACCTGCTCCGCGACGTCATGGACCACGGGACGCAGAAATCCGACCGCACCGGCACCGGCACCCGCAGCGTTTTCGGCCGCCAGATGCGCTTTGACCTGCAGGATTCCTTTCCGCTGATCACCACCAAGCGGGTGCACTTCAAGTCGGTGGCCCTTGAGCTGCTGTGGTTCCTGCGCGGGGACTCCAATGTCCGCTGGCTGCAGGAGCGCGGCGTGAAGATCTGGAACGAATGGGCGGACGACGACGGCGAGCTGGGCCCGGTCTACGGCGTCCAGTGGCGCTCGTGGCCGACGCCGGACGGGGGCTCCATCGACCAGATCGCCAAGGTGGTCGAGAGCATCCGGACCAATCCCGATTCCCGCCGCCACATCGTCACCGCCTGGAACCCGGCCGAGGTGGACAACATGGCCCTGCCGCCGTGCCACGCCCTGTTCCAGTTCTACGTGGCCGACGGGAAGCTCTCCTGCCAGCTGTACCAGCGCTCCGCCGACCTGTTCCTCGGGGTGCCGTTCAACATTGCCTCTTACGCGCTGCTGACCCTCATGGTCGCGCAGCAGACCGGCCTGGAGCCGGGAGAGTTCGTCTGGACCGGCGGGGATGTCCACATCTATGACAATCACGTGGACCAGGTCCGGGAACAGCTCAGCCGCGAGCCCTTCCCCTATCCGCAGCTGCGCCTGGCGCGGAAGCCGGACTCGATTTTCGGCTACGCCCTGGAGGACTTCGAGGTCCTGGACTACCGGCACCATCCCGGCATCAAAGCTCCGATTGCAGTCTGAGAGGCGCGCTCCCTTGAGTAACTTGAGCAGCTTGAGTAATTCCACCGGCGGCATCCGCTACTTTCCCGCCGGCGGCGCAGAGGCTTCCCCCGAGGGGCAGGACCTGAGTTCGGCGCTGGCGGAGCATGTGCCCGCGGATACCCGGGATCCGCTGATCGGCCTGATCTGGGCCCAGACGATCGACGGGGTGATTGGCCGCGACGGCGGCATGCCGTGGCACCTTCCCGAAGACCTGGCGCACTTCAAGGCCACCACTGCGGGACATCCGGTCATCATGGGGCGGCGGACCTGGGAATCCTTCCCGCCCGCCTTCCGCCCGCTGCCCGGCCGCACCAATATCGTGGTCAGCTCCAGCGACACGCTGGCTGCGGAGATCGCGCCGTCCGGCGCCGTCGTCGTTCCCTCGCTGGAGCAGGCGCTGGACACCGCTCGCCGCAGTCCGGGCAGCGGGGAAATCTGGATCATCGGCGGCGCCCGGCTCTGGGAATCGGCTGTGCCGCTCGCCGACGCCGCGGTGGTAACGGTCATCGATGCCAGCATCGAGGGCGACACTTATGCGCCGGGGCTGGGACCGGACTGGACGTTCACCGCCGTGAGCCCGGCCCGGGGATGGTTTGCCGCCGCCAACGGCACCGCGTACCGGATTGCCTTGTGGGTCCGCGCCCGGACGTCCGACACCGTCACCGATCAGGACGGGCAAGCCGAACTGCCCTAAACTGGGAAGCATGACTTTCGCAGCTACCTCAGTTCCCACCGCGGGCTTCATCGGCTGGCGGGGCATGGTCGGTTCCGTCCTCATGCAGCGCATGCAGGACGAGGGCGACTTTGACCTGATCAACCCCGTGTTCTTCTCCACCTCCAACGCGGGAGGCGCCGCGCCGGCCTTCGCCGACGGTGCGGGAAAGCTTCAGGACGCGTACGACGTCGAGACGCTGGCCAAGCTGCCGATTATCGTCACCGCCCAGGGCGGGGGCTACACCTCCGAGGTCTACCCCAAACTGCGCGACGCCGGCTGGGACGGGCTCTGGATTGACGCTGCGTCCACGCTGCGGATGGAGCAGGATTCGATCATCGTCCTGGACCCGGTGAACCGGAACGTCATCGACGCCGGCCTGGCGCGCGGCGTGAAGAACTTCGTGGGCGGCAACTGCACTGTCTCCTGCATGCTGATGGGACTGGGCGGACTGTTCCGCAACGGCCTGGTGGAGTGGGGCACCTCCATGACCTACCAGGCGGCTTCGGGCGGAGGCGCCCGGCACATGCGCGAACTGCTCAACCAGTTCGGATCGCTGAACTCCGTCGTGGCGGACAATCTGGCCGATCCCGGCTCCGCCATCCTGGACATCGACCGGGCCGTCCTGGCCCAGCAGCGGAACCCGGACCTGGACGCCTCGCAGTTCGGCGTGCCGCTGGCGGGTTCGGTGATCCCTTGGATCGATGCTGACCTGGGCAACGGGCAGTCCAAGGAAGAATGGAAGGCCGGCGCGGAGACCAACAAGATCCTGGGCCGGGAAACCGACGGGCGGATTCCGTTCGACGGTCTGTGCGTCCGGATCGGCGCGATGCGCTCGCACTCCCAGGCGCTGACGCTCAAGCTCACCGAGGACCTGTCCGTCGCCGAGATTGAACGCATCATCGACGCCGACAACGAATGGGCCAAGGTGGTGCCCAACACCAAGGAAGCGTCCATGGCGGAGCTGACACCGGTGGCGGTCAGCGGAACCCTGGACATTCCGGTGGGCCGGATCCGCAAGCTGGAAATGGGCCCGGAGTACATCAGCGCCTTCACCATCGGTGACCAGCTGCTCTGGGGCGCTGCCGAGCCGCTGCGGCGCATGCTCAAGATCGCCACCGGCAACCTCTAAAACACCGGGTTTTTCGGTTAGGGCTCAGGGTTCCGCCGGCCCGCGAAGCGGACCAGCAGGAGAACCAGGGCCACGCCCGCAGCCACTACCAGGGCGGCGAGTGGCCAGGGGGCTCCGCCGTCCAGCATCCGGAAAGCCGTCCGCAGGGCGACCAGGGCCACCAGGAAACCCGCCGGATAGACGGCCAGCGGCCATCTCCCTCGCGCCATCTGCTGTCCTTCCTGCCGGTGCCGGGGCGGCGGACTGCGCCGGCGGTTGAGCTTGAGGCTACCCCTTCCGCCCAGTGTCAGTGGCAGGTGGGACGGTGTTCCCATGGAGCAGAAACCGGCAGGCCAGCAACCCCTGGAATCCATTGATTCCATCCTCGACAGTTTTTTCGCGTCCAGCTGCATCGGCAAACAGATACCCACGGGCGTGCGGTATCTGCGGGTGGGGGCGCATCTGCGGGATTACCTCGAAATGGAAGGCGAGCGGATTCTCTGCGCCGAAGACGCCGAGCTGCTGGACCTTGAGCGGTCCCTGGATCCGGACTCGGCCTTTGCCCGGCTGTTCGGAGCGGAAGTGCTCGCCTACCTGCTCAGCGGCTTCCTGGAACCGGAGTGGCTGCTGCCGGATCTCCAGGACCGCCGGACCCAGATAAGCCTGACGCCGCGGCTGATCCAGTGGCTGTGCAACTGCCGTCTGCTGGATCCCCGCCGGGACCGCGCCGCCATCCACAGCACCCGGGCGGCGGCGGCCTGGGCGCGGCGCGGACCGGCCCGCGGAGGGCCGCGTTAGGCGGTCAGAGGCTGCAGTTGATCAGCAGCGGCTCGGGGTGCAGCCGGATGCCGAACGCGGCCTCCACGCCGTCGGCCACGGCCCGTGCCACGGCCAGCAGGTCTTCGGCGGTGGCGTTGCCGCGGTTCGTCACGGCCAGCGTGTGTTTGGTGGACAGCGAGGCGCGGCCGCCGGCCAGTTCAGTGCCCTGGCCGGTGGAGGGCAGGCCGAACCCCTTGGGAAAACCGGACCGGTCAATCAGCCAGGCGGCGCTGAGCTTGACCATGCCGGGCTGGGACACCGGATAGCGCGGCGCGTCCGGCGGCAAATGAGCGGCCGCTTCCTCGGACACCACCGGGTTCGTGAAGAACGATCCGGTGCTGTACGTGTCGGGATCCGACGCGTCGAGCACCATGCCCTTGCCGGCACGCAGGCGCAGGACCTCGCGGCGCACGTCGTCGGCGGGAGCACGCTCGCCCACCTGCACGTTCAGGGCGCGGGCCAGCTCGGCGTAGCGCACCGGGGCGCTCTCCATGCCGCGGGTCAGCCCGAAGTCGACGGTGAGGACCACATAGCGCGGCGAGCCGTTGACGGTGCTGCGCTTGAGCACCGAGTCGCGGTAGCCGAACTGCAGGTCCTCGTTGCCGAAGGAGACGATGGCGCGGTCCTGCCGGTCCCAGGCGCGGACTCCGGTGATGCTGTGCGAGACGTCGGCGCCGTAGGCGCCCACGTTCTGGACCGGCGTCGCGCCGGCCAGTCCCGGAATGCCGGAGAGTGCCTCCAGGCCGGAGCAGCCCTCGCGCAGCGTTTGCGCCACCACCTCATCCCAGGGGTGTCCGGCCTGGGCCCGGACCGTCACGGTTCCATCGGTGTTGGCGTTCAGGTCCAGGCCGAGGGTGGCGACGTGGACCACCGCACCATCAAAACCGGCGTCGGAAATCAGCAAATTGGAGCCGCCGCCCACGATCAGCAGCGGTTCCTTCGCTTCGTCGGCGGCGCGGACCGCGCCGATCAGCTCGTCTTCGGTTTCCGCGTTGATGTAGCGGCGCGCCGGGCCGCCTACGCGGGAGGTGGTCAGGGAGGCCAGGGGTACCGAGGTCAGTGCGCTCACCAGATCCGTACAACCGCCTGTGCCTTGACCAGGACCTTCTTGCCGTCGTAGGTGACGGTGAGGTCCACGCGTGCGGTGGAATTGTCGGCGTCGAGCGCGCCAATGACGCCGGTGACCTCGACGACGGCGCCGGGTTCCCCTTCAATGTCCTCGACGGGGACGGGGCGGGTGAAGCGGGTCTGGTAGTCGATGACGGCGCCGGGGTCGCCGATCCAGTCGGTCACCAGCTGCACTGCGGCGCCCATGGTGAACATGCCGTGGGCGATGACGCCGGGCAGGTCCACGCTGCGGGCGAAGCGCTCGTTCCAGTGGATGGGGTTGAAATCTCCGGACGCTCCCGCGTAGCGGACCAGGTCGGCGCGGGAAATCTCCAGCGTGGCGGAACCGATTTCCTGCCCGGGAGCGAGTTCGCTCAATGCAATCGACACGGCGTTACTGCCCTTCTCCTCGGACGAGGATTGATGACACGGCGGTGGCGACTTTTTCGCCCTCCGTGGTGGAGATCTCCGAGCGGGTGGTGAGCAGGGCGCCGTCGCCCATGGCCCGGACGGCATCCACGGAAAGCTCAGCGATGAGTTCGTCGCCGGCGACGATTGGCCGGTGGTGGGTGAAGCGCTGGTCGGCGTGCACCACGCGGGTGAAGTCGATGCCGGCGTCGGGGTCTGAGATGAGCTGCGCGTCGGCGCGCTGGGCCACGATCACGGCAAACGTGGGAGGGGCCACCAGATCGGCATAACCCAGGCGCTCGGCTTCGGCCACGTCAAAGTGGGCGGCATGGCTGGCCTGAACGGCGCGGGCGAATTCGCGGATCTTCTCGCGGCCCACCTGATACGGCTCGCTGGCAGGGTAGCTGCGGCCCTGCAGCTCGGGATTAATGCTCATTTGGTTCCCTTCATCCGGCGCCGGGCGTCCCGGGCTCGAACCACCATGCCGGTGAGGTGCAGGCACATGCCCACCACGATCACCGGGGCGGCAATGTACATCAGCAGCTGAGACTCGCTAACGGCGCCGACGACGACCATCAGCACACCGGCTCCCGAGACCACCAGCGCGGAGACGACCAGTTTGCGGTACAGGGCGGAACCGGTCTCCCAGGGAGTGTTTAGCATGGTCCCAGAATACAGGCGCGGCACCTCCCGCCGCGAAACGGGGCCCGGGCCGCCGGCTTGCTCAGAAGAGCGCGGTCTGCAGGGCCGGCAAAAGGGTCCGGTAGGGGCCGGTCTGCAGGCGCCGGCCCTTGAGCCGGGCCAGATTCGCAACGAATGGCGTGTCGGAGCCCTCCACCCGCACCAGCGCCGCGGCTCCCAGCATGGCCTCGATGGACAGACCGTGTTCACCGCTGCCCGGATCCAGCGGGTACGGGGCCGCCCCGGCCGCGCCGAGCACGGTTTGCGCCTGCTCCGGGCGCTGCCAGGCCTCGTCAGCGACGGCGAACCCTTCGATGCCGGAGCCGCGCAGCAGATGACGCGCGGACGCCGCGTGGCGGGAATTGATTCCGTCCAGAAGGTCCGGCGCCAACGGCCGGGTCAGTGCCGCGGTCTTCGCGCCGGCACGGACCGCCTGGACCAGCCCCGCTTCGGCCGTGACCAAATCTTCGAGGATGCGGACCACGCGTCCGTCCCCGGCGCGGGCAACGTAACGCGCCGCCACCGCGCCCTGCTCGGTCAGGCGCAGGCGCTTGTGCCCGTCAGCGGCCGGGCCCACCTTGGTGGTGCCGTCGGCAAAGGTCGCCACATAGAGCCAGTGCGGCTGGGCCAGGTACAGCTTCAGCCCCGGGGACGCGATGCCTGACCGGTGGCTGTTGTGCACCAGCCGCCAGTCGTCACGGGCGAAGCAGGGCCCGCACTGATAGCCGCGGTCCGCCGGAGCGTGTCCCGGACAGGGTTCGTGGAGCCGGGTGTGCCTGTCCTGCACCTTCACGGAGCCGAGGCAGTATTTCAGGGCTCCGCCGTCCCCGGGCAGCACCCGGTAGGCCAGGGCGGTGCCGGCGTCGAGCCGCCGGCGCTCCCGTGCTCCCTCGGGAGTGCTCAGCGCCAGGTACGGGCCGTCGTCGTCCCAGGAAACTCCGGTGCACAGGTACCGGCCGGCAGCAGTCATCGAAGCGGATCTCCAGGTATTCAGCGGGCGGGCAGGACATTTGGCAGCAGGACAATGGGCGGGGAATAGCTTCCCCGCCCATTGTCCCGCTGTCTCATCCCGCCGCGGCGGACCGGCCCCGGCCTGTCGCCGCGATCTCCGGCCGGAGATTGCAACGGGTCAGGCGTGCTGGCCTTCGTGCTCGCCTTCGGCGATTTCCTCGACCAGTTTGTCGTTGAAGGCGGGCAGGTCGCCGGGGTTGCGGCTGGTCACCAGGCCCTGGTCCACCACCACTTCCTCGTCGCTCCAGTTGGCGCCGGCGTTCTTCAGGTCCGTCGCCAGGGACGGATAGGACGTCATGTCGCGCCCCCGGACCACGCCGGCCTCGATCAGCAGCCAGGGGGCATGGCAGATTGACGCCACCGGCTTGTGCGCCTCGAAGAACGCGCGGGCAAAATCCTGGGCGTCTTTGTCCACCCGCAGGTAATCGGCATTGACCACTCCCCCGGGCAGCACCAGCGCGTCATAGTCCGCGGCGTCCGCGTCCGCGACGGTCAGGTCGACGGTGAAGGTCTCCCCCTTGTCGATGCCGTCGAAACCCTGGATGGTGCCGCTGGACAGGGAGACCAGTGTGGGCTCTCCGCCGGCAGCCTTCACGGCTTCCCACGGGCTGGTGAGCTCCACCTGTTCCACCCCGTCGGTTAGGAGAAAAGCGACCTTCTTGCCGGAAATATCATGCTCAGCCATGTTGCCTCCGTTTATCCTCGATGCTTGGCCGGCGGTTGCCTGAAACGTTCAATGAACCGCCTCGCCGAACCTGGCGGTTCCGCTGCCCCTACCCTAGAAAACACCGCCGACAATAAGCAAGCTGACTATCTTCGCGGGCGGTTCAGCTAACGGGCCCTGTTTCCGACAGGCCCGCGGCCACTGCCGCAGCGGCGGTGAGCCAGGCCCGCTGCGTCGCCGAGCGAAGCGAACCGTACCGGATTTGCCCCTTCCGCAGCGCAGCGTCGTAGGGAATGGTGACGGTGGCCCGGGCCAGCGGCTCAAAGCCCTGCGCCACCGAGCGGATCTGGGCATCAGTGCCGTTGCGGTTGGACTGGCTGACGATGACGACGGCGTTGGCCGCCAGCTGCGCAAACGCACCGCCGCGTTCCTGCAGGGCTTCGAGGAGCAGGGCGCCGGCCTCGGCATGTTCATCCACCGTGGTGGTGGCGATCACCAGCTGATCCGTGTGGTGGATCATCCGCAGCCAGCGCTCGGCGCTTTCATCGTTGCCGGAGTCCATGATGTTCAGCCGGAAGTACTTCGAGGCAACCTCGTGCAGGGCATCAAAGTCCGCCATCGTGATCTTCTGCTCGGAGGCCAGGACGTCGGGCTTCGACCGCAGGACGTCAAACTTGTCCTCGGTTTGGTGGTGCACGAAGCGGGCCAGCAGCGCCGATTGGGCCGCCGGCGACAGCAGGTTGCCGGTGTTCGGCAGCAGGTCCATGACGGTTGCGTCGTGCGGACCCTGCTCGGTGCGCCAGCCCAGGGTTCCCCGGGTTTCATTGTTGTCCCAGGCGAGCACGGGGCCGCCGCCGTTGCGGGCAAACACGGCCGCAAGCATCACCGTGGTGGGCGTTTTGTTGGCACCGCCCTTGCCGTTGACCACGGAGATGGTCCGCGGGCCGGGCCAGTGCTGGCTGACCGCCCGGATGTCGCGGCGCTCCGCCAGCTCGGACTCAGAGGGTGATATCCGCACGCCGAGGCTGGCTATAACGCCGCGGAAGCCTCGGGTGGCGGGAATCCGGGCGGTCTGCGTGTCCAGGAACGAGGCCCGGCGGCGGGCCGGTGCACGGTCGCGCACTTCGGCGCGGGTTGCCGGCGTTCCAGCGGGGGCGGGTTCGGGAGCGGGACGGGCGGCGGGCAGCTCGGGCGTGGGCGGGGCGGCGGGTTCGGCCAGACCAGCAGACTGAACGGGATGGTCCTGCGGTTCCGGGGCTTCCCGGATGGGCGTTGCGGCGGCAGCGGAACCGGCAGCGACCGACTGGAAAACCGGTTCCGGGGGCAGCGGCGGAGGCATCGACGGTCGATCCAGCTCGAGCCCGCCCTCCAAGCGGTACGCGGCAAGGTCACCGTCGGCAAGGCCGCCGTCGGAGGGAAGGGCTCCCGTAAAGTTGCCGCCGTCGTCGGCCCTCTCGTCCGCCCCGCTGAAAATCCGGTCGGCGAATGTGGAGGTTTCAGCCGCCGACCCGCCGTGCCCCGCATTCTGGTGTTCGGTGTGCGCACGCAGCCTTCGCCGAGTGGGCCAGTTCTCCGGGTAATCGGAATCGGAATCGGCGTCGGATGTGTACTCAGTCATGGGTCTGCGTCTTTCGTTCCGGAGGGGGCTTGATCTGGACGATAAGTTTTCGCATGGTACTTCGCCGCTTGGTTCCGGCACCCGCGTAGTGATCGTTCACCGATCTTCGGCCCCCGCCGGATTCGCCTTCCGCGCTGCGGCGCCGGACAGCACACGGGCGAACCCGCTGCGCATCCGGGCACAGAAAAACCCCCGGAATCACAAGGATTCCGGGGGTCCGGCTGTAGCGGTGGGGAGGCTCGATCTCCCGACCTCACGATTATGAGTCGTGCGCTCTAACCAACTGAGCTACACCGCCAAAAAATGAGTGAAGCCCGCGTCCCTAAATTGGCCTCTGCAAAACAAACAGCCTTAGCAACACGGGCCCTCCCATTGAGAGCCCCGACCGGGAATCGATCCCGGGACCTCCATCTTACCAAGATGGCGCTCTACCACTGAGCTATCGGGGCAACGAGTAAATACTTTACCAGCACTTTTGGAGAACGTGAAATCGGGCAAAAACCGCGCCAGCAAAGTGATCCAGGCCACTTCGGAGGAGGCGGGGAATCTGCCCCCGCAAGGCCGTCCGGCCACTCGCTTTCCGGGCCGCCCGCCACCCCTCCAGCGCACCCGCTGCACCTGCTGCCACTTTGGTAATTCTCTGCCACTTTGGTGATTCCCTGCCACTTTGGTAAATCCCTGCCGGTCCGCAGTGGCAGGGATTTAACAAACCGGTCGATTTACGCCAAACCGGAGGGCTTCCACTCGCACCGGTGCCTCCGCTCGGGCCGCCGCCCGGCATCGGTTGCCGCCCACTTCCAGGCCTCCGCCAGCCCTTCAGGGGGCCTTTCCCAGAGCCACCCCAGCCGCCCGTGGCGGGTAAAAACCCCGCGGAATCCTCAGTATGCTTAGGGAACTAGAAAGTAGGTACAGTGACTGATTCCCCAAAGCACCCCGCGGGTGCGCTGCTGGGTGCGCGCTACCGGCTGGTCGAGAAGATCGGCGCCGGAGCGATGGGAACCGTGTACCGGGCCCGGGACGAATTCCTTGACCGCGAGGTCGCGGTCAAGCTGGCCCGCTCCGTTGCCGCCACTCCGGACGAGCAGCGTGAGACCGACGCCGAGGCCAAGATCCTGGCCCGCCTGAACCACCACAGCCTGGTCACTCTGCTGGATGCAGGCACCCACCTCAGCGACACCGGCGTCCAGCAGGTGTACCTGGTCATGGAACTGGTGGCGGGACCCGCCCTGCGCGAGCGGCTCCAGGGCGGCCCGTTGGCCGCACGCCAGGTGGCCCAGTTGGGCTACGACCTGGCAGTGGGTCTTGATTACATGCACGACGCCGACGTCGTGCACCGCGATGTGAAGCCTGCCAACATCATGCTGTTCGACTACCGCGGGGACGACACCCGGCTGCGGGCCAAGCTGACGGATTTCGGCGTGGCACTGGTCGCCCGCGGTCCGCAGCCGCAGAGCGGCACGTTCACCGGATCAGCGGCGTACATGAGCCCGGAGCAGGCCCGCGGCGAAGCTGTGGGCACGGCGTCCGACATCTATTCGCTCGGCCTGGTCCTGCTGCAGTGCCTCACCGGCGTGCCCGCCTACCCCGGGCCGGCCCTGGAGAGTGCCGTGGCGCGCCTCCTGAGGCCCCCTGCCATCCCCGACACCCTCGAAGAGGGGTTCCGGGTGCTGCTGCGTGAAATGACGGCACTGGAGCCGCAGGAGCGGCCTTCCGCCCATGATGCTTCGCTGGCACTGTTTGAACTGGCCGTGGCTCCGCGCGCCCGGCACCGGCAGAGCCCGCCGCTGATCCCCGAAAAAGAAGCGGAACGGCTGGAAGCGGTCCGCCGCTACAACCTGCTGGATACCCCGCCGGACGGCGCCTTCGACCGGATCACGGCTCTGGCCTCGCGGCTGTTCTCCGTGCCGGTGGCCATCGTGAGCGTGGTGGACACCGACCGGATCTGGTTCAAGTCCCACCACGGCACCGACGCCCAGCAGATCGGCAGGGATCCGGGACTCTGCGCCTCCGCCATTCTGCAGGATGATGCCTGGGTGGTCTCCGACGCCCGGGCGGATCCACGGACACTGGCCAATCCCCTGGTCGCCGGCGAGTTCGGCCTCCAGTTCTACGCCGGGGTCCCGCTCTCCACCCGCGACGGTTACAACCTGGGAACGCTGTGCATCCTGGACCGTACGCCGCGGGACTTCACCGACGACGACGTCCTGACCCTCGAGGACCTGGCCGCCATCGTGATGAATGACCTGGAGCTGCGGCTCGAAAGCCAGCGCGCCCTCGTCGGCTGACCGCCCGCGCCAGCGCAACAAGCCCGCACCGAGACAAAGGGCCGCCACCCGCACCGAGACAAAGGGCCGGCACCAGCACAAAAGGAAGGGCGCCTCCGGAAAAATCCGGAGGCGCCCTTCCTTTTGCCTTACGTCAGAGCGGCTGCGCCTGCAGTGTGCAGGCGCTCCGCTGCCGAGCGTGCTGCTTAGTCGCGGAAACGCGGCTGGCGGGTACCGGCAGGCTTGAAGCCGCCGCGGTCGCCTTCGCGCTTCTTGAAGCCGCCACGGTCGCTGCCGCGGTCGCTGGCACTGCGGTCACCGAAGGAACGCTCGCCGTCGCGCTTCTTGAAATCCTTCTTGAAGCCGCCGCGGTCGCCGCGGTCGTTGAAGCCGCCGCTTTCGCGTTCGCGGGACGGCTTGCGGCCGTTGTCCAGCTCGAGGTGGATCAGCTCGCCGCCGATCCGGGTGCGGGACAGGGCGCGCAGCTGATCCTGGCTGAGGTCAGCCGGGAGTTCAACGAGCGTGTGGTCGGCGCGGATGTCGATGCCGCCGATCTGTGCGGAGGAGAGTCCGCCTTCGTTGGCAATGGCGCCAACGATGGAGCCGGGCATAACGCGCTGGCGGCGGCCGACGGCGATGCGGTACGTTGCATTGCCTTCGGTCAGCGGGCGTGTCGGGCCGCGGGAGCCGGTCGCGTCGCCGCGGCCTTCGGAACGCTCGCGCTGGCGGGCCGGAGCCTGCGGAATTTCTTCCATCAGCAGCGGGCGGCCGCCCTGGGCCATGACGGCCAGTGCAGCGGCAACTTCCTCGGGAGTGACGTCGTGGTCGGCCAGGTAGGTCGTGACCAGATCGCGGAAGACCGAGACATCCTCGGATGCCAGGGTTTCGGTGATCTGCTCGGAGAACTTCGCGAGGCGCTTGTTGTTCACGATGTCGATGCTCGGAAGCTGCATGTGCTCAACCGGCTGGCGGGTAGCCTTCTCGATGGCCCGCAGCAGGTACTTCTCACGCGGGGTCATGAAGAGGATCGCGTCGCCGGTGCGTCCTGCACGGCCGGTGCGGCCGATGCGGTGGACGTAGGACTCCGTGTCATGCGGGATGTCGTAGTTGATGACGTGGCTGATGCGCTCAACGTCAAGACCGCGGGCGGCGACGTCGGTGGCAACCAGGATGTCGATCTTGCCGCTGCGCAGGGCCTCGACGGTGCGCTCGCGCTGCTGCTGCGGGATGTCACCGTTGATTGCTGCGGCCAGGTAGCCGCGGGCCTTGAGCTTGTCAGCCAGGTCCTCGGTTGCCATCTTGGTGCGGACGAAGGCGATGACGCCGTCGTAGTCTTCGCTTTCCAGGATGCGGGTCATCGCGTCCAGCTTGTGCGGGCCCATGACCTGCACGTAGCGCTGGCGGGTGTTCGCACCGGTGGTCGTCTTGGACTTGACCGTGACCTCGGCCGGGTTGTTCAGGTACTTCTTGGCGATCTTGCGGATCGCGCCGGGCATCGTGGCGGAGAACAGTGCCACCTGCTTGTCGGCGGGTGTGGTCGAGAGGATCTGCTCAACATCTTCGGCGAAGCCCATGCGGAGCATTTCGTCGGCCTCGTCCAGTACCAGGTACTGAAGGTTGGACAGGTCCAGGGAACCCTTGGAGATGTGGTCGATGACGCGACCCGGGGTACCGACAACAACCTGGGCGCCGCGGCGCAGGCCGGCCAACTGGGGGCCGTAGGCGGATCCGCCGTAAACCGGCAGGACGGTGAAGTTGTCGATGTGCTTGGCGTAGGAAGCGAAGGCTTCAGCGGACTGAAGGGCCAGTTCGCGGGTCGGGGCCAGCACGAGGATCTGGGTGTCCTTGGTGGCGGGCAGGCCGGCCATCAGGGACAGGGCGGGAACCGCGAATGCGGCGGTCTTGCCGGTTCCGGTCTGCGCCAGGCCGACGACGTCGCGGCCTTCAAGCAGGAGGGGGATGGTGGCTGCCTGGATGGGAGAAGGCTTTTCGTAGCCTACGTCTACCAGTGCCTGCAGAACGCGCGGGTCCAGACCGAAGTCGGTGAAGAGAACCTGGTTCTCTTCGGCTTCGGGAGCGGCGGTTGCTGCGGTTTCGGTGTTTTCTACAGAGTCAAGCAAAAGAAATAATCCTCATTCATTGGGACCGCGCGGCCAGAGACGGCCGCAGGACGTAAGTCCGGCGCTATTGCAATCCCATGGCAGGACTTTCCGTCACAGCTGTAGGCCAATTTCACTGGATTGTGACGTGGGCCGGTGTGACGATTTCTTTGCCGGCGCTCCCAAAAGATGAATCTGCCCGCATTCGAAAACGCGAGCCCCAACACAACGTAACTTGCGGTCAGAAACCGCAGGACAATAAGGGAATACCGGAGTGGGGGATGTTTCAAGTGTACGGCATGCGGGGACCCGCCCGTCCATACTGGACGGTGAGCTTGGGCACAGGGGTGGTGAATTGGCGGTTTGAGGGCCGGATTTACGCATTTGCGGCGGCCTGGCGGCGGTGCAGTTTCCGCAGTATTTTCTGCAGTTCCGGCGAGAGCCTGAGCTCCCCGTTGGCCTCTGCCCGGGCCAGCAGCCGGGCCTGTTCGCCCGACACCCCGCGAAAAACATCCCCTGAGGTCACCCCGTGGTTGGGGCGGTGGATGACGGACACGGTGTCCCCGGCACTGATGGTGCCGTTCCGAACGACGCGCAGGTAGGTGCCCACCCTGCCGGCCTCGGCAAACCGGGCCACCCAGCGGGGCTGCTGCATCCGGACGGCGAAGTTCCGGCAGGGCGTCCGCGGGCACGTTACCTCCAGCAGGGTTGTTGCCCCGATTTGCCAGCGCTCTCCGATCACGGCTTCGGATACCGGGATGCCCGCGATGCGCAGGTTTTCCCCGAACAGCCCGGGCATGATCTCCGTGCCCAGCTCTGCCGCCCAATAGTCGGCGTCGTCCTGCGAATAGGCGTAGACGGCCTTGGACTCCCCGCCGTGATGTTTGCGGCTGGCCTGCAGATCCCCGCTCAAACCGAGGCCGTACACCTTAACCGGTCCGGCGGCCGGGCGCTTGTCGATGGCAGTGACGCCCGTGGAATCGGAGGTGGGCAGAAGTTCGTGGACGCGGCAGACCGCCAGCAGGGTTCCGGAGCTCATGCGGATCATCCTACGATCCGGGCCGGTCAATGCAGCAGATAACCGGCGGCGAAGTTTTCCAACGGCTCGACCACGAGGCGGTCACCGCCGTCGTGGCCGACAATCCGCACCCGGCCGCCCTTGGGGATCTCCACCTTCTCAGTTGTTCCCACGGTGATGGCATAGACGTTCCGGTCAGAATCGATCCGGACCCGTCCCTCCAGGTTGATCCTGCCCTTGTCGAGGCTGTAAAGCGGCCTCGTGACAACTCCCTGCCGGCCGATGTAAGAGGGAGCATCTTTCTTGCGGACTATCTTTTTGTTGTTCCGCGCAGCGGCCGGCAAATGCACCAGGAGGGCGGCGAGCAGGCCCGCTGCCAAACCGGCGTACGGTGAACCCGAAACCGCATGCATCATCCCGCCCACGAGGCAGAACGGCAGTCCGGCCCACCACAATAAGGGCGGAACATTTGCGCGTCCACGCCGGAAATTATTGAGCAGGGCCCAAATGCCGAGGGCCCAGGCCCCGCCCCAAACGTAGATCATTGCGGTCCACCTTTTCGGTCGTCTTTTCGCTGACCGGATTCTACGTCGCTTAGGGCTGGACGTTCTTCACCCGCGGCGGCTCGACACGCAGCTGGACCGGCTGCTTCCACCAGCGCGGCGGACGGTTCCGCCACAGGACCGCGGCCCACCAGGCCATCACTGCAATCCCCCAGAAGACGCCGATGCTGGAGGCCATGAGCCACGGTGCCACCACCTGGGAATCCAGGTTCTGAGCACCCATCAGCCCGCCGATGGACTTGGGTGAGAGCAGGAAAATCGGGAAGGCCGAGGCCAGCAGAATGATGCCGGCGGTGCGCTGCCCGGTGCCCTTCGCCGTGAGGTCGGCGATGTTGCGTCCCAGTACGGGGATGAAGAGGGCCACCCAGACCCAGTGGTGGGACCAGGACACCGGGGAGATGAGCAGCATGAGGAGTGCTGTGGCGGCGACGGCGGTGAACCGGTCGCCGCGGTTGCCGGCCAGCATGATGATCAGCGCTGCGGCGGCCACGGCCAGCAGGGACAGCAGCAGCCAGGGCAGGTCCACGGGAAAGTCGGGGCCGGCGAAGTGCAGGATGGCGCCCTTGAGGCCCAGGTTGTCCACGTAGCCGGCGCCGCCGATGCGGGAGGTGTCAGGCAGCAGATCAACCCAGAAGGTGCGTGATTCCCGCGGCAGGATCAGGAAACCCAGTCCGAAGGTCGCCAGGAAGCCGAAGGCCATGTTGCGCAGGCCGCGCCAGTCCCCGCGGGCCAGGAAGTACAGGCCGAAGACCAGCGGCGTGAGCTTCAGGCCTGCGGCAACGCCGGTGAGCAGGCCCCGTGGCCAGCTGTCGCGCCGGATCAGGAAGTCCGCCATGATCAGGCCAAAGAGCAGAATGTTGATCTGGCCAAACGCCATGGTCTCGCGCCAGGGGCCCAGCAGCACCACGAAGCCGAAGCCCGCCAGCGCCAGCGGGCGCAGCCAGGGATGCTTCAGCACCGCGCGCACGCTGGGCTGCCGGAAAGCGTAGCGCACGCCCAGCACTGACGCGGCGGCGGCAATCAGCAGCGAAATGCCGGTGAAGATGTTCAACCCGAGGCTTTGTCCGAAGGGCGCCAGCACGGCGAACATGAGGGCCGAAAACGGCGGATAGGTGAACAGCAGGCTGCTGCCCTCGCGGTACTGCAGCTGCTTTGTGTAAAGCTCTCCGCCGGCGTCGAGCACGCTCTGTCCGCCGGAGAGGTAAACGCTGAAATCCAGGCCGTGCCGGGGTGAAATAACGAACGCGGCGGTGATCATCGCTGCCGCCGCGAGGAGCGCTGCCAGAGTTGCTGCCAGCCGGACCATCCCGGATCGGGTCTTCAGGCCCATGATTCTCCCTGCACTACAGCCAGCCTAGATATTAACGTTCGCAAGTCTACCGGCGGGGGCGTCCATCTGCGGACTGTCAGGGCGCAGGATAGGCTGGGCGGACTCGATCAGAGAACGGAAGGTTGCTCATGCCCGCACCGGTTATGGCCATCGTCAACGCCCATGTTGTTCCCGTCACCGCGCCGCCGTTCACCGGCACGCTCCTGGTCGCGGACGGCAAGATCCTGGACCTCGGCCCCGACGTCCGGGTCCCGGAGGGCGCGCAGGTGCTTGATGCCGGGGGCAAGTGGCTGCTGCCCGGCCTGGTGGACGCCCACACCCATCTGGGCGTGCACGAGGAGGGTGAAGGCTGGGCCGGAAACGACACCAACGAAATGACCGATCCGGTGATGGCCGGGGTGCGTGCCCTTGACGCGGTGAACCCGGACGATCTGGGTTTCGATGACGCCCTGGCCGGCGGAGTCACGGCGGTGAACATCAATCCCGGCTCCGGCAATCCCATCGGCGGGCTGGCCGTGGCCCTGCACACGCACGGCCGCTATGTGGAGGAAATGGTCCTCCGCTCCCCCAGCGGCCTGAAGTCGGCCCTCGGCGAGAACCCCAAACGGATTTACAGCGACAAGAAGCAGACCCCTTCCACCCGTCTGGGCACGGCGCTGGTCATCCGCAAGGCGTTCATGGACGCGCAGAATTACCTGGGCAAGAACGACGACGACGCCCGCGACCCCCAGATGGATGCCCTCGCCATGGTGCTGCGCCGGGAAATCCCGTGGCGCCAGCACGCCCACCGTGCCGACGACATCGGCACCGCCCTGCGGCTGGCTGACGAGTTCGGCTACGACCTGGTCCTGGACCACGGCACCGAAGCCCACCTCCTGGCCGATGTGCTGGCCGAGCGCGGCGTGCCGGTCCTGATCGGACCGCTTTTCACCACCCGCTCCAAGGTGGAGCTGCGCCGGCGCAGCATGGAAAACCCCGCGAAGCTGGCCGAGGCCGGCGTGGAAATCTCCATCATCACCGACCACCCCGTGGTTCCGATCAACTTCCTGATCTATCAGGCGGCCCTGGCCATGAAGGAAGGACTGGACCGGGAAACCGCGCTGCGTTCCGTCACCATTAACCCGGCCAAAGTCCTGGGATTGGCGGACCGCATCGGGTCCCTGGAGGCGGGCAAGGATGCCGACGTCGTGCTCTGGAGCGGGGATCCGCTCGATGTCATGCAGCGGGCCCTGACGGTGTGGATCGGCGGCCGGGAGGTTTACCGCTACGACACCGAAACCCGCACCCCCGTGGTGGCTGGCCGCCCGTGACGGGAGCTGCACGACGCCGGCCTGCGGGCAGCGCCCGGAACGTTCCCCGCACCCCGCTGCCCGGCATCATCCGGGCCGCCTCGGCAGCCTGGTTCGCCGCCGCCGCCCTGGTGGCCGTGGCCGGTGTTTCGTTCATCGTTTCCGCCGGCACCCAGCACCGCGACGGCGCCGGGCTGACAGTGCTGGGGCTGGTGGTCCTGGCGGTATCGCTGGTTATCGGCTTCTGCGTCTTCCGCCTCCGCGCCGGCAAACGCAGCGCCCGGGAGACCCTCACCACCGTGGGAGTGATCGTGGGGATTCCGCTGCTCTTCCGCGGCCCGGCGCTGATCGCCGTCGGCTCGGTGCTGCTGCTGTGCGTGCTGCTGCTCTGGCTTCCGCAGAGCAGCAGGTTCTTCCAGGAGCGTGAGCCCAAGGCCCGCCGCCGGCTCTTCGGCCGCTAGCAGCATCTGCCGGCGGCCGAAGGCCTCCTACAGCGTCGCCAGCGCCTGCTCCAGGTCAGCGATCAGGTCCTCGAGGTCTTCAATTCCCACGGAGAGCCGCAGCAGGTTCTCCGGCACCGCCAGCTCGGTGCCCTTCACCGAGGCGTGCGTCATCTCGGACGGGTAGTTCATCAGTGACTCCACGCCGCCCAGGGACTCGGCCAGCGTGAACACGCGGGTGGCTTCGGCCACGGTGCGCGCCGCGGCCTCGCCGCCCTTGAAGGACACCGAGACCATCCCGCCGAAGTCCTTCATCTGCGCCTTGGCGAGGTCGTGGCCGGGATGGTCCTCCAGCCCCGGATAGAGCACGCTTTCCACGGCCGGCTGCTCCCGCAGCCACTTGGCCACCGCCATGGCGTTGGAGGAGTGGCGGTCCATCCGCACCCCCAGGGTCTTCAGCCCGCGGGTGGTCAGCCAGGCTTCCATCGGCGCGGACACCGCGCCGACGGCGAACTGGATGAAGCCGATCTTCTCGGCGGCGGCGTCGTCGTTCAGGATGACCGCGCCACCCACCGCGTCGGAGTGCCCGCCGATGTATTTGGTGGTGGAATGCACCACGATGTCCGCGCCCAGGGCCAGCGGCTGCTGCAGGTACGGGGAGGCAAAGGTGTTGTCCACCACCAGCCAGGCTCCGGCGTCGTGCGCGGCCTGCGCGACGGCGGCGATGTCGGAAATCTTCATCATCGGGTTCGACGGCGTCTCCAGCCACACCATCTTGGTGTTGCCGGCGGCGATCGCAGCAGTGAGCGCCCCGACGTCGGACATGTCCACCGCGGCATTGGTGATGCCCCAGCCGGCGAGGACCTTGTTAATCAGCCGGTAGGTGCCGCCGTAGGCGTCGTTGCCCAGCACGATGTGGTCGCCCGGCGCCAGCAGGGCGCGGATCAGAGAGTCCTCGGCGGCCAGCCCCGAGCTGAAGGAATAGGCATGGGCGCCGCCTTCCAGCGCGGCAAGCTGATCCTGCAGGGCGTCGCGGGTGGGATTGGTGCCGCGGCCGTATTCATAGCCGTTGCGCAGGTTGCCGATGCCGTCCTGGGCGAACGTGGTGCTCTGGTACAGCGGCGGAATGACCGCTCCGGTGGTGGGGTCGGGGGTCTGGCCCGCATGGATCGCGCGGGTGTTGAAGCCTTCACTCATGGTTCGCTCCTTGCTAGATGCTCATGTAGGACAGCAGGTCGTGCCGGGTGAGTATTCCCACCGGCGCGCCCTCGGAGGTGACCATGACGGCGTCGTTCTCCTGCAGCTTTTCCTTCGCCGCGGCCACCGAGTCGCCGGCGCCGACCATCGCCAACTGCGGTCCCATATGGTCGCGGATGCTGTCAGTGGGCTTGGCCTCGCCGCGGAACAGCTTTTCCGTCAGCGAGCGCTCATCGGCGGATCCCAGGACCTCGCCGATCCGCACCGGTGGTTCCTGGGACAGCACCGGGATGCAGGAAACGCCGTATTTGTTGAGGATGTTGATGACGTCCAGGACCGTCTCGTTCGGATGGGTGTGCACCAGATCCGGCAGCGAACCGTCCTTCGTGGCCAGCACGTCGCGCACCGAGGCTTCCTGCTCGGCTCCCTGCAGGAACCCGTAGGAGCGCATCCACTCGTCATTGAAAATCTTGCCCATGTATCCGCGTCCGCTGTCCGGCAGCAGGACCACGACGACGTCGTCGGGCCCCAGGTCCCGGGCCGCGCGCAGGGCAGCCACCACCGCCATGCCGGAGGACCCGCCCACCAGCAGTCCCTCTTCGCGGGCCAGGCGGCGGGTCATGGCGAAGGATTCCGTGTCGTTGACGGCAATCACCTCGTCCGGAACCGACGGATCGTAGTTGTCCGGCCACATGTCCTCGCCCACTCCCTCCACGAAGTAGGGGCGCCCGGTGCCGCCGGAGTAGACCGATCCCTCCGGATCGGCGGCGATGATGCGGACCGCGCCCGACGAGCGGTCCGCCGAGACTTCCTTCAGGTACCGGCCGGTGCCGGTGATTGTGCCGCCGGTTCCGGCGCAGGCCACAAAATGGGTCACCGTGCCGTCGGTGTCCCGCCAGACTTCGGGACCCGTGCTCTCATAGTGGCTGGCCGGGGCGGCGGGGTTGGAGAACTGGTCCGGCTTGTACGCGCCCGGGATCTCCCGCACCAGGCGGTCGGAAACCCCGTAGTAGGAATCGGGGCTTTCCGGGGCGACCGCGGTGGGTGTCACCACAACTTCGGCGCCGTAGGCCCGCAGCACGTCGCGTTTCTCCACGCCCACCTTGTCCGGCGTGACGAAGATGCACCGGTAGCCCTTTTGCTGCGCCACCAGGGCGAGCCCGACGCCGGTGTTGCCGCTGGTGGGTTCGATGATGGTGCCGCCGGGCTTCAGTTTGCCCTCGCGTTCGGCCGCCTCGATCATGCGGACCGCAATGCGGTCCTTGATGGAGCCGCCCGGGTTCAGGTATTCCAGCTTCACCAGCACCGTGGCCGCAAGGCCATCGGTCACGTTGTGCAGCTTCACCAGCGGGGTATTGCCGATCAGGTCCAGGACTGTATCTGCATACTTCATGTGCAACACGTTACTTGTTCGGCAGGACCGGTCCAGCTTTCCGCGGAACCCGGCGTAGCAAAAGCCACACGGGCCGTTCCTTACCGGGGCCCGGCAGCGTCAGCGGTGCGTGCGACGATGGAGATATGTCCGTGTCCATCCCGGTGTCCGTGCCGGTGTCCGCTGCCGCGGGAGCCGGAGCCCTGTCCCTGCTGTGGGAGTCCGGCCGCCCGTTTTCCCTGGCCCTGTCACTGGGCATCCTGGCCCACGGCCGGAAGGACCCCTCGGTGCGGCTCGGCCCGGGCGTCGCCTGGCTTGCCTTCGCCACACCGGAGGGCAACGCCACCCTGGCGCTTCGCGAGCAGCCCGCTCCTGCGCCGGGCGCCAGGATCCTCGCCCGTGCCTGGGGTCCGGGCGCCGAGTGTGCGCTGGCCGGCGTTCCCGCGCTGCTCGGAGACGCCGATGATTGGACGGCCTTCGACGAGCCCGGCTTCACCGCCACCCTGCCCCCGGCTGTGGCCGAGACCCGCCGCCGCCATCCCGGCCTGCGTCTGCCCAGCACCGGAAGGATGCTCGACAGCATTGTGCCGGTGGTCCTGGAGCAGAAGGTGACGGCGATGGAGGCGTACTACTCCTGGCGGTACCTGGTGACCAGGTACGGCGTCGACGCGCCCGGTCCGGTGCCGGCGGGGCTGAAGGTTCCGCCGACGGCGGCCCAGTGGCGCCGGGTCCCCAGCTGGGACTGGCACCGGGCGGGCGTGGATTCGCACCGCTCGGGCACCATCCTGCGCTCCTGCGCCGTCACCTCCGGCCTGGAGCGGCTGGCCGCCGTTCCGCTCGGCCCGGACCTGACGGAACGCCTGTGTTCGGTTCCCGGGATCGGCCCCTGGAGCGCCGCTGAAATCACGCAGCGCACCCACGGAGCCCCCGACTCCGTGTCGGTGGGCGACTATCATCTGGCGGCGTTCGTGGGCGAGGCACTGACCGGACGGCGGACCGACGACGCCGGGATGCTCACCCTGCTCCGGCCCTGGCTGGGCCACCGGCAGCGGGTGGTGCGCCTGCTGGTGCTGAGCGGTTTCCGCAAGCAGGCGTTCGGCCCGCGGCTGTCACCGGAAGACCACCGGCGCCGCTGACGGCGCCCCGGACGGGGTTAGTGCGGCTCAATCGCCACCCGGTAGATCGATGACGGATCGGCTCCGAAGCGCTTGAGCACCGACACGACTGCCTCCTCGTGGTCGCTGTCGACAGCCGCGTAGACGCGCAGCCGGTCATCGAAGTCCAGTTTCCGTTTCTGTCCGCGGAAGTTCTCCGTGCGGACCGTCCCGGAGTACACCGCGGCATCCGCCAGTTCCAGTGACCGGGCTCCGGCCATCAGCAGCGCGTCCCGCAGGCCGTCGATCCGGCCCGTGTCCAGCACGGCGCTGAGCAGGTACGCCGGCGGGCCGATGCGGCTGTCCGTGTTCCTGCCGGCGAACAGGCCGTCCTCGGCGCTCCGGCCGCTTGTCGTCGGCCGTGAAATGATCCCGCTCAGCGCGTAGCCGGACGCCCCCTGCTGCACGCGGTCCAGGTCCTCCTGCTCGGGGCCGGGTTCGCGGAGACCTATGGTGCGGCTGATGACAGCGGCCAGAATCCAGCTCAGGACGAAGGAGAACAGCACCACGCAGACAACGGCAACCACCTGGTGCCAGAGAAGCAGTCCCCCGCCGCCGGTGAAGACCCCGTCCTCGCTGACCGCGTTGACGGAGCTGTCCGCGAAGAACCCCAGGAGCAGCGACCCCAGCACCCCGCCCACGAAATGGACGGCAATAACGTCCAGGGCGTCGTCGTAATGCAGGACGTGCTTCAGCCGCACCGCGAAGCAGCACACGCAGCCGGCGATCAGCCCAATGAGCAGGGCTGCCCCGGTGCTCACATACCCGGCGCAGGGGGTAATGGTCGCCAGGCCCGCGATGGCACCGGACGCCGCGCCCACCAAGGTGGAGTTGCCGCTGCTGAGCCGTTCCACCAAAAGCCAGGTCAGCATCGCCGCACCGCCGGCCACGTGGGTGTTGACCAGCGCCTGGGCGGCAATGTCATTTGCCTGCAGGCCGTCTCCGGCGTTGAACCCGAACCAGCCGAACCACAGGATCCCGGCGCCGACCAGCATCATGGGCAGGTTGTTGGGGGAGGTTTTAAGGTTCGGCCAGCCGTGGCGCCGTCCCGCCACCAGAAGGACAGCAACGGCCGCGGCTCCCGCGGAGGCATGCACCACTATTCCGCCGGCCCAGTCCTGCGCGCCCAGTTGCACGAGCCATCCCTTCGGATGCCACAGCCAGCGAGCCACCTGCGGATACACGAGGATGGACCAGGCCGCAAGGAACACGGTCCAGCCGGCGAATTTCAGCCGCCCCGCAGTTGCTCCCGTCAACAGCGCCGGGGTGATGATGGCAAACATCATCTGATACGCCACAAAGGCGAGCGCCGGAATGGTCACCCCCGCCGCCACGGTATGGAACTGCGGGGTATCCACGGTAATGAGGGCAAACGCGTCGAACTCCCCGACCAGCGAGTTGCCCCTGTTGCTGAAGGCCAGCGTGTACCCCACCAGCACCCAGGTGACGGTAATGATGCCCAGCGGAATGATGTTCTGCATCATCATGGTCAGAACGTTCCGGACCGGGACCATGCCCCCGTAGAAGAGCGCCAGGCCCGGAGTCATGAACAGGACAAGGCCTGCACAGATGAGAACCCAGGCGGTGTCCCCGTTCATGGCCGGACTCCCCCGGCTGCGGGCGGAACGGGACAACTGTGGTGATCGGCAGGCTCGCGAGCGGACATGGCATCCCCGTTTCCAACGCTGCATTGGTGAGTATTTGGAGGCCCCCGAGCCGCAGATACGGCTGGAATTCCGGTTCAACGACTGTACGTCCCGGTCCGGAAGCAGCGGAAGACACCCCTTCACCCAGCGCAGCCCAGAGGCCGAAACCGTGCGGTTCCGGCCCCTGGGCTGCGCTGTGGCGTTGTGATGTGGTGGTGTGCCGGCCCTGAGGCGCGGCGGTGCGGGCGGTGCGGGCGGTGAGCCGCTAGGCAGGCACCATCCCGTTGGGATCGATGACGTATTTGCGCGCCACCCCGGAGTCGAACTCCTGATACGACTCCGGCGCCTGGTCCAAGCTGATGGTCGTCGCGTTCACGGCCTTGGCGATCTGCACCTTGTCGTGCAGGATCGCCATCATCAGGTCCCGGTGGTATTTCATCACCGGACACTGCCCGGTGGTGAAGGACAGCGACTTCGCCCAGCCGGTCCCCAGCGACAGGGACAGCGAGCCCACCTTGGCCGCTTCGTCCACGCCGCCGGGATCGCCGGTGACATAGAGACCCGGAATACCGAGCGCTCCGCCGGCGGCAGTGATGTCCATGAGGGAATTCAGCACCGTGGCCGGTGCCTCCGTCCCCGAGCCGTGTCCGTGTCCGCGGGCTTCAAAGCCGACGGCGTCCACCGCGCAGTCCACTTCCGGCACACCGAGCAGCTGCTCGATCTGGTCCTTGGGGTCGCCCTTGGACACGTCAACAGTTTCACAGCCGAAGCTGCGGGCCTGGGCCAGGCGTTCCTCGTTCAGGTCGCCGACGATGACGACGGCGGCGCCCAGCAGCTGCGCGCTGGCAGCGGCTGCCAGCCCCACGGGACCGGCGCCGGCGATGTACACGGTGGAGCCCACGCGCGTGCCCGCCGTGATGGCCCCGTGGTACCCGGTGGGGAAAATGTCCGAGAGCATGGTCAGGTCCAGGATTTTCTCCATCGCCTGGTCCTTGTCCGGGAACCGCAGCAGGTTCCAGTCCGCGTACGGCACCATCACGTACTCGGCCTGGCCCCCTACCCAGCCGCCCATGTCCACATATCCGTAGGCGGCGCCCGGCCGGGCCGGATTCACGTTCAGGCAAATGCCGGTTTTGCGTTCCTTGCAGTTCTTGCATCGTCCGCAGGAAATGTTGAAGGGAACCGAGACCAGGTCTCCCACGGAATGGAACTCCACATCGGGGCCGGTTTCCACGATTTCGCCGGTGATCTCGTGCCCCAGGATCAGGTTCGGCGGTGCGGTGGTGCGGCCGCGGACCATGTGCTGGTCCGAACCGCAGATATTGGTGGTCACCACTTTCAAGATGGCACCGTGAGGCAATTTGCGGCCGATATTGGCCGGGTTGACCCCCGGACCGTCCTTCAGCTCGAACGTTGGATAGTCGATGTCCTGGACTTCCACGACACCGGGTTCCATGTAGGCAACTCCGCGGTTTCCATTCATAGGTCTTCGCCTCGCTCTTATCGTCGTTGACTGTGAGCCTCGCGGGCGGTCGGGATTTCCGGGAGCGTGTCTCGAAAATGCTGCTGGGAAAATTTCGGCTGAGAAACTCTCGGCTGAGAAACTCTCGGCTGGCCCGGTTCCGCTCAAGGTGCGTCCGATCCTACCGCCGCCGGGGTGCCCGGAACAGGGTGCCGGGACGGTTAAAAAAGACCGCGGAGGCTCCCCTTCGGGGAACCTCCGCGGTCTTGCAGTCTGTGCTGCTGAGCGGGTGTTAGCTGACCTGCCCGTCCGAGCCGGCCGCTGCCTGCCCGTTCTCCTGCGCTGCGATCTGTTCGTGGACGGCCTTCATGTCCAGTCCCTTGACCGCGTCCACCAGTTCGCTGAACTGGGAAGCGTTGAGGGCACCGGGCTGGGAGAAGACCAGGACCTTCTCGCGGAACGCCATCAGGGTGGGGATGGAGGTGATGCCGGCAGCGGCTGCCAGGCCCTGCTCGGCCTCCGTGTCCACCTTCGCGAAGGTGATGTCGTCGTGCTTCTGGGAAACGGCGTCGTACACCGGTGCGAACTGCTTGCACGGGCCGCACCAGTCTGCCCAGAAGTCCACGAACACGATGTCGTTTTCCTCAATGGTCTCGGGGAACGTTGCCTCGGTGATGTCAATAGTTGCCATCCTCCAACGCTATCCGGCAGGTGTGGAGATGTCTCTACGTGTTCGCTCAGCGGTGAAGGGTGCGGCTGAGGCCTGAATCATGGAGCGTCCGGGCTGTCGCGGCCCGCCGGGCACGGCCGTTTCCGGGCAAGAAAAAACCCGCTCCGGCCAGTTTCCTGGTGGAGCGGGCTCTTTCCGTTCGGTGGCAGATACTGGATTCGAACCAGTGAAGGCGTTGCCAGCTGATTTACAGTCAGCCCCCTTTGGCCGCTCGGGTAATCTGCCGAACATCTTCGTGATGAAGATTCGCCGCAAGCGACTGCGGCCTAAACAACTTTACAGAACTTTTGCCCAAGATACGAATCGGCGGCGGGAGCGGCTGTTTCCGGAGCCCGCCGCCGCACCCGGCACTACAGTCCGCGGGCGATCCGGGACTGCATCTGCGTGTAAAACTGATCCGCCTGCTGCTGCGTCACGGAGCCCCAGGCGACGGCATTCGCCAGGTCCTGCCGGATGCCCAGCAGCCTTCCCTCATCGGATGTCCTGCGGTCCGTGTCACTGCCCGGCGTGTCACTGCCCGGCGTGTCACTGCCCGGCGAGCCCGCGGCTTCTCCCGGGCGGTCCAGCGGTGCCAGGAAGGACCGCAGCTCCGCGGCGGAGGCCGGTGCGGCGGCAGCCCCCACCCCCGTAATCGATACCGCTGCCAGAACGGATCCTGCGGCCGCGGTGCGGAGCCTGCTCAGATGGGTGCGTCGGGGGCGGGGGGCTTCCGGGTGCTTTCCTGTCGTAGTCACCCCCACACTGTCGCGGCAGAAGATGGGACAAGTCCCGGGATAGCCTGAGTGGAACCTGTGAGGGCTGCCACCGAAGCCCGGAGCTACTAGGCTGGATGCAGGAGAAAAAACTACTGCAAGGAGCGCCCATGGCCAGCGAGTCATCATTTGATGTTGTGAGCAAGATCGACAAACAGGAAGTTGCCAACGCCCTGAACCAGGCGCAGAAGGAACTGTCCCAGCGCTACGACTTCAAGGGAGTCGGCGCCGAGGTGGATTTCAGCGGGGAGAACATCCTCATGAAGGCCAACTCAGAGGAGCGGGTCCTGGCGGTCCTTGACGTCCTGCAGTCCAAGCTGGTCCGGCGCGGCATTTCCCTGAAGTCGCTCGACGCCGGCGAGCCGTTCGCCTCCGGCAAGGAGTACCGGATCGAGGCCTCCATGAAGGAAGGCATCGCCCAGGACCAGGCCAAGAAGATCAACAAGATCATCCGCGACGAGGGGCCCAAGGGCGTGAACTCCCGGATCCAGGGCGACGAGCTGCGCGTGACCTCCAAGTCCCGCGACGACCTGCAGGCCACCATGGCCCTGCTCAAGGGTGCCGACGTGGACGTGGACCTGCAGTTCATCAACTTCCGCTAGACCACACACATATGGCCTAGTCAGGCCTGAATAGTTGGCCTCAGTCCGCACTGAGTCCGCAGGATTATCGAGGACCGCAGCCATCAGACCATCGGCTGCGGTCCTCGTCTTGTCCGCAGCAGTCGGCCAGAGGTGGCTGTAAGTGTTCAGTGTGATTGTTGATTGTGCCTGGGCATGCCCCCGGGCCGACACCTCTTGGACCAATTCTGAGATTCAAGCCGGGCTCCGACGGTCAGCTGAGCCCACAATTTATTCCAGGAGCTCATCGTTCATTCGAAAAGCACAGCGACCGGCCGCAGCTCAGCGGCGCCACATGGGCCGGTTTGTCATCTAGACTCACGCCCATGACCGACTTTGAGAAGTTCCTGAACCTCGTGGCCGAATATCAGATTGCCAAAGACGGCGAGAAATTCCTACGCTCTTCTCCGATGCTCCGCCCAGCTTCTGTCGTTGCGCAGGAAGCCGAAGACGCGCTCCTGGCATACCTGGCCGCGCGATGAGGGCTAACGACTAATCGAACACCGATGACACTGCACGCCTCGTCGTGTGGATCCGAGACCATCGGGGCCACAAAGACGATTGGGCGGCAGAGCCAGAGCATGACCCCTTCGGTTAGTCCTAGAGCAACACGTCCTCGCCGGCGGGGCCGTCCTCGCCGTAATCACGCAGCTCGCGGCCGCCCACCGCCTCGCCCATCCAGGTGAGCAGCTTCCACCGGTCGGGGGCGCCGTCGTCGGCGGGAACGGATTCCATCACGGCCATGCCGGTGTTGCTCAGCGCGCCTTCCACGATGAAGTCAGGTTCCACGTTGTCGGCCCGGAACGTGCACCACGCGCGGATCATCGCGCCGTGGCTGACCACCACGGGCATCGTCAGGCCGGCTGCCTGCAGCTCGGCGATCACGGCGTCGAACCGACCGAAGGTCTCGTGGCCGTTCGGCCCGCCGGGCATGTGCACGTCCAGGTCGCCCTTCACCCAGCTGTAGACGGTCTTGAGGTAGGCGACGACGGCGTCGCGGTCATTGCGCATTTCCAGGCTGCCGGCGGAGACCTCGCGCAGGCCGTCGCGCACTTCCACCGGCAGGCCCAGGGCTGCCGCCAGCGGGGCGGCGGTGAGCTGGGTGCGCACCAGGTTGGAGGCGTACACGGCGTCGATCGGTTCCCCGGCCAGGGCTTCCGGCAGGGCCGCTGCCTGCGCCAGCCCCAGCTCAGTCAGTCCCGGCCCGGGGACCGCCGTGTCGAGGTAATGGTGGACGTTGGACGGAGTCTGGCCGTGCCGGATCAGTATCAAACGCATGGAACCGACCCTACCGGCATCGCCGAAGCGTTCCTGAACATGCGGTCAGGATCCCAGCGGACGGCCGGCCATGTTCTCCAGCCGCCGGATGCGGTCAGGCATGGGCGGATGGGTGGCCAGCAGGCCGCGGACGCCGTTCCGGAACGGGTTGGCGATCATCAGATGTGCCGTGTTCGCCAGCTTCTGGTCGGTGTCCGGCAGCGGGGCGCGCTGGGTGCCGGTTTCCAGCTTGCGCAGGGCGGAGGCGAGCGCCAGCGGATCGTCGGTGAGCTTCGCGCCGTCCTCGTCGGCGTCGTACTCCCGGGTCCGGCCAATCGCCATCTGAATCAGTGAGGCCGCGAACGGAGCAAGGATGGCCATGGCAATCATGGCCAGCGGATTGCCGTTGCGGCGGTCGCCGCCGCCGAAGTAGAGCAGGAACTGGCCCAGCGAGGTGATCACGCCGGCAATGGCAGCGGCCACCGAGGAGGTGAGGATGTCGCGGTTATAGACGTGCATGAGTTCGTGGCCCAGGACGCCGCGCAGCTCGCGCTCGGTGAGCAGGGCCAGGATGCCCTGGGTGCAGCACACTGCGGCGTGCTGCGGGTTGCGGCCGGTGGCGAAGGCGTTCGGTGCCATGGTCGGCGAAATGTAGAGCCTGGGCATCGGCTGGTTGGCGCGGGCCGAAAGCTCGCGGACAATCCGGTACATTTCCGGAGCCTGCTGCTCGGTGACGGGAACCGCCCGCATCGCGCGGATGGCCAGCTTGTCGCTGTTCCAGTAGCTGTAGGCAGTGGTGGCCAGCCCGATGAACAGGAACACCCAGATAAAGGTGGGGCTTCCGGTTCCGCTGGAGAGCAGGGCTCCAATGCCCAGCAGCACGGCGAAGAGCACTCCGAACAGTGCGGCAGTCTTCAAACCGTTGAAGTGTTGGTGCACGTGAAGTTCCTTCCTGAGCGGATCTGCACCGGACCCCGGCATGGTGCCCGGAGATGACCGGATCCGCGAAACGTCAGTCTATCCACCGATATCAACGCTCCATAGGGTGCTCATGTTCCGCGCGGCCCCGGGGCTGAAACCGGGTTCCGGGACAGCGCCGGCTCCGGCTACGGCTCCGGGTGGCGCGCGTCGTAGCGGGCGAACCGCGGCTGCCTGCGGGCCAGCACCCCCACCAGCACCACACACACCAGTCCTCCGATGACCGCGGCCCAGCCCTCGCCCAGGAAGGATGCATCGACGCCGGCCACGAGGTCACCCAGCCGGGGCCCGCCGGCCACCACCACCACGAACACCCCCTGCAGCCGTCCGCGCATGGCATCCGGCGTAGCCGACTGGAGAATGGTGGAGCGGAACACGCCGCTGACCGAATCGGCGATGCCCGCGCAGCCCATGGCGACGGCGGCCGGAATCAGCCAGGCGCTGGGGTCATCCCCCTCGTTGCGGCCCGCCATGACCACCACCGCGCCGAAGGCGGACACGGACAGCCCCCAGGCCGCCACCGACCAGAGCACCGCCAGCCCCTGCCGCCGCACGGCGCCCAGGGGCCCGGAGAACAGCCCGGCCAGGAAGGCGCCGACGGCGGTGGCCGCCAGCAGCACGCCCACCGTCGTTGCTCCGCCTCCGAGCAGCAGGGCGCCGACGGCGGGCAGCAGCGCCCGGGGCTGCGCCATCACCATCGCTGCCAGATCCACCAGGAACGTCATCCGGATGTTCGGCCGGGTCGCCAGGAAACGGAACCCGTCCAGCACGGATTTAAGGCCCGCCTTCTGCACCTCGCCCTCCGGGGGCATGGGCGGCAGCCGGTACACCGCCCACATCGCGGCGGTGAAGGTGACGACGTCGATCGTGTAGGTCCAGCCGTAGCCCACCCGGGCCACCAGGACCCCGGCCAGCAGCGGTCCGACGGTCATGGCCAGGCCGAAGGTGATCATGCTCAGGGCATTCGCCGCCGGCAGCAGTTCCGGCCGGACCAGCCGCGGAATGATCGCGCTGCGGGCCGGATGGTTCAGGCCGCTGGCTCCGGCGTTGACCGCCACCAGGGCGTAGAGCAGCCAGATGTTGCCCACTCCAGCCCAGGCCTGGGCGGCGATGCCGATGGTGGATACCCACAGCAGTACGGAGGAAAGGAGGGCGACCTTGCGGCGGTCATAGGCGTCCACGATCGACCCGCCGTACAGGCCGGCCACAATCAGGGGAATCAGCCCCACCAGCCCCAGGAGCCCGACGTAGAAGCTGGAGGACGTCAGGGAATAGACCTCCAGGCTCACTGCCACGAGGGTCAGCTGGGTGCCGACGGCGGACAGCGCCGTTCCGGTCCACAGCCGCCGGTATTCGGGGCTTTCGCGCAGCGGAGAGAGGTCGGCGAGGAGTCTGGGCATCCGAGCAGTCTAAGCGGCGGCGGCTTAGGTTTCCGGACGACGCTGCCCGCCGGCTCGGGACCTGGGATAAACAGCGTGCTTAGGATAGAGCGGGAAGTGCCGGAACCTACCTTGGAGGTCATGTGTTTACTCGGAACGTTGCGGAAGGAATCCACCGCATCGAGCACGCCTACGTCAATACCTACCTGGTGGAGGACGACAACGGCCTGGCCATCATCGATGCCGGGCTTCCCGGCATGTGGCCGGAGCTCGTCCGGGCAGTGAAGGAACTTGGTTACGGGCCGGGATCCGTCTCCGCCCTGGTGCTGACCCACGCACACTTTGACCATGTGGGCACCGCTGCCCGGATCCGGCAGAAGTTCCGCACACCGATTCTGGTGCACGACGCCGACCGGTACATTGCGGCGCATCCCTACCGGTACGAGCATGAAAACAACCGGTTCCTGTATCCGGTTCGCTATCCGCGGTCGATTCCCTATCTTGGCGCGATGACGGCGGCCGGGGCGCTGAACGTCCGGGGCGTCACCGACGTGCACAGCCTGGGCGGGGACAGCGGAAGCTCCCTTCCCGGCCGGCCCCGGATCCTGCACACGCCCGGGCACACTGCCGGGCACGTGGCCCTGCACTATCCGGAGCGGGACGCGCTGATCTGTGGAGATTCGCTGGTCACGCTCAATCCCTACACCGGAGCCAAGGGCCCGCAGATCGTCTCCGGCGCCGCCACTGCCAACAGTCCGGAGGCGCTGGAGTCCCTGGGCCTGCTGGCCAAGACAAAAGCCCCGCTGCTGCTGACCGGCCACGGGGAGCCGTGGACCGGCGGAGCCGAGGCCGCCGTCCAACAGGCGCTGGCGCGCGGCGCTTCCTAGGGTGCACGGCGGGGCCTAAGCCTGGCCGTCCAACTCCTGCTCCAGCACCGCGAGGAGCCGCGGATCGCCGATGGGCCGAAAGTGCCCCATCGTCTCCAGCCGGATGTTGCGGGCACCGGGCAGGTGGCTGCCGCCGGGAATGTGCGGATCAAAACGGCTGTACACCGAGGTGATGCGGGCATTGATGTCGCTGCTCTCCTGCAGCCGGCGCAGGAACTTGTTGCGGGGCGCAAAGGCGCGGATGGACGGCAGCACAAAGAAGTTGGCGTAGACGGATCCGGAGAAGGGCGTATTGACCGCCACCATCCGGTCCACCCGGCGGCCGCCCTCCGGCAGGAGCATCAGCTGTTTGCCGATCAGCCCGCCCTTGCTGTGCGCCACCGCCACCACGCCGCTCAGATCATGCTCCACCAGATACTCCTGGACCAGCACCGCCATCCGGTCGATCCGGCCCCGGTTGTAGCCCAGCGGCGCCACCGTGTGCACGGGATGTCCGCGGGCGGAAAGGGCCTCGGCGAGCGGACGCAGGAACTGCCAGTTTTCATAAACGCCGGGAATCAGGATGACCGGGCAGCGCTGGCTGCCCGCGGCGGATTCTTTGGACGGAGCCAGGTAGACAGCCGGATCCTTGCGGAACAGAAAACCGCGCACCTGCCAGTACGCCACGTAGGCATAGTCGGCCGCCCAGGCGCGGGCCTGCATCAGCCGGCGGCGCCACCACGGTCCGGTGCCTGCGCTCGTGCCGGCGCTCGTGCCGGCGTTCGTGCCGGCGTTCGTGCTGCCGCCGGGCCTGCCGTTGGTGCGCCGCTTCACTGCCCGGAGGCCGCTTCCCGCAGCAGCGCAGCGGTCCGCGCCGGTTCGGTGAACATGCAGACATGCGGCTGTCCGGGCAGCTCCACGGCAACGGCCCCGGGCCGTGCGGCGGCCAGCTCCTGCAGCCAGCGGGCGGGCACAATCGGATCGCGGCCCCCGCGGATCAGCGTCACCGGCACTTCCACCCCGCCGATGCGCTGCTCGAGCCGATGCCTCACCATCTTGGGCATGGTCCGCAGATACCAGCGAGGACCGGCACGCAGATAGTCGGTGAGCAGCATCCAGTTGACGGCCGGCGGTTCGCGCAGGCAGTCCTGCGCCAGCCGCAGCCCCTGCAGCACTGCGTTGCGCTCGCCGCGGTTGATGGTGGGACTGAGCAGCACCACCGAGGTGACCAGGTCCGGTGCCAGCAGCGCCATTTCCGTCACCACCTGGCAGCCCATGGAATGGCCCACCCATTGGGCGGAGCCGATGCCGGTGGCCCGCAGGGCGTCGCAGTTGACGGCGGCAAAGCCGGCCATGTCCAGGCTGTGGGACGGCTTCGGCGCGGAACCGAACCCCGGCATTTCCAGCGTGTGCACGGTGCAGGTCTGTGCGAGAAGGTCCACCAGGCGGGAGAAATAGCGGCCGGACGCCCCAATGCCGTGCACGAGCACCACGTTCCGGGCGCCGGCGCCGTAGGTGCGGATATCGACGTCGTACCCCCGAATCCGCACGCGCTGATGGTGTGCCTGCGCTTTGATGCTGGCCAAAGGATCTCCCCCGTCGTGGTTTGCGTCTGCATCCAGTGTGCCACCACGGAGCTTATTATGAATTATTCATAATTAGTGGTTAGCTGGGGTCATGACATCGACAGCAGCCCCCACCGAGACCACCGAAACGTGGACCGGAGCGCTGCGTGCCCACGGCCGTCGGGTCACCAAGCAGCGGCTGGCGGTCCTCAACGCCGTCGAACGCCTGCCGCATTCGGTGGCCGACGACGTCGCTGCCGCAGTGCGCGGCGAACTTCCCGACATCAGCCTGCAGTCGGTCTACGTGGTCCTGGCGGACCTGACCGACATCGGCCTGCTGCGGAAGATCGAACCGCCGCACTCCCCGGCCCGGTACGAGACCCGCGTGGACGACAACCATCACCACGCGATCTGCACCGAATGCGGGCGGATCGAGGATGTGGACTGCGCAGTGGGGCACGCACCGTGCCTGACGCCGGACAACACCCACGGCATGACCATCCAGATTGCGGATGTGCTCTACCGGGGAATCTGCGCCGACTGCGCCGCCAAAGCTTCCTGACTCACCTGCTTCACCCCCTTATGGAAAGAGAGAGTATGTCGAATTTCACCACCACCCAGACCGGTACTCCGGTTGCCAGCGACGACCAGTCGCTGAGCGCAGGCGCCAACGGCGCCATCGCCCTTCACGACCGTTACCTGGTCGAGAAGCTGGCCCAGTTCAACCGCGAGCGCATCCCGGAGCGCATCGTGCACGCCAAGGGTGGCGGCGCATTCGGTGAATTCGTTGTTACCGAAGATGTCTCCAAGTACACGCGTGCCGCTGTCTTCCAGCCGGGCGCCGTGACGGAAACCGTCCAGCGCTTCTCCTCGGTTGCCGGCGAGCAGGGCTCCCCCGACACCTGGCGCGACGTCCGCGGCTTCGCGATGCGTTTCTACACGTCCGAAGGCAACTACGACATCGTCGGAAACAACACCCCGGTGTTCTTCATCCGCGACGGCATCAAGTTCCCGGACTTCATCCACTCGCAGAAGCGCCTCCCGGGTTCCGGCCTGCGCGACGCCGACATGCAGTGGGACTTCTGGACCAACTCCCCCGAGTCCGCACACCAGGTCACGTACCTGATGGGTGACCGCGGCATCCCGACGTCGTGGCGCGAAATGCCCGGCTTCGGCTCGCACACCTACCAGTGGATCAACGCCGCCGGTGAGCGCTTCTGGGTGAAGTACCACTTCACGTCCAACCAGGGCAACCATGAAATCGACGGTGCCGAGGCAGAGAAGATTGCCGGCGCCGACGCCGACTACTACCGCCGCGACCTGTACGAGGCCATCGAAGCCGGCAACTTCCCGTCCTGGGACCTGCACGTGCAGGTCATGCCGTACGAAGATGCCAAGACGTACCGGTTCAACCCGTTCGACCTGACCAAGGTCTGGCCGCACGCTGACTACCCGCTGATCAAGGTGGGTACCCACACCCTGAACCGCAACCCGGAGAACTTCTTCGCGCAGATCGAACAGGTTGCCCTGTCCCCCGCGAACCTGGTCCCCGGCATCGACGCCAGCCCGGACAAGATGCTGATGGCCCGCATCTTCTCCTACCCGGATGCCCAGCGTTACCGCATCGGCGCCAACTACAACCAGCTGCCGGTCAACGCGCCGAAGGCTCCGCTCAACAACTACTCGCAGGACGGCGCCATGCGCTTCTCCTACAACACCCCGGAAACCCCGGTCTACGCACCGAACACGCTGGGCGGCCCCGTGGCCGACGCAGCGCTGGCCGGCGCCGGCAGCTGGGAGAGCGACGGCGCATTGGTACGCGCCGCTGCGACCCTGCACTCCGAGGACAGCGACTTCGGCCAGGCCGGTACCCTGTACCGCGAGGTGTTCGACGACGCCGCCAAGGAGCGTTTCCTGGAAACGATCACCGGTGCCGTCTCCGGCGTGCAGCGCCCGCACATCCGCGAAGCCGCGATCCAGTACTGGACCAACGTTGACGCGACCCTGGGCGAGAAGCTGCGCCTGAACCTGGCGACCGGCGACACCACGCCGATCGAAAAGGCTGAGTTCGTGGGCGTTGCCGAGTAACTTCGGTTAGTTCCACACCTCGGGCTTTGCGCCCGAACATCTTTGCCCCTGAACAGTAAGAGCGACCGGTCCCTTCGGGGGCCGGCCGCTCTTGTCTTTCCCGCGAGATGGCAGAAAGTGCACGTCCCAGCGCTCAGAGACGCACTTTCTGCCATCTCGCGCTACCGGGGAGGGGCCAGATCCCGCTACCGGGAGGGCCAGTACCAGATGATCAGCATTGTCACGAGGAAACCGGTGAGGAAGTTCAGCTTCAGGAACCGCTTCCACCCGGCGTTGGCCTGCTCCGAGTCCGCGTCGGAAATCCCCCGGAACGGCAGCAGGTTCAGGATGTAGGGCACCGCCAGCAAACCGCCGAGCGCGGCCGGCCACGGGATGAGCAGCATCAGCAGCCCGCCGGCGAGGTAGGCGGCGGCGGCGATCCGGACCACGGCCCTGGCTCCGAGCACCGTGGCAATGGAACTGATGCCGCCCTCGCGGTCCGGCACCACGTCCTGAACGGCCCCGAAGGCCTGGCTGGCCATGCCCCAGAGGAAGAACGCGCCCAGCACCGCCCACAGCCCCGGCGTAAAGACCGCGCCGGCAAGCACCAGCCCGTAGACCGCCGGTGAGACGAAGTGCGTGCTGGAGGTGACCGAGTCCAGGAACGGCCGTTCCTTGAACCGCAGCCCCGGCGCGCTGTAGGCAATGACGGCAAACACGCTGATGGCAAGCACCAGCCAGGACAGCGGATTGCCCAGCAGGATAAGCGCGATCAGGAACGGCACATTGGTGACGACGGCGGCCCACAGCGTGATCCGGTGGACGCCGCGGTCCAGGACGGCGCCCTCCACCCCGCCCTTGCGCGGATTGTGCAGATCCGATTCGTAGTCGAAGACATCGTTAATGCCGTACATCGCCAGGTTGTAGGGAATCAGGAAGTACAGCGTGCCCAGCACCCAGGTCAGGTCGATGCCGCCGGTGGTGATCAGGTAGGCGGCGGCAAAGGGATAGGCGGTGTTCACCCAGGACAATGGCCGGGACGAGACCAGCAGCATCCTCAGCGTTGATCCCGGGGTCCGGGTTGAGGTGCTCACTGCTTCTCCTCGGTGTCGGTGTCAACTGCAACGGCAGGCGGGGTCGTGCTGCCCGGCTTTGTTCCCAGCAGCAGCCACAGCGCCGGCAGCAGCAGCACAGCCGCCAGCGCGTAGGCGAAGTCTTCCAGCGGAGCGCTGCCGATGAACGCGCCGGAAATCCGGTCCGGGTTGTAGCCGAACAGGCCGGCAGCGATCATCACGTTGTCGAACACCGCGGTGAGGACCAGCAGCACCGCGGCGGTGATCGCCAGTGCGGCCAGCACGCCTTTCCGGCCGGGAACCCCGGGGCGGGCAGCAGCAGTCCGGCGCAGGACGGCGAAAACCAGCACGGCGGCGGCCGGAACCAGGAACACGGCGTTGAGCGCCCAGTACGTCATCGCTGTGCTTCCTGGTGCTGGGTGCGGCGGAGGGCGGCCCGGCGGAGGACCAGCGAGACCAGGCCGAACAGCACCATGGTCAGGTAGCAGAGGAAGGCCAGGAAGAAGACCTCTTCAACGGGCAGGTGCGGAGCCAGGACAACACCGAGCATGATCGGCGTTTCACCGCGGTAAAAGATGTCCATGCCAATGCCGCCCAGGTCCCAGAGCAGGAAAAACGCCAGGCCGATGACCGTCACCAGAGCCGCGCGCCGGGCGTCGGCGAAGAAGAACAGCTTGAACCGGTGGTCCAGCAGCCCCATGCAGGCGATCGAGGCCAGCAGCAGGAGCAGATAGACGGCACCCATCAGGACCGGCTCCGCTGGTTCGGCCCGGGCTCCGGCGTTGCGGCAGGCACCGGCAGCTCTTCGGTGCTGGTGTCCCCGCGGAGCCGTTTGAGCACAAGTTCGGCGCTGATCAGGCACATCGGCAGGCCGATGCCCGGCAGCGTGGAGCCGCCGGCGTAGAGCAGTCCGTCCACCTTGCGGCTGGCATTGGAGCCGCGGAAAAAGGCGCTCTGCTTGAGCACATGCGCGGGGCCCAGGAGCGTGCCGCGCCAGGAATTCAGGTCCTGCACAAAATCCTGCGGCCCCACGGTTCGCCGGACGGTGATGCGGTCGGCCAGATCCGGAATGTCCGCCCACTGGGAAATCTGGGCGATCACGGCATCGGCCATCCGATCAATCCGCTCGTCCCCGCCGCCGTCCAGCCCGCCGGAGCCCAGGGCTGGGTCCGAAGGCACCGGCACCAAGACAAACAGGTTCTCGTGCCCCTCGGGCGCAGCGGCCGGATCCGTGGCACTGGGTCGGCAGACATAGAGCGACGCCGGATCGGGAACCGATTTGTCCCTGCCGAAGATCTTGCCGAAATTTTCTTTCCAGTCCGAGGTGAAGAGCAGCGTGTGGTGGGCCAGGGACGGCAGTTCGCCGCGCACGCCCAGATGCAGCAGCAGGCCGCCCGGGCCCGGAATGCGGCGGCGCCAGTAGCGTTCCGGATAGGTCTGCAGTCGCTGCGGCAACAGCATGGTCTCGGTGTGGTGCAGGTCCGCCGCGGAGACCACCAGATCGGCTTCCAGAGTGAGCGCCTGCCCGGAACCGTCGGTGTAGTCGACGCCGGTGGCGCGGGGCTTGCGCCGGGAAGCGGACTCCGAGGTGCGGATCCGGGTCACTGCGGCGCCGGTGTGGATCGTGACGCCCTCGGCCCGGGCCAGCGAGTCGATGACGTCGATAAGGCGGGTGAAGCCGCCCATCGGATACAGCACGCCGTCGGCCAGGTCCAGCCGGCTCATCAGGTGGTACATGCTCGGCGTGGTGTAGGGCGAGGAGCCCAGGAACACCGCCGGATAGCCCAGAATCTGCCGGATCCGGGGGTCGGTGAATTTCCGGGCCACAAAGGAACTCAGCGGCTGGAGCAGCAGCTGGGCCAGCCGCGGTCCGCGCCGCAGCACGTCCGCGCGCAGCAGGGGCAGGAAGGAGGCGAAGGTGGAGTAGAGGAAGCGCTTTTTGGCCATGTCATAGACCTCGATGGCGGAGTCCAGGTACTTTTCCAGCCGGGCGCCGGCCCCGGGCTCGAGCGACTCGAACAACTTCACGTTCTCGTCCCGGGTGGCGGCAATGTCCACCGGTTCGGCGGAGCCTTCAAACAGCACCCGGTAGCCCGGATCCAGCCGGACCAGGTCCAGCTGCTCCGCCGCTGAGGTGCCCAGCAGCCGGAAGAAATGGTCAAAGACCTCGGGCATCAGGTACCAGGACGGTCCGGTGTCAAAGCTGAAGCCGGCGCTCTGCCAGGTTCCGGCCCGCCCGCCGACCACCGGCTGCTTTTCCAGCACCGTGACCGCAAGGCCCTCCCGGGCCAGCAGGGCGGCGGTCGCCAGCCCGGTGATGCCGCCGCCAATGACGACGGCGGTGCGGGGCGGTGCGGATTCGGTCCTGCGGGTCATGACAGCCTTCCGGCGGTTCGCCCGCGCGGCGCCGAGCGGCGGAGGCGGTGGGTGACAAGGGTTTCTGCCGCGATGCGCAGCTTGACCGGATTGGGCACCCGGATGCGGGTGCTGCGCAGCTGCTCCGCCGGAGTCGCCCGCAGGCGGCGGGACAGCTCGGTGAACAGTTCCTGGGCCAGGGCGACGGCGGGCCGGGCCGCGGGAGGAAGCTCGGCGATGGAGGCACCGGACACCAGCAGGTCGGCGTCGATGTCATCGAGCAACCGGTGCTTGTCCGGCTCCGAAAACGAGGTCACGCTCACGCCGGGGAAGTAGCTGCGGCCCAGGGCATCGAAGTCGTCGGCGAGGTCCCGGAGGAAGTTGACCTTTTGGAACGCCGCCCCCAGCCGCTGGGCGCCTTCCTTCAGTTGCTTCAGCCGGTCGTCGCTGACGGAGGTGCCCTCGAGGAAGCACAGCAGGCACATCAGGCCTATCACCTCGGCGGACCCGTACACGTAGTCGTCGAAGGACTCCGGGGTGTGCTCGGTGCGCAGCAGGTCCGCGCGCATGGACCGGAAGAACGGAGTGGTCAGTTCCTCGGTGATGCCGGTGGCGCGGGCGGTCAGGGCGAAAGCATGGACCACCAGGTTGACGCTGTAGCCGGTGCGCAGGGCCTGCCGGGTGTCGGCCTCCAGGTCGTCCAGCATCCGGCCGACCTCGGCCGGCGGAAGATCCGCGGCGGCAGCCACGCCGTCGACGATTTCGTCGGCCAGCCGCACCAGCGCGTAGATGCCCTCGATCTGCCGCCGGGTCCGGGTCCGCAGCAGCCGTGAGGCGAGTCCGAAGGACGTCGAGTAGGAGCGGATCATCACCGACGCGGTTTCCACCGCCACCCTGTTGTAGAGCTCCAGGCCGGTTTCGCGGACCATCCCTAGCGTCCCCGGTTCACGGCGCCGGCAACGATGCGTTCCAGCACCAGGCGCAGCGGGGCGGGGATGGCCGGGGAGTCCAGATGGGTCCGGGCCCGGGCGGCAAACTCCTCCGCCAGGGACTGGGCGTAATCGCGGGCACCGCACCGGGTCAGGACCGCCCGGGCCCGGTCCGCGTCTTCGGGCGTGAGATCGGGGTTGCCGATCAGGTGCGAGAGCTCGCCCCAGCAGGGCCCCTGCGACGCGTGCGAGATGAGCACCGTCCGCTTGCCCTCGCGGAGATCGCTGAGGTTCGATTTGCCGGTGGCGCTCTCCTTGCCGAAGACGCCCAGCAGGTCGTCCACCAGCTGGTAGGCGATTCCCGTGTCCCGGCCGAAGTCGCCCAGGATGGCGACGACGTCGTCGTCCGCTCCGGCAAGCACCGCACCGGCCTGCAGGGGCGCCTCGAAGGAGTAGACGGCGGTTTTCAGCCGTTCCATGTCCAAGATCTCGCGCACCGGCGGAGCACCCGGAGAGAAGGAGAAGTCGACGTCGATCAGTTCCCCGGCCGCTGACGCGAACACCGCCTCGTCGAGGATTTCGGCCAGGCGCAGCCGGGTCCGCGGATCCGTGTCCACGGTGTCCAGCATCCGAAAGGCGCCGGTCAGGGCCAGGTCGCCGGCGATGATACCGGTCGACATGCCGCGGTGCCGGGCTGCCTCCCGCGTCTGTCCCGCCGTCTCCGCCAGGGACCGGTAGACCCCGGACACGTTGTCATGGCCGCGGCGGACAAAGTCCAGGTCGATGACGTCGTCGTGGATGATCAGCGCGGTGTGCAGCAATTCAAAAGCCGCGCCCACCCGTGCCGCGGCGCCGATGTCGGTGCCTCCCAGGTGGCGGTACGCCGTCATGAGAATGCCGGGGCGGACCCGTTTGCCGCCTGCCGTCGACTGCTCCAGCGTCTCCCAGAGGCTAAGGTAACTGGGACTGACTTTGGCGGCGCGAAGCTTCGCCCGCTCAAAAAATCCCTTCAGGACGCCCTCCACCTGCTCGTGTCCGGTTGCTGGGTCGAGCAGGGGGTTGGTCTCCATAGGTAAAGTAAACACGGAGAACATACGGAGGAGAAATGGTAAAGCACGCGGAACTGGTCGTTCTCGTGGATCCGGACGGCACGCCCGTCGGTACGCACGAAAAAGCTACGGTGCACACCACCGACACCCCTCTGCACCTGGCGTTCTCCACCCATGTCTTCAACCCTGCCGGTCAGCTGCTCGTCACCCGCCGGGCCCTGAGCAAGCTGACCTGGCCCGGCGTGTGGACCAATTCCTTCTGCGGGCACCCCGGCCCGGGCGAATCAACCGACGACGCCGTCCTGCGGCGCGCCGAGCGCGAACTGGGCCTGGCCCTGCAGCCCGAACAGCTGACGCTGAAGCTGCCCGATTTCAGGTACCGCGCGGTGGATGCCTCGGGCATCGTCGAGCACGAGATTTGCCCCGTCTACACAGCGGTCACCGAGGCGGACCCGGTTCCGGCACCGGACGAAGTCATGGACTGGAAGTGGGCCGATCCGGTGGCCCTGGCCGAATCCGTGCGTCTGGCGCCCTGGGCGTTCAGCCCGTGGCTGGTGCTGCAGCTGCCCCTGCTCTACCCGGAGGCGTAGCGGCGCTTTACCCGGCGGCGTAGCGGCGCTTTACCCGGAGGCGTAGCGGCGCGGCCAGCGCACCCACGGCGCCTCCGCGGGCCAATGCGCCCACAGCGTATGGAAGGCGCGGCGGAAACGGCGGGCAAGGTTTGCGGTGCCGATGACCGCACGCGGCGCCATTCCCACCACGAGGGTCCGCTCAAAGCGGCATCGGTATTGCTGGCCCACATGCAGGCTGAGGCAGACGTCGTCGTGCATCTCCGGATCATCCCGGTGCACCGCGGGGCGGATCTGCTGCCACACGGATGTCCGCAGGGCCAGGTTCGATCCGAAGAGCGGCAGATGCCCCAGGGCCAAACCCATGGCCAGGTAGTAGGACCCGAGGTAGAGCACACTGAGCACGGCGCCCACCGGGCGGGGAAAGCCGTAGAAGGAGCCCGGTCCGGACAGCGCTCCAAGGGACGGCTCGGCGGCGAAAGCTTCCGCTATCCGCAGAACCCAATCCGCGGGCAGGACACAGTCGGCGTCACACCGTGCAATGATCTGGCCGCGGGCGGCGTCGTAGCCCGCGGACGCAGCCGCCGGGATGCCCGGTGCCGGTTCATGCACCACGCGGGCACCGTACCGGCGGGCAACAGCGGCACTGGCATCGGTGCTGTTGTTGTCCACCACCACCGTTTCGAAGGGCGGCAGCGATTGCCGGGCCAGCGAGGACAGGCAGGCGTCGAGGGCTGCGGCGTCGTTCAGGCAGGGAATCACCACGCTGACGGAGGGCAGGTCGGCAGGCATGGGGGAAGTCTAACCGTCGGTGGACCACTGACTGTTCCCCGGCGGGCGGCCCAGGCGGGGCTGCCCTCCCGCGGCCGAACGGGCTGCGCTACCGTGAATTCATGATCGACGCCCTCCTCCGCCGCCCCTCCGGTGCCGGAGAGTTCTTTGCCGACGCGGTGCGGCTTCTCTGCCTGTTCAGCCTCACGGCGGCTCTTCTTTGGTACGGCCCGGTGGAAGTGGCCGTGTTCCTGCTGGTGCTGATGGGAACCCTGATCTCCCGGTGCCTGGACATCTCCCGGGCGTTCGACGGCCTCTACGGGCTGACCCTGCTGGCAGCGGCATGGAGCAGCGTCGTGAACCTGTACGCACGCGTTGGCTGGTGGGATCTGCCGGTGCACTTCGCGGCCACCGGTGTCATTGCGGCAACGGCCTATCTCCTGCTGGCCCGCCTGGGTGCGGTTCCGGCGCCAAGCCCCCATGCCGGCGCCACGCTGCGGATCGCGGTTCCCGCCCTGGTTCTCGCCGTCGGCCTCGGAGTGAGCGTGCTCTGGGAACTGGGCGAGTGGTGGGGCTACACGTTCGTGGACGAGAGCATCAACGTCGGTTACCAGGACACCATGGGAGACCTGGCCGCGGGCGGGCTCGGCGCGCTGGTCGCGGGAGCCATGCTCGGCCGGGCGGCAGGCCGGCCGGTCCGGCCCGCCGGCCCCGGCTCCGGCGTGTCCATGGAGCACCGGCTCCGGCGCTGACCCGCCCGCGAAAAAAGGGCGCCGCCGGCATTGGTGCTTTGCCGGCGGCGCCCCAGGGGTGCTGCGTGTGCTGCGTGTCCTGGCTGTATTGCGTGTCCTGCCAGTACTGCGTGTACTGGCTGTATTGCTAGGACTTGATGTACTTCGCGTGCGCCTCGTGCGCCCGGGCCACCTCGGCCCTGATGGATTCGATGTCCTTGACCTTGTCGCGGTACTTCTTGTCCATCGTCAAGATCTGCTGCTCCTCCTCGCAGAGGGCCGTGTAGATGCGCTCGCGCTCTGCCTCGTCCGCCGTGTAGGAGAGGTCCAGGTAGCTGGTGGCATGCCGGCGGGCGTTCTTCACGGCCGCGGTGGCCTTGCCTGCAGGGCTCACCAGGGAGGCGATGACGGTGACCACGAGGACGCCGATGATCACGGTCAGCGACAGCCCGGTGCTGATCTCGATGACCGAAACGTGCTGGCCGTCGTTGATGAACGGCAGGGTGTTCTCGTGCAGGGCGTGCAGCACGAGCTTCACGCCGATGAAGGCGAGGATGGCTGCCAGGCCGTAGGAGAGGTAGATCAGGCGGTCCAGCAGTCCGTCGATCAGGAAGTAGAGCTGGCGCAGGCCCATCAGCGAGAACGCGGTGGCCGTGAAGACGATGTAGGTGCTCTGGGTCAGGCCGAAGATCGCCGGAATGGAGTCCAGTGCGAAGAGGATGTCGGTTCCGCCGATGGCCACCATGACCAGCAGCATCGGGGTGAGGACCTTCTTGCCGTTTTCAACGGTGAAGAGCTTGTCGCCGTCGTAGTGGTCAGTGGTGGGAAGCACCCGCTTGGCCAGGCGGATGATGAAGTTGTCCGCCTCGTCGTTCTCGCCTTCGGGCTTAAGCAGGTTCCCGGCGGTGAGCAGCAGGATCAGACCGAAGATGTAGAAGACCCAGGAGAAGGAGTTGATGAGTGCCGCGCCCAGGAAGATGAAGCCGGTGCGGGCAATCAGTGAGAAGACAATGCCGAACAGCAGGACCTTCTGCTGGTCTTCGCGGGGAACCCGGAAGCTGGCGATGATGATGAGGAAGACGAAGAGGTTGTCGACGGACAGCGCCTTCTCGGTCACATAGCCGGCGAAGTACTCAGCGCCGGCGGCGGATCCGCCGAAGACGAAGACCAATACGCCGAACAGCAGGGCCAGGCCAACATAGATGCTGGACCAGATGCCGGCTTCCTTGAGGGTTGGCGTGTGCGCCTTCCGAATGTGGAAGAAATAGTCAAAGGCCAGCAGGCCCAGAATGACGGCTAGCGTCACTCCCCAGATCAGGGGGGAAACAGTCATGGAACTCCGCTTTCGTAGGGTACGTCAAAGAACCATAGGTCTCTCCGGCGTCCCTGTGAACGGGTGCCCGCTGTTTCCGGCTGGAGCGTCGGTGCCCAACGTGTTGACGGATCACAGCGTAGTGGATACTCCCCTACGAATGGCCCAGTCTATCGGTTCCTGAACCGGAGCTGCCACACGGGGCCCGGTGCGGCTTCCAGCAGCGGCAGGTCAGCGGGGGCGTCCACGTCCCGGCCGTCGCCCAGGTCGGAACAGTCCACGACGTCGACTCTGCCCGGGTTGGCGGAGAGGAAGGCGCGGGCACCGGCGTCGCCCTCGGCGCCGCGGGCGGCTTCCAGGGCCAGCGCCGCGTCGAAAAGGACCGGATGCGCCCGGCGCAGGGAGTCCGCGCCGGGAGCGGATCCGGCCACCCGGTAGCCGGCGGCGGTGATCCGGCCAGGCCGGTGCTGGGCGATCAGCCCTGCAACGGCGGCCGCGGTGAGGCCGGGTTGATCCGCCAGGGCCACCAGGATCGGCGCTTCAGGGCAGTAGGCGGCCGCTGCCTGCACTCCGCAGCGGAACGAGGAACCCATGCCGGACTCCCAGTCTGGATTGGTGACGGCGGTGGCCGGACCGAGCCGGATTTTAGCCAGAACCTGCTCGGCTTCGAAGCCCAGCACCACGATGAGCCGGGTGCAGCCGCCGTCGTGCAGTTGGGCAATGATGGTTTCGATCAGGGGCCGGCCACGGAAGGGCAGCAGTGCCTTGTTTCCCAGTCCCAGGCGGGTGCCCGCCCCGGCCGCCAGCACGACGGCGGCCACCGGGGAAGGCAAGGTGATCAGCCTTCGCAGTCCGAGCAGTATTTCTGCCCGTTCTTTTCCAGGGCCACCTGGGAGCGGTGGCGGACCAGGAAGCAGGAGGCACAGGTGAATTCGTCGTCCTGGGCCGGGACCACCCGGACCAGCAGTTCTTCGCCGGAGAGGTCGGCGCCGGGAAGCTCAAAGTTTTCCGCAGCGTCGGTTTCGTCGACGTCCACTGCCGTGGCGGACGGTGTCACACTGCGCTGGGCCTGCAGTTCCTCCAGTGAGGCGGTGGAAGCTCCATCGTCCTCAGTCTTGCGCGGTGCGTCGTAATCTGTTGCCATCTGCGTTAACTCACACTCCATTTTCAGCTAGTACTTCGGGATCCGGCCTCGATCGTAACGGATGCACGCCATGCCCTCTGCTTCGCAGGGCAAAATTGGGGACATATTCGCCGCAGGCCGAACATCGCGTGTACACAGGGCCCGGGCGGTCCAGTTGCCGGTCAGGTTGCAGGGCCGAATCCGGGCGTGGTCCGGGCCGGATCCGGGCGCGGTCTGGGCGGGGTCTGCGGGGCGGGATGCGGGCTGCGCGCCGGGCTGTGAAAAGTGAAGAATCGGGGCTCTGCATCTTTTAGGCCCACAATATTAAGACAAACCTGCACGACAGGCAAGAAGCTCCCGCCAGGACGCGGCGTTCGCAGAGAGTGGGAACCCGCGCTGGTGATCCTGGTGATCCGCCCCTGGCATTCACCGGTGCCTCCCCGCCCGGCGAAGGGAAACGGGAGAAACGCCGGAGGGGGCGTTCCGTGGAACGCCCCCTCCGGGACTGCTGTCATGCTGAAGCGTTGGGCCGGCGCTACGGCTTCGGCTCGGGCTCAGCGGGCTTCATGGTGTGCTGTCCGCCGGAGGTGAAGGAACCGTTTGAGGTGGACCCCGTCGAGGGCGTGCTGCTCGCACCCGTTGAGGAACCGGACGGAGCGGTGGAGGTGCCCGACTCTGACGCGGGCTTGCCCGACGTGCTGGAGTGCGAGACCTTGTCCTTCGCGGTCGAAGCGACCTCGGTCACCTTCTCCTGCAGGCCCGGGGCCTTCTCCTTCGCCCATTCGGTACCGTGGGAAACCGTCTCCTGAACCTTGGGGTCCTTCCAGAGCTCCATCAGCTTTTCGCGGCCACCCTTGGAGCCGACCAAATAGCCAACGCCCACTCCGGCGAGAAATACGAACTTCTTAACCATTGTTGTCCTCATTCCTGCCCCGGTGAGGGGCATCGCGAATATCGTTCACATGCACACTACCGCCGAAAGCGGAAGAATAAACAGCAACCTTACTATGCTCGGGCCGTGTTGTGCCCGCACTCCGTATTTTTACGGATTCCGGCCGGCACTGAACGGCTGGACGGCGATGGGCTCGCGTCAGACGTCCATCAGGCGGGAACGGATCAGGAACCGCTTGCCCTCCGGTGCTTCGACGGAAAAACCACTGCCCCGACCCGCGACGACATCCACGGTGAGGTGGGTGTGCTTCCAATATTCGAACTGTTCCAGCGACATCCAGAATTCCAGGGGCTCCCCCGGTACCAGTTCGAAGGTTCCCAGGAGCACGTCGGCCTCCGAAGTGATGAAGTCCCCCGCCGGAAAGCACATGGGCGAGGATCCGTCGCAGCAGCCCCCGGACTGATGGAACATCAGCGGGCCGTGTGTCTCGCGGAGCTGCTGCAGCAGCTCCTGCGCCTCCGGGGTGAGCGACACCCGGGAAAAACTCTCCCCGGGCATCGTCACGGCAGCGTCCAGGCCGGAATCCGACAGGGCACCCATCAGAACCCGATGACCACTCGGCCGTCGACCCGGCCCTCACGAAGCTCGTCCATCACGCTGTTGATCTCCTCCAAGTTGCGGGTGCTGATATTGGGATGGATGAGTCCACGGTCGTAGAAGTCGATGGCTTCCGCCAGATCCTGCCGGGTGCCCACGATCGACCCCCGAATCGTCAGGCCCTTGAGGACCACGTCGAAGATCGGCGTCGGGAAGTCTCCGGGCGGCAACCCGACGAAGACAATCGTTCCTCCGCGCCGGGCCATGCCGATGGCCTGGCCAAAGGCCTTTGGATGCACCGCGGTAACCAAGATGCCGTGGGCGCCGCCGACCTTGTTCTGGATGGCCTCGACGGGGTCTTCGGTATTCGCATTGACCAACACCTCGGCCCCGTATTTCCTGGCCAGCTCCAGCTTGTCATCGGCGATGTCCACAGCCGCGACGCGCAGCCCCATGGCCTTGGCATACTGCACGGCAATGTGTCCGAGCCCGCCGATTCCGGATATGACAACCCACTGCCCAGGCCGGGCCTCGCTGACCTTCAGACCCTTGTAAACGGTGACCCCGGCGCACAGGACGGGAGCGATGTCATGCGGGTCGGCGCCCTCGGGTATACGCGCCGCGAAGCGGGAATCCACGAGCATGTACTGGCCAAAGGACCCGTCCACCGAGTAGCCGCTGTTCTTCTGCAGCTCGCAGAGGGTTTCCCAGCCCGTCCTGCAGTACTCGCACGCACCGCAGGCATAGGCGAGCCAGGCGTTTCCCACCATGTCGCCGGGCTGCAGGTCGGTGACGCCCTCACCGACCTGCACCACCTCGCCGACGCCCTCATGACCGGGAATAAACGGCGGAGTTGGCTTTACGGGCCAGTCTCCGTCTGCCGCGTGCAGGTCCGTGTGGCACACGCCGGTCGCCACCAGTTTGACGAGCACCTGATTCGGACCGGGCTCGAGCACTGCCACTTCCTCGACGGAAAGTCCCCTGCCGAGTTCATTCACCACTGCTGCTTGCATGCTGGCCATTCTGTCCTCGATTCCTTGGACGAGCGGGGTTAAATCCAGCGTAGGCGGGTGCCGGCAGGCTTAGAAGAAGCCCTGCTTTGTTTCGGCGTAGCTGACCAGCAGGTTCTTGGTCTGCTGGTAGTGGTCCAGCATCATGGCGTGGTTTTCCCGCCCGATGCCCGAGGACTTGTAGCCGCCGAACGCCGAGTGCGCCGGATAGGCGTGGTAATTGTTCACCCAGACCCGCCCGGCCTGGATGTCCCGGCCCGCCCGGTAGGCGATGTTCCCGTTCCGGGACCAGACCCCGGCACCGAGGCCGTAGAGGGTGTCATTGGCAAGACTCATGGCTTCGCCGTAGTCGGAGAACCGGGCCACTGACACCACCGGACCGAAGATCTCCTCCTGGAAGATCCGCATGTTGTTGGTGCCCTCAAAGACCGTGGGCTTCACGTAGAAGCCGCCGGCCAGATCGCCGTCGAGCATCAGCCGCTCGCCGCCGGCGAGGACCTTGGCGCCTTCCTGGTGGGCGATGTCCATGTAGGAGAGGATCTTCTCCAGCTGGTCGTTGGAGGCCTGCGCGCCCACCATGGTGGTGGTGTCCAGCGGGTTGCCCTGGATGATCTGCGCGGTGCGGGCCAGCGCGTCGGACATGAAGCTGTCGTAGAAGGAGTCCTGGACCAGGGCGCGCGAGGGGCAGGTGCAGACTTCGCCCTGGTTCAGCGCGAACATGTTGAAGCCTTCCAGCGCCTTGTCGTAGAACGCGTCGTTTTCCTGCGCCACGTCGGCGAAGAAGATGTTCGGGCTCTTGCCGCCCAGTTCCAGGCTGACCGGAATCAGGTTCTGCGAGGCGTACTGCATGATCAGGCGCCCGGTGGTGGTTTCACCGGTGAACGCGATCTTGCGGATCCGGGGCGAGGACGCCAGCGGCTTGCCGGCCTCCACACCGAATCCGTTGACCACGTTCAGCACGCCGGCGGGCAGCAGGTCGGCGATGATTTCCATCAGCACCATGATCGAGGCCGGGGTCTGCTCGGCGGGCTTCAGGACGACGGCGTTGCCGGCTGCCAGCGCCGGCGCCAGCTTCCAGACGGCCATCAGGATGGGGAAGTTCCACGGAATGATCTGGCCCACGACGCCGAGCGGTTCATGGAAGTGGTAGGCGGTGGTGTTGTCATCGAGCTGGGACAGCGTGCCTTCCTGCGCGCGGATGGCTCCGGCGAAGTAGCGGAAGTGGTCGATGGCCAGCGGCAGGTCCGCGGCAAGGACCTCGCGGATGGGCTTGCCGTTGTCCCAGACCTCGGCGACGGCGAGCAGTTCGAGGTTCTCCTCGATGCGGTCGGCGATCCGGTTCAGGATCAGGGCCCGCTCCGCCACGGCGGTCTTGCCCCAGGCCGGCGAGGCCTTGTGGGCCGCGTCCAGGGCGAGGTCGATGTCTTCGGAGGTGCCGCGGGCAATCTCGCAGAAAACCTTCCCGGTGACCGGGGAGATGTTCTCGAAGTAGTTGCCCTTGACCGGGGCCACCCACTCTCCGCCGATCCAGTTCTCATACCGGGACTTGAAGGAAAACTTGGATCCCTCGGTGCCGGGCTGCGCATAAACGGTCATGTCTGCTCCTTGGAGGTGGCGACGTCGGTGTCTGACGTACCGAGGCTACGGACCCGGACGTTGCACCAAGGTTGCACGGGGAAATGGTTGCCCCAACGAATCACCGTGGAGCACAGTGATTCATATGCATCAGGAACCGGGCTCTCCAGCGGTCGGCCGATACCTTCGCTACCGCTGGTGGGGATTGGTCGCCATCAGCCTCGGCGTGGCAATGATCATCATGGACGCCACCATCGTTTCCGTTTCCATCCCCTCGATCGTGGCGGATTTGGGCATCTCCAGCACCGAAATCCAATGGGTCCAGGAAATCTACACCCTGCTGTTCGCTGCCCTGCTGTTGACGTGGGGCCGGATTGCGGACCGGGCCGGCCGCCGGCGAATCATGCTGATCGGCGTCGGAATCTTTGCTGCTGCGAGTCTCCTTTGCGCCGTGGCGGAGTCCGGCGGCTTCCTGATAACCGGCCGGGCGCTCCAGGGGTTGGGCGGGTCGATGATCCTGCCCACCACCCTGGCCCTGCTTAACGCCAACTTCCAGGGACGCGAGCGCGGCATAGCCTTCGCCGTCTGGGGCTCCACCATCGGCGGCATGGCCGCAGTCGGCCCGCTGCTCGGAGGGTGGCTCACTGAGAACGCCAGCTGGCGGTGGGCCTTCGGCATCAACATTCCCCTCGGCGCACTGATAGCCGTTGGACTGCTTCTGTTCGTGGCGGAGTCTTCGGAACCGCTGACCGGCGCGCGGCAACGGCTGGACATCAATGGTGCGTTGCTGTCCATCCTCGGCTTCGGCGCCCTGGTGTTCGGCTTGATCGAGGGCCGCAGCTACGGCTGGTGGTACGCCGACGACGACGCCCCCTTCCGTCTCGGCAGCCTCTCCCCCGTGCCGGTGGCGTTTGCGGTTGCCGCCGTCGCGCTGACAGCCTTCGTGATGGAGGAACGCCGGCGGACCGAGGCTGGCAGGGGCGTCATCCTGGATCTTTCGCTGTTCCGCATCCCCTCCTTTGCCAACGGCAACATAACCGCGCTGATCGTCAGCTTCGGCGAGTTCGGCCTGATCCTGTCCCTGCCCCTCTGGTTCCAGAATGTCCTTGGCTACTCGGCTTTCCAGGCGGGCCTTGCCCTGGTGCCGCTGGCCGCCGGGTCCTTCCTGGCCAGCGGTGCGGTGGCAGCCCTCTCCCGCCGGTACTCCCCCATTCTGGTGGTGCGGGTCGGCCTGTGCCTGGAGATCCTCGCCATCGGGGCGCTGGCGCTGCTGATCCGTCCGGACAGCACGGCCTGGCTAACCTCGCCGATCCTGCTCGTCTACGGCCTGGGCGTGGGCCTGGCAACTGCCCAGCTCACGTCGGTGGTGCTGGCCGAGGTGCCGGTGGCCCGCAGCGGTCAGGGGTCGGCGACACAGAGCACCGCCCGCCAGACCGGTTCCGCACTGGGCATCGCCGTCCTGGGCACCGCCTTCTTCACGTCACTGAAGGAGGGCACCGCATCACGGCTCTCCGACGACGTCGCCGCCAACCCGATGCTGGGGCCGCTGGTGGATTCGGTGAACGCCAGTTCCGGCGGAACCATCGGAGCCCTGAGCGCTGATCCGCAAACCGCGTACATCGCCGACGCCGCCCGTTCCGCAATGACCGACGGCGTAACCCTGGCGGGGTGGATCGCTGCCGGCGCGCTGCTGATCGGTCTCCTGACGAGCCTTCGGATCCGGCCCGTCAAACAGCCCGAAAAACCCCCGGCGGAGTGATGTGTGCCTGGGGTCCGGCGGCCTCCGCGCCGCGTTAGCCCAGTTCGTGCTCCAGCCGTTCCAGATGTGCCACCACGGCCGCCCGGCGGGGTGAGCGCAGCGGCATCAGCCGCAGAGCGAGGGACCAGGCCTCGACGTCGTGCCGGGCCTCCTCGAGTGACAGGTATCCGAGCAGCGTCTCGGGGCCGGCGTCGGAGAGCATCGCCTCACGCAGGACGGTGCTGACCTCGCTGCGCAGCGCCGTGATGGCCGGAGCCTGGGACCGCGGCAGCACCGGCCCGCGGTACAGGCCCAGGGCCAGCCGGTACGCTCCGCGCTCCAGATAGCCGAGCACCTGCCGGGCATCGATGACCAGCCCGTGCGGCAGCCGGTAGGGGCGGGACTGCGGCACCAGTGCGGGCCCCGGGACGCCGTCGCTGTGTTTTCCCAGCAGGTTGCGCAGCCGCAGCATCTCGGCCCGGACGGTGCTCACCGATGCGCTTTCCGGATAGACCATGACGGAGAGCTGGTCGGCGCTCAGCCCTTCGGGATGAAGCGCGAGGAGTGTGAGGAGCTCGGAATGCCGGATGCTCAGGGATGCGGCCCGGCCCCCGACGTTCACCACCGCCAGGTCCCGGCCAAGAATGTGCAGGCTGTCCTGCCGGAGGGCCGGCCTGGCGGCGGATCTCGGGGCAGACCTCAGGGCAGACCTGTGGGCTGTCCGGTGGACTGTTCGGTGGACTGTTCCGGACGATGCACCGGCGGCGTTCTGCAGCCGCTCCACCCGCAGGTGGCTTTCGGCCGCAGCGACGGTTGCCTCGACCAGTGCCAGGGTGTGCTCGGCCACGGCTTCGTCCCGGCCGGTGATGTCCACGACGCCCAGGACCACTCCGGTGTCCGGATCCCGGACCGGCACCGCGGTGCAGCTCCAGGAATGGACCTGCCTGCTGAAATGCTCGGCGCCGGCAATCTGGATGCTGCGCCCCGAGGCCAGGGCCGTTCCGGGCGCGCTGGTTCCAATGGATTGTTCGGACCAGTCGGTGCCGGGCACGAAGAGCATGCCCTCCGCGGTGCGGCGCAGTTCGTCGTCGCCCTCCACCCAGAGCAACCGTCCCAGCCCGTCGCCCACGGCCACCAGGAGCCCGCTGTCCAGGCCCGGGCGCACCAGCAGCTGCCGGATGACAGGCATCACGGCGGCCAGGGGATGCGCACGGCGATACTCCTCGAGGTCCGAACCGGAAAACACCAGCTGCGGAACGGCCTTGTCCGGATCGGTGTGATGGCCCAGCGACCGCTGCCAGGATTCCCGGACCGGGGGCCGGAGCCAGCGCAGGTAACCGTCGTGTGAGTCCAGCCCTTCGTGCGCCCGGGAGGCATCACGCTGCAGACCGTCAGCGGAACGCCGCGGCGGAGTAAGAAAGTCCTGATTGTGCACTGCCCCGACCTATCCGCGCTGATAAGGAGACCGCTGACACCGTGTTTTGTGGTTCCTGCTGTGGTGTGCGACACAGTCTACTCATACGACGCCCCCGCTTCCACGGGGAAGCGGGGGCGTCGTGAAGCCGGGAGGGGAAAGGGCGCTACTGCCCGCGGGCGACGCGGATCATTTCCTCGCGGTCCACTACCTTCACGCGTTCGCGCACCAGTTCGCCGGTGGCCGGATCCGGATGGATGTAGGAGGCGCCCAGGCTCTTTTCGTAGGCGTCCAGCTTCAGCCAGCCTTCCCAAGTGACGTACTCGACGCCGCGGTCTTCGAGCAGCTTGATGATGGAGTCCTCCTCGGGCTCCTCGGCGGCCGGCAGGTTCAGCCGGTCCTCCAGCAGGAAGCCGATGGTTTCCAGCGCATCGCCCTTGGTGTGGCCGATCAGGCCCACCGGGCCGCGCTTGATCCAGCCGGTGGTGTAGATCCCGGGCACCGGGGCGCCGGTTTCGTCGATGACGCGGCCGCCCTCGTTGGGGATGACGCCGCGGCGGGAGTCGAAACCGACCTCCGGCAGCTCCGAGCCGAAGTAGCCGATGGCCCGGTACACGGCCTGCACCGGGTAGTCGACAATCTCGCCGGTGCCGCGCGCGTTGCCGGTGCCGTCGAGTTCATTGCGTTCAAACTTCATGCCCGCAACCTTGCCGGGGTTGGCGGGATCCTCGTAGATCTCCACCGGGCTGTGCAGGAAGTGCAGGTGCAGGCGGCGGGAGGCACCGGAATCCTGCTCTTCGACCAGCCAGTTGGTCAGCGTGTTGACCATGGTCTTGGTCTGGTTGTTGCTGCGGATCTGCTCGTCCGAGCCTTCGTCGAATTCGAAGTCCTCCGGGTAGAGCACGATGTCGACGTCGCGGGAGTGCGAAAGTTCGCGCAGCTCCAGTGGCGTGAACTTCACCTGTGCCGGTCCGCGGCGGCCGAAGATGTGGACGTCGGTGACCGGCGACTTCTTCAAGCCCTCGTAGACGTTGTCCGGAATTTCGGTGGTCAGCAGGTCATCGGCGTGCTTGGAGAGGATGCGCGCGACGTCGAGCGCAACGTTGCCGTTGCCGATGACGGCAACTTCCTTGGCATCCAGCGGCCATTCGCGCGGGACATCGGGGTGTCCGTCATACCAGGACACGAAGTCGGCGCCGCCGAAGGAACCTTCCAGCTCAACGCCGGGGATGCTCATGTCAGCGTCCTTGATGGCGCCGGTGGCGAAGATGATGGCGTCGTAGAAGTGCCGGAAGTCGGTGAGGGTCAGGTCCTTGCCGTAGTGCACGTTGCCCAGGAAGCGGATGTCACCGCGGTCCATGACCTTGTGCAGGGCGTTGACGATGCCCTTGATCCGCGGGTGGTCCGGGGCCACGCCGTACCGGATCAGGCCGTACGGGGCCGGGTACTTGTCGAAGAGGTCGATGCTGACCTCGAAGTCCCGGTCAGCTTTGGTAAGGATATCTGCGGCATACACACCGGCGGGGCCAGCGCCGATAATGGCGACTCGCATGGGGCGCTGCGACCGGTCCGCGGCTGAATTAGACACTGATAGTCCTTCGTCTCGGGGAGGAAACCTCGTGCGGAATAACGCACAGTTTCCTATTCTAAATGCAGGTGCGCGACGGCGTCTAAACGGTTCGGTGCGGAAGTCACGGCGGATGGCTGCGGGTCCCCTTCCGGGCGCCGCGGGAATACCCGGACGCCCGTTGATGTTGAGCATCACGTGTCTGCATCCGACGGAATAGGCGCTTCGCGCTCCGCCACCTCCCCCGAGTCCATCCATTCTCCCGCCCGGCCGGCGGCCGGCGGATCCGCCGGCACCTCCGGCACGACGCCCGCCGGCGGCAAGGCCGCTCCCGGCACCCGGGGCGAGAATACCCCCGGGCTTCTCTTCGGCGTCGGCGCCTACCTGCTGTGGGGCCTGCTGCCCCTTTACTTCATGGTGCTGGTTCCGGCAGGAGCCATCGAGATAGTTGCCGCGCGCATCGTGTTCTCACTGGTGTTCTGCGTCGCCCTGCTCACCGTGATGCGCTCCTGGAGGACGCTGGCGGCCGCGGCGCGGAACCTCCGGCTGGTGGGCACCCTGGGCGGTGCGGCCGTCCTGATCGCGGCCAACTGGACCACGTACGCCTGGGCGGTGCTGAATGAACATGCAGTGGAAGCGGCGCTGGGCTACTTCATCAATCCGCTGGTGTCCGTCCTGCTGGGCGTCATCGTGCTCAAGGAAAAACTGCGGCCGCTGCAGTGGGTTGCCATGGGCGTCGGCTTTGTCGCCGTCCTGGTCCTGGGCCTGGCCTACGGCACCGTCCCGTGGATCGCCCTCATCCTTGCCTTCAGCTTCGGCACGTACGGACTGGTCAAGAAGGGCGTGGGCGGCAGGGTGGACGCCATCTCCAGCCTCACCATTGAAACCGCGGTCCTTACGCCCGTGGCCATCGCCGTCCTGGTATGGATGTCGGTCAGCGGCACGGCAACCATCCTGTCCAACGGTCCCGCGCATTTCTGGCTCCTGGCGGCCTCGGGCGTTCTGACGGCCGTTCCGCTGATCTTCTTCGGTGCCGCTGCCCGTCGCCTGCCGCTGTCCACCGTGGGAATGCTGCAGTATCTGGCTCCCACGCTGCAGTTCATCATCGCTCTGGCCGTGTTCAAGGAAGTCATGCCGCCGGAGCGCTGGGCCGGGTTCGGCCTGGTCTGGCTCGCGCTGGTGATCCTGACGGTGGACATGATGGGCGGACCCCGGCGGAACCGGATTCTCCGCGCCGCAGCGGCCTAAGACATTCTCCCCGCGGCCGCAGCGGCCTGGACGCAAAGAAGCCCCGCTCACCGGTAACGGTGGGCGGGGCTTCTTCGAATCCCGGTGAAGTTATCCGCGGAAGTTAGCGCGCCGAGGTGCTGCGCTGGCGCTGCAGGGCGACCAGGGCGACGGCTCCGGTCAGTGCCATCAAGGCACCGATTCCGCCGATTGAAAGCTGCGCGGCGTTCAGGCCGGTTGCTGCCAGTTCGGTGGTTCCGTCGGCAGCTGCGGGAACGGGCTGCGCGGCCAGGACCGTGACTGCCTGCTCCACGGTGAAGGTTGTCCAGCCGGAGAGGACTCCGTCCTTGAACAGCGCAACCTTGTGCTCACCGGCCGCAAGGACGGCGGGAACGGCAATGGCCAGCGAACCGTTGGCGTCGGCATCCATGGCGCCCAGGTTCACTCCGGCGGAGGGAAGGACCACTTCATAGGTGCCGGCCGCGTCCAGGCCGGAGATGCGCAGCTGGCTTCCCGAGGCAGCAGCGGTGACGGTTCCCCGTGCGGCGGCGGTGAGGAGCGTTTCGTTTCCGAGCGACACCTGTTCCATGGCCGCTGCGGCGGCCGCTTGTGCCTTGCGCTCTGCTGCCTGACGTGCGGCGGCCTGGTCAGCGGCGGCCTGCTCGGCCTCCGCGGCCTGCGCGACCTCCTCAGCGGAAGCCTTCTTGGCGGCTTCCTCTGCTGCGGCCTGCTCGGCAGCCTTGTTCGAAGCTTCCGTGGCCACGGCCAGTTCGGCGGCGGCCGCCTGCTCGGCAGCGATGTTTGCTGCAGCTGCCTGCTCGGAAGCTCCGGCGTCCTCAGCCGCGGCCTTCTCGGCGGCAGCCTTTTCAGCCGCAGCCTTCTTCTCGGCTTCAATCTCGGCGGCAGCCTTTTCAGCCGCGGCCTTCTTCTCGGCTTCAATCTCGGCGGCAGCCTTCTCAGCCGCAGCCTTCTTCTCGGCTTCAATCTCGGCGGCAGCCTTTTCGGCCGCAGCCTTCTTCTCGGCTTCAATCTCGGCGGCAACCTTCTCAGCGGCAGCCTTTTCGGCCGCAGCCTTCTTCTCGGCTTCGACCTTGGCGGCTTCGGCGGCCTTGGCTGCCGCTGCCTCCTCGGCTGCCTTCTGCGCGGCTGCTTCAGCGGCCTCCTGCGCCGCCTTGTCCTGCTCGGCCTGAGTGTCATCCGGCGTCACAGCGGGAGCTTCCTTCACGGGCGCCTTGGCGGCGGCTTCCTCAGCAGCCTTCGCGGCGGCATCAGCAGCGGCCTTGGCAGCAGCGTCAGCGGCGGCCTTGGCAGCAGCGTCGGCGGCTGCCTTCTCAGCGGCGGCCTGAGCGGCGGCCTCTTCAGCCGCTACGCGGGCGGCGGCCTCCTCGGCAGCGGCCTGTGCGGCGGCCTCTTCAGCCGCTGCGCGGGCAGCGGCTTCTGCTGCTGCCTTCTCTGCCGCGGCGCGGGCGGCTTCGTCCCGGGCTGCGGCTTCCTCGTCCGGAGACACGGCGTACTGGCCGAACCTCGCCGTGGCCAGGTAGGCGCCGCGGTTCGGTCCTGCGGTCAGCTGGACGGCACCGAGTCCGATATCGGTGTCGGCTGCCCGGAGCATGTTCTCGCGGTGCGGCGGCGAGTTGACCCACCAGGAGAAGGCCTCGTCAGCGCTCATGTTCCAGACGATGTTCTCCGGAAATGCGTAGGATCCGGGGCTGTGCTGAAAGACCCCGGCGCCGTGAATGTTGGCCTGGTCAGCAGACTGCTGGGTCCAGGACTGCGAGTCTGCGGACATCTGAGCATTCCAGCGCAGCGCCGGCAGCGCGTGCTGCGCCCGGTAGTCGTTGATCAGGACGTACAGGCGGCTGGCGAACTGCCCGTCCGCGGAACTTGCCGCGGCGGACGGAATCGAGATCACCGCCGTCATCAGTACGATGGCGAGCGTCGAGAAAACGCTCACAAGTTTCTTTAACCGCATGTCTATCCTTATGCCTCGAGACGCAGTGATAACACCGCAGCCACATGCACAGTCTCCCCAGAGAACTGCGGTGCCCGGCAAAAGCGTCACGGGGCAACGATGTGAACTTACCGTAGGTCACTCCAATAGACAATGACCCCTCCAATATCACCAGTAACTGGAATAACAAATTGGACACGCAGTAATCTGCAGCACAGACGCAAAGAGCGGCCGCGGTGCAGCGTGTGCTGCACCACGACCGCTCCGCCGCAGAGCCGTGGAGTTCACGCCCCACGGCTCTGCGGGCAAAAAACGCGGTTAGCTGAGCGGGTTTAGCTGGGCGGGTTGCCTGCGCCGGGTTAGGCGTGCGCCCTGACAGCTGCTTCCAGCACGTCCAAGGCATCGGCCAGCAGCTCGTCGCTGATGACCAGCGGCGGCAGCAAACGCACCACGTTGCCGTAGGTGCCGCAGGTAAGGATGATGACGCCCTCGGCCAGGCAGGCGGCAGCAATGGCCTTGGTGATGTCCGCGTCCGGCGTCTTGGTGCCGGGCTTCACGAATTCCAGCGCCAGCATGGCACCGCGGCCGCGGACCTCGCCGATTACGCCGGTCTCCTCCGCCAGCTGCTGCAGGCGGGGAACGGTCATTTCCTCGATCCGGCGGGCGCGGCCGGCCAGATCAGAGGTTTCCATGGTGCCGATCGCGGCCAGCGCGGCGGCACAGGCCACCGGGTTGCCGCCGTAGGTGCCGCCCAGGCCGCCCGGATGGACGGCGTCGAGCAGTTCCGCGCGGCCGGTGACCGCGGAAAGCGGCATGCCGCCGGCGATGCCCTTCGCCATGGTCAGGAGGTCCGGCACCACGCCCTCGTGCTGCACGGCGAACCACTCGCCGGTGCGGCAGAAGCCGGACTGGACCTCATCGGCAATGAACACGACGCCCTTGTCCTTGGCCCATTCGGCCAGCCGCGGCAGGAAGCCCTCGGCGGGCACAATGAAGCCGCCCTCGCCCTGGATCGGTTCGATCAGGATGGCGGCGGTCTGGTCCGCGCCGATCTGCTTTTCGATGGCCAGGATGACCCGGTCCGCCGCTTCGGTTCCGGTGATCTCCGGGTTTTCCTCGCGGTACGGGTAGCTCATCGGCATCCGGTAGATCTCGGAGGCGAACGGGCCGAAGCCGGTCTTGTACGGCATCGCCTTGGCGGTCAGGCCCATCGTGAGGTTGGTGCGGCCGTGGTAGGCGTGGTCAAAGGCGACGACGGCGTCGCGGCCGGTGGCGGAGCGGGCAATCTTGATCGCGTTTTCCACGGCCTCGGCGCCGGAGTTGAACAGCACCGTGCGTTTCTCGTGGTCCCCGGGGGTGACTTCGTGCAGCTTTTCGGCCAGCGCAATGTAGCCCTCGTAGGGGGTGACCATGAAGCAGGTGTGGGTGAAGTGCGCGACCTGCTCCTGCACGGCGCCGACGACGGCGGGGTCGGAGGCGCCGACCGATGTCACGGCAATGCCCGAGCCAAGATCAATGAAGGAGTTGCCGTCGACGTCGAGGACGATGCCGCCGTCGGCGTCGGCCACGTACACCGGAACGGAGGAGGCCACGCCCTTGGCCACCACGGCTGCCCGGCGGGTGTTGAGCGCGGCGGACTTAGGACCGGGGAAGGTGCCGGTGATGCTGCGCTTTTGTTCCAGCCGGTAGGAGGGCTGCAGGGCTTGGGTGCTCATGGTGATGCCTTTCGAACGGTGCTGCGTTTTCTGCGGTGGGGTGTGGTGTCCGGCGTTCCGGCCGATGTTGCGTCGGCCGCTCCGGCCGGCGCTGGTGTCAGGCGTCCAGAGCGGTCATGACGTGCTTGATCCGGGTGTAGTCCTCCACGCCGTACATCGAGAGGTCCTTGCCGTAGCCGGAGCTCTTGAAGCCGCCGTGCGGCATTTCGGCCGTCAGCATGATGTGCGTGTTGATCCAGACGGCGCCGAAGTCCAGGTCGCGGGCCAGGCGCATGGCCCGGCCGTGGTTGGAGGTCCAGACGCTGGAGGCCAGCGCGTACTCGACGTCGTTGGCCATTTCCACTGCCTCGTCCTCGGTGCTGAAGGACTGCACGGTGATGACCGGACCGAATGTCTCCTTCTGCACGACGTCGTCGTCCTGCCGGGCCCCGGTGATCACGGTGGGTTCGAAGAAGAAGCCCTTGGTCCCGGCGCGCTTGCCGCCGGTGGCAATGCTGCAGTGCGCTGGCAGGGAGTCGATGACGGCGTTGACGGCATTGAAGTGGTTGATGTTGTTCAGCGGACCGAAGTAGTTGGCTTCGTCGTCCTCGTGTCCGGTCTCCAGCGTCTTGGTGTGTTCCACCAGTGCGGCCACGAACTCGTCCTGGGCGGAGTCCTCCACCAGGACGCGGGTGATGGCGGTGCAGTCCTGCCCGGCGTTGAAGAAGGCGAACTCGGCGACAGCCTGGGCGGTTTTCTGCAGGTCGGCGTCGGCGAAGACCACTGCCGGCGCCTTGCCGCCAAGCTCAAGGTGCGCCCGCTTGAGCGTCTTCGCGGCGCCGGAGGCCACGGCGATGCCGGCGCGGACGGAGCCGGTGATCGAGACCAGGCCCGGCACGGGGTGTTCCACCATGGCGGCGCCGGTCGCGCCGGTACCCAGAATGACGTTCAGGACGCCGGCCGGGAAGATCTCGCCGGCCAGCCGGGCCAGGACCAGGGTGGATTCGGGCGTGGTGTCGGAGGGCTTGAGCACCACTGTGTTGCCGGCTGCGAGGGCGGGGCCGATCTTCCAGATCGCCATCAGCAGCGGATAGTTCCAGGGGGCGACCTGCGCGACGACGCCGATCGGCTCGCGGCGGATGAAGGAGGTGTGCCCTTCCATGTACTCTCCGGCGGCCTTGCCCTCCAGGAGCCGGGCGGCGCCGGCGAAGAAGCGCAGCTGGTCGGCGCCGACCGCCACTTCCTCGGCGGCAATGACCGAGCGGACCTGCCCGGTGTTGCGGTGCTGGGCCTCGACCAGCTCCTCGGAGTTCGCCTCCAGCGCGTCGGCGAGCTTGAGCAGCATCAGCTGGCGTTCGGACGGCGTGGTCCGCTTCCAGGTCTTGAAGGCCGCGGCGGCGGCGCCCATGGCGGCGTCGACGTCCGCCTGGACGGACACCGGAGACGACGCGACCACTTCGCCGTTGGCGGGATTGATGATCTCCAGCTGCTCGGTTCCCCGGGCCGGGACAAAATCTCCGTTGATGTAGTTCTGCAGCGTCTGGGCCATCGCACTGTCCTTTCGGGAGGATGCCCGAACGCCGACGCCCGGGGCTTTCCTCCAAACCTAAGCGGTGCACCGCGCGTTCCAAAGGGGCAACCCGACAAGAGGTGACGGCTCCAACTGTGCAGGCGACCAAACCGGAGCCCCTATAGTTGCTGCATGCCGATCTACCTTTCCGATCTCCTCGCCGCTCCCGGGCTTGACCTGCGCCGGCACGGTACCGCCCCGGTTGCCCCGGCCCCGCTGCAGTGGGTGGCGGTCACTGAGCTTGAGGATCCCTTTCCGTTCCTCGGCGGCGGCGAGGTGGTGCTGACCACCGGCCTGCGGCAGCGCACCGGCGCCGTCCAGCGCAGCTTCGTGGAGAGCGTGCACCGGGCCGGCGCGCTGGCGATCGGGTTCGGCACCGGCCTGAGCCACGCAAAGGTGCCGGCGGCGTTGATCGAAGCTGCGGATGCCCGCGGCCTGCCGGTGTTCGAGGTGCCGTATGACACGCCGTTCGTGGCGCTGGGCAAGATGGTCGCCGACGCCCTGTCCGCCGACCACGTCACCCAGCTGCGGGACCTGCTGGCCGCCCATCAGTCCCTGGCCGGGGCGCTGCTGGGCGGCAACGGCCTGCCGGGGCTGCTGCAGGAACTGGCCGGGCTGCTGGGCAACCATGTGGCGCTGCACCAGTACGGGGCACGGATTTTCGACACGGGCTCCGAGGCCGGGGAGGATTCCGGGGCCGCATCCCGGCACCGCGTTCCCATCGCAACCGGACTTCGGGACCGCTGCACGCTGGCGATCACCGAGCCCTACCGGCGTCCGGACATTGTCGCTTACGCCCAGAGCCTGATCAGCGTGGAATTGAGCAACCAGGCCCGGCGCCGTGCCCGCGACCGCGCCGTCACCGGGCAGCTGCTGACCGACGTCGTGGCCGGGCGCCTGACCGGCGGCGATGCGTCGCTGCGCTTGCTGGGCGCCGGGATTTCCACCGCCCGGCGGCAGCTGACCTTCCTGGTGGAGGTCGCGTCCGGGCAGGTCCGGGCGCTGCCCACCCTGCCGCTGCCGGCGGAATTCGACGGCGCCGGCACCGCCGTCGTCGACGGTCGGCTTGTCATCGTGGTGGCCGAGGGCAACGGTCCCGTACTGGCGCGGATCCTCGGCGCTTATCTGTACGGCAGCGGGCTGACCGCCAGGATCGGATTCGGCGGCTCGTACGCCGAACCTGCCGGGTTGCGCTGGAGCTATTTCGAGGCGAAGGAATCCCTGCAGCGCGGCCAGCACATCAACGAACCCGAGCGGCTGAGCCTCACCTCGCTGCTGATGTCCGGCGCCGATGTGCCGCTGGCCGATCTTGCCGCCGAGGCGCTGGATCCCCTGACGGACTTCGATGCCGCCCATGATGCGAGCCTGCTGGACACGCTGGAGCAGTATCTGGGCCTGAACGGTTCGGTGGCTGCGGTGGCCGATGCGCTCGGCCTGCACCGGAACACCGTCCGCTACCGGCTGGGGCAGATCACCGAGCTGACCGGCTACGATCCGGCCATCACTGCGGACCGCGTGCACCTGTTTCTGGCACTGAATGTGCGCCGGCTCGGGGTCGGCCGGGGCTGAGGTCTTAGGGTCTGGGGGTGGGGGGCCTTGGGGTTTGGTTCGCGGGGGCGGGATTCCAGCCGCGATCCCGCCGCGAGAGCGCAGCTCTGGCGGGCTCCCTTCCCCGAGAGCGCAGCTCTGGCGGGCTCCCTTCCCCGAGAATGCAGCTCTGGCGGGCTCCCTTCCGCGAGAGTGCAGCTCTGGCGGGTTCCCTTCCGCGAGAGTGCAGCTCTGGCGGGCTCCCTTCCGCGAGAGTGCAGCTCTGGCGGGTTGCGCTGCCGTTTGGTCGGTAGATCTGCATTCTCGGCGAGAGAGTGCCCGCCGGATGTCGCCACAAGTGCACACTCGGCGGAGGGGGGGAAGATCCTTCGTGCAGATAAGGGCCTCAGCGGAAATCTATCGTGCAGATCAGGGCCTCTAACCGTCGAACTCCGCCGTTGAGAGTGCATTGTCTGCACGAAGGATCCTCGTCGAGGCCGGCAGAGCGCATTATCTGCACGAGAGATTTCCCCGGGGAGGCGCCGCCACCGGGCCGCAAGAGTCCTTGCACCCCCGCGCCGAGAGGCGAGAAAACGCACGAATTCTGCGCTGAAAACGGCGTGAGCTCGGACAACGGGCGCTTAACAGGCGTCAGCTCGGACAACGGGCGCTCGACAAGGGGCACTGGAAACCGGCACGACCTGCACACTCGACGACCGGGCAGGACTCGATCACATCACTCGACGCCCACCGACGCACCCGAAATCCGCCGTTGCCGCCCGCGGCACGGGAACCATAGGGTGTAGGGATGGATAACAGCGTGCAGCCCGCCCGAATCTTCCGCTGGCAGGGCGTGGACAACCCTGCACGCCGTGAAACCGCAGCTGTATCCTTCCGAGCCCGTGAGCTCGCAGCCGGCGGCACCTCGGTGACCGAGGACTACACCGCTTCATGGACCCTCTCCACCTCCACCGGCTGGGTCACCCGCCGGTTCAGCATCCAGGTCGCGGCGCCGAGCTGGTCGCGGTCCCTCGAGCTCACCCGGTCCCAGGACGGGAAGTGGAGCGCGGAAACCGAAGTGACCGGCGACGCCGGACTGCCCGCCCCGGGAATCACAGACCCGCGCGCCCTGGACAACGCCCAGGATGTGGACCTGGCCCTGTGTCCCATGACCAACACGATGCCCATCCTCCGCCTGGACCTGCTGACCGGCTCGGCCCCCGACGACGACACGAAACTCACCATGGCGTGGGTGGAAATGCCCAGTCTGCGGGTACTGCCCAGCAGCCAGGTCTATTCGCAGGTTTCGGCCTACGACGCGAACCGCGGATACGCCGTCGTGCTCTACAGTTCAGCCACCCGCGACTTCACCGCCGAGCTGGCAGTGGATGCCGACGGCGCCGTGATCGACTATCCCCGGCTGGCCGTTCGCGTGCGCTGAGCGCGGTCCGCACCCGGCTAGGATTGAAGTACACCACCCGCAATTTTGGAGACCCCTATTGAGTGAAATGTTCCTGGACAAATTCAAAGCCCTGGTCCCCAAGTATCTGGAGGATGACTGGCGCGAAGAGGAAGACGGCATTCCCGCCGACATCCTCAACCAGATGCTGGACGCCCATGACTTCAGCATTCCCCTGGTGCTGCGCGAGTTCTACCTGGCACTGGGCAACTGCGAAGACCTCATGGAGGCGTTCCACTTCTTCTGGGATCCGGATGAGCTGGAGATCGAAGACGGCTACCTGCTCTTCCTCGAAGACGAGGACGAGAAGTTTGCCTGGGGCTTCCGCGTGGACCAGCTCGACGTTCCGGATCCGATCGTCTGGCGCCGCAACAACGCGCGCGGCGACTGGCAGAGCGAAGAAGGAACGTTCAGCGAATACGTCTTTGACATGTTCGAGTGGGTCTTCGAGGAAGACCCGAACTAAGGAGCCCTGAATGCAGCAGCCCGGCACCGTTGGCGACGCACCGCGGAACGCGGTGTGGCCCAGCCACGCACCGGAGAATTACCAGTGCCCGTTCTGCGACATGGCTTCCGGGGAGTACCGGTTTCCGGGCAACCTGTGCGAGCCCGGGGACCTGGTCTATTCCGATGACCTGGTCCTCGCGTTCATCGCCTCGCACGGCTTCGATCCGGAGCCCGGCCACGTCCTGGTGACCCCGCGCGAGCATTTCGAGCTGCTGTATGAACTGCCCGACGACGTCGCCGCCCGCCTCATGATCGTCACCCGGGACATTGCGGTGGCCATCAAGACGGCCTGGCGGCCCGACGGCGTCACCACGCGCCAGCACAACGAGCCGGCCGGCAGCCAGCACGTCTGGCACTACCACCAGCATGTGCTGCCCCGCTGGGACAACGACGGACTCTACTTCACGCCCAAGCGCCCGATCGTTGATCCGGCCGTCCGCGCCCGGAAGGCCGCCGAGCTGCGGGCGGTCCTCACGGTCTCGGAGTACGGGCTCTAGACGTCCCGCTCCACCACGGCCCGGGCGAAGCTGGCCAGCGCCTGCTTGACCACCGAATCGGGCAGCGGCTCGAGCACCGCCACCGCCTCATCGGACCACTGCCGGGCCACTGCCCAAGCTTCGGCGGTGGCCGGGTTTTCCCGCAGCGCCTCGACGGCGGCCTCCAGCGCCGCGTCCGAGCTCAAGTCCCCGTCCACCAGTTCCAGCACGGCTGCGGCCTCGGCATCGCCCGCGGCGGCCTTGCGGCGCAGCAGCAGCACCGGAAGGGTGGGCACTCCTTCGCGCAGGTCGGTGCCCGGCGTCTTGCCGGACTTGGCCTCGCGGCCGGTGACGTCAATGACGTCGTCGGCCAGCTGGAAGGCGGTGCCGACCTTCTCGCCGTATTCCACCATGATGTCGATTGCCTGCCGGGTGGCACCGGAGAACAGCGCACCCATCTGGCCCGACGCCGCGATCAGCGACGCGGTCTTGCCGGAAATCACCGACAGGTAGTGCTCCAGCGGGTCCTGGCCGTCGTGCGGGCCGACGGTTTCGTGCAGCTGGCCCAGGCAGAGCCGCTCAAAGGTCCGGGCCTGGATCCCCAGGGCTTCCCCGCCGAGTTCGGACACCAGGGACGAGGCGCGGGCAAAAATCAGGTCGCCGGTCAGTACCGCCACCGAGTTGCCCCAAACCTCGTGCGCCGTGGGGGCGCCGCGGCGCAGCGGCGCGGAGTCCATCACGTCGTCGTGATAGAGGGTGGCCAGGTGCGTCAGTTCGACGACGACGGCGGACTGGACCACCTTGGCGTTGTTCGGTTCCGGACCCAGATGCGAGGCCAGCAGTACCAGCAGCGGACGGATCCGCTTGCCGCCGGCCTGCGCCAGGTGGCGCGAGGTGGCGTTGGCAAAGGGATCCGACTGGGAGATCGCGCCCAGAAGCTGGACTTCGACCTGCTCCAGGGTCGCAGCGATCGAGGGACCCAGCTGCGGGTCTTCGGCGATCAGTGCGAATCCGGCCGGCAGCGCGCGCACGGCATCGTCAGCGGCAGTATCCGGGCTGGTGTTCGAGGATTCAGTCACGGTTTTAGACTAACTTTTCGTCGGAGCGGGTTGGACAGCGGGACGGGGCCTGCATCTTGGTTCGAGGCGGCCGGAACAAGAGCTTCCAGCACGGCGATAACTCTATCCTCCAAACCCTTGCTGCTGTGGTCAGTGAGGTTGGCCAGCATCCGGACCACAAACCGCATCAGCACCGGGATCGGCATGCCGGTGCGCAGGGCCAGCTTCATGATGGCTGGTTTGCCGATCAGGCCGGCGAAGATCCGGCCAAGCGTGAAGTGGCTGCCCCATTCGGACCGGATGTGGTCGGCATAGCCGGAGAGCCGGGAATCGAAGGCCGCCGAGGCGGACAGCAGGCCCGGAGTGCGTGCCTCGGCCTGCGCGGCCACGATGAAGTCTGCGGCGAACCGGGCGGACTCCATGGCGTAGGAGATGCCCTCGCCGTTGAACGGTGAGACCATGCCGCCGGCGTCGCCGAGCAGGAGCAGCCCCGGCGAGTAGTGCGGGGTCCGGTTGAAGCCCATCGGCAGGGCCGCACCGCGGATCTCCCCCACCTGGTTCTCCGGGGTGAAACCCCATTCGGCGGGCATCCCGGCGGTCCAGTCGCGCAGGACCTTGCGGTAGTCCAGCTTGCCGAATTCCTTGGAGGTGTTCAGGATGCCGAGGCCCACGTTCGAGGTGCCGTCGCCCACCCCGAAAATCCAGCCGTAGCCGGGCAGGGGTTTTCCGGCGGCGTCGGGAAGCTCCAGCCAGCCTTCCATCCAGTCGTCGTTGGTGCGCGGGCTTTCAAAGTAGGTGCGCACGGCCACGCCGAGCGGCCGGTCGTCGCGCTTTTCAATGCCCAGGCTCAGCGCGGTGCGGCTGGAGTTGCCGTCGGCGGCCAGCACGACGTCGGCGAAGAACTCGCGGGTTTCCCCGGTGCGCCGGCCGTCGTCGTCGAGCACGTTGGCCACCACGCCGGTGACCCGGCCGGCGTCGTCGCGCAGTGCCGAGGTGACCGAGTGGCGTTCCAGGATGCGGGCGCCCGCCGCCTGCGCGTGCCGGGCCAGTGCCTCGTCAAAGCCCAGCCGGGTGCGGATCAGCCCGTAGTTCGGGAAGTCCGAGAGAACCGGCCAGGGCAGTTCCACGGTGCGGCCCGCTGCGATCAGGCGCAGTCCCTTGTTCCGCCGCCAGCCGTCGGCTTCGTCATGCGGCAGGTCCAGGAGTTGGATCTCCCGGACGGCACGCGGGGTGAGCCCGTCGCCGCAGACCTTCTCCCGCGGGAAGGAGGTCTTTTCCAGGACGGTGACTTCCACTCCCGCCCGGGCAAGGTAGTAAGCGGCAGTGGAACCGGCGGGGCCGGCTCCAACGATGAGGACGTTCACTTAGATGGCTGTCCTCCCCGGCTTTACAGCGCGGTGCACAGCCACGATGCCGCCGGTGAGGTTTCGGTAGGCCACGTTTTCCCAGCCGGATTCGGTGATCCAGCCGGCCAGCTGGTCCTGGTTCGGCCAGGCACGGATGGATTCGGCCAAGTAGACGTAGGCGTCGGGGTTGGAAGCAACCACGCGGGCGATGGGCGGCAGCGCACGCATCAGGTATTCGGTGTAAATGGTCCGCCATGCCGGCTGGGTGGGCGAGGAGAACTCGGCGATGACCAGACGGCCGCCGGGCTTGGTGACGCGCAGCATCTCGGCGAGCGCCTTTTTCGGTTCGTTCACGTTGCGCAGGCCGAAGGAGATGGTGGATGCGTCAAAGGAGTTGTCCTCGAACGGCAGGTTGGTGGCGTCGCCGGCCACAAAGTCGATGTCCGGGCGGCGGCGCTTGCCGACCTTGAGCATGCCGAGGGAGAAGTCGCAGGCCACCACGTTGATGCCGGCGTCGGCGTAGGGCTCGCTGGAGGTGCCCGTTCCGGCGGCCAGGTCCAGGACCCGCTGGCCGGGAGCGGCGCCCACGGCGTCCACCACGATGCGGCGCCAACGGCGCGTCTGTCCCAGGGACAGCACGTCGTTCACAATGTCGTAGTTCGGCGCCACGTCATCAAACATGGCAGCGACTTCATCCGGGCGTTTATCCAACGATGCGCGATTCACTCGATCATTGTCTCAAAGAATGTGCACGGGACCGAACGCCGGGCGGCTGTGTCTGGTTCCTCACCGGCGGGGCGGCGGGCAGCCGCGGCGGTGAGGCAGGTAATCCATTGCACATCCGTGCGGGGAGTAGGCTGGAGTCATTATGACCACCCTGCGTTCCCTGACCGTGCCCATTGGTGAGCTGTCCGCCACAATCGGGCTCCTGGAGTACCTGGTCCTCAATGACCAGCTTGCTTGGATCCGCAGCGGTGAGGGGCTGGTGGGCTTCGGTGAAAGCGCACGGTTCACCGCCAGCGGCCCGGAGCGGTTCGCCGACGCTCAGCAGTGGTGGCTGAAGCTCGCCTCCGACGCCGACGTCGAGAATCCGCTGGTCGTTCCCGGCAGCGGACTGGCCGCTTTCGGCTCCTTCGGCTTTTCCAAGCGCTCCCCCTTTGAATCCCGGCTGGTGGTTCCGGAGATCATTGTCGGCAGCCGCGACGGCGTCGCCTGGATCACCCAGACGACGGCGGACCCCGACGCCGAGCTGAGCCTGGCCACCGCGCAGGCGGCCCTGGCCCATTACCTGGACGAGGTGCCGGTGGCCCGGGAACCGGATCCCGAAGACAAAATTCTGCCCGGCAACCTCAGCGAGGCCGAGTGGAAGAACGCCGTCGCCCGCTCGGTGGCGCACATCAACGCCGGAGACCTGAGCAAGATCGTCCTGGCCCGCGACATCGTGGCCTCGCTGGGATCCCCGGTTTCCGCGGCGCAGGTGCTGCGCGAGCTGGCCCTGCGCTACCGCAGCTGCTGGACCTACTCGGTGGACGGGCTGATCGGCTCCACGCCGGAGATGCTGATCAAGGTGGAAAACGGTGTCGCCCGCGCCCGCGTCCTGGCCGGAACCCTGGACCGGGCCACCGCGCCGGCGGACGATCCGGAATATGCGCAGCGGGTGCTGGCCGGCTCGGACAAGCAGCGGCACGAGCACCAGATCGCCATCGATTCGCTGACCCGCCAGCTGGAACCGTTCACCTCGTCGATGACTTCGCACACCGAGCCCTTCGTGCTGGAACTGCCCAATGTGTGGCATCTGGCGTCCGACGTCGCCGCGGATCTGGCTCCCGGCGCCGACGGGGGGATTCCCACCTCGCTGGCACTGGTGGAGGCACTGCACCCCACGGCTGCCGTCTGCGGTTTTCCGACCAGCGTTGCCGGCGAGCTGATCAGCGAACTTGAGCACATGGACCGCGGGCCGTATGCCGGGCCGGTCGGCTGGATGGATGCCGAAGGCAACGGCGAATGGGGCATCGCCCTGCGCGGTGCCGTCATCGAGGGTCCCCGCACCGTGCGCCTGTATGCCGGCTGCGGCATTGTGGCCGGGTCGAACCCGGCAGCGGAACTGGCGGAGACCTGGAGCAAGTTTCGGCCCATGCTCGAAGCGCTGGACCTGGACCGGGCCGTGGGTGCGGTGCAGGGGTCCTAGCGGAATCCGCCCCTTGACGGTGTGACCAACGACGTGTAGAAGGACCTCCCGGGAGTGCGTACAATTGAGGGAGCCTGCATATTTATGCAGGCCTGATGTGCTCCGGTTCGCCGGAACTGGTCCCGTCTTTTTCCGATCTGAGGTTGTTTTCCCATGCTGAACAAAGCACGCACCGCACTTGCAGCCGTCCTGGCTCTCGGCGCCCTGACCGCAACTGCCTGCAGCGGCGGCGATACGGCGGAAACGGAGTCCGGAATCCCTCTGGTCAACGAGGGTGCGCTGACCGTCTGCTCCAACGTTCCGTTTCAGCCCTTTGAATACGTGGGCGACGACGGCGAATACACCGGCTTCGACATGGACCTGACCCGGGAAATCGCCGCCGGCATGGGCCTCGAGCTGGAAGTGCAGAACGCCAGCTTTGACGGCCTGCAGAGCGGCACCGTCCTCGCCGCCAACCAGTGCGACCTGATTGCCGCGGCAGTCTCCATCACCCCGGAACGCGAGAAGAACCTGGCGTTCTCCGACCCCTACTACGACTCGCTGCAGTCGCTGCTGGTGCCGGCTGATTCCACGGCCAAGTCCCTGGCGGACATGGCCGGCAAGAAGATCGGCATCCAGCAGGGCACCACCGGTGAAAGCTACGCCCGCGACAACGCGCCCTCCGACACCGAAATCATCTCCTACCAGACTGACGCCGAACTCTTCCAGGCGCTGCAGGCAGGCAACATTGCGGGCGTCCTGCAGGATCTGCCCGTAAACCTTGCCCACACGGACGGTGATTCCTTCAGGATCGTTGCCACTTACCCCACCGGTGAGGCGTACGGCCTGGCCATGAAGAAGGAAGGCAGTGAGAAGCTGGTTGAAGAGGTCAACAAGCAGCTCGCCGCCATGCGTGAAAATGGAAAGTACACCGAGCTTTACGACAAGTACTTCACGGAATAGGCGCATCTGCGCCAACCGCCTGCCCGACGGACGGACGGATTTCCGCCGTCAATGCGTCCGCTGAAATCAGACCTGCGTAGAATCTAGATTGCTTTCATCTGTTTTTGAAGGGGCAATCGCCACTGGCTCCGTCCACGAAAAGGTTATAGATCCATGCTGACAAAAGCACGCAGAACCGCCCTTGCCGCAGTGACTCTGGGCGCCCTGGCGCTGACCGCCTGCGGTGGAGATGATTCCTCCAGCGAGTCCGGTGCCAACTCCGGACTCGGACTGGTTTCCGAGGGCACCCTGACCGTTTGCTCCGAGATCCCCTACGTACCGTTCGAGTATGTGGAGGACGGGGAATACACCGGTTTTGATATCGACCTGATCCGGGAGGTCGCCACCGGGATGGGCCTGGAAATGGAAATCCAGCAGCAGGGCTTTGAAGCCATCCAGGGCGGGACTGCCGTCACCGCGGGGATGTGCGACCTGAGCGCCAGCGCCGTCACCATCACGCCCGAGCGTGCCGACAAGCTGCTGTTCAGCGACCCGTACTACGACTCCCTGCAGACCCTGATGGTTCCTAAGGGATCGGATATCCAGGGCATTGAGGATCTCGCCGGCAAGCGGGTTGGCGTGCAGCAGTCCACCACCGGTGCCGCCTACGCACAGGAAAACGTCCAGGATGCCGAAATCATCGAGTACCCCGGTGACGGCGAACTGTTCCAGGCCATTCAGGGTGAAAGCGTCGACGCGGTCCTGCAGGACATCGCAGTGAACACGGCGCATACCGCCGACGGCGACTTCGACATTGTTGAAGAGTACGAGACGGACGAGTCCTACGGTTTCGCCACCAAGAAGGAAAATACGGCCCTGATCGAAGAGATCAACACCCAGCTGACCGAGCTTCGGGACAACGGCAAGTACCAAGAAATCTACGATAAGTACTTTGCTGAATAAGCACTGACAAGCACTGAACGTTCCGCCGTCCCGGGTTGCGATCTAATCCGGGACGGCGCCACACATATCTTCCGCGGAAGGCTCCACCTTGAAACCCTCCACCCGCAGACGCCTCTTCCGGGGCGTCCTGTATGCCGTCTTTATCCTGGTCGTCCTGGCCGTAGTCCTGCTTGCGGACTGGAAAGCCATCGGGGTGAACTTCTTTGACCCCGAAGTGGCCAAGGAAGCATTCCCGACCATCATCACGGTGGCCGCCAAAAACACCATCATCTACACCGCGATCGCGTTTACCGGCGGCCTGATTCTCGGCCTGATCCTGGCCCTGATGAAGCTGTCCCCCGTGGCCCCCTACCGTTGGGCCGCCACCGCCTACATTGAAATCTTCCGCGGCCTGCCGGCCCTGCTGGTGATTTTCGCCTTTGCCTTCGCCGTGCCGATCGCGTTCTCCTGGCGTCCGCCGGGCGGCAACGCCGGGGCCGGCCTGATCGCCCTGATCGTCGTGTCCGCCGCCTACATCGCCGAGACCATCCGCGCCGGCATCCAGGCGGTTCCGCCGGGCCAGATCGAAGCGGCCCGGTCCCTGGGCATGGGCCCGGCCTGGACCATGGTGTCGGTCACCCTCCCGCAGGCCTTCCGCATCATCACGCCGCCGCTGACCAACGAGCTGGTCATCCTGATCAAGGACACCTCGCTGCTGTTCATCGCCGGCATGGCGCTGGCGGACCGTGAACTCACCACGTTCGCCCGCGACGCCGTCTCGCAGAATGCCAACGCCACTCCACTGGTGCTGGCCGCCCTGATGTACCTGATCATCACGCTGCCGCTCACGCAGCTGGTGGCCAGGCTTGAACGCCACAACCAGAGAGGCCGGTGACTGCCATGAGCACTGCAGCATTCAGCTCCCCCGTCGCCGCCAGCAACGCGGTGCCCGCCATTGAAGTGCGGAACCTGCACAAGAGCTTCGGCTCCAACGAGGTCCTCAAGGGCATCGACTTCCACGTGGACCAGGGTGAAGTGGTCTGCGTGATCGGCCCGTCGGGTTCCGGCAAGTCCACCCTGCTGCGCTGCGTCAACCGTCTGGAGGAGCCCACCAGCGGCACCATCTTGGTGGAGGGCGTGGACATCACCGATCCCGAGACGGACCTGGACAAGGTCCGCACCCGGATCGGCATCGTGTTCCAGCAGTTCAACCTTTTCCCGCACCTGAACGTGCTGCGCAACCTCACCCTGGCCCAGCGCCGCGCCAAGAAGCGCGGCAAGGCCGAGGCCGAGGAGATCGCCCGCAAGAACCTGGACAAAGTGGGCCTGGGCGACCGCGGCGCCGCCTTCCCCGCCCAGCTCTCCGGCGGCCAGCAGCAGCGCGTGGCCATCGCCCGGGCGCTGTCCATGGATCCGGACATGATGCTCTTCGACGAGCCCACCTCCGCCCTGGACCCCGAACTGGTGGGCGACGTGCTCGCGGTCATGCGCAATCTGGCCGAGGAAGGCATGACCATGATGGTGGTGACCCACGAGATCGGCTTCGCCCGCGAGGTCGGTGACCGCGTGGTCTTCATGGACGGCGGCGTCGTCGTCGAGCAGGGCCGTCCGAGCGATGTGCTGGATAACCCGCAGCACCCCCGCACCCGCGAGTTCCTCTCCAAGGTGCTCTAGGACTTCACGCCTGGACGCAGCAGCCCTCCCGCACATGGCGTGCGGGAGGGCTGCTTTTGTTTTGGCCGGGACGGCGGCGGAGATGCACGAGGGAAAGGCACCTAGAACGGCGGTGTGTTTCCGCCGTAGTCATCCGGGCCATCGCTCTCCGGCACGTTCCGGATCGGGAAATACGGCTGGGCCCGATGTGGAGGTCCGGGAGGTTTCTCGGCGTCGGAGGCATCGGATGCAAGGGAGAAGTGCGGTTCGGTCCGGTAGGTCCGGCCGGCTGGTGACGTCCACTCGATGATGCCGGGCTCGGGTTGTCGGGCCTTCCAGAAGCCCTCGGTTTTGAACATGTGGTGCCGCCGGCAGAGATGCTCGAGGTTGTCGTGATCCGTTGCCCCACCCTGCGCCCAGGGTTTGGTGTGGTCGATCTCGGAAATCACCACGTTCGATCGGCACCCCGGAAACCGGCAGGTCCCATCCCGCGCCCGCAGCCAACGCTTCAACCCTGAGGGGACTTTCCGTCTTCGACCCACCCTCAGGATTTCCTCGGTGTCCGGATCCCGCTCCACCGGGGTCCATTTCGCGGCCTCGCGGGCCATCCGACGTGCGGTCTGCGGACTGATCGGGCCGTACCCGTGCAGTTCGGCGGGCTGGTCGTCGGCACCGCAGAGGGTTTCGGCGGTGATCAGCACCAGGATTTCGGCCCGGGCCTTGGCTCCGCCGCCGGTGCAGGTGGTGCTGGAATCGTTGGCGCTGGAATCCTTCGTGGCGCGGGAACCCTTGGCGCTGGCAATGTTCGACCCGGCTGCTTTATCGGCTTTCCCTGCGCTCGCAGTGCCGCAGGTGTGGCCGCCGCGGTTGAGCAGCAGATCCTGCAGAATGTCCGCGCGCAGCTGATCCACCGTCCGTGGGTCCCCGGCGGCCTGCTCACCCCGGGCGGCCTGACACAGCTGGGTGAAGATTACTTGCGTCTTCTCCGCAGGCAGCAACGCTGAGAGCCAGGACATGCCGTCCTGAGCCGGTTCCAGACACACTTTCCGCTGCTCAAACGCAGTGAGTTGCCGCTCCACGATGGTCTCGGGGTACTCCTTTTTCCGCAGCCGCCGGGCCCGGACACCAAACTGGGGCTGAGTCTGTCCGTCCGCCAGTTCCAGCAGCTTCGCCTCGAAGTCCGGCACTGCCGGGCGCGGCACACCGACCGATTGTTCCAGCACTGTCTGGACATGTCCGTAGCTGATGCCGCCGTCCTGCAGCTTCGTCAGGGTAGCGGTATGGGTCTGGCATAGGGTTCCAGCTTGGACCATGAGCCGTTTCCCGGTGTTGTACGGCAACTGCAGGATGGTCGCCGCTTCCGAGGCGGCGAGGCTGAAGGCCAGCTGGGGGTCGATGGTTCCGGTCGCGGACCGAATGTCCTCCCGGTAAACAGTTTCGATGCGGTGCAGGACCTTGGCCTGCTGCGCCTGCGCCCACCGGATCACATGATCCAGCCGTGTGAGGACCGCGCTGGCTGCTTCATCGTCCAGGGCCTCGACACCCTGCAAGGCCAACGACCCGGTGAACCCGTCCCGGTATACCGGCGCGGAGGCTGATTCGGCATCCGTGGGGCCGTCGGCGAAGGGAAACGAACCGTCGGCGGAGACAGTGCCAGGGACCAGCTCAGCCTCATAGACCGCCAGACTGCGGGGTTCCGCAGCCTGTTCAGGCCCGGCATCCGTGCCGGGATTTCTCCTGTGCTGATCCATGCCTTCAGGCTTTCACCCGCCTCTGACATTTCCGCTTCGAAAAAAGCCCAAAACCGCCCAAACTGGACCCTTTTCGCCCCCTCCAAATACCCGTCTTTTGAGTGGCATCACCTGGTTGGATTGCCCTCATACTCATCTGGCTTAGGCGAGCACTTCCTGCACCGCACGCTTGACCTTCGCGTGCAGCTCCCGCAGCGAGGCCCGCTGCACCGGCACCTCCAGGATGGAGCGGCCGGCGACCGGGGCGTCCAGGGCGGCGTCGAGCTCGTCGATGCTGCGGACCAGCCGGTGCGGCACGCCGTAGGCGGCGGCCAGCGCTGACACGTCCACGGTGTGCGGGGTGCCGAAGAAGCGCTCGACGACGGCGGTGTACTCCGTCTGCTCCTCCCCCAGCGCGCCGTGCTCCAGGGTGGCGAAGATGCCGCCGCCGCCGTCGTTCAGCACCACGATCTGCAGGTCCGGCTCCGGTTCCCCGGTGCCGAGCAGGAGGGCCCCGGCGTCGTGCAGGAAAGTCAGGTCGCCCAGCAGCAGCCGGGTGGGGATGCCGTTGGCCAGCGCGATGCCCGACGCCGTGGCGATGGTGCCGTCAATGCCGGCCAGCCCGCGGTTGGCGTAGACGTCCAGCGGATGCCAGTCCGGGGCGGCCATCAGGTCCAGGTCGCGGATCGGGTTGGAGGAGCCGAGTACCAGGTTGCCGTCGGTGTGGTCCCAGACGAGGTCGGCGACGTGCAGGCCGTTCAGCTCGCTCCGGCCCTCGAGCAGGGAGGACAGCGCCGCCGACGCCGCGGCGGAGGCGGCCTGCCAGCGTTCCAGCCAGCCGGGGGTGCCTTCGCCGGCGAAGTCGAAGAGTCCGGCCAGGTCGGTGATGATGGTTTCGGGCCGGCGGCCGGCGGTGAACCAGTTGACCGGGCGCGGCACATAGATCGCCTTCTCCACGTCGCGGCGGGCCAGCAGCGCGGCGACCGGACGGGACAGCGTGGGCCGGCCGAAGACCACCACCCGCTCGATCTCCGGGCCCAGCTCCTCGAGCAGCAGCCGGTAGGCGGCGATCGCGTTGGGGCCGAAGCGGGCGTTCGAGGACGGTTCGGCCAGCAGCGGCAGTCCGGCGCGGCGGGCAAACAGGGCCGCGATCTCGCCGGCGCCGTCGCCGGCGATGACCACGGCGCGGTGAGTTCCGGGGTGGTTGGCCAGGGCCGCTGCCTCGCGGCCGGTGGCGGCGGGTTCGGCGGGGAGCTCAGCTGGGGTTTCGGCGTCGGGGACTGCCAGTTCGGCGGTGTCGCCGTCCTGCGGAATCAGCGGGTCGCGGAACTGCAGGTTGATGTGGATCGGCCCCACCGGGCTGCCGGCGCTGACCGCGTCGAAGGCGGCGCCGATGGCTCCGGCGGGATCGTCTCCGGCACGGACATTCGCGGTGGAGGCGGGAAACTCGGCGAAGATCCCCGGCTGGACGGTGGTCTGGTTGGCGCCGGTCCCGTGCAGCTCGGCGGGCCGATCGGCGGAGAGCACCACCAGCGGCACGCCGGCGTGGTGGGCTTCCATTACGGCGGGCATCAGTTCGCCCACAGCGGTGCCGGAGGTGGTGACGACGGCGGCCGGCCGGTGTCCGCCGCGGGCCAGGCCCAGCGCGGTGAACCCGGCGACGCGTTCGTCGATCCGCACGTGCACCTTCACCCGTCCCTGTACCTCGGCCTCCGCCAGCGCGTAGGCCAGCGGGGCGCTGCGCGATCCCGGGGCAATGACGACGTCGGTCACCCCTGCCGCGGTCAGTGCGGCCACCGCGGAGCGGGCGGCCTGCAGCGAGCTGAGGTTGCTTCCCGCTGTCGGCTCGGATCCGGCGGAGGCGGAGGACGGGCTGGGGGACTTCGAGGTTCCGGTCACCGTTCTATCCTAGGGTTTGAGGGCGACGGGTGACGTCCGGATGTTCCTTAGGCAGGCTCTTCCGGCCTGTTCTCCCGCAGCAAGGCGGCTGGAACGTGCCGTATGCCGATCGGCTAACGGGCAAATTGATGGCGGCCGCTACTCGTCGGGCACGATAAGAGCTATGACCGTCGAACTTCGCCCCTGGACTCTTGGAGACGCACACGCGCTGTGCGCTGCATCCGGCAGAGCCCGGACTTTGAGACGCAATTTGGCAATGCCCACCCGGCCACCATCGCTCAGGCCCGTGACTACATCAGCTCCCAACTTCCATTGACAGTGTCGAGGCGCAACTGGGCAATCACGATCGACGGTGTTGCTCTGGGCAATGTGGGGCTGTCAGCCATTGATCAACGCCACGGAAGTGCCTGGACGTAGGTTCGCGGCACTGCCCACAATGAGCGGATCCCAAGACAGCCGCAGAGTACAACTACGTTCAGTTGCTTGTCAGCCCCGGGCCATATTCCGCCATAGCTTCATTGATGAGTGTTCGTGTTTCAAGGAGCTTCGGGAGAACCTCATGCTCGAGTTGTTCCATGGAAACGCGTTCGGTGTGCACCGCAACGTTGATCCCGGCAATAACGACCCCTTCGACATTTTTCAAAGGAGTTGCGATTGTGCGGACGCCGACTTCAACTTCCTGATCCATGAGGCACCACCCGCGTTCGCGTATGAGCGCGAGGTCCTCGCGTAGTCCGTCGTCGTCCGCAAAGTGGGGCAGCGTCGCGAGTTGCTCTCTCCGATCGAGGTACGCCTTGAGATCCGGCTCCGGCAGGTACGCGAGCAGGACCCGGCCGAGTGCAGTGATCACCGGATCGATGCGTGTTCCCACTTGCACATTGAAGGTCATGATGCGCTTTTGTGCCGATGCCCGCGCGATGTACACAACGTTGTCGCCGTCGAACACTCCGACCGAGCAGGCCTCCCGCAGTTCCGCATTCAGGTCCGCCAAAAACGGGTTGACGATGCCCGGAAGTTCGCCGGACGTCAAATAGGATCCGCCGAGGTCAAGCACGCGGGGACTCAAGCGGAACCGGTTTTCTGTCTGGGAGACATAGCCCAACGCGTGAAGAGTCAGCAGAAATCGCCTGGCGCTGGGCTTGGACAGCCCGGTAGCGGTTGCCACTTCCGTAAGCGTCATGGTTCGCCGTTCGCTGTTGAACGCCTTGATGACCGCGAGCCCCTTGTCCAGGGACTGCACATAATCACTGGATGAGATCGGATGTACGAACCTGCTTTGATCCACGTTGCCTTCCCCGCGCCGCATCAGAGATTTGCCGACGGCGCCTGTGCACACGAATTTCGCGTGACTGTCCAATTTAGCTGTGCGTTGCCAGATACGCCGACACCAGCGCGTTGAAAGCCGGGGCGCGTTCCACCTGGCTCCAGTGTCCACACTGCGAAAACACATGGAGATCAGCATGGGGGATAGCCTCGGCCAGCTGCAGACTGCGACTGAGAGGAATAACCCGGTCTTGACGCCCATGGATAAGCAGCACCGGAATGTCCAGAGCGGAGAGGACGCCAATATCCAGGGGTAGTTGTTCCCGGTCGACGTCGCGGGCAGCGATGACCGCCCGGAACCGTTCGGCCGCACCCGCAGTGGAGGCAGCCGCGTAGCGTGCGTCTACCAGTTCATCAGTCACCAGCGAAGAGTCCACGACGAAGTCCAAAAGGGCTTCGCGTATGCCGGCGGGCGTCATAGTGGGGCGTGCGTGGCTTGTCAACGCTTTGGTGCGCGGGGCACCTCCCGTGCCCATCGAGATGATGCCGGCCAGCCGCTCCGGATGGTCAATGGCAAATTGGAAGGCGACCCAACCGCCCAGGGAGTTGCCGACCAGCCAGGTCTTTTCGATGCCCAGGGCATCGAGGACGCGGACCACATGTTCCACCCAAGCCTTAATCCCGTAGAGGGCACCGTCCGCAGCGGTCGTCTGGCCGAAACCGAGCAGATCGATGGCGATCGTTTGGCAGTGTTCGGAAAGTTCCGGCAGGTTGAGCCACCAGTTGGCCGCTGCGGAGACTCCGCTGCCTGACCCATGGAGGAACACCACCGGCACGCCGTCGCCTGCGCCGTGGTAGTGGGTCAACTCCCCCGGCGCCGTCTGGAGCCACTGGTCTTCCAACCCGAAGAAGGGGTCCGTGCTGAAACCGGGCGCTGCTTGCATACTCATATCAGTCGTTCCTGGTTGATTCGGTGAACGCGGCCACAAGGCCCATTCCGGTGACCCAACGGTGCACCGGTTCGTACGCGACAGTTTCGACGGGTCCGTTCCAGGCGCCGAGGCCCGCAATCCAGGTCCGGACCTCGTGGGCGCCGTTGCCCGCGATTCGTTCCATTTCCTCGGTATCCATCGCCAACAGCGGCTCGAGATCTCCGGAGGTCATCTTGTCGAGGAACCAGCGGTCCCATTCTTCGTTGATGTCCCCTTCGTGGCCTGCAGCAATGCGTTCGGCCAAACCCGCTTCACGGGCGGCGTTGTATTCGACGACCGTGTCCCGGCCATCGATCAGGAACTCGCGGGTCTGGTCATCGATGGATTCGTCGTAGGGCGAGGCGGCCTTCACCCAGTGCGACAGCCCGCCGGAGGAGATGACCAAAACGCGCAGATCCTCGTCCAGCGCCCGGATGGACTCGCCGACGGCGCGGCCAAACTCGTGAGCCCGGCGCATGGACGGCCGTGGCTCGGCGCCACAGTCGACCATGATCGGCAGAACCGGCGTCGTCATTTCCGGAAGCAGCACCTCGTACGGCTGGACAATGCCGTGGTCAATGCCCATGCGCAGCGAGAAGGCCGGGTCAAAGTTGCGTCCCCGCACACTGTCCACGATTTTGCGACCTATGCCGCCCATGTGCGGAAGATGGCCCTTGTGGCCGCCGTAGTCGCCGAAACTCACGACTTCGCCGGCGCCAATGCAGAATGCCGGCATCAAATCGAAAAAGAAGTTGCGCATGTGGTCCGGTCCGAAAATCACGATCAGGTCGGGATTGAGGTCCTGGACCTTTTCCTTGATCAACGCGGCACCGGCCGCAAACTTTGATCCCGGTCCTGTGATGTCAAAGGACTCGTCCCAGAAGGGCGAATGAGACATGGCGACGTAGCCGATGATTTGTGCCATCGTGGTGGACTCCTCTTTAGCGGTTGGTGGTTTGGGGCGTTTTGGCTTTCAGCGGCAATACAGCGCTGAAACGTTCAGTCATGTCGTTGGCATCCGCCCGCGAACATGTTGCTGCGAGATAGCGGTCCGGCCGGAGCACCAGAATTTCCCAGTTTTCGCGCCCGCGGCCCCAATCTCGAAAACCGCCCTGCAGGTCATCGAGCAGCACTGTCTCCGTACCGGTCTGCAGCAGATGCTGGCCGGCCCGTGAGCGGTTCACCCGAAGGAACCTGGCCCCGATCTTCCGCCAGTAGTCGGCGTGCTCATCGTCGAGGTGATCGAGAGGATCGATGTTGATGCCGATGACTGCGAACCAGTCTCCGGCAGCCTCGTCCAGTTTCGCCCGCGCCCCGTCGGCCGACTCGACATCGGGCTGGATGAACATCCTGCCTACGGGATCCTTCGCGGACGGGTCCAGCACAACGCCCTCCGCATAGAACGGCATGGGCTTGAATTTCATTTGGAGGAGGTAATCGCGCGACGCCGGGATGCGCTGCATCGCACGCAGGCCATAGCTCCGCGCTTTTTCGCCCAGTTTCGTTTTGGGCCCGTAAACCTTTCCCAATGTTGTTGCCAGTTCGACCAGGGCGCGGGCGTGGCCGCGCCGCTCCTGGCCGTAGGTCTCCAAGACCTCCGCGGAGATGCCGTGGCGCACGACGGCTGCGAGTTTCCAACCCAAATTTGCTGCGTCGCGGATGCCGGAGTTCATGCCCTGCCCGAACCATGGCGGCTGCAGGTGGGCCGCATCGCCGGCGAGGAAGGCGCGTCCAACCTGGAATCGGTTCGCCACCCTGGAATGGTGCGAGTAGACGCGGGCGCGTTCAAGGCCCGGCATCGGACCGGTCCAGTTGAAGTGGGCCCGGATGAGTTTCTCCACCTCTTCCGGTCGGACCATCTGCTCGTCCGTTTCGTTGTCGTTGAGCCTGAATTCGAACCTTCGGTAGCCGTACGGCAGGTCGATCGACACGAAGGGGCGGTCACTGCTGATGTAGTTGCCGGAGAACGGGGCGTGATAGGTCGAGTTGCGGATGTCGACAACCAGCCAACGTGCGCCGAGCGTCTTACCCTCCAAGGTTGCACCGATCAACTTCCTGACCAGGCTTCGTCCGCCGTCGGCGCCGACCACATACCGGGCGCTGATGGTCTCCTCCATGCCGTCCTTGGTGCGAATCGTGGCCAGAACCTGATCCTGGGTCTGCTCAAGGTTGACCAGTTCCCGTTCGAGCAGGAGTTCAACGTGCCCGAAGCGGTCAAGGCCCGTTCTGAGTTTCCTTTCCAGCATTGGCTGCAGGAAGGAGTTCCGCCGCGGCCAGCCGAACGGCTGCCCCGAGGGTGCGATCTCGGCCAGCTTGGTGAGGTTGGAATCGAACCAGATCAGGGACTGGTTCTGGATCATGTCAGAATGCACTTCCGTCCCCAGCCCGCAGGCCTGGAAGACCCGGAGCGACTCGTCATCGACGCCGACGCCGCGGGGATAGTCGACCACGGCTTCGGCCTTGTCGATCACTGTGGTTTGAATGCCGTAGACGCCGAGAAGGTTGGCGATCGTGATGCCGCAGGGACCGGCTCCGACGATAAGTACTTCGGTGTTCACTGGTGAATCTCCTAGATAAGGGGAGGAAGGCTGGAGGCGTCCCCGGACAGGCCGTTTAGAACTTGGTGTTCAGCAGCTCAAGGGCGGAGCGGTACTTTTCGCCGCCGGGATACGAGAGGCGTACCGGGTCGCCAAGTTCCTCGGCACCCTCGGGTTTCGGTGCGTTGGGCATGGTCCCAAACTCGAAGACGTGCTCGGCGACCGACGCCTGACCGGCCTCGCTGAACATCCAGCTCACGAGAAGGCGGGAGGCATTCGGATGCGGTGCGCCGTCAAGGACCCCGTAGGCTACGTCCGAAAAGAAAGCGCCGTCCTCCATGGCAACGAATTCCAGGGGAGCACCTTGTGCGACTTGGCGCATGTAGCTGCCATAGCCGGCCACGAACGAAACCGCGGTTTCCCCGGTGACCGTTGCCTGGAGCGCGTTGGCCACTGACGGGTAGATTTTCGGGCTGGCGTCGGTTTTGAAGCCGTCGATCCAATCTTCATCGATGGTTCCTGCAGACATCGCGGCGGAAATCATCTGCGGAACGACACCGCTCTGCTTGGGATTCGAAGTGGCAATCTGCCCGGACAACGCGGAACCTCCGAGCTCATCCCAGGTTGCGGGCATCTCTTCTGCCGAGAGGACGTCAGTGTTGTACGCGGTGGCGTACAGGTGCTGAGAGGGGACGCTCCACCTGTCGTCAGGACCGACAAAGGCCGCGTCCAGTGCGTCTGCTTCCATGGGTTTGTAGGCGGCCAGATAGCCCTTGTCGTTATAGCGTTCGACATCAGAGACACCAATATGGACCAGGTCGGCTTCGAATCCGCCGGCCACCTGCTCGCCCTCCAACCGGGAGTCGAGCTCCTGGCCGAAGATGTCCGAGGTGACGAGCTCAATACCGGGATATTCCTTCTTGAAGTCCGCATACACGGCACCATAAAGATCCTCCGTGGGACCATAGATGGTAACCTGCCCCTCTGATTTAGCTGCCTCATAGAGCTCCGCGACGGTAGTTGCAGTCACGGCTTCGGGGGCCGCAGCATCACCGCCGCACGCAGTGAGCAGCATCATTGCGGCTGCCGCGAAGGTAACGAGCTTCTTCGGATGCTTCATATTCTTGGCCTTTCTTAGGCGTGCGCAGGGACGGCGATGGAAGTAGGTGTGCTCGTGGCGCCCTTGCGCACGCCGTCGACGATGACGCAGGTCCCCTCCGGCGGCTGGGCCGCGGCTTGCTGGCCGACCTCTATGTCGCGGGCGTACCCGGGCCGAACCCGGGCAACGATTTCAGCGACGCCGTCGCTGACGACAATCTCGACGTCGTCCCCCAGATGCGCTTTGGAGATGACTGTTCCCACGAAGGCGTTAGGTGTGCCTGTTCCGTCGTGGGGAGATACCCGTACGAGCCGTGAACGGATAGCCACCGTGACTTTGCTTCCGGGTACGGGGGCCGAGAGGCCGACAGCGTGCATGCGGTTGCCGTTTCCGATTTCCACCGCCGTACCGTCGCCGTCCGGGCCGACAACTGTCGCTTCAAAGAAGTTGTCAAAGCCGACAAACTCGGCGACGAAGGCCGTTTTTGGAGCCACGAAGACATCGCGGGGGGCTCCCTGCTGAACAATCTTTCCGTCCTGCAGCACCAGGACCCGGTCGGCGAGGCCCCCGGCGTCTTCCTTGTCGTGGGTGACGTAGACGGCGGTCGCACCGAGGTGCTGCTGAATTCGGCGGATTTCCCGGCGCATCTGGGCACGCAGGTTCGTGTCGAGGCTGGACAGCGGTTCGTCCAGGAGCAGGAGCCGCGGCCGAGGCACGACGGCCCTTGCCAAGGCAACGCGCTGCTGCTGGCCGCCGGACAGGGTTCCGGGGTAGGAGTCGCGATGTTCCCAGAGGTCCACCATGACGAGCGTTTCACGGACCCGCTCGAGGACTTCAGCCTTCGGCGTTTTCGAGCGCTTCAGCGGATACGCGACGTTCTCAAAGACGGTTTTATGCGGCCAGAGGGCAAAGCTCTGGAACACCATGCCGAGCTTGCGCTGTTCGGGGGCCTTGTTGATGCCGTTCTCGCCGTCGAACACGGCGTCGTCGCCGAGGTAGACGGTACCGCCCTCAGGGCTTTCCAATCCGGCTATCGCTCGGAGGAGTGTGCTCTTGCCGCAGCCGGATGGACCCAGGAGGCACACAAACTCGCCGTCATGGACCTCGAGACTAACGTGGTCCAAGACAGTCTTGGCGCCGAACGATTTGTGCAGGTTTTTGATGCTGATGCTGGTCATGAGGTGACTCCTAGTTCTTCCGCTCGCGGCCGGGTGACTGAGCGGCTGACGAGCGTGCGGACAATGAACCATGCGAGGAAGGCGATCCCTGCCAGTCCGGCCATGGCGCAGGTGAAGATGACGTAGAGGGCTGAGGCGAGGACGGTCTCGCCGCTGTTGTAGAAGCCGAAGCTGATGGTGGAGATCATTTCGGTGCTGGCGCTGCCCAGCAGGATGGGCACGTCCAAGATGCCGGACATGGTGATGGCCACGAGGAACCAGGCGGAAATGAGGCTGGGTCCCATGAGGCGAACGGTGACGGTTGTCACGGCGCGGAGAAAACTGTCACCGGCGATGCGTGACGCCTCCTCCATGTCGACACTGATCTGGGCCAGTGCACCTTCCAGGGTTCGGGTGGCCAAGGGAACGGTTGCCACTGCAAGTCCGATGACGAGGATCCAGACGGTTCCATAGAGCGGCCGGGTTCCCGGCGTCATCAGGACGGACCAAAGGAACGCGAGGCCGAGAACGAGACCGGGCATGGCGGCGGGAACCCAGGAAGCCAGCTGGATGAACCGGCCGAGCCTTCCCCGCATGCGAACAAACGCGAAGCTCACCACCAATGCCAGCACCACGGTCAGGAGGCCGCCGACGGTGGAAACGATGATTGTGGTCCGCAACGCGCGCATCACGTTGGGAGTCTCGAGGAGCCTCTCAAAGTTCTGCGTCGTCAGCTCCTGAGAACCGAGGTAGGGCTGAAAGGCACTGAGCACGACCTGAATGATCGGAAGGACGAGCGCAATGAAGAAGTAGAACAGCGTCATCGCGACAACAAGTACCGTCCACCTTCCCGGTTTCCGAAGGGCAGCCCCTTTTGACCGCCCTCCGACGGAGGTGTAGGTTCTGCCGCCGCCGGTCAGCTTCAGCTGCGCGAGGACCAGGACCGCCAGGATCAGGACGATCACGAGAGAGGAGGCCGAGGCAGCGGAATAGTCCGCCTCGTAGCCGCCTCGCAGGTAGTCGTAAATGTGCGTGGCATAAACCTCTATGCCCGCGGGCTGCCCCAGCACAGCTGGCGTCTCAAAAGCCTCGAGACCCTTGACGAAGATAAACAGGCTGGCCGCGCCGAGCGCAGGGAGCAGTGCGGGGAGCTCGATTCCGATGAAAGACCGCATCCTGCCGGCCCCGCTGATCCGCGCCGCTTCTTCCAGTGCTGAGTTCTGGTTCCGGAAGGCACCCAGGATGATCATGTAGGCCAACGCGCTGGCTTTAAGGACGGTCACCAGCACCAGGCCAAACCAGCTTCGGGTGGTGAAGGCCGCGGCAAGGGAGTCCAGACTTATCGCATCCAGGAATTTGTTGATCATTCCGGCCGGCCCGGCTCCCAGCATTGCCCAGCTCAGCGAGTACAGCACCGTCGGCATGGCTACCAGAATGACCATGACGGGCGTAATCAGGCGACGGAACGGCACGTCCATGCGCGTGGTGACAGTGGCGAAAAAGATGGCCACCGCCATCGACAAGACCGTGATGACTATCGAATAGACCATCGTTGCCCCGAGGGAGCCAAAGGTGTCCGGGTCGGTCAGGACCCTTTGGAAGCCCGCGAGCGTCCAGGTTTGATTCCCGGACAAGGGCGAAGAATTGAACGCCCCGTACACCAGCATCCCCAACGGCCAGACGAACAGCCACGTGAAGACGAGGAGGCTGATGGTCTTGATGATCATGCCGACCGCCGCTGCGGGTCGGATGACTGGACGAGGACGCGGGGCGGTCAGCGTGCTCATGGCCCTCCATTCTCTGCTTAATCGTTGTACGCATTGCGTACAACGATTTCGTATATCGTACGAGTGTGTAAGCATGGTGACATGGATCACCTCAAGTCAGCAAACCCAACGAGTGCATAAATCGGCCCGTGTCACATGCCGGCAGATTCATGCCAAGGAGCCAGGACCCCATGAATGAACGTGAGATTGAATCAATTGCCGACGAACTGGTTGTGGCAGGTCGGACGCGCGTCCCGGTAAAGCGGCTCACCGCCCGGCACCCGGAGATGACCATCGAGGACTCCTACCGTGTCCAGAACCTCTGGCGCCAGCGATCCGAGGCCAGCGGGCGGCGCCTGGCCGGCCACAAAATTGGTCTGACGTCCAAGGCAATGCAGGCTGCCACCGGAATTACCGAACCGGATTACGGGATCATCTTTGAGGACATGGTCCTGGAGAACGGCAGCATCATTCGGTGGGACCAGTACACCCACCCGCGTGTGGAGGTCGAGCTCGCGTTTATGTTGAACGAGGACATCACAGGTCCGGGCGCCACGATCTTCGACGTACTGAGGGCCACCGAGTACGTTGTTCCTGCCCTGGAGATCCTGGACTCGAGGATTGAGATGGAAGGCCGCACCATTGTGGACACCATCAGTGACAATGCCGCGATGGGTGCCATGGTCGTCGGTGGAAACCCCGTCCGGCCCCAGGATGTGGACCTGCGCTGGATTTCAGCGATCCTCTACCGGAACCAGACTGTGGAGGAGACCGGCGTCGCCGCCGGAGTCCTGAACCACCCCGCCGCTGGCGTGTATTGGCTCGCCAATAAACTGGCCGCCCACGGAGACGGCCTCAAGGCCGGCGAGATCGTTCTCGCCGGCTCCTTCACCCGCCCGCTCTGGGTATATCAGGGAGACACCATCTTCGCCGACTACGGAAAGCTGGGAACGATTACCTGCCGTTTTGAATAGAGTCCGCGGTCCCCTTCCTCAGTAGGCCCGAACCCGCTGCTCCACAACAAGGTGGATGAGCGCGAAGGTCTTGTCCTCATCGATGGCCCGGAGCGCAGCTTCAACAGCGGCGGGCACGTCCGCGTCGCGCTCCACCTTGATGCCGAAGCCGCCAAAGGCCTGGGCCATCAGTGCGAACTCGGGGTTTTTCAGCTGGGTGCCGGAGACCCGGTCCGGATAGTGGCGTTCCTGGTGGGTGCGGATGGTGCCGTATTCCTGGTTGTCCATCACGATCACCAGCGGGGTGGCCCCGTACTGGGCGGCGGTGGCCAGCTCCTGGCCGTTCATCAGGAACTCGCCGTCGCCGGCAATCGTCACCACGCGCCGGCCCGGATAGGTCAGGGAGGCCGCGACCGCCGACGGCACGGAGTAGCCCATTGACCCGTTGCGGGCGCTGAGCATGGAGGCGTACCGCTTGGTCGGGAAGTACCGGTGGGCCCAGTTGGTGTGCTCGCCCGCGCCCAGAGTGACCACGGCGTCGTCTGGCAGGGTGGGCACCAGGTGCGCCATCAGCGTGTCCATCCGCGCCTGTCCGGTGCCGGGGGCGGCCGGCGGCAGGGCGGCGAAGGCCTCCTGTTCGCCGCGCATGCGGGCGGTCCAGGCCTTCCACTCCTCCTTGACCGGCAGGTCCATCAGCACCAGGTCACGGATAAAGACGTCCGGCTTGGCGACGATCTGATAGGAGACGGGGCCGGACCGGCCGCGCAGCGAGGGATCGATCGAGACCAGGAAGTTCTTCTTCGCCCAGTCCTGCCGGACCACAAAGCCGTCGGTAAGCACGTCGCCGGGCACGGTGCCGACAAAGACCAGCAGATCGGTCTCCTCGAGCAGGTCGTAGGTGGGCTTCGGCCGGCCGTAGCCGATTGGCCCGACGTAGGAGGGCGAGTCGAAGGGCACGGTGCCCTCGCAGCGCCACTCCGCGGCGGCGGGCAGGTGGTGTTCCTCCAGCCACCGGGTCAGGGCATCCGCCCCTTCCTGCGTCCAGTCATTGCCGCCGGTCACGAACAGCGGCTTCTCCGCGTCCTTCAGCGCTGCCTTCAGCGCCTTCCAGTCCGTCACGGTCATGCCGCCGGGGGCGACGGGAATCGGCGGATGCAGGACGGCGCTGATTTCCTGCCGGATGATGTCCTCGGGAAGGCCGACGACGACGGGGCCCGGCCGGCCGCTCATCGCGGCGAAGATCGCTTCGGCCACAATTTCGGACGCCCGCTCGGGGTGGTCCAGCACCATCACGCGCTTGGCTCCGGTATCGAACCAGGCCTTGATGTCGAACTCCTGGAACGCCTCGCGGTCCCGGTGCTCAAACGGAATCAGTCCGACAAAGAGCACCATCGGTGTGGAGTCCTGCCAGGCCGTGTGCAGGCCAACGTGGGCATTGGCGGCGCCCGGTCCACGGGTGACCATGGCGATCCCCGGCAGCTGCTGCATCTTGCCGGCGGCCTCTGCCATGTAGGCGGCCCCGCCCTCGTGCCGGCACACGATGGTTTCAATCGGCGAGTCGGCCAGGCCGTCCAGCACGTCCAGGAAGCTCTCGCCGGGCACCACATAGGTCCGCTCCACCCCATGGGCGGCCAGCGAATCGACAATCACGTGGCCCGCCGACTTTGTTGCCGGGGCATCGGTTGCTCCCGCCGTGGAGGGAGCTGGCACGCGGGAAATGGAGGATGCCTGAGGCAGCCCTGACGTCGTTGTCATCAATTCACTTTCGTTGCTCGGATACATCGGTTTTTAGCCGTCATGCTGTCAACGACTGGTCTGAATCCCCCAGCGAAGCGCTTGCTTGGTCCTGAGGTGGGATCATAATACCCGCACTTGGGAAGTGTTACGACGGCCGAGTCCGCGCGCTAAACGCCCTCGGTTGCTTCCAAGCGGCCCGATCCGACGGCAGCGGCGAAATCCTGGTAGTCCCGGTCGTTCTGATCGGCATAGCGCTCGGAGAAATCGGTGATTGAAAGGTCGAACTTGTCGCTCTTGCCGAGGTAGGCGGCAATCGCAACCGGGTCGCCCGATCGGGCGTGCGCCCGCGCCAGGGTCCAGCCGCAGGCCTGGGCATAAAACGTCAGGCCGGCCGGACGCATCGCTTCCACAACGGGGGACCCCTTCATGTCCCGCAGCTGACGCCAGTACAGGAACCGGTTGTCCTGCACGCCCTTGGTCCACCCCAGGAAGATGTCGCTTGCCGCCTGCATCATCCGCTGCCCCTGCACAACGCGCTCGCCTGGCTGCCTGCACCTGCTCTTGGGCAAGTGATCCTCGAGCACTGACCTCCTGGCCTCCTTGATCTGGAGGAACAGGGGATCTTGTTGATCGCGGCCCTGGAGCAACACGATGAACGCCCGGGTTCCGACGCTGCCGACACCCACGACCTTGCGGGCGGCGTCGATGACTTCGAAGCGCTCGAGCAGGTCACGCCGATCAGCCTGCAATGTGGCCCGGTAGGACCGGAACTGCTCACGAAGCGCTTGCTGAACCTCATCACCGGACATGCCGTACGCGTCTTCCAGATCCCGGAGGGGAATGACGATAGGCGGCTGGCTGACGATCCGGTATTTCCCGTCCACCCGCTCGGCGAGCTTGGAGAGTGCCTGCAGGCTGTCCCGGGTGCGGGCCTTAGCGGCAGCCTTCCGCACCGCCTTTTCAATGCTCCGGGATTCCTTCGAGTCCTTGCCCTTCTGGGAGGACATGCCCGTCTGCAGAGTTTCCAGCAACTCCTCGGACAGCCGGGCGTACCAGATGTCCAGGGTGCGCATCTGCGAGAATTCGGTCATCGCTTCGCGGTAGGCCCTAACCGCCGTGAGAGTCGCCTCCCGCGTTTCCTTTTCGGTGAACTCGTTGTTCCGGGCCGCGATCGTGAAGCTTGCCGACATCCGCTTGACGTCATACTCGAACGGCCCCGGAAGGGTTTCGTCGAAATCGTTCAGGCCGAACAGCAGGTTTCGCTCCGGCGAGGCAAACAGTCCGAAGTTGGACAGGTGGGCGTCTCCGCACAACTGGACGCGCAGCCCCGCCCGCGGCGTGTCCTTCAGGTCTGCGGCCATAATCTTTGCCGCGCCCCGGTAGAACGTGAACGGGGAGGCCAGCATCCGGCCGTGCCGCACCGGCACGAGATCCTGATCCCGGGTGAGGTTCTGTTCCTCCAGGAGCGCGACCGGATCGGGCCGGTCGGGGGCGGGCTTCCAACCGGCGTGGCTGGAGCGGGGCGTCTTTTCCCGGCTTCCCCTGCCCTTTGCAACCCGTTCCTCCACGGTAGGGTGCTCGATTTTCTTCACGGCCATGATCGGCGATCTCCCTTTATCGTCAGGAACCCGTCCGATTGGACAGTGCGATTGTGGTCTCGCCACGGCCAGCCGTCAACGTCCCGCCCGGAATTAGCCCGTCCCGCCGCGGAGATGGCCGGCATAGTCCGGCATCCCCCGCAGGTGGGTCCCGCCGTCGACCAGGAGATCGGTGCAGGTAATCCAGCCGGCGTAATCGGAGGCCTGAAAGACCACCGCCTTGGCGATGTCGGACGGTTCACCCATCCGGTTGATCGCAAAGCTGCGGTGAAATGCCTCGGTCAGGGCGCCTCTCACGGAAACATACCGAATTAAGTTGGCAAACTCTCAGCGGATAATGATTAAGCAACAAACGGGCAGCAGCCTTCTCAGCCCGTTCCGACTTGACCGCAAGGAAGCTTCATTGAATTACACGGACAACTCCCCTCCAGCGCCCCCGCAGGAATTGACGATGACTCAGCCGGAGGTTCCGCGCAAATCCGGTAAAAGGACAGCTGCCGCTAAATTCGGAGCCGTCGCACTTGTTGCGTTGGTGGCAGGCGCGGCAATCGGCTACGGTGGCACGCCTGAACCTGAGATTGTGACGCGCACAGTTACCGAAACCGTTCAGGCGATGCCCGCACCCTGCCAGAACGCTTACCTCGCTGCCGAAGAGGCATTCCTTAGCTACGACGCGGAAGGACCTATAACCCAGGAGGCTCTCCAAGCGGCAGTAATGCGCAACGTTACAGAAATTGAATTATTGACAACGAAGATTTCCCTCGCCAAAGGCAAAACCCAGGAGGACCTGACGACCTATCTCACTGCGAAGATGCGGTGTGAGGAGCAAACGGGACTGAGTCTGCCGGCTGCCACCCCCTAGCCATGTTTGCAGAATGGGAAACACGGTCCTTCCCACGTCGTAGGCGTCGGCACTAGAACACCCTGCTAACAGCCTTGGCGTTATCCAGTAGACGGGCTGGTAGCGTCATGGTTCACCAGCCAAAAAGTGAAAACGGAGCTTGAATGAGCATTTACACCGCCCCGCTTCTCGACGGGCCAGCCCTGATGAGCACGTACGAGGGACAGGTGTGGGAGGCACTCAACAAGCACTGGCAGCGTCGCAACAACCGCCGCGGCCTGCCAAACTGGGCGAGCACCGCTCTCAACCGCAGCGGTGAGATAGCGGGCAACGCCGCGAACCGAGTTTCGGACGCCGTGCCAGAGGCAGTCATGAACCCTATCCGTCGCGCAGGCGAAGCCGTCGCCATCAAGTCCGTGCGACCGGCGGTTGAAGGGGCTACAGCGCTTCTGGAACTGGTGAACGACTGGGCCCTTGAGCTTAACGACCCGAAGAGCGTCGAGAAGCTCGCTCGCAAGCGGGGCCTCAACATCGGGATATTCAGCGAACTGCAACAGCAAGACCTCAAGGTTTGCGATCGACTGCTGACCTTGAACGCCCTTAGGTGGCGAACCGCTGGCGCGTTCGAGGGCGGCATCATGGGCCTGCTCGCTATGGTCCCAGTCGCCGGGATACCCGTGGCGATGACGGCGGACATCCTCGTCATCCAGGTTCTGAGCTCGTCGATCGCATCGCGCATCGCGTACTCCTACGGCTACGACGCGAAGGACCCTGCTGAGCAGATCTTCATTCAGCGCCTGGTAAACCGATCCTTCATGGCGCAGGCGGCTAAAGCCGAGCCGCTGCGTCATGCTGCACGGGCTGCAGACGCGGTCAAGGGACGCGTCAAATGGTCGCAGAAACTCCGCCAGGACCACCGTCTTTTGGCCGCCCTCGAGAAGTTAATACAGCAGCTGGGGCCGGCCGGTGCCAGAGTGCCAGTTCAGAACGTCGCCAAAGTTGTCCCGCTCGTAGGCGTCCTCATCGGCGCTGGTATGAATTCTGCGATCCTCGGCAACGTGGCTTCCGACGCCCAACGGTATTGCCAGACCAGATTCCTGTGCGACAAATATGGGTTGCCGTTGCCGGCGGCGCTGGCGATCGATCCGGAGGACGAAATCCAAACTGGTGCTTTGTAAGTAACGGCTTTCGATCAGCCTCTGAGCTTCTCCACTTGCAGGCGACCTGCCCTCCGGTGAACATATGCGCCCGAAACCGCGACCTGCGATCAGCTGACGAAGAGACCTGGTGCCAACATTTTGTTATCCGGTCTCCAGTTAGAACACCCTGACAAAAAGTGGCGCACTTTATCGTGTGCATTTGTGGTCGATTGCGAACAAAAGGCTCCTGAAGGCATGTCCTTTCTCATTTGCCGCGGTGTGCCGTTTGGTCGCTCAACGGGTAATCCGCGCGCTGCAGTGGCTCCGCCATGGGGGGCCGGCTCAGCCCGACGGCGTGAACTGGCTGGCCGTGAACTCCGCACCCTGCGGGTCGCGGATCAATGCGGTCCGTGACCACTGCTCATCGCTCTGGCGCAGGACGCTGGCGCCGATCCGCTCCGCGAGAGCAGCCGTCTGGTCGCGGTCCGCCACGGCGAAGGTGACATGCCAGTGCGGCTGGTCGTTGGGGGCGGCATCCACGTACCAGGCGATCGCGTCCTCAAATCCGGGAGGGACAAAGATCTCCGCTTGCCGCGCCCGGATGCCGGGATCGACCGTCGCCTCAAGATGGTCGCCGTAGCCGGACCGGCGGATCAGCCATCCGTAACCGAGGTCGTCGGCCTGCCAGTCGAACGCTTCCCGGTAAAACCCACTGGCCGCACCGATGTCGGCAGTATGCAGATCGCTGAAATTCCACGCCCCGGGCACGTTCACCGCTTGGGCCCCCAACCGGCGTCGGGCCTGCCAGAGGCGGAACTCGGCGCCCTCCGGATCCGCCAGCGCGGCGGCACGGCCGCCCTCCCCCGCATCGGCCGGCCCGGATCTCACCGTGGCGCCCGCGGACTCCAGCCGCCCCGCTGCGGCATCGGCGTCGTCGACGGCAACATAGGTGTTCCACACGGCGGCAGGTTCATCGCTGCCGGCCAGCCCGCCGACATCCGCGCCATCGAGCTTGGCTATCAGGTAACGGCCCTGCGCATCCGGCGGCATGGCGTCCTCGAATTCCCAGCCGAAGAGTTCGCCGTAGAAGTCAGCGGCTGCGTCGACGTCGGGCTGCTCGGTGTCGATCCAACTCGGCACGCCCTCGGGATAGGTCCTCTGCATCGTGGCTCCTTTCCACCGCTACAGGTTAGTAGTGGCAGCCACCGACGGGTACCCCGGGGCGTCCTGTCACGGCCGGCGGAGCGTTTTCCGCGCGGGTTGCGGGCCGGTGAGCTGATCACGCAGTTCCTGGAGCGCCGCGACGCGTAGGGCGAGGTCGGCAGGTCCCGCCTCCACCCACTCCTCGAGCCCGGCTCGTTGGTCGATCGCAGCAAGCGCTGAAGCCTTCACCGCGTCGTCCGGCCGGCCCACCTGGTACTGCGCCGCGGCCAGCGCTATCCACAGCTCCGCCGGACTGTCCTCCCGGAGGTAGGCAAACGACTCGATGACACGACGGGTCGCTTCCGCATCCGGAACCTGGTCCTCAAGAAGTTCGCGGTATTCCCCGCGAATGTCAGCAGCAGTATCGTTGGCAAAAATTCCGTGTCCCCATGCACCCATCCGGCGAGTATTTCAGACGCAGGAGAGGTATTCCCTGACCGGCGCACGGCTGCTTAAACAGCGAAAGCGGGAACCCGAGGGTTCCCGCTTCCGCTTTCAGTTAGGAAAGAGCGCTAGTCGACGGCGCCGACCTTCGCCTTGTCCGAATGCTCCTCCTCCGGACCCTCCACGACGTCCGGGTCCTGGACGTTGTCCGTGTACCAGTCGGTGAGGGCGGGGTCGTCGCTCTCAAAGTCGGCGCCGGCGCCTTCGGCCTCCGGCACGTGCGAGGTGCCGAACACGAAGTCGTCACCGTGCTCGTCGATGCCGCGGCGCACGCCGCCGCTGATGGCCTCCATCGCGTACCGGCGGCGGATCATCAGTGGGTCGTTGCGCAGGTCCTTGGCCCAGGACACCATCACGCCGACGAGGATGATGGTGAACGGCAGGGCACAGGTCACCATGATGGCCTGGAGTCCCGAGAGGGCGTTGTGGCCCCCCGCCAGCAGCAGGAACATGGCGATCAGCCCGAGTGCCACCGACCAGATGATGGTCACCGATTTCGAGGGCACGGGCCGGCCCGACTGGGACATCGAGCCCATGACGTTGGCGGCCGAGTCCGCGGCGGTGACGAAGAAGACCATAATCGCGAGCATGCACACGATGGGCGTCAGGGAGCTGAGCGGCAGGTTGGCCAGCAGATCGAACATGACGTTCTCGCCGTTGTCCTTCACGGTCAGGTCCACCCCGTTCTGGTTCATCCAGATGGCGGTGCCGCCGAAGACCGTGTACCAGGCGATGGAGATTGCCGAGGGAACGAAGACGACGACGGTGACGAACTGGCGCAGGGTGCGGCCCTTGGAGATCTTGGCGATGAACATTCCCACAAACGGCGACCAGGAGATCCACCAGGCCCAATACAGGGTGGTCCAGCCGGTCAGGAAGTCCTCCTGCTCGGCACCCTGGCCGGCGAAGACGGTCAGCATGTCCGGCATGTTGCCGACAAACGCGATGAGCGAGGCCGGCAGCAGATCGAGCAGGAAGAACGTCGGCCCGGTCAGAAGGACAAAGAGCGTCAGCAGAATGACCAGGGTCATGTTGAGGTTGGAGAGCAGCCGGATGCCCTTCTTGATGCCGGCGACGGCGGAGATGGTGAAGACAACCGTCAGGAGGCTGATGGCGACGACGACGAAGCCGTTGCCCAGCTCCTGGCCCGTGATGATCGAGACTCCGGTGCGGATCTGGAGCGCGCCGATGCCCAGCGAGGTCGCGGTGCCGAAAAGTGTCACCAGCACGGCGGAAACGTCAATGATCTTTCCCAGCACCCGGTTGTTGCCGTCGGGGAAGACCGGTTCGAACAGCGACGAAATCAGCGGCAGCCGGCCGCGCCGGAAAGAGGCGTAGGCCAGGGCGCCGCCCACCAGGGCGTAGATGATCCAGGCGAGACTGGCCTGGTGCAGGAAGGTGGTCGACATGGCCGGCAGGATGGCGGCGGAGCTGCCAGCCTCGGCATCGGTCGAGGGCGGCGGGGAAAGGAAATGGCTGAGCGGTTCCATCGGCCCGTAGAAGATCAGCGCGATGCCCAGACCAGCTGCGAACAGCATGGAGACCCAGGACGTGGTGGAGTACTCCGGCGTGCTGTCGTCGGCCCCCAGCCGGATCTTGCCGGTCGGCCCGAAGCCTACCACCAGCATGAAGATCGCGGCGGCAACCATGGTGGCGTTAAACAGCCAGCCGAAATGCACAACCACCCAGCCCTGTATGCCGGTGCCCACGGAACTGAGGTTGCTGGGCGCAAAAATCGCCCACGCCAGAACGGCGAGAGAGATGGCCATGGCAAAAATGAACACGCCCCGCCGGGTCGGATAGTTGACCCCGGTGTCCTCAACGCTGATGCCCGGGACCAGCCCGGGATGGAGGCTGAGCGCTGGGGCGGAAGCAGCAGTGCGCAGCGCTTTTTTCACACGTTCAACGGGGCGCCCGGGGTGTCTGCTCTCCGGAGAGCCGGAAACGGTTGCCCCGTCGGTGCTGCCTGCCGCTTGGCTGGGACGTAAAGGGTCAGAATTCATAACGTCCAACCTTAGCCCAAAAGACATAAACGGCTGCTATCACGACAATGGGATGTGCACCCTGCTTTCTGCCTCTATTAGCATGATATAATTCGTGGCTTTTATCTGTTTCTTGGCACCGGCCGCACTCCACACCGAACCGTCATGCAGCGCAGCAGCCCATGCTTCCAGCCCGGATCCCCCCAATCCCGCCGGCGCTGCAACCCCGCGTGCCGGCCGGCAAATATCACGACGGAGATTCCACTCGACAATGCAGCTGACTTTACCCCAGGGCATTCTTGATGTGCTTTCAGTCACCAATCTTCGACAATTTGGACTTCCCGAAAGGCATGCCCTCTGGATGTCGAAATAACCGCACCGGCAAGGTGATGAACTTCTGCAGCGGCTTATGGCGACCGCGGCACTGTGACTTATCGCCCTTCCTGTCATCCTGAAGCCCACCGTTGACTCGCAACAAACCCCTCCCTAGGCTGACGGCAAGCCGGAGCAGCACCGCAGATTCCGATTCGCGCTCTCCCGCCGCTGCCGAAAGGGAACGCCATGCCGCTCTACGCGTACCGCTGCCCGGACTGCTCCGACCACCCAGCCGGTTCAGACTTCGAGGCCTCCCTGGCCATGGGCGAAGCACCCGGCTCCCTCCCCTGCCCCGTCTGCGGAGCACCAGCGCCGCGGCGGTTCACGGCACCTCATCTTTCCCGCGCCTCTTCCAGCGCCTACCGGCTGATCGAGAGCACGCAGCGCTCGGCGGCAGAGCCCGCCGTCGTCCGTTCCCCCGCCGACGGGCCCCGTCCAGCAGGACCGCGCCCCGGCGGCCGCCGCGGCAATATCACCACCAACCCGCTCCACCGGAAGCTGCCCCGCCCCGACTAACCCGCCAGAATCCGCCCCCAGCTAAGGAGTTGCCATGCCCAAGGTCGTCTTTCCCCTTGATTCGTCGAAGAAGTTCGAAGACCAGGAACAGCTGGGCCACAACCGGTGGCATCCGGAGATTCCGCCGGTGGCGGTGCTCAAGCCCGGTGAGTCCTTCCGGGTGGACTGCAGGGAATGGTTCGACGGCGCCATCGTCAACGACGACTCGGCCGAGGACATCCTCAACGCTCCGCTGCTGACCGTGCATAAGCTCAGCGGCCCGTTCGCGGTGGAGGGCGCCCGGCCCGGCGACCTGCTGGTGGTGGACATCCTCGACGTCGGGCCCATTCCACAGGAGGACACCGGCCCGCTGGCGGGCCAGGGCTGGGGCTACACCGGAATCTTTGCGCGCGAGAACGGCGGCGGTTTCCTGACCGAGCAGTTCCCCGACGCATACAAGGCCATCTGGGACTTCACGGGCCAGAGAGCCACCTCCCGGCACGTACCGGGTGTCTCCTTCACCGGGCTGATCCATCCAGGCCTGATGGGGACCGCGCCGTCGGCCGCTCTGCTCGCGAAGTGGAACAAGCGCGAGGGCGACCTGATCGCCACCGACCCACACCGGGTGCCCCCGCTGGCGCTGCCGCCCGAGGCGGAACACGCAGTGCTCGGCGGCCTGCCGCCCGACGAGTGGGGACGGGTCGGCGCCGAAGCCGCCCGCACCGCTCCCCCGCGGGAAAACGGCGGCAACCAGGACATCAAAAACCTCTCCAAGGGCAGCCGGATTTTCTATCCGGTGTTTGTGGACGGCGCGAACCTCTCCGTCGGCGACCTGCACTTTTCCCAGGGCGACGGCGAAATCACCTTTTGCGGCGCCATCGAGATGGGCGGCTTCATCGACCTGCGGATGGACATCATCAAGGGCGGCATGGACACCTACGGGGTGCAGGAAAACGCGGTCTTCATGCCCGGAACCACGGATCCGCAGTTCAGCGAGTGGATTGCGTTCTCCGGCACCTCCGTGACGCTCGACGGCGAGCAGCGCTACCTTGACTCGCACCTGTCCTATCAGCGGGCGTGCCTGCACGCCATCGACTACCTCACGAAGTTCGGCTACAGCCCGGAGCAGGCCTACCTGCTGCTCGGCGCCGCACCGATCGAGGGCCGGCTCTCCGGGGTGGTGGACATACCGAACTCCTGCTCCACGGTCTATCTTCCGACGGCGATCTTCGACTTCGACGTGCGGCCCTCCGCGTCCGGGCCGTTCCAGATCGATCCCGGCATCGGGGCGCCGCGGGCCAGCAACCGGTGAAACGGTCCCGGCCGGCCGGAGCCTGGGGCGCGATCAACGTCCTAACCCTCTGCTGCTGAGGCCTGACGCTCGGCAGCACTGCGCAGGATGCAGAATTCGTTGCCCTCAGGATCGGCGAGCACCACCCAGCCCGTCCCGTCCGGGAGGCGCCTGTCGTCCACTTCGCGCGCCCCCAGCCGCAGCAGCCGCTGAAGTTCCTGGTCCCTGGTGCCCTCGGCCGGCTGCAGGTCCAGGTGCACACGGTTTTTGACCTGCTTGGCGTCCGGAACGTTAATAAACAGCAGCCGCTTGGTGCCGTCCGGGGAGGAGATCATGCACTCGTCGTCGTCGGGCGCGTTCGGGTCCTCAGGGTCCTCGCGGAAACCGAGCACTTCGGCCCAGAACTCTGACTGGGCGAAGGCATCGAGGCTGTCGAAGGACGTGTGGGAGATCAAGGCTGTCATGGCGCTCAGCCTAGGGTGCCGCGCCGGGACGGGTCCACCGTTCCAGCGCGGTCCCGCTTCCACGGTCTGCCGTACAAGGGCGCTAGGTTGGGGGCATGACAGAATCCTCGGCCCGGCAGACCATCGTTCCCGCCCGACTGAAGGCCGGGGACACGCTGCGGGCAATTGCCCCGAGCTGCTCACGAACCTTCGTGATGGAGTACGACAACACCGCGTGGATCAATCAGCGGATGGAGCAGTTGGGCTTTGCCCTGGAGTTCGGCGCCCACATCGAGGCGCACGACGATTTCCTCAGTGCTCCCATCGCATCGCGCGCCGCTGACCTGCACGCTGCCTTTGCCGATCCCCAGGTGAACGGCATCCTCAGCGTGATCGGCGGCTTCAACGCCAACGAGCTGTTGCCCTATCTGGACTGGGAACTGATCGCGGCGAATCCGAAGGTATTCTGCGGTTACTCCGACTTCACGGTGCTGGCGAACGCCGTCCACGCCAAGACCGGACTGTTGACCTATGTTGGCCCGCACTGGTCCTCTTTCGGAATGCGCGACCATTTCGAGCCCACGGGTTCATGGTTCAGCGCGGCCACCGGCGGCGAGCGCTGGAGCATCGAGCCCTCGGAAACGTATACCGACGACCTGTGGTTCATGGACCAGGACGCACGGACGGTGCGGGACGCGGACGGTCCCTGGGTGCTCCGGGAGGGTGAGGCCGCCGGGGTGGTGATCGGCGGCAACCTGTGCACGTTCAACCTGCTGGCCGGCACCGGGCTGATGCCCGAGCTGGCCGGCTCCGTGGTCTTCGCGGAGGAAGACTCCAGTGCGGACGTGCACGAGTTCGCACGCCAGCTGGCCAGCCTGCTGCAGCAGCCCGGCGCCGAGCAGATCGCTGCTCTGGCCATCGGCAGGTTTCAGCAGGCTTCGGAGATCACCCGCGAGCAGCTGGAGGCACTCATCGCGAAGTTCCCGGTGCTGGCCGGCAAACCCGTGGTGGCGAACCTCGACTTTGGACACACCAGCCCGATGTTCACGCTTCCGATCGGAGGCTGGGCTCGGGTGGAAGCCGCCCGCGGCACCTGCGTTTTGGACTTTGCGCACCGCCGGGTCGACTTGCCCTAGTCCCCTAGTCGCGGTCTCCGACGAGCCGCTGGTCGGATTCAGCCTTCACCGCTGCCGCTGTCGCCGCCTACTGTTCGAGCGTCTGCACCTCACCGGGGCGCGGACGCAACACGGTGCCCGCAAGCACGAGGAGGATCACGATGAGTCCCGCGGATCCGTACAGCCAGGTGTGGAATCCCTGTTCGCCGTAGACGATGCCGCCCGCCGGGGTTTGCCCGATGTACGGCGCCATCAGCGTGAACATGACGACCGGGGCGATGGCGCCCAGGCCTGTCTGCACCAGTTGCACGGTGCCGGCGACAGAGGCTTGGTCGCCCGCAGGCGACGCCTGGATGACGACGTTGGGCAGCGACGCGTTGACCATACCGCCGGCCAGGCCGGCAACGAGGGCACCGATCGTGAGCAGGCCCTGAGTGTCGTTGATCGTGGCCAGCAGAATCGCGGCACACCCCCACAGCATGATGCCGAGCACCATGAACATGCGGGGCGATCGACCACGGGCAACGAGCCATCCGAGAACGAGGCCGGCAAGGGCGGCCATGAGCGCCTTGGGGGTTTCGATCTGTGCGTACTGGACGGTTGTGATGCCAAGGCCATAGGTGACGCCGTCGTCGCGCTGGGTGAGCGCGAGCAACGGGATGAGCTGGCCGATCGTGGCCGACATGGCATAACCAACACCACCGAGGACAGCGGCGAAGATGACTGCCCGACGTGCGAACAGGCTGACGTTGATGATCGGTTCCTCGACGCGGCGTGAGCGGAAAAGCGCAGCGGCGAACAGGACCGCACCCCCGATGAGGAAGGACAGCGCCAGTGAGGATCCCCAGCCGTAGCTGCGGCCGACGCTCACGTAGATGAGCATGCCGGCGACGCCAAAGGCGAGGAGAAAGGCTCCGATAACGTCGGGGCGCGCGTTCTTGCGCAGCTGGGATTCAGGAACAAAGAGCGCCACGAGCAGCAGCATGCCGAACGTCCAGACGACGTCGAACATGAACATGCCCCGCCAGCCGAACTGGGCGATGAGCCAGCCGATGAGGATCGGAGTGAGGATACTGAAGAATCCCATGCCGGTGACCGTCAGGCTGGCTGCGAAAGCTGCAGGCTTGGGCGGAAAGATGTCGCGGATGAGCGAGTAGGTCAGCGACAGCGTCGCGAGGATCACGCCTTGGAACACGCGGCCCAGGATGAGAACGCCGAACGTCGGAGCCAGCACACAGATGACCGTGCCGAGGCCCGAGATGGCCATCGTGATCAGGAGCACGCGCTTCTTGCCATAGAGATCGGCGCACTTTCCGAGCAGCGGTGCGGCAACGGCACCGGCCAGATAGTAGGCCGAAGGCAGCCAGCCGCCCTGGTCGGTAGGGAACTCCTGGAGAATGCTCGGCAGGGCGACCGAGATCATGATCGCGCCAATGGCGACCGCTTCCAGAGTGAGGGCAAGCAGCAAGGTCGTCAAGACCATGCTCTTTGTCCATCCATCGGTTGGGGTGCGGCGCGGCCCGGACATCGGGACTCCCGCGGTGGAATCGAGCGTGCTCATTTGAATTCCTTCGCCATTGAGGGACACAAAATGGCCCGACCGGAAAGGCCGGGCTTGCTGTTAAGAGCAAAGCTTTGTTCCGAGCGACAAAGGTCTGTTCGGGTGCGGATGCTAACAAGCCCGACGGCGGCCCACAAGAGACCACGCGAAGCCTCTCTCCACCGGGGGCCAGGTTCATTAACTTCATGAACCAAATTATTGTTCCGTGATATAAAGGTCCCGTGAACCAGACTCGAACAGCGCCCTCCCGAGCCGAGCTCTGGCGCGGGCGTCGAGCGAGGGGCGAGGACGGGACTGCAACGACCCTCCTGCCCCGGAAGGCCCCGACCGGTCTGGTTGTGGGGATCCTGAGCCTGGCCGGCCTGGTCGGCGCGTTTATGCACTCGATCCTCATCCCGATTCAAGCGGAGCTGCCCGAACTGCTGGGAGCGTCACGGGCCGAAACCGCCTGGGTCATTACAATCACGATCCTCGTCTCTTGCGTCTGCACGCCCATCTCGGGCCGGCTGGGTGACATGTTTGGTAAGCGCCGAATCATCCTCACGTTGCTCAGCCTGCTCGTGGCCGGATCCCTGTTGTGCGCATTCTCCTTCAGCATCGTGCCGATGATCCTGGGGCGGGCGCTTCAGGGCATGGGCATGGGCGTGATCCCGATCGGCATTGCCCTCCTGCGCGACACCGTTCCCGCCGCTCGGCTGGGATCAGCGATCGCACTGGTCAGCGCCACCATGGGCGTGGGATCCGCCGTCGGGTTGCCCGTGGCAGCCTTCATCACCTCAGTGGGCGACTGGCATCTGCTGTTCATCGTGTCTACCGCCTTGGGCTCCGTGACCCTTACTCTCTGTGCCCTGTTCCTGCCGCAGAGCCAACCTGGAAAAGGCGGCCGCGTGGACGTCGTCGGAGCGGCGGGACTTGCCGCCTGGCTGACCGCCCTGCTGCTTTTTCTGTCGCAGGGCAACGTATGGGGATGGACCTCTCCGTGGGCCCTCGGCTGCGCCGGTGCTGCCGCATTCTTCTTGGGTGCCTGGACCTGGCACCAGTGGCGCAGGTCCGATCCGCTCGTAGATGTGCGGGTGAGCCTTCAACGCCCCGTTCTCATGACGAACATTGCATCCGCGACAATGGGCTTTGCAATGTTCGTTCCGAGTATCGCTTTTCCGCAGATCCTCACGCTTCCTGCCGCCTCGGGTGGTCTCGGACTCCCGCTGCTCGCGGCCGGTCTCATCCTGATGCCCTCCGGACTCGCCATGCTCGCCATGTCGCCGATTGCCGGCGGCATCATCGACCGTCTCGGGCCTCAGCCTCTCCTGGTCGTCGGGAGCGTGGTGCTGACCGCGGCCTACCTCATCGCCTTGCTCGCACCGACCACGGACTGGACAGTCGGCCTCGTCATGGCGGTGGTCGGCGTCGGCATCGGGCTCGGTTACGCCGCGATGCCGACACTCATCATGCAGGCCGTCCCAGTGACCGAAACAGCCGCCGCAAACGGGCTCAACACACTTGTCCGCGCCCTCGGCACGGCGACCGCGTCGGCGATCGTTGCCGGCGTGCTTACCCACTCGGCCAGCGCCTCGGGCACCGGAGATCCGACCTCCGGCGGATTCCGCTACGCCTTGTTGCTCGGTGCCACAGGCGCGGTCATGAGCGTCATTCTCGCGCTCGCCGTTCCCCGCGGACGAAAGTCATGGCGGACGCACCGCCGGGGCGACTTGCCCTAGCCGTTCCGGCCGGCCGCAGCCCCGATTGCCGCAGCCGCGGTCCGCAGCCCCATGTCGACGGCGGCCTCCGTGTCCGTTCCGCGAAGGATCATGCCGAGCACCCCGGTGAAGATCAGGACCAGCTGCCCGGCCAGGCCGGCAGCGCGGTCGTCCCCGACCACGGGAATGGCCAGCTCGTGCAGCCGGGCGGTCAGCAGCTGCGTGTCACTGGACAGTGTCTCCCGGAGTGCACGGCCCGGATGCGCTGATTCCGCCGCGACGCCGAGGAAAGCGCACCACCGTGCGGCGCTGGCGCCTGCCCGGTAGCGTTTGATGGCCGGAAGCACCGCGACAAGTTTCCCCTCCGCCGTCGGAGCCTCGCTGATCTCCTGCTGCCATGCCTCGTCCCAGCGGGCCAGCCGGCGCTGCAGGGCCTGAACAATAAGCCCTTCCTTGTTCCCGAAATGCGAGTACAGAGTGGCCGGAGCTACGTTCGCCCGCCTGAGGATTTCATCCACCGGAGTTGCCGCCACCCCCTCGGTGAAGGCAAGATCGTCCGCCGCATCCAGAAGGCGTTCACGGGCACTCAGTTGTACATCCATCCCCCAAGGCTATAACGTTCGTTTCAATGAAACGCACGTTACAGCCTCAGCGACGGCAAGCGGGCCCGCTGTTCGCGGTGGGCGCCGTCGCCCTCATCGCCGCAACCTATGGCCTGGCCAGGCTCGGATACGGACTCTTCCTTCCCGCCTTTTCGGCGACCTTTGCCCTGACGCCCTCCGTCGGCGGCCTGCTGGCCTCGGGAACCTCGGTGTTGTACTGCGTGTCAGCGCTCGCCGCCGCCCGGTACTCCCCCGGCCATCCGCGGCTCATGACACTGCTGGCCGGCACGACGGCGGCCCTAGGCAGTGCGGGCATCGCCGCCGCGCATGCCACGCCCTTCTTCGTCGTCGCCGTTCTGCTTGCGGGCCTGGGAGCCGGCTTCGCCTCGCCCGCCCTCGTGGAACTGGTCCAGCGCAACATCAGGGCGGAGGACCAGAAGCGGTTCCAGTCGGTGGTGAACTCGGGAACCGGGTTCGGGGTGGTGGCGGCGGGAACGCTCGCCCTGGCTTTCGGAACCTCCTGGCGTTTGGCCTGGGGGCTGATCGCCGTGCTCACGCTGGCGGCGATGATCGCTGTGCTGCGGGCGGACACCTCCGGAGCCGACGCCGTTTCGGGCAGCTCCGACGGTGATTCCGCGCCGCAGCGTTCGAAAGGAGGATTGAGGCCGCTCCGGCGCCCAATCGCCGCCGCCTTCGCCGTGGGGGTGGGCTCCGCCGCCATTTGGGTGCATGGCCGGACACTTCTTGAACAGCAGGGCGGCTTGTCCTCAGAAACATCGGCTATGGCGTGGATCGCCCTGGGTTTTGGCGGAGCCGCTGCAGTGCTGACGGCACCCTGGCTCGCTCGTCGCACCATTGGAACCAGCTGGCGGGTGACAGTGCTGGCCCTCGCCGCCGCCACCGGCACCTTCGCGGTGGCGCCGCAGAGTGCCCTATTCAGCTTCGGCGCATCGGCGCTTTTCGGCCTTGCCTATACGGCGGCAACATCGGTGCTCATCATCTGGGCAACACTGGTTTCGCCCAGCGGTGCCGCCGGGACCTCGGTCCTGTTCACCAGCCTCGTCCTGGGCCAATCAGTGGGGTCAACACTGACCGGCGAACTCATCGAAGCACTGGGCTTTGGCCCGGCATTCATTATTGCCGCGGGCGTGAGTGCGGCAGCCGCCCTCGGGTTTGCGCCCCGGATGCGGACCTAGTTACGCCTGGGACGCGAGCGGTTCCCGCGCACTGCCACCGGCATCCGCCCGCGTCACCACTGGCTCGGGCCTGTTGATTTCGACCCACACCGCGTCGAGGGAGAGGCCGAGGACATCGGCTATCGCGGCGATGGTGGAGAATGGCCGGGATAGTTATTGGTTACTTTGTTGGTTACCCGAAAGAAAGGCGCCGCATGATCGAGATCATGAGCCCCACCGAAATAGACCGGGCGAGGGTGACGGGCACCTTGGTTGCCGACATTCTGCAGACGGTGAAGAGCCGCAGCACCGTCGGTACAAACCTTCTGGACATCGATCGGTGGGTCAAGGACATGATCCTCGAGGCGGGAGCGCAGTCCTGCTACGTCGACTACGCGCCGTCCTTCGGACGCGGTCCGTTCGGCCACTACATCTGCACTGCCGTAAACGATGCCGTCCTCCACGGACTGCCGCATAATTATCCGCTGGCCGACGGCGACCTGCTGACCCTCGACCTGGCCGTCGCCAAAGGCGGAGTTGCCGCAGATTCCGCGATCAGCTTCATCGTTGGAGACTCGAAACCTTCGAAGAGCGTCGCGATGATCAAGTCCACCGAACACGCATTGGCCGCGGGGATCGCCGCTGCCCGGCCCGGCGCCCGGATCGGCGACATCTCGGCTGCCATCGGCTCGGTCCTCACCGAGGCGGGATATCCGGTCAACACCGAATTCGGCGGCCACGGCATCGGCTCAACGATGCATCAGGACCCGCACGTCCCCAATACCGGACGGCCCGGCCGCGGCTACAAGCTGCGCCCCGGGCTGCTGCTCGCACTGGAACCGTGGGTCATGGCGGACACCGACGAGCTCATCACCGACGCGGACGGCTGGACGCTCCGAAGCGCCACCGGCTGCCGGACCGCCCACAGCGAGCACACGATCGCCATCACCGACGACGGTGCTGAGATCCTCACCCTGCCGAGCGCCTAGGACCGAGCAATACCTGCCACCCTCATGAAGGATTCACCGTCGTCCGCTGCTTAGTACTTCTGTGAATCGTCCAAGAGGGCGGCGATGGCATCCAGCGTTTCGTTGTCCACATCGGCCAGCGTCCGGGTGGCGAATTCCTTGACCTTCGCCCGGCGCATGGATGCCAGCAGTTCCAGCTCGTGCTGGATCCGCTCCGGCACTTCGCCGTCGGAGTTGAGCAGGTAATCCGGATTCACCTGGAAGAACTCAGCCAGGGCGATCACCACTTCCGGCGGCTGCCGGACCGTCGCGTCTCCGGTCTTCATATGATGCCAGCGGGTGCGTGAAAGCTTTACGCCCTTTTCGGCCAGGGCCGACTGAATGTCCTGAAACTCGTAGGGCTTTCCCTCGGTCGTCACCACCACGTCCAGCAGCAGATCGATCTTGCGGGCGAGGATCTGGGATTCTTTCAGGTTGCGCTGGGCAGCGCTTTCAGCGGCCATGGACTATTTCGCCTCCGAAATGTGATCGATAAAGTCTTCACTTGCGTTCAGGCCAAGGGGACGGCACCAGGTGCGAACAGACTGGTTCCACAACTGCGGAGCGGCATTCCACTCCAAGGTGTGATGGGCACCTTCAAACTCAACCAACTGAACAGGGCGATTCTGCCTGGACACAAATCTTCGGGAGAGCTCGACCGGCACGGAATTGTCATCAGTGCCATGAAAAATCATAGTAGGGATATCTGGATGATTTTGCATGGATGTGCCGGGCATCTCTTTCCACCGGATCACGGGGTCGCCTTTGCGGCGGACCAGGTTGACGGTGTGCGGCAGCCATTTGGCGAGGACCTTGGGAACGCCGTTGCGGTGCAGCTGGGCGGAAAGGATCGCCGGCCAATCCAGTGCCGGCGCCACCAGGACGACTCCGGCTGTGCTGCCGTCCCGCGCGTGCGAAACGGTGCGGAGCACGATGGAGGCTCCCAATGACCACCCGACAAACAGAATCCGACGCGCGCCGCGGGCCAGTGCGTAGCGCCTCGCCGCTTCGATGTCCCTCCACTCGCTGACGCCGAGATGGCTGCGGCCCGGTTCCGGTGAGACATCCAGCGACGTTCGGTAGGACGGCAGCAGCGATGTGCAGCCCAACCCGGCGAAGGCTTCCACCCCGCGCAGGCACTGGCTCCGCGAGCTCCCCAGCCCGTGAACGTGAATGACCCACACCCCGGCGGTTCCGGCGTCTCCAGTGCCGGCGTTTCCGCTGTCCCCGGCGTCTCGCGGGCCGTCGGTCGGTTCGGGCGCGGGGATCACCCAGGCCGGCAGCTCCTGGATGGTCACGTCCTCGTAGCGAAAACCGAAATCGGCCGGGGTCTCACCCAGATGGCCGCTGAGCTGGCCCTCTCCCTCAGCGATGACGCGGGCGGCGTCGCCCCGCTCGACGGTCCGCCGCAGCGGGTCCCCCGCAGTGGCCGGGCTCAGAACCAACAGCTCGCCTCCGGTCGCCGCGCGCATGCTCAACCGCCCCGGATGGGAGGCGAAGCCCTCAGGATCGAACTCCAGATAGTCCCGCCCCGCGGACCGTCCGTGCCCGCGAATCGGCACCAGTCTTTTACTCCGGCCGGCATCAGTTGCCTTGGCACGGAGCGCCAGACCGGCCAACGCCGGCAGGGCAGCGACGACGACGCCGACGCCGAGTGCCGGGCCGACCCTGGCCATCAGAGCGCCTTTCTCTGCCGCAGGCACAGAGCTTCCGCCTGCTTCAGCGCGGCCAGCGCAGCCGGGGAAAGCCCCGCAGCGGAGTCTCCGTTGACGTTGATCCAGTCGTGGATTTCGATCACCAGACGATGAAGGCTGTCGGTGGCCTCCCGCGTGTTTTGAGGACCGGCATTGAGGGTCGGGGCGGTGGTTCCCACCAGGCTGACCGCGGGGGTTTTGGCGACCGTGGCCAGCCAGAGCGCCGTGACCTGCGGCTCCACGGCCCCGATTTGCCGCCGGATCCTGGCGTCACTCAGGATCCGTCCCAGCGGCGGAACCGCCAGGCCGGCGGACAACAGCACGACGGTCAGCGGATACAGCACGTCATAGACGGCACCGACGCCCCGCATGATGCCTTCCTGCCCCGCCACGTGCGTCACGTCCATGACAATGACGGACAGGCAAAGAAGCAGACAGACGCCGCATCCCCAGCCAATCATTCGGAAGCCCACCCGGAAGCGCTTCCGCCGCATCTGCGGCACATTCCGAACGCAGGTAACGAGCGTTGCCGACATGACGGCGAAAATGTAGAGGTACTGGATCGCCGAGTAGAGGCCGGCGGCAGGCTGGTCCCCGTAGTCCAGCATGAACTTGGTCGAGGGCTCGGGATTGTCGATGAACGCAAAGCTCACGATCATCACGGTGATTGTGACCAGGGCGGCCCCCGAGGCCCGCAGCCCTCCCCTGTTCCAGTCGGCATCGCGGGTCCTGGCCCCGGCGATGATAGCCCGCGACAAATAGTAGACACCCACGATCAGCAGGACATTGGAAGCCAGGTCCAGGGCATTCGGCCAGGGCCACCGCTCCGCTGCCCACAGATAGACGCCGTCGATGTTGGTCGTCAACGAGGCCGCGATAACCACAGCGGCCTTGAGCATCGTGTTGTCGGGGCGGGAACGGGCGCGCAGCGAAAGCGTCAGCACCAGCAGCCACATGAAGGCCGCGACGAGAAGGTTCATCATTCGAAGTACGCCTCATACCTAAAAATCTCGGAATCGGATTCCCGGAGTGCCGCCGCCAGGAGATCGGCCAGATGTTCCGCGGCAGCCTCCAGCTCGGAGCGGAAATCACCCCGTGCCAGGGCCTTGGCCACCACCTCGCCCGACAACTCCTGAAAGACCCTGATCCCCTGCCAGGTGGCATCGGCGGATTCGTCATGGCGCAGAATCATGTGTGAAAGTTCGTGGAGGATCAGCTGCTGGCGGTGCAGAATTCCATTGGTGACGGCGTGATAAACCACGTCAACGTGTTCCCTCGGAATCCACAGGCCGCAGATTTTCTTCCCGGTCAGCTTTTCACTCTCGATAATCACGATTCGGCGCCGGCGGATCTTCTCCACGTGCCCCACCAAAGACTCGAGAGTTATGCGCGCGGGCAATCGAAGACGCTTGAACGCCGCACTCGCTGTTTCGCGTACCTGCTCATCCACGGCAATCCCCAATTTGTCCGGCTTCCCACTCCAGTGTAGTTTGGAACATGTTCCGATCATGTAGCGCAGGAACGCCGGCCCGCGCTGAACATTGCGAAAGTTGGGGGACTTTCGAGTTTTCGCAGCTGTGTTCAGCACGGGCCGGACCTATTTTCCCGGCGGGGCACCGGACGCATGGTCAGCCTTGCTGGGCCGCGATCAGGACTCCCCGCCCCGGAGACGAACACCGGCGGAGCCGTCATAAGAGGAATGCAGACGAAGCAGCGGAAGCGTTAGCTGGCCGCAGCGTCCTCCATTTCGGCAGCCCAGGCGGCGTAGCTGCCGTCCAGCTCGACGACGTCGTACCCGGCACGGCGCAGCGCACTGGCGGCCACAGAATTGCGGAGTCCGCTCTGGCAGTAGGTCACGATGGTTCCGGCTTCCGGCAGCTCATCCAAATGCCACATGACCCGGCCGCCGCTGAGCTGGCGGGAGCCCGGAATGTGCCCGGCGGAGTGCTCGGTGCGGTTGCGGACATCCAGCACCAGCGCGGCATTGAACCCGGCGAGCTCGGCGGGCCGGATCAGCGGCGGGGTGAAGGCGGGCAGGCCCTCGATGCCGGTGACGTAGCCGGCCACCTTGTCGATGCCGACGCGGACCAAATGATCGGCCATCTCCTGCGCGGCGGCCCGGTCCGCGGCGAGCAGCACCAAGGGATTGGAATCCGTTTCCGGATTCACCACCCAGGCGCCGAAGCTGGCCACCGACTTGCCGGCGGGGATGTTCAGGGCGCCGGCCACAGTGCCGTCGTGGACCTGGGCGTGGGACCGGGTGTCCACGAAGGTGAGCGTTCCGGCGGCCAGCCCGGTGACGACGTCGGCCGTCGCCAGTTCGCGCAGCGGCGCGCGGTCGCCCAGAATTGCCGGGCCCTGGCGGTTTTCGCGCTTCATCCGGCCGAAGTAGGCGTGTGCGTCGGGCTGGCCGTCGAGCAGTTCGTCAATAAAGCCCTGCTCGTCATTGGCCGCCAGATACGGACCCCACCAGGCGAAGCGGCGCTCGTACCCGACAGTGGTGGACGGGATGGCGCCGAGGGCCTTGCCGCAGGCGCTGCCGGCACCGTGCCCGGGGTGCACCTGGACGTAGTCGGGCAGGGACAGGAACTTGTCGCGCAGGCTGGCGAACAGCTGCTTCGCGCCTTCAAAGCGGGTGTCGACGCCGCCGGCTGCCTCGTCGAGCAGATCCGGGCGGCCCAGATCGCCGGAGAAGACAAAGTCGCCGGAAAGCAGGTAGCCGGCCTCGTTGCTGAACGCCCCGTCGGTGACCAGGAAGGAGAGGTGCTCCGGGGTGTGCCCGGGAGTGTGCAGGGCTTGAACGCGAATGTTGCCCAGTGTGATGGTGTCGCCGTCGTGCAGGCGTTGGCCGTCGAAGTCGTACTGCCAGTCCGGGCCGCCCTCTCCGGAGACATAGATGGCGGCGCCCGTGGCCGCAGCCAGTTCGCGGGTGCCGGAAAGGAAATCGGCGTGGATATGAGTCTCGGTGACGGCAGTGATTTTCATGCCGTTGGCGGCGGCCAGCGCCTGGTAGCCGGCGATGTCGCGGCGGGCGTCGACGACGATGGCCTCGCCCTTGCGCTGGCAGCCGATCAGGTAGCTGGCCTGCGCCAGATCTTCGTCATAAATGCGTTCAATAAGCATGGGGGTCTCCCTTTAAGGATGGAAAAGTTTGCGACGCAGCGGACATGCCGGGACGCACAGCCAGCAAACCGCTGCTGCGACGGCCACCAGTGCGGCCACTGCGGCTGCAAGGATCCAGCGGAAATCCGCCGGCGCCTGCTGCAGGAGCACGAAGGCGCCCATGGCCAGGACAAACCAGCCGAACGCCTTGCGCAGTGCCGCCTCGGGGATCCGGCCGGAGAGTTTGGCGCCGATGAGGGAGCCGACAATGGCCGCTGCCGTCACGGCCAGGATCAGTGGCCAGTCGAGCTGGACCGTGGTGAGATAGCCGGCGAGGCCGGCGAAGGACTTCATGCTGATGACCACCAGCGAGGTGCCGACAGCCACTGACATCGGCAGTCCGCCGAGCAGGGCCAGGGCGGGAACCACGAGGAATCCGCCGCCGGCTCCGACCAGGCCGGTGATCAGGCCGACGACCGCGCCGTCCAGCAGCACGCGCCCCAGCGGCAGTTCGGCGCGCCGGCCGGCGCCGCCGCCCGGGGTGGTGCCGCCGTCGTCGTCGCCGCCGCGGGCGGCGGGTTTCTTCTTCCGGCCGCGGAGCATGGCCACCGAGGTGGCAACCATCATCAGCGCGAAGGCGATCATCAGGATCTCGCCGGGAATCCGGCCGCCCAGCAGCCCGCCGACGAAGGCGCCGACCATGCCGGCGGCGCCGAACAGCAGCCCGGTGCGCCACATCACCCGGCCGCTGCGGGCATGGCTGACCACGCTGACCGCCGATGTCACGCCGACGACGAACAGTGAGGCGGCGATCGCCTCCTTGGCGTCGAATCCGGCCACGTAGACCAGGATCGGCACGGTCAGGATCGACCCGCCGCCGCCGAGTACACCCAGTGACAACCCGATCAGGACCGACAGGGCGAGCACCAGGATCAGCGTGGAGGTCATGACTGGGGCAGCTGCGCGACGGCTTCCGCGCGGGTCGGCTCGGCGGCGGCCTTGTTCCACGGCATGACCGAGAGGGCTTTGCCCATGGCGCAGGTGTTGGTGGCGGCCGAGAAGGTCAGGCCGGTGCCGATGCCGCCGGCGAGCAGCCGGAGCTTGGGCGTGACGAACCGGCCGCCGAGCACGCCCACGAGCACGAGGGAGCCGGCAGCGAGCCGGACCTGGCGTTCCATGTCCCAGCGTGCCTTGCCGCGGACGACGTCGCCGCCGGCTGCCGCGAATCCGGGCACTCCCCCGGCAAGGACGGTGGCGGTGCTGATGCCTGCGGCGGCCAGGCGCTGCCGGGCCTGCTCGGCGCGGACGCCGGACTGGCAGGCCAACACGATGCGGCCGCTGAGTCGTGCGGCGAAGTCCGCCGTGTCCTCCGAGAGCAGCGGCAGCGGCACGTTGTAGGAGCCTGCAATGTGCAGGGATTCAAACTCGGCGGCTGAGCGGACATCGAGGACGACGACGTCGCCGGGCTCCTGCTGCCAGTCGCGCAGGGTCTGCGGATCGATCGGAGAAACGGCCGGTGCGGAAGCTGAGGGGAAAGCGGAAGTCATGGGAGTCCTCTCGGGACAAGGCGTTGGGTGGATACCCCACCGAGTATGTCGGATACCCCCGGGGGTAGTCAAAACACCGGGTGGGGTATAGCCTTGGGAGCAAGAACCCTACGTTTGGAGACGTCCGTGCAACTCGATCCCACCGAACTCACCCCGGTGATCAACCGGCTCAAGCGCGCGCAGGGCCAGCTGACCGCTGTCACCCGGATGCTGGAGGAGGGCAAGGACTGCAAGGACATCGTCACGCAGTTGGCCGCCGTCTCGAAGGCGCTCGACCGGGCCGGTTTCGCCATCATCGCCACGGGCCTGGAGCAGTGCCTCACCCAGAAGGACGGCAGCATGGACAAAAAGGACCTGGAGAAGCTCTTCCTCTCGCTCGCCTGAGCGGGAAGGCTTCCGCTGGCGGTGCCGCGACGGCAGGTCGGTCGGCACGGATGCACGGGTTTCGGCGAGGCCTTGTTTCCGGAGGTGACACAGGGCGAGCCTTAAACGGGTACCGGCTTATCCTCTGACGAAGGAATCGTCATGAAACCCACCGCAAAATTGACTGCCGCCGCAGCCGCTGTCTGTATCAGCCTGGCGGCCTGTACCACCAACCCCAATGGGACAGCCGAAGCACCTGATTCAACGGCTTCATCGGCGCCGGGCCCAACCTCAACCGATGCGCCCAGCCCCGCCCCTAGTACTGCGCCACCTCCAAGCACCCCACCGGCTCCCACCTCCGAACGCTCCAAGTCGGCTCTGGAGATGACGCCGGAAGAGGCCATGTACGCGGTCCTCAACGGGAAAATTTCCATGGATGAGTACTGCGACCGGGACACATTCTTCACCTCCGGGGACACGCAGATGTGTTACTTCTACAAGAATCCCCAAACCTACATGCCGCCGGACTATCCCGACGTGCCGATGGATTACGGCAACGCCTGGCAGGAAAGTCCCACCAGATTCCGCTTCGCCACCCATGCCGAGGCCTACAACGCGTGGCAGCAGGGAATGCCCTATTACGAGGCTTTTTGCCTCAACTACGTGCCCGTGACACCCGGCGGGGTTTCCCAGTGCGAAGGCATCCAGGCAGGAACGGTTGATTCCTACACGGGAGAGTACGTCGGCCCCTGACTGGACTGCTCACTTTCCGACTCGGAGCCCGCCCCGCGCAGCGGCGACCAGCTCCCGAACCTCCGGCGCCACCTCCTGCCCGAAGCGGTCCAGGTCCTCGGCGCTGTCGGTGGCGAGAAGAAAGCCGGAAATGCCGTGCTCCAGGGCGATCTGCGCCAGCTCCCGCGCCCACTGGCCCGGCGGTCCCCGCAGCAGTCCGCCGCCGGCAGCGGAGAAGCTGCCGCTGAAGTTCAGCAGCCGGCGCACGACGGCGGGATCGCGGCCCGCTGCGGTGGCGGCGTCGTCGATCCGGGCGTTTAGCGCTGCCAGATCGGCCGGCCCGCCGGGCAGATATCCCAGCGTGGGCACCCACCCGTCAGCCGTTTCCCCGGTGAGCCGGAGCATGCGCGGCTTGTAGGCACCGAGCCAGATGCCGACGTCGTGCGCCGGAGCCGGACCGCGCTTGGCGCCGTTGACGTGATGCACACGCCCGTCCACCCGCAGCGGACTGCGGTCCGACGCCTCCCAGACGCCGCGGATGATCCGGATCGCCTCCGCCAACCCGGTGACCGCTTCGCCCGGTTCCAGCCGCTGCCCGCCGACCGCCTCGATCGCGTCCCAGAACGCTCCGGCGCCGAGTCCGAGCTCGAACCGGCCGCCGCTGAGCAGATCCAGGCTGGCCGCACTGCGGGCCACGAGCACCGGCTGGCGGAGCGGCAGGTTCAGCACGTTGGTGGCCAGCATGATCCGCTCGGTGCGGGCCGCGGCATAGGAGAGCAGGGTCCAGGTGTCCAGGAACCGCGGCTGGTACGGGTGGTCCTGGAAGCTGGCCAGGTCCAGTCCCGCAGCCTCGGCCGCTACGGTCAGCTCCACGGCCCGGTGCGGCGGCGCGGCGGCCGGGGTGAGGAAGGCGCCGAAGAGCAGTGTGCGGCCGTAGTCGGGCATGGGGCGCTCCTCGGGCTCGGCGGGTCACGGTGAGGGTGCCCAGTGTAGACCGGCGGGGTGCGGCTAGACCGGGTGGGTCAGGAAGATCCATTCCGGCGACTTCGGGTTTACCGGGCTGTGGTCCCAATCGCCCCAAGTGCGGTCCACCGTCAGCCCTGCCGAGTCCAGCCCCCTCAGAATGTCTTTCCGGGAGGGGAACCTCAGGGTTTCCGTTGTGGTCCAGGTGCGGGCGCCCTGGGCCCAGCAATCGACGTGGGTTATCAGGTCGCCGTCGCGGTGGACTTCCGTGCGGACCGTCCCCCGGGCGGTGCGGCGGCTGCCCGCCGTCTGCCAGTTCCGCCAGGCTTCCGCCGCGGGATTGCGCACTTCAAAAGCCAGGCGGCCGCCGGGCCGCAGGGCCCGCGCGGCCTGGGCCGCCCCTGTTGCCCACGCCCCGTCGTCCAGGAAGTACTGGGCAACGTGCCCCGTCATCAGGACAAGGTCCGCCCAATCTGCCGGCAGCTTTTCGGCCGTTCCGTGCAGCCACGAAACGGAGGCGCCATGTCCCTGGCGTTCCGCCACGGAGAGCATGGTGCGTTCCGGCTCGACGCCGATTACCTCGTGCCCCTCGCCGGCCAGCAGGCTGCACAGCAGACCCGTTCCGGCCCCGATGTCGGCAATCCGTGCTGCGCCCAGCCCGGCGGCCAGGTCCAGGTAGAAGTCCAGGTCGCGGCGGCCCTCGCTGTCGGTGTCGTAGGCGGCCGCGAGTTCGGGAGTGGCGTAGTAGTTGCCGGGGGTCATGGCTTATCCCCGGACCAGGTTCTCGACCGGCGACTCCGGGCGGCCCAGCCTGGCGCCGGCGACGGCGACCCGTTCACGAAGCGGCGGATCGTGCACCAGCGTGCCGCTCCAGTCGAAGATCACTGCGTCAAAGGTGGGCATGGGAGAAACCTATCCGAAGCTGATTCCCAGCACCTTCCGCAGGCCGTCGGCGCGGAGCGCGTCTTCCACGTCCCGGAGGCCGATTTTTTCGGCAACGCGCCGGGAGGCGGCGCTATCGGGATGAATGATGGCAACCAGCTCTTGGACCCGCAGCTCGTCTCGGGCATGGTCCCGGCACGCCGCAGCCGCTTCCGTGGCGTAGCCCCGCCCCTGAACGTCGACGCGCATATGGTAGCCAACCTCCAGTTCCGTCCGGCCGTTGACATCCTGCCAGGTCAGGCCGCAGTCACCCAGGAAGGTTCCGTCGAGGCTCTCCACGATCCACAGGCCGTGGCCGTGGTCCGTGTAGTTCTTCTCGTTCCAGGCGATCCATCCCAGGGCTTCGTCCCGGGTCTTGGGCGCCGGGTAGTAGGTCATGACGGCGGGATCGCCAAGGAGCGCTGCCATGTTCCCGAGGTCCGCTGCGGTCATTTCACGGAACCGGAGCCGGGCCGTAGGAGGAGGAATCATCTCCACACCCTATGCGCCGGAGGGACGAAGGCACACCGCCCCTCCGGCGTTCCGGGTTTGTCCGGCGCCGGGCCTAACCGCGGCCCTTTCCGCCGCGCCCCTTTCCGCCGCGTCCCTTGTGACCCGGCCGGCCCGGATTGGTGTCCTGGCTGAAGACCTGCACCACCGCCGGGCGCGGAGCCCGGACTTCGCCGCGGGCCGGCGCCCCGCCGTCGGGCACGTAATCCGGAAAGTAGGAGGTGTGCGCGCCGTAGCTGCCGTCCTCCCCGGGGTGCTGCACGGCCACGAACACCATGGATTCCTCATCGTGGATCACCGGCCCGCAGGTTTCGCCGTCGCGCGGGACCGACAGGAACTGTTCCACCTTCCCGCGTTCCCGCCCCGCAAGCCCGACCTTGAACAGTCCGTCGTTGTAGCCGATGCCCGACGGCGCCCCGTCGGTGGAGATCCAGAGGTTGCCGGCGGAATCGAAGGCCAGGTTGTCCGGGCAGGAAATGGGGCTGACCTTGTCCCGGGGATAGCCGCTGAAATAGGTGGCGCCGCCCTGGGCCGGATCCCCGCAGAGCATCAGCAGGTTCCAGCGGAAGTCGGTGGCCGTTGCGTCGTCGCGGGCCTCCATGATTTCCACGATGTGTCCGTCGCGGTTTTCCCGCCGTGGGTTGGCCTCGTCGGCGGGCGCCGTCGCGTCCACACCGCGGTTGGAGTTGTTGGTGCAGGCCACATAGACGCGGCCGGTGGCGGGATTGGGCTCCACGTCTTCACAGCGGTCCATCTTGGTGGCACCGGCCTTGTCAGCGGCCAGCCGGGTGTAGACGAGCACTTCCTCCACGCTCATGCCGGCAACCGTCGACTTGCCGCGCACCACAAGGGGCAGCCAGGTGCCTCGCCCGTCGAATCCGCCGTCGGACGGAACGGCTCCCGTGCCGTCGATTTCGGCCGCCGGCGAGTTGCCGGCGAACCGGGCAACATACAGGTCGCCTTCGCTCAGCAGCGTCATGTTGTGGCGCTTGTCGTTCTTCCGGTACTTGTTCTTGGAGACGAACTTGTAGAGGTAGTCGAAGCGCTCGTCGTCGCCGGAGTATGCCACGGCCTTGCCGTTGCGGGCGATGATGACGTTGGCGCCCTCGTGCTTGAACCGGCCCAGGCTGGTGTGCTTGCGCGGCACCGACGCCGGGTCCTCCGGGTCCAGTTCCACGATGTAGCCGAACCGGTTGGGCTCGTTCCGGGTTTCCGGGCTGCGGGCGTCAAACCGCGGGTCTTCCTTTTCCCAGCCCATCGCCGTGGGCTGGCTGCCCAGCCCGTACCGCTTGTCCTCCGCGCTGCTGCCCTCGGTGCGGAAGAAGCCGTTAAAGTTTTCCTCGCCGGAGAGCACCGTGCCCCACGGGGTGCTGCCGCCGGCGCAGTTGCCCAGCGTGCCGGACACGTACCGGCCCTGCGGATCGGCTGCGGTTTTCAGCAGGTCGGAGCCGGCCGCCGGTCCGGTGAGTTCGAAGACGGTGTCCAGGGTGATGCGGCGGTTCAGCCGGGCGCCGCGGACGTAGGACCAGGGCGTGCCACGCGAGCCGCGTTCCAGTTCCACCACTGACATGCCGACGGCGCTGCGGAAGATGTTGCGCCGCTCCGCTTCCTCCGCGGCCGAGGCCGGAGCCGCCGGAAACATGATTTCCGGGTTCACGTACTCGTGGTTGCAGACGAGCAGGCCCTTTTTGCCGTTCGGCTGGCGCAGGATTTCCAGATAGTCATTGTTGTAGCCGAACTGGCGGGCCTGCGCGGCGGCGTTCTGCGCGCCGAAACTGAACTCCGGCGAATCCGCAAACAGCGGATCACCCCAGCGGAGCAGCGGTTCCCAGTCATAGCCCGCGGGGACGTCGAAGCTGTCCACCGCGGCGTCCACCGGAGCGATGGGCGTAAAACCCAGGCGTGCGGTCTTGGCTCCGCGGCCCGACGACGGCGCTGCCGCTGCCGCCGTCGGCGTCGGACCGCTCAGGGCCAGCACGGCCGCGCCCAGCACCCCGGCCGCACCGGCGCCCAAAGCGGTGCGCCGGGAGAACTCCGCCGACACGATGTCCCGGAAGTAGCTGTTGGCGGAGGTGTTGCACACGGCTTTGCTGCAGGCGTTGTCGCATTTCAGGGCGCAGGTGACCGCGCTGCGCTTGCCGCGGGTGTGTCCCAGCATCGGCAGCAGCCTTTTCCGCGGGGCGGGGCTGGCCGGTGCGGGGTTTGGGGCGGGGTGTTGTGCGGCATTCGGCGCGGCAGCGGGTTCGGGGTTCAACAGGTTCGACAAGGGTTCGGGCCTTCCTCCGGCGGTTGTGTCGCTGCCCACGCTCGCAGTGCCAGGCGACGTACAGAAGGATGATTGTTGAACGCCGGATGAACATGTCAGGCAGAGGCCCGTTCCGGCAACGCTCCCCCGCCGGGAATTCTGCAGGGGAACGGGAGGTTTGACCCAAGGGAGCCGCGCGCCGGCACGGCGCACCGCCCGGACCATTGAACATTTGTTGAAGGGAACAGAAATGCCAACGCTTGGAATCATCGGAAGCGGAAACATTGGATCGGCAATTGCCCGGCTCGCCGTTGCAGCGGGGATGAACGTGGTCATCGCGAACTCGCGCGGCGTCGACTCGCTGCAGGGGCTCGTTGCCGAACTCGGACCGCTGGCGAAGGCCGGCACTGTCGAAGAGGCAGCCAGCCTTGGTGATGCGGTGGTGCTTTCGATTCCGCTGGCCGCCGTCGAGGATCTGCCGGCCGGACTGCTGCAGGGTAAGATTGTCCTGGATACCAGCAACTATTACCCCTCCCGCGACGGCCGCATCGCGGAGCTCGACAACGGAAGCAAGACGACGAGCGAACTGGTGCAGGAACTGCTCGGCGGCGCACGCTACGTCAAGGCGTTCGGCAATATCCTCGCGCACCACATTCCCCTCCTGGCCCGCCCCAGCGGTGCTCCGGATCGCACCACCCTGCCCATCGCCTCCGACGATGCCCGCCTGAAGGCCGAAGCCGCCGCGCTCATTGACCTGCTGGGCTTTGACACGCTGGACGCCGGAACGCTTGCCGACTCCTGGAAGTTTGAGCCTGAGTCCGCAGGCTACACACGCATCTATCTCGCGGATCAGAGCACCCCCGACCAGGAGCTGATGTCCTCCGTTCCCGCTCCGACACCGGCCGACCGGGTCAAGGCTGCCCTGGATTCCGCGACCCGGGTGAACGTCGCCGAGCGGGCCTTCTGAGCAGTCCTGCCGCTTGAGCTTGTCAGCGGCTCGGATCGGTAGCGCGGATGCCGTCAGCGATCGTTGCGCCGGGATGGCTGGAACGGTATTCCCGAACTTGCCGCGGATCGATTCCTGCGGCTGAGGCGGCTTCGGATCCCACCCGTCCCAAGACGCTGGGCGCGCCGGCCCACAGCACCAGCGCCAGCGCCGTCATTCCCAGACCCAGCAGAAGATTGTCCGCAACGATCCAAGCGGCCAGGCCACCGGCGGCAAGGAACAAAAGCGCCAAGGAAAGTGCATATTTCACGATTTGCCTCCCTGTGTGGAAATCCCCATCGTTGCGCCGCGGTACTTTTGTGTCAAAACGAAAGGGGCGAAACGCTGCCCGGCCGCCGCGCGTCCAACTCGTGCTAACGACCCGCGTTGGAGGTCCGGTATAGGCGGCGCAGGTACCGCGTGTGGACGAAGTCGCGCTTCACCCATTCCCAGTATGAAAGTCCGGGTTCCAGGCCAAGTTGCTGCCACAGCCTGCCTCCGCAAAGGACCGATCCCCCAAAGACGGCGACCAGAAAGAGAAGGGCTTCGATCAGGGAAATCTCCCAGAGAATCAGAAGGGCCGCATAGCTCCAGGCTGTCAGGACGGCAGAGCCCAGCCAGGGAATCCATTTCATGTCCGGGATGCGCGCCGGGCTGCTCGCAACGCCCAGGCTCAGCCCGATAAGAACGATGACACTTAGCTGCAACACCTGCATGGTTCTGCGCCCCCGTGATCGGCCGTGGACCTGCTCTCGTAGGTGCGAGGCTACCAAACGCGCTACCTGACGAGCCGAAATCCTCCCTTCTGGGAAAAATCGACCGTTTTGGGATTCTGCTGCCACTGCGCAGTGGCAGCAGAATCCCAAAACGGCAGCAGAATCCCAAAGTGGCAGGGAAACCGCGGCGAACTACTGCTGCGCGGCGCCGGGAAGGCCAGAAGCCCCCGGAACCGCCGGCAGCTGCGCGTACACCCGCGCCAGCCGGTCCAGCCACCATCGGGTCACGTCTTCATCGGCGGCATAGCGCTCCAGCAGCTCCCCGGACACCGGCACATCGCGCACCGCCAGCGCTCCGCCGTCGGGCAGCAGCGATTCCTCCGTCACGTCGCCGGTCATCAGCGACAGCGTGCCCAGCCCGCAGGCGTACGGCAGCTCGGGCAGCGACGCGGCCAGCGCCACGCCGGCACGGATCCCCACCGAGGTATCCAGCGCCGAGCTGACAACGGCGGGCAGGCCGGCCGCGGCCACGATGGCCAGGGCCCGGCGCACTCCGCCCAGCGGCGCCACCTTGACCACGATCAAATCCGCGGCGTCCTCGCGCGCCACCCGCAGCGGGTCGGTTTCCTTGCGCACGCTCTCATCGGCGGCAATCAGGACCGGAATGCCGCGGCGGGCGAGTTCTTCCCGGACCGCGCGCAGCCCGGCGATGTCCGGCACCGGCTGCTCGGCGTATTCCAGCCCCGCCTCGGCCAGGGCTTCCAGGGCGGCGACGGCGGTGGGCACGTCCCAGCCGCCGTTGGCATCCACGCGGATCCCGGCGTCGGGCAGCAACCGGCGGACCTCAGCCACCCGGGCCAGGTCCTCGGCGACGGTCTGGCCGCGCTCGGCCACTTTCACCTTCACGGCTGACACCGCGCCGAAGCGGGAAAGGATGCCTTCGACCTGGGCCACGCCGACGGCGGGCACGGTGCCGTTGACCGGCACCGTGGTGCGGACGGGCTCGGGGTACCCCTCCCCCGCCGCCTCCAGGGCGGCGGCAAGCCAGGGCGCGGCCTCGGCGTCGTCGTACTCGGGGAACGGGGAGAACTCGCCCCAGCCGGCCGGGCCGGGCAGCAGCAGGGCCTCGCGGTGCAGGATGCCGCGGAACTTCACCCGCATGGGCACCGAGACGACGCGGGCCTCGGAGAGCAGGACGGAGAGATCCGGACGGAACCCGGTCACCGGGGGAATATCAGGGATAGCCACCCAGCCAGCCTAGTCCCGGCCAGTGCACGCCGCCGCATAAGGCCGGTCGCGGCGGTCGTTCAGCCAAGTGCCAAGATCCAATGGCAGACTAGTAGGCGATGAATACCCGCAATCTCCTGAACAGCCGTGCTCCGATCCAGCGCCGCCCTGCCCACAACGCTGCTGTGTTCCTGTTCGGTGCCCTGCTGTGCGCGGCCGCTGTCGCGGTGACCTACTGGGCGTTTGTCCGCACCACCACCGGCCAGCTCGCGGATGAATCAGCCTGGCGCGAAGCCGAGCTGGTGATGCCCGGCAGCCGGGTTCCGGTCCTGGAATTCCTCGACAGCCTGCCGCTGCTGTCGGTGTTCATTGCCGGCGCGGTCGTGCTGGTGACCACGGTGCGCCGACGGCGGCTGGCCCCTGCGGTGGTCGCGCTGAGCACGTTCGCTGCGGCCAACATCAGCAGCCAACTGCTCAAACGGTTCTTTTTCGACCGCCCGGACCGCGGCGTCATCACCCTGGACTTCAATTCGCTGCCCTCGGGCCACACCACCCTGGCGGCCTCCGCTGCCGCTGTGGTGTTCCTGCTCGCATCTCCGCGCTGGCGTCCGGCGGTGGCGGCATTCGGCGGCAGCTACGCGGTGCTCGCCGGAGCGGCGACGTTCATCAACCTGTGGCACCGCCCGGCCGACGTCGTCGCCTCCTTCCTGGTGGTGGGCACCTGGACGCTGATCGGCGGGCTGGTGCTGCTGCGGACCACGCCTGACTGGAACTACTGGCCCGCCGGAGGGAAGGGCCGGGGCAGCGTTCCGGTGTTCGCCGCGCTCTGCTCGATTCCGGGGCTGCTCGCGCTGCTGGTTGCCGTCGGCTCCTACCTGTATGCCACCAGCGGAGCAACGGTGCTGGGCAGCAGCGAGTCCATGCTGCTGTACTTCTGGTCCGGGTTGAGCCTGATCATCGGGGTGGGGTACGTGCTCAGCGCACTGGCCTGCTGGCTGTTCTCTATGCAGGCGGGAGATCGGACCCGCTGACCGGCCCGGCGGGTTTACCCTCGGGCCCGCTGACCGGCCCGTAGCCCGGCCGCCCCTTGGGCACCCACCGCCACAGCGCCGCCGCACCCAGCACGCCCAGCACCGCTGTGGCACCGATGCCGGCCGAGAGGGAGACCAGGGCGGTCACCGCGGAGAGCAGCGCCGGCCCGGCCATGGTGCCGCTGTCGGCGAGCAGCCGCCAGATGCCCAGGAACTGCGGGCGCCCCGGCGACGGGGAGAAGTCAGCGCCCAGCGTCATCACGATGCCGGACCCGATTCCGTTGCCGAAGCCCAGGATCAGGGACACCAGCAGCAAACCCGTGCCGTCGCTCGTCAGCGGCATCAGCGCCAGTCCGGCCGCCATGGTCAGCATGCAGGGCACAGCCACCCAGCGCCGGCCCTTCAGGTCCATGACCTTGCCCGCCGGATAGAAGATCAGCATGTCGATCGCGCCGGACAGCCCGTAGATGAGAGCGGTCTGCGTGGGATCCAGGCCAATGTGCTGGGCCCAGAGCGGAATCACTGCCTGCCGCGAGGCCCGCACCGCTGCGATCAGCAGGATGCCGAGACCCAGGGTCCGGAACACCCGGCCATGGCTGGCAAGGACGGAGCGAACCGTCGGCGCCTGCGGCGCCGGCACCGCAGGGTTCCCGCCGGCGGTGTGCCGCATCCTGTCTGCCGGGACGCGGAGTTCGGGGACCTGCAGGCTGATGATGGCCGCCAGCAGTGCCGCCGCGGCGCCCACCCAGTAGGCGCCGGGCGTTCCGGCGATGTGGATGGCGCCGGCGGCGGCGAAGGGCCCGGCGAAAACGCCGATCCGGTTCACCCCGCCCAGCGTGGACAGCGCCCGGGCCCGGTAGTGGATCGGAACGGCCTCGGTCAGATAGCTCTGCCGCGCCAGGCCGAACACCGACCCGGCCATGCCCACCATGAACACGGCCAGGGCAAAGAGCCAGAGCACCGGGGCCAGGGCTGCGGTGGCCATGGCAGCGGCGCACCACAGCGCCGCGATGACCAGCGCCCACTTCTCCCCGAACCGGGTGGTGAGCACCGTGGCCGGAACGTTGGTCAGCAGGGATCCGATGCCGGTCAGCGTAATCACCAGTGCGGCCAGCGCCACAGTGGCGCCCAGGTCCCGCGCGGTCAGCGCGATGACCGGCAGAATGGCACCGGTGGCCAGGCCATACAGCAGGGTGGGCCCGAATGCCGGGACGGCTATGGTCTTGAGGCTGAAGGAATCGGCAGGCACCGATTCAGCGTATCGCCCTTACTCTTTGAGGAATTTCCGGCTGGTTGCAGTTTCCGATCACTTGAGCCATTTCCAGCGGGCCAGGGTCCGCAACCGCATCAGCAGGGATCGGGACTGTTCCGGGCCGTACGGCAGGATGGGGATGGCCTTGGTCATGTCGGTGGAGGCCTGCTCCATGGCGCTGCGGGTGACGGTGACGGCGGCACGCATCTTGTTCATCTGCGTCGTCACAAAGTCCACGGTCACCGGAGCGCCGTGGCCGGGCACGAACAGGCTGTACAGATCGTCGAGGGCAGCCATTTTGCCCAGCGTGCGGATCCATTCCTTGGGAAAGGAATCTTCAAAGGACGGGTCGGCGCCCTCTTCCACCAGGTCTCCGGTGAACAGGACGTCTCCGGCGCCCACCAGCAGGTCATGGTCTGTGTGGCCGCGGCCCAGATGGAACAGCGTGACGGATATGCCGCCAAGGTCCAGGTCCACCGGAGCGCCGTCCACCAGCCGGTTGGGCGCCAGGATGGCGGTGTGGGCACCGCTGCCGGCGGCCATCTCCGGTTCCAGGGCGGCGACGGCGGAGCGCTGGGAGTCACCGTGCTCGCTGATGGCGGCGGCGCAGCTGCTGGTGGCCCAAATGTCCTCGACGCCGCTGGCCGCAAGGATGGCGTTGCCGAAGCAGTGATCGAAGTGAGCGTGTGTGTTCACAACCGTCAACGGAAGATCGGTGTGTTCCCGGACGGCCTCCAGAATGGCCGCTCCCTGCCGCGGGCCGGCGCCGGTGTCGATGATCAGGGCGCGCTCGTCGCCGATGACCAGGCCGGTGTTCATGCCGAACCCGGGGTTGGTGCGCACGAGTACCCGCGGAGCCACCTCCCGCCACGTTGCGGTTTTCTGCCCGGTTGCGTCGGTCATTGGTTCGTCCTTTGGGTCCGTGAGCTGCTGTTTCCTCCAACCTATCGCGGCCACGCCGGCGGAGCATGCCGGAACGCAATGTTGCGGAACCGGCCGGTCAAAGGTCGGCGAACACAAAAAAGCGGCGCCCCGCACCGGAATGATTCCGGGCGCGGGGCGCCGCCGTCGTCGTGCCGGGGACTGTCAGTCTTCGTCGTGCCCCTGGTCCATGCTCATCTGGTCTTCCGCGGGAGGAGTCTCCCCCGGAGGAACGCCGCCGCCGGGCTCGAGGCCGGTGATGTTGCCGGCCGCGGGATCAGGATTGGCATGCTCGCCCTTTTCGGTGCTGGACGCGGCGTTGCCGGAGCCTTCCCGGGCGTTGTCCTGCAGGTTTTTCCCGGCGTCCTTGGGCTTGTCGGGATTGGCCGGGTCATTGTTCGGATCATAGCTGTCCGCCATGTCTGCCTCCATCTATCCGTGCCGACCGCCGCCAACGGAACCTGGCGGCGAATCATCAGCATGCTGATCATCAGCTTCCAACCTAGTCCGGGCCGGCCGGTGAGACAACCCCGGATTTCCCGCCGGCCCCGGGCCCGGCTCCGGGCCCGGCCGCTGGCGGTTACTCGTTCCCGTTCCGCGCCCGCCTGCGGGACACGACTGAGTACACGGCCAGAATGACCAGGCCGGTCACTCCGCCAAGGATTCCGGGAACCAGCCAGGCGGGAAGTCCGCCGTCGTCGGATGCCTCGGTGCTGTCGGCGGTCTCAGCGGTTTCCGCGCCCTCCGAGGCGCCGTCCGAGGCACCGTCGTCCGGTGCTGCGGCGCCGGATTCGGCCCGCAGCGCAGTGGCGGCGGAGCCGGCAACGGCGTCGGCGCCGACGAGGAACTCGTAGCTTCCGGTGATCGGGTGCCCGTCAGAGGAGACGGCACGCCAGCGCACCGAGTATTCTCCGTTGGGCATGTTGGCCGGCAGCGGCTGAACGAGGGTTTCGCGGGTCAGGACGGGGGCGCTTTCCGCCCAGTTCCGACCGTCAGCGTCCAGCACCAGGATCTGGTTGCCCAGATCCATCAGCGGGGAGCTGAAGGCGAGTTCCAGTTCCGCCGGAGCCGCGTCGAGGCGCTCTCCTGCGGCGGGTACCGTGCCGACCAGCTCGTCATGGGCGTGTGCGGGCGGGGCCGAGGCCAACACCGCGCTGAGTCCGGCAAACAGCAGGGCGGCGAGCACAAGGGCGCGGACCATCACCGGATGCAAAGAGCCGGAGGAGCCGCGGGTTTGCGGGGACAAAGACTGGAACGGGTTGAGCGGGTGGTACGAAGACATGGCTGCTTCCTGCGCCGGCGTGGTGCCGGCGACTGCTGGAGAGGGAAGGCGCGTGCGGATCTGCGCGGGCCTAGAGGGAGGCGGCAGCAGCCGGCGGTCCCCGATGTCGCATCGCCAGCAGAGGGACGCCGAGATTCCCGAGGGGAGCAACCGGAACCAGGGTGGAAAGCTTGGGGATCCGCGGGCCAAGGGGCAGCGGAAGGAGAATCGGGAGGATGGCGGTGATCCGCAGCCGCATGGCTTCCAGAATGCGCCGCAGGGCGGCCTCGCCGTTGCGGATGGCTGCCACGGTAGCGGCTGCGGCGAGCAGGTGGCCGATCCACATCGGCGCCGAGGAATGTCCGGCAGCAGCCATCCCGGCCCCGGCTTGTCCGGCCTCTGCCAACTGCGCCAGGGCGCCTGGATCCGCGTGGGCCGCGTGACCGGACTGGTTCGCGGCAGCGGAAGGAAGGGAGCCGGAGGGGATTCCCGCACCGCCGACGGTGAAGAACAGATGGAAGATCCCCTGGCTGGCCAGAACCGCCCCGGCGGTGCCCGGCAGTGACACCGACCGGCCTGCCAGCGCGCAGGAGACCATCGCGGAGAGCGCCAAGCAGAGCAGCACGATGGAGGGGTGCGGAATGGTGCCGCCGGCCAGGACATGGGAGGTTGCCGCAACGGCGGTGGCCACGAGTGCTGCGGCCCAGCCGCGCATCAGGCGTGCGGCGCGCGTGCTCATGATCCCTCCCGGATATGACTTGGGCCGGGCGGACACAATGTCCTGCTCCGGCTGCAGAACATTCTTCCCGCATTTCTACAGGTTGTCGAATACGGTGACGGCGAGGCGCGAGGCGCGAGGCGCGAGGCGCTGCGCCGTGGCAGTGCGCCGGCATCCACGCCGCCGCACCCTCTCCAAGTGGTCAGCCCTGAAAGAGGGGTTTGCGTTTCTCAATGAAGGCGGAGAAACCCTCGGCATAGTCCCTGGTGCCGCTGAGGACGCCCTGCGCCCGGCTTTCTTCCTCCATGGCCGTCCACAGTCCGATCCGGGAGTCACGGATCTCGGCCACCAGCGCTTTTGAAACCCGCATGGCCCCGATGGACCCGAGGGCCACCCGGGCCACGATCTCGCGGGTCTGCTTCAACAGGGCATCGGCCGGAAAGGTGCGGCTGAACAGACCGGCGGCCACGGCTTCGGCCCCGCTCATCAGGTCGCCGGTGTAGATCAGGTCCAGCGCCCGGTGGGCGCCGAGCCGTTCGGTGAACAGCCAGTGGCCGCCGGAATCCAGGGTGGCGCCCAGATTGGCGAACGGGGATCCGATCTTGGCATTCCCGGCCACGTACACCACGTCGGTGGCGACCAGCAGGCCGAGCCCGGCTCCGAGGCAGGCGCCGTGCGCTGCGGCGAAGGTGGGCGCCGGGAACCCCGCCATTTTCTGCATCAGCGGAGTCAACCGCTCCCCCAGATACGCGTAGGCGTCATCGTTGGCGGGGTCGACGCCGGAAATGTCCCGCCCGGCGCAAAAGACCCGGCCCTCCCCGCGCAGCAGGAGCGCGCGCACTCCGGGAAAGGCAGCGTGGTCGTACGCCTGCGACAGCTGCGTCAGGTCCGCCTCGTTCAGGGCATTCAGTTTGCGGGGTGCGTTCAGGACTATTTCGGCAATGCCATCCTTGACGTTCAGGTCGATCATGGAGTTTCCTCAGCGTCGCAATCCACGGTGGCGTCCCGGCTGGCGGGCCGGCGCAGTTTTCGTCCCTCTCCACTGTGCCGCTGACAACTTTTGCGCGGCAAGTGCCGCAGCACTCCCGGCGCCGGCACGCGGCACATCACCCGCCGCGCCGGCCGGATGGACGCCGTTCGTGGGCGGCCCGCAGGGGCCGGCCGCACAAGTTGCAACTAGGTAGACAGCCGAACTAGTACATGTCAGTATCTAGCCATGCAGAACACTTCCTGGCCCAGCGACTGGATGCGGGCAACGCTCGGCCTGAGCGTCCTGAAGGCGCTCGACGGCGGTGCCACCTACGGCTACGCCATCGCCGCTGAGCTTGAGGAGCAGGGTTTCGGAACCGTCAAGGGCGGCACTCTGTATCCGCTGCTGACCCGGTTCGAAGCCGCCGGCTGGGTCACCACGCAGTGGCGCGCCGGCGACGGCGGTCCGGGCCGCAAGTACTTCTCCCTCACCGCCCCCGGACGCCGGGAACTGGCCGAGCAGCGCGAGCTGTGGGCCCGGTTCGCCGCCACCGTGGACGGCTATCTGAACCAGCCCGGACACCATACCCGGATCCCGGAAGGGGGCACTGATGGAAATCCGTGACAACCGAGACAACGCGACGCCGGTGAAGGCCACGCGCCGCTGGTTCGACGACTTCATGGTGGAGCTGCGGCTTCTGGACGTGCCCGGCGATGCCATCGGCGATGCGGTGGCCTCGGCTCAGGAATTCCTGGCCGACGCCGGCGGCACGCCCGCAGAGGTTTTCGGTGATCCTCGGTCCTACGCCGAGAGCCTGGACCTGCCCCGCCGCCGCATGTCGCGCTCCGCCTGGGCCGCCCTGATGGTTCCCACCTGCCTCGGCCTGCTCGGCTTCTTCGCGGTGGCCGCAGCAGTCAGTTCCGCTGAAGCCAGCGTCCACGTCACCGTGCCCGGATTCCTGATCGTGCTGACCGCACTGCTTCTGCTTGCCTGCGCGCCGCTGTACATGGGGTTCCTGCTCCGCGGTCCGCTCTGGCGGGCGGGTCTGGCCGGCGCTGCCGTTTTCGGCCTGCAGGTCGCGATCTTGCTGCTGGCCGGCGACGTGGTGCTCTTTGTGCTGCCGGCCGCCCCGACGGCACTGGTCGGCGGCGCCGTCCTGCTGGCCACCTCCCTCTGGGGACAGTTCAGCAAGCAGTCAGCGGACGACCCGGTGGTGGAGCCGGTGTCCGGCCGTCCGCGTTCGTCCTTCGGCCATACGCTGCTGGGCGTGCTCGGCAACTGGCTGCTGTTCCTCAACGCTGCCGCCGTGTCAGCCTGGTTCCTGCTGCGCTGAAAATCTCAGCCTGACCGCAGCGTCAGGCCCAGACTTCGCGGATTCGCCCGGCCTCGGCTGCCGCCGCAGCGTAACCGGCACGGGCCGCAGCCGCCCGCCAGGCCGGATCCAGGGAGTGCCGGCCCATGGTTGCGGCTGCGGCGCGGTCCGGGGTGAGCGCCACGCGTCGGGTTCCGGAACCCAGGGCAGCCAGTTCGGCATGGATGCCCCAGCGCCTGCGCACCGCCTGCGCAACGGGCGCCACCGCGACGACAGCGGCGGCGCCGGCGGCCAGATCGGCGTTGGTCGAGGACACCGATCCGCCGTCGATGTACTTCCGTCCGGCGATCGGAATGGCCGGCCACACGGTGGGCACCGCGCAGCTGGCGGAAACGGCGTCCACAAGGCTCACTCCGCTGCTCCGGTTCCACACCCGGCGTTCCCCGCTGACGGCATCAATCGCGGTGATCAGCAACGGCCGCTCCGGCCAGCCCCCGCTGCCGATCCGCTTTTCGATCACCGCCCGGCGCACGTCCGGGTCCACGGTCCGCGACCGCAGCGCCGACCGTCCGATCCGCCGACCGACGGCGGCATCGGATCCGCCCAGCAGCTTCGGACCCACCAGCAGCACAATGCTGCGCAGGTTCAGTACCGCCGGAATTTCGCTGCCGGGCGGCTCCAGCTGCCGGCGGTAGGCATCCTCCAGCGCCACTCCGCTGCGCAGCCGGGCTCCCACCACCGACCCCGCTGAGGTGCCGATCACGACGTCGGCCGCCGTCAGGTCCACGCCGCGCTCCGCGAGCCCCAGCAGCAGGCCAATCTCCCAGCCGATCCCGCTCAGCCCTCCGCCGCCCAGCACCAAAGCCCTGCCGGTGTTGCCCGCTTCCCCTGCTGCCATGGCGTTCTCCCCTGCCGGTCGCGTCGGTAAGCCCCCAGCATAAACAGCGCGGGACCCTTCGTCCCCCGGACAGGGGTCGATATATTCGGGGCATGACTACTTCCTCCCATCCTCCCGTTGCTCCAAAGGTCCCCACCGAACGCGTCCATCACGGCGACACCTTCGTTGACGACTACGAGTGGCTGCGGGAGAAGGAAAACCCCGACGTCGTGGCTCATCTGAAGGCCGAAAACGCCTACATGGAGGAGATCACGGCGCACCAGGAAAAGCTGCGGCAGGAAATCTTCGACGAGATCAAGAACCGCACCGAGGAAACCGACCTCTCGGTGCCCGCCCGCAAAAAGGGCTGGTGGTACTACACCCGCACCGAAGAGGGCAAGCAGTACTCCATCCACTGCCGCACGGCCGCGCAGGACACCGGGAACCTGGACGCGGACTGGACCCCGCCCGTCGTCGAGCCCGGCGTTCCGGTGCCCGGCGAGCAGCTGCTGATCGACGGCAACGCCGAGGCGGAGGGCAAGCCGTTCTTCTCGCTCGGCGGGCTGGCCGTGACCGAGGACGGGAACCTGCTGGCCTACTCCGAGGACAACGCCGGCGACGAGCGCTTCACCCTGCGGATCAAGGATTTGCGCACCGGCGAGCTGCTGCCGGACACGGTGGCCAACGTCTTTTACTCCCTCGCCTTCTCCCCCGACGGCACCCGCGTGTTCTACACCGTCGTCGACGATTCCTGGCGCCCCTACCAGATCAAGGCGCACACGCTGGGCACCCCGGTGGAGGACGACGTCGTCATCTACCAGGAGGACGACGTCGCCATGTGGACCGGCTTCGACCTCTCCGCGGACCGCCGGCAGCTGCTGATCGGCATCAGCAACTCCGAATACTCCGAGTACCGCGTCCTGGACTTCGAGGATCCCGCCGGCGAGGTCCGCACCCTGATCCCGCGCAGCGAGCGCATCCTGTACGAGGCCGAGCCCGTCACCCTGGCCGGCGAGCGCCACTACCTGATCACGCACAACAAGGATGCGCTGAACTCCATGCTCTCGCTGGTGGCCGAAGCTGACTTCGCGCTGCCGCTGGCCGAACAGCACTGGAACACGGTGGTGGCGCACGACGACGCCGTCCGCGTCAACGGCGCGGCCGTCACCAGGACCCACGTCATCGTCTCGGTCCGCAAGGACACCACCGAGCGGGTGCAGGTCCTGCCGCTGGAGGGCCTGGGCACCGAGATGCAGGGCGATCCGGTGGAGCCGGCCTTCGACGAGGAGCTCTACACCGCGAACCTGGCCAACGCCGAGTTTGATTCCCCGATCATCAGACTCAGCTACACCTCCTACCTGACGCCGCCGCGCGTCTACGACTACGTGCTGGCCACGGGCGAGCTGGAGCTGCGCAAGGAAACGCCGGTCAAGGGCGGCTACAACGCCGCCGAGTACGTGGCGGAGCGCGCGTGGGCCACGGCCGACGACGGCACCCGGGTACCGCTGTCAGTGCTGCGCCGCGCGGAACTGAAGCAGGACGGCAGCAATCCGGCCCTGGTCTACGCCTACGGCAGCTACGAGATCAGCATGGATCCGGCCTTCAGCGTCGCCCGGCTGTCGCTGCTGGACCGCGGCGTCCTGTTCGTCGTCGCGCACATCCGCGGCGGCGGCGAGATGGGCCGCACCTGGTACGACCAGGGCAAGAAGCTGCAGAAGAAAAACACCTTCACCGACTTCGTGGCGGCGACCGACTACATTGCGTCCTCGGGCTGGGCGGATCCCTCCCGGATCGCGGCCATGGGCGGTTCGGCCGGCGGCCTGCTGATGGGCGCCGTGGCGAACCTGGCGCCGGAGAAGTACAAGGCCATCGTGGCGCAGGTGCCCTTCGTGGATGCCCTGACCACCATCCTGGATCCGGAGCTGCCGCTGTCGGCGCTGGAGTGGGAGGAGTGGGGCAATCCCATCACCGATCCCGAGGTTTACCGGTACATGAAGGAATACACCCCGTACGAGAACATCCGGGCCGTTGACTATCCGCGCATTGCCGCGGTGACGTCCTTCAACGACACCCGGGTGCTGTACGTGGAGCCGGCCAAGTGGGTCGCCAAGCTGCGCGAGGTGACCACCGGATCCGAGCCGATCGTGATGAAGATCGAAATGGACGGCGGCCACGGCGGCGCGTCCGGACGGTACGAGGCGTGGAAGGACCGGGCCTGGGACTACGCGTTTGTGCTGGACGCCCTCGGCGCCACCGAGCCGATCAGCGCGGACAGCCGGAACTGATAACCGCGCCGGAGCGGGGCGATTCAGTCGCCCGGCTCCGGCGCCGGCTTGTTCCGTGCCCGGGGCCGGACCGGCTTGTTCCGGACCGGCTTGTTCGGGGCCGGCTTCGGGGCCCGGGACCGGGCCGGGGCGGAGGCACCGGACCGGCGCTGCTGCAGCAGCGTGAGCGCAATGGTCGCTGTGGTGAGCAGGACGACTCCCACGATGAGCAGGTCCAGATGGTCACGGATAAAGGGGAACCGGTTCCCCAGAAGGTAGCCCAGCAGCGTCAGCCCCATCCCCCAGAGCAGGGCACCGGCGGCGTCGAATGCCACATACACGGGGTAGCGCATCCTCGCCACCCCGGCCACCACCGGAGTGAAGGTCCGCACGATTCCCACGAACCGGGCAAGGGTCACCGCCTTGCCGCCGTGACGGGCGAAAAACTGCTCGGCCCGGTCCACGTTCTCGCGCCGGAAAATGCGCGACTCCGGCCGGGAGAACACCGTGGGACCGGCCGTCCTGCCAATCCAATAGCCCAGCTGGTCGCCGGCGAACGCGGACGCTGAAATAAGCAGCCCGAGCACCCACACACTGGCGTCAACCGTTCCGGTGGACACCAGCAGCCCGGCAGTGAACAGCAGGGTATCGCCGGGCAGGAAAAAACCGACCAGCAGTCCGGTTTCGGCAAACACGATGGCGCACACCAGCAGGACAACCCACGGCCCCAGCGCCGGATCCGCCAGGAACACCTGTGGATCCAGCCAGTCAGGCACGTGGCTCCCGGTGCATCAGAGTCATTTTCCCGCCGTTGGCCCCAGCCTCACACGCAGTCACGCCTTCAACCTACGGCACTGCGGTGTGCGCTGTCCCGCCGCTGCACAAACCCGCGCATTAACCACTGCTCCCCGTCAATTCGTGCGTGGCGCACAGGTTCCCACTCCCTGTGGCAGGTGTTGCCTTCTGGGGCCCCACCAGCCCCGCGAGTGCTCAAACAGTGGGAACCCGTGCGCGCGAGCGGGCCAACGACAGCACCGCGGTCGATACGGCGGAGCGACGGCGGAGCGACGGCGGAGCGACGGCGACGGCGGAGCGACGGCGACGGCGGAGCGACGGCGACGGCGGAGCGACGGCGACGGCGGAGCGACGGCGACGGCGATGGCGACGGCGGCCTTGCACGACCGGGGTCGGGAACCGAAACGACGACCGCGGGCAATAACCCTGCCCGGGTCTGAGCTGCCGCACCCGGCACGCACTGGTTCCCACTCTCTGTGGCAGGTGTTGCCTCCTGGGCCCCCACCAGCCCCACGAGTGCTCATACAGTGGGAACCCGTGCGCTGGAGCGGGCTGATGACAGCGCCGCAAGTACGACGGCGCCCCGCAACCCCCGCGCCCTTGGCAGGCAGACAGGGCAGGAGGGCAGGCATGGGAAGGAAGACAGGGCAGGAGACACTTGGCGCCGCACGCCCTGCAAGCTCGCCAAAGCAGCACGGCAACAACGGGGAATTTACCCGCTTCTGCGCTCCGGGACTCCTGCCCGGGCCCTCCGCCGGACTAGTTTGGTGTCGCACATCCGGACCAGCAAAGGAACTGCCATGCGCGATTTGGACCAGAGCGCCACGACCAGCCTTCATCCCACGCCCACGCCGCCACCCGGGTTGCGCCGGGCAGGATTCATCGGCGCGCTGGTACTGAGCCTCACCGGGTTGTTGCCGGGCGCCGCGGCAGCGCCGGCAACTGCGGCAGAGTCGGCCCCGGCGGGCGGCTCGGGACAGCAGGCACAGCCCGACGGACGCGGCGGCGGCTGGGCCGGCGGAGGCGACGGCAAGGGCCACGGCCACGGCCACGGCGGGAAGGGCCACGGCCACGGCGACCACGGCGGCAAGGGCCACGGCAGGGACCGGACCGTCGACTACGTGGCGTTTGGCGACTCCTTCGCCGCGGGCGTCGGCGGCGGGCCGGCCCTGGACGCCTGCGGCCGCACCGCCGAGGGATATCCGGCCCTGCTGGATGCCCTGCCGCGCGTGGAGCTGGACAGCAACCAGTCCTGTACCGGTGCCACCGCCCTGACCACGCCGCCGGCACCGCCCGCCGGTCCGGTGGATCTGCCGGAGCAAATTTCCGCCGCCGTTTCCGCGGATCTGCTGAACCACCGGACCGATCTGGTGACGGTCACGATCAGCGGCAACGATGTGCTGTTCGGCCCGGTGGCGGCGGCGTGCGCCGGGCCGGTGCTGCCGGCCGCCTGTGCCCCGGCAATTGCCGCGGCACAGGAGTACGCGGAGACCGCCGTCGTTCCCCAGCTGCAGGCGAGCTTCGCCGCCATCGAAGCGGCCGCGCCGCGGGCTGAACTCGTGGTGGCCGGCTATCCGCACCTGTTCGAGGGCACCACCCCCGGCGTACTGAGCATTGAAGCGCAGAACCTGTTCAACGCCGGCACCGACATATTGAATGCGCTGGTCGCCGGGCAGGTTGGTGACGGAACGTTCGTGGATGTCACGGAGGTCTTCACCGGTCACGGAATCGGCTCCGCGGATTCCTGGATCGTCCCTGCGACTGAACCGTTTGGCCTGCATCCCACTGCCGCCGGCTACCGCGAGGGTTATCTGGCAGCCATCACGGAGACAGTGGAGCTGTTCGACAGGGACGGGCACGGCCGGGGCTGCCGCGGACGCGGTTAGGAAAGGCCGGGTTCCGGCCGCCAGCTGATCAGCACCGCCGCTAGCTGATCAGCACCTCGGCCAGGTCAAACTTCACCGGCTCCTCCAACTGGTCATAGGTGCAGGACTCCGGCGCGCGGTCCGGACGCCAGCGCAGGAACTGGGCGGTGTGGCGGAAGCGTTCGCCCTCCATGTGGTCGTACTTGACCTCCACCACCCGCTCGGGCCGCAGCGGCACGAAGGACAGGTCCTTGTCTCCGCTCCAGCGGCTGCCCTCGGAGTTGCGCGGCGTACGGGTCCCGGTTTCCTGCTTCTCCGCCGTCCAGGGATGCTCGGCGGAGTCGGAAATCAGCGGCTGCAGTTCGGAGAACAGTTCACGCCGCCGAGCCATGGTGAAGGCTCCGGCGACGCCCACATTGGTGAGGGCGCCGTCGTCGTTGTAGAGGCCCAGCAGCAGGGAACCCACCGCGTCGGGCCCGCTCTTGTGCACCCGGTAGCCGGCCAGGACGCAGTCAGCGGTGCGTTCGTGCTTGAACTTGGCCATGGCTCGCTTGCCGGGCGAATAAACGTCCCCCAGCGGCTTGGCGATGATGCCGTCCAGTCCGGCCCCCTCGAACTCCCCGAACCAGCGCCGCGCCGTGGCCGGATCGGTGGTGCGGTTGGTCAGGTACACCGGAGCCGCGGCGCCGGCCAGCGCCTGTTCCAGGGCGCTGCGGCGTTCGGCATAGGGACGGTCCAAGTAGCTGGTGTCCTCCAGCGCCAGCAGATCAAAGGCCGCGAATGCCGCCGGCGTCTGCTCGGCGAGCAGCTTCACCCGAATGGCGGCCGGATGGATGCGCTGCTGCAGCACCTCAAAGTCCAGCCGTTTCCCGGAAGCACTGACCAGGATGATCTCGCCGTCCACCACGCAGCGCTCCGGCAGATTGGCCTTCAGCGCCTCCACCAGCTCGGGAAAGTACCGGGTCATCGGCTTTTCATTGCGGCTGCCGATCTCCAGCTCCTCACCGTCGCGGAAGATGATCGAGCGGAAGCCGTCCCACTTGGGCTCGTAGGAGTAGTCCCCCTCGGGCAGGGTGCTCACGGCTTTGGCCAGCATCGGGGCCACGGGCGGCAGTACCGGAAGTTTCATGGGCCCATTCTTACCCGGAGAACACGCTGGCGCCCAGCCCGGCGGCGAAGGCGGTGAGCAGGTGCCGGCCCTGCGGCCAGTCGCCGATGCCGCTTTCGTCGTTGAGGTGGGTAAACGGGCCGGCGTCGATCAGCGGAACATCCCAGCCGAGGGCCAGAACGCGCGCGGCCGGCAGCGGGCAGTACGGATCGTTTTCGCTGGCGACCAGCAGCGCGGGCACCGGCAGCGGCTGCAGCCGCGGGTTCCGGAACGACGCCGCGCTGTCCGGAAACTCCGGCTCGGCCGGATCCGGCGGAGCGACCAGCAGCACGCCGCGGGCTCCGCCGGGATGGCGCAGCAGCCATTCCGCGGCGGCCAGGCAGCCCAGGCTGTGGGCCACCAGGATGGTGTCGCCGCGGCGGGGCCCGGCGGCGGCGTCGAGCGCTTCCATCCAGTTTTCCAGCTCCGGGTCGTCCCACGACGACGGCGAAATCCGGGACACGTCCGGCTCACCGTCCTGCCACAGGCTCTGCCAGTGTGCTTCGTTGGAGCCGCCGATGCCGGGGACCATGGTCAGATGCATGTTTCTTCCTCGCTTCCGGTGCGCCGGACGCTCGGGACTCCGGAGCATCCGGGGGAATATCTCTTGGGAAACCGGCGCTGTGCTGAACATGAAAAAGATCGGTTTCCTGTCCTTTGGACATTACCGGGATGTGCAGGGATCTTTTGTCCGCACCGCCCGGGACGCGCTGCTGCAGACGATTGATGTGGCGGTGGCGGCCGAGGAGCTGGGCATCGACGGCGCCTACCTCCGGGTCCACCATTTCGCGCCGCAGTTCGCCGCACCGTTCCCGCTGCTGTCCGCTCTGGCCGCCCGGACCAGCCGGCTGGAACTGGGCACCGCGGTGATCGACATGCGGTACGAGAATCCGCTGTACATGGCCGAGGAAGCCGCGGCGGCGGATCTGATCAGCGGCGGACGGCTGCAGCTGGGCCTCAGCCGGGGATCCCCCGAGCCCGCGCTGCGCGGCTACGAGGCCTTCGGCTATGTGCCGGCCGACGGCAGCACCGACGCCGATGAAGCCCGCAAGCACACCCTGGTGTTCCGCGCCGCGATCGCCGGCGCCGGTCTGGCGGCCTCCGATCCGGTCATGACCGGTGCCTCCGGAACACTGCCGGTGGAACCGCAGTCCCCCGGGCTGAGCAACCGGATCTGGTGGGGTTCGGGAACGCGGGCCACGGCGAAGTGGACGGGCCAGCAGGGCATGAACCTGATGAGCTCGACCCTCCTGACCGAGGACACAGGCGTGCCCTTTGACCAGCTCCAGGCCGAGCAGATTGAGGTGTTCCGCGCCGCCTGGGCGGAGTCCGGGCACGAGGGAACGCCGCGCGTATCCGTCAGCCGCAGCGTCATTCCCCTGGTTACCGAGGAGGACCGCCGGTATTTCGGGTTGCGTGCCCAGGCCGACACCAGGGACCAGGTGGGCCGGCTCGACGGCGGACTGGCCCGGTTCGGCAAGAGCTACATCGGTGAACCGGAGGTGATTGCGGCCCAGCTGGCCGGCGACGCCGCGGTGCAGGCCGCGGACACGGTCCTGATCACGGTGCCGAACCAGCTGGGCGTTGACTACAACGTGCAGCTGCTGGAGAGCATCCTCAAGCATGTCGCTCCGGCGGCCGGCTGGCGCTGAACATTCGGCGCCGACCCCTTCGGCTGAGGCATCAGCCGAAGTCGGCCTTGCGGATCAGCCCGTGCACGCCCACGGTCCGGTCCACGACCTGGGACACGGCGAAGTCGGCGGCGGCGGACAGGTAGGCGTAGGCGACGGCGCGGTCCATGCCTTTTTCCTGCTCGAGGAAGTCCAGGGCATTGACCACGGCCCGCCGCATGGCCACGTTCAGGTCACTGCTCACCCCACCGGCGCCCAGGCCGTCGGGGTCGGAGAGGCCGATGGGAATCCAGGCATCTGCGGTTTCGCCGAACGGATACCGGTGGGCCAGGGCCGGCGCGTCCCCCGAACCGGGTTTGCAGACGGTCAGCCGGAAGGTGCCGCGCAGGGAACCTTCCATGGCGGTCAGCGCCACTTCGCCGTCGCCCATGCCCATGTGCGGATCGCCCACGTAGAACAGGGCGCCGTCGGCCTTGACCGGCAGGTAAAAGGTGGACCCGGGGCCCAGATGGCGGATGTCGATGTTGCCGCCGCCGAGCGTGGGCGGCACTGAGTTGGCCTCGGGGCCGGTCAGGCCCTCGTTCTCGGAGAAGGCCACGCCCATCATGCCCATGAACGGGCGCAGCGGAAAGCGGATTTTCATGTCGCCGCTGGTCATCACGCCCTTGCCGTCCTCGATTGCGGTGAAGACCGAGACGTTGCCGTAGTCCGTCGGGACGCCCGAGGACCGGTTGTCCGCGGCCGCCGGCGGCATGACTTCCTCCAGGGTGATGCCCTCCGGTGCGGCCGGGCCGTTCTGCAGCGCGAGCGCGCCCTTGCCGTGGCGGCTGGAGACGACGCCGTAGGGGACCCGGGGCACGGCCGCGAGGGTTTCGATCTTCAGGACGTCGCCGGGCTCGGCGCCTTCCACGGCAACGGGACCGGTGACGATGTGCGGCCCGTCCGTGTCGAAGTTCCGCGGCGTGCGGTTGTAGCCGGCGGCGATGTCCACGGCGTCCTGCAGCACCCCGTCCGCCGCGACGCCGTGGCCGCCGAAGAAGGACAGCGGATCCCGGCCCTGGTCCTCCAGGATCCCCTCATGCGAGAGGGCGTCGATGGTGACGGTCTGCCCGGATTTCATCCGGGCCACCGGCGTGGCATGCACGGCCGGCACGTAACCCCAGAGCACTTCCTCCGGGGTGGAGGCAAGATAGAGGTCCCCGGGCATGTCTCCGGAGTGCGGCTGCAGGATGGCCCCCGACCTCGGGCCGGCCGACCCGGGCGACCCGGCAGCACCGGCGTCCGCAGCTGCCGCGGAAGAATCCTGCACCGGTTTCGCACTGCATCCCGACCCCACCGCCAACATGCCAAGACCCGCCGCGGCTCCGAGGAATCCCCGGCGGCCCAGGCCCTTGGTGAGTACCGCTGCGGCCTCGCGTCCAATCAGCATTCGGTTCATCGTGTCCTCCAATAGCTCGTGCCATCAAGCTAGCCAAACGGAGTTTCGAGGCTGTTTCCGGCGGATGAACGGGCCACGCACATCACGGCGGACCACGGCGGTTCCCAGTGTCGGCGTCGTGCGCTAGGGTGGTCTCAGCTTCACGAGAGGTGGCCACCGGCCCGGATTCGTCCGGCCGGAAAAGCTCCGACTGGCCTCACACCAACCCCATTGTTCGGCGGGTGGTTCGGATGACGAAGCGGCCCGCTGCCGCCCGGCGCGGGCAAGGACACTCTGTAAAGGACCACGCTGTGAGCGTTTCCAGTGACACCCGTTGCGTCAGCTTCACCCCCGGCCACAACGTCCACCTCATCCACGGCAAGAAGCTGGCCGGTTTTGATGACTGGGTGGATGCCCGGGCCTATGCCGATGTTGAGCTGGACCTGATCCAGCTGATTGTGGACGGTGAGCAGCAGCTGATGTGGTTCCACGATATCCCCGCCCTGGCACTGGCCCTGGCGCATTCCGGCGGAGAGGCGCAGTGGTGCGCACGCTACTCGTCGCTGTTGGTGCCCGGCGGCTTCGACAGCCCGGCCCGGCGCTCTTTTTTCTACTTGGCCACGCCGGAAAGGGTGCATCCCTGTAAACGGATCGCCGCAGGCGCCGGCGCTGCCGCTCAAGAGCTGCGGGGCTGACCCCCGGCGATCGCTTCCGGGCCGCCGGCGTCTGCGGACAGTAACTGTCCGCAATCCTTCCGGGCGGGAGCCTGCCGCTGGCTAGGCTCCTGCCCATGACGTTCAATATCCAGATATGTGTTGACTGCGCCGACCCCCACGCCCAGGCCGATTGGTGGGCCGAAACCCTGGGCTGGGTCCCGGAGCCCCTCGACCAGGCCCTGATCGATTCCTCGCTGGAACAGGGCGCCGTAAGCCCGGACCTGCTGATCGAGCACAACGGACAGCGCAGGTGGCGCGACGGCGCCGCAATCTGCCGGGAAAGCGAGGTGGGTTCCCCGGGACGCCTGCGAATCCTGTTCCAGCCCGTGCCCGAACCGAAGACGGTGAAGGACCGCATCCATCTGGACATCCACCTCGACGGCGGAGACAAGGACGCGATGCGCGCCGCGCTGGAGGCTCGGGGTGCCACGTTCCTTTACGCAGCCGAGCAGGGTCCGTCCTCCTGGTACACGATGGCCGACCCCGAGGGCAACGAATTCTGCATCGCCTAGTCCCCCGACCGGCGGATCCAATGCCGCACCGTCAACAGTTATCCCAGCAGCTCTGCCGGGATCGCGTAGGTCAGCAGGACGGCGAGCAGGTTTTTCGCGGCGTGGACCGCGTAGGACAGGATGAAGTTGTTCCCCGCCCAGACGTAGATGCCCACCAGAACCGCGCCCATGGCCAGGTACGGCAGCAGCACCGGCAACGTCAGCGATTCCTTCCCCGCGATGTGGATCCCGGCGAACAGCAGCAGCGAGATCAGGCAGCAGACCCAGATGTTGAGGTATTTGCTGAGCTTGCCGATCAGCAGGTGGCGGAAGATGTACTCCTCGACAAACGGCGCAATCACCACCAGCAGGGGAATGATCAGCAGCGGAGGCAGGGAGACGACCAGCCCCTCAACCGCTTCCTGGTTCACCGCGGTTTCCGGCGGGCCGGAAATCAGGACGACGACGGCGGTGAGCAGCAGCATCGCGAAAACGCCGCCGGGAATGATCGCCAGGGTCAGCCACGGGCGGGTGGCCAGGATCCGGGTTTCCCGCACCGCATAGCGCCACGACGCCCAGGCCGCCAGCGCGCCTGCGGACAGGTAGAACGCCAGGTTCACGGCGTAGCCGGCCAGCAGCGGATCAGGGATCAGCTGCATCAGACCGGGAACGCCGAGGCCCGGGGCAAAGCTGAAGATCAGGAGGAACAGGACATAGAACCCGGCGGCAAACCCGTCCCGGGGCGTGAAGGTGTAGGGCAGGGGCAGGATCGCCGGCCGGTTCATTCTCGGCACCGCTAGACGGTCAGCTCCGCCATCACGCGGGGCATCGCTTCGAGCAGCTCTCCGGCGAGGAAGCTCAACGGCCCCTGGGCTGCGGAAAGCCGGTCGCCGGCCGTGGAATGCAGGTAGGTGCCCCAGCAGGCGGCCTGCTCCGGGGACGCTTGGCGGGCGAGGAATCCGCCGACCGCGCCGGCCAGGACGTCGCCGCTGCCGGAGGTGCCCAGCCCGGGATTTCCGGCCGGAATTTCCCAGCGGCGCCCGTCCGGGGCGGCGATGAGCCCGTGCAGGGCCACCACTGCCTGGTACCTGGCAGCGATGTCGCCGGCGGCCTGCTCCATCTCGAGGTCGGCCTCCGGATCCGCGTCCAGCAGGCGCGCGGCTTCGTTCTTGTTCGGCGTCAGGACCAGGCGCCCGGCCCAGGGTTCGTAGACTTCCGGCAGCCCGGGCAGCACGCCGAGGGCGAAGGCATCCAGGACGACGGCGGCGGAATCGTTCAGCAGCGGACCGATCCCCCGGAGCAGCTCGGCGGCTTGCTCGGCGTCGTCGAGGCCGGGTCCGATCACCACGACGTCGGCGCTTTCCAAGGCAACGGCCAGAGCCTTCGCCGCCCGCTCGCCGGAGATGACGCCGTCGTCCTCCGGCAGTCCCACGGCGCCCGATTCCGGCACCGCCACCGCGACGGCCACCGCGGCGGACTCCGCCACGGCCAGCGTCAGCCGGCCGGCGCCGACCCGCAGCGCCGCCCGCCCGGCCAGCATCGCGGCGCCCGGCGAAAACCGTGCCCCGCCAACCACCAGGACGGTGCCGCGGTCAGACTTGTCGGCCGCGTCCCGGTTGACCTGCCAGTTCTTCAGCAGTGCCGGTGTTACGACTTCAGCGGGGCTGGACATGCTCTTCATCTCCTGCATGCTCGGTGACGGGGGCGCCGCCGGACTCCAGATGGTCCACGGCGTTGAAGCTCTTCAGGGTCCAGCGGCCGTGCCCGGAGGGCCGAACCAGCCGCGTGACGGAGGCGTTGCGGACGCTGGTGCTTGCCGCGATCTCCAGCAGCTCCTGCTCGCTGAGGCGTTCGCAGATGTAGCGGATCAGCATGATCACCGCATCGTGGCAGACGACGGCGACCCGCCCGCCGTCCTCGTCCTCGTCGAGGTCGCGCAGGACCGACCGCAGCCGCAGCGCCACATCGGCCCAGGATTCCCCTCCCGGCGGACGGTAGGAGAACTTGCCCAGCCAGTTCCGGCGCTGCGCCTCATCCGGGAACCGGGCGGTCACGCCCGCCGAGGTCAGCAGATCCAGGATGCCCAGCTCGCGGTCGCGCAGCCGTTCGTCAACGCGCAGGTCCTGCAGTCCGGCCAGTTCGGCCGTCTGCCGGGCCCGCAGATAGGGCGAGCACCACACGGAGTCGGGGCGTTCAGCTCGCGGCAGGCCGTCGAAGAGGCGGCCCAGTGCCTCCCCCTGGAGGACGCCGTCGTCGCTGAGCGGAACGTCGGCGTCGCGCAGGTCGATGTCGATGACTTCAGCGCCGGAGCGCATCGCTGCGGTGGCGGCAAGGTTGCCCGCGCTTTCACCGTGCCGGATGAGGATCAGTTCAGTTGCACCCATTCTCCGACTCTACTCTGCAGGCCGTTGCCGTTGTCGTTGCCGCTGCCGGGGCCTGCGTCCGGGCGGCGTTTTCCTGACCATCTCCGCGCGGCCCTTCCTGCTACCCGTTGGCGGTGAGGCGTTCGTCCCACTTGTCGCTGCCGAATAATCCGTGCCACAGGCCGCTGGCGATTGCCAACTTCTTGTTGAAGGTCTTCGGTTGGGGCTCGCGCGGGGAGCCGGGGAGGCGAGGCCCGGGCGGCGCCGGAGGAATTTTCCGCTCTTCGGATTTGACCGCCTTCAGTGCGGCGGCCACCGGAGCGCTGAAGACGAGGGAATCCATGATGGCGTCGAACTCCGCCAGCCCGAAGTCGCCGTGCCGGTTCCGGCCCGTCACCTTGTAACCGGATTTCAGGCCTCTCAGGGGAACCCCCTCGCTGAGGGACAGGAAGAGCCAGGATCCGGCGCCGCAGTCCACTGCCAGGTGTCCGGTTCGCACCAGGTGCTTGAAGTCCTTGGCCGTGACGGCGGGCGTGCCGGGAAACTGCTCCTTGAGCTTGAAGACGAAGGACTTAGTGTCGTACCGGCAGGCGAAGAAGCTGATCACCACCCTCAACACTTCGCGCAGGAGCATCAGGACGACCAGCCAGGACAAAAGGCTCCCCGGCCATATGCCGGCAATCACCAAGGCTGCCACTGCTGTTGCCCGAAGGATCAGGCGTACCCAGCTGTAGGTGCCGGTACTGGTAATGAACGGGAAGTGGAGAGTTTTCACTGCACCGGCTCCCGCTGCAGGGCGGTCAGGGCTTCCGCCTCGTAGGTCAGCCGGGTGGCGTCACGCACTCTGCCCTCCAGCTCCCAGGTCACGGAGGCCGGAATGGGCGGCAACACGGCGGGCGCATGGCCGGGCAGATGCGCACCCACGGTCCGCAGCCGGTCCCTGTATCCGCGCTTCAGCTCGCGGAGCTTGGCCGTGTTGGCCTGTTCCAGCATGGCCTCGGAAAGCCGGTCGGCGGCGGCATCGATTTTGGCCAGCATTTCCGAGGTGCTCTGCTGCCGTTCCGCTGCGGCGGCGCGGGCTTCAATGACTCCGGCCTTGACCTGCTCAACGTCGGCCTGCAGCCGCTCCGCGGTGCTTGCCAGGTCCGCGGCAGAGCCGGCATCCTGCGGCTGCGCTTCGGCGGCGGCGAGCAGGTGGTTCCTGCGGCGTGCGAACCGGGCGGCAAGGCCCGTGAGATGCTCAATCTGCCCGTCCAAGTACTCCAACTGCCCAGTGGCTTCCCGGTGCGCGTCAGATGCCGGGATCCGCGCGTGTTTCAGGCGTTCCAAGGCAGTCCCGGCAGCAGTGACCTTCGTCCGTTTCCCCACAACACTCCCCCATTGATAATTCATGGAGAACAATACCAACACCCCCGGGTTTCCGGTGCACCCCCGACCCGCCGCACGGGGTGCAGGACGGGCGGTGACGGCGCTGATTTGCCCGCTCAGGTACGGGTGCGCTCGTCCACCTTGCCGCCGTTGCGCACAGTGAAGGTCAGCAGCAGGGCAACCGCGGCGAAGGCCGCCAGCAGCATCAGTCCCACGAAATAACTGCGGTTTGCGGGATCATAGGTTGCGCCCATGACCAGCGGCGGAAAGTAGCCGCCCAGGCCACCGGCGGCGGCAATAATGCCGCCCACCGTTCCCACGTCCTGCAGCGGAGCAGCGCGTCCCACCCAGGCGAACACGCCACCGGTGCCCAGGCCCAGGAACAACGCCATCAGGATGAAGGCGGTGCCGTAAACCCGTTCCTCCTCGGGACGCAGCGCGACGACGACGGCCAGCACCACGGTGCCGGCCAGGGACGCGAGGGTGACCAGTTTGGGCCCCACCCTGTCAGCGATCGAGCCGCCGATTGGCCGGGCGATCACGGCTGCGACGGCGAAACCTGCAGTTCGGGTGCCGGCGGCCGTCGCGTCGTAGTCGTAGACGTTGCCGAGATACGTGGGCAGGTAGTTCGAAAACGCCACAAACGCGCCGAACACCACCCCGTACAGGAAGCACAGCTGCCAGGTGGCCCGCAGGGTGAACGCGTGCGTGATCTTTGGCAGCACCGGTTGCGTGGGAGCGCTCCACGCCGGGGAATTCCGCAGGATCAGCCAGCTCAGCAGCGCCATAGCTGCAACGACGACGGCGATGATGATGTGTGTGCCCATGTAGCCGACGGCGGTGACCAGGCGGGGCGTGAAGAACGCCGAGACAGCCGTGCCCACCATGCCGGCGCCGAAGACGCCGGTGGCGAAGCCTTTGCGGTTGCGCTCGTACCAGGCGGAGCAGAACGGGATGCCGATCGCGAACACAGTGCCGGCAATGCCGAGGAAAAACGCAATGACCACCAGAAACGGAAAGTTCTCCAGCTGCCCGACGATTCCGGTGAGCAGCACCAACGGTGCCGTGACGCCCAGGATGACGGTGAACATGACGCGGCCGCCGAAGCGGTCGGTCAGCGCACCCACCGGGATGCGCGCCACCGAGCCGACCAGGATCGGCATGGCCACCAGGATGGAGGTTTGCCCCGGCCCCAGGTCCATGCCGGAGGCATACCGGCTGGAGAGCGGGCCGATGATGGTCCAGGCCCAGAACCCCACGGTGGAGGCGACGGTAGCGACGATCAGGTTCCGGAGCTGGCCGGATTTCAGGTTTGCGGCGGATGCCGGGGTCTCTGCTGATGACATGGCGTCGGTCCTTACTGCCGGTCAGGGGCGGGGAGTGCCTTTTCGGTCGCGGTCCGGGGTGCCCACCGGCGCCCAGCTGCCGCGGGGCGTGGCGGCTCCTGACGCGGGGCGCTTCCCCCGTGAGCGGTACACGATGTAGGGCCGGAACAGGTACTGCAGCGGCGCAGTGAAGGCATGCACCAGCCGGGTGAACGGCCAGAGAGCAAACAATGCCAGGCCCCACAGCGTGTGGATCTTGAACGACAGGGAGGCCGCGGTCATCGCGGTGATGTCCGGCTGGAAGATGAAAATTGACCGGAACCAGGGCCCCACCGTATCCCGGTAGTTCACGATTCCGGAGTCGAAAACCGAGAAGACCGTCGTGGCCAGGCCCGTCAGGATTGCGGCGAGCAGGAAGAGGTACATTGCCTTGTCGTTGCGGGTGGTGGCCATGAACACCGGCCCGGTGGTGCGCCTGCGGTAAATGAGCAGCACGATCCCCGCCAGCGTGGCGAGCCCGGCAATCGACCCCACCGAGAGGGCAAAGAAGTGGTATCTGTCCTCGTTGATGCCAATGTCATCCATCCAGGTTTTAGGGAGCACCAGCCCCATGAAGTGCCCCACGATCACCGCCAGGATCCCAAAGTGGAACAGCGGGGAGGCGATGCGCAGCAGCCGGGACTCATACAGCTGGGACGAACGCGTGGTCCAGCCGAACTGGTCATAGCGGTACCGCCAGATCGAGCCCAGGACCAGCACAGCCAACACCACGTAGGGCAGCACGCCCCACAGCATCACATCGCCGAGCCCCACCTCCACATTGGCCGGTGGGGGAACATCCAGGGGAACATCCAGCGGGACATCCATCGGAACATCCGGCGGCAGGTCCGCAGGCCTCATGGGGAGTTCCTTTCAGAAACCGGCAGCAGCCGTGAACTGTAGGGTTCAAGGCCAACACTCTCCGTGGGCGGGCCGTATCCTGCGGTGTGCATGACGGTCTGCCGGTCCTCGGGCGATACGCCGGGCAGCGTGGAACAGACCAGGGCCAGTGCCCCGGAATGGGGCAGTCCGTCGTCGCGAAGGGCCAGCCGCAGCAGTTCCAGCGACGGGCGGTAGCGTTGCAGCAGTTCGTAGCCGTCCGCCGGGGACACCTTCGCTGCGAACTCCAGCACCAGCGGCAGGTAGTCGGGCAGCTCCGTTCCCTCGGGCAGCGCCCCGTGCGCCCGGTAAACCTCCTTGAAGGCCGCCAGGGCCTCGCCGCGGCGGCGGGTGTCGCCGTCGGTCCAGTAGGTCAGGTGCAGGCTGTGCCGTTTGGAGAGGTCGAATTCCTGGACATACTCCGACTGCACCTCGTGCAGGGGACGGTCCGTCAGTGAGGCGAAGAGCTCCTCCACGGGCCCCGTGTCGGCTCCGGATTCCCCGAGCGCCTCCCGGAGTGCCGGGACCAGGTCCACCAGCGCCTCATCGGGATATTCCAGCAGCAGGCCCGCGGCCTGCCGGACGACGGCGCTGCGCCGCGGGCGGGCGTCCCTGTACGGCTCCGGGTCGAAAGTCCCCTTGCCTGCCTTGCCCAGCAGTTTCTCCAACAGGCTCATTCCGCGCCCCCTCCGCCGGCCGGCCCGGCACCGCGTCCGCGGTCGGACTGCGGCCCGTCACCCTCTGCTTGGTCGTATACTGCACCCTTGCCGTCGCCGGTCGAACCGCCGGTGCCGCCGGCCGCCGTATCCGGGGCTCCGCGGTTGTTGCCCGCCGGGAACAGGCCCTTGGGTGAACCTCGGCCGTCCCAGTTAAGCAGGTTCACCCGCCCGCCCAGGTCCCCGTTGCCGGTGGGGTCTTCGCCGCGCTGGCGTGCCTGCAGGGCAGCAAAATTCTCTACTGCCACGGGCACGGGCCGCCCGGATGCTTCGCCGAAGACTCCGGTCTGCCCCATTCCGGGCCCGCCCTCCACGTCCAGGGAGCAGCCAATTTCCTCCAGGTTGTGGGCGTCCTCCAGATGGGCGCTGGGAATCACGTAGCGTTCCTCGTATTTGGCGACGGCCATCAGCCGGTACATCGCCACGATTTGCTCGCCGGTCATCCCGACGTCGGAAGCAATCTTTTCGTCCGGAAGGTCGCCGAGGGTGATGCTGCGCATGTAGGCCCGCATGGCGGCGAGCTTCCGCAGCACGCCAGTGACCAGGTCCGTGTCGCCGGCGGTAAACAGCTCCGCCAGATATTCCACCGGGATCCGCAGTGCCTCGATGGCGCCGAAGAGGTTGTCGGCGCTCTCGCCGTCGTGCCCCTGATCCTTGAGCACGTCCACGATGGGTGAGAGGGGCGGCACGTACCAAACCATGGGCATGGTCCGATACTCCGGGTGCAGCGGCAGGGCCACCCGCAGCTCCTTGGCCAGGGCGTACACCGGCGAGCGCCGGGCCGCGTCCAGCCAGTCCTCCGGGATTCCCTCGGCCCGGGCGGCGGCGATGACGTCCGGGTCATTCGGGTCCATCATCAGATCCAGCTGGGCCTCGTACAGGTCCTGCTCGTTCGGAACGGACGCCGCGGCGGTGACGCGGTCGGCGTCGTACAGGAAGATGCCGATGTAGCGCAGCCGGCCCACACAGGTTTCGGCGCAGACGGTGGGCAGCCCCACCTCGATGCGCGGATAGCAGAAGGTGCACTTCTCCGCCTTGCCGGAGCGGTGGTTGAAGTACATCTTCTTGTACGGGCAGCCCGTGACGCACTGCCGCCACCCGCGGCAGCGGTCCTGGTCCACCAGCACAATGCCGTCCTCCTCCCGCTTGTAGATGGCTCCGGAGGGACAGGAGGCCATGCAGGAGGGATTCAGGCAGTGCTCGCAAATCCGGGGCAGGTAGAACATGAAGGTGGAATCGTATTCCAGCTTCACCTTCTCCTCCGCCTCCCGGCGCATCTTCTCCAGCACCGGATCCCGGAGCTCCGTGCGGCCCGATCCGCCGAGGCTGTCATCCCAGTTGGCGGACCAGGTGATCTTCATGTCCTCGCCGGTAATCAGGGATTTGGGCTTCGCCACCGGGAAATCGTTGCCGGCCGGAGCATTGATCAGGTTTTCGTAGTCGTAGGTCCAGGGCTCGTAATAGTCGTTCAGTTCCGGCTGCACGGGGCTGGCGAAGATGCCGAACAGCTTGGCGAGCCGTCCGCCGGCCTTCAGCTTCAGCTTGCCGCGGCTGTTCAGTTCCCAGCCGCCCTTCCACTTCTCCTGGTCCTCGTAACGGCGCGGATAGCCCTGCCCGGGACGGGTCTCCACGTTGTTGAACCAGACGTACTCGGTGCCCGCCCGGTTGGTCCAGGCCTGCTTGCAGGTCACCGAACAGGTGTGGCAGCCGATGCACTTGTCCAGTGCCATCACCATTGCCGTCTGCGCCATGATTCGCATCAGTACCGCACCTCCTGGGAACGTTTGCGCACGACCGTCACGATGTCGCGCTGGTTGCCGGTGGGGCCAAGGTAGTTGAAGGCCCAAGACTGCTGCGCGTAGCCGCCGATCATGTGCGTGGGCTTGACCAGGATCCGGGTCACCGAGTTGTGGATCCCGCCGCGGCGGCCGGTGGCCTCGGATTTCGGCGTGTCGATGATGCGTTCCTGCGCGTGGTGCACGTAGACGACGCCGGCCGGCATCCGGCTGCTCACAATCGCCCGGCCCACCAGCACCCCGTTGGTGGACACGCATTCCACCCAGTCGTTGTCCTCCACTTCGATCAGCGCGGCGTCGGAGGTGCTCATCCATACCGCCGTACCGCCGCGGGAGAGCGAGAGCATCAGCAGGTTGTCCTGGTACTCGGAGTGGATGGACCACTTGTTGTGCGGGGTCAGGTAGCGCACCGCCACTGACAATTCACCGCGGGTTCCCAGCTGCGGCTCGCCGAACAGCCGGTGCATGTCCAGCGGCGGCCGATAGATCGGCAGCGCCTCACCCATGTCCTGCATCCAGTCATGGTCCAGGAAGAAGTGCATCCGGCCGGTCAGCGTGTGGAAGGGCTTCAGCCGCTCAATGTTGATGGTGAAGGGGGCGTAGCGCCGGCCGCCGGTCTCGGAGCCGGACCATTCCGGGGACGTGATCACCGGCGTCGGCCGGTCCTGGGTGTCGCGGAAGGTGATCTGCTTGTCCTCCGCGCCCTCGGCCAGGTCCGCCAGCGGCGTGCCGGTCCGTTTCTCCAGGGTCCGGAACCCCTGCACCGCCAGTTCCCCGTTGGTGGTGCCGGAGAGCAGCAGGATGGCCTCGGCCATCCGGGCGTCGGTGTCAACGGCCGGGCGGCCGGCGGCGGCGCCGCGGTCAAAGACCCCGTGCTTGCGGGCCAGCTGGGCCAGCGGCTTGGACACGTCGTACTTCACGTACTTGGTGGTGAACCCCAGCTTGTCCGCCAGCGGACCGACGGCGGCGAACTTCTCGCCGATCGCCGCGTAGTCCCGTTCCACCACGGCCAGGGACGGCAGGTTCTTGCCCGGAATCGCCGGGATGTCCGTTCCCTTCCAGTCCGGGCCGTGCCCGCCGGGCTGCGCGATTTCACCGGGCGTGTCATGGGTCAGCGCGGTCGCCACCAGGTCCCTGCGCACCCCCAAATGGGTGGCGGCCTGCCGGGAGAACTCCTCGGCCAGCAGCCGGAACAGGTCGTAGTCGGTCTTCGCCTCCCAGGGCGGGGCGATCGCCGGGGTGAACGCATGCACGTAGGGATGCATGTCGGTGGAGGACAGGTCGTACTTCTCGTACCAGGTCGCCGCCGGGAACACGACGTCGGAGAGCAGGGTGGAGCTGGTCATCCGGAAGTCCGCCGACACCAGCAGATCCAGCTTTCCCTGCGGCGCGTTCTCGTGCCAGACGACGTCGGCGGGCCGGGATTCGCCGTGGTCCTTGCCCATCACGTTGTTCAGGGTGCCGAGCAGGTGCTTCTGAAAATACTCCTCTCCCTTGGCGGAGGAGCCCAGCAGGTTCGAACGCCACAGGATCAGCGTCCGCGGCCAGTTTTCCGGAGCGTCCACGTCCTCGACGGCGAAGCGCAGCCGCCCGTCCTTGAGCTGTTTGGCGACCCAGGACGCTTCGTCAGCCGCCTCGCCGCGGGCCACCCCGGCCGCGGCCTCGTCCGCCACGTCCAAAGAGTTTTTCGCGTCGAATTGCGGAAAGAACGGCATCCAGCCCATCCGGGTGGACTTCGCGATGACGTCGGCGGTGTGCAGACCGCGCAGGTGCCCCTGCGCCAGCGGGGACTGCAGGGAGTCCGAGGAATAGCCGTCGGAGCGGAACTGGTCGGTGTGCATGTACCAAAAGGCGGTGCCGATCATGAACCGGGGCGGCCGGTTCCAATCGCCGGCCGAGGCCATCGCGGCCCAGCCGGTGATGGGCCGGCACTTCTCCTGGCCCACGTAGTGCGCCCAGCCGCCGCCGTTGCGGCCCTCGCACCCGGTCAGCATCAGCAGAGCCAGGATCGCCCGGTAGGTGACGTCCCCGTGGTACCACTGGCAGATGCCGGCGCCGAGGATGATCATCGAGCGGCCCTTGGACTTTTCCGCGTTGGCCGCGAATTCCCGGGCGGTCCGGAGCACCGCTTCGGGTGCGACGTTGGTGATTTCCTGCTGCCAGGCGGGGGTGTAGGGGGTGCCGGCGTCGTCGTATCCCGCGGCCCACTCCCCCGGCAGGCTCTCCCCTCCGAGCCCGGGCCGCGCCACGCCGTATTGCGCGAGCATCAGGTCAAAGACGGTCGTGACGGTGCGGCCGGCGATGCTCGTCACCGGGACGCCGCGGTGCAGGACGGAGCCGGATCCGCCGGGGTCGGTGAACGCCGGCAGCTCCACCCGGCTGGTGTGCCCGGGCCACGAAGCGGCGTCAGCGATGGACAAGGCCGGGACCACGCCCTGCAGATCAAGGTTCCATTTGCCGGCGTCGGCCTCGTTGTACCGGAAGCCCACCGAGCCGTTGGGCACCACCGGGGTGCCGGCGTCGCGGTCCAGGAGCACCGTCTTGAACGCGGCGTCGGAGGCTTTTGCCTCTCGGCGGCCCAGATCGGCGGCGGTGAGGAACTTCCCGGGCACCACACTGCCGTCGTCGCGCGTGTCCAGCGTGACCAGGAACGGCAGGTCAGTGAACTGGCAGACATAGTCCTCGAAGAACGGCACCCGCCGGTCCACGAAGTTCTCCTTCAGGATGACGTGCCCCATGGCCATGGCCAGGGCGCCGTCCGAGCCGGCCTGCGCGGGCAGCCATTCGTCGGCGAACTTGGTGTTGTCGGCGTAGTCCGGGCTGACCGAAACCACCTTGGTGCCGCGGTACCGGCCCTCCACCATCCAGTGCGCATCGGGGGTGCGGGTCACGGGGATGTTTGACCCCCACATCATCAGGTACGTCGCGTCCCACCAGTCACCGGATTCGGGCACGTCGGTCTGGTCGCCGAAAACCTGCGGGCTGGCCACGGGCAGGTCCGCGTACCAGTCGTAAAAGCTGTTCATCACCCCGCCGATCAGGTTGATGAACCGGGCACCGGCGGCGTGCGAGACCATGGACATCGCCGGGATCGGGGAGAAACCGGTGCAGCGGTCGGGTCCGTAGTTCCGAATCGTGGAGACGTGGGCGGCGGCAGTCATTTCGAGGGCTTCGGCCCAGCTGGAGCGCACCAGTCCGCCCTTGCCCCGGGCCTGCTGGTAGGTCCGGCGGCGGTCGGGGTTGTTGATGATCTGCTCCCAGGCCAGCACCGGGTCGCCGGTCTCGCGTTTGGCCGCCCGGTACATTTCCAGCAGCACGCCGCGGATGTACGGATAGCGGACCCGGGTGGGCGAATAGGTGTACCAGGAGAATGCTGCGCCGCGGGGGCAGCCGCGCGGCTCGTATTCGGGCCTGTCCGGGCCCACCGTGGGGTAATCCGTTTCCTGCGCCTCCCAGGTGATGATCCCGTCTTTGACGTAGACCTTCCAGGAGCAGGATCCGGTGCAGTTCACCCCGTGAGTGGACCGGACCACCTTGTCGTGGCTCCACCGGTTTCGGTAGAAGGCGTCCCCCTTCCGGCCGCCTTCCCGGAACACGGCCCTCCCGTCAGCGGTCTCGTCCCAGCGGGTGAAGAACCTGCCGAGCTTGAGCATTGCGTCGGATGCGGGGCCATCAATCCCCGGAGCGGAGCCAGCCATGGTGCAAAGGTAGGGCAGCGCTGCACCCGGTGACAGGGACCCGGGCGGAATACGGGATGACACAGCGGAAACTATCGGCAAACCGGCCTCGGGAACGTGCGCAACCGCCGGTTTGGGGCGGAACGATAAACTCGGAACTGTGAGCACAGAACTTCCAGAACAGGTGTCCGATATTTTCGACCCGCAGCAGTGGCGTCTTGTCTCCGGGTTCGAGGACCTGAAGGACATGACCTACCACCGCCAGGTGGAGCGCACGGCCGACGGCGGCATCGTGCGCGACCTGCCGACGGTGCGCATCGCGTTCAACCGTCCGGAAGTCCGCAACGCCTTCCGCCCGGGGACCGTCGACGAGCTCTACCGTGCCATGGACCACGCCCGGATGACGCCCGACGTCGCCACCGTCCTGCTGACCGGAAACGGCCCCTCCCCCAAGGATGGCGGCCACTCCTTCTGCTCCGGCGGCGACCAGCGGATCCGCGGCCGTGACGGGTACAAGTATGCCGAAGGCGAGACCAGGGAAACCATCGATCCGGCCCGCGCCGGACGGCTGCACATCCTGGAGGTGCAGCGCCTGATGCGCACCATGCCCAAGGTGGTTATCGCCGTCGTCAACGGCTGGGCCGCCGGCGGCGGGCACAGCCTGCACGTCGTCTCGGATTTGACCATTGCGTCCCGTCAGCACGGCAAGTTCAAGCAGACGGACGCCACCGTGGGCAGCTTCGACGCCGGCTACGGCTCCGCGCTGCTGGCCCGGCAGATCGGCCAGAAGAAGGCCCGCGAAATTTTCTTCCTGGCCCGTGAATACTCCGCCGAGGACATGGTGGCCATGGGCGCCGTGAACGAGGCCGTGGACCACGAGAACCTGGAGAAGGTGGCCCTGGAATACGCCGCCGACATCGCCCGGCAGTCCCCGCAGGCCATCCGCATGCTGAAGTTCGCCTTCAACCTGGCCGACGACGGCCTGGCCGGACAGCAGGTCTTCGCCGGCGAGGCCACCCGGCTGGCCTACATGACCGACGAGGCAGTGGAGGGCAAGGAAGCCTTCCTCGAAAAACGGGACCCCGACTGGTCCTCCTTCCCCTACTACTTCTAGGCCGCCGCTACATGGAACTGCTGACCGTCCATACTCCCGCCGGCTTCAATGCCGAAACGCTGCTGGCCCCGCTGGCCGAAGCCCTCGCCGGCGAAGGCCCCGCGGTGGCCCCGCACGCCAACCCGCACCAGACCTTCTCCGGTGAGCTGCCCAACGATGACATTGCCCTGGTCATCAGCACCTCCGGGTCCACGGGCACACCCAAACAGACCATGCTCACCACCGATGCCCTCGCGGCTTCCTCCATGGCCACGGCGATGGCACTGGAGGCCGACGGCCAATGGCTGATGGCGTTGCCGGCGCACTACATTGCCGGAATCCAGGTGCTGATCCGGTCCCTGTACGCCGGAACGCAGCCCGTCTTCATGGACACCTCCGGGTCCTTCAGCGCCGCGCGCTTCACCTCCGCGGCGGCCGAGATGACGGACCGGAACCGTTTCACCTCCCTGGTTCCCACCCAGCTGCACCGGCTGCTGAGCAACCCCGAACCCGAGACCCTGCGCGTGCTGCGCCGCTTCAACGCCATCCTGCTCGGCGGGGCGCCCGCCGGTGCGGGGCTGCTGGCCGACGCCGCGGCCCTGGGCCTGAACGTCGTCACCACCTACGGCATGAGCGAAACCTGCGGCGGCTGCGTGTACGACGGCGTTCCCCTGCCCGGGGTCGACGTCGTCGTCGAATCCGGCTCGCTCTGGATTGCCGGGGACATCCTGGCCGAGGGCTACATGGGCCAGCCGGAGCTGACCGCCGAGCGGTTCCGCTTCAATTCAGGAAGACGCTGGTACCGCACCGATGACGCCGGCAGCGTGGAGAACGGACGAGTCACCGTGTCCGGCCGGCTGGACGACGTGATTGTCAGCGGCGGCATCAAGATTTCCGCGGCCGCCGTCTCAGCTGCCATCGAACAGCTGCCCGAAGTCTCCCAGGCGGTGGTTTTGGGCCTGGACAGTCCGGAGTGGGGCAGTCTGGTGGGCGCCGCCGTCGTCGGCTCCGTGGATCCCGAAAAGGTCAAGGACGCAGTCCGCTCAACCCTTGGAAAGCCCGCGGTGCCCAAGGTGGTGCTCCTGCTGGAGGCCCTGCCGCTGCTGCCCAACGGCAAGACGGACCGGCTGGGGCTTCGCCGCCTGCTGGCCGCCGCCGGACACACGCACCCCTGAGCCGCAGCGCCCGGGTCTTTCGCGCCGCACGGCTGCGGAAGAATAGAACGTGAACAACCATTACTCGAGTTAAAGGACTTTGATTGTGGCTACAGCCGCGCAGTGGTTAGAAGGAGCCCGCCCCCGCACCCTGCCGATGGCGGTGGCGCCAGTCATCATCGGTACGGCCGCGGCGTACGATCTGGGTTCCTTCAAGCCCCTGCACGCCGTCCTGGCGGCGCTGGTGGCGATGCTGCTGCAGGTGGGCGTGAACTACGCCAACGACTATTCCGACGGCATCCGCGGCACTGACGACAACCGGGTGGGCCCGCTGCGGCTGACCGGTTCCGGCGCGGCGCCCGCCAAGCAGGTCAAGTACGCGGCCTTCGCCTGCTTCGGCGTGGCCATGGTTGCCGGGCTGGCCCTGATCATCCTGTCCTCCACCTGGTTCCTGATCCTGGTGGGCGTGGGCTGCGTCGCTGCGGCCTGGGGCTACACCGGCGGCCGGAACCCCTACGGCTACATGGGCCTGGGCGACATCTTCGTGTTTGTTTTCTTCGGCCTGGTGGCAACCCTGGGCACCACCTACACGCAGGCCGGGCAGGTCAGCGTTCCGGCGCTGATCGGCGCCGTGGGCACCGGACTGATTGCCATGGCCCTGCTGATGGCCAACAACGTGCGGGACATCCCCACCGACCGGGAAGCCGGCAAGCGGACCCTGGCTGTGCGGCTCGGCGACGAGGCCGCCCGGATCAGCTACGTCATGATGCTGGCGCTGGCCATCCTGCTGCCGCTGTTCCTCGCGGCTGACTATCCCTGGGTGCTGCTGGTGCTGCTGCTCATCCCGGCCTGCCTGATGCCGAGCTGGCTCATGCTCAAGGGCAAGAAGCGCCGGAGCCTCATCCCTGTGCTGCAGCAGACCGGGCTGATCAACCTGGGCTTCGCCCTGCTGTACAGCCTCGGACTGGTACTGACCCGGGTGCTCGCCTAGCTTCCGGCTGACGTTTCGCGGCGGTTAGTTGTCGCGGGGCTTGCGGTCGTTGTCGATCTTGATGTCGGGGTGGGCATCGAGCATGCTGTCTTCGGCGCCGGCGTCCTCGAGCTCGCCGCGGTTGCGGGTCGGGGGCGCGTCACCGTGGAAGCGCTTTTGCACGTTGCGGGCTGCGGCGTCGCGCATGTCGCGGAAGAACAGGTACGTGACGCACCAAGCGAGGACTGCTCCGACGATCGCCGAGAGCACCAGGCCCAGGCCCAGCCAGACGCATGCTGCGAAGAAGATGGCCACCAAACCAAGGCGGAGAGCGGTAAATTTCCAGAAAGCCACAGGGCCATTCTAGTTCCTCTTCAGCTTTGGGATGTCGTCGCTTCGGCCTCCGGGCCATAACCGACCCGCCCGGTCCGAACCGGGAAGACACAGCTGTGCCCTGCTCCACTACAATTGGTTCATGCCTCGCCTCGTGCTTTTCGGTGTCATCATCGTCGCCGCCGTAATCATCTACGCCATCATCGACTGTGTCATGTCCCGGGCCCAGGAGGTGCGCAGCATCTCCAAGGTCGCCTGGCTCTTCACTATCGTGCTGCTGCCGGTGCTCGGCGCCCTCCTGTGGTTCCTCTTGGGCCGCCCGAGAAGCGGTCCGGCGCCCAAGAACCGGGCACCCCGCCATCCCACCGCCCCGGACGACGACCCCGATTTCCTGCGCAACCTCGAGATCCGGCGCCGCCAGCAGGCGAAGGAAGCAGAGCTGAAGCGACGTGAAGCCGAGCTGCGGGCGCGCGAGAAGCAGTCCGGGCACAAGAAGAACGACGACGAAAAGCCCAGCGCCTAGAAGCCTGCCTTAGCTCGACTCCAGCGAAACCCGCCTTCCGGCCAATCCGGGGGCGGGTTTTTTGTTGGTGCGGGGCCGGGCTTCCGGTTGGCGGGGCCGGTTTCCGCACTGGTTCCCACCGCTTGTTGACCCGTGGGGCTGATGTGGTCACACCAGTCACACCAGCCTCAAAGACTGGGAACCCGTGCACCCCGGACCACACCCCGGGCTCCCGCCGGCCCCCGGACCACACGCCGCCCCGCCCCGGCGCCGCCCCGGACGCGCAGCGACCCAGCGACCCGGCGACCGCCCCGCGCCGGCAACAACACGAGACAGCAAAAAACCCGCCTGCCGGCGAACCGGGAGGCGGGTTTGGAGCTGCGGGCACCGGGCCCGCGGGAAATCGAACGGGTCAGACGCCGGAGTAGCTGTGCAGACCGGCGAAGTACACGTTCACGATCGTGAAGTTGAAGATGATGCACAGGTAGCCGACGATCGACAGCCAGGCGGCACGGGTGCCGGTCCAGCCGCGCGTGGCACGGGCGTGCAGGTAACCGGCATACACGACCCAGATCACGAAGCTCCAGACTTCCTTGGTGTCCCAGCCCCAGTACCGGCCCCAAGCCTGCTCGGCCCAGATCGAACCGGCCATCACGGTGAAGGTCCACAGCACGAAGGCGACGGCGTTGATCCGGTAGGCGAAGTTCTCAAGGCTCTGCGCGGAGGGCACGATCCGCAGGAACGCCAGCTTGGACGCTCCGCCGGCGCGGATCTTGGACTCGCGGTCGGCCTGCAGCAGCTGCAGCACGGACATGGCGAAGGTCAGCGTGAACAGCGCCGACGCAATGACGGCCACCGAAACGTGGATGACGAGCCAGTAGCTCTGCAGCGCCGGAATCAGGTGGGCCACCGGCGTCGGGAAGCCAATCGTGGCCACCATCATCATGATCAGGACCAGGGCCAGCACCAGGGTTCCCAGGAAGCGCAGGTCGCGCCGGAGCAGGACCAGGAGGAACACCACGGCCACCACCAGGGCGCCGGTGGTGCAGAACTCGTACATGTTGCCCCAGGGCACGCGGTGAGCCGCGAGGCCGCGGGCGACGACGGCGGCAGTGTGGATCACTGCGCCCAGGACCGTGAGGGCGACGGCGACGCGAGCGCTGTTGCGGCGGGCCCCGACGTAGCCCATGGAGGCGTCGGCGGTCTGTGCCACCGGTGAGCCGTCGGCGTCCCAGCCGCGGACGTTGCCGTCAGCCAGATAGCTGTCGTCGCCGGAGGTTCCGGAGCGGCCGGAACCCGTGGAGCGCGAACCGGACACCGCCCCGGCCGGAACCGCTGCGGAGCTCTGCTGCGTCAGCTTGGACTCCACTGCCTTGATGGCCTTGCTGCTCTGCGCGAGGTCCCAGGTGAAGGCCAGGAACGCCACCGTATAGGCGAACGCCGCCAACAGCATGAACAGCTCGCTGTACTCAGCGAGGGTGTAGTCAATGGAGGGCATTACGAGTCCTTACCTGTTTCCTTCTCCTGAGCGGCTTTGCTGTCCGCCGCTGATGCTCCGGGCGCTGAGTCCCGGCCTGTGCTGTGTGCTCCGGTATCCGGAGCGGATGTATCCCCCGCGCCATTGTCCTCCACCGCTCCGCTGCCCGCCAACCACTGCTTCTCCAGCAGGGTCCGGACGGCGGCTGCCTCGCTGGTGAGGCGCTGGTCTTCGCCGCGTGCCAGCAGGCCGTATTCGACCATGATGCGCCCGTCTTCATGGGTGCCGGTGCGGATCCAGACCCGGCGCCGCGCCAGGAACAGGGAAGCGGCCAGGCCGGCGAGCGAGAGCGTGGCAAAACCGAGGACCCACATCTTGGCCGGGTCATAGTGGATGTCCAGGGCGGCGTAGCGCTTGATGCCCTCGAACGTGATGGATCCCTTGCCCTCGGGCAGGTCGTACGTCTGGTTGGCGCCGAGGACGATGCCGCCGGCGTCCAGGGTGCGACTGTTGAGCTCGGTCAGGTTCTCGGTGTCGAGCACGTAGACGTTGCTCGGCACTCCTTCGTCCAGGCCGAGGTCACCGTAGTAGGCGTTCAGGTTCAGCTGGGGGTTGAACGGATCCGGATCGCCGGAATAGGAGACGCCCTGCTCATCCAGCATGGCCGTGGGCAGGAAGAAGCCCACAAAGCCCAGCTGGTCCGGCTTGGCGTCCGGAGCCTTGATCACCATCAGGGAGGTGTACATTCCGTCGCTGGGGACCGTGACAACCGGACCCTGCAGCGCAACGTTGCCTTCGCCGTCGCGCACCGTGACGACGGGCGCGTACCCGTTGCCCACCAGGTAGACGCGGCTGCCGCCCACGGTCAGCGGCGCGTTGACCTTCAGCGTTTCAGCGTGCTCGGCGGCGTCCGGGCTCTCCTTCACGGTCATCTTGGCCTCAAAGTCGAGGGGCTGGCCGTAGTGGGTCTGGGATTCCCGGTCGAACTGGACGTTGAACTCGTCGAGCTTCAGCGAGTAGGGCTCCAGCTGCTCCTCGGTGAAACTGGTGCCGGGAGTGAACGAGTCGTAGCCGACCAGGGTGTTGACGAACGACTCCCCCTCCACCACGATCTTCTGGCCGTTGTAGCCGAACAGCCCGCCGACGGCGATTGACACCAGCACGCCGATCAGGGCGGTGTGGAACACCAGGTTCCCCACCTCCTTGGCGAAGCCGCGTTCCGCGCCCACGGACGGCCGGGCGCCGTCGAGGTCGCGGACGTCCACCCGGTAGCCGCGCTTGCGCAGCAGCTGGGCCGCCTGTTCGACGGCGGAGCCGGCGGTCAGGCCCGACGACGCCGGGATCACCAGCGTGCCGTATTCCGGCAGCCGGGACAGGCGCTGGGGCGTGCGGGGAGGCTTGGACCGCATGGCCCGGTAATGGGCTTTCGCCCGCGGAATGACGCAGCCGATCAGCGAAACGAACAGCAGCAGGTAGATCGCGGAGAACCAGACGGAGGAGTAGACGTCAAAGAGCTGGAACCGGTCCAGCCACGGGCCGGTGTCCGGGTTGTCCTTCAGGTACTGGGTGACGACGGCGGGGTTGGCCGGCCGCTGCGGAAACAGCGATCCCGGCACCGCCGCCACTGCCAGCAGCAGGAGCAGGAACAGCGCCGTGCGCATGCTGGTCAGCTGGGTCCAGGCCCAGCGCAGCAGGCCCAGCGGTCCGAGGGAGGGCAGCTGGACATCGCCGGCGCCGCCCTTGCGGCCGCCTTTGCCGCCCTTGCCGCCTTTGCCGCCCTTTCCGGACGCGCCGGCAGCACTGCCGCCGTTTTTCTCGGCTTCGGTCAAAACATCCGGTTCACGGTTCAACTGGTTCTCATAGTTCTTTGAAGGGTTCATGCTGGGCAGGAGCTTTGCCAGACTGCGGTTCAAGGTTCATCAAATCGGCAGGGTCACACTATCCAACCAACCTTGGAGATTGTTGATCCAGATGTTCCAGACACCTGTGAGCATCAGGACGCCCAGGACAATGAGCATGCCGCCGCCGAACCGCTGGAGGGCGAGCCGGTGCCGGCGGAAGACGCCGAGCGCACCCATCCCCCGCCGGAATCCCAGCGCGATGAGCAGGAAGGGAAGCCCCAGGCCGAGGCAGTAGATGAAGGTCAGGAAGGCGCCCTTGGCGGCCGTGGCGTCATCACCGGAGAAGGAGAGCAGCTGGACGGCGGACAGGGTCGGGCCCAGGCACGGCGCCCAGCCCAGCCCGAAGGTGATGCCCAGCAGCGGCGCGCCCCAGAGCCCCGCCGGCGGGCGGGCGGCGATTTTGCGGTCCCGCTGGAACCAGCTCAGTCCGCCCATGAAGACAATGCCGAGCAGGATGATGGCCGCTCCCAGGACCTGCGGAATCCAGGCCTGGTCGGAACCGCGCAGCCAGCCGCCGAGCTGCCCGACGCCGGCACCGATGATGACGAAGACGGCGGAGAATCCCAGCACGAACAGACCGATCCCGGCCAGCATCCGCCCGCGGCGCTGCTTCTGCAGATCGACGCCGGTCAGCCCGGTGACGTAGCCCAGGTAGCCCGGGACCAGCGGCAGCACGCACGGTGACAGGAACGACACCAGCCCGGCCAGGGCGGCAACGGGAATGGCCAGCAGCATGGACCCGTTGAGGATGGTCTCGGCGAAGACATTGGCTGCGGGCAGGGCTGCCGCGGGAACGGCGGCGGTTACGGCGGAGGGCACCATACCGGCTAGGCTGCCAGCGCGTCGGAGATCAGGGCCTTCAGGGTGCTCTTGTCCGCCAGCCCGAGGATGCGGGCGGCAACGCGGCCTTCGCGGTCCAGCACCAGGGTGGTGGGAACGGCCGACGGCGGCACGAACTGCGTCATGGCCAGCAGGATTCCGCCGTCCTTGTCCTGGAAGCTGGGATAGGGAATGCCGAAGGAGCGTTCAAAGGCTTCAGCCGTGCTGCGCTCGTCGCGGATGTTCACGCCGTAGAAGCGTGCCCCCTCGGGCTCGAACATTCCGTGCAGTTCCACCAGGTCCGGAGCTTCCTTCCGGCACGGGGCGCAGGCCGCATACCAGAAGTTCAGAACCACCACGTCGCCGGCGAATTCGGCGGATGAGACGGCGGTGCCGTCAAAGAGGGTGCCCTCAAGCCGCACCGCTTCACCGCGCTGGTCTGCGGCATACTCGGTGACCGATCCGTCCCCGGCGATGTAGTTCTTGTTGTCGCCGGCCTTGGCCTGGGCAGCCAGCGGATCCTCGACGGCGCAGCCCGCTGCTGCTGTCACCAAGGGCACGCCAAGAGCCAGGCCGGCGCCGAGCTTCAGGAAGGAGCGGCGGCGCATGGCATCCGGCTGGGGAGTGCTCTGAGGGTTTTTCAACTATTTCCAGCTTTCATCGCGGCGGGGCGGCCACTTCTACAACGCGTAGTAAGTCTATTATGCGCCCGGAATATTCGCAGCACCGGGCAGAAGGTCGGCGGAGGGCTCCGCATACCGGACCCCGATCAGCTTGTCGCCGTCGAACTCCAGCGTAGTGACCGAGGTCAGCGTGCACTGGCGCTGGCGGGGATCGTGCCAGAGCTTGCGACCCTCGGCGGCAAGCCGCGTGACCCAGATGGGCAGCTGGTGGCTGACCAGCACGGCCTCGGCTCCGTCCCCGCCCAGTACAGCGGCCTGCATCCGGGCATCATTGACGGCGGTCATCACGCGTTCCACCTGGACTGCGTACGGTTCACCCCAGGACGGCTTGAAGGGGTTGTACATCAGAGGCCAGTACCGCGGGTTCCGCAGCCGGCTGGTGACGCCGGAAAGGCCTTCGAAGCGGTTGGTCGCTTCCAAGATGCGCTCGTCGGTGGTGATTTCCAGCCCGAGGGCGGCCGCGATCGGCGCCGCCGTCTCCTGGGCCCGGGTCAGCGGTGACGCGACCAGATGCACCAGCTTCGCGCCGTCGTTCTTCCGGCTTTCAAAGTGGCCGGCCACCCGGCGGGCCATCTGCTCCCCCAGGTCGGACAGGTGGAACTCGGGCAGGCGCCCGTAGAGGACTCCGTCCGGATTGAAAACTTCTCCATGGCGGACAAGGTGGATCGAGGCTCGGGACATGTCGTTAAGTTTCGCAGAGAGAGCGCGCTGAACTAAATCTGCTAAATACTTGAAGCTTGAACGAATCCGTGCAACAGTAGATGCAAATGCATGAACATGCACCGGGGTTCCGCCCCGGCACCCACCAGCAACAGGAGAACAGCATGACCCCCAACGGGCTCACCACCGGTACGTGGAACCTCGATGCCTCGCACAGCGAGATCGGTTTCACCGTCCGTCACGCCGGCATCAGCAAGGTGCGCGGAAGCTTTGACAAGGTCACGGCCGTGATGGAAATCGGTTCCTCCATCGAAGAGTCGACCATCAACGCCGTCATCGACGCCGCGTCGTTCAACTCGAATGACGCCAACCGCGATGCCCACGTCAAGGGCGCCGACTTCTTCGACGTCGAGCAGTTCCCCGAACTGACGTTCGCCGTCACCGGCGTCGAAGGCTCCGGTGAAACCTACAAGGTTGCCGGGGACCTGACGATCAAGGGCACCACCCTTCCGGTCATCCTGGACACGGAGTTCAACGGCGTGGCTGTGGACCCCTTCGGCGCCACCCGCGCCGGATTCTCCGGCACCACCGTCATCAGCCGCAAGGACTTTGGCCTGACCTGGAATGCCGCACTGGAAACCGGCGGCGTCCTGGTCGGCGACAAGGTGACCATCAGCGTCGACGCGGCGTTTGTGGCGGCAGCCTGAGCCTGCCTCCGCGCACGGCCTGAACAGGCCACCTCAAAGGACATTCCGGCCACCGGCCGGGGTGTCCTTTGCCGTTTCCCCAAACCGCGTGTCCGCGATCGGCCGAGCCCCGGCGACGGACGGCGCACGCCGCGATAGGCTGGAGAAATCCGGTTGTGGTTCCCGGCCGAGATCCGGGGCTTCGGCCGACCGGAATCTCGCGGTGCCTGACCGCACCCGACACCCAGGACCCAGACACCGCTGGAACGGAAGGACCCTCACATCCGACCGAAGCAGCGTCTGCACCAACTAGCAAGTAGGCGGCAATGAGCACACCTCCGAATAGTCCGGACCCCCGAGACCCGAACCGTCCCCGAGATTCCAACACTGCCGCCGACGAGCCGAAGTACGGCCAGCGGCTCCCCCAGACTCCCCAGCCGGGGCAGCCGGGGCACGGCCAGGGACAGTACGGCCAGAACCAGCCCGGCCAGAACGACCAGCCCTACACCCCGTACGGGCAGCCGGGGATGCCGAATGCCGCCGGGCAGCAGACTCCGTCCTCCGGGCAGCCTTACGGACAGCAGCCGTATGGACAGAACCCCTACGGGCAGCCGCAGAGCCCGTACGGCTATCAGTCGGCGCAGCCCTCCGGGTATGGGTATCCGGGCCCCGGGCAGGCCCCGGGCAGCAAAGGGGCACCGCCCCGCGAGGTCATGACCGGATTCTGGCTGATCCTGGCCGCCGGGATCCTGACCCTCATCTACATGATCGCCTCATCGCTTTCCATCTCGGCGGCAGATATTTTCAGCACGGTGTCCCCCGAGGACCGGCAGATGTTTGAAGACGCCGGCATGACGGAAGAGACGGTGCGGAGTTTTGCCGCCACCACCGGGATCGTCATGTCCCTGATCGTCCTGGGCATCTACGTCCTGATCGCTTTCCTGATCCGCAGCGGCAAGAACTGGGCGCGGATCATCGGAACGGTCTTTGCCGCGTTGTCCGTCGTCGGCGTGCTGCTCTCCCTGGTGACCGGTCTGGCGTTCTCCTCCCCCATCGAGCTGATCTCGTTGCTCGGTTCGCTTGCCGGCATCGCCGGGATCGTCATGCTCTACCGCCCGCAGGCGCAGCCGTACTTCCAGTCGCGGCCGCGGTTCGGTCCCTACTAAGCGGTACGCCTCAGCTGCCGATCAACGGCACGGTTCAACGGCGAAAGGGTCGGTCCGGAAAACGGGCCGGCCCTTTTTGTCACCTGCGCAGGCTTCAACCGTCCTCTTCTGGTCACACCGCAGGGGAAGCGCTGTAGCGTTTGATCACCCGCTGGGATGGCAGCTCAAACCCGGCGCGGAGCGTATCCCTTTTCCCGAAGGCGGCACCGAGGATGAGTCCACTTCACGCTTCCCCAAATCCACTGCGGCGCCGTGTGCAGGTGCTCGGCAAAAAGGCCCGCGGAGCCCTCGGCTCCCGTATTCGGTCCCTCCGTCGGCGGCGGCGCGCAACCACTTGGCCGACAGTGGCCGTGATCCCGCCAAGGGTGGAACCGGTGACGACCCTGACAGCGGAACCGGAAGGGGCAGAATCGGCGGAGGCTGAAAGGGCGGTGGCAACCCTGACGGCGGAACCGGAAGCTGAAACGGCGGAGGCAGAACCGGCGGTGGCAACCCTGACGGCGGAACCGGAAGCTGAAACGGCGGAGGCAGAACCGGCGATCGAAACGACGGCCGAGATCCTGATAGCCGAACCGATGATCGAGGAAACTCCGGCGGACCCGGACCCGGACCCCGGGACGGCGGTGGCAACAACCCTGACGGCGGACCCGAAACCGGAGCCCGAGACGGCGGTGCCAACCCTGGTCTCGGAACCGGAACCGGAACCGGACCCGGAGCCCGAGACGGCGGTGCCAACCCTGACGGTGGACCGAGAGCCAGAAACGACCCCCCTGACGGCTGATGAACCGGCGACGGCCACGGCGGTGCCGACCCTGACGGCAGAGCCGGCCCTCGAGACAACGCCGTCGGACCCGGGCCTGGGCCCGGAGCCCCGAACGGCGGTGGCGACCCTGACGGCGGAACCGGAAACGGACCCGGCCACACGCTCCGGGACACCACCGGACGCACCACCCATCACAGCACCTGAAACCCCGCAGATGCCTCCCGGCGAAGAGGCGGCTGCACTCCCCCTGTCCGGCCGAATCCCGTTTGGCCGCACGGCGGGCGGCGTTTCAGTGCCCGCACCGCCCGCAGCCACTCCACGGCCGGCGGTGCCGGCACGGATTCCCTACCGGGAGTGGAAGGGCCGACGTCCGCGGGCAGTGGGACTGTCTTTTGCCGCCATCGTGATGGCCGGCATCATCAGTCTCGGCGGAGGCATAGCGGCGAGCCGCGCCCCGGTCACGGAACCTCCGGCCTATGCCGGCCTGCTCGAGATATTCGGCGTCGACGCCGCAGAATATGTAACCACCATCCAGACGGTCACACTCGCCACCGCCCTGGTGGTCTTCGGTCTCTATCTGCTGGTCGCCGTCCTGATACGGGAGGGCCGGAACTGGGCGCGCATCGGCGCCTCGGTCTTGGCTCCCATGGCACTGGTAGCGACCATGCAGGCCGCGGCCGTGTTGCAGGTGTTTGCCGTGCTGGTGGCAATCGCGGGACTCTCGCTGCTCTATCTGGACGAATGCAACAGGTACTTTCGACCCCGGCGCAGCCGGTACTTGAGTATGCGCTGACCGCGAGGCTAGGTGGCCAGCCGGGACCGGGCTTCGGAGGCGATGTCCGAGACTTGGGCCCGCTGTGCGTGATAGGCCAAAATCTGCAATTCGGTGGCCATGTCCACCTTGCGCACCTGAACGTGGTCCGGAACCTGCAGCACCACTGGCGCGAAGCTCAGAATACTGGTGATGCCGCACGCGACCAGCCGGTCGCAGAGGTTCTGGGCCACGTCGGCGGGGACGGACAGGACGGCCATGTTGGCCTTGGCACGGTCCAGGACGCTTTCCATGACGTCGACGGAACTGACGCGCAGCCAGCCGACTTCCTGTCCGATCACCAGCTGGTCGGCGTCGAACAGGGCAACCACCTCAAATCCGCGCGACCCGAATCCCGGATACCCGGCAAGGGCCCTGCCCAGGTTTCCGGCACCGACGATCGCCACCCGCCAGTTCCGGGTCAGGCCCAGGGCGGCCGCAATCTGCTCGCTGAGGTAGGACACGTCATAGCCCACGCCGCGGGTGCCGTAGGAACCCAGATAGGAAAGGTCCTTGCGGAGCTTGGGGGAATTAACCCCCGCCGCTTCCGCCAGCTCATCCGATGAGACCCGCTCAATGCCCTCGCCCAGCATGCTGCTCAGCGCCCGCAGGTAGATCGTCAGGCGGGCCAGCGACGCAGGCGGAATATGCCGGGCGGTAACTGCACCGGCCGGTCGGCCTGGTTCCTCGGAGATGCTCACATGTCCCTATCATTTGTTGGGTACTCCCGCGGCGGGCGCGAGCCTGTGCCGCACCTGATGCTGCCCGGTACGCCAGGTCTACCCGGTTTTCCCACTCTAAGCCCGAGGCAGGGCGGGACAAAGCCCCGGATCCTAGGCTCCCAGGAGCCGGCGGATCCGAGCCTCATCAAGCTGCCAGAAATCACGCTGGACCCCGTCGATCAGGAGCACCGGTATCTCCTCCCCAAACCGGGACGTCAGTTCCGCATCGCCTTCAATGGACTGTTCGCGCCAGCTGATGGCGAGGTCAGCACGAATCCGTTCCAGAACCGCACGGGCCGCTTCGCACAGGTGGCAGCCCGGCCGGGTGAGCAGGAGGAGATCTGGGGACGTGTCCGAGGAGGTCATACTTCTAAAATAGCCGCCCGGTCCAGTACCTGCGTTCCGCCGAACGGGCGACCGTGACCCCGGCGACTTAATGCGTAGACTCAGGGGTATGCCCCGAACCACCGCAGTACGAGCCGCCGAGCCTCCAGCAGCGGCGGTCAAACCTGGCGAGGCTGCGTTCTTTGATGTGGACAACACCCTGATGCGGGGAGCCAGCCTGTTCCATGTGGGCCGCAAGATGTACCAGCGCAAGGTTTTCACGCTTCGGGAGGCGTTTGGCTTCGCCCGCAAGCAGGCACGGTTCATGCTGCAGGGCGAGAACCTCAAGGACGTGCACTCGGTGCGCGACGCCGCCCTGACTTTGGCCACGGGCCTCGCCGCGGCAGATATCAGGGTCCTCGGCGAAGAAGTCTACGACGAGATGATCGAATCCAAGATCTGGCCGGGAACCCGGGCGCTGACCGAGCAGCACATGAAATCCGGCCGTCCCGTCTGGCTGGTCACCGGCACGCCCGTTGAGGTGGCTTCAGTGATCGCGGACCGGCTGCACCTGACGGGCGCCCTGGGAACTGTGAGCGAAATCGACGACGGGCTTTACACGGGCCGTTTGGTGGGCGAATTCCTGCACGGCCCGGCCAAGGCCGAAGGCGTCAAGGTCCTGGCGGAAAAAGAAGGCCTCGACCTGGGCCGCTGCTGGGCCTACAGCGATTCCTACAACGACGTGCCCCTGCTCAGCATTGTCGGGCACCCGGTGGCCATCAACCCGGACTCCCGGCTGCGCCGGCATGCGCGGGACCGCAATTGGCCCATCTATGACTTCCGCTCGGGACGCCGGGCCGCCACCCTGGGCTTGAAGAGCGCCACCGTGGCCGGGGGCGCCTACGGGCTGTGGCGGGGCTTCTCCTGGGTCAGGTCCCGCTAGCGCCGGGAAGGCGCCCGCGCGTTTAAACAACAAACCCGCCGGCTCCGAAGTGCACGGCGGGTTTGTCCAGGAAAGATCCTGGTTACTTCTTGTTGCGACGCTGGTGGCGGGTCTTGCGAAGCAGCTTACGATGCTTCTTCTTGGCCATACGCTTGCGGCGCTTCTTGATTACTGAACCCACAGAGTCCTCACAAACTTGAAATAGTCAGACGCCGGCTCCAACGCTTCGGCACCGTTGGCACCCGCGCGTCGACACCGGCAGATAGTTGCCACGATGTAAAACGTTCTTTAACAGGGTACCGCCTCGCCGCGGTATCCAGTGACAGCGCTACGCAGTGTCCGAGCGACGGTCAATCACGGCGTTTTTCAGCACCTGCTGGACCGCTGATTCGGGCACGCGGTAGGAGCGCCCGAAACGGACAGCGGGCAGCTCGCCCGAATGCACCAGCCGGTACACGGTCATCTTGGACACACGCATGACATCCGCGACCTCTGACACGGTCAGAAACCGTACGTCCGAGAAATTGCCCTCGTCTGCCATTTGCCTTGAGTTCCTTTGCTGATGTGCAACAACCGGCTGCAATGCAGCGTCAATCCGAAGACGCGGGTGCCTGCTGGGGACTGCCACTGGGTTTAACCGTCCGGTCTTCCACTCTAGTGTCTGAGGTCACCATAGTGGAAGTTCACCCGCCATCTTCAGCCGTCGACCGACCGCTTCCGCCGGGGTGCGGCGGGTTAGATTACGCCTTGGGCGAGCATGGCGTCGGCCACCCGCACGAAGCCGTTGATGTTCGCCCCCACCACGTAGTTGCCGGGAGAACCGTATTCCTCGGCCGTTCGGGCGCAGTTGTCATGGATGTTGACCATGATTTCCGTCAGCCGGCGCTCGGTGTGTTCAAAGCTCCACGAATCGCGGCTGGCATTCTGCTGCATTTCCAGCGCCGAAGTAGCCACTCCGCCCGCGTTCGCAGCCTTCCCGGGCCCGAAGAGCACATTGGCTTCCTGGAAGGCTTCAATGGCCTTCGGCGTGCAGGGCATGTTGGCCCCTTCGGCAACCGCGACAACCCCGGACTTGATCAGGGAGCGGGCGTCGCCGTCGTCGAGCTCGTTCTGGGTGGCGCACGGAAGCGCCACCGCCGCGCCGGCGTCCCAGATGGAGCCGCCGGGCACGTAGGTCGCTGAGCTGCCGCGGCGCTTGGCGTAGTCGGTCATGCGTCCGCGCTCGACCTCCTTGACCTCCCGCAGCAGCGCAACATCGATGCCCGTCTCGTCCACCACGTAGCCCTGCGAGTCCGAGCAGGCCACCACATTGGCGCCGAGCGACTGGGCCTTGGCGATCGCATTGATCGCCACGTTGCCCGAGCCGGAGACGATGACCCGCTGCCCCTCCAGGCTCAGGTTCCGGGTCTTGAGCATTTCCTCCACAAAGAGCACAACGCCGTAACCGGTGGCCTCGGGACGAACGAGGGAACCGCCCCAGCTGACGCCCTTGCCGGTCAGCACGCCGGATTCGTAGCGGTTGGTGATCCGCTTGTACTGGCCGAACAGATAGCCGATCTCGCGGCCGCCCACGCCGATGTCGCCGGCCGGGACGTCGGTGTATTCACCGATGTGGCGGTAGAGCTCGGTCATGAAGGACTGGCAGAAACGCATCACTTCGGCGTCGGACTTGCCGCGCGGGTCGAAGTCGGATCCGCCCTTGCCGCCGCCGATCGGCATGCCGGTCAGCGCGTTCTTGAAGATCTGCTCAAAGCCGAGGAACTTGACGATCCCCAGGTACACGGAGGGATGGAACCGCAGGCCGCCCTTGTAGGGGCCGAGGGCCGAGTTGAACTCGACGCGGAAGCCGCGGTTAATCTGCACCTGGCCGTGGTCATCCACCCAGGGCACCCGGAAGATGATCTGGCGCTCCGGTTCGCAGATGCGCTGCAGAATGGCGGCTTCCCCGAACTCAGGATGCTTGCGGAGCACCGGTTCCAGAGTGTCGAAAACTTCGACGACTGCCTGATGGAATTCGGTTTCACCGGGATTGCGCCGGAAAACGTCGTCGCGCACGCTGATGAGTGTTGAGTCCATGGTTGTTATTGCTCCTTCGAGTATTTCCCACGTACTACGCTAGCGGTCCGGTGCCGGGCCTGCGACGTGTGACGGGGGAAGACGCCCTAGGAGCGACGACGTCGGAACTTCGGGAACTGCCCCAGCAGATCGGCGGCGCGTTCGGCCGCCCTGCCCACGGTGCGTCCCAGATGCTGCGCGGCGACCGGATCCCCGCCGACCGGCTGCGCTTCGGCGCTTCCGGATTCCAGTGCGGCTGCCGCGGCCGCCGCTGCCGTGCGGGGATCAGCTGTGCGGGACTCGGCCATGCGGGAGTCAGCCGACGACGGCCGGCCGGCAAACAGCTGCCGTCCGGTGCGGGCCGTCCCCGAGTTGTTCCCGGCGGGACTGATCCCCGTCGCGGTGGCCACTGCGGCCACTGAAGCGAGCCGTGTGTCGGGAGTCTTTGCCGCTTGGAGCGACGGAAGGTCGAAGGCCCGGAGCCACAGCACGATCTCATCTAGCGGAGCGGTCTGCAGCGAGTAGTAGCGTTTCTGTCCTTCGGCCCGCATGCTGACCAGGCCGGCCTCCCGGAGGACCTTCAGGTGCTTCGAGACGGTGGGCTGGCTGACTTCCAGCTCTTCCACGAGGGCGCCCACGGATTTATCTCCGCTGCGCAGCGCCCCCAGCAGCTCACGGCGGGTGCCTTCCGCAATGACGGCAAAAACATCATCGATGACCATGACACCCACTTTATCCGTTCCCCGGCCAAAGGCCGGTTTCGCTGCCGGGCCGGTCCGCAGCTGCGCCGCCGCGGACCGGTTTGCCTAGTCGAACCAGGGATCAAGGCCATGCAGCGGAAAGACTTCCTTGCGGGTGGCCATCACCGTGCGGTCGATCTCGTCGTTGGGGTCGTAGCCGACTTCCCAGGACCGCCACCACAGCTCAATCCCGTCGCCCATCAGCGGCGGGGAATCCTCCCCGTACCGCTCCTTGACGTACTCCCGCCACGGTTCGGGGACCGGGGTGTTGCACCGGATGCGGCCGTTGGCCGCCACTGACATCAGCAGGCTCCAGGACCGCGGCACCACGGAAACCACGTTGTATCCCCCGCCGCCCGTGGCGATCCACCGTCCGCCGCAGAGGGTGGATGCAAGGTCGGCGATCGTCAGGGCCGCCTGCCGCTGGGTGTCCACGCTGAGCCGGAGGTTGGTCAGCGGATCATCGGTGTGGCTGTCGCAGCCATGCTGACTCACGATCACGTCCGGGGCAAAAGCCTCAGCCAGTTGCGGAACCACTGCATGGAAGGCCCGCAGCCAACCGCTGTCGCCCGTCCTGGCCGGCAGCGCAACGTTGACTGCCGTTCCTTCCGCGCCGGGGCCGCCGGTCTCATTGGCGAAGCCGGTGCCCGGGAAGAGCGTCAGCCCGCTTTCATGCAGGGAAATCGTCATGACCCGGGGGTCGTTCCAGAAGATGCTCTGGGTGCCGTCGCCGTGGTGGGCGTCGACGTCGATGTAGAGGACCTTGTTGGCACCGCCGGCGAGCAGCCGGGCGACGGCGGCCGCGGCGTCGTTGTAGATGCAGAAACCAGAGGCGTGCTCGGCGGCCGCGTGATGCATGCCGCCGCCGAAGTTCACGGCGTGCAGCACATCGCCGGAGAGGACGGCGTCGGCCGCGGCCAGCGAACCGCCCACGAGCCGCGCACTGGCGTCATGCATGCCGGCGAAAGCCGGATTGTCCTCGGTGCCGAGCCCATACTTTTCATTGGTGGACCCCGGATCCGCGCTGACGCTGCGGACCCCGGCAATGTACTCGCTGCCGTGCACCGTCCCGAGCTCCTGGTCACTGGCCACGAACGGCTCGCCCAGGGACACGCCCGGCAGGTCAAAGATCCCCAGGTCCCTTGCCAGCCTGGCGGTGAGGTCCAGGCGCAGCGGACTCATGGGATGGCCAAGCCCAAAGTTGTAGTCCAGCATGGCCTCGTGCCAGATGATGCGGGTCGGCATGACCGGAAGACTGAGTCCGCGGTTGATCATGCTGAACAGGCTACGCGATGTGCGCAATACTAGGAGACTGACACCGCGGCACGCCGCCGGACGCTGCCGGCAGCCGCATCGGTGGTTTACTACTGCGCGGAGCACCGCACCCCATCTGGAACCAAGGAAACAAGCACGAATATGGCACCCATCCGGCAGCCCCGGCTGCAGCTGCGGCAGCTAAACCCCTTGCGGGCGTTCTCCGCGCTGCGCGACTTCGTGGATGCCCTGGCTGCCAGTTCCCCCGCCCGGCTGGCCCTGATTGTCTTCGCCCTGGTGATCCTGCTGTTCACCGCCCTGCTGTCGCTGCCTGCCTCGTCGAGCAGCGGTGACGTCACTCCCCTGCACGACGCCCTCTTCACCGCAGTGTCGGCTGTCTGCGTCACCGGGCTGACCGTGGTGTCCACCGCCACGCACTGGTCCGGCTTCGGGCAGGTGCTGATCCTGATCGCCATCCAGGTGGGCGGGCTGGGCATCCTGACCATGGCATCGCTGCTGGCCCTGGCCGTGAACCGGCGGCTGGGCGTGCGCGGAAAGCTGATTGCCCAGGAAGGCATGAACACCGGCCGCCTGGGGGAAGTCGGTTCGCTGCTGCGCATCGTGGTCACCACCACCGTGGCGATCGAGCTGGTGCTGGCCTTGATCATGGCCCCCCGGTTCATGATTCTGGGAGAGTCCCCCGGCCAGGCAATCTGGCATGCCGTGTTCTATTCAATCTCCGCGTTCAACAACGCCGGCTTCACCCCGCACTCGGACGGGCTGGTGCCGTACGACGAAGATCTGTGGATCCTCGGGCCGCTGATGGCGGGGGTTTTCCTGGGCAGCCTCGGCTTCCCGGTGATCATGGTCCTGCTGCAGAGCAAATTCCACGTCAAGCAATGGAATCTGCACACCAAGCTCACACTGCTTGTCACTACCATTCTGCTGGTCGGCGGCAGCGTCCTTTGGGGCGCCTTCGAATGGTTCAACACCGCCACCATCGGCGACATGAACGTGGCGGACCGGATCCTGCATTCGGTGTTCGCCTCCGTGATGACCCGGTCCGGCGGCTTCAACCTGGTGGACATGTCCGACCTGGATTCCAGCACGCTGGTCATCACCGACATGCTCATGTTCGCCGGCGGCGGCTCTGCCTCCACCGCCGGCGGCATCAAGGTCACCACCCTGGCCGTCATCTTCCTGGCGATCGTGGCCGAAGCCCGCGGTGACTCCGATGTGCGGGCCTTCGGCAGGACCATTGCGTACAGCGCAATGCGGGTGGCCATCTCGGTGGTCGTCCTCGGCGCCACCCTGGTGGCCGTGGCCACGGTGGCGCTGCTGGCCATCACCGCTGAGACGCTGGAGCCGGTCCTGTTCGAGGTGATTTCCGCCTTTGCCACGGTTGGGCTGAGCACGGGACTGAGCGAAGCGTTGCCGCCGGCCGGCAAATACCTGCTCGCCGCCCTCATGTTCGCCGGCCGCGTGGGTACCATTACCCTGGCCGCGGCCCTGGCAACCCGGCAGCGCAACACGCTGTACCACTACCCCGAAGAAAGGCCAATCATTGGCTGACAGACCAGCTCACAACGCTCCCGTCCTCGTCATCGGATTGGGACGCTTTGGCTCCGCCACCGCTGAACAGCTGGTTAAGCAGGGCCGCGAAGTCCTCGCCATCGAGCGCGATCCGAGCCTGGTCCAGAAGGCGTCAAGCCTCCTGACCCACGTGGTGCAGGCCGACGCCACCAACATCGATGCCCTCAAGCAGCTGGGCGCGCAGGACTTTTCCTCCGCCGTCGTCGGCGTCGGCACCTCCATCGAATCCAGTGTGCTGATCACCGTGAACCTGGTGGATCTGGGCATCGAGCACCTCTGGGTCAAGGCGATCACTTCCGCGCACGGCAAGATCCTGACCCGGATCGGCGCCAACCACGTGATTTATCCGGAGGCCGACGCCGGCCGGCGCGCGGCGCACCTGGTCGGCGGCCGCATGCTGGACTTCATCGAGTTCGACGACGACTTCGCCATCGTGAAGATGTATCCGCCCCGGGAAACCCAGGGCTTCACGCTGGGCGAGTCCAACGTGCGCTCCAAGTACGGGGTCACCGTGGTGGGCGTGAAGTCACCCGGTGAGGACTTCACCTACGCGCGGGCAGACACCAGGGTGTCGTCCCGCGACATGCTGATTGTCTCCGGACACGTGGACCTGCTCGAGCGGTTCGCCGCCCGCCCCTAGCTTTCTGCGCGTCCGTCCCGCGGGGTTCTTTCCATCCTGCGGACGTTCCCGCACCGAGAGCGCAGCTATGGCGACTTCCACGCTGGGCGGCGCCATCGCGGCGCACCGAAAGCGCAGCTATGGCGGCTTCCACGCGGACCCGGCCGACGCCGCTACTTCTGCGCGGCCGAGAGCTCCGCGGTGATCTCCGCTGCCCGCTCGGCGGCGGCACGGGCCCCGCGGGCCACGACATCGGGCAGTCCCTGCTCGTCGAAGCTGCGGATGGCGGCCTCGGTGGTGCCGTTGGGGCTGGTCACGGCGCGGCGCAGCACACCGGCATCGGCGCCCGGCTCGGCGAGCATGTAGCCGGCACCGGCGACGGTGTCGCGGGCGAGGACCGCCGAGAGCTCGGGATCCAGGCCCAGCTCCACGCCGGCGCGGGCCATGGCTTCGGCCAGGTAAAAGGCGTAGGCCGGACCGGAGCCGCTCACGGCGGACACGGCGTCGACCTGCTCTTCCGGCACCTGGACCACACGGCCGGTGGCGGACAAGAGCTCGGCGGCCAGCGCCATGGTGGCCTCGGTGGCGTTGGTGCCGGCGGAGATGGACACGACGCCGCGGCCCAGCCGGGACGGCGTGTTGGGCATGGAGCGGATGACGGGCTGGCCGGCGGGAAGCCCCGCTTCCAACAGCTCCAGGGAGACAGCCGCGGCCACGCTGATCACCACGGTGCCCGGACGCAGGGCTGGGGCGATTTCCGCCAAGAGCGCCGCGACGCCCACCGGCTTCACGCCGACGACGACGACGTCGGCGCCCGCTGCCGCGGTGCGGTTGGCTTCCGGGTCATCGTTGCTGGCCAGCACGGTGAGGCCGGCGTAGCGTCCGCGCAGTTCGGCTGCCCGTTCGGGGCGCCGCACGGTGGCGCTCACCTGTGCGGGCGGCATCCCGCCGGCGAGGATTCCGCCAAGAATGGCTTCGTTCATTGAGCCGCAGCCCAAAAAGGTCAGGTGGGTATGTCCGGTATCCATGCCCCCGATTCTGTCACGGCACCCCGCGGGGCTCCGTATCGGGCTACTCCGAGATCTGGCCCAGGTTCATGCGGGCGAAGTCCAGGGTCTGCTTTAGCTGGTCCTCCCGCTCGCCGGCGCCCTTGACCTTGCGGGTACTCACTTCAATGGCCACCACGCCGGTGTACCCCGTTTCGCTCAGGTACTGCAGGGCTTCGGCGCAGCGCTGGGTGCCTTCACCGGGCAGCATGTGCTCGTCGCGCCCGTTGGGCGTGCCGTCGGTCAGGTGCACGTGACGCAGGCGGGAGCCGAGCTTGCGCAGTTCCTCATAGGAATCCATCCCGGCGATCGCGGCATGGGAGAAGTCCCAGGTGACATGCTCGTAGGGTTCCGTCACCGGATTCCAGTGCGGCAGGTAGGCCTTGGCTTCGCGGCCGCGGACCCGCCACGGGTACATGTTCTCCACGGCAATGGTTACGCCGTACTGCTCGGCGATGTGCCGCACGCCCTCGGCGAAGTTCTCCGCGTAGCCGGACTGCCAGCGGAACGGCGGATGCGCCACCACTGTCTTGGCCCCCACCTCGGCGGCCATCGCGGCGGACAGCTCAATCTTGGTCCAGGCCTTGCCCCAGACCTGCTGGGTCAGCAGCAGGGTGGGCGCGTGAATGGCCATGATGGGCTGTGAGTAGCGCTCGCTGAGTGCGCTCAGGATCTGCGGGTTTTGGCTGTCGTTGCTGCCGGTAACCATGATCTCCACGCCGTCGTAGCCCAGGTCGTGGGCGACGGCGAAGGTGTCGTGCACGCTCAGCGGATAGACGGAGGCGCTGGACAGGGCCACCGGGATGAACGGGGCGGTGTCCTCTTCCGTCAGGGAAATCTCTGGTGACGTGGTCATTCAGCTGGACTTTCCGTAGAAGTGGCTGTCAGGGGCGCCATCTCCGGCACCCGTTCCGGGAGGCGGCTGTCCGGCAGGGGGCTGTCCGGCAGCGGGCCGTCTGATTCGAAGCGCAGGGTGTCGAAGCGCTGCAGGATCAGCCCCTCGCGCAGCGCCCAGGGGCAGATCTCGAGCACCGGAAGATCGAAGGCTTCCATGGCCGCGTGGGCCGTCATGGCACCGGCGAGCACCTGCGACGCGCGGATCGGGGACACGCCGTCGAGGTTGCTGCGGTCGCTGATGCTCATGGTTTCCAGGCGCTTGGTCCACAGTCCGAGGTCGGTGCGCTGCAGCTGGCGGCGCACGTAGGGCCCGGCAGCGGACGGGGCGGCACCGGTGATGCGGGCCAGCGAGCGGAAGGTCTTGGACGTGCCGACGGCGAGGTTCGGACGGCCGCAGGCAGCAAACTCCGCCGCGGCTTCCTGCACCGCTGCCCGGATGTGCTTGCGCAGCTTCTTGATGCTCTTGGCCGTGGGCGGATCGCCCGGAAGCCAGTCGCGGGTCAGCCGTCCGGCACCCAGCGGCAGGGACAGCGCGGTCTCGGGAAGTTCGTCGGCGCCCTGCGCCATTTCGAAGGATCCCCCGCCGATGTCCAGGTCCAGCAGGGTGCCGGCGCCCCAGCCGTACCAGCGGCGGACGGCCAGGAAGGTCAGCGACGCCTCGTCGGCGCCGCTCAGTTCCTTCAGCCGGACAGTGGTTTCGGCCTCCACCCGGGCGAGCACGGCCGCACCGTTGGGTGCTTCCCGGATCGCCGAGGTGCAGAAGGAGAGCAGGTCCTGGGCGCGGTGGCGGCGGGCAAACTCCCCGGCTTCCGCCACGAAGCCGATCAACTCGCGCTGCCCCGCTTCGGTGATGGCGCCGTCGTCGTCGAGGTAGGCGATCAGCGACAGCGGCCGCTTGTGGGAGGCAAACGGCACCGGCCGGGCACCCGGATGCGCGTCCACCAGCAGCAGGTGGACGGTGTTGGACCCGATGTCGAGGACTCCTAAGCGCATGACACCATTATCCCGCGCCGAAGGGCAGCTCCCGTACACGGCAGCTGCCCTTCGGCAAACATGGGAACGGCGGCCGGATCCCGTCAGCGGCCTACTTCTTGGCCGGTGCGCGCTTGCGGGCCGCCGGCTTGCGGGCGGCCGGCTTCTTGGCCGGACCCTTTTCGCGCTTCTCCGCCAGCAGCTCGATGGCCTGCTCGCGGGTCAGCTCTTCAATGGCCGTGGACCGGGGCACCGTGATGTTGGTGATGCCGTCGGTGATGTACGGACCGAAGCGGCCGTCCTTGACCACAATGGGCTTCTCCGACACCGGATCCGTGCCGAACTCCGCCAGCGGAGCCGCTGCCTGCCGGCCGCCGCGCTGCTTGGGCTGGGCGTAGATTTCCAGCGCCTGTTCCAGCGTGATGGTGAAGATTTCCTCTTCGGAACCGATGGAACGGGAGTCAGTGCCCTTCTTCAGGTACGGGCCGAAGCGGCCGTTCTGCACGGTGATCTCGTTGCCCTCGGCGTCGGTGCCCAGGACGCGCGGGAGCTTCATCAGCTTCAGCGCTTCCTCGAGCGTGACGGTTTCCACGCTCATGGTTTTGAACAGCGAGCCGGTGCGCGGCTTGGCCTTGACCGGCTTCTTCGGCGGCTTGGGCTTGCCGTTCTTGTAGTACTCCACCGGCTGGTTCGCCAGCTCCTCGGCGGTGACCTCGGGGATCAGCTCGATGACGTACGGGCCGTAGCGGCCGTTGCGGGCCACGATGGTGCGCCCGGTTTCCGGATCCTCGCCGAGCACGCGTTCCTCCGGTCCGGCGGTTTCCATCAGCTCGATCGCCTTTTCGGCGGTCAGCTCATCGGGGGCCAGGTCCTCGGGAACGTTGGCGCGCTCGGGCTCGGTGCCTTCCGGGGCGTCGGCGGGCAGCGGGCGTTCCAGGTACGGGCCGAACTTGCCCACGCGCAGGGTGATGCCCGGCGCGATCTCGATCGAGTTGATCGCCTTGGCGTCGATTTCGCCCAGGTCGTTCACGATCGTGTGCAGCCCGGTGTCCACGCGGTCACCGTAGTAGAACTGGTTCAGCCACTCCACGCGGCCGGCCTCGCCGCGGGCAATGCGGTCCAGGTCCTCTTCGAGTTCGGCCGTGAAGTCGTAGTCCACGTAGTTGGTGAAGTGCTCCTCCAGCAGCCGCACCACGGAGAATGCGATCCAGCTGGGCACCAGGGCCTGGCCGCGGTTGGTGACATAGCCGCGGTCCATGATGGTGGAGATGGTTGCGGCGTAGGTGGACGGGCGGCCGATGCCGAGCTCTTCGAGCACCTTCACCAGCGACGCTTCCGTGTAGCGCGGCGGCGGGGAGGTCTCGTGCCCGACGGCGTTGAGGTCCGCTGCGGTGAGCGCGTCGTCGGCCTTCAAAACCGGCAGGCGGGCACCCTCGGTGCCTTCGGCGTCGTCGTCGCGGGCGGCGTCGCGGCCCTCCTCGTAGGCGGCCATGAAGCCGCGGAACGTGATGACGGTGCCGGAGGCCGAGAACTCGGCGTCCCGGCCGTCGGAAGCAACGGCGCCCAGGCGGACGGACGCCGTCGAGCCCTTGGCGTCGGCCATCTGCGAGGCGACGGTGCGCTTCCAGATCAGTTCGTAGAGCTTGAACTCGTCGCCGCGCAGCGAGGAGGCGACCTGCGCCGGGGTGCGGAACGAGTCACCGGCGGGGCGGATGGCCTCATGGGCTTCCTGCGCGTTCTTGGACTTGCCCTTGTAGACGCGGCGGGCCTCGGGCACGTATTCCGGGCCGTAGAGTTCAGAGGCCTGCCGGCGGGCGGCGTTGATGGCCTGGTCCGACAGCGCCGGGGAATCGGTACGCATGTAGGTGATGTAACCGTTTTCGTACAGCCGCTGCGCCACCTGCATGGTCACCTTGGAGGAGTAGCGCAGCTTGCGGCCGGCCTCCTGCTGCAGGGTGGAGGTGGTGAACGGTGCGGCCGGACGGCGGGTGTACGGCTTGGTGTCCACGGAGCGGACGGAGAACGACGCCGACGCCAGGTTGGCGGCCAGCGAGGTGGCTGCCGCTTCGTCCAGGTGGGCCACGGACTTGGCCTTGAGCTGGCCGAGGTCGCTGAAGTCCTTGCCGGTGGCAACGCGTGCGCCGTCCACGGAGACCAGCTTGGCCTTGAAGGACTCGGCGGCATCGGTGGCGAAGGTGCCCAGCAGGTCCCAGTAGGAGGCGGGACGGAACGCCATGCGCTCGCGTTCGCGCTCCACCACCAAACGGGTGGCCACGGACTGCACGCGGCCGGCGGACAGGCCGCGGGCCACCTTGCGCCAGAGCACCGGAGAAATCTCGTACCCGTACAGGCGGTCCAGGATGCGGCGGGTTTCCTGCGCGTCAACCATGGCGACATCGACGTCGCGCATCTCCAGCAGGGCGCGCTGAATGGCTTCCTTGGTGATTTCGGGGAAGGTCAGGCGGTGCACCGGAACCTTGGGCTTGAGCACCTGCAGCAGGTGCCAGGCAATGGCTTCGCCTTCGCGGTCACCGTCAGTTGCGAGGTAGAGCTCGTCGGCGTCCTTGAGGGCGGCCTTGAGCTCGGCGACCTTCTTCTTCTTGTCGGCGGAGACCACGTAATACGGCTCGAAGTCGTTGTCCAGGTCGACGGCGAACTTGCCGACGCCGGTCTTCTTCAGCTCGGCCGGCAAGTCCGACGGCTGCGGGAGGTCGCGGATGTGGCCCATGGAGGCCGTCACCTCGAAGCCCTCGCCCAAATAGCCGGCAATGGTCTTGCCCTTGGCGGGAGACTCGACAATGACTAACTTCTTGCCGGTCTTCTTGTCGCTCGCCTTAACTGGCACTGTTCTCCTACGTAACAAAGGTGGTTCAAAGGGTAAGGGGCCGCGCCCGAGCTCTGATGCCTGGCCCGGTTCATCCTCAGACAGTATGCGGGATGCCCCAGACCTAGGGTAACTGCATTGAATGGGAGTTGCTGACTTGCCTCCCAAAACACCGCGGCCGGGCCGGCGGGTGTCAGGGAGCCGCGGGAACCAAGAATCCGTCCAGCACCAGGTTGCGGACCTCGGCTTCCAGGCCGCGGGCAAAGTCCGGGTCCGGACGCCCCAGCAGCGCCGCGAGGGCACCGATGATCTGCCCCGTCGACAGTTCGCCGTCGCAGGCGGAAACGAACCCGGTCAGCTCGGTGCTCATCAGGTTGGTCCGGCGCAGGCCCGCACCCTGGCGCAGCAGGATCACTCCCGGGTGCTCCGCGCCGGGACGGGCGTGGCGCTCCTCCGTCACGTCGTCGGCCACTTCCAGGTGTTCATTTGCCAGCGAGGGGTGCGCGGCCAGCCAGTCAAACCGCGCGACGGCGGCGCCCAGGTGCGGCCCCACGGGCTGTTCGAGGGCGTGGGTAATCTCCTCGAACCGGCGCAGCGGCGCGGAGGCCGGGTCGGCCCGGCGGCGCAGGAAGAGGGAGCCGAAGCCGACGGCGGCCACTTCCCGGGAGGCGAAATCCGCCAGATACGCGGCATAGGACGCCAGGTACTCGCTGCGGTCCCGGTTCTCGGCGGCGTCCCGCAGCCACATCTCGGCGTATTCGGCCGGTTCCAGCACCTCGCGCTGGATTACCCAGGCATCGGTGTCCGGCGGCAGCCACGCCTCGATGCGAGCTGACCACGGAGCGGGTCCGGCGGCGCCGGTTTCGATTGCCGGGATGTCGGCAAAATCACTCGCCCGGATCTCCCAGTTGCCCAGCATCTGCGCCGTGCCGCCCGGAACGAGCACCCGGTGCAGGGTCCGCACCAGCGTTGCCACGATTTCGTCGCCGGCCAGGCCGCCGTCACGGTAGGTGAAGCGGCCCTCCGGATCCTCCCCGGCGCCCCGCGGGGTGATGACGAACGGCGGGTTGGACACCACCAGGTCAAACCGCTCTCCGGCCACCGGTTCCAGCAGGCTGCCCAGCCGCAGGGAAACCCGGTCGTGGAGCTGCTGCGGATCCACCTCCAGGGCACGGGCGTTCAGCAGCAGGTTGAAGCGGGTGAAGGCGAGCGCGCGCGGCGAAATGTCCGTTGCCGTGACGTGGCGGGCATGTCGGAGCAGGTGGAACGCTTGGATGCCGCAGCCGGTGCCCAGGTCCAGCGCCCGGTCCACGGGCCGGCGGACGGTCAGCTGGGCCAGGCTGAGCGAAGCCTGCCCGATGCCCAGCACGTGGTCGTGGCGCAGCACGCCCGGGCGCTGGTGGGCGCCGAGGTCACTGGCCACCCAAAGGTTGCCGCCGTCGGCGACGGGTCCGGCGTCCGGTGCATCAGTGTCGGGCTCGGCGGTCGTGTCAGCGTCCGCGGAGTCGGCGGGGCCAGCGTCGCTGATGCCGTACGGCCGCAGGTCGACGGCGGCGCGGAAGGCCCCGCCGTCGTCGGCCGGCGAGGGCTCCAGCAGTCCCAGCGCCAGCAGCCCCTCGGTCCGGGTCCGGGGAAAAGCGCGGTCCAGCAGCGCCCGGCCCAGGTCCTCTCCGGCCAGCCAGAGCAGGATCATCGCGTGCACCGGCGCCGGATCCTGTCGTTGCGCCTCTTCCCGGCAGCGAAGGACCGCCGGCACCAGCTGGTCACGGCCGAGCGCGGCGGCGGCGGACTCCCCCAGGAAGTCCGCCACCCCGTCAACTGTGTAGCGGGCCTCCGCCAGGTCCGAGGCGAGAGCCTCGAGCAGCGGAAGGTTGAAACTCTGGGGCGCATCGGGAACACCGGCGAAATCAGTCACCGCTCCAGTTTATGGCCGGCCGCGGCAGCCCCGGTGCCGGTGCTCCCCTGCGGTGCCCCTCTCCCGGCGGCCCTCTTCCGGCGGCCGGCTAGGCGCCCTGCAGCGCTTCCACTGCGACGGCCCTCTTTCCGGCCGCGGTGGTACGGCCCGCTGCGTGCAGTGCGCCCCGATATCCGAACACCACGGCCGGGGCAATGGTGGCTCCGGCGCCGGGATAGGTGCGTCCCATGACCGAGGCGGTGGTGTTGCCCGCGGCGTAGAGGCCCTCAATCACCGAACCGTCCTCCCGCAGCACCCGGGCATCCGGATCCGTCACCAGGCCGCCCTTGGTGCCCAGGTCCCCGGGGTAGAGCCGGACCGCGGTGAACGGGCCGTTCTCCAGGGCACCCAGATTGGGGTTCGGCTTCACGCTCGGATCCCCGTAGTAGTTGTCGTACGCGGTGTTGCCCCGGCCGAAGTCCTCGTCCACGCCGGTGCGGGCAAATCCGTTGAACCGCTGCACCGTGGAGACCAGGTTCGCCTCGGGAACCCCCATCTGCCGGGCGAGCCCGGCCAGGGTGTCATCCTTCAGGAGCAGCCCTTCGGCAGCCCACTTCTTCCGCCCGACCATGATCGCGGAGAACAGGTAGCGCCGGGTGTGCCGGGCTTCCATCACCAGCCAGGACGGATTGGCGGGCACCGTGGCGTTGCGTTCAAGCATGTGGTGCCCGAAGTCCACGTAGGACTCGGACTCGTTGAGGTACCGCACGCCCGAGGAGTCCACGACCAGCGAATGCGGCATGGACCGCTCCGCCAGCGAGAAGGCGACGCCGCCGCCGGGGGCGACGGTGGACGGCCCCCACCAGGCATCGTCCATCAGCGCGAGCGCTCCTCCTCGCTGCGCCACCAAGTCGATCACGTCCCCCTGGTCTCCTTCCGGAGCCGACGAATATTCCTGGTCCAGCCCGTGGTACTTTTTGCGCCACTCGGCGTTCCGGGCAAATCCGCCGGCCCCCAGCACCACACCCTTCCGGGTGCGGATCCGGACCGGGCGCCCGCGGTGGGTGACGACGGCGCCCACCACGGCGCCGTCGTCGTCCTGGATCAGGTCAAGCAGCGGGGAAGACAGCCAGACCGGCGTCTGCTGCTGCCTCACAACGTGCATGAGCGAGGAGGAGAGGGCACCGCCCAGCCCGTACAGCCGCTTGCCGCGGGCCAGTCCGCCGAGGGTGCGGAAGACAAAGCGGGCGCCGCGGATGAAGCCGCTGGGCGTGGACCAGGCGCGGGACAGTTCCCAGACGTCGTCGGTCGCCAGCGGCACCGGAATGCCCGACTTCGCGGCGCGGGAGGATTTAAACCACGTGCCCAGCGCCTTGGTGTCGAAGGCTTTGACCTCCAGCGACCGGCCGATCATGCCGCCGGGCTTGTCGGGGTAGTAGTCCGGATAGTCCTTGGACCGCATCCACCGCACGCCCAGCGACGAGAGAAGGGTGACGACGTCGGGAATTGAGGTCAGGAACGCGAGCTTGCGCTCGCGGGAGGAGACCGGCCCGACGTCGGCGATCACCGTCTCCATGTAGGTCAGGGCCTTCTCGGTGCTGTCCGGCACCCCGGCCTTGGCCATGAGCGGATTGTTCGGCATCCACAAGCCGCCGCCGGAGACGGAAGTGGTGCCGCCCCAGACGTCGGTGCTTTCCACCACCAGGACGTCCTGTTCCTCCTCCGCGGCCGTGATCGCCGCCGTCAGGGCCGCTGCGCCGGTGCCGACCACCAGGACGTCGACAATGCGGTCCCACTCGTCAAAGACATCCGTGTCGGCGGTTGGTTGGGTGTTTTCGGTGCGGTTGATGTGCTCGGTGCTGTCTGCGTACTCCTGCGTCATGTCTGTCCCCTGTGGCTGCTTTCCCCCGGACATCGATGCCGGAAGTAGGCCGCATGCTACATGCCCGCCAAACGGCCCGCACGGGCAGTCGCAAACGCCTGAAGCACCGGCCTTCGGAGCGGCTCGCAGGCTTCGCCGGTTCGGGATTCCCCTGCCATTTGGGGCGTCCCCCGCCGGTCCGGGATTTGCCCACCATTTCGGGCGTCCCCCGCTGCTTCGGGATTCCCCTGCCATTTCGGGCGAATCCAGCCGGTCCGCGGTGGTAGGAAACGCCCCAAACGGCCGGTTTTTCCCGGAACGGGTTTTTTATGCAGACCGACCGCAGCGTTCCCGTCAGGCTCCAAGTTGCCGCGTCCGGCGGTTCCCGGGTTCCCGGCCCCGATGTCCCTTCGGCCCTGTTCCGCCGGCCCAAATCCCCGGCTACGTGCCGTTCCTGCAACACCAACCAAGCAGAGTGTTGCCTAGGTCACATTTGTGAACTAGAGTCCAGATTCAGTTTGTGATCCCCGACAGACGCCGTCCGTGTGCCAAAACCGGACCGGCGAGTTCATGACATTGGAGTCATTACATGGCGCTAGCCCTTACCGAAGAGCACACGGACCTGTGTGCCGCGGCCTCCGATTTTGCCTCCCGCTTCGCCGACACGCTGGCGACACGCGAACAGCTTCCGGCGTACGGGGCAGGCGAACCGGCGCCGTACTGGGATGAGCTGGTAAAGAACGGCCTGCACTCCCTGCACATCAGTGAAGAACACGGCGGACAGGGTGGAACGGTGGCCGACACCGCGATTGTGGTGGAGGAGTTCGCCCGCCGCCTGGTGCCCGGCCCCTATGTCTCCACAGTTCTTGCCAGCGCTGCCGTGGCGGCAGCCGGCGACTGCAAGGCCGCGACGCGCGGGCTGGCCGAATTCGCGGAGGGGGCACGGGGTGCCCTTGTGCTTCCCGCCGGCACGGTCAGCGCAGCAGCGGCCGACGGCGGCTGGGAACTGCGGGGCACGGCACCGGTGCTCTCGCTGCTTTCGGCCGACTTCCTCGTCATCGGATTCGCCGCCGGCGGGGATACCCGGTTTGCGCTGGTCGATGTCCGGAGCGCCGGGGTCAGCCGCACGGCCGTTCCCTGCACCGACCTCACCCGCGACGCCGGCACGCTCGAACTCACCGGCCTGCTCGTCGGCAGCGAGGAAATTCTGGAAGGCCTGAGTGTCGTCCACGTGGAAACCCTGCAGGCCGGGCTCCTTGCCGCCGAAGCTTCCGGCATCATGCGCTGGGCTGTCGAGGCATCCACGGCGTACGCCAAAATGCGGGAACAGTTCGGCGCCCCGATCGGTTCCTTCCAAGCCATCAAGCACAAGTGCGCCAACCTCCTGATAGCCGCGGAGCTCGCCGCCGCCGCTGCGTGGTCCGCCCTGGTCTCGCTCGACCAGGACGAGGACCAGCAGAAGCTGGCGGCCGGCGCCGCGATTTCGGCCGCCATCGTCCCCTCGGTGGAGGCCGTCACCGAAGCCGTGACAATCTTCGGCGGCATTGGCTTCACCTGGGAGCACGACGCCCACCTGTTCTGGCGGCGCGCAATGACCCTGGGGGCGCAGGTGGGGTCCCTGAGCGAATGCCTTGTCGCCACGGGCAAGACGGCCCTCCAGCTGGACCGCCGCATCGACATCGAGCTGCCGGATGAAGACCCGGCATTCCGCGCATGCATCGGCCAGCTGCTGGACCGCGCGCAAACCCTGACAAATGAGCACGACGGCGGCCGCTGGTACTCCCGCGGGTCGCAGCGGACCTTCCTGGCCGAGGAGGGGCTCGCCGCCCCGCACTGGTCGGCACCCTACGGACTGGGTGCCACGCCGGCGCAGCAGGTGGTCATTTCCCAGGAGTACGCACGCCGCGGGCTGACGCCGCCCTCCTCCGTGATCGGTGAATGGGCGATGCCGACCATCCTGGCGTACGGCAGCGACGCTGTTAAGGAGCAGTTCGCGCTGCCGACCCTGCGCGGCGAGCTGATCTGGTGCCAGCTCTTCTCCGAACCCGGCGCAGGCTCCGACCTGGCCGGCCTGGCCACCCGCGCCGTCAAGGTGGAGGGCGGCTGGGAGCTGAAGGGGCAAAAAGTCTGGACGTCCGGCGCCCATGAGGCCGACTGGGGCATCTGCCTGGCCCGCACCGACAAGGACGTGCCCAAGCACAAGGGCCTGAGCTACTTCCTCATCGACATGCGAAGCGCCGGCGTGGAAGTCCGTCCCCTGAAGCAGTCAACCGGCGACGCGGAATTCAACGAGGTCTTCCTTGATTCGGTCTTCGTTCCCGATGCCTATCTGCTCGGAGAACCCGGGCAGGGTTGGCGCATCACCGCCACCACGCTGCAGAACGAACGGACCCAGATTTCCTCCGGCGTTTCGGTGGGAACCGAAGAGGCGCTGCGCACCATGATCAGCCAGGGCAGCTACTCCGGCAGTGAGGACGCTGCCTTCACCTCGCTCGGCCGCATTGCCGCCGTCAGCTCGGCCATCGGAGCCCTGAACCTGCGGGAGACCCTGCGCCAGGTCAACGGCATGCAACCCGGAGCGGGATCCTCGCTGGCCAAGGTCGCCCATGCCCGGCTGACGCGCGAGGCCGCGTCCCACGTCCTGGCGCTGGCCGGGCCGGGTGCGCTCTTCGCCTCGGCACCGGGCGATGCAGTGACCGGCCAGCTCGCCGTTCCGCAGGTCCTGATCGGCGGCGGAACAGTCGAAATCCAGCTCAACGTCATTGCCGAACGCATCCTGGGCCTTCCCCGGGGCTAGCCCTCCGGATCCTTCCCTACCGGCCCGCGCCGGGAAACCACATCCATGTTTCACCGAAAGGAGCGTTTCGCATGACAACGTTGACGAGCGAAACCGGCAGTACCCAGAACCTCGATTCCACCCGGCTGCGGGAACTTCTTGAGCCGAAGTCCATCGTCATAGTGGGGGCCAACACCAGGTCCACTTGGTCCCACTTCACGTACAGCAACCTGGTCTCCGGCGGGTTCGAGGGAGAGCTCTACCTGGTGAACCGCCGCGGCGAAGACTGCCACGGCCAAACCAGCTTTGCCTCGCTGGCCGATCTGCCGGAAACCCCGGACCTGGCGATCGTGCTCACGGGAACGAATTCGCTCGAAGACATTTTGGAGGAGGCCCGGGTCAAGGGCATCCGCAACCTGATCCTGCTGGCCGCCGGATTGGGAGAAGCCGGTGCCGAGGGCGCCGCCCTGCAGGCGCGTCTGGTGCAGAAGGCACGTGCTGCCGACCAGCTGATCCTGGGGCCGAACAACCTTGGTTTCATCAACTCCCACGCCAAGGTCGCGGCCTTCAGCCACATGACCCAAATGCCCATGATCAGCGGCGGTGTGGGCATCGCCAGCCAGTCGGGTGCCTTGGCGATCTACTTGCTGCCCTACATGGCATCACGGGGCGTGGGCTGCTCCACTGCGGTGACCGTCGGCAACGAGGCGATGATCTCCGCCATCGATGTCATGAGCGTGCTCGTCGACGATCCCAACACCAAGGTCATTGCCGCCTACCTGGAACAGATTTCGGATCCGGCGCAGTTCCTCAACGTCGCGGACCGCGCCCGGGCCGCCGGCAAACCGATCGTCATCTTCAAAGCCGGCCGCAGTGAGGCCTCAGCCCGGGTGGCGGCAGCCCACACGGGCTCGCTGGTGGGCGACGACACCGTCATCGACGCCGCCTGCAAGCAGTACGGCGTCATCCGGGTCGAGAACATCGAGGACCTGGTCGCCACGGCAGGCCTGATCGAAGCCTACGGCGCCCTTCCCGGGCCCCGGATGGCAGTGATCACCGGCTCCGGCGCCATGTGCGCCCTGGTGGCGGACAAGGCCGACGCCGCCGGGCTGGAGCTGCCTGCCCCGCACCAGGACACGGTGCAGGGCCTGCACGATGCCGGACTGCCCACCTTCTCCACCGTGAACAACCCGATGGACACCACCGGTTACGTCTCCGTTGACCCGACCATCCTCACCAAGGCCGCCCAGTGCTTCATCGACGACCCCAACTACGACTTCGTGGTGGTCAACGGATCGTGGCCGGCAAACCAGGCAATGGCGGACATGGGCCGGCCCACGCAGGATGAAATGCTGCGCCAGCTCACGTCCTCTCCCAAGCCGGTCATCGCGATGAGCTTCCTGCCCACCGAGGTTACGGAGTTCGGCCGCGCCTTTGCCGCCGAGCACGGCTACCCGCACGCCTCGGATTCCTTTGACCGCGGCATCCCGGCCGCGGCCCGCAGCGCCTGGTGGGGACAGCGCGCCGCCGAGCTGGCCTCGGACGGCGAGCTGCCCGCGGCGCCGGCCATCACCAAGCCGGAAGGCGCTGAGCAGTGGACCGAGGTGCAGAGCGGAGAATTCCTGCGCAGCCACGGGGTGCCGTACATTCCCGCCGCCATTGCCGCCTCTGCAGAAGACGCGGTGGCCGCCGCCGAATCCATGGGCTACCCGGTGGTGCTGAAAATCGCTTCCGAAGATATCGCCCACAAGACCGAGGTCGGCGGCGTCCGGCTCATGCTGCAGGATGCTGAAGCGGTGACCGAGGCCTACCAGTTCATCCAGGCGTCCGTGGCCAAGCTGGCGCCGGAGGCCCGGATCCAGGGCGTGGCCGTCTCGCCGATGCGGCCGGCCGGCACCGAGCTGCTGGTGGGAGTTGTCCGGGATCCGCGGTGGGGCCTGGTGCTCGCGGTTGGATTTGGCGGCGTCATGGTGGAGCTGCTCAAGGATTCCGCTGTGCGTCTGCTCCCGGTGGGACCGGCGGAAATTCGCCGGATGCTTGAATCGCTGAAGGGAATTGAGCTGCTCACCGGGTTCCGCGGCGGCGAGCCCACCGATCTGGATGAGCTGGCGGCGGTGATCTTTGAGATTTCGCAGGTTGCCGTGGGGCTCGGCGATGAGCTCGAGGAACTCGAAATCAACCCGCTGCGGGTGGCCGGAAACCAGATTGAGGCGCTGGATGCATTGATCCGCTGGAAGGACCGGTAACGCGGTGTGCGGGATCTCGGGACGCCAAACGGCGGTGGTAGTTTTGGGTGTCCACCGGATTCCCCAGCAGGAGGCAATTGATGGTTCGGCAACTCACACGCGAAACCACCGAGCTTCCCGCCTACCAGGTGGAACGCAGGCAACGGATTCTGGACGCCGCGAAGAAACTGCTCCGCGTCAGCGACTACGACTCGATCCAGATCCGCGACGTGGCGTCCACGGCGAACGTGGCGCTGGGAACGCTGTACCGGTACTTTTCGTCCAAGGAGCACCTGTACGCGAACGTCGTCTACGACTGGGGCGTGCCGTTCAATTCCGCGGACCAGGGCTGGGCGCAAGGCCTGCGCACAACGGAGCGGGTTGCCCGGCGCCTGAAGCAGGCTTTGGCTGCCTTCGAGCGGCAGCCGAACTTTTACAAGGCGATCCTCATGCTGCGCACCTCCTCCGATCCGGAAGTGCGCGATCTGATGGAGCAGCTGGTGCTGGTCCTCGAGGAACCGTTTCATGCCGACTTCTCGACCCTGTCGCCGGACGAGGCTGCGGATGTCACCGCCATGGTGTGGGCCGTCCTCATGGATCTGGTCTCCCGCGTGTTGGCAGGCAACAAGACCGTTCCCGAAGCCACCCGGGTTTTGGACCGCTTTGTGGCAATGATCGGGCTCAGGCTCGAACAGGCCGAAGCCGAACGACGCTAGCCCCTGCTTCCCGACGGGCGTTCCCATGAGCGCCCATGAGCTCGACCACGTCGCCTTCGCCGTTCCCGCGTGGGGCGCCGCCGGAGAGTTGCTGCATCGGGAGCTCGGGGCGCGTTTCGCCAGCGGCTTCAGCCTGCCGGCCTTCAGCCCCTGCCAGGTTGCCCTGGCGGAGGACATGCGGCTGGAGTTGCTGGAACCGGGCAGCTCACCCGAGTCCTTCGTTGAACGCTTCCTCTCCGAGAACGGCGGGCAAGCGGCACCGCACCACATCACCTTCAAGGTCCGGAACATTTCCGCTGCCATCGCGGGGGCGCGGGCGGCAGGCATAAACCCGATCCTCGTCAACACCGAATACCCGCAGTGGCAGGAAGCGTTCCTGCATCCCCGCGATACGGGTCTTGGATTCCTGACCCAGATGGTTCAGACGTCCCAGTCCCTGGAGGAAATCACCGAGGACAACGAGTTCAACACTGCCTGCCCCTGGGTGGAAACCGAATCCCCGCAGGCCCGGGTGCCCGTGGTCTTCGGCCTGGTTACCAATCTGCAGCGGGCGGAGTACGTGCTCCGGGATGTCCTGGGCGCCGTCGCCTTTTCACTGCCCCTGCGCGCCGGCGAACCGGCGGCCGGCGGGTTCCGGTGGTCCCAGGGTGCGGACCTCGTCCTGCAGGAAACCACTGACTCCACCGGCGTCTCGGGCCTTCGGGCCCTGGGCTTCGTGGCGGCGGACGAACCCTGGCACGGGCCCGAACACGCCGGCCTGCTCGAAGCACTCGGGGCAGGAACATTCCATCCGGAGCTCGGAATTCGGATTTCGTCCCTGCGGCTTCCGGCTCCGGCACATTCCGGATAACCAGGCCCGTCAAAGCATCCGAAAACTCCAAGGCACCGGCACCACGCCGTCCGCCTTTGCACACCACCAATGAGGAGAACAGACCTATGGGACTTCGTGGAGAAGCCGCAATCCTTGGCTATTACGAATTGCCGCCAGAACGCAAACTCGCCCGTGAAAAAACCTTCAACCTGGAACAGTGGGCCCGGCTCTCCAAGGCCGCCCTGGACGACGCCGGCCTGGACGCCACGGACGTCAACGGCATCGTGACACCCCTGATCGGGGAAGCGGACATGTTTGTGCCCTCCACCATCACCGAGTACCTGGGCATCAACGCGAATTTCGCTGAAATCGTCGACCTCGGCGGGGCAGGTTCCGCCGCAGCGGTCTGGCGGGCCGCCGCCGCCGTGGAACTCGGACTGTGCGACGCCGTGCTGGTCACCTTCCCCGGAACCCACGACGTGCCAACCGACGCACGCAAGCCCTACGTGATGGACGACAAGATGTACTTCGGTGCCTCCTCCAACGCCTACGGCTCCCCGCAGGCCGAGTTCGAAATTCCGTACGGCAATCTGGGGCAGAACGGACCCTACGGCCAGATCGCCAAGCGCTACGGGCACGAATTCGGCTACGACGAGCGGGCCATGGCCAAGATCGCCGTGGACCAGCGCACCAATGCCTGCGCCACCCCGGGGGCCATCTTCCACGGCAAGCCGATCACCATCGACGACGTGCTGGCCTCGCCCATGGTCGCCGACCCGCTGCACATGCTCGAAATCGTCATGCCGTGCCAGGGCGGTGCGGCGATTGTCATCGGCAACGCGGAGATGGCCGCCAAGTCCAAGAACCGCCCGGTCTGGGTCAAGGGCTTCGGCGAGCGCGTCCCCTACAAGACTCCGACCTATGCAAAGGACCTGATGCATTCGCCGATGATTCACGCGGCGGAGCAGGCCTTCACCATGGCCGGCATCCAACGCAGCGACGTGGACATGGTCTCGATCTACGACTGCTACTCCATCACGGTGCTGATGAGCCTGGAGGACGCAGGCTTCACCGAGAAGGGCAAGGGCATGCAGTTCGTGAGCGAACACGATCTGACCTTCCGCGGCGACTTCCCGATGAACACCGCCGGCGGGCAGCTCTCCTTCGGCCAGGCGGGCATCGCCGGCGGCATGCACCACGTCATCGACGGCGTGCGCCAGATCATGGGCCGCGCCGGCGAGGCACAGGTTGCTGAGTGCAACCGCGCCTTTGTCACCGGCAACGGCGGCATCATGAGCGAACAAACGGCACTGATCCTCGAAGGCGAATAGGACTACACACCATGAGCACCGCATACACCCCGCCGGTCCTGCAGCGACCGATGCCGGTTCCGACCCCGCTGACCAAGCCGTTCTGGGACGCGCTGGCCGAGCACCGGGTCCGTATCCAGTACTCCCCCTCGCTGGGCGAGTACATCTTCTACCCCCGGCCGCTGGCCCCGGGAACCCTGGCCGATGACTTGGAGTGGCGGGAGATTCCCGGAGCCGGAACCCTCTACACGTACACCATCTCCACCCGCCCGGTGGCCCCGCACTTCGCCAACGAGGGCACCCTCGTCCTCGCGGTCGTGCAGTGGGACGAGGGTCCGAAATTCTCCACCGAACTGGTCAACGTGTCCCACGATGACATCAAGGTGGGCATGCGGGTAAAGCCCGTGTTCTGTGATTACCCCGAAGCAGGAATAACCATGCTGCGCTACGAACCGGAGATCTGAACATGACAACCACCACCGATTTTGTCCTGCCGCCCGTTACCCTCCGTATCGGCGGCGAGGCGCGCACCACCGGCGCCGGCGTCCACACCCACATCAATCCCGCCACCGGCAAGGCCGGTGCACCGGTTCCCCTGGCCGGTGTGTCCGACGTCGACGACGCCGTCAACGCCGCGCATCAGGCCTTCGCCGTGTGGCGGGCCACGCCCGCCGGAGCCCGGTCCAAGGCGCTCCTGAAGCTGGCGCAGCTCGTGGAGGAACACACCGAGGACTTCGTGGAGCTGGCGATCGCGGACAACGGCATTGCCCGGTCCAACGCGTATCCCACGGTTACCGCAGCCACGGACTGGATCCGGTACTACGCCGGCTGGGCCGACAAGCTTCCGCTGGGCCGGATCACCTCGGTGGTCGGCGCCGGTGGGTCCTTCGGGCACACGCTGCGCCAGCCCTACGGCGTGATTGGTGCGATCATCACGTGGAACGCTCCGCTGATGTCCCTGGCCATGAAGGTTCCCGCGGCTCTTGCCGCAGGCAACACAGTGGTGGTCAAGCCCAGCGAACTGACGCCCTTCAGCGCCATGCTCTTCGCCGATCTGGTCACCGAGGCCGGCATCCCGGACGGCGTGTTCAACGTCATTCCCGGCGGCCCCGAGGCGGGAGCGGCCCTGGTGGAGCACAAGCTGGTCAAGAAGGTGACCTTCACCGGCGGCCCGGACACGGCACGCAAAATCAGCGCTGCCTGCGCGAAGACCTTCAAGCCGGTGGTGCTGGAGCTGGGCGGAAAATCCGCCAACCTCGTCTTCGCCGACGCTGACCTCGAGGCGGCAGCCATGCACTCGACGTTCATGGCCTTCGGCATCATGAGCGGCCAGGCCTGCGCGCTTCCCACCCGGCTGCTGGTCCAGGACTCGATCTACGATGCGTTTGTGGCGACGATCGGCCAGATCGCCGCCTCGTTCCCCGTCGGCGATCCCCAGGACATCGGCACGGTCTGCGGGCCGGTCATCAACGAGGCCGCCATCGAGCGGATCCACTCGATGGTGGGACGGGCCCAGGAAGAGGGCGCGCGTTTGGTCACCGGCGGGCAGCGGCTCGCCGGCGATCTGGCCGACGGGTTCTTCTATCCGCCGACCGTCCTGGCCGACGTGGCTCCGTCCAGCGAGCTGGCCCAGAAGGAAGTCTTCGGACCGGTGCTGGCCATCACCCGCTTCAGTGACGAGGCCGAGGCAATCGCCCTGGCCAACGGCACCGATTACGGGCTCTCGGGCTACATCTGGACCGGCGATGCTCGCCGCGCCATCCGCGTCACGGAAGCCCTGGAAACCGGTGAGGTAACCGTCAACGGTGCCATGAATGCCGTGGCCGAACGCCCCTTCGGCGGCATCGGCCACTCCGGCACCGGCAACGAAGGCGGCTTGGAGGGACTCGAGGAGTTCTTCTGGACCAAATCAGTGGCCTACGGCAACGGCTAACCCCCAAACCCCACCACGCAACACAACACCGCAGCATCGCACCACCTTTCCAAAGATCGTCTGCTCCACCGCAGCCCGATATCCGTCGGCCGGCGTCGCATTCTTTGACCTCATACGAAAGGCAGGACACCGATGTCCTCCACCACACGGGCGCTCAAGCGTCCAGGCTTCGCACCAGTTGTCATAGTCCTGGTTCTGGCCGAAATCATTTCAGCCTTTGAACTGTCCATGATGTACGTCATGCTGCCGACCCTGATCCGGGATTTCCAGGTGGACGCCAACACCGTCGCCTGGGTTGTCACGGCTTATCTGCTGGTTTCCGCCTCCGCCGCAGTGCTGGGCGGACGCTTCGGCGACATGTACGGCCGGCGGAAGGTGATGGTCATTGTCCTGGTCGTCGCCGCCATCGGTTCACTCATCTCGCTGCTCGGCGGATCCCTGGGCATGATCATCTTCGGCCGCGCCATTCAGGGTGTGGCAGGTGCGGTTCTGGGCCTGGCCTTCGGACTGGCCCGCGAGCACCTCGACGAGAAGCGGGTCCCGGTCGGCATTTCGATGGTCGGTGCCTCCGCCCTCATCGCCGGCGCCGGCGGCTCGATGATCGCAGGCTTCATGATCGATCTCTTCTCCTGGCACGGAATCTTCGTCTTCGCTGCCGTCCTCGCGGTCATTGCCGCGCTGGCCATCCAGCTGGTTATTCCGCGTGACACCAACGCGGCCACCAGCGACAAGCCCGACTACATCGGCGCCATCCTGCTGCCCATCGCGGTCAGCGCTCTCCTGCTGGGTCTTTCCAACAGCTCAAAGACCGGTTTCATGTCGGTGGAGTTCCTCGGTCTGATCGGCCTCGGCCTCGCCGCTGCCGCCATCTGGGCGTGGTGGGAGCTGCGGGTGGAGTCCCCGATCGTGAACCTGCGGATGTTCAAGAACCGGCAGATTGCCCTGGCCATGACCGCCACGGTGTTCGCCGCGATCGGCCCCCTGGGCGGAGTGTCCGTTCCCTCGCAGATGATCATGCAGTCCCCCTCAGTGCTGGGCTACGGCCTGGGCCTCACACCGACCTCGGCCGGCGTCCTCATCTGCCTCACCGCACTCGTTGGCTTCGCTCTCTCGCCCCTGGGCGGAAAACTTGCCTTCCGGTACGGCGCCCGGATTGTCTTCATCGCCGGGCTGGTGCTGATGGCCCTGGCCATTCCCGTCATCCTGCTCACCTACGGCAACACGATCGTCTACCTGCTTGCCATGACCATGAACGGCGTCGGCATCTCCCTCACCTACGGTGCGCTGCCGAACCTGCTCATCGAGGTCGTGCCGGAATCCCACACCTCGGAAACAGCGGGAACCAACACGATGATCCGCAATGTCGGCCAGTCCGCCGCCATCGCAATCGGCGCCTTCATCCTCGCCAGCAACACGGACCCGACCACCAAGGCCATTTCGCAGGAGGGCATCAGCGGCGCGCTGATCCTTGTCCTGGTCTTCGGAGTGCTGGCAGTGGTCATGGCACTGATGCTGAGCCGCAATCCCAAGCCGTGGGTCCCCGAGACAGTGGGAGAACGCGACATCCGCCGCGGCACCACCACCGCCGATCCGGAAGACATCGTTTCCGCTTCGGCCTAACCCCTGCACCCCTGGTCCGGCAGAGCGCCGACTCTGCCGGACCAGAGCCAGCCGCTGGCATGCATCACGTCCCCGACGCGGTGCATGCCAGCGGTTTGGTTTATCCCTTCCACGAAAGGCGGGACGCCGATGTCCTCCACCACGCGGGCGCTCAAACGCCCCGGATTCGCCCCGATTGTCCTTGTCCTGGTTCTGGCCGAGATCGTCTCGGCCTTTGAACTGTCCATGATGTACGTAACGTTGCCGACCCTCATGCGGGACTTCCAGGTTGATGCCAATACCGTCGCCTGGGTGGTCACCGCATTCCTGCTGGTTTCGGCCTCCGCCGGAGTCTTGGGCGGACGCTTCGGCGATCTGTACGGCCGGCGCAAGGTCATGGTCATCGCTCTGGCCATCGCCGCCATCGGCTCCATCGTTTCGCTGCTCGGCGGCTCACTGGAAATGATCATCCTGGGACGCGCGATCCAGGGCGTCACCGGCGCTGTGCTGGGCCTGGCCTTCGGACTGGCCCGCGAACACCTCGACGAAGAGCGGGTTCCGGTCGGCATTTCGATGGTCGGCGCCTCGGCGCTCATCGCCGGCGCCGGCGGCGCACTCATCGCCGGATTCATGATTGACGCCTTCTCCTGGCACGGAATCTTCGTTTTTGCAGCCGTGGTGTCGATTCTGGCCGCGGCCAGCGTCCAGCTGGTCATTCCGCGCGACACCATCATTCCCAGCCAGGACAAACCGGACTTTCTCGGCGCCGTCCTGCTCCCCATCGCGGTAAGCGCCATTTTGCTCGGGTTCTCCGGCAGCTCGAAGACCGGCTTCGCTTCGATGCAGTTCATCGGCCTGATCGGCATCGGCATCGCCGCTGCCGCTGTCTGGGCCTGGTGGGAGCTGCGGGTGGAGTCGCCAATCGTGAACCTGCGGATGTTCAAGAACCGCCAGATAGCCCTGGCCATGACCGCGACCGTGCTCGCCGCCGTCGGCCCCCTCGGCGGCGGCAACGTTCCCGCGCAACTCATCATGCAGTCGCCGCCGTCGCTGGGCTATGGGCTGGGCTTCTCGCCCACCGCAGCCGGTGTCCTGATCAGCACCACCCTGCTGGTGGGATACTTCTTCTCGCCGCTGGGCGGAAAACTCGCCTTCCGGTACGGCGCCCGCACGGTGTTTATCGCGGGTCTGGCACTGGTGGCCCTGGTCGTTCCGGTCATTCTGCTGACCTACGGCAACGTGGTGATGTTCGCCGTCGCGATGGTCTTCAACGGCATCGGCATCTCGCTCGCCTACGGAGCGCTGCCCAACCTGCTCATCGAGGTGGTGCCGGAATCCCACACCTCGGAAATAGCCGGAACCAACACCCTGATCCGCAACGTCGGCCAGTCCGCCGCCGTCGCCATCGGCGCCTTCATCCTGGCCAGGCACACGGATCCGGCGACCACGGCCGTGGCACAGGACGGCATCAGTGCCGCCTTTATCTTCGTGTTTGTTTTTGCCGCGCTGTCAGTGGTGGTGGCACTGATGCTGCGCCGCACGCCCGCGCAGTGGATACCGGAAACGGTCGGCGAGCGCGACCTCCGCCGCGGCACCGCAGCGGATCCGGAGGGCGTGGTCTCCGCCTCGGCCTGACCGCCTCCGGATGCCGCAACGACCGGAATTTAGAACTTCGTTATAGTAATTTTTAGTAACCGGCGACACATTTTGTGCCGGCAAACCGCACGGGACATCGGCCCGTGAGACTCCTGAAAGAGGGAACGTTATGGCGATCCATACGCAGAACATCGGGAAGGTCTCCGAGGGTGCTCCGGTCAGTTGGGACTCCAAGGACGCACTCCTCTACGCACTGAGCGTGGGGGCTGGCGCCCGGGACCAGACCGCCAACCTCGCCTTCACCACGGAAAACTCCCGCGGCATTGAACAGAGCGTGCTGCCGACCTTCGCGGTGCTGCTGGGCGGATCCGGCGGATCCATGGACGAGCTCGGCGATTTCAAGCTGTCCTCCATCCTGCACGGCGGCCAGGCCATTTCCGTGTACCGCACGCTGGCCACCAGCGGCACCGTGATTCCGCGCAGCTTCATGAGCGCCGTTTACGACAAGGGCAAGAACGCCGTTATCGAGCTCACCACTGATCTGCTCGACGCCGAGACCCGCGAGACCGTGGCGGCCTCCGTCACCACCATGATCATCCGCGGCGAGGGCGGCTTCGGTTCAGCACCGGCCCCCTCCGACGGATGGGAGCTGCCGGACCGGCCCGCCGACCTTGTGGACATCCAAAAAACCACACCCGACCAGGCGTTGCTTTACCGTCTCAACGGGGACCGCAACCCGCTTCATTCGGATCCGGCCCTCGCAGCGATGGTCGGCTTCGAGAAGCCGATCCTGCACGGTCTGTGCACCATGGGCTTCGCCGGACGCGCAGTGCTGGAAGGCGTGGCCGATTCCGACGCCGATGCCTTCGGCTCCCTCAACGTCCGGTTTGCGGCACCGGTGATTCCCGGCGACGAACTGACCACCAGCATCTGGAAGACCGATGCGGGCGCCGTCTTCCAGACCCGCGTCGGAGACACCGTGGTCCTGGACCGCGGCACCTTTGTGCGGCGCGACGCTGACACACCCCGGGACACGCAGCTGGCCGAAGCAGCAACGGCCTAGCACTCCTCCCACCAGCCCCGCGAGATGGCACTAAGTGCTCTTCTCAGCCTTCAGAGACGCACCTTCTGCCATCTCGCGGGGACGTTACTCGGTGCAGCCGTCCGGGCAGCGCAGCGTCTGCGGGTCCGCGGCGCAGTCCGCGCAGTACAGGGTGAGTTTCCGGCAGGAGGGGTTGGAGCAGTTCTCGAACTTGCTCGTGGGCGCCTCGCAGCGCACGCACTGGCCGATTGTGACGGCGTCCTCGGTGAACTCCGTGTGCATCCGCTTGTCGAACACGTACAGGGAGCCTTCCCACAATCCCTTGTCGCCGTAGGCCTCGCCGTAGCGGACAATGCCGCCCTGCATCTGGTAAACCTCCTTGAAGCCGCGGTTGACCATCAGCGAGGACAGCACCTCGCAGCGGATGCCGCCGGTGCAGTAGGTGACCACCGGCTTGTCCTTGAGGTCGTCATACTTGCCCGAATCCAGTTCGGCGATGAAGTCGTGGGTGGTGGCCACGTCGGGAACCACAGCCCCCTTGAAGCGGCCGATCTGCGCCTCGAAGGCGTTCCGCCCGTCAAAGAAGACCACTTCCTCGCCGTCGGCCTTCTTTTCCTCGACCAGTTCGTGCAGCTGCTCCGGCCGCAGGTGCGTGCCACCGCCCACCACGCCGTCCTGGTCCACCTTGAGCTCGCCGGGAGCGCCGAAGCTGACGATTTCCTTCCGCACCTTGACGCTCAGGCGCGGGAAGTCCTCGGCTCCGCCCTCGGAGTATTTGATGTCCATCTTTTTGAAGGCCGGGTACTCGCGGGTGGCCTTTACATACGCCTTCACGGCGTCGAGGCTCCCGCCCACGGTTCCGTTGATTCCGTCGGGTGAGATGAGGATGCGCCCGCGCAGTCCCAGTTTCTCGCAGAGGGTGCGCTGCCAGAGGCGCACGGCCTCCGGATCCGGGAGGGGCGTGAAGGCGTAGTACAGTGCAATTCGATTCAAAGCCACTCATCAAGGGTAGACCGCGCCAAGACCCGCTATTTCATCAGCACCCGTACCTTTCGCCTGCCGGCACCGTTAGTGTTCATCCATGAGAGTGCTGAACGACGATTTGCTCGAGACCTGGGTCACCGGCTGGGCGCAGGCCCGCGGTTACCAGACCCGCCGGGAGGGCCGCTTTCTGTCCGCCTTCCTGCACGACAGGACCAATGACTGGGAGTACTTCGCGCTGGAGCCCTCCCACGATGAGTTCGCCGCACTCGCGTCCTCCGCCCGGAAGAGCCCGGGCCGGCTCTTCACCATCGTGACCAGCAGCATGAACGAGATCCACGGCGCCGCCCTGGTGCACGGCCTGAGCGTGCGCTCCGCGGACGAAGTCTTCATGTTCCTGGAGATGGCCGGGCAGGACATCGAAGACCCGGTTCCGTTGGACGGCTTCGAGACCGAAACCGTGCGCGGCCAGAAGCTGGGGACCGTGATTGTCACGGCCGACGGCGAGCCGGCGGCGCGCGGCAGCGTTGCCGTGGTGGATGACCTGGCTGTCTACGACCGAATCATCACCGAGCCGCAGTTCCGCCGCCGCGGGCTGGGCAGCTACGTCATGCGTGCCCTCACCGCAGTGGCGCTGGAACACGACGTCGACGCCGGCCTGCTGGTGACCACGCCGGAAGGCCTGGAGCTCTACAGGTATTTGGGCTGGGAGAACCTCGCCAGCGTGGTGATGTTCGAGCCGAAGCTGTAACCGTTCCGCGCAGTTCAGCCTGCGGCTGAGCAGCCGCGTTGAACTGCAGTTGTTCCGCCGGCCGGTGGGAGAATTGCACAGTGGCCCTACATGATTCCCTGATCCCTCTGCTCGGCTCCGGCGCCGACCCGGAACAGCTGGTCCATGTCCACGAAATTCCGGCCCGGAAGGCTGTTCCGGTGCCGTGGCCGGACTGGGCGCACCCCGACGTCGTCGCCGCGTACTCCCGGGTGGGCGTCCACGAACCGTGGCGGCACCAGATCGAAGCCGCGCAGGCGGCGCACGCCGGCGAACACACGATCATTTCCACCGGCACCGCGTCAGGCAAATCCCTGGCCTACCTGCTGCCGGTGCTCGACGAAATCCACCGCACCGCGCTGGATGACCGGGTCACGCTGGAGCCCACCGGATCCGTGGCCCTCTACCTGGCACCCACCAAGGCCCTCGCCGCTGACCAGCTCTCCGCCGTGAACGCACTGCAGCTGCCCACCGTGCGCGCGGACACGTACGACGGCGACACCGACCCGGGCGCCCGGCGCTGGATCCGCGACCACGCCAACCTGGTGCTGGCCAATCCGGACATGCTGCATTTCGGCGTGCTGCCCAACCACGCCTGGTGGGCCCGGTTCTTCCGCCGGCTCAAGTACGTCATCATCGACGAGGCGCACAGCTACCGCGGCGTGTTCGGTTCCAACGTGGCCAACCTGATGCGCCGGCTGCGGCGGATTTGCCGGTACTACGGCGCCAACCCGGTGTTCATCGGTGCGTCCGCCACGTCCGCGGATCCGGCTTCCTCCTTCGGCCGGCTGATCGGCGGCGAGGTCACCGCGGTGACCCGGGACGCTTCTCCGCACGGAGCCACCACTGTGGCGCTCTGGGAGCCGCAGCTGACCGACCTCAAGGGTGAAAACGGTGTTCGTTCCCGCCGGACGGTGATTGCCGAAACCGCGGATCTGCTGGCCAACCTCGTGGCCGCGCAGGTCCGCACCATTGCCTTCATCAAATCCCGGCGCGGCGCCGAAACCATCGCCACCATCACCCGGCGGCTGCTGGACGAGGTGCATCCCTCGCTGCCGGACCGGGTGGCGGCGTACCGCTCCGGGTACCTGCCCGAGGAACGGCGCGAGCTGGAACGCCGGCTGCGCAGCGGCGAACTGCTGGGCATTTCCAGCACCTCCGCATTGGAGCTGGGCATTGATATTTCCGGGCTCGACGCCGTGCTGGTGGCCGGCTGGCCGGGCACCCGGGCGTCCCTGTTCCAGCAGATCGGGCGCGCGGGCCGTTCCGGACAGGATGCTCTGGCCGCCTTTGTCGCCAGCGACGACCCCCTGGACACGTATCTGGTGCACCATCCGGAGGCGATCTTCGACATCTCCGTGGAAGCCACAGTCTTCGACCCCTCCAACCCTTATGTCCTGGGCCCGCACCTCTGCGCCGCCGCGGCGGAGATTCCGCTGACCCCGGACGAGCGGGAGCTGTTCGGTCCCACCGCCGCCGGCCTGCTCGATCAGCTGGTGGAGCAGGGCTATCTGCGCCGCCGGCCCTCGGGATGGTTCTGGACCCATTCCGAAAGCGCCGCCGCCATGGTGAATCTGCGCGCCGACGGCGGCGGGCCGATCAACATCGTGGAGTCCGACACCGGCATGCTGCTGGGCACCATGGACTCGCCGCAGAGCCAGTATCAGGCCCACACCGGCGCGGTCTACGTGCACCAGGGCCAAACCTTCATAGTTGATGAGCTGAACGAGGCGGATCACTGCGCCATGGTGACCCGCGGCAACCCCGAGTTCTACACGCAGGCCCGGGACGTCACCCAGATTGAGGTGATGGAGACTGAGCGGACCTCGCAGTGGGGCGAAATCCGGGTCTGCTTCGGAACCGTGAAGGTCACCACGCAGGTGGTGTCCTTCCAGCGCAAGGCCCTGATCTCCAACGAGATCCTGGGTGAGGAACCGCTGGAGCTCGAGGCCAAGGAGCTGTTCACCAAGGCCGTCTGGTTCATCATCGACGAGCACCTGCTCACCAACGCCGGCATGATTCCGGCCGACTTCCCCGGTGCCCTGCACGCCGCCGAACACGCCTCCATCGGCATGCTGCCGCTGATCGCCACCTCCGACCGCTGGGACATCGGCGGCGTCTCCACGGCGCTGCACGCCGACACGGAGAAGCCCACCATCTTCGTTTACGACGGGCATCCCGGCGGCGCCGGCTTCGCGGAGCGGGCCTACGAGGCTGCCGAGCTGTGGCTGACCGCCACCCGGGACGCGATCCGGTCCTGTGAATGCGAGCGCGGCTGCCCGTCCTGCGTGCAGTCCCCCAAGTGCGGCAACAAGAACAATCCGCTTTCCAAGGCCGGGGCCGTGACCCTGCTGCAGGTGCTGCTGGATTCAGCCCGCGGCCGGGACGCCGATCCGGCCGCCGCCGGCGCGGCTTTCACGGGGGCGGGCCCGCCCGGGCGTGCCCGGTAGCCGGCCACGGCAGCAGGCGGACTCCGACCTCGGTGTTCACCTGCACGCTCTGATCTCCGGCGCTGACGGCGCATCCGCCCAGTGCGGCGCCGTTCCGCGCCGCCACTTCCCCCGCCACCGCACACGGGTCCCCCGCCCGCAGGCCCCGCACGGTATCGGCAGCTGCCAGTGCTGACAGGTCTGCCGCCGTGGCGGCCTGGTTGGCCGCCACGGCCGACTGCAGCAGCAGCAGGACGGCGCCGAACAGGATCAGCAGAACCGCCCCCGCCCCCAGCACCAGCACCGTGCCCGCCCCGCGCTCAGATGTTCCTCCGTTCCTCCCTGGTGGACCGCCCTTCCTGACCCATGAACTGCCTTTCCTCCATCGTGGATCTCCTTGCCTCCTTGGTCTTCCGTCCCCGGATCCCCTCGCTCCACCGTTCACGGCAGCGATTCCGGAAGCGCCGTCGCGGTGGCGGTCAGCACCAGCGGCAGCCGGTCCAGCAGCGGCGCGGCCACGGTTGAGCCGACCTCCACCAGCAGCCATTGCCCGTCGGCCGAGATGGTCACCCGCGCTTCGGCCCCGGCGATCCTCCGGGCGGCAGCCTCCGCCTCGGCGCTGTCTCCGCGCATCACTTCCCGGGCTGCCGCCCGCGCCGCCTCCTCCACCCGAAGCTGTGTGACACCGGCGGCGACCCCCGTCAGCACGGCGGCCAGAAGCAGTGCCACCGCGGGCAGTCCGACAGCCAGTTCTGCGGTGACGGCGCCGAGGGAGGAGTCCTGCGGCTCCTTCCGGCGCACCGGCTAACCCAGGGTGAGCGCGCTGCGGATCAGCCCCATCAACAGGGACCGCACCTCTCCGCTGCCCAGCACGGCAACCAGCAGGGCGGCGAATGCCACGGCAGCCAGCGTGGCAATGGCATATTCCGCCGTGGCCATGCCCGCTTCGCGGTCACTGAAGTTCCGGCGGCGCCGGTCCGCCCTGCTCGCCCGCCCCCGCGCCGCACTGTCCCGGGCTGCCCTGTCCCGGGCTGCCGGATCCAGCTTCGGGTCCGCCTCCAGCTTCGGGTACAGGACCGTGACGGTGCCCGGTCCCCGGCCGGACCGGACGGCAGAGGGCTGCGGGAGCGAGCTGTCGGTCGCGTTGCACCCGCAAGGCGCCCCGTCGGCCGCAGGCCCTGGAGCTCCTTCGGCGCTGAAGAGCGGCGCACCGGCAAAGCTGCGGCCCGGTTGCGCCGTGGTGATGGATTTGCTCAAAACTGACATGGTTTCCTCCTGATGGTTCGCTGGCATGACTGGCTTCCCCGCTTCTGAGGCGCCGGGCCTCCGAAGCGATGAATCGATCCTCCATCCGGCGTCCCGGCGCCAAAAGGAACGGGCCCGCCGTTCCGGATAACGCCTGCCGCCAAGTCGGGTGCGGGTCGATTGTGGAGGGAAGGAAGTGCAACGGCCGTCCGAGCCGCTACGGAAATGCGGGCAGCAGCGACAGCAGCAGCGGCACCACCGTCAGGGCCAGAAACGCCGGCAGCGCGCACAGCCCCAGCGGCACCACCAGCCGGACCCCCAGTGCCGCAGCCCGGCGCTCAGCTTCGCGGGCCCGCCGGCGCCGGAGCTGGGCTGCCTCCGCCAGCAGCACGGCGGCCGACGGTGCTCCGGTGGTGGCGACAAAGGTCAGGGCCGCGCGCAGCTGGGCCGCCGGAGCCTTGGGCGGCACCGGACCTCGCCGCGGGAACCGGAACGACGGCGAGCCGGAGGAATCCGGCGCGGCCGGCACGGGATCGGGTTCGGGTTCGGCCAGATCCCATGCCGCCGCCCAGGGGGCACCTAACGCCAGCGCCGCCTGCACCCGCCGCAGGCACACGGCGGTCCCGGAATCCACGACGTCCGCCAAGACGCCCAGTGCCGGCAGCAGGGATTGTCCGGCATCCAGCATCGCCGCCACGAGATCCAGCATCAGCGCCGGGTCACTAATTCCCGTGCTCTGGAGGGTGGCCTGCCCGGGGGCGTCCGACCGGCCGAAACCCTGGGCTGGTCGGGCTGCGGCCCCCGCCGGCCCGGTGCTTCTGCCCGGCAGCCACAGCAGAAGCCCGAAGGCACCGGCCAGGAGCACGGCGACCAGGACACCCGGCATCAGGGTCCCGCCGCCTGGCGGACCAGCGCCCGGGACCAGAACCTGCCGATCAGCGACAGTGCCGCACCGGCAGCCGCGGCCGCCCAGCCCAGCGGGCTGCCCGCCAGGACGGCCAGGGGATCAACACCCAGCAGATACCCCAGGCCGAGCCCGCCCACGGGCAGCCAGGTGAGCAGCCGGACCGTTGCCTGCGGTCCGGCCAACGCCGTTTCACGGGCCGCCTGCTGGTCCAGGCCGCTTTCCAGCTCCGCCGCATACCTGCCCAGAACTCCGGCCAGGGGTGCACCGCTGCGCTCCGAGACACTCACGCAGGCGGCCAGCTCAGTCCACAGCCCGTGCAGCGAGGAGGAACTGTCGCCGTTCCCGCCCGATCCCCGGCCGCGCCAGATCCTCCCTGCCCGGCCGGACCGTGGGGCGCCGGCCGCAGCGGCCGTCCGAAACACCGGCACCGGGCTCAGCCCCAGGGACGCAGCTTGGGCGGCTGCTTCCAGGACCGGCAGCAGCTGCGCCGCCAGGGGCCCGTGGGGTGCGGCGCCGGGGCCGCCCGTCTGCAGGGCAGCCGCATCGGCCCACAGCTGGTGGGGCGCCCGGCCCGCGGCCAGCAGCCCGGTGAGCTGATGGATAAGCAGCGGAAGGTCCTGCGCATCGGAACGGGCTCCGCGGGGCGATGCACGCGCCGAGGGTCCCGGCCGCCGAACCTGCTTCCCACCGGCCCGCTCCACCCTCCGCCCGCCGGACACCGGAAGGCGCCCTGCCGCTGGGCTGGAACGCGGCAACAGCAGCAGCGCAGCGCCCCACAGCAGCACAGCGGTGCAAAGGCCCGTCACGGGGTCAGCGTTTCGTGCCGCATACCGGCCGGCCCGTTTCCGACACCGCGGCTGAGGCGTTCCTGCAACGCCGCCCATCCGGGACCGTGGCTGTTTGCGGAGGAGGACGGCAGCAGTGCCGGGACGGTTAGCAGCCGGCCGTCGGATGACGCGGTGACGACGGCGATCTCGGCGACCCGGCGCCCGGCTGCCTCGCGGGCCAGATGCACCACCACGTCCAAGGCGCTGGCCGCCTGCAGGTTCACCGCAGTGCTGCTCATTCCAGCCAGAGCGCCCAGCGCTGCCAGCCGGGCGGGCACGCTGGCGGCGGAGTTGGCGTGGATCGTCCCGCCGGCGCCGTCGTGCCCGGTGTTCATCGCAGCGAGCAGCTCCCGGACCTCGGCGCCGCGGCACTCGCCCACGACCAGCCGGTCCGGACGCATCCGCAGCGCCTGCCGGACCAGCTCGGCCTGGTCCACCGACCCGGTGCCCTCCACGTTCCCGTGCCGGCTCTGCAGCCCCACGACGTGCGGATGCCTCGGATCCAGTTCGGCGGCATCTTCGACCAGCACCAGCCGCTCCCGGGGATCGCTCAGCGACAGCAGCGTGGAGAGAAGGGTGGTCTTTCCGGTGCCGGTGGCACCGCTGATCAGGAAGTTCAGCCGGGCCGCGACCATGCGCCGCAGGACGCCGGCGCTTTCCGGATCCACGGTGCCGCCGGCCTGCAGTTCCTCCAGCGTGAAGGTCAGGGTCCGCCGGATCCGGATGGACAGCAGGGTGGAGCCTGTGGAGACCGGCCGGAGCACGGCATGGACCCGGTAGCCGCGCAGCTGCACGTCCACGCAGGGATTGGAGTCATCCAACCGGCGTCCCCCGGCCGCTATCAGCCGCGCGGCGAGGGCCTGGACTTCGGTGTCGGACCCAAACCGCAGCCCGGTCAGTTCCAGACCGTGGCCGCTGTCCACCCAGACGCGGTCCGGGCCGTTGACCAGGATGTCGCTGATGCCGGGCAGCAGCGCCAGCTCCTGCAGCGGCCCCAGCCCCTGCAGCTCAGCCTGCACCCGGTCCACGGCCCGCAGCGCTCCCTCGGCCCCCAGCAGCCGGCCGCTGGATTGGACGGCAGCGGCCAGCCGGGCCCGGGTGACGGGTTCGCCGTCGTCGAGCATCTGCCGGCGCACCTGCCGCACCATCGGCGCGTCTCCGGCCCGCTGCTGCTGCGGGTCCGCAGCCGCGGACGGGAGCGCGGCTCGGCGTCCCCGCGGCGGGTTCATGGCCGGGCACCCTGGGCTGGGATGGCCGATTCCGGAAGGTCGGGAGCCAGCTGTTTGACCAGCTGTCCGGTGACCCGCCGGATCCGTTTCCGGCGGCCGCGCTCCAACAGGAGCCCGCGTGCTTCGGCATGTTCCAGGTTCCGCAGCGCGGGCAGGTAGCCGGCGAGGGAGAGCCCGACGGCGTCGGCGGCGCGGGCTTCGTCCAGCCCGTCCCCCAGCGGCCCCCGAACCACCACTGACTGGGGAACGGCGCCCAGGCTGCGGCGCAGGGATTGCGCGGCCAGCAGCGGCCGGAGCCGCCCGGGGACCACCAACAGCAGCGCATCGCAGGACAACAACAGCTGGCCGGGCCGGTGCCGGGCGCAGTCCACCACGGTCAGGGCAAAGGCCGCCCGGGCTGCGTCCATGACCGCACGGATGCTCTGCTCGGCTGCCTCTTCGCCTCCGTCCGGTTCGGCGGATGCAGTTCCCTCCGCCGCATCGGCAGCTGCAACCCCGGGGGTGCCGGACAGCAGCGCAAATCCGGAGACCTGGGGCAGTGCCGACATCAGCTGGACCGGGTTCAGCGACCCGCGGACATCCGCCAGATCCGGCCAGCGCACTCCGGGGACTTCGCCGCTGCCGAGGCTGGCGTCGAGCCCGCCGCCGTGCGGATCGCCGTCGACCAGCAGGGTGCCGAGGCCTTGGTCTGCAGCTTCATGGGCCAGCCAACACGCCAGGCTGGAGGCCCCCGCACCCCCGCAGCCTCCGATCACGCCCAGGACGTAACCCGCCGCCAGGAGACGCCGGCGGCTCAAATATTCGGCCAGCCAGCCGGAGGCCGCCGGCAGGACCGCTACCCGGGCGGCCTCCAGGCGTGCCGCCGCCTCCCACAAGCCCGTGTCCTGCACGGTGCCGACCAGGATGGTCTCGGTGCCCCGCCTCCCGGCGCCCCCGGGCCGCCAGCGTCCGGTCCGTTCCGGCGCGGCCAGGTCGCTGCCCAGCAGCAGCACCTCCGGGTTCCGGCCCAGTGCCGCCTGCACCTCCGCGAGCACCTCCAGCTGCAGGCCGGCCGCTGCCGCCACCCGGGATACTTCATCGGTGAGCCGCTGCGACTGGCTGACCAGGATCACCGGCGTTTCGGTTTCCCGGCGGCGAACCGCTGCAGCGCGGGACGTGGAGCGGGTCGGCGCCCGGGAGCCCGCGCCCCGCTCCGCCCGCGAGGGGCTTCCCCCGCCCGGGCCGTCCGGTGCCGCCACGGCGGCCCGGCGGGACTGGGCCGTCGGTACCCACAGCTGTTCCTCTGTCATGCCGTGAGTCTTTCCCGCTACCGGCAGGGACACGGCGGCAGCCGTGGCATCTGGGGACAAAAGGCGGTTCCGAGGCGGTTGTGCAGGAGAAGCCGCCCGCTCCGCCGCGGATGCCTGCACCCGCGGCCCGGGCCCCGCGCCGCGGGTGGCACACACCGACCATCCCCGGCCAGCAGGGACAATGGAAGCATGTACGTTGTCCTCACCCCGGCCGGTTCCGGTCCTGCCGCCGGTTCCCTGCAGCTCCAGGAGACCGACGACGCCGGGCAGCCCTCCGCAGCCCCCGCCGTCGTCGTGCCCGCCCTGCTCGCTGCCGTGGTCGGCGACTACGAGGACCGCACGCGGAACCTCCGCTGGGTGTTCAGCAGCACCCGCGAGATCTATCCGCAGCTGCTGCGCGCCGGCGTGCGGGTCGAGCGCAGCCATGACCTGGCCCTGGTCCGCGGCATCCTGCGCTTTTCCGAAGCCGCCGCGCTCTCCCCCTATATTGAGGCGCTGCGCGCCGAGGCTCCGGAGGGCGACGCGGACCTGCTCCCCCGCCAGTTGCTGCCGGTCCAGCCGGCGCCGAACCAGAGTTCGCTCTTTGAGGAGCTGGAGGGCTTCGACGACCCGGCGGCAAAGCGCGGACCCTCGCTCGAGGATCAGGTCACCGAGCTGCAGGCCCAGCTGGCCGCCGTCGCCGGCTCCCCGGCACGGCAGCGCCTGGCACTGCTGCTGGCCGCGGAATCGGCCGGCGGCCTGATCGCCGTCGAAATGGAACACGCGGGCCTGCCCTGGCGGCGCGACATCCACGAAGCCATGCTCGCCGCCGAACTCGGTCCTCGCCCGCCGGAGGGACAGCGCCCGGCCCGGCTGGAACAGCTGGCGGCTGAGCTGCGGAACAAACTGGGCAACCCCGGCTTCAACCCCGATTCGCCGCAGGAGCTGCTGCGCGCCCTGCACCGGGCCGGCATCGAAGTGAAAACCACCCGGTCCTGGGAACTGCAGCAGCATGAGCACCCCGCCATCACCCCGCTGCTGGAATACAAGCGGCTCTCCCGGCTGCTGACCGCCAACGGCTGGACCTGGCTTGATGCCTGGGTGGCCGAGGGCCGGTTCCGCCCCGAATACGTGGTGGGCGGCGTGGTGTCCGGCCGGTGGGCCTCGCGCGGCGGCGGCGCCCTGCAGATTCCCCGCTACGTGCGCGACGCCGTCCGGCCCGACCCGGGCCACAAACTGATCGTCGCCGACGCCGCCCAGCTCGAGCCGCGGGTGCTCGCCGCTCTGGGTCGGGACGACGCGCTGGCCGCCGCGGCCCGCGGCAAGGACCTCTACCAGGGCATCGCCGACCAGAACTTCAACGGCGACCGCGCGCAGGCCAAAATGGCGATGCTCGGCGCCATGTACGGGGCGACCTCCGGCGAAGCCGGCCGGCTGATGCCCGCCCTGACCAGGTCCTATCCGCAGGCGATCGACGTCGTCGAGCGCGGCGCCCGCGCCGGAGAAGCGGGCAAGACGGTCAGCAGCCATCTGGGCCGCAGCTCGCCTCCGGTCTCCGACCGGTGGCTGCGCGCCCAGCAGACCGCATCCGCCGAGGAGCAGCGCCGCGCCGATTCGCTGGCCCGCTCCCAGGGCCGCTTCACGCGCAACTTTGTGGTGCAGTCCACCGCGGCGGAGTGGGCGCTGTGCTGGCTCGCGGAAATACGACGGCGGCTGCGGGCGGCGTCGGTGTCCTCGCCGGCCGGGGAGCTGGTGTTCTTCCTGCACGACGAGGTCATGCTGCATGTGCCCGAAGCCCGGGTCGCGGAGGTCAGCGCCCTGGTCAGCGACGCGGCGGCGGCCGCAACCCGGCTGCTGTTCGGCCGGATTCCGCTGGAGTTCCCGGTGGTCGCGGTGACTGTGGATTCCTACGCCGACGCCAAGTAGCGGCCGCCGGGGGCGGTCCGGACGTCCCCTTTCCTGCGGCGACGGCGAGCACCCTTCCGCAGGCTAAAGGTCCGGAATGACTTCCCGTTCCTCGTCCCAGGGCAGGGTCCACCCCAGTTCATCCAGCACGGCGTTGAGGATGATTCCGGTAAAGCCCCACACCAGCACCCCGTTCACCAGGAACGCCGGAGAACGGTGTGCACGCGCGCCGTGGCTCAGCACGGCGGTCCGCCGGTTCTCCGGATTGAGCAGGTCCGCCACCGGCACCCGGAACACGGAGGCAGACTCACCGTAGTCCACCACGTCCACCGGCGTGGGCCGGTCCCACCAGCCCAGCACCGGCGTCACCAGGAAATTACTGATGGGCAGCCCCACCTCCGGGAGCGTGCCCAGCACGACGACGCCGTCCGGGTCCAGTCCCGTTTCCTCCCGGGCTTCCCGCAGGGCTGCGGCCTCCGGCCCGGCGTCCTCGGCATCGAGCGATCCGCCGGGGAAGGCCACCTGTCCGGGGTGGTCGTTGAGTGTGGCGGCCCGTTCGACCAGCAGGACGTCGAGTTCGTCGGGCACTCCGGCGGAGCGGAAGTCCGACGGCTTGTCGTCCAGATTGCCGAAGAGGATCAGCACGGCGGCGCGGCGGGCCGCGGCCGGGTCGACGCTGCGGCGCAGCAGCTCCAGGTTCGCGTCGAAGGAGGTGGTGCGGGCGGCGGCAGCGGCGCCCAGCGCCTTCAGGTCCGCGTAAGCACTCACGCTTCGAGTCCGTAACCGGCGGCCCGCAGCTGGGCGCGGGTTTCGGCGGCCATCATCCGGGCGTGCAGCTCCTCGCGGCCCGGAGCGAGCTCATATTTGAGCAGTTTCCGAGCCTTCTCGGGATCGGTTTCGCCCTCGCCGTAGGAGGGGCACAGCGCCGCGACGGCACAGGCTCCGCAGGCCGGGTTCTTGGAATGGCACACCCGCCGCCCGTGAAAAACCACCCGGTTGGACAGCGGCGTCCAGTCCTTGGGCTCGAACAGCTCGGCCACGTCCTCCTCGACCTTCACCGGGTCCTTGGACGTGGTCCAGCCGAAGCGGCGCGAGAGGCGGCCGAAGTGCGTGTCCACCGTGATGCCCGGAATTCCGAAGGCATTGCCGAGCACCACGTTGGCGGTCTTGCGGCCGACACCGGGCAGCGTGACGAGCTCTTCGAGCTTGTCCGGCACCTCGCCGTCGTACTCATCAACCAGCCGGGTGGACAGCGCCTTGATGCTGGCGGCCTTGGCGCGGAAAAAGCCGGTGGGCCGGATCAGCTCCTGCAGGTCCGATTCGTCGGCCTCGGCCAGTGCCTTGGCGTCCGGATAGCGGGCGAACAGCGCCGGCGTGACTGCGTTGACCCGGATGTCGGTGGTCTGCGCGGACAGCACGGTGGCGATCAGCAGCTCGAAGGCGTTGGTGAAGTCCAGCTCCGCCACGGCATAGGGATACAGCTCCCCCAGCGTCCGGTTGATCTTCCGCGCCCTGCGTTTGATTGCCAGCAGGGAGGGATCACTCCCGGTTGCCTTAACCACGTCCTCGTGTCCTTCTGTCGCGCCGGATCGGATGGTGCTGCTGCTGGGTGCTGCGTGCGGGAGAGGTCCCGGCCTACTCGCCGGAGTCCTCGCCGACCCGCTCGATGTTGCTCAGGTCCCGCAGCACGCCGATGCGGCCGGTGCGCTTGTCCTGCACCAGGAACTCGTTGCCGCGGTCTTCGAGCCCCAGCTCCCAGTCGCCCGGGTGGAACATGAACAGCGGCAGCCCGGTGCGCTCGTCGACAATCTGGCGGGGGGTGCCCACGGCGAACCAGAACGCCTCCACCACATTCTCGGATTCCTCGCGGGTGGCGCTGATGGAGTCGCCCGACGACGACGGCGAGATCAGGGGCGATGCCTGCGTGGCGGGTTCCGCCTCGAACCGCTTTACCTCGGACTGCGACGTTTCGGGCGATGCGGCCCGGGACTGCTGGGCCGGAACCACAGGGTTGACGGTGGTGGCGGCGATGGCATCCTCACGGCGCGGAGCCGGGGCTGCGGCTTGGGTAGTTGCTGCCGGGGCGCTCTGGACCGCGGCGGATTCGCTGCGGTCCGGTTCGGCGCCGGAGATGTCGCTGCCGGAGGTGTCGCCGCCGGAGGTTTCGCTGCTGCCGGTTTCGCTGCCGACAGCGTTGCCGCTGCTCGGAGTTGTTGCGGCCGTGGCACCGACGGCCGTGGCGCCGGCAGCCGGTGCGCTGCCTTCGGGAATGCCGTTCGGCGCCGGTGTGCCGGCGTCGGACTTGCGGCCGAACAGTCCGGTCGGCGCGAGCTTGGTGCCCATCCCGGCAAACCGGGACCCGGCGGGCCGGGACTCAGCCGGCCGCGACTCCGCGGAAGCGGCCTCGGCATCGGCGGGCACTGACGCACCGGCCTCCGAGGTCCGCGCCGGAGTGGCCGGAGTGGCCGGAGCAGCCGGAGCAGCCGGACGGCGGCGCAGGCGCACGGCGTCGCGCGCCATGACGTGGGCGGGCATCTCGGCGCGCTCATCGAACTCGCGGGAGAACGGAGGGATGTGCGGGGCGAGCGTCGTTGCTGCCACCAGGCCGAGGGCACCAATAAACGTCAGCAGCGTGCCGACGGTGAACTCGGTGACCAGCTGCAGGAAGAAGAAGGCCAGTGCCAGGACACCCACCACGGAACCGAACTGGTCCACGGACAGCGATCCGATGCGGTACTTCAGCTCCGGCGCCATCCGGCGGGCTGCGAACAGTCCGGCGACCAGCAGCGGCAGGATGATCCCGATCCCCAGGAAGAACAGCGGCGTCAGCGGCGACCAGAGCGTGACCTGCAAATCGAAGGAGACGTTCCACGGCAGCAGGGAACCGATCAGCATCAGCAGGACAGAACCGCCGACCACCAGGTCACGCAGGCCAAACGGGCCCAGGACTGCAGTCCGGGTCTTGTCCTCGCCGGCTGGACGGTTCTCGGCAGGTGCCGGGGTCTCCGCCACCGTTCGGGTGTCCTTTTCAACGGGGGGCTGGTTCATTTGCGTTTCTCCATTCACGACCGCCGCCAACGGGCCGGCATTAGCTGCGGTCCGCAGCGTCGACGGGCCGCCTGCACGGTTCAAAAAGCGGTTGCTTCCTCCCACAGCCTAGTCAACGCTCGAACCGCAGACTAGCCGAACTGCCGCAGGAGCACCCGCCGTGACCTACCGCTCACCGCAGAAACACCCCCTTTGCCGGGCCTGACTGTGACGGTGGACACACCGGGGCGCGATCGGCGCTAGGGTTGATTCAACGCTACGGCAGCCCCTCGATCCGGGCTGGACCGTGGGCACTCAGCTAGCGAAAGGGTTCACGATGTCTGAACAGTCCCCCGTCAAGCAACACGGCGATGCACTGGAGAACCTGCTCCACGAGGACCGCAGTTTTCCCCCCAGTCCCGAATTTGCCGCGAATGCCGTGGCCAAGCCTTCCCTCTATGAGGAAGCAGCCGCCGAAGGCCCTGAGTTCTGGGCCCGGCAGGCCCGCAGCCTGCTGACCTGGGACGAGGATTTCACCGAAACCCTGGACTGGTCCGACGCCCCGTTTGCCAAGTGGTTTGTCGGGGGCAAGGTCAACGCCGCCTACAACGCCCTGGACCGCCACGTCGAGGAAGGCCGCGGCGACCGGGTGGCCATCCACTTTGAAGGCGAACCCGGCGACACCCGCACATACACCTACGCCCAGCTCACCGAAGAGGTCAAGAAGGCCGCCAACGCCTTCGAGTCCCTCGGCGTGGCCAAGGGCGACCGGGTCGCCGTCTACCTGCCGATGATTCCCGAAGCCGTGATCACCATGCTGGCCTGCGCCCGCATCGGCGCGGTGCACTCGGTGGTCTTCGGCGGGTTCTCCGCCGATGCGCTGCGCAGCCGGATCGACGACGCCGAGGCCAAGCTGGTCGTCACCGCCGACGGCTCCTACCGGCGCGGCAAGCCGACGGCGCTGAAGCCGGCGGTGGACGAATCGCTGGTTCGGGACGGGCACACGGTCACCAGCGTCGTCGTCGTTCGCCGCAACGGCGAACCCGTGGAGTGGACCGAGGGCCGGGACGTGTGGTGGGACGACGTCGTCGGCGCCGCGAGCACCGAGCACACCGCCGTGGGCCACGATTCCGAGCATCCGCTGTTCATCCTCTACACCTCCGGCACCACGGGCAAGCCCAAGGGCATCCTGCACACCACCGGCGGTTACCTGGCCCAGACGGCGTTCACGCACCTGAACACCTTCGACCTCAAGCCGGAAACCGACGTGTACTGGTGCACCGCTGACATTGGCTGGGTCACCGGGCACTCCTACGTGACCTACGCGCCGCTCGTCAACGGTGCCACCCAGCTCATCTACGAGGGCACCCCGGACACCCCGCACCAGGGCCGCTGGTGGGAACTGGTCGAGAAGTACAAGGTCTCCATCCTGTACACCGCGCCCACCGCCATCCGCACCTGCATGAAGTGGGGCCGGGACATTCCCGGAAAGTTCAACCTGGACTCGATCCGCGTGCTCGGCTCCGTGGGCGAGCCCATCAACCCCGAGGCCTGGATGTGGTACCGCACCGTCATCGGCGCCAACGGCGGCAAGAAGGAAACCCCCGCCCCGATCGTTGACACCTGGTGGCAGACCGAGACCGGCGCCCACATGATCGCGCCGATGCCCGGCGTCACGGCCACCAAGCCCGGCTCCGCGCAGGTGGCGGTGCCCGGGATCTCCATCGACGTGGTGGATGAGATGGGCGAGCCGGTGCCCAACGGCTCCGGCGGCTTCCTGGTGATCAAGGAACCCTGGCCCGCGATGCTGCGCGGCATCTGGGGCGATCCGGAGCGGTTCAAGCAGACCTACTGGTCGCGGTTCGACAACATGTACTTCGCGGGCGACGGCGCCAAGAAGGACGAAGACGGCGACATCTGGCTGCTCGGCCGGGTCGACGACGTCATGAACGTCTCGGGGCACCGGCTCTCCACCACTGAAATCGAGTCCGCCCTGGTGAGCCATCCCTCCGTGGCCGAGGCCGCCGTCGTCGGCGCCCGCGACGACACCACCGGCGAGGCCGTGGTGGCGTTCGTGATCCTGCGCGGCAGCGCCAAGGACGACGACGACATTGTCACCACCCTGCGCAACCACGTGGGCAAGGAGATCGGCCCGATCGCCAAGCCGCGGCACATCCTGGTGGTTCCGGAACTGCCCAAGACCCGGTCCGGCAAGATCATGCGCCGGCTGCTCAAGGACGTGGCCGAGGGGCGCGAGGCCGGCGACTCCAGCACTCTCGCCGACAACACCGTCATGCAGCAGATTGCGGAGTCAATGCGCAAATAGCGCCGACAGCCACGCGAAATGGCAGAAGGTGCGCTTCCCAGCCCTGGGAAGCGCACCTTCTGCCATTTCGGCGGGGATTACTAGCCGACGGTGACGTCGAGCTCGACGTCGATGTTCCCGCGGGTTGCGTTGGAGTACGGGCAGACCTGATGGGCGGACTCGACGAGCTTCTCAGCGGTGGCCTGGTCGACGCCGGACATTTCCACGTGCAGCTCAACGCCGAGCTTGAAGCCGACTTCCTGCTGGTGGATGCTGACGTCGGCCGTGATCGCGGCATCGGCGATCGGAGCCTTTTCGGCGCGGGCAATCATCTTCAGCGCCGAGAGGAAGCACGCGGCGTAGCCGGCGGCGAAGAGCTGCTCCGGGTTGGTGCCGTCGCCGGCGCCGCCCATTTCAGCGGGAATCGCCAGGTTGACCTTCAGCTGGCCGTCGCTGGTCTGGGCCTCTCCGTTGCGGCCGTCTCCGGATGCGGTGGCTGACGCGGTGTACAAAGCGCTCATGGCTACTCCTTCAGTTGGGGGACGTTCAGGTAGACTAACCAGTACGTCTACTTGGGCCAGTAAAGCCGTCTTCGGCCCGTTCCGCAACCGAGGAGGATCCATGACCGCTTCATCCCCGGTGCGCGCCCGCATCCTGGAAGCTGCCGCTTCCCTCTTCTACTCCGAGGGCATCCGCGCCGTGAGCGCCGACCGGATCATCGCCGACGCCGGAACCACCAAGGTGACGTTCTACCGGCACTTCCGCACCAAGGAGGACCTGGTGGTGGCCTACCTGCAGGCCCAGACCGACCGGGTCCGCGCCGCCGCCGAACACCTGAGCGACGACCCCTGCACCGGACTGCTGCAGCTGGCCGAAGCGATGGGCGCCGAGACCTGTCTTCCCGGCTTCCGCGGCTGTCCGTTCATCAATGCCGCCGCCGAATATCCCGACGCCAACTCACCGGTCCGCGCCGTCGTCCGGGATCACCGGCAGTGGCTGCACGCCGAAGTCAGCGGCAGGCTCACCCGGCTGGGAGCACCCGACCCGGACGCCCTGGCGGACCAGCTGCTGATGCTGCGGGACGGGGCCATGGTGCACGGTTACGTTTCCGATCCCGCCGGCGTCGCGGCATCCCTGGTCAGCGCCGGGCGGGCCCTCCTCGCCGCCGCCCTGTATTGAACGGGTCCGGCCGGCTCCGTCATTTGGGGGAGCCGGGACTCGCCGAGTTGGCACCGGAGCGCACGGGGTAGCAGAATCAGTGCTCGTGTCTATTACCAGTACCGCCTCCCCTGAATTCACACCCGCTCCGCCCGACCCTCTGGGCGGGCAGCCCTCGCGCCGAATGGCGCGCAAGGTCGCCGGAGCGTCCTTCGTTGGGACGGCACTGGAGTCCTACGACTTCTACGTCTTCGGAACGGCAGCCGCGCTGGTCCTGAACCGGATCTTCTTTCCGGACGTCGATCCGCTGATCGGCACCCTGCTGTCCTTCCTGTCCCTGGGCATCGGCTTCATTGCCCGCCCGGTCGGCGCCGTCCTGTTCGGCCACATCGGTGACCGGATCGGGCGCAAGAAATCCCTGATCTGGACCATAATCCTCATGGGCACCGCCACCGGAGCCATTGGCCTGCTGCCGGATTACAACACCATCGGCCTCTGGGCCCCGGCACTGCTGGTGACCCTGCGGCTGCTGCAGGGGCTGGCCGTGGGCGGGGAATGGGGCGGAGCCATCCTGATCGCCACCGAACACGCCGAGCCGCGCAAGCGGGCCCTCTATGCCGCCATTCCGCAGATCGGCTCCCCGGTAGGCACCATCATGGTGACCGGCACCTTCCTGCTCCTGACCAACGTCTCGCAGGAAACCATGGAGGCCGGCCTGTGGCGGGTGCCGTTCCTGATGGCCTTCCCCTTCATGGCCATCGCCCTGTACCTGCGCTTCGCCATCGAGGAAACCCCCGTCTTCAAGGACGTCGCCGGCCATCAGGCAGTGGCACGCGTCCCGGTCCTCGAGGTCCTGAAGACCCAGCGGCTGGCCGTCCTGGTCGCCACGGCGGCGTCCCTGCTGGGCATTGGCTCCTACTTCCTGATGACCACCTACACGCAGGCCTACGGCACCGAACAGCTGGGCCTGTCCGCGACCACGGTGCTCAACGCCGCCCTGGTGGGCTCGGTCCTGCAGCTGGCCACCATTCCGGCCTTCGGCTGGCTGGCCACGAAGATCGGCTCCGCCCGCATGGTGACCGCCGGCGCCGTCGCCACGCTGCTGATTTCCTTCCCGCTGTACTGGATGATCAGCACCGCGGACCAGACCACGTACATCCTCACCATCCTCATCGGCGGCATTGCCCCGACGGCCGCGTGGGCGGCGCTGGGCGGCCTCATGGCTGACCTGTTCCCGGCCCGCACCGGCTTCACGGCACTGTCCCTGGCCTACAGCTTCGCCGGCATCCTGGCCGGATTCGCTCCGGCGCTAACCTCCGCCTTCGCGCAGGCAACGGACAGCGCCTGGTGGCACCCCGGCGTCGTCCTGGCGCTGATGTCGGTGGTGACCATCATCGGTGCGGCGGCGGCGGGCCGGATGACGCGCCGCAACGCCGAGGCGGCGGCCGGCGCGCCGGTTGGCGCATAGTTAACCCATGACTGCCTCCCGCACCCGCAATTTGCTTGTCCTCAACGGCCCCAACCTGAACCTCCTGGGCACCCGGGAACCGGGGATCTACGGCTCCGACACGCTGGACGACGTCGAATCCCTCGCCCTGAGCGCGGCAGAGGCGCACGGCTGGACGGTCGACTGCATCCAGTCCAACCACGAGGGGGACCTGATCGACGCGATTCACGGCGCCCCGGGCCTGGCGGACGCCATCATCATCAACCCCGCGGCGTACAGCCACACCTCGGTGGCCATCCCCGACGCCCTCTCCGGCGTCGGACTGCCGGTGGTCGAGGTGCACCTGAGCAACATCCACCGCCGTGAGGAGTTCCGCCACCACTCCTACGTCTCGGCGGTGGCCGACGTCGTCATCTGCGGCGCCGGGATCGCCGGCTACGGGATGGCAGTGAATTACTTGGCCGCGAGGCTGGACGGCGCAGCGAACGCCTGAGGCACAGTGCCGGCCGCCGATCGCCCCCGACGGGTCCGGCGGCCGGCAACACGGCTCCTATTCGCCCGAGATGCACTGCCCGGGTGAAACCGGCGCCTGGTAGCTGGCGGCCGCCTCGGCCACCGGACCCACCTCGCCCAGCGACAAGGCATAGCCGATCGGCTGATCGCCGGTCGTCTTGGCGAAGATGACCCCGGCCACCCGCCCGTCGATGTCCAGCAGCGGACCGCCGGAGTTGCCCTGCTGGACGTTGGCAGCCAGCGTGTAGACCTCCAGCACCTCCGGGGCAGCACCGTAGATGTTGCGGACGGAGACGTCGGAGAGGCGCTCCACATTGGCCGCCTGCAGGCGGAACGGGCCGCCGGCCGGATAGCCGGCAAACGCGGCGGTGGTGTCGTTGGGCAGGACTTCGCCCAGCGGAATCGGATCCGCCTCCAGATTGTCCACGGCCAGCACCGCCAGGTCACGCGAACTGTCGAAATAGACCACCTTGCCCGGCAGCGCTCCGCCGTCGGGAACCTGCACCACGGGCTCGGAAACACCGGCCACCACGTGGGCGTTGGTGATCACGCGGTCGTCGGCAACCACGAAGCCGGAACCGGTCTGGTTCTGCCCGCACTGGTAGGCGGTGCCGGTGATTTTCACCACGGACTCCGATGAAGCCTGCAGGGCTGCGGAGGAGAGCCCCTCGTCGGGTGCGACGACGGTTTCCGGGGCCGCGTTGTCCAGGATGGTCGGCAGGCCCTCGGCCAGGGTGAAGGACCGCACCTGCGCGGTCCAGGCCTGGACTCGGTCCGGAGTGGCCTCGTCGATCGCGGACAGCACCTTGGATGAGGTGATCTGCTGCGACAGGAAGGGCACGCCCAGCGTATTGACGCTGAACGCAAGCATCGACATGACCAAGGCGGACACCGCCAGGTTCACTGCACCGCCGAACAGCCGGTCCAGGAACCGCAGCGGAGGGAAGTTCAGCCAGCGCCGGATTCCGCCGCCCAGAGCGGCTCCGAGCGCATGTCCGCCCAGGACAAGCACCACCGCAGTGGCGATCACGGCGGTCAGCCGCCAGCCATTGTCGGGCACCCACGCCGCCACCAGCGGAATCGCGAAGAACGCGGCAACGGCGCCGGCCACGAAGCCGACAATGCCGCCCAAAGTCACTACCAGACCGTTCCGCAGACCGGCGATGAGGTAGAACAGCAGCGCCAAAAGCAGAATGATGTCAAGCAGGGAAAATCCGAGCACAAACAGCTCCAAGTACGGGGTAGGGGACCAATGCGGGGACCGTCAGAAGACGGCCCCTGCCACCCGAGTTTAGCGGCCCAAGCTGTGGAAGCAGTTCGCCCCGGGGTGCCGCGGGCACAGCGCCGGGGCGTCCTTTTTATCATCCGAGGGCGAACAAAGCTATTACAGGTGTCACATGGGGCCGCAGTGCGAGAAGATAATAGAAGGGACAACTATTTACAGGAGATTTCATGGATATCGAGGTACTGCGCCGTGCGCCACTGTTCGCCTCATTGGGAGACGACGTCTTCGCAGCTCTGACCGACGAGCTGACCGAGGTCGACCTTTCGCGCGGCGCATCAGTTTTCCGCGAGGGTGACCAGGGCGACCAGCTGTATTTCATCGTGTCCGGAAAGATCAAGCTGGGCCGCTCGGCACCCGACGGCCGCGAGAACCTGCTGGCCATCCTCGGCCCGGGCGAGCTCTTCGGCGAGATGGCACTGTTCGATCCGAGCCCCCGCAACGCCACCGCCACCGCGGTGTCGGAAACCCGCCTGGCGGGACTGCGGCACGACAACCTGAAGGCGCTGCTGGAAACGCGCCCGGAGGTGTCGGTGCAGCTGCTGCAGGCCCTGGCCCGCCGCCTGCGCCGCACCAACGAGTCCCTTGCGGACTTGGTCTTCTCGGACGTTCCCGGCCGCGTCGCCAAGGCGCTGCTGGATCTGGCGGACCGCTTCGGCCGCCCCGCAACTGACGGCATCCTGGTGGCGCATGAGCTGACCCAGGAAGAACTGGCCCAGCTGGTCGGTGCTTCCCGGGAAACCGTGAACAAGGCCCTGGCCGAGTTCGTGCAGCGCGGCTGGCTGCGCCTCGAGGCGCGCGCCGTGGTCATTCTGGACGTCCAGCGGCTGCGCCAGCGCTCCCGCTAGGTTTCCGCCTGCGGCTAACCGCACGCAGTACGACGGCGCCGCCCCCTTTGTTGGGGGCGGCGCCGTCGTCGTTAACCGGCGTCACCGTTCTTCACGGGAGGCCTTGTTAACAGGCGCCGGGGCGGCCTGTTAACAAGGCGGAATCCGGGTCAGCGTCCCCGCTGCGCCGAGCCTTCAGCGACACCGCTGAGCTTCACGGCCAGCCAATAGCCGCCGTCCGCCTGCACCAGTTCAGGCTGGAACACAGCAGCGGGCCGGCGCGAGGCCAAATAGGCGATGCAGCCGCGGGCGCTGGCCAGCTTTTCCAGGACCAACTCCACCTGCGGAACGGTCAGCTCCCCGAGGGTCAGCCCCACGGTGTCCGGCAGCCCGATTTCGTCCCCGAGGGACGGGATGTCCCGGGCCGCGATTTCAGCGGCCGCGGACCGCCACTGGCCCCAGACGCCCTTGCCCTCGAGCAGGGAGGTCTCCTGCCCGAGAGGCTGCACCGCGGCGAAATAGCGGGTGTCGAAGCGGCGAAGGGCGAAGTCGGCCGTCTGCCAGTTGGACAGCGGACGGAGCAGATCGGTGCGCAGGCCCAGTCCGCGCCGGGACAGCAGCTCCAGGAAGGACGCGTCTCCGGCGGCGATCGCGGTGCGTGCGGCCATCCACTCCGGGCCGCGGTTGGCCTCCAGCAGCGTTGACTCGTCCGGACCGGCCAGCAGGATGCCGGTTTCTTCAAACAGTTCGCGGATGGCCGCCACCACATGGCGCCGTGCCAGCCGGGGATCGTCGATGCCCAGCGACTTGGCCCACGCCGCCGGGGCCGGGCCGTACCAGGCGGCGGCGGTGGCGTCGTCGCCCTCTTCGATGCTGCCGCCGGGAAAAGCGACCTTGCCCAGCGGGGACTCGCCGCGCCGGTAGGTCAGGTAGGTTTCGGTGCCGCGGGGAGCGTCCCGCACCAGCACCACCGACGAGGCCAGGCGGGGCTTGCGCGGTGTGCGGTCACCGTGCTCTAGCCAGCTTTCCGCAGCCCCCCGCAAATACGGGGGGACCGGGAAAAGCCGTACGGAGGAATTAGGCAAATTCAGCGATCACTTCTACTTCCACCGGGGAATCCAGCGGCAGCACTGCCACGCCGACGGCGGAGCGGGCGTGGATGCCCGCCTCGCCGAAGACCTTCCCCAGCAACTCGGATGCACCGTTGATGACGGCGGGCTGACCGGTAAATGACGGATCGGATGCCACGTAGCCCACCACCTTGACGATGCGGCTGATCCGGTCCAGATCCCCGATCTGGGCCTTGATGGCGGCCAGCGCATTCACGGCGCACGTCGCAGCGTAGGCGGCGGCGTCGTCGGCGGACACCTCGGCGCCCACCTTGCCGGCGGCCGGCAACACGCCGTTGACGAACGGCAGCTGGCCTGAGGTGTAGACGTAGTTGCCCGTAACGACGGCGGGCACGTAGGCGGCCACGGGAGCCGCGACGCCGGGCAGGTCCAGACCCAGCTCCGCGAGTCTCCGCTCGACGGCCGAAACCGCTGCCGTCCGCTCAGACACTACGGCTTCTCGCGCTTCAGGTAGGCCACAGCTCCGGTGCCGTTCGGGGCGGGGGTGATTTGCACCAGTTCCCAGCCTTCTTCGCCGTGCATGTTAAGGACAGCTCCCGGTGTGTGAAGAGGAAGCGGCGTGATGAAATATTCCCATTTGTTCATAATCAAAAGCCTAACGCGTGCTTGTAGACTGATGCGCATGGCAGCTCGCAAATCACCCCTTTTTGACACGGCGACCACTTTGGGCAAGATCGTCGCGTTCTTTGGCGTCAGCGCACTTTCAGGCGTGCTGGCCGCGGGGCTCCTGGTTCCCGTCGCCGCAGCTGCCGGTACAGCCGCGTCCGGTTCCCTTCAGTTCTTCGACGATCTCCCGTCGGAACTCGAGGCCGGAACCCTGGCTGAGCCCTCCAAGATTCTTGCAAACGACGGGTCGCTCATCGCCACCCTGTATGAGGAGAACCGCCAGCCGGTCAAGCTGGCCGAGGTCTCCCCCAACATGATTGACGCGATGCTTGCCATAGAGGACGACCGCTTTTACGAGCACGGCGGTGTGGACATGCAGGGCATCGTTGGAGCGCTGGCGTCCAACCTCACCTCCAACACCAAGCGCGGCGCCTCGACGATTACGCAGCAGTACGTAAACAACGTCATCATCGACTCCAACCTCCAGAACGAAGAGGACGTTGTCCTCAGCGGCAGTTTGGAGAAGACCTACGGCGACAAGCTGCGGGAGATGAAGCTGGCGATTGCCGTGGAAAAGCAGCTCAGCAAGGACGAAATCCTCGAGGGCTACTTCAACATCGTTCCGTTCAGCGGCACCACGTTCGGCGTCCAGGCGGCTGCCAAATACTTCTTTAACGTGCCCGCCTCCGAGCTGAACATTCCGCAGGCCGCACTGCTGGCCGGCGTAGTCAACGGTCCCACCCTGTACAGCCCCACCGGCAACCCGGAAGTTGCCCTGAAACGGCGCAACCTGGTGATCGGCGCCATGCTCAGCACCGGCCGGATCACGCAGGAAGAGCACGACGCCGCCGTCGCCACCGATCTGGGCGTGAACCTCACACCGGTGCCCAGCAACTGCGTCGGCGCGGTGCAGGCACCCTACTTCTGTGACTACGTCACGCACCTGATCACCAACGACGAGCGGTTCGGCGCCACCGCCGAGGACCGGAAAAAGCTGCTGTACCGCGGCGGCCTGAGCATCACCACCACCCTGGATCCGGAAATCCAGGGCGCCGCGCAAACGGCGATCAACGAGACCGCCAATCCGGACACCACCGACGCCGAAATCGGCCATTCCATGGTCTCGATGCAGCCGGGCACCGGCAACATCCTGTCGATGGCGCAGAACACCCGGTACACCCCCGAACCCGGGGCCGGAAACTCGGTGATCAATTTCAACGTTGACCTGTACCAGGACGGCAATCCGGAGAAGTCACTGGGCGGCATGGGTGGCTTCCAGCCGGGCTCAACCTACAAGCCGTTCACGGTGGCTGCCTGGCTCGATGCCGGCAAGACACTGAACGCCCAGCTGGACGGCAGCAAGCGGACCTATCCGGCCGGCCACAGCTGGAATGCCAGCTGCCTCCCCGGCGGACGATACGGCATCCCCGAAGCCTGGACGCCCATCAACTACGGTGACACCAACTACCGGAACACCACCGTGATTGACGGCCTGGCCAACTCGCTGAACACGATCACCATGGCTGAGATCAATCAGCTGGATCTGTGCAAGTTCCAGGAAATAGCTTTCGCCTCCGGCATCCACAACGGCAAGAGCGCCGACGGCGAGTACAAACCGCTTGAGGCCATCCCGCCGGCGTCCTTCGGTGGTGGCGGCGACGCGTCCCCGCTGGCCATGGCCACCGGTTTTGCCACCTTCGCCGCTGAGGGGCTCAAGTGCGAGCCCCGCGCCCTGGAATCCGTGACGGCCTCGGACGGACGGACCTTCGAGGTTCCGGCACCGGAGTGCACGCAGGTCATGAAGAAGGAAGTTGCGCAGGGCGTCAACGCTGCCACCCAGCAGGTAATGACCAAGGGATCGGGCTACAATCTGCAGATTGGCCAGCCGGTGGCCGGCAAGACCGGTACGAATGACTACCGGTCGCAGACCTGGTTCATGGGCTACACCACGGGCATGGTCACCGCCTCCTGGCTCGGCAACCACGTCTGGGGCAACGAACGTGGCTCGATGGAAGGCAAGCAGATCGGCGGCCAGGTCTATCCGGAAATCGACGGTTCAAAGATCGCCGGCCCTTCCTGGAAGAACTTCATCCAGCGCATTCCGGACCAGTACCAGGCCAACCCGTTCACGGCCCCGCCCGCCAGCATCATGGGCAATGTGCCCCAGGCCCCCCGGCCGGCTCCCGCTCCCGCTCCCGCTCCCGCCCCCCGCCCCGCGGAGGAGAAGAAGGACGAGGGCGGCGAGGACCAGCCCGACAGCAACGCCGCCGGCGAGGACGAGTCGGAAGACGACAAGAATGCCTCCGGTGCGAGCTTCTTCAACGAACAGCTGCTTGCCAAGCCTGAGACGTACTAGCCATGGCTGCTGATTCCGCCCTGGGCACAGCCCTGCGCTCGGCGGCGTGGATTGCCGGCGGCACGGCGGCTGCCGGCGCCGCCGCGCTGGGCTACGCCTCGCTGATCGAACGCAACCTCTTCGGTGTCCGGACCGAAACGGTGCCCGTGCTTCCGCCGGGCAGCGCTCCCCTGCGGGTGCTGCACCTGTCGGACATCCACTTCGTGCCCAACCAGAACATCAAGACCCGGTGGCTGCAGTCGCTGGCGGAGCTGGAACCGGACCTGGTGGTGAACACCGGGGATAACCTCAGCCACCGGGACGCGGTTCCGCCGCTGCTGGACGCGCTCAAGCCGCTGCTGCGGTTCCCCGGCGTCTACGTTCCAGGCTCCAATGACTACTACGGTCCGAAACTGAAGAGCCCCTTCACCTACTTCACCGGCCCCTCGAAGCTCTCCTCGGAGCCGCCGGCCCTGCCGTTCGGAGAACTTTTCGGCGCCTTCGAGGACGCCGGCTGGGCCGGGCTGACCAACCGCCGGGACTCCATGGTCCTGGGCGGCGTCCGGCTGGACTTCTCCGGCGTGGATGATCCGCATCTGGACCGTGACGTCTACTCCGGTTTCCCCGAGCCCGCGGCCGAGGGAACTCCCGCGCTCCGGGTCGGAGTTGCCCACGCGCCCTACCAGCGGGTGCTGAACTACTTTACCGACGGCGGAGCCGAGCTGATCCTGGCCGGCCACACCCACGGCGGCCAGGTGTGCGTGCCGTTCTACGGCGCCCTGGTCAGCAACTGCGACCTGCCCACCTGGCGGGCCAAGGGCGTGTCCATGTGGGAGCACAACGGCCGCAAGGTGCCGATGAACGTCTCCGCCGGAATCGGAACATCCCGCTTCGCGCCGGTCCGGTTTGCCTGCCGCCCCGAAGCCGTCCTGCTGACCCTGACTCCGCGGGCGTAGCCCCCACCCCAACCCCCGCGAGATGGCAGTAAGTGCACGTCTCAGCGCTCAGAGACGCACTTTGTGCCATCTCGCGGAGAGGGCGGGCGGGCAGGGACAATCAGCAGCGGCCGGAGCCAAACTCCGACCCGCCGTCGAATCCGTCCCGGGGTCAGGCTTAGGATTGAGCCGACAAGGGCCGATCTGCTTTTCGCAGCACCCTCCACCCGCACAAAGAGGTTTCATGCCTGCGCAAACATCATTGTGGTTTTCCCTTGGACGGCTGTACCCGCATTTGCGGCCCATTCTTCCGCGCCTGATCCTCGGATTGTTCTGCGCGCTCGGCGCCAGCCTCATGGCCCTGGCCATTCCGCAGGTTTTCCGGGTCCTGATCAACACCTCCCTTAGCCCCGGCGGTTCCACCTCGGCCGTGTGGGGCGCAGCCGCCGTCGTTCTGGGCCTTGGCGTGCTCGAAGCCGGATTCATCGCGCTGCGCCGCCAGTTCGTCATAGCACCGGCCACCACTGTGGAAACCGGAATGCGCACCTCGTTCTACCGGCATCTGCAGGATCTGTCCGTGGAGTTCCACGACCGCTGGGGCAGCGGCCAGCTCCTCTCGCGCGCGATGAGCGATTTGAACCTGATCCGCCGCTGGATGGCGTTCGGGGCCATCATGCTCGTGGTCACTGCGCTGACGGTGGTGATCGGTTTTACCGTCATGCTGTTCACCAGCTGGCCGCTGGCCCTGATCTTCATAACCGCGGCCGTGCCGATCGTCATTTACGGGTTTCGCTTCAACCGGTTCTACCGGCAGGTGTCCCGCCAGAGCCAGGACCAGACCGGCGACCTGGCCACCACGGTGGAGGAATCCGTCCACGGCATCCGTGTCCTGAAGGCCTTTGGCCGCAGCCGGGAAGCCCTCGATTCCTTCGAGGAACAGGCCCAGGAGCTGCGCCAGACCGAGGTGTACAAGGCCAATTCGCTGGCCAAGTTCTCCCTGGTGGTGACGCTGCTGCCGGAAACCGCCCTCGCCGTCGCCCTCGTGGTCGGCGTCATGGCGGTGGCGGACGGCACGCTCAGCATCGGCGCGCTGGTCGCGTTCTTCGCCACCGCCGCCGTCGTGGCCGGTCCGGTGGAGGCCATTGGCCCGCTGCTGTCCATGACGCTCACCGCCAAGACGGCCATCGACCGGCACTACGAGGTGATGGACGCCCGGCGCTCCATCACCAGCCCGGAGAACCCGGTGCATCTGCGCGACGTGCGCGGAGAGCTGGTGTTCGACGACGTGCACTTCGCCTATCCGGATGCCAAGGACGGCACCCGCAACCTGATCAACGGCGTCGACCTGTGCCTGCGGCCCGGCGAAACCATGGCGCTGGTGGGGATCACCGGCTGCGGAAAATCCACGCTGCTGCAGCTCGTTCCCCGGCTCTTCGACGTCACCGCCGGCTCGATCCGCATTGACGGCACCGATCTGCGGCAGCTGGATCTGAAGGAGCTGCGCACCATCGTGGCCGTGGCGTTCGAAGACACCACGCTGTTCTCCAGTTCGGTCCGCGACAATGTGCTGCTCGGCGCGGAACCGACCAGCTCCGCCGAAGCGGACCGGCTGCTTGCCTCTGCACTGGACGTGGCGCAGGCCGAGTTCGTGTATTCGCTGCCACAGGGCACCGACACGCTGATCGGCGAGGAGGGGCTGAGCCTGTCCGGCGGCCAGCGCCAGCGGGTCGCCCTGGCCCGGGCCATCGCCGCCCGGCCGAAGGTGCTGATCATGGACGATCCGCTCTCGGCGCTGGATGTGCGCACCGAGGAGCTGGTCGAGGGCCGGCTGCGCGAGGTGCTCGCCGACACCACCACGCTGGTGGTCGCGCACCGCCCCTCGACGGTGTCCCTGGCGGACCGCGTGGCGCTGATGGAGGACGGCCGGATCAGCGCCGTCGGGACCCACGCCGAGCTGCTCGCCGGCAACGACCACTACCGGTATGTGATCGCCAGCCTGCCCACGGAACCCGAAGACCTGGACAGCGGCCTCGAGGACACTCCGCTGGCCGGCAACACCGGGGCGGGCGGCTCCGCCGTCGTCCAGCCCCTCGAGGACGAGGAGACGGTCCGATGAAGACCGGCAAGAGCGCCAAGGGAACGGACCCGGACTACGACGCCGGCGCCCGGCTGGGCACCGCCGGCGAGGACGCCGTCCACCTGGGCAAGGAGGAGAACCAGGCGGTCCGCCGCCGTTCCCTGGCCCTGCTCGGGTCCCTGATCCGGCCCAACCGCGCCCGGTTCATCGGCACGGTGCTGCTGGTGGTCTTCTCCCAGGCCGCCCGCGTGGCCGGACCCGCCATCATCGCCTACGGCATCGACCACGCCCTGCCGGACCTGCAGGCGGGCAACAGCCTGCCGCTGGTCCTCTCCGGCGTCGCGTACCTGGTGGCGGCGCTGCTGGCGGCGGGGCTGACCGCCGGCTACGTCCGCGCCACCGCCCTGCTGAGCCAGGCCATGCTGCTGGACCTGCGGCTGCGGGTCTTCCGGCACACCCAGCGCCTGAGCCTTGAATTCCATGAAAAGTACACCTCCGGGCGGATCATTTCCCGGCAGACCTCGGACCTGGAGGCGCTGCGCGAACTGCTCGATTCGGGCATCAGCTCCCTGGCGTCGGGCGCCATGTACATGCTCTTCACCGCCGTCAGCATCTTCCTGCTCGATTGGCGCACCGGCCTGCTGCTGCTGGCCGCGTTTGTTCCCATGTTCCTGCTGACCCGCTGGTACCAGAAGCGCTCCCAGCTGGCCTACCGCGCCTCCCGGGTGACCTCCGCGAAACTGATCGTGCACTTCATCGAGACCATGACCGGCATCCGGGCGGTCAAGGCCTTCCGCCGCGAACAGGTCAACGCCGGGAAGTATGACGGCCTGGCCGAGGACTACCGCGTCGCCACCGTCCGCTCCATCAACCTCAACGGCATCTTCCAGCCCGGGCTGGTGCTGATCGGCAACGCCACGGTGGCCGTGGTGCTGCTGGCGGGCGGCTTCCGGGTGCTCGACGGCGGCCTCGAGGTCGGCGCCCTGCTGGCCCTGCTGCTGTACTCCAAGCGGTTCTTCCAGCCGGTGGACCAGATGGCCATGTTCTACAACTCCTTCCAGTCCGCCTCGGCAGCGCTGGAAAAGGTCTCCGGGCTGCTGGAGGAAATCCCCACCGTCCGCCCGCCGAAGCATCCGGTGGAGCTGGCGCACGCCGCCGGCGACATCCGGTTCGACGGCGTGGAGTTCCGCTACGGCGACGGCCCGGTGATCCTGCCGCGGATGGACCTGCACATTCCCGCCGGGCAGACGGTGGCCCTGGTGGGGCAGACCGGCGCCGGGAAGTCCACGCTGGCCAAGCTGATCGCCCGCTTTTACGACCCGTCTCAGGGTTCGGTGCTGCTGGACGGCGTGGACCTGCGCGAGCTCACGCAGCGGGACCTGCGCCGCGCCGTCGTCATGGTCACCCAGGAGGCGTTCCTGTTCAGCGGCTCGGTGGCCGACAACATCGCCCTGGGCAAGCCGGAAGCCACCCGCGAAGAAATCATCGCCTCGGCGCAGGCGGTGGGCGCGCACGAGTTCATCGAGGCGCTGCCCGAGGGTTACGACACCGACGTGAACAAGCGCGGCGGCCGGGTGTCCGCCGGCCAGCGGCAGCTGATCAGCTTCGCCCGGGCGTTCCTGGCCGATCCGGCGGTGCTGATCCTGGACGAGGCCACCTCCTCGCTGGACATCCCCAGCGAACGGCTGGTCCAGCACGGGCTGAAGACCCTGCTGGGCAACCGGACCGCGCTGATCATCGCGCACCGCCTCTCCACCGTGGAGATCGCCGACCGGGTGCTGGTGATGCATTCCGGCGAGGTGGTTGAGGACGGCACCCCGGCCGAGCTCACCGGCGGCACCGGCCGGTTCGCCAAGCTGCAGGCGGCCTGGCAGGAGTCGCTGGTGTAGGACGACGACGGCGCGCAAAGCGGCCGGTTTCGCGGAACCGGACCTCATCGTCTACACTTGTAAAGTTGCTTCACCGGCGGGGAAACCCGCTGATTGGCAGTGGTTACGGGGTGTGGCGCAGCTTGGTAGCGCGCGTCGTTCGGGACGACGAGGTCGCAGGTTCAAATCCTGTCACCCCGACCATAAAGAAAGGTTCCCTTCCGGTTTTCCGGAAGGGGACCTTTTTTGTTAAGCCCAAACGAACAAGGCACGTCCCGCCGGATGGCGGGACGTGCCTTGTTTGCTTGGAGGGTGCCAGAGGGCTACACGAATACCCTGCCGGTCAGCCGCTCGTAGGCCTCCACATAGCGGGCGCGGGTGCGCTCGACGACGTCGGCCGGCAGCGCGGGCGGCGGCGTGTCCGAGGCCTTGTCCCAGCCCGAGGCCGGCGAGGTGAGCCAGTCCCGGACGTACTGCTTGTCAAAGGACGGCTGCGCGGAGCCCGGCGCATACAGGGCAGCATCCCAGAAGCGCGAGGAATCCGGCGTCAGCACTTCATCGCCCAGCGTGACGGCGCCGGTTGCTGGATCCGTTCCGAACTCCACCTTGGTGTCCGCCAGGATGATCCCGCGCTCCCGGGCGATGGCCTCGGCTGCGGTGTAAATCTCCAGGGTGAGCGAGCGCAGCGCCTCCGCCGTCTCGGCGCCGACGGTCGCCACCACCGCGTCGTAGCTGATGTTCTCGTCATGCTCGCCCAGTTCGGCCTTGGCCGAGGGCGTGAAGACGGCCGGCTCCAGCCGGGATCCGTCCACCAGCCCGGCCGGCAGCGGCACCTCGCACACCGTCTGCGAGCGCCGGTATTCGGCCAGGCCGGTGCCGGTGAGGTAGCCGCGGGCAATGCACTCCACCGGATACATGTCCAGTTTTTTGCAGATCATGGCCCGGCCCGCCACCTCGGCGGGCACGCCCTCGTCAGCGGAGATCACGTGGTTGGGCACGCGAAGCTGCTCAAACCACCACAGGCTCAGCTGGGTCAGGATCCGGCCCTTGTCCGGAATCTCCGAGGTCAATACATGGTCGAAGGCGCTGATCCGGTCGCTCGCCACCACCAGCACCCGCTCCCCCGCTCCCGGCGCGGACAGGTCTTCCGGCACGTACAGGTCGCGGACCTTTCCGGAGTAGGCGTGCGTCCAGCCGGCCAGTGCGGGGGCGCTCATGCCAGGTCTCCTTCAATGTCGGGGGCGGTCATGTTCCCGGCGGCGGTGTCGCGGCCGGAAACGTCGCGATCCGCAGTGTCACTGTCGGGACAGGGAACGGCGCGGGATCCCGCGGGCACGACCACGTCTCCGCGCAGCGCCTTGAGCGCAATGTCGGTGCGGTGCTGGGACCCGTCCAGCCGGATGGTGTCCACGCCCGCGTACGCCCGGTCCCGGGCGTCCTGCAGGTTCTGCCCCAGGCCGACGACGGCGAGCACCCGCCCGCCGGCGGAGACCACCTTGTCGCCGTCGAGCCGGGTTCCGGCATGCAGCACCTGCACACCGTCGAGCTTTTCGGCCTTTTTCAGGCCGCGGATCCTGTCGCCGGTGCGGGGCGCCTCCGGATAGTTGGCAGCGGCCACCACCACGGCCACCGCCGTCCGGGGATCCCATTTGAGCTGTTCCATGGGATCCAGCTCCCCCTTGGCCGCGGCCAGCAGCAGGCCGCCCAGCGGAGTCTTCAGCCGGGCCAGCACCGCCTGGGTTTCCGGGTCGCCGAAGCGGGCGTTGAACTCAATGACGCGCATGCCGCGTGAGGTCAGCGCCAGCCCGCAGTAGAGGACACCGACAAACGGCGTGCCGCGGGCGGCCATCTCGTCGATGGTGGGTTGCGCCACCCGGCGGATGACGTCGTCCACCAGGTCGGCCGGGACCCAGTCCAGCGGCGAGTAGGCCCCCATGCCGCCGGTGTTGGGGCCTTCGTCGCCGTCGTAAATGCGTTTGAAGTCCTGCGCCGGCGCCAGCGGAACCACGGTCCGGCCGTCGGAGAGGACAAAGAGGGACACCTCGGGGCCGTCCAGGAATTCCTCGATCACCACGGTGCCGCCGGCGTCGAAGCAGGCCTGCGCGTGGGCCAGCGCAGCACCCCGGTCGGAGGTGACCACCACTCCCTTGCCGGCGGCCAGTCCGTCGTCCTTGACGACGTACGGCGCCCCGAAGGTGTCCAGCGCGTCGGCGGCCTGCTCGGCCGTGGCAGCCACCCGGGCCATGGCGGTGGGAACGCTCGCTGACGCCATCACCTGTTTCGCGAACGCCTTGGAGGCTTCCAGCTGGGCGGCGGCCTTCGACGGGCCAAACACCGGAATGCCGGCGTCGCGCAGGGCATCTGCCACACCCGCGGCCAGCGGAGCCTCGGGGCCGATGACCACCAGGTCGGAGCCCAGGGTGCGGGCGAGCGCGGTCACCTCCGCCGGGTCGCTGGCGTTGACGGCATGGACCGCAGCCATCCCGGCGATGCCCGCATTGCCGGGGGCGGCGTGGACCTCGCGGACATACGGATCAGCCAACAGGGATCGGACAAGGGCATGTTCGCGGCCGCCGGGGCCAACAACTAAAACCTTCACAGTAGTTCAGCGTACTGGTTGGGCTCCGGCAGCCGAAAGCACCGCCGGCGTGTGACGCCGCCACCCATACCTGCGCCCTTCGGCTGCGAATAGGAGCCATGATGGCCTCCCCGAAACGTCTCCCCACCCGTTCCCGGTCCCTTCCTGCCCTGCTGTACGCCGCGCTGGCCGGGATCCTCGCCGCGGCGACGGTGCTGGCCGCGGCCGAATTGGCCGGCGCCTTCTTCACGGCACGGGCCCGGCCGCTGATTGCACTCGGGTCCACGTTTATCGATTTCACGCCCCTGTGGCTGAAGAACTTCGCGGTGGAAACCTTCGGCACCGGCGACAAGGCAGCCCTCTTTGCCGGCATGGCCGGAACCATCGCGCTGCTCGCGGCCGGCGTGGGGGTGCTGGCCCGGCGCCGCTGGGGGCTGGGCGTGGCCGCCGTCGTCGTGATGGGAGCGGTGATTGTGGCATGCGTGCTGACCCGGGCCGGCGCTTCCCCCGCCGATGCAGTGCCCACTGTGCTGGGCACGGCGGTGGGGATCGGCGTGCTGCGCGGATTAATCCGGCGCATTCCTGCTCCCCGGGCCACCGAGACCGTTGCGGTGCGCGGGCGGCAGACGCATAGTAGTGACCGGTCGGCAGGCATCCCCGCAGCAGCGTCTGCCGTCCCGGTCTCAGCGGGGGACGGCGGGAACGACGGCGGTGCCGGGGCCCTCGTCGGCGGCCCGTCCCCCGCCCCGTCCGCAGGACGGCGTGCGGACAGACGGCGTGCGGACAGCCGGCGTGTGGCTGGACCCCGTTCGGATGGACCGTCCCGGCGCGGGTTCTTTGCCGCCGCAGGACTCACCGCAGTGCTGGCGGCCGCGGCCGCCACCGGTGGCCGTGCCATTGCCGCCGCCCGCAACACCACCGCCGGGTTCCGGGCCGCCCTGAAGCTGCCCGCCGCCGCCGATGCCGCGCCCGCGCTGCCCGCCGGGCTGCAGTCCCCCGTGCAAGGGGTGACGCCGTGGCTGACACCGAACGCCGACTTCTATCGGATCGACACCGCGCTGAGCGTGCCCGAGGTGGATGCCGAAACTTGGGAACTGCGGATCCACGGGATGGTGGGGGAAGAGGTGCGGATCAGTTTCGCCGAGCTGCTGGAATCCGACCTGGTGGAGCGCCACCTCACCCTGACCTGCGTCTCCAACCCGCTCGGCGGCGACCTCGCCGGCACCGCCAAGTGGCTGGGCCTGCCGGTCCGGGAGCTGCTGGCCCGGGCCCGCCCCACCGCCGACGCTGACATGGTGCTGTCCACCAGCGTCGACGGCTTCAGTGCCTCCACGCCGCTGGAGGTGCTGCAGGATGAGCGCGATGCACTGCTGGCCGTCGGCATGAACGGCGAACCGCTGCCGCCGGTGCACGGCTATCCGGTGCGCATGGTGGTGCCCGGACTGTACGGATTCGTTTCCGCCACCAAATGGATCATCGACATGGAAGTGACCCGCTTCGACGCGCAGACCGCGTACTGGACCGACCGCGGCTGGGCGGAGCGGGCGCCGGTCAAGACAATGGCGCGGGTGGAGGTGCCTGCGTCGTTCGCCCGGGTGCCCGCCGGACCGGTGGATGTGGGCGGCACCGCCTGGTCCCAGCAGCGCGGCATCACCGGAGTGGAGGTCCGGATCGACGACGGCGGCTGGGAGCCGGCGGTCCTGGCCGCCGAGGCGTCGGTGGACACCTGGCGGCAGTTCTCCTACCGCACCGAAGCCCTGGCAGCCGGCAACCACACGGTGCGGGCCCGGGCCACGGACCCGCAGGACGGGGTGCAGACCGACCGGCGCGCGGAGACGGTTCCGGACGGGGCCTCCGGCTGGCAGTCCGTGCAGTTCATGGTGGAGTAAGCCGGCGGCGTTCCGTCCTTGCTGCGGGCCACATCCGCCGTCCCGCAACCGGGGCGCCTGCGCGGCGGGCCGCGCAACCGCCTTAGACTAAATACCATGTCTGCCACTTTTACTGCGTCCGATGCCGTTGAACTTGCCGTTGTGGAACGCAACGGCTTCATCGAGTCCCGCCACATCGGGTCCGCCGTCGTCATGGCGGCGGACGGAAACGTGGTCACCGCCCTGGGCGACGTCACCACGCCGATCTTTCCGCGGTCCACGCTCAAGCCCTTCCAGGCCGTGGCGGCCATGAAATCCGGGGTGCCGCTGCGGGGGCCGCAGGTGGCGCTGGCCGCCGCGAGCCACACCGGTTCCAAGGAGCACACCGACGTCGTGAAGACCATGCTCGCGGCCGCGGGCGTGACCGAAGATCATCTGCAGTGCCCGGAGGACTGGCCCCAGGACGAGGCTGCCCGGCATGAGCTGATCCGGGCGGGCAAGGGCAAGAACCGGTTGGCCTTCAACTGCTCCGGCAAGCACGCCGCGTTCCTCTGGGCCTGCACGGAGAACAACTGGGACCACGCCACCTATCTGGATCCGCAGCATCCGCTGCAGCTGCGCATTGCCGAGGTGTTCGAGGAATTCACCGGGGAAACCATCCGGCACTGGGCCACCGACGGCTGCGGAGCACCGCTCGCCGCCGTCTCGCTCACCGGCCTGGCACGCGGCATCGGCCGCCTGGCCAAAGCCCCCTCCAGCAAGCACGGTGACGCCCGTGCCGCCACAGTGGCCACCGCCATGCTCGACTATCCTTGGGCGGTTCACGGCCACGGCCGGGAAAACACAGTGGTGATGGAAGACCTGGGCATCATCTGCAAGAACGGCGCCGAGGGCGTGCTGGTCCTGGGCACCGACACCGGAGTTTCAGTGGCGCTGAAAATGCTCGACGGCGACACCCGCGCGGCGTCCCTGGTGGGCCTGACCCTGCTCGCGGCCAGCGGCGCCGTCGACGCCGGCAAGATCAGCGCGGTGCTCGACAAGATCGTCCGCCCGGTTCTGGGCGGGGGCGAGCCCGTCGGCAGCATCCGGCTCGGGGCGCCCGTGACGGCCCTGCTGGATTCCTGAGCCGGATACCCGGCAGCGGAAGGAGTTCCCGAATGGCACGACGGCGCATTCCTGCGGCCGACGGCGCGGCGGCACTGCGCGCTGCCCTGGCGTCGACGGCGGCAGGTTCACCGCCCGACCGGAAGACCGTGGCCACGGCGGTGCGCTATGCGCTGGAAGAACTTGCCGAGCGGGCCCCGGGCAACAGCGTGGAGGTCCGGGTGCCGCCGTTCGGGGTCACCCAGTGCGTGGCCGGCCCCCGGCACACCCGCGGCACCCCGCCGAATGTGATCGAAACCGACGGCGCCACGTGGCTGGCGCTCATCACCGGGCAACAGTCCTGGAGCGACGCCGTCGGTGCCGGGAAAGTGGCGGCTTCCGGGCTGCGGGCCGACCTGTCCGAGTGGCTTCCGTTGTTCCGTGCGGGGCAATAATCTCTACTGCCGGTAGAATTTCCATATGAATTCCGAGCAGCACAGCCCTGAACGCCGTGAGATTACCGTCCGCCGCGCTCCCCGCTTCGTCCCGTTCCTGGCGCTGGGCGTGATTGCCGGGTTCATTGCAGCACTGGTGGTCGCCTACACCGGACCGGCCGACGCCACCTATACGCGCGGGGCCACCCTGGGTTTCTTCACCATCATGTTCGCCATCCCCGGCGTCGGCCTCGGGGCGCTCGTTGCCCTGCTCCTGGACTGGATCAGCGTGCGCAAGGCCCGCAGCGCCGTCGTCGAAGCGGACACCCGCGACGAAGAGTAGGGCGCCGGGCGGGCCGTAATGGTTCCGCTTCAAAGTCCGGTGAGGACCCCGGCGTGAGAGACTGATCTCATGGCACGCGGTGACGGAAAGCTTTCCCACGATCTCATGCCCGGCGAGAAAGGTCCGCAGGACGCCTGCGGGGTTTTCGGTGTCTGGGCCCCCGGCGAAGAAGTTGCAAAGCTGGCCTATTACGGCCTCTACGCCCTGCAGCACCGCGGACAGGAGTCCGCAGGCATTGCCACAAGCGACGGCAACCGGATCAGCGTCTACAAGGACATGGGCCTGGTCTCCCAGGTTTTTGACGAAACCACGCTGAACACCCTGACCGGCCATATTGCGGTGGGGCACTGCCGGTATTCCACTACGGGCGCCTCGCAGTGGGCCAATGCACAGCCCACGCTGGGTGCGACCGCCAGCGGAACCGTGGCCCTGGCCCACAACGGCAACCTGACCAATTCCGCCGAACTTTACGAAATGATCATCGAACGCGAGGGCCGTCCGCGCTTCGGCGAAATCGCCCAGGGCAACACCTCCGACACCGCGCTGGTCACGGCGCTGCTCAACGGTTCGGATGGACGTTCGCTGGAAGACACGGCCCTGGAACTGCTGCCCAAGCTGCGCGGCGCGTTCTCCTTCGTCTTCATGGATGAGGGCACCCTCTACGCGGCCCGCGACACCTACGGCGTGCGCCCGCTGGTGCTGGGTCGGCTGGACCGAGGCTGGGTGGTGGCCTCCGAAGGCTCCGCCCTCGCCACCGTGGGCGCCAGCTTCATCCGCGAAATCAAACCCGGCGAATTCATCGCCATCGATGAAACCGGCATCCGCAGCACCAGCTTCGGTGAGCCCACGCCGGCCGGCTGCGTCTTCGAATACGTCTACCTGGCCCGGCCCGACGCCGTCATCAACGGCCGGTCCGTCTACGAGAGCCGCGTGGAAATGGGCCGCCAGCTGGCCCGCGAGTATCCGGTCGACGCCGACATCGTGATTCCGGTGCCCGAATCCGGCACTCCCGCGGCCGTCGGTTATGCCGAGGAATCGGGCATTCCCTTCGCCCACGGCTTCGTCAAGAACTCCTATGTGGGGCGCACGTTCATCCAGCCCAGCCAGACCCTGCGCCAGTTGGGCATCAAGCTCAAGCTCAATGCCCTCGAGTCTGTCATCCGCGGCAAGCGCGTAATCGTCGTGGATGACTCGATCGTGCGCGGCAATACGCAGCGGGCCATCGTGCGGATGCTGCGCGAGGTGGGCGCGAAGGAAGTGCACGTCAAGATCTCCTCCCCGCCGGTCCAGTGGCCCTGCTTCTACGGCATCGACTTCGCGTCCCGGGCCGAGCTGATAGCCAACGGTGCCGCCGTCGACGAAATCTGCGCGTCCGTGGGGGCGGACACCCTGGCCTACATCTCCGAGAACGGCATGATCGGCGCCACCCAGCAGCCGCGCGAACGGCTGTGCACGGCCTGCTTTACCGGCGTTTATCCGATCGACCTGCCCTCCGCGGACCGGCTGGGCAAGAACCTGCTCGAACCCACCACTCCGGCCAACCCCGCGGACGACGACGGAGCCAACGGCTGCGATCCCGGTCCCGATGCCGAGTTTGAGAACCTCCTCACTGAATCCGACAAGAAGGATGCCGTATGAGCTCGTCCAAGACCGCCATCACCTATGCCTCAGCGGGCGTGGACGTTGAAGCCGGAGACAAAGCCGTTGAACTGATGAAGGCCGCCGTCAAGGCGACACACAATTCCTCTGTTCTGGGCGGGGTGGGCGGATTCGCCGGACTCTACGACGTCTCCCGGCTGCTGACCTACACGAAGCCGCTGCTGGCCACGTCCACCGACGGCGTGGGCACCAAGGTGGCCATCGCCCAGGCCATGGACATTCATGACACCATCGGCTTCGACCTGGTGGGCATGGTGGTGGACGACATCGTGGTGGTGGGCGCCGAGCCCCTGTTCATGACTGACTACATTGCCTGCGGCAAGGTAGTGCCGGAACGCATCGCCGCCATTGTCCGCGGCATTGCGGCGGCCTGCGAGGTCGCCGGGACGGCGCTCGTGGGCGGCGAGACCGCCGAGCATCCCGGGCTGCTGGGAGAACACGAGTACGACGTCGCCGGCGCCGCCACCGGTGTGGTCGAGGCCGCCAACCTGCTGGGCCCGGAACGGGTGCGCAGCGGTGACGTGGTGATCGGCATGGCTTCCTCGGGGCTGCACTCCAACGGCTATTCGCTGGTCCGCCGCGTCATTAACCACGCCGGCTGGCAGCTCGAACGCCAGGTCAGCGAATTCGGACGCACCCTGGGCGAGGAACTGCTGGAACCCACCCGGGTCTATGCCGCCGACTGCCTGGACCTGGCCCGGCTGGAAAGCGCCGGAGTCCACGGTTTCAGCCACGTCACCGGAGGCGGCCTCGCCGCCAACCTGGCACGGGTGCTGCCCAAGGGCCTCGAGGCCACCGTGGACCGCTCCACCTGGGAGCTGCCGCCCATCTTCCAGCTGGTGGGCGAGCTGGGCAACGTGCCGCAGCCCGATCTGGAGCGGACCCTCAACCTCGGGGTGGGCATGGTGGCCATCGTTGATGCGGCCGGCGCCGACGCCGCCGTCGCGCGTCTGGCGGAGCGGGGAGTTCCGGCCTGGGTCATGGGCACAGTGGGCAACGGCGGAGAAGCACAGGCCGGTCCTGACTATGTGCAGGGCGCCAAGGGCGTCGACGGCGGCGCGGTCCGGCTGGTCGGAAGCTACGCCCACTAAGCCGAACGCAAAGGGTGCGCATCCGCGGATGCGCACCCTTTGCCAACGGTTCTCACCGCTGAATTCCAGTTCCTCTGCGAACGGTCTTCGGCCTTAACGGCCTTCAGCGGATCCACCCTGAGGTGATCCGCTGAAGGATAGCAATTGGCCGACGCTTTGAAGTGCCGCTCTAGCCGGTGCGGCGGGAAGTACCTTCATCGTCGTCATCATCGCCAAATTGATCCGCGTACTTATCTTCGTACGCCGAGTAGTCCGGCTCGGCCGGTTCCTCGGGATATCGACTCGATGGACGGCTCGTTGGTCCCGCAAGCTCACGCTGCAGTGCCGAGTAGTCCGTGGCCGGGGTGAAGTACTTCATTTCCCGGGCCTGCTTGGTTGCTTTTGCCTTTTGACGGCCGCGCCCCATGGCGTGACCCCCTTTTTGCGTCGATCCGGAGGTGGTCGCTCTGAGCAATGAGCGAGGCCCCGGAATATTTGGTCAATTTGTCGTAAGTACAGGTTACATGTTTTCGGGCCGCCTTGTGCCCCGGCTCGCCCTTTGTGGCGCGGCAGTGACCATGTTTTACCATCTGCCCTGACCCCCCTCTTCCTGCGCCGCCCCGCCAAGACTGGGTAAAGTCAGGGGTAGAGACAGTTTTGGGGCCCTTTCAGGGCCGCCTACAGGGAGGACTGACGTTCACCATGAGCGATAAAAACAGCATGCCGGGGGCCGATTCTTCGCCCCCCGCCGGAGCGTCCAAGGCCACCCCGGCGTCGGCGCAGACTGAGGCGGGCACCGATGCACATGCAGAGGCAACAGTCCCGGCAGGAACCGGCTTGCCGGACCTTGAAGCGCATGCCGAGGCGCCCCTTTGGCTGTCCGGGGACGAGGACCATGACGGCCGGATTTGGGACGGCGCTTTTGCGGCGGAGACCGGCAGCGATGCCGTCGAACCCACGCTGACCAACCCCGAGGACGTCACCCTGGCGACGCCTTCCCTGAGCAATCCGGACATCAGCTCCGACGCGGCGGAAGCCGCCTCGCTCGAGGATGCCACGGCTGAAGTCAAGGCCGTGGAAGCCGAAGCAGCGGACGCCGCCGTGTTGACCGATCCGGCAGCAAACCATCCTGCGGCAGCAAACCACACCGCGGGAATCACTGCGGCGGCACCAATGACGGGCGCAGCCTCCGACGGAAACGCCAAGGACGCAACTGCTGCGGAGGCAGCCGCCAAGGAATCAGGGCCGGCCGCCGACGCACCGTCGCCGGAAGCGCCGTCGCCGGCAGCCGTCGGAGCCGCTGAACCTGCGGAGTCCCGCCGCTCCCGGCGGAACTCCGAGCCGCCGGCAGCTTCCGAAGGCAACGGCCGAAGCAAACAAATACTGCTGATCATCGGCGCGCTGGGCGTGCTGGCGGTCCTGGTGGTGCTGCTCTTCACCCTGCTCGGCAATTCGGCGAACGAACCCGGAGTCCTGGAAGAAGATGTGGCCCCCATCGAGCTGGAGTCCGGAGCGTGCCTGCAGGACTTCGCCGGCATCAATGAGCCCACCAACGTGGTGAGCTGCGAGACGCCGCACAACGCCCAGCTGGTGGCAACAACCACGTATCCGGACAGCGGCGAGTTCCCCGGGACCGATGCGCTGTCCACCCGCGCCACTGAGCTCTGCTCGGATGTCCGGTACTCCGAAACCCTGGCCGAGCGCACCGACCTGGACCTTCAGGAAAACAAGGCCATCCCGACGCCCGAATCATGGAACGACGGCGACCGCCGGGTCGACTGCTTCGTGGTTGCCGGCGGAGGCCAGGAGCTGACCGAATCCCTGCTTGAGCCGTAGGACAGCGGGTGCTCCCGGCCCAGACGGCAGGGAGCACCCCGGCAGCTAGACCGCTTCCACCGACAGTCCCGCCGGTTCGGCCACCAGCTCTTCGCCGTCGACGCTCATGCTGCCCTCCGGGCGGTCCACCAGCACGGTGTCGCCGTCGTTGATCTTGCCGGCCAGGATGCCCCGGGCCAGTTTGTCTCCGATTTCGCGCTGCACCAGCCGGCGCAGCGGCCGGGCTCCGTAGGCCGGGTCATATCCGGTCAGTGCCAGCCATTCCCGCGCAGCATCGGTGACGTCCAGGACCAGCCTGCGCTCATGCAACCGGTCGGCCAGGGCCCGCACCTGGATGTCGACAATCCTGGAGAGGTCGTCCAGGCTCAGCGGATCAAAGAGGATGACGTCGTCGAGCCGGTTCAGGAATTCCGGCTTGAAGTTGGCGTTCACCATGCCCATGACCGAGTCCCGCTTCTGTTCCTCCGTCAGTCCCGGATCCACCAGGAACTGCGATCCGAGGTTTGAGGTCAGGATCAGGATGACGTTGCGGAAGTCCACGGTGCGTCCCTGGCCGTCGGTGAGGCGGCCGTCGTCGAGCACCTGGAGCAGGATATCGAAAATCTCCGGATGCGCCTTTTCCACCTCGTCCAGCAGGATCACCGAGTACGGGCGGCGCCGGACGGCTTCGGTGAGCTGCCCGCCCTCCTCGTAACCGACGTAGCCGGGAGGGGCACCGACCAGCCGGGACACCGAGTGCTTCTCTGAATATTCGCTCATGTCGATCCGGACCATGGCGCGCTCGTCGTCGAACAGGAACTCGGCCAGGGCCTTTGCCAGCTCCGTCTTGCCGACACCGGTGGGGCCCAGGAAGAGGAAGGAGCCGGTGGGTCGGTCGGGGTCGCTGACGCCGGCGCGGGACCGGCGCACCGCGTCGGAGACGGCGTTCACGGCCTTGGTCTGCCCGATCAGGCGCGAGCCGATGTTCTCCTCCATGGTCAGCAGCTTCTGCGACTCGCCCTGGAGCATGCGGCCGGCCGGGACTCCGGTCCAGGCCGAGACGACTTCGGCAATGTCATCGGCGGTGACTTCCTCCGACACCATCAGCTCATGGGCCTCCTCGCCGGATTTGCTCTCCTCAGCCTGCTGGGCAGCTTCCAGTTCCTTCTGCAGGGACGGAATCTCGCCGTACAGGATGCGGGAGGCCGTGGTGAGGTCGCCGTCGCGCTGGAACTTCTCCGCCTCGGAACGCCGCTCGTCAATCTGCGCCTTGAGGTCGCCAACCCGGTTCAGGCCTGCCTTTTCCGCTTCCCAGCGGGCGTTCAGCGCCGCCAGCTGTTCCTTCTTGTTGGCCATGTCCTCGCGCAGCACTTCCAGCCGCTCCACGGAGGCCGCGTCCGTTTCGTTGGCCAGCGCCAGTTCTTCCATGGTCAGGCGGTCCACGGCCCGGCGCAGCTCGTCAATTTCCTCCGGCGCGGAGTCGATTTCCATCCGCAGCCGCGACGCTGCCTCGTCGACCAGGTCGATGGCCTTGTCCGGGAGCTGGCGGCCGGTGATGTAGCGGTTGGACAGGGTGGCGGCGGCGACCAGGGCGGAGTCGGCGATCGCCACCTTGTGGTGCGCCTCGTAGCGTTCCTTGAGCCCGCGCAGAATGCCGATGGTGTCCGGAACGCTGGGCTCGCCAACGTAGACCTGCTGGAACCGCCGCTCCAGCGCAGCGTCCTTCTCCACGTTCTCGCGGTATTCATCCAGGGTGGTGGCGCCGATGAGGCGCAGCTCGCCGCGTGCCAGCATGGGCTTGAGCATGTTGCCGGCGTCCATGGATCCTTCCGCGGCGCCGGCCCCGACCACCGTGTGCAGCTCGTCGATAAAAGTGACGATCTGCCCCTCGGCGTTCTTGATCTCCTCCAGGACCGCCTTGAACCGCTCTTCGAACTCGCCGCGGTACTTGGCGCCGGCCACCATCGACCCCAGGTCCAGGGACAGGAGCGTCTTGCCGCTGAGGGTCTCCGGCACGTCTCCGGCAACGATGCGCTGGGCAAGCCCCTCGACGACAGCGGTCTTGCCGACACCGGGCTCACCGATCAGCACCGGGTTGTTCTTGGTGCGCCGGCTCAGCACCTGGATCACGCGGCGGATTTCCGCGTCACGGCCGATCACGGGGTCCAGCTTGCCGCTGCGCGCCATCTCCGTGAGGTCGGTGCTGAACTTTTCCAGTGCCTGGAAGGTGTTCTCGGGGTCGGCGTTAGTCACTTTTCGGTCTCCTCGAACGGATGGAAGGGCTGTCCTCAGGGCGTCGTGGCCGGCCCCGTTGTCCCGCAGGGCTTTCCCTGCCGCACCGCTGTCCAGGGCCAACCCCAGCAGCAGGTGCTCGGTGGAGACAAAGGCATCCCCGAGCTGTTCGGCGGCCTGCTGGGCAGCCGTAATCACCTGAAGCATCGGGCGGGAAAACTGCGGCTGCGCCACCGAGGAGCCCGAGGAGGAGGGCAGCGCGTGGATCGCACTGCTGGCCGCGGCACTGACGGTGTCCGGATTCGCGCCGGCCGCCTTGAGCAGGGCGACAGCCACCCCCTGGCGCTGATCCATCAGGGCCTTCAGGAGGTGGACGGGCTCGATCTGCGGGTTGCCTGCGGTGGTGGCATTCATGGCCGCCGCCTGCAGGGCCTCTTGACTCTTATTCGTGAATTTCGTGTCCACAACGGCCTCCTTCAACGCTAAAAGAACAGCTTCCCGGCTCCCGGAAGAAGGCGAAAGACAGCCATCACCCGACCGGACGCAACAAACTTGAGTGTAATCCGCTCAACTTGGGAAGTAAAGTTATCCACAGGTTTGACGGCGGTATTTGTCCGGTTAATTAACGGGCGTTAAAGGGCTGTACTTTAGGACGGTCCCGGCGCGGCCTCATGCTCATGGTCCCAGTCGGCTTTCGCCTTTTCCCATTCCGCGTTCCGCGCCTCGTACAGGTCCAGCTGCTCGCCCTCGAATGACCTCCAGCCAATAATTCCCAGCGGTTCGTCGGGCGGATTGTCGCTCAGGAAATTACTCAGGCTGTCCAGGAAGAACTCCCAGCCCGGTCCGGCCGCCCACTCGCCCGAAACTGCGTCGATCAGCACGAACCCCTTCCGGACTGATGCGTATCTCAGGTCGATGTGGGTGTGTGAGTCCTCCGCGGTCAGGTGCAGCTCCAACTCGGCCGAGTGCCCTCCGGGACGGGTCACCGAGACGGTGAGCAGCCGGGGCGGATCGCAGCGGAGGATGCCTCCTCTGGTGCCGTCCGGCAGCGCATAGGTGCCGCCCCGGCGCAGGTCACCCTCCGGCCGGCCCACATAGCGCCCCAGGGCTTCGGGATCCGTGATCGCCGCCCACACCTCTCCGATCGGATGCGGGATGGTCCGGGAAATCACCATCATGAGCGCGTGGCCGGCCTGGATTTGCCGGCGGCCGAAGGTTCGCTCGGTTGGCACAAATGCGGAGTCCGCTTCGGACATGGTTTCCACTCCTCTGTAGAACAACCGGCTGCCGGTTCCGGCGCCACAGCGGCTGAAGCTGGCGCCTGGCAGTCAGCAACGAATCAGTGGATGCGAGTTGTGGACGGGGCCCCGGACAGCCTCTTTTTTCAAACCGTAGCAGGGAAAAGCAGCGGTGCACAGGGCACGCGATGACACGCCCGGGTGAGCGGGTGCCACAGAAATCGAGGCTCCGAAACCCCCTTTGGTTAGTTCGAAATGGCTCGGTTGCCGCCCCGTCCTGGTCGCTGCCAGGATCGCTGCCCGCGCGCTGTTGCCTCAGGCCGGTGCGTGCCGGAAGCCCCTTCGGCGTTTCTCCTCTCCGGCGCAGGTACTCTGTGCGGATGGGGAAAACTCGCACACTGACTTCCGTATTCGCTGCCTCGGCGCTGGCCTTCACTCTGGTCTCCTGCTCCGGAGACAAGCCGTCGCCGCAGGATGCCGCCGCATCGCTGGCGGAGGGGCTGGCCGCCGGGGACGTGGCGAAGACATCCTTCCTGAACAACGACCCGGCCTCCGTCAACACAGAGCTGGAAGAGATTCTGGCGGGCATGGGTGAGGTGCGCCCGGCCGTCACCGTTGCCGGGATTCAGGAGCACGACGACGGCGCCGCCACGGCCAGCCTGGACTACGCCTGGGATTTCGATGGCGACGCCACCGCCGACTGGACCTATGACACCAGCGTTCCGCTGTCCCGCAGCGACGACGATTCCTGGCAGGCGCAGTGGGAGCCCTCGGTTCTCTTCCGGGGGCTCCGGGAGGGTGAACGACTCGTCGCCGCCAGCCAGTCCGCTCCCCGTGCCGCAATCCTCGGAGCCGGCGGCGAACCGCTGGTGACCCAGCGCGAGGTTTTCCGCGTGGGCATCGACAAAACCGCAGTGGACGAGGCAGGGTTGGCGGCTTCGGCCGCGGCCCTGGCCACCCTTCTGGAGCTGGACCCCGCCGCGTACACCGCCACCGTTGAGGCCGCCGGCGCCGAAGCGTTCGTGGAGGCCATTGCCCTGCGCACCCAGGACGAACCGGACCTGCCGGCGCGGGTCGCCGAGATTCCCGGCGCCGTCGCGCTGCCGGACAGCATGGACCTTGCCCCGACCCGCACCTTCGCCCGCGCGCTGCTCGGTTCCGTCGGGGAAGCAACCGCCGAACTGATCGAGGAATCCGACGGCGCACTCGCCCCGGGCGACACCACCGGGCTCTCCGGGCTGCAGCAGCAGTACGACGCCCAGCTCCGCGGAACGGACGGGATAACGGTGTCGGTGGTGGACGCCGCCGGAGAAGTGGTTACTCCCACCGTCTTCACCTCCGGCCCGAAACAGGGGACGCCGCTGCAGACAACCCTGGATCCCAAGCTGCAGTCCCTCGCCGAGTCGGTGCTCGAAGACGAGCCCTCGGCGTCGGCCATTGTGGCGGTTCGGCCGTCCACCGGCGAGGTGCTCACGGTGGCCAACGGCCCCGGCAGCGAAGGACAGCAAACCGCCCTCCTGGGGCAGTACCCGCCCGGATCCACCTTCAAGATGGCGACCTCCCTGGCGCTGCTGCGGCAGGGAACCACTCCGGACAGCGTGCTGTCCTGCCCGGCGGAGCTGCTCGTCGACGGCCGCAAATTCAACAACGCCAGCAGCTACCCGGCCGCCTTTGTCGGGGACATTCCGCTGCGGGACGCGTTCGCGCAGTCCTGCAACACTGCCTTCATCGGCACCCGCGACACGGTTCCCCAGGAGGCGCTGGCTGCCGCGGCCGCCGACCTGGGCATCGGCGTGGAGCAGACCCTCGGCACCGCGGCGTTCTTCGGATCCGTTCCGGAAACCGCCGAGGGCACCAACCACGCGGCCGCCATGATCGGCCAGGGGGAACTGCTGGTTTCCCCGCTGGCGCTGGCAGTTGCTGCCGCGTCCGTTGGCAAGGGCGAACGCGTCGCTCCCGTGCTTGTGACCGCGGACCCGGCGGCGGAGGCTTCCGCCTCGGCGACGGCATCGGCGTCGGCCGCTCCACCTGCGGCAACCCCTGACGCTGCCGGCCCCGGCGCGCTCACCGCTGCCGAGGCGGCCTCGCTGCGCGAGCTGATGCGCGGCGTCGTCACCGACGGCGGCGCCAAGATGCTGCTGGACGTCCCCGGGGAACCGGTGACGGCGAAAACCGGAACGGCCGAGTTCGGCAGCGAAGTTCCGCCCCGGACGCATGCCTGGGTGGTGGCGGTGCAGGGCGACCTGGCCGTTGCCGTGTTTGTCGAAGAGGGCGAGCTCGGCTCCACGTCGGGCGGGCCGCTGATGCAGGCGTTCCTGAACGGGGCCGCCGGCTGACCGTCCTGCCGCAGTGCGGCTAGCCGCGGTACTGCGTGGAGCCCGATGCCGAACCGTACGGGGCGGCCGTTCCATAACGGGGCCCGGCGGTGTACGGGGTGACTCCGGGACGGCCGGTGGGCACGATGACCTTGCCCAGGGGCATCAGCGAGATCGGCACCATCTTCAGGTTGGCGATGCCCAGCGGAATCCCGATGATGCTGACGAACATTGGAATGGCCGTCAGGATGTGGCCGGCCGCGATCCAGATTCCGGCCACCACCAGCCAGATCACGTTGCCCGCTGTGGACAGCAGCCCCGGAGCGCCGCCGCGGTCCACCACCGTGCGGCCAAACGGCCAAAAGGCGTAGGCCGCGATCCGGAAGGAAGCGATGCCGAAAGGGATCGTAACGATCAGCAGGCAGCAGACGATGCCGGCGAGCACATAGCCCAGGGCCAGCCAGATGCCGCCGAACAGGAGCCAGATGACGTTCAGGATGAGGTTCATCGTTCCAGTCTGGTGCACCGCGCCCCGCGGCACCATGTCCCGGCGGTACCCGGGGTTTCCGGCGGAGCGGATGGCGGCAACTAGACTGAGGGCATGTTGCCAATCAAAGATGATGCCGGAGCACCCGCCGAACTGACCGCCAACCAGTGCTGGGACTACATTCGCAAAGCGGAGATCGGCCGGCTGGCCGTGGTATCCGACCTGCAGCCCGAGATCTTTCCCATCAACTTCGTCGTGGACCGCGGATCGGTGGTTTTCCGCACCGCGGCGGGGACGAAACTTGCCGCTGCCCTCGACGGCGGCGCCGTCGCGTTCGAAGTCGACGGATACGACGATCGCCTCGGGTTCGCATGGAGCGTCGTCCTGAAGGGCAGCGCCGTGCAGCTGGAGAGCATCGAAGACATCCTGGCCTCCGAGGATCTGCCCCTGTTCCCCTGGCAGAGCGGGGAGAAGAACCATTTCGTGCGGATCGAACCGGCGCAGACCAGCGGGCGCAGCTTCTCGATCAACACCGCGGCCCGCCGCCATTACCTGCGCGGCGCCAAGCCGCTGCCGTCAATCGAGTAAGGATCCCGTGAGCAGTACCGAGAACAGCAGCGCACCCCTCATCCGCTTCAGTGACTTGCCGTCCGCCCTGTGGGGGAAAAACAACGGCAGGGTCAAGGAAGTGGCCTCCGGCAACGGCTGGCGGCTGAGCCTGGCCACGGTCGAAAAGCCGGGGCCCTTCACGCCCTTCCCCGGCAGGGACCGCATTACCGTTCCGGTGGAGGGCGAGCTTCTGGTGCTGACCGTCGACGGCACCGAACACGGCATGGAGAAGTTCCGTCCATTCCGGTATTCCGGCGACTCCACCACCGACGCGGCGCTGCCCACCGGGCCGGTGACAGTGCTGAACACGGTCGTCGACCGGACCACGACGGGTGCCTCAGTGATGGTGGCCGAGCTCTCCAAGAAGAATCCGCAGACCATCGGTGAGGGGCAGTTCGTGGTGCTGCTGCACGGCAACGCCGCGGTCACCGCCGCAGACGGCACGCCGACGGCGCTGGAACCGCTGGACACCGTGGCCGGAAACGCCGGACGGCCGGCCGTGCTGGGACGCGGCTTCGCCGCCATCGTCTCGTTCTACGACCTGGACTAGGGACACATCACCGGCATGTGCCGGGAGCGCAAAAAGGCGCCTGCTTCCCCTGAATTTCGGGGAGGCAGGCGCCTTTTGTCTTTACTACTGAGCGCTAGCGCGAACGGCGTTCGTTCGAGGCCGGAGCGGTGGCGCGGCGGGGGCCGGCGCCGCGTGCGGGGCGCCCGGCGCCCGAAGGCGCAGAGCTGCGGCCGCCCGCTGCGGGGCGTCCGCCGCCGGCGGGAGCAACATCTCCGGCACGCTGTCCGGTGGCCGGACGGCGGTTGCGGCCCTGCGCGGTGGAAGCAGCAGCTGCGCCGCGGCGTCCGTCCTGTGAGCGCTGGGCGCGGGGTGCCTCGGGCGTGAAATCGTTGCGGTCACGCTCGCTGCGGTCCGTGCGTTCCGCCGAGACGCGTCCGCGTCCGCCGGATCCGCCCCGGCCGCCGGCACGGGGCGTGGCGGTGGAGCGGGCGGCGCGCTTGCGCTGGGCGTTTGCACCGGTCGACCGGCCGCCGCCCTGCTGAGGCGACTTCGACGCGAGCTGGGCGGCGCGCACATGCGGCTCCACAGCAGCGGCGCGGTCGCCGATCAGCTTGGCGATGGACGGAGAATTGTGGGAGACCTTCTCGATGGAGACGTCAACACCGGCAGCCTTCATCAGCTTGGAGACTTCGCTCTTCTGCTCCGGGAGGGTCAGCGTCACGACGGTTCCGCTGGATCCGGCACGGGCCGTACGGCCCGAGCGGTGCAGATATGCCTTGTGCTCCGTGGGCGGGTCGATGTGAACGACCAGCTCGACGTCGTCCACGTGGACGCCGCGGGCGGCGACGTCGGTGGCAACCAGGACGCGCACGTCGCCGGAGGAGAATTCCGCGAGGTTCCGGTCGCGGGCGTTCTGCGACAGGTTGCCGTGCAGGTCAACGGTGGGGATGCCGCTGTCCGTCAGGTACTTGGCCATCTTGCGGGCGTGGTGCTTGGTGCGCATGAACATGATGCGGCGGCCCTGGCCGGAGGCCAGTTCCTTGACCAGCAGCTTCTTGGCCGTCTGGTCCTGGACCAGCAGGACGTGGTGCTCCATCGTGGTGACCGCGGCCTGCGGATCGTCCACGGAGTGCGTCAGCGGGTTGGACAGGTAGCGGCGGACCAGCTTGTCGACGCCGTTGTCCAGGGTGGCCGAGAACAGCATCCGCTGTCCCTTTTCCGGAGTGCGGTCCAGCAGACGCTGGACAACCGGCAGGAATCCGAGATCAGCCATGTGGTCGGCTTCATCGAGCACAGTGATTTCAATGGATTCCAGGCTGATGACCTTCTGCTTCATGAGGTCTTCAAGCCGGCCGGGGCAGGCAATGACAATGTCAACGCCGGCCTTGAGGGCCTTTTCCTGGCGCTGCTGGGACACGCCGCCGTAGATAACGGTGGTGCTCAGGCCCAGTTCCTTCGCGAGAGGCTCAATCACGTTGTTGATCTGCGTGGCCAGTTCGCGGGTGGGTGCCAGGACCAGGCCCAGCGGGCGGTTGGGCTTGCGGCGGTAGGCTGCTTCGGCCTCGGCCAGCCGGGTGACCAGCGGCAGCGAGAAAGCGAGAGTCTTGCCTGAGCCGGTACGGCCCCGGCCCAGTACGTCGCGGCCCTTGAGGGTATCGGGAAGTGTTTCAACCTGAATCGGGAATGCTTCGTCAATTCCGGAAGCGGAGAGGGCTGAAACGAGGACCTTGGGTACGCCAAGGGCAGCAAAAGTAGTCATTAAAAGACAGGCAACTTTCGGTAAGAGGCCCCCAAAGCCGTATGGCACCGGGGGTTCGCCGAAGAAAAGTCAGACAGTGTCCAGGGCTTGGCCGGATATCGGCCAGCGGGACAAAAGAAAGCGTTCATCGACGCAGGTTGTGCTGCTTACACACGCGGCTTTGAGGCGCGGCAGACACAACAACTTCATCCAGTTTACCGGAATGCCCGCAGTTTCCTAATCGGCCGCCGTCGCCGGTGCGCTGCCGGCTCCGGCGGAAGCTGCAAACCGGCCGCTGCGCCAGCCGATAGCATTAACGGTGATGACTACTGAACCAGCCCTGCCCGACGCCGGCTCCCTGAACGCTCCGGACCCCATTTCTCCGGATCTCGCTGCCCCGGATGCCGGCAGCGTTTCCGACACTGAGGAAACCGGAGAGTCCAGGCACTTCCGCTCTCCGGTGTCGTTTGTCCGGCGTGGCTCCCGCCTCCAGGGACGCCGCCAGCAGGCCTGGGACGAGCTCTCCGACCGGTTCGTCATCGACGTTCCGCGTGCCGAGGCTGACACTTCCGTCGACCCGGACTACGTGTTCGACGCCGCTGCCGAGTTTGGCCGCACCGCTCCCCTGGTCGTGGAAATCGGTTCGGGCTTGGGCGAAGCAGTGACGCACGCCGCGGAGCAGAACCCGGACAAGAACTACCTGGCCGTGGAGGTCTACCTTCCCGGGCTGGCCCAGACCCTGCAGCGCATCGGCCAAAAAGAGCTCACCAACGTCCGCGTGGTCCAGGCCAACGCCCCCGAGGTCCTGACCACCATGCTCCCCGCGGGGTCAGTGGACGAGGTCTGGGTCTTCTTCCCCGACCCCTGGCATAAGACCCGCCATCACAAGCGCCGCATGGTCAAGGATGAATTCGCCGAGCTGGTGGCCCGCGTGCTGGTGCCGGGCGGCATCTGGCGCCTGGCCACCGACTGGTCCGATTACGCCGTGCAGATGCGCGAAGTCCTCGATGCGTCCCCCCGGTTCCAAAACCTGCACGACGGCGAGCGCGCCGGTGAGGACAGCCCGCTGACGCGGGTGAACCGCGAGGGTCTGGAAAAGAAGGCCCCGGTGAACGACGTCGACACCCGCGGCGGCTGGGCACCGCGTTTTGACGGGCGCACCCTGACCAGCTTCGAGAACAAAGCCCACCAGGCAGGCCGCCTGATTTTCGATCTCTCCTACCGCAAGGCCTGAGTTTCCATGACTGAACCAAACGATGCCCGCGTCGGCCTCTACATCGACTTCGACAACATCGTCATCTCGCGCTATCAGCAGCTGCACGGCCGAAACGCCTTCCAGCGTGACGGCATCCGCAACTTCGACAAGACGAGCCGGGATGCCGACCCCGAGGTGGCCGCCAAATTGACCGCGGCGACGGTCGATTTCAACGCCATCATCGACTTCGCCGCGTCCTTTGGCACCCTCGTCGTCAACCGCGCGTATGCCGACTGGTCGGTGCCGGTCAACGCGAGCTACCAGCGCCAGCTCATGTCCCGGGCGGTGGACCTCACCCAGCTGTTCACCACGACCACCCGCGGCACCAAGAACGGCGCGGACATCCGCCTCGCCGTTGATGTGGTCGAAGATCTCTTCCGGCTGCCCGACCTCACTCACGTCATCATCGTCGCCGGAGACTCCGACTACATTGCCCTCGCGCAGAAGTCGAAGCGGCTCGGCCGCTTTGTTGTCGGCATCGGGGTCGCCGGGTCGACCAGCACCTCCCTCGCCGCCGCGTGCGACGAGTTCGAGGACTACGACTCGCTGCCCGGCATCGACAAGACCGCCGCGGCCGCAGCCGCGGCGGAACGGCCGGCGCCGGGGAAGAAGTCACCCGATCCGGTGGAGGCGGCGGAGCCTGATCCGGCACCCCTCAAGGCCCGCAACCTCACAACGATCCCCATGTTCTCGCACACCGGGTTTCCGCAGTTCGACGAGCCGGAGCCGGCCGAGGACATCGATCCGCAGACACTGGCGACGGAGCTCCTCGTGCGCGCCCTGCAGATCGGCCACGCCAAGGGCGACGCCGACGAGTGGCTCAACACGGGCACGATCAAGAACCAGATGCGGCGGATGGACCCCTCCTTTAATGAGAAGCCGCTCGGCTTCCGGTCCTTCACCGATTTCCTCGCCTCGCACGGCGACCTGGTGGAGCTGGAGGAGGACGGCCCGCAGCGCCTCATCCGTCTTCGCCCGGAGGCGGACACCCCGCGCTGAGTGCGGAGCCGAGCCGGCAGAAGGACTCCCGTCTGTTGGCCGTTTCAGCAACTTGCCGTTTCAGCAACGGATCTTTGCCGGCGGAGCTCCGTGCCTGCATGCTTTTGGTATGGAACAGACAAACTCCGGCTCCGCCGGCTCCCCCGGCCGCGTCCCCTCCGCTCCCCTCAGCCGGGATGCGATCCAAGACCTCTGGGATCAGCGCTACGCCGGCTCGGATGAACTGTGGAGCGGGCAGCCCAATGCGGCACTGGTTCACGAGGTCCGCGGGCTGGTGCCCGGACGCATCCTGGACGTCGGCTGCGGCGAGGGCGCCGACGCCCTGTGGCTGGCCGAACAGGGCTGGGATGTTACGGCCCTTGACGTGTCGCGGGTGGCACTGGACCGGGCTGCCCGGCAGGCCGAACGGCGAGGAGTGACGGTGACCTGGCTGCACTCCGGCCTCGTCGAGGCCGCGCTGCCGGCCGCATCCTTTGACGTGGTGTCGGCGCAGTACCCGGCACTGCTGCGCACCGGCGACAACGCCGCCGAACGGGCACTGCTGAATGCCGTGGCACCCGGCGGCGTGCTTTTGGCCGTACATCACCCGTTGCCGACCGCTGCGCAGGCCAGTGCCCGCGGCATTGATCTGGACGAATATGTGGGCCTGGCGGATATCCGCGCGCTCCTCGGCGGAAACTGGCGGATCGAAGTCGACGAGGTCCGGCCCCGGCACGTCGCCGCCGGAGCCGGCGCCCACCACACCGAGGACGTCGTCCTGCGGGCGCGGCGCCTGCGCTGACTGCGCCTGCCGGGTTCCGCCCCTCCCCTTCCCCCTTCCACCTGCAGGCGTGACTACCCGGGCCGCGAGATGGCAGAAACGGCTGTTCCCGGGCCTGGGAAGAGCACTTTCTGCCATCTCGCGGATCAGCCTTTTACAATCTTCTACTGTGACCCTTGCCACAAACTGGTTTGTAACGCAAACTGGTTTGCAGCCGACCGAAAGCCGGATGACCAACCCAGGGGCACACGATGATCCGGAACCACACTGATCTCCACAGCGACGGCTATTCCGGGGGAAGACACCCGCAGGATGCCGCGCTTCCCGATGAACCGCTGGACCTGCGCGCGGCGCTGCAAATCGTTGAGGATGCCGAACGCTCCGTCCACCGGCAGCTGAGCGGCAATGCCGCCATGGTCTATCTGCTGTGGGGATTGACCTGGGTTGTGGGGTACGGGGCACTGGAAGGCAGCAGGCGCGGATGGCTCCCCCTCGAACCGGGCGCCGCCCTCGTGGTGCTCGGCGTGGCCCTGGCTGCCGCCACGGTTTCCACGGTGGCCATGACCATCCGCGGCACCCGGGGCCTCCGCGGCCACACCGCCTTCCAGGGCGGCATGTACGGCGCCTCCTGGGCCCTGGGATTCCTGATCATGGGGATCCTCAGCGGCATCATCGGACGCACGGTGGAGGATTTCTGGATGCGCGGCATGCTAATCAACTCCATCGCCGTGCTGATCGCCGGCCTGCTCTACATCACCGGCGGCACCACCTTCAACGACCGCCGCCAGTCTTTCCTCGGAGTGTGGCTGCTGGTGGTCACCATCGCCGCTCTCCTGTCCGGCCCGGCGTATTTCCTGACCGTGTTCCTTTATCTGGGATCCGGCGGGCTGCTGGCAGGGTCCCTGGCCGAATACCTCGGCACCCGGAAGCGGAAAACGGCGGTGTCCCATGCCTGAACTGGATCCGGTCATCCACGCCGAATCCCGGCTCCGGGCCCTCACCACGCTCAATGAGGTGGGCGAGCTCAACCGCATCGCCTTCACCAAACTGCGCGGCATGCTGGACATGACCGCCGGCAACCTCTCCACGCACCTGCGCAAGCTCGAAGACGCCGGCTACGTCGAGATCACCAAGACCATCGAAGGGCGCACCCCCGTCACCTATGTGGGCATCAGCGCCGAAGGCAGGCTCGCTTACCTGCAGTACCGCAAGGCGCTCCGGGACCTCCTCGCGGGCCTTACCCAAGACGGCAGATCCTTACCACTGGAGGCACCATGAGTTTCCACCCCGGACTTACACCGCAGCGGGCCAACGCCGACGACGGACCGGCACCTGTCCTAGCGGCAGCCCGCTCGGTCACCAAGCGCTATGCCGGCAAACCGGCGCTTAGCGGGGTGAGCCTGGAGATCCGGGCCGGTGAAGCCCTCGGCCTGCTCGGCCCGAACGGCGCCGGCAAATCCACTCTGCTGAGCCTGCTCTGCGGGCTCCGCACGGCAGATGCCGGAAGCGTGGAACTCTTTGGCCGGAGTCCGCGGGATCCGCTGGCCCGGCGGGAGCTGGGCACGACGCCGCAGGCAACCTCGCTTCCACCCACGCTGCGGGTCCGCGAGACTGTCGACTTCGTGGCCGCCCACTACGCCGATCCGGTGCCCACGGCCGAGCTGCTGACGGATTTCGGGCTGGCGGAGATCGCGGCCAAACAGTGCGGCGGGCTCTCGGGCGGACAGCAGCGCCGGCTCATGGTGGCGCTGGCCCTGGTCGGACGGCCGCGGCTGGTGATCCTGGACGAGCCCACCACCGGCCTGGACGTGGAGGCACGCGAAAACCTCTGGGAGCGGCTCGGCGAGTACCGCAGGGCGGGCGGCACCCTCCTGGTCACCAGCCACTATCTGGAGGAAATCCAGGCACTGTCGGGCCGGGTTGTCGTCCTGAACTCCGGTGCCATCGTTGCCGACGGGACGGTGGATGAAATCCGCGGCCATGTGTCGGTCAGCAAGGTGTCCTTCCGCACCGGGCTGCCGCCGTCGTCGTTTGCATCCCTGCCTGAGAGCGCAGGTGCCACCGCCGGGCCGAACAACACAGTGACCGTGCTGAGCCGCGACGCCGATGAAACGGTGCGCCGGCTGGTTCGCGACAACGTGCCCTTTTCCCGGCTGGAGGTCCACGCGGCCAGCCTCGAAGAGGCCTTCCTGGCCCTGACGCACCATCCCGACACCGTTTCGGCCTCCGCCGGAGAGGAGCAGCCATGACATCCCTGGTCCGCGCCCACACCAAGGCGCAGGTGCTGGAGCAGCTGCGCATTCCGATTTCGGTGATTTCCTCAACCGTGTTCCCCACGCTGGCCCTGGTGTTTTTCGTGCTGCCGCAGCAGGCGGTGATCTCCAACCCCATTGCGTCGCTGATAGCGGTGGCCCAGCTCGCGCTCTTCGGCGTGATGAGCTCGTTCCTGTTCAACTACGGGATCGGTGTCGCTGAGGACCGCGCCAATCCGTGGAGCAGCTACGTGCGGACGCTGCCGGCCGGTGCCCTGCCGCCCACCGTGGCCCGGGCACTGACCGCGATGATGTTTGCCTTTTTCGCACTGATCCCGGTGATGCTGGTGGGTGTGTTCACCACGGCGGCGCTGGACGCCTTCACCACCGGCACGCTGGCCTGGTGGCGGGTGCCGGCCTCGGTGCTGGTGTGGCTGGTGTGCGGGCTGCCGTTCCTGTTCCTGGGCCTGCTCATCGGGTATCTGTGCACCCCAAAGGTGGCGATTGCCGTCACGCAGGTGGTGTTCTTTCCGCTGGCCTTCGCCGGCGGGCTGATGCTGCCGCCGGAATTGTTCAGCCCCGGACTGAACACGTTCTCGCTGTTCCTGCCCACCCGGGCGGCCCGCGACGTCTCGGTGGCGGTGTTTTCCGGCGAGCCGCTCGGCCCGGCCGCGCTGCCCTGCCTGCTGGCATGGACCCTGCTCCTCGGCGCCCTGGCAATCTGGGCGAACCGCCGCGACCAGGGCCGCCGGTTCAGGTAACCGGAGCCGGTTCAGGCAGTCGGAGCCGGTTCAGGCAGTCGGAGCCGGCCCGGCCGTCCTCACAGGGACGGGACGTAGCCGTCGTCGGCGTAGTTCACGGGTTCCTGCTTCCCGGCCGGCAAGGCGCGCAGCTGGCTCCGCCGCTGGACCAGCGAAGCCAGGCTGAGCTGGTTCGCGAAGGGACGCGAGGCGGGCGGCCGCTGGCCCCGGGTGAGGGTGACGACGTCGCCGGCCAGGCCTGCGGCGAAGACCCGGCTCCGCTCCGGCGTGCGCTGCTGGATCGAGTCCAGTTCCGCGGAGAGTTCCGAGATCCGGGACCGCAGGCTGGAAACCTGGTTCTCCAGCTGCATGATGCGTTTGATGCCTTCCAGCGAGACGCCCTCCTGGGAGAGCCGCTGGACCTCGCGGAGCATGTCGATGTCATGCTGCGAGTAGCGCCGGGACCTGCCCGGCGCCCGGCTGGGGCAGACGATTCCCAGCCGGTCGTACTGCCGCAGGGTCTGCGGATGCATGTCCGCCAACTCCGCGGCTACGGAGATCACAAAAATAGGCGCATTAACATCTATGCCCATCGTTTCCTCCTTGACAGCTGTTGACGTTTAGTAACGATAACCCGGTTCGGCTCCCGGGGCACGGGAAACCGAACCGTGTTTGCGCTGCTAGAGACGTGCCTTGGACGCCAGGCCCGCTCGGGGATCCTCACCCTTCGTGGCGTCGGCGAACGCCTCGACCGCCGCCTTGGCTTCCTTGTTCAGATGAGAGGGAACGGCGACGTCGATGGTGACCAGCAGGTCGCCGTCGCCCTTGGAGGTGTGCACGCCCCGGCCCTTGACCCGCAGGGTGCGCCCGGACGGGGTTCCCGCGGGCACCTTGAGCTTGACCTTGTCGGCGGTCAGCGTGGGAACCTCGATCGTGGCGCCCAGCGCCGCCTCGGGGAAGCTCACCGGCACGTGGATGCGGATGTTGTTTCCGTCCCGGACAAAGAAATCGTGCGGCGTCACCCGGACGGTGACCATCAGGTCTCCGTTGCCGGCCGCACCGGGCTGGCCCTTGCCGCGGACCCGGATCTTCTGCCCGTCCTTGACGCCGGCCGGAACGCGGACTTCAACGACCTCGCCGCTGGGCTCGCGCAACCCGATGACGGTTCCGTTGATGGAACCGGCGAAGGAAATGGTGGTGGTGGCCGTCCGGTCGGCACCCTTCTGCGGCGGAGCGGAGCCGAAGCCCCCGCCGAAGCCGCCGCCGCCGAACAGGTCAGCGAATTCCGGCGGAATGTTGCTGCCGCCGCCGGTGCTGTACGTGGTGCGGCGGCCGCCCGGCCGGGCGCCCTCGCCGAACAGTCCGCCAAAGAGGTCCTCAAACCCGGCACCGCCGCCGGCACCGGCACCGCCGGGACCGCCGGCCGAGAAGCGCGCGCCGCCGCCCATGGCGCGGATTGCGTCGTACTGCTGGCGCTCTTCGGCGTCGGAAAGCACCGAGTAGGCCTCCGACAGATCCTTGAACATCCGCTCAGCAGAGGGATCGCTCTGGTTCTGGTCCGGATGGTACTTGCGTGCCAGCTTCCGATACGCCTTCTTGATATCGGCTTCCGACGCGTCCTTGGGGACACCCAGAATCTTGTAAAAATCCTTATCGACCCAATCCTGACTAGCCAATTGGCGTCCCCTTCCTTAAGTTACTGCTCCTGCCCGCAACCCGCGGATTACGGACCGGACGTGCACTGCTGAAAAAAGGTGCCCGGGGCCGCCGTGAACGGCCCCGGGCACCCGCGCCTTACTGCTCCGGAACGGAGACGATGACCTGGGCCGCGCGCAGCACCCTGTCGTTCGCCTTGTATCCGGCCCGCAGGATCTGCGTCACTGCGTCGAACTGGACGTCCGGGCTCTGCTGCTGGATCAACGCTTCGTGGATGTTGGGATCGAATTCGACCCCCACCTCGTCAATCCGGGTCAGCCCGTAGGTCTTCAGCGTGTTTTCCAGCTTGGTGGCGATGGACGCAAAGGGTCCCTCCGCCAAGTCGCCGTGCTGACGCGCTGCGTCGATGTCATCCAGGACCGGCATCACGGAGTTCAGGACTCCGATGACAGCCATTTCCCGGGCAACGTCGCGGTCACGCTCCACCCGCCTGCGGTAGTTGACGTATTCCGCCTGCAGCCGCAGCAGGTCATTGCGCAGCTCCGCAGCCTCCGGAGATCCTGCTTCCTGCTGCTGCGGGGGCACACCCGCGCTGTTCAGGATCTGCTCGGCCTGGGCCAGGGCATCTCCCTCAGCACCGGAGTTTTCCTCGGAAGCCTGGGCCTCCGGGGAGGCGTCCGGCTCGGCTGCCGATGAGTCCCCGGACTCGGCCGGCTGCTGGCCGGCCGGGTCGGAATCCTCAGGGTTGGACTTTTCGTTGGGGTTTTCGTTCCCTGCCGTCATGATTACTTCTTGTCTTCGTCGTCAACAACCTCGGCGTCAACGATGTCTTCGTCGGCGGCGGAGGAAGTGTCGGAAGCTCCGGCGTCGCCGGCAGCACCGGGAGCACCGGCACCTGCTGCGCCTTCAGACTGGGCCTGGGCGTAGATGGCTTCGCCCAGCTTGGTCTGCGAGGTCTGCAGCTTCTCGAACGCCGACTTCACTTCGTCGTCGTTTTCGGTGCCCTCGAGGGCCTTCTTCAGGGCATCAACATCGCCCTTGACCTCGGTCTTGACGTCCTCGGGCAGCTTGTCGTCGTTGTCCGTGAGGAGCTTGTCCACGGAGTAGGCCAGCTGCTCGGCGGAGTTGCGGACGTCGGCAGCCTCGCGGCGCTTCTTGTCCTCCGCTGCGTGCTCTTCGGCTTCGCGGACCATGCGGTCGATGTCTTCCTTGGAGAGGGAGGAACCGCCGGTGATCGTCATGGACTGCTCGGCACCGGTGCCCTTGTCCTTGGCGGACACGTGCACAATGCCGTTGGCATCGATGTCGAAGGTGACCTCAACCTGCGGGACGCCGCGGGGAGCCGGCGCGATGCCGGTCAGCTCGAACGTGCCCAGCGGCTTGTTGTCGCGGGTGAACTCGCGCTCGCCCTGGAAGACCTGGATCGCCACGGACGGCTGGTTGTCGTCAGCGGTGGTGAAGGTTTCGCTGCGCTTGGTCGGGATGGCCGTGTTGCGCTCGATCAGCTTGGTCATCACACCGCCCTTGGTCTCAATGCCCAGGGACAGCGGGGTGACGTCGATCAGCAGGACGTCCTTGCGCTCGCCCTTCAGGACACCGGCCTGCAGTGCGGCGCCGACGGCGACAACCTCATCCGGGTTCACGCCCTTGTTCGGCTCCTGGCCGCCGGCCAGTTCCTTCACCAGTTCGGTGACGGCCGGCATGCGGGTGGAACCGCCGACGAGGATGATGTGGTCAATGTCGGAGACCTTGATGCCGGCCTCGGCGATGACGTCCTTGAACGGCTTCTTGGTGCGGTCCAGCAGGTCCTTGGTCAGGTCCTGGAACTTGGCACGGGACAGGTGCTCGTCCAGGTGCACCGGACCGTCGGCGGTAACCGAGAGGTACTGGAGGGAGATGTTGGTGGAGGTCGCGGAGGAGAGTTCCTTCTTGGCCTGCTCGGCCGCTTCCTTCAGGCGCTGCAGGGCAATCTTGTCCTTGGACAGGTCGGCGCCCTTGGCCTTGGCCTGCTGCAGCAGGTAATCGACGACGCGCTGGTCCCAGTCGTCGCCGCCGAGCCGGTTGTCACCGGCGGTGGAGCGCACCTGGATGGTGGAGAAGTCGTCTTCGTCCTTGCCGACTTCGAGCAGGGAAACGTCGAACGTTCCGCCGCCGAGGTCGAAGACCAGGATGAGCTCGTCTTCCTTGCCCTTGTCCAGGCCGTAGGCCAGAGCAGCCGCGGTGGGCTCGTTGACAATGCGCAGCACGTTCAGGCCGGCAATTTCCCCGGCTTCCTTGGTGGCCTGGCGCTCGGCGTCGTTGAAGTACGCGGGAACGGTGATCACGGCGTCCGTGACCTTTTCACCCAGGTACGATTCGGCGTCGGACTTCAGCTTCTGCAGGATGCGGGCGGAGATTTCCTGGGCGGTGTAATTCTTGCCGTCAATGTCCACCTTCCAGTCGGTGCCCATGTGGCGCTTGACCGAGGAGATGGTGCGGTCAATGTTGTTGACGGCCTGGCGCTTGGCGATTTCGCCAACGAGAACCTCACCGGACTTGGCGAAAGCAACAACCGACGGCGTGGTGCGGCCGCCTTCAGCGTTGGCAATAACGGTCGGCTCGCCGCCTTCAAGGACGGAGACAACCGAGTTGGTGGTTCCAAGGTCAATACCTACTGCACGTGACATGTTTGCTTCCTCTTTCCGTGGAAAACGGCGCCGTTGGAAGGGATCATCAATCCCGCAGCGCGTCTTGAGCCTTCTGCACTCAACTTTACTCAGGGCGGATTGTTTGTCAACAAAGTTGAGCGGGTCGGACTCAACCTTGCCGTTTGCAGGCGGCGCCGGCACAAAGCCTCCCCCTCCTGAGCACGGCCGACACACGCCGCAACTCCGGGCGCACAGCCCCTGCGCCCGCGTATCCTCGGCCTATGCGTCCTGAACAGTATTCGCACGGCCATCACCACAGCGTGGTCGGCGCCCATGCCACCCGAACTGCCGCCGATTCCGCTGCTTACCTGCTCCCCTATCTGGAGTCCGGCATGGCGCTGCTGGATGTGGGCTGCGGGCCGGGGAGCATTACTGCCGATCTCGCCAACCTTGTGGATCCCGGGCCCGTCATCGGGCTGGACCCCTCGGAGGACGTCGTCGCCCAGGCCCGGGCCCTGGCCGCGGCGCGGGGGCTGGCGAACGTCGAGTTCACGGCCGGCAACGTGTATGACCTGGATTATCCGGACGGAACGTTCGACGTCGTCCACGCCCACCAGGTGCTCCAGCACCTGACCGATCCGGTGGCTGCCCTGCGCGAGATGCGGCGTGTGACCCGGCCCGGCGGCCTGGTGGCGGTGCGCGACGCCGACTTCCACGGCATGAGCTGGTATCCGGAACTGCCCGAACTCACGGAGTGGATGGAGACCTACCAGCAGATCGCCCGCGGCAACGCCGCCGAGCCCGACGCCGGCCGGCGGCTCGTCGCGTGGACCCTGGAAGCCGGTTTCACCGAGTTTGAACCGTCGGCGTCCAACTGGCTCTACGCCACCCCGGAGCGGCGTGCCTGGTTCGGAGACGGCTGGGCGGACCGGGTGCTGCACTCTGCCTTCGCGGACCAGGCGCTGGAACGGGAGCTGACCGACCCGGCCGGCCTCGCCCGGATGGCCGCCGGCTGGCGACGCTGGACGCAGGCACCGGACGGCTGGTTCCTGCTCCCCTCCGGCGAGATCATCGCGTGGGCCTGACGGAGCAACCCTCGGTAGGCTGAAAGCATGTACCGAATCATGACGGTCTGCACCGGCAACATCTGCCGCTCACCGATGGCCCAGTTCTGCCTCGCCCGCGCTTTCGACGACGCCGGGCTGGGGTCGGAGGTCACCGTCGATTCCACCGGCGTCACCGGATGGGAGGCCGGGCGCCCGATGGATGACCGCACCTTCGCGGAGCTGGCCGGCCACGGATTTGCGCCCCAGGAACTCGCTCCCTTCCGGGCGCGTGCCTTCACCGCTGACGACTTTGCGCACCGGGACCTGATCCTGGCGATGGATTACGGACACCTGCTGGAGCTGCAGGACCGGGCGGGCAGCGCCCGGGACCGCGGAAAAGTGCGGATGATCCGCAGCTTCGATCCCGCCTCGGCCGGCCTGCCGCCGGAAAAACAGGGCATCGACGACCCCTGGTACGGCGACATGAGCGACTTCGATTCCTCCTACGCCCTGATCCAGGCGTCGGTGCCGGGCGTGGTGGAATACGTCCGCGCCGCCCTGGACGCCGCCGGGTCCGCCGACCAGTGACGGGTCCCGCCGCGGCCGGCACTACGGCCGGCGCCGCCGCCCTGCCCGTCCTCATCGCGGTCGACGGCTTGTCCGGCGCCGGCAAGACCACCCTCGCCGTCGAACTTGCGGCAGCACTGCGCGCCCACCACTCGGTCTCGCTGTTCCATCTGGAGGATCTGTACCCCGGATGGGACGGGCTGGCGGCCGGGATCGCCGCCTTCCGCGAGCACGTTGCCGTGCCGCTGGCCGCCGGCCGGACCGCCCGGTGGCGGGCCTGGGACTGGGCAGCCGGCGAGTACGGCGAGATCCGCAGCACGGCACCGGCCGACATCGTCATCTTTGAAGGAGTCGGCGCCTCCAGCGCCGGCGTGCGGGACCTGCTCGACGCCGCCGTCTGGGTCTCCGCGCCGACCCATCTGCGCCGGGAGCGTGCGCTGGCCCGCGACGGCGACACCTACGCCCCGCACTGGGAGCGGTGGGCCGCGCAGGAACGCGCCTGGACGGCCGGTGATCCGGCCGCTGCCGCCGCCGACATCCGAGTGGACCGGCAGCACCTTCACGGGGAGCCGGTTGCCGCCGCAGCCTTTGTCCTGCGCGCGCTCGGCGAACTGCAGGTGCCCCGGCTCCAATCCGGCTGGCCGGGTGCCAACGCTGCGGCCGGCACCGTGCGGGTGGACCGGCTGGACACCTGGATCGCGCCCGAGCGGCTCTTCGCCAGCCTTTATGCCGACGCACCGCGGGCGGTCTGGCTGGACAGCTCCAGTGCGGCAGCACCGTCGGGGACCACCGAAGTGTCCGGCGCAGTGTCCGGAGCCGCACAGGTCGCGGCCCGCAGCCGGTACAGCATCATGGCCGACGACGGCGGTCCGCTCGGCCGCTACGCGGAGCACCGGAGCGGCATCACCACCGTCGTGTCGGGACCCGTGACGGCCTTGCACCGCGGTCCGTTTTTCCCCTGGCTGGATTCGGTCTGGGGCCGGCCGCGCGCCACGGTCAGCGCCGATTATCCGTGCGGATTTGCGCTGGGCTGGCTGGGTTTCCTGGGGTATGAGCTCAAGCGGGAAACCGGCGGCACCGACATCCCCCTGCCGCCCGGGGCAGCACCGGACGCCGCCCTGATCTTCGCCGGCCGCGCGGTGGTCCTGGACCACGAGCAGGAGTGCCTCTATGTCCTGACCCTGGCGGATCCGCTGGCCCCGGCCCCCTCGGATCCGGGGAACGGCGGTGACAGCGACGACGGCGGCGGCGGCGGCGGCGGGTGGACGGCTCAGGTGAAACGCGCCGTGGAAACCGCCGCCCAGAAACCGCCCGCTCCGGACCTGCCCGCTCCGGCGCGGTTTGCCGTGCGCGACAGCCGGGACGCGTATCTGGCCAAGGTCCGCGCCGCGCAGCAGGAGATCGGCAACGGAAACTCCTATGAGGTCTGCCTGACCACCTCGCTGACCGCGCAGCTGCCCGCCCCGCCGGCCGGCGGGGAGGTGCTGGCCCTGTATCGGGCGCTGCGGCGGCGCAGCCCCGCTCCGTTCGCTTCCCTGCTGCGGTTCGGCAGCTTCTGCCTGGCCGGAACGTCACCGGAGCGGTTCCTCGCCCTGGACGTGCCGGGACGGATCCGCGCGGAACCCATCAAGGGCACCCGGCCGCGCGGAGCCACCGCGGCGGAAGACCGGAGGCTGGAGGCGGATTTGGTGTCCTCGCTGAAGGACCGGGCGGAGAACGTCATGATCGTTGACCTGCTGCGCAACGACCTGTCCCATTGCGCCGTTCCGGGGTCCGTCACCGTTCCCCGGCTGTGCGCCGTGGAAAGCTACGCCACCGTCCATCAGCTGGTCAGCACCGTGGACGCCCGGCTGCGCCCCGGCGCGTCCCGGGCCGAAGCCGTTGCCGCGGCGTTCCCGCCGGGATCGATGACCGGCGCCCCGAAGATCAGCACCATGGCCATCCTGGACCGGCTGGAGGGCGCCCCGCGCGGTGCCTATTCCGGCGTCGTCGGCTGGTTCTCCCTGACCGGGGCCGCGGATCTGTCGGTGGTGATCCGCACGCTGGAAATCCAGGGCACGGCCCTGACCCTCGGGGTGGGCGGCGCCGTCACTGCGGATTCGGATCCCGCGGCCGAGTGGGAGGAGATCCGGGCCAAGGCGTTCGGTGTCCTCAGCGCCTTGGGATCCCGGTTCCCGGACTAGCTACTGCAGCGTGGCGGTGAGCCGGCAGACGTTGTCCACGTAGCGCTGCCAGACGGGCCGGCCCACCCAGTCCGAGAGCAGCAGTTCCCGGGACATGGAACGGTAGGTGTCCTCGATCCGTCGTGTCTTGGCCACGATGTCGCCGTCGAACATCATGATCGACACTTCCAGGTTCAGGGAGAAGGACCGCATGTCCATGTTCGAGGAGCCGAGCACCGTCACCTCGTTGTCGATGGTGAAATGCTTGGCGTGGAGAACCAGCGGCTTCGGGTAAAGGTAGATCCGGATGCCGGCGCGCAGCAGCGCCTCGTAGTAGGACCGCTGGGCATGGTCCACCAGGAACTGGTCTCCCTTCTCGGAGACGAACAGCTCCACCTGCACGCCGCGCTGGGCCGCCGTCGTAATCGCGTACAGCAGCGAATCGTCCGGGACGAAGTAGGGGCTGGTGATGGAAATGCGGTCCGACGCCGAATACATCAGGGAGGTGAAGAGGCGAAGGTTGTTTTCCGTCGTGAAGCCGGGCCCGCTGGGCACCACCTGGCAGGTGACATCGCCGGGATGCGTGGTCCACTCGTAGAGGCTTAGTTCGCGCTCCAGGTTCTCATCGGTTTCCGCGTTCCAGTCCGTGGCAAACACCACGTTGATCTCATCGATGACCGGCCCCTCCACGCGCGCCATCAGCTCCACCCATCTGCGGCCCGATCTATGGTTGCGGCGCTTGCGGTAGGACGCCTCCACCATGTTCTGCGATCCGGTGTAGGCCACCAGCCCGTCCACCACCAGGATTTTCCGGTGGTTGCGCAGGTCCGGGCGGCGCCACTGGCCGCGGGCCGGCAGGATGGGCAGCATCCGCTTCCACTGGATCTCGCTGCTGCGCAGTTCCCGCAGCAGCGTCCGGTAGCCCTTCACCCGCAGCGTGCCGATGTGGTCGAACAGCAGGCGCACCCGCACGCCGCGGGCCGCCGCTTCCTTCAGCGCAGCAAAGAAGTCCCGGGTGACGTCGTCGTAGCTCATGATGTAAAACTCGACGTGCACGTAATCCCGCGCGGTGCGGACCAGGTCGGTCATCTCCCGGATTGACTCGTTGTAGTCCCGCTGCAGATCCACTTTGTTGCCGTCCAGGCTCGGAAACGATCCGAGCCTGCGGTTCAGCTCGGTCGCGGAGACTACCCATTCCGGACCGGAATACCGGCTGCCTTCGGCCTCGAGCTCGCGGGTGTTCTCACGCACGGCCCGGTTGATTTCAGCTTGGCGCTTGACCCGGTGTTCGGAGAGCCGGAAATTGCCGAACAGCAGGAACAGGATGATTCCGGGTACCGGAAGGAAGAAAATGCACAGCAGCCAAGCCATGGCCGTGGTGGGCCGCCGGTTGCCGGGGACCACGCCCAGCGCAACAATCCGGATTGCGTAGTCGAGGACGGTCAGTGCGGTGACAATCCAGACGGGAAGCGTTGTCCCGGTTAATGCCACCCACACACGACGCTCCCATCAGCAGATCCAAACCTCCACCCTAGTCTGCCGCACAGGCAAACTAGGCTGGGTTCATGACTGTTCTGGTATTTCTGGACCCTGGATTCCCCGAAGGCCGCCTTGCTGACGCTTCCGAACCGCAGCTGATGGCCACTGACCTCGGCGCCACCCGCGGCGACGGCATCTTTGAATCGATGCTTGCCGTCGACGGCAAGCCCCGCAAAATGGCCGCGCACCTGGACCGGCTGGCCTCGTCGGCGCAGGCCCTGGACCTTGTGCCGCCGGCCCGGGACGCGTGGGAACGTGCGGTGGCCACCGCGCTCGCCCAGCTGTTGCTGCAGGCGGGGCCGGGCGAGGCAGTGGTGAAGCTGCTGCTGACCCGCGGCGTCGAAGGGGCTGCTTCCCCCACGGCCTGGGTGGCTGCCTCCCCTCTTCCGGCCGGCTCCCGGGAACGCACTGCCGACGGGCTCGCCGTCCTGCTGCTGGACCGCGGCTACGACAGCACCCTCGCCGAACGGGCGCCGTGGCTGCTGCTCGGCGCCAAGACGCTCTCCTACGCGGTGAATATGGCGGCGCTGCGCTACGCCAAGGCCAACGGCGCCGATGACGTCATTTTCACGTCCTCGGACGGCAAGGTGCTGGAGGGGCCGACGTCGAGCGTCATCCTGGCGGTGGAGGAAGACGGGGTGAAAACGCTGCTGACCCCCGAGCTGGAGAGCGGCATCCTGCCCGGCACCACCCAGCGCGCCCTGTTCGACGCCGCCGAAGCGGCAGGCTGGGCCCGCGGGTACGGCCCGCTGGAACCGGCGCACCTGATGGAGGCCGACGCCGTGTGGCTGGTGTCCAGCATTCGCCTGCTGGCCCCGGTGACCTCCATCGACGGAACACCGATCAGCTCATCGCCTGCCCTGACCGAGGAGCTGACCAGCCTGCTGCGCGAGGCCCTGTCGGAGGCCTGACCCGCCGACCGGGCCTAGGTCAGGATGAAATTGAACGTCCCGGCCAGCGCCGCGGCGGCCAGGGCGGCGCTGGCCAGCAGCACGCCGTACAGGGTCACCCACACGTCGATCCCGGTGAACGCCGAGGTCCGCGCCCAGGTCCTGTTCCCGCTGCCGAAACCGCGCGCCTCCATGGCCGCGGCGAGGCGGGTGGCGCGGCGCACCGCCTGGACCAGCAGCGCCACCGACTGGCCGCCGAAGGACCGGGCCCGGGCCAGCGCCCCGGAATCCGAACCGACGCCGCGGGCGTGCCGGGCCATGCCCAGGCTCTGCCATTCGGTAACCAGCAGCCCGACCAGGCGCATCGCGGCCAGCGCGCCGAGCACGAACCGGTGCGGCAGCCGCAGTTTCTGGGCCAGGGCGTCCGCCAGGTCCGTGGGATCCGTCGACACCAGCAGATAGATCCCGGGCAGGGCGATGGCCAGTCCCCGAAGCCCGATGGCAATGCCGGCGGCCACTGAATCGGAGGTGAACAGCAGCGGTCCGGCGTCCAGCAGCACGGCACCGGTCTTCTCGGCCAGCAGGGCGGTTCCGTAGGCACCGAGCAAGGCGGCCAGGACCAGCGGCCAGATGCGTTTGAGCAGGGTGAGCGGCGGGATCCGCAGCAGCGGCAGCAGGATCAGCTCGCCGGCCAGGACAATTCCGGAGCTGATCCAGTCAACGCTCACCAGCACGGCCAGCGTGAGCGCCAGGGCGGCGGCGAGCTTGGACAGCGGGTTGGCCCGCTCCAGCAACGTTCCGGCCGGACGCCGGGAGGGGTTGCGCAGATCGGTGCGCCCGGTCCGTTCGGGCGCCGTCGCCGGTTCCCCGGGCCGGCTCACAACAGCGCTCCGGTCCGGGCGGTGCCGTGCTCCACGTGCAGGCGGTTCCCGCCCAGGGCCGCCAGGAACTCGGCGTCATGCGTCACCGCGACCACCGCGGTGCCGTCAGCTGTCAGTGTGCGGAGCAGCTCCACGAGTTCCGCCCAGGTGTTGGCATCCTGCCCGAACGTGGGTTCGTCCAGGAGCAGGACGTCCGGTTCGGTGGCGATCATCGTGGCGACCGACAGGCGGCGCTTCTCCCCGCCGGAGAGCGTGAACGGATTGGCGTCCAGCAGTGCCGTGAGCCGCAGCCGCTCCGCCAGTGCCTGCACCAGCGCCGAGACCTCGGCCTCTGAGCGCCGGCGGGTGCGCCGCGGCCCGAACGCCAGTTCCTCGCGCACCGTCGCGGCCAAGAACTGGTGCTCGGGTTCCTGGAAGACAGTGCCGATCCGGGTCACCAGGTCCGTGGATTTCCAGCGCCGGGGGTCGGGGCCCGCAGTTCCGGCCAGCGCGGGAGCAGCGCGCAGGGTTCCGGCCACTGGCTTCAGCAGTCCGCCCAGGGTCAGCGCCAGCGTCGATTTTCCGGCGCCGTTGGGCCCGGTGATCCCGAGCGCCGTGCCGGCCCGCAGCGTCAGGTCCACTCCGCTCACGGCCGCCGGGCCCCGCTTGGACCGTCCGACGCCCAGACCGCGGGCTTCGAGCAGGGTGGCGCCCGGAGCCCCGGCCGCCGGCCCGCCGGCCGCGGGACGGGTTCCGGGCAGCCAGACCCCGGCCGCGGCGAGCCGGGCGCGGTTGGCCGGATCGGCGAGGACCCTTGATGGCGGTCCGTCAGCGAGGATGCCGCCGTCGGCCGCCAGGACCACCACGCGGTCGACGACGTCCGCCCAGACCGCGACGCGGTGTTCCACCACGATCAGCGTGGCACCGGTGCGTTCCAGCACGCGTTCGACGGCAGCGCGCACTTCCAGCACGCCCTCCGGGTCCAGGTTGGCGGTGGGTTCGTCCAGCAGCAGCAGGCCCGGCCGCATCGCGAGCACCGAAGCCAGCGCCAGGCGCTGCTTCTCGCCTCCCGACAGGGCGGCAGTGGAATGGTGCAGCGGCACCCGGAGGCCGACGTCGTCCAGGCTGGTGCGGACCCGGTCCCAGATTTCCTCCGGCGGAACCCGAAGGTTCTCGGGACCAAAGGCCACCTCGTCACCCACCCGGGACAGCACCAGCTGGGAGTCCGGGTCCTGCAGCACCAGTCCCGCCCGGCCGCGGGCCTGCAGCGGCTGAACACCGTCCAGGGTCAGGCTGCCCTGCTGCTCCCCCGCGGCATCCGGGCCGGAGCCTTCGCCGAGGACGCCCGCGAGGGCATGCAGCAGCGTGGATTTGCCGGCACCGGAAGCGCCCAGCAGCAGGACCTTCTCCCCGGCGTCGATATCCAGTGACAGGGAGGAAAGGGCCGGGGCGGTGCGCCCGGCGTGCCGCCAGCTGAAGTCCCGGGCGCGGACCGCCACGGGGACGCCGGCGGGAACGGGGCTAGGCCCGCTCATGGGAGCGCCCGTCCGCTGCCCTTCCCGACGCGAAGGATGCCAGCACACCGGTGCGGGCCAGGGCCCGGGCAGCCAGCCAGGATCCGGCACCGGCAATGACGGCGCCCGAAGCGGCGGCCAGCAGCGTGTAGAGCGCCTGCCATTGAAGCGCCCATTCCGGCTTGTACAGGATGCTTTCGCTGGCCCCCAGGAAGGCGCCCGAGACCAGCCCCGCCAGTACGGCCACCGGAAGCGTGTACCGAAGGTAGAGGAAGGCCAGGAACACCAGTTCCGCGCCGAGGCCCTGGATGAATCCGGAGAGCAGCACCGATAGGCCGAACTGCGTGCCGAGCACTCCGGACACGGCCGAGGCGAGGACCTCGCAGTAGATCGCTGCCCCGGGTTTGCGGATGATCAGCGCGCCGAGCACTCCGGCAATCAGCCATCCGCCGGTGTACAGCCCGCCCAGCGGCGGAAACGCCAGGATCAGGGCTTCCACCCCGGCGTAGCCCAGCGACCAGGCCCAGAAAATCACGCCTACGGCCACGGCCAGGACTGACGCGACGACAATGTCGACGACCCGCCACGGGCGGCGCAGGGATTTTAACTGCCGTTGAAACTGTGGGTGGGATTTGTTCTGCTGCATGAAATAACCTCCTGAGGTACAGGAGGGGAGGGGCCCTTCATGGCGGTTTGCCATGATGTCCCGTGAGATCTCGACTCCCTAGCGCCGGTACTAACCGGATCAGGTTCGAGGGTCTGCGGATGTCCGCACTCTCAGCGCCTTGTTCTGCCTGCCGGGCCTTGGGCCCGGCGGGAAGCGGCGCTCCCCTGTCGTGTGTTTTGCGTTTCCCACTCTACACACGCCACTGCCCCGGTGGGGCGGATCGGCGGGTAGGGTTAGGAAAAAGGCCTTCAACCCTAGGAGCACCCATGAACCTGATCCTGAAACTGCTCGCGACCGGTGCCAGCATCGGCGCCGGCCTGCTGTCCGCGAAAATCCTCGATTTTGCCTGGACGCGGATCACGGGCAACGAACCGCCGCGGGACAACGACGGCGTCCTGGACGTCAGCCTCCGCACCGCAGTGATCTTCGCCGTCGTCTCCGGAGCGGTCAGCCAGGGCATCCGGGTGCTGACCACCCGCGGAACCCAGCGGGCCATCCAGCGCTACAAGAAGACGCCTGAAGTGGTCTAGCAGCTCCGCTTCATCACAGGGCGCTCAGCCTCCGGGACGGTGTTCCGGGCGGCGGGCGCCCTGACTTGTTTCCGCTTCGGCACCGGACACCACGCCGGGGCGGGCTTCGGGTGCCGCGGCGGGCGTCGCGGGGAGCGCGTCGTCGTCGAGGGAGCCCGCGGGCGGCGGCGCCCCCGGATCATCATCCACCCGGTCGGCGGGTCCGCCGTCGTTGGTTCCGGGTGCGCCGGCCTTGGCCTGCAGCAGCAGTTGCTGGGCACGGCCGACGACGTCGTCCAGCTCGTCGATGGTGAGCAGCTCCGGGCGCAGGTGCTTGGTCCGGTAACCGGCGCGGCCGATCATGTGGGCGGACACCGGCGCGGTGAGGATCATGAACAGCCAGCAGACGCCAAGGATCGGCAGCAGCACCCAGCTCTCAAACTGCACGGCCATGGCCAGCAGGAACAGCAGCAGTCCCAGCACCTGCGGCTTGGACGCTGCGTGCATCCGGCTCATGAGGTCGGGGAACCGGGTCAGGCCAATGGCCGCGGCCAGCGACATCAGCGCCCCGCCCAGCATGAGGATTCCGACAATCAGGTCATTCAGTTCCTGGCTCACCGGTTATCTCCTGTCCGTAACGAAGCGGGCAACGGTCACGGAGCCAATGAAGCCGATCAGTGAGATGGACACCAGGAGCGCCAGATAGTTGAGGTTTTTGTTCACGATCATGTCAGTGGCCAGGGCCGCGCCGACGATGGTCAGCAGCACGTCGGCTGCCAGCACCCGGTCCAGAATCGAGGGCCCGCGGGCAATCCGGAAAATCGCTCCGGCCGCTGCGACCGAGAGCATGACGGCCACCAGGACCACAAAGACGTTCATCATGATGCGGCTCCCTTGCCGGTTGCGGCGGGGTTTCCGGTTTCGAGGGCGACCTCCCGGCGGACCTGCGCTTCCTCGGCCCTGAGGACCTCAAGGTCTTCGCGGGTGCCGATGGTGTGGATCAGCCACGATTCGGTGTCCCGGACATCCTTGCGGACCTTGTCGGCGTGCTCCGGGGTGGAAACATTCAGGCAGTGCAGGTACAGCGTGGAGGTGGACCGGTCCACCTCCACCACCAGGGAACCCGGAATCAGCGACAGCGCGTGCCCGGTGGCGGTGACCAGAAGGTCCGAGTGGCTGCGCAGCTTCACGCCCACCACTGCGTTCTTGATGTGCGGACCCTTGGTGATGGACAGCCAGAGCACCTCGAAGCTGGCGTGGACCAGCTTGTAGAAGAACCGGACCGCGAAGCCCAGGGCGTAGATCGGATTGAACCGGCCGCTGAGCTCCACCGGCGGCAGGTAGAAGATGTTGGCCACGACGAAGGCAATCGCGGCGCCGAAGATCAGGTTGCCGGCGCTGAAGTCCTGCCAGAGGGCGCCCCAGAGGAACACCAGCCAGATCAGCAGCGGGATTTCCTTGAGCAGCGGCACGCGCGGCCGGTTGCGCATTTGGGCCCTGCGGGTCACTGGCCTGCCCCCTCTCCCAGAACGGCTTCAATGTACGGTGTGCGGTCCAGCAGATCCTGCGCCGCGTCGTCGCTGAGCGAGAACAGCGGACCGGCCAGGACGGTCAGTGAGACGCCGAGCGCCACCAGGCCCACGGTGGGATACACCATGGTGCGCGGCAGCAGGTCGACGGCGCCGCGGCCGGAGAACTTGCCCGTTGACTTCTCGGTGACCTCGCCGGAGTGGCGCACTGCGGACCCGTCGTCGCCGGTCGCCAGCAGGATCGGGTCCGGATGAACGGCGTCTTCCGGTGTCCGCCAGAACGCACGGTTCCAGACCCGGGCCATCACCAGCAGCGTCAGCAGGCTGGTCAGCACGCTGGCCCCCACCAGGGTGTACGCCAGCGGAGTGCCCAGGTCGACGCCGGCCTCCAGGAGTCCGAGCTTGCCGAGGAAGCCCGAGAACGGCGGAATCCCGCCCAGGTTGATGGCCGGAATGAAGTACAGCACGGCCAGCAGCGGTGAGAGCTTCGCCAAACCGCCGAGCCGGTCCATGTTGGCGGTGCCGCCGCGGCGCTCGATCAGGCCGGTGACCAGGAACAGGGAGGTCTGGATCGTAATGTGGTGGACCACGTAGAACACCGCGGAGCCGATGCCGATCACCGATCCCACGGCCAGGCCGAACACCATGTAGCCGATGTGGCTGACCAATGTGAAGGAGAGCATTCGCTTGATGTCGGTCTGTGCCAGGGCACCCAGGATGCCGACCACCATGGTCAGTCCCGCCACCACCATCAGCAGGGTGTTGATGCGGTCGCCGGGGAAGAGCAGCGTCTCGGTGCGGACCATGGCGTAGACGCCCACCTTGGTCAGCAGCCCGGCGAACACCGCGGTGACCGGCGCCGGAGCCGTCGGATAGGAGTCCGGCAGCCAGAAGGACAGCGGAAAGACTGCGGCCTTGATTCCGAACGCGACCAGCAGCATCAGGTGCAGCATCAGCTGCGTGCCGGGGTCCAGGTCCTGCAGCTTCACCGCCAGGTCCGCCATGTTCACGGTGCCGGTGGCCGCGTAAATCATGGCGATGGTGATCAGGAACAGCAGCGAGGAGACCACGCTGACCACCACGTAGGTGATGCCGGCGCGGATGCGTGCAGTGGTTCCGCCCAGGGTCATCAGCACGTAGCTCGCGGTGAGCAGGATTTCGAAGCCCACGTACAGGTTGAAGAGGTCCCCGGCCAGGAAGGCGTTGGACACTCCGGCAACCAGGATGAGGTAGGTCGGATGGAAGATCGAGATCGGACCGTCTTCGTCACCGTCGGTCATGCCCTGCCCCGCTGCGTAGATCAGCACCGCCAGGCTGACGGCAGAGGAGACGACCAGCATCAGGGCGGAGAACTGGTCCACCACCATGGTGATGCCGATCGGCGGCAGCCAGCCGCCCAGGTTCACGGCCTGGGCTCCCGTCTCCCAGATGGAGAACAGCAGGACGACTTCCAGGAGCAGCGTCACGGACAGGATGGTGACGCTGATGATGCGCTGGGCGCGGGTGTGGCGGATCAGGATGAAGGCAAGGGCCGCGCCGAAGAACGGCAGGACCACGGCCAGCGGAGCCAGACTTACGGTGTTCATTCCTTGGCCTCCGGGCTGGTGCTCTGACCGGAGGCGCGCAGGGATCCGGGCGCCTCTTCAGCCTCTTCGGGCGGGGTGAATTCGGTGGTGTCCTCGGGGACGTCGGCGTCGTCTTCCGCGTCGAAGCTGCTCTGGCTTGCCACGCGGCGGTCCTCGAGGTCGTCCTGGACCTCGTCCTGGCGGCTCAGCACCCAGGACCGGTAAATGATGCCGAGCATGAACGCGGTGACGGAGAAGGAGATCACGATGGACGTCAGGATGAAGGCCTGCGGCAGCGGATCGTTGTAGTCTTCCGCTGCAATGTCGGCGCTGAACAGCGGAGCCAGGCCCTGGAAGCCGCCGGTGGAGAGCAGCAGGATGTTGGTGGCGTTGGTGAGCATGGTCAGTCCCAGCACCACGCGGGTCAGGCTGCGTTCCAGGAGCAGGTAGATCCCGCAGGCATACAGTGCTCCCATAATTACCATGAAGGTGATGTTCACGCTCATCGGGCCACCTCCTCCTCTTCTCGGCTGGGTATTTCGGGTTCGGGCTCGATCGTCTCCTCGTCGTCGGAGGAGCCGCCTTCGCTGCGTTCATCGATTTCGGAGCCCAGGCTGCGCAGGACATCCAGCACCAGCCCGACCACCACCAGGTACACGCCGATATCGAAGATCGTGGAGGTCACGAACTTGACCTCGCCGAAAATGGGCCAGGTGAACTTGATGATGGCGCTCTGCAGGACCTGTCCGCCGAAGACCAGCGGCGCGGCGGCCGACAGTCCGGCCAGGCCCAGCCCGCCGCCGAGCAGCAGGCCGGCGCTGACCGGGCTTGCTTCGGCCAGTTCGAACCGGCCGCCGGCCAGGTAGCGGATGGTCAGGGCGAGTCCGGCCATGAGTCCCCCGGCGAAGCCGCCGCCGGGCATGTTGTGCCCGGCCACCAGGAGATAGATGGAGAACAGGATCACCGAGTGGAACAGCAGGCGGGTAATTACCTCGAAGATGATGGAACGCCGTTCCGGAGCGAGGGTCCGCCCGGCGACGAGCCAGGCGTCACGGCTGACGCTGGAGAACTTCCGTGCCATCGCGAGGGTGGCCTCCTGGCGGCCGGAGGACGCGAAGTGTTCGCGGCCGCGGTCCACGGAGCCGGTGGCGACGCCCTCTGCCCGGCGGCGCTTGTCGCCGCGGCCGCGCACGAAGATCAGCGACGCAACGCCGGTGGCGGCCATGGCCAGCACCGAGATCTCCCCGAAGGTGTCCCAGGCGCGGATGTCGACGAGCGTGACGTTGACGATGTTGGCGCCGCCGCCCACCTCGTAGGCGAGGTCGGGGAAGGCCAGGGAAATGGGCTCCGCCACGCGGGACGCCATTGCCGTCATGGCCAGGACCACCATGGTCCCGCCGAAGGCAATGCCGAGCAGGGCGCGCAGCATGCGGTGTCCGGCCGGTTCGCGCTTCCAGAGCCGGGCCGGCAGGGACCGCAGCGCCAGGACAAAGGCAACCAGGACGATGGTTTCCACCAGCATCTGGGTCAGGGCCAGGTCCGGCGCGCCCTGCAGGGCGAAGATCAGGGCGATTCCGTAGCCGGTGACGCTGACCATGAGCACGGCCAGGAATCGCTTGTTGGCGCGGGCAGCGGCGAGGCCCCCCAGGATGATGCCGACGCCGATCACTGCCTGCAGCGGCGAATCAAACCAGTGGAACTGGTCCGGCAGCGGCGCGTCGCGGACAATGAGCGCGAAAAGCGGAGTCACGACCGCCACCGACAGGATGACGAAGAGGTAGAACATCAGCGAACCGCGCTGGGTGCGTCCGGTGACCCAGACCGCGACGTCGTCGAGCACGCCGATAATCCCGCGGTAGGAGCGTTCGGCGTCCAGCGGGGCGGTGAAGCGTCCCTGCAGCCGTTCCACCCGGATCCGCTGCCAGAACAGCAGCAGCCCGGCTCCGATGGTGATGACGGTCAGCAGCAGTGCGGTGGTGAAGCCGTGCCACAGGGCCAGATGAGTGGGGCTGCCGTCGGCCGGGTACAGGTCCGCGTAGGAGGCGATGGCTGCGTCCAGCGGTGCCGGCCACAGGCCGAAGATCACGGTTACGACGGTCAGGATGCCGGGCGCGGCGAGGAAGGTCCACGGCACCGGCTTGAAGGCGGTGGGCTTGGCGTTGGGCTTGGTGGCGAAACCGCCCCAGACGAAGCGGGCGCTGTAGGCAAAAGTCAGGATGGAGCCGATGACGACGCCGGCCAGCAGCACTGCCGCCCCGGCGGTTCCCTGCTTCTCGGCATAGTGGACGAAGGTCTCGTAGACCGATTCCTTGGCCACGAAACCGAGCAGGGGCGCCACTCCGGCCATGGAGGCGGCGCCGATGAGGGCCACGATGAACAGCTGCGGAGAGGAGCGGTGGATGCCGGAGAGCTTGCGGATGTCCCGGGTCCCCGACTGGTGGTCAACGATGCCCACCACCAGGAACAGGGTCGCTTTGAAGAAGCCGTGGGCCAGCAGCAGGCCGAGCCCGGCCACGGCGGCTTCCCGGTTGCCCAGTCCCACCACCAGGGTCAGGAAGCCGAGCTGGCTGACGGTTCCGTACGCGAGGATCAGCTTCAGGTCGTACTGGCGCAGTGCGCGCCAGCCGCCCAGCAACATGGTCGAGAGGCCCAGGACGAGCACGACGGCGTGCCAATAGGTGGATTCCGAGAATCCGGGAGCGAGCCGGGCCACCAGGTAGATGCCGGCCTTCACCATGGCCGCTGCGTGCAGGTAGGCGCTGACCGGCGTGGGGGCGGCCATCGCGGCAGGGAGCCAGAAGTGGAACGGGAGCAGCGCGGATTTGGACACCGCGCCGATGAGCATCAGCACAATGGCCACGTCCACGACGGCGCCGCGTTCGAGCAGCTGCGGGGCCATGGCGAGGATCTCGGAGATCCGCAGGGTGCCTGCGGCGTTGCCAATCAGCACCATGCCCACCAGCATCGCCAGGCCGCCGAAGGTGGTCACGATCAGCGCCTGCAGCGCCGCCCGGCGTGCGGACAGGCGGTGCGCGGAGTAGCCGATCAGCAGGTAGGACAAGACCGTGGTCAGTTCCCAGAAAACGAACAGCAGGATCAGGTCATCGGCTGTGACCAGGCCGAACATTGCCGCGGCAAAGGCCAGCAGCTGGGAGCCGAAGGCGCCCATCTGCGCGTCGCCCGGGCGGAAATAGCGGGCGCAGTAGAAGAGGACCAGCGAGCCGACGCCCAGGATGAGGATGGAAAGGACCGCGGCCAGGGTGTCCATCCGGAAGGCCAGCTCCACGCGGAGATCGGGAATCCAGGGGATGACGAGCGACGGCGGGGCGTTGGGAGCGCCCGAGGCCAGCGTCTGGTCGGCACCTGTGTACCGGGGAAACGTGACCAGCAGCCAGACAAAGGCTGCGGCGGGGACGGCGGCCAGGACATAGAACGCCGAACGGCCGATCCTGCGGAACATTAAGGGCGCCACCAATGCCACCGTAAACAAAACGGTGAGCACAACTAGCACAAGATCTCCCGAGCTTTTTTGACAGTCTTCCAGCCGCAGCTACAGCTGTAGTTATCAAGATGGTGGTCAGAGGGCGTATATCTATTCTACCCATGGCATACACCTAAGTTGCATTTGGGGTACCCGGCGCTACCCGGCGCGGGACATGCCGGTGCTTCGTTTGTGGCCCGGCGGAACCGCGGGCACCGATAGCATCTGGCTATGGTCTCCAACACACAAGCACCCAGCACCTCCTCCGCCGGCGCGCCGGCGGTGGTCCGGAAACGGCAGATCCTCGCCTGGGCGGCCTGGGACTGGGGATCAGCGGCGTTCAACGCGGTGATGACCACCTTCGTCTTCACCGTGTATCTGACCTCGGAGAGCTTCGGCGGAGAGGCTCACGCTTCCTCGGTCCTCGGCTACGGCGTCGCTCTGGCCGGGCTTGCAGTGGCCGTGCTGGCCCCCGTCGTCGGGCAGCGCTCGGATGCCGGCGGCCGGCGCAAGACCTGGCTGGGCGTGAACACGGCGCTGGTGTGCCTGGTGACCGCGCTGTGCTTCTTCGTCTATCCGCGCCCGGAATTCCTCTTGCTGGGCGTGGCGCTCATCGCCCTGGGCAACGTCTTCAACGAGTTCGCGGGCGTGAATTACAACGCAATGCTGTCGCAGATCTCTACCCCGGCCAACGTGGGCAGGGTCAGCGGCTTCGGCTGGGGCATGGGATACGTTGGCGGGATCGCCGCCCTGGCCGCAGTGCTTGTGGGCTTCATCAACCCCGACGTCGGATGGTTTGGCGTCACGTCCGAGGACGGGCTGAACATCCGCGCCGTGGCCGTCTTCGCCGCCGTATGGCTGGCAGTGTTTGCGCTGCCCGTGCTGTTTGCGGTGCCGGAGGTTCCCCGGCGGGAACGGGCTGCCGGAATTGGTTTCTTTGCGTCCTACGGCCTGCTGTTCCGCCGCATCAAGGCCATTTTCAAGACCAGCCCGCACACCGTCTGGTTCCTGCTGGCCAGCGCGGTGTTCCGCGACGGCCTGGCCGCGGTCTTCACCTTCGGCGGCGTGATTGCCTCCGGGACCTTCGGCTGGGAGCTGTCCCAGGTGATCATCTTTGCGATCTTCGGCAACGTCGTGGCCGCGGTGGGCGCCATAGCCGGCGGCTTCCTGGACGACCGCGCCGGACCGAAGAACGTCATTGTCTTCTCCCTGGTCGGCCTGCTCATCTCCGGCGGAGTGATTGGCCTGTTCGGGGCCGAAGATGTGAGCCTGCTGGGACTGCAGTGGTCCGGCGACACCACGTTCTGGATCTTCGGCCTGCTGCTCTGCCTGTTCGTGGGTCCGGCGCAGTCAGCGTCCCGCGCGTTCCTGGCCCGGCTGGCCCCGGAGGGCGAGGAAGCCGAACTGTTTGGGCTCTATGCCACGACCGGCCGGGCCGTGAGCTTCCTGGCACCGGCCCTGTTCGCGGCGTTCATCAGCATCTTCGGCGCCCAGCGGTACGGCATCCTGGGCATCCTGCTCGTGCTGCTCCTGGGCCTGCTGGTCCTGCTGCCGGTCCGCTCCCCCGGCAAGACACCGCGTGCGGTGGTTCCGGAGGTCTAGCGGGCCGACCGGCTCGGCCGACCGGGGGCCCGGACCGCCCGGTGGGCCGGTCGAAGGAACCGGGCCTAGACCGTAGTGCGGTGGAAGTTCAGGTGGCTGAGCGACGCCGTCGGACCGCGCTGTCCCTGGTAGCGGTTGCCGTACTGGCCGGAGCCGTAGGCGAATTCCGCCGGCGAGGTCAGCCGGAAGAAGCACAGCTGGCCGATCTTGGATCCGGGCCAGAGCTTGATCGGCAGCGTCGCCATGTTCGACAGCTCCAGGGTGACATGGCCGGAGAAGCCGGGGTCGATGAAACCCGCGGTGGAGTGCGTGAGCAGGCCGAGCCGGCCCAGTGAGGACTTGCCCTCCAGCCGCGCGGCGATGTCGTCGGGCAGCGTCACGGTCTCGTAGGTGGAGCCGAGCACAAACTCTCCCGGATGCAGGATGAACGGCTCGTCCGGGTCAACCTCCACCAGGCGGGTCAGGTCCGGCTGGTCCAGGGAGGGGTCGATGTGCGCGTACTTGTGGTTGTCGAAGAGCCGGAAGAACCGGTCAATGCGCACGTCCACACTGGACGGCTGGACCATTCCGGGTTCGTAGGGATCGAGAACAATCCGCTTGTCGGCAATTTCGGTTCGGATGTCGCGGTCAGAAATCAGCACCTTCTAAAAATAGCGCATCGGCGCCGGCACTCCCGCCGGAGTCCCGCCGGGCCGGCTACCGGCCGATCTCCGTCCGGACGGCGTACAGCTCGGGGAAGAACGTCAGTTCCAGTGCCCGCTGCAGGAAGGAAGCACCGGAGGAACCACCGGTTCCCCGCTTGAATCCGATGGTGCGCTCCACCGTCTTCAGGTGCCGGAAGCGCCACAGCTGGAAGTTGTCTTCCAGATCCACCAGCTCCTCGCAGGCTTCATAAACGTCCCAGTGCTCCGCGGCGTTCTCGTAAACGTGTTGGTAAACACGCATCAGGGCCTCGTTGGCCACGTGCGCCTGGCTGAAGTCGCGGGTCAGCAGTTCTTCCGGAACGTCGTAGCCGCGGCGGTGCAGGAAGAAGATGAACTCGTCGTAGATGCTGGTCTGGTCCAGCAGCCCGGTGAGCAGCTCAACGGCCGCCGGGTCCGCGGCAAAGACGTTCACCATGGCCGCGTTCTTGTTGCCGAGCAGGAATTCCACCGCCCGGTACTGATGGGACTGGAAACCGCTCGAGGCTCCCAGATCCCCGCGGAATTCCGCGTACTCCGACGGCGTCAGCGTGGCCAGCACCGACCACTGTTCCGTCAGCGAGCGCTGAATGTGCTTGATGCGGGCGATGCCCTTCATTGCCCCGCGCAGATCGTCGCCTGCCAGCTTGGAACGCACCGAACGCAGCTCGTGCAGGACCAGCTTCAGCCACAGCTCGGAGGTCTGGTGCTGGATGATGAAGAGCATTTCGTCGTGGTGCTCCGGACTGCTGACCGGATGCTGGGCCCCCAGCAGCTGATCCAGGGCCAAGTAGCTTCCGTAACTCATCTTGTCGGTGAAGTCCCGTTCGATGCCCGGTTCCAGGCTGCGGGTATTCCTGCTGACACTCATCGGTGCTCCGTTTTTCGCTGATCGGTCCGGACAGCTCCCACGGTAGCTTCACGGTCCGCGGCCCGCTCCCCCGCCGCGCTCGAAGCCTGCCCCCCGCTTGAAACACCCCCCTGCTGCTGTGCCAAACTTGCCGCTGAGCATTCTGGTTTTAACAACTTCTGAGGAGAGACCCATGGCGGAGAACACTGACAACACCGACGGCGCCGGACAGGACACTTCCGTGCCGGGCCAGGCACAGTATTCCGATCCCGAGGGCGCGGCCGCCCTGGAGGAAGCGATTGTTGCCGGGAAGGAGGGGCGGATCAGCAGCCAGGAACTGGTGGCGCGCATCTGCGAGTCGGAGCTGCTCAGCGTCGGCCGGCTTCAGGACGACCAGGATCCCTCCTCCTTCCAAGCCCTCGTCCTGAAGTCTCCGGAAGGTGACTCGGCGGTGGCTGCCACCTTCACCACAGCCGGGCGCGTGCCCGAGCAGATCCGCGAACAGGCCCCGGTCATGGTCAAGGCCGGCGGCGAAGCCACGCTGCGCAGCATCGCGCAGGGTTACGGCCTGGCCATCAACCCCGGCAGCGACATGGGCCTTGAACTGGGTCCGGAGGGCGTGGCGGCCATCGTTGCCGCTTACGACCAGGCGGCAGCCAACCGGGCACCCGACTCCGCCCCCGACGGAGCAGAAGGAAACCCGCAGGCACAGTAGAAGGGTTGGACCTCCCGTCCTTGCCATGTCGGAGGGGCCCTCTAGGCTGAGGCTCCGGGCGCAGTTCCTGCTCCCGGCTCGAGACCGATTCTTGGAGGACTCCCATGATCTGTTCGATCGTTCCGCCCTACCTCCTGGCCCGCATCGCCGAGCAGCAGGACGGCAGCTTCAGCCGGGCCGCGGAGGCAGCGCGGCGGGCGCTGGCCGAGCTGCCTCCCGTGCAGCAGGCCCGCGCGCAGGCCCGGCAGGCTCCGGCACCGCACCCGGGCACCGCCGTCGTTCCATCGCTGCGGCGGGAGGTGTCCGACGCCGGCGGCACGGAAACCCTGCCCGGCGCCCTGGTCCGGGCGGAGGGCAGCGGGCCCTCCGGTGACAGCTCGGTCGACGAAGCGTACGAGGGACTCGGAGCCACCCACGCCCTCTTCAGCGACGTGTACGGCAGGTCCTCGGTCGACGGCGCCGGCGGGGTGCTGGCCGCCACCGTCCATTACGGCCGCGACTACGACAATGCGTTCTGGGACGGCGAGCGGATGGTCTGCGGGGACGGCGACGGCGAGGTCTTTGAACGATTCACCAAGTCGCTGACGGTGATCGGCCACGAGCTGGCGCACGGCCTCATCCAGTACACCTCCCGCTTCGAATACCAGGACCAGGCCGGGGCGCTGAACGAGTCGGTCTCCGATGTGTTCGGCGTTCTCGTCGAACAAAAGCTCCTCCGCCAGGAAGCGGGGGACGCCGCCTGGCTGGTGGGCGCCGGCTTGTTCACGGCGCAGGTCTCGGGCGCCGCCCTGCGTTCCCTGAAGGCTCCCGGCACGGCCTACGACGACGACGTCCTGGGCCGGGACCCGCAGCCCGCCACCATGGCCGGTTATGTTTCCACGACAGCGGACAACGGCGGCGTTCACATCAACTCGGGGATACCCAACCATGCCTTCTATTTGGCCGCCGTCGCCATGGGCAGCTATGCCTGGGAACGCGCCGGGCAGATCTGGTACGACACAATCACCGAGCAGACACTTCCCGTGGACTGCACCTTCTCCCTCTTCGCGGCCGGGACGCTGCTTGCCACCGAGAAGCGCTACGGAACGTCCGGGCCTGAATACGGCGCCGTCGCCGACGCCTGGGAAGCCGTGGGAGTGCGGCCGTGAAGATAGTGGTGGTCCGCACCGGCGGTTTCGCGGGCCTCACCCGGGTCTGGAGCATTCAGGTCAGCGCCGAGGAAGCGGAGCAGGAGTGGCTGCCGCTGTTGCAGAATCCGCCGCCGGGACAGCCCGCCGGCCCGGACCGGTTCGTTTATGACATCCAAGTGGGCCATTTCACGGCCACCCTGCCCGAGAGCTGTGTGCAGGGAAGGTGGCGGGATCTGGTGGAGCGCGCACGCCAAGGCGCCCGGAATGCCGGAGCCGACGGGCTGGATGACGGGCCGGCCGACGCACCCTAACGCCCAAATTCCGTGAGGCCGCGGTTACATGTAAAGTGGTTGCCTGTGCCGGAGTACTCCGGCTCTGCGGGCGTAGCTCAATGGTAGAGCGCTAGCTTCCCAAGCTTGATACGCGGGTTCGATTCCCGTCGCCCGCTCCACCTGACGGCCCCCGGAATCCTCGAGATTCCGGGGGCCGTCGTGTTTCTGCGTGCTCCGCTGCCACCCGTATACTGGGCCGCGATGAGCCGCTTAGTTACCCACTCCATGATGTTTCCGTCCGAGATCCGCCGGGTCTCCGCCACCATCCCCGTTTCGTAGTTCCCGGTGCTGGGGGTACTCACTGGGTTTACGGTTGTCTGGATCATCATCCTGGCCGGTTATGTGATTGGCAGGCTGGGCGTGCTGGGCGGCAACGCCCAAACCGTGCTGAGCCGGCTGGCGTTTTTTGTGGCTTCGCCTGCGCTGCTGCTGGTGACGCTGAGCGACGCCGACCTGCACACCGTTTTCTCCCTGCCGCTCCTGGTCGCAGCGGTCAGCGCCCTCCTGACAGCGCTCCTCTTCCTGCTGTGCACCCGCTGGTGGCTGCGCCGGCCGTTCCCGGAGGCCCTCATATCGGCGATGTCCTCGTCGGTGGTCAATGCCGCGAACCTCGGCCTGCCGATCGCCGTGTACGTGCTCGGAGACGCCGCCTACATCGCGCCGGTCCTCATCTTCCAGCTGGCATTTTTCACACCGGTGTTCCTGATGCTCATGGATTCAAGCACCAGCGGCCGGCGGACCTCGGTGCTGTCATTCCTGGCCCAGATTGGCCGCAACCCCATCATCATCGGCACCCTGATCGGGCTGATCCTGGCTGCCACCGGACTTCAGCTGCCCGTGATCATCCTGGAACCGGTCACGCTGATCGGCGGAGCAGCGGTACCGGCGATGCTGCTGGCGTTCGGCATCTCCCTGGTCGGTTCCCGGCCGCTGCACCGCGACGGCGGCCGGCGGATCGACGTCGTCCTGGCGTCGGCCTTCAAACTGGTGCTGCAACCGGCCCTGGCCTACCTGCTGGCCCGGTTCGTCCTCGGGATGGAGGGGCACCTGCTGTTCGCCGTCGTCGTCACCGCAGCCCTGCCCACCGCACAGAACGTATTTGTTGCTGCAACCCGGTACGAGGAGGGCGTGCTCGTTGCCAAGGACACCGTCCTGTTGACCACCATCATCTCCCTGCCGGTCCTAGTGGCGGTCGCTGCACTCCTGACCTGAGCAAACCACCTTCCCGCGCCGATGGGACAGTGGCGAAAAACACGGTCAGGGCATAGTGTCTTTCGAAAGGCTGCTTAGGGTGGCAGCCGCCGCGGAGTTTTCGGACTCTGCGCCTACGACGAGGTGGAGGCACAACACCGATGCCAACGGATGCAAGATACTACGGCCCATCCCGTATGAGGAAACATGCAGCTGCGGGGTTTGCCCTCGCCGTTGGAGCAACGTTGCTGAGTGGCTGCAGCTCCAGCGAAGGTGCTCCCACCCTTACCTGGTACATCAACCCGGACGACGGCGGCCAGGCCGAACTGGCATCCCGGTGCAGCGACGCTTCCGGCGGCGCCTACACCATCGAAACATCGTTGCTTCCCAATGACGCCGCCTCCCAGCGTGAACAGCTGGCCCGGCGCCTGGCTGCCGGCGACAAGACCATGGACATCATGAGCCTGGACCCGCCGAACGTCCCCGAGTACGCCGAACCCGGTTATCTGGCCCCGGTTCCGGAGGACGTCGTCGAGCGCACCACCCAGAATGTCGTGGAGGGCGCGCTGGCCGGTGCCACGTGGAAGGACGAAATCGTCGCGGTGCCGTTCTGGGCCAACACGCAGATCCTCTGGTACCGGAAGTCCGTCGCCGCGGCTGCCGGACTCGACATGAGCCAGCCGGTCACCTGGGACCAAATCATGCAGGCGGCGCAGGACCAGGGAAAGTTCCTGGGCGTCCAGGGAGCCCGGGCCGAGTCAATGACGGTGTGGGTGAACGCGCTCATTGAATCGGCAGGCGGACAGATCGTGGAGAACCCCGATGCGCCGGCGGACGAGCTGCAGCTCGGCGTCGATACCGACGCCGGCAAAGCCGCCGCGGAGATCGTGTCCACCATCGGCAAGGACGGATTGGGCGGACCCGGTCTTCCCACCCAGACCGAAAACACCTCAATGATCCAGTTCCAGGGCGACGAGGGCTCCTTCATGGTGAACTATCCCTTCGTCTGGCCGGCCACAAACGCTGCCGTCGAGGCCGGAACCCTGCCCCAATCGCTCATTGATGACATTGGGTGGGCCCTGTACCCGCAGGTCAACGCCGGGGAGGACACAGCGCCCCCGCTGGGCGGCATCAACCTGGGAGTGGGCTCAAAGAGCGAGAATCCGGATTTGGCCTACCAAGCAATCGAGTGCATCGTCAGCCCGGAAAACCAGGCCTACTACTTCGCCACCAACGGCAACCCGCCGTCGAACACCGAGGCGTACAACGATCCGGAAGCCGTCTCGACCTTCCCCATGGCCGGAACCATCCGGGAATCGCTGGAGTTGTCCAAGCCCCGGCCGCAGACGCCGTACTACAACGAGATTTCCACCGGAATCCAGCAGACGTGGACCCCTCCGAGCGATGTCGACCCGGACACCACGCCGGCCACCAGCCAGGAATTCATAGTTGACGTCCTAAGAGGGGAGAAACTGCTGTGAGCACCTCCGTAGAAGCAGCCGTTCCGGGTGCCGCGGCGCGGGCCAAGGCACCGGCCAAGGCCAGGCTCAGCGACCGTGCCCGGGCCGAGCGCCGCCTTGGCTTCCTGCTGGCCGGACCGGCGTTCATCATCATGCTGGCCGTCACCGCCTATCCGATCCTGCTGGCGCTCTGGGAATCCTTGTTCAGTTACCGGCTGACCGCGCCCGCCGACCGGGAATTCATCGGACTCGGCAATTACGGCGTCATCCTGACCGACGGACTGTTCTGGCGCGATCTGGGGGTCACGCTGCTCATCACCGTGGTCACCGTCGTGGTGGAGCTGATCCTCGGTTTCGCCCTGGCCCTGGTCATGAACAGCGCCCTGAAAACCGTCCGCGGCTGGCTGCGCACGGCAATCCTGGTTCCGTACGGCATCATCACCGTGGTGTCGGCTTTCGCCTGGTTCTACGCCTTCGACATCAACTCCGGCTACATCAATCACTGGTTCAGCTGGGTGCCGGGAATCAGCACCGACCTGAACTGGTTCGCCGACACCTGGACAGCACTGTTCGTCATCATGGCGTCGGAGATCTGGAAAACGACGCCGTTCATCTCCCTCCTGCTCCTGGCCGGGTTGGCCCAGGTTCCCGGCGAGCTTACCGAGGCCGCCGAAGTGGACGGTGCCACCTGGTGGCAGCGGATGCAGCGCGTGATCATCCCCAACATGAAAGCCGCCATCATGGTGGCCGTCCTGTTCCGCGCCCTGGATGCCTTCCGAATCTTCGACAACGTCTACATCATGACCGGCGGCGCGTACGGAACCGAGGTGCTGTCGCTGCTGGCCTACCGGACCTCGATCACACGGCTGGAGATTGGCATGGGCTCGGCCGTTTCGGTTCTGCTGTTCGTGTGCGTGATTATCATCTGCTTCATCGCCATCAAACTATTCAAGGTGGACCTCACCGGTGCACGAGGGGGTAACTAATGAAAGCCTCACCCGCCAGGCGCAGAATCGTCTGGACCGTCATCTCGGTCTTCGTCATCGTCTACGCCCTGTTTCCGGTGGCCTCGATTTTCGCCACGTCCTTCAAGATTCCCAGCGATCTGACCTCAGGCACCTTCCTCCCCAACACCTGGTCGTTCACGAACTACGAGCAGATCCTGGTCGGTGACGCGCAGACGCTGTTCCTCTCCGCACTGCGCAACTCGATCGGCATCTCGCTGATCGCCACCTTCATCGCGGTGGTCCTGGCAACGCTGTGCGCCTACGGCATCGCCAGGCTGGATTTCCCGGGGAAGCGGCTGGTGCTGACCACGGCCCTCGGAGTTTCGATTTTCCCGGTGATTTCCATCGTGACCCCGCTGTTCAACCTGTGGCGCAACATCGGCCTGTACGACACCTGGGCAGGCCTCATCATCCCCTACCTGTCGCTGACGCTGCCGATCTCGATCTGGACCCTGGCCGCCTTCTTCCGGCAGATTCCGTGGGAGCTGGAACAGGCCGCACAGGTCGACGGCGCCACAACCTGGCAGGCGTTCCGGAAGGCCATCGTGCCGCTGGCCGCCCCTGGCGTGTTCACCACGGCGATCATTGCCTTCTTCATCGCCTGGAACGACTTCGTCTACGGCATCTCACTCACCTCCACCGACGCGGCCCGGCCGGTGCCGGCAGCCCTGGCGTTCTTCACCGGCGCCTCCCAGTTCGAAGAACCGACGGGCGCCATCTCGGCGGCCGCAATAATTGTCACCATTCCCGTTGTAGTGCTGGTGCTGGCGTTCCAGCGCCAGATCGTCTCGGGTCTAACCCAGGGCGCCGTCAAGGGCTAGTCCCCGCACGTCCGGTCGAAGAAAAGGATTTGTTCTCATGGCATCGATCACCCTCAAGAACCTCGTCAAGAAGTACGGAGACGGTTTTCCGGCCGTCAACGATGTCAGCCTGGACATTGCCGACGGCGAGTTCATCATCCTCGTGGGCCCGTCGGGCTGCGGAAAGTCCACCCTGCTGCGCATGATCGTGGGATTGGAGGACATCACTTCCGGTGACCTCCTGATCAACGGTGAGCGCGTCAACGACAAGGCACCCCGCGACCGGAACCTGGCGATGGTGTTCCAGAACTACGCCCTGTATCCGCACCTGACCGTATTCGAGAACATTGCGTTCCCACTGCGCCTGAACAAGGGCAAGTACACCGACGAGCAGGTGCGCAAGCTCGTTACGGACGCCGCTTCCACCCTGGAACTGACCGATCACCTGGACCGCAAGCCGGCCAACCTCTCGGGTGGCCAGCGCCAGCGGGTGGCCATGGGCCGGGCCATCGTGCGGCAGGCCGATGCCTTCCTCTTCGACGAACCGCTCTCCAACCTGGACGCCAAGCTGCGCGGCCAGATGCGTTCGGAGATCGCACAGATGCAGCGCCGGTTGGGCACCACCAGCGTTTACGTCACCCACGACCAGACGGAGGCCATGACCCTCGGCGACCGGGTGGCGGTCCTGAAGAAGGGCATCCTGCAGCAGGTGGCCTCGCCCCGCGAACTCTATGAGCAGCCCATCAACCTCTTCGTGGCCGGCTTCATTGGCTCACCGTCCATGAATTTCCTGCCGGCAACGGTGGAGGGAAACGTCCTGCGGACGGCTGTCGGCGATCTGACGATTCCGCAGGACAAGGCGGACAAGGCAGCGGGGAAGAACATCGTTCTCGTGGGGCTGCGGCCGGAATTCTTCGAGGACGCCAAATTCGTCGATGAGGCCAAACGCCCGCACGGCTCCGTGTTCACCGCGCCGATCAGCCACACCGAATGGCTGGGCAACGAGCAGTACGGCTACATTCCCTTCCATCCGGACCCCGAGGTCAAGGAGCTGCTGGACAACCTGGCCCGCGACATGGACGCCGACGAACTGCGCCCGCAGATCGTGGTCACCCTGGACGCTGCGTCCCGGATCCGTGGCGGACGAGACGCCGAGCTGTGGCTGGACACCCGCAAGGTGCACCTCTTCGATCCGGAGACCGGCGACAACCTCACCCGCGACGCGGCTGCGGGTGCCGAACTCACCGAGGAAGCCAACGCCGCCCGGGCCGAGGAAATCGCCGCAGCACATGAAAACGACACCGTTGGCAGCGGCGTCGAGCCCTAGGACCCGCGCCGCGGAAGCCCGGCCGTCGAACTGCCGGTCCGGGCTTCCAGGGATCCAGCCGGTATCGTTTGAGCAGTGCAGGGAACAACATCGGTCATCAAAGCAGTAGCCACCTGGCTGCTCGCGCTCATGCTCACCGTCGCCGCCGCGGTGGTGGTGATCTATTTCGTCAACACCAAAGCCTACGGACCCGAACACCAGGTCAACAGCTACTTCACCGCCCTGCAGGAGGGCGACGGCGAACGCGCCCTGGGCCTCCTCGCCGCCAGGGTGCCGGACGCGAACGCGGCACTGCTGGACGGCGACGCCCTGAAGGCCTCCACCGCCGACCTTGAGGTGCTGGACATCGCCGAACCGCGGAACGCCGGAGAAGACCGGGTGGACCTTGAGGTTCGGTATTCCCTCGGCGGGGAAGAGGGCACGAGCACGTACCGCCTCGAGCGGACGGACCGGGCGTGGCTGTTCTTCGACCGCTGGTCTTTCGCCCCCGCGGCGCTGCCGACCTTGACGGTGACGGCAGCCAGCCAGCAGAGCGCTTCCGTGAACGGCGTGCAGATTGCCCTGCCGGAGGACACCACCACCTTCGCGGCGTTTTATCCCGCCCGGGTGGAGGTCTCATACACCTCGAAGTACTTTGCCGCGCCGGCGGAATCCGGGCTCCTCGCCTCGCCGCGGGACACCTTGGACCTGGTGCTGACCACCGAGGCCACCCAAACCCTGAAAGACGAAGTCGATGCGGACGTCCGTGCCTTCCTGGCCGGCTGCACCGCTGCCCAGGACCGCCTCGCTCCCCCGGGCTGCCCATTCTTCCACTTCACTGACCGCGTGGAGCTGCCGATCGTCTGGAAGATCACCGAGTACCCCGAGGTGAAGATCCGTTCCGTCTCCGGCAACTGGGTGCTCTCCCCGCTCAGCGGCAAGGCCCGGCTCACCACCACGCAGACCGACCTGTTCAGCGGCGCCCAGAGTCCGCTCGAAGTGGAGAAGGACTTCAGCTTTGCCGCGAAGCTAGCGATCGGCAGCGACGAAGTTTCCGTCACGCCCCTCATCGACTGACGCCGCTCCCCTCCCCCGCGAGGTAACCGCGGCTAGTCCAGGCCGCGCAGGTCCAGTGTCAGCGCGGTGTCGCCGCCGGCGTCGATCGTCACCGGAATGCCCCAGTCCTGCTGGTACAGGTGGCAGGCAGCGTGGTCCGGGATCTCGCCGCCGGGTTCGCCGTCGCAGGCAGCCGCGCGGGCGGTGATGTGCAGGACGCCGCCGCCGACGGAGTCCGACAGCACCAGCTTCCGGGTCAGGCCGGTGGAGGTGCCGCCGCCGGAGACCAGCAGCTCCTCCGGGGAGGATGAGATCTTCAACTGGGTCGGGTCACCCCAGCGGTCGTCGAGCTTCTGCCCCTTGGGTGCGGCGAACCGCACGGACAGGCCCACCGGGCCCGCGGCCATCGGGCTGGCCGGGCGCTGCGTCTGCCGGGCGCCTTCATCCACCGACTGCGCCTCCTTGGGGATGGGCAGCCGGATCAGTTCGTGCTTGTTGGCCTCCACAACGATCAGCAGCGGCTCACCGGCGGTGGTGGTGTCGACCAGGACGTCGGAGGGCTCGGAGAGTCCGCGGGCCAGGGTGGACACCGTGTTGGTGACCGGATCGTAGCGGCGGACCGCCCCGTTGTACGTATCGGCGACCGCCACGGAGCCGTCCGGCAGCACCGCCACGCCCAGCGGGTGCTGCAGCCGCGCCTCGCCGGCCGCGCCGTCCCGGAAACCGAAGTCGAACAGCCCGGCGCCGACGGCGGTGTCCACCGACACCGCCGTTCCGCCGCCGTCCGCGGTGAAGGAGAGCCGGCGCAGTGCCGAGGTCTCCGAATCGGCTACCCAGATGCTGCCGGCGGCGTCCTCGGCCAGCCCGGAGGACTGCGCAAACCAGGCGCGGTCGCCGGGGCCGTCCAGCAGGCCTTCCAGCCCGGTGCCGGCCAGGATGTCCACCGCACCGGTGAGCGGGTCGAAGGTGAAGATCTGGTGGGTGCCGGCCATGGCCACCACGAGGCGTCCCAGGGTTCGGGACCAGGTGAGGTCCCACGGCGAGGAGAGCGAGACGTTCAGGGGATCGGCGCCGAGGCTGGCTTCCGTCAGGGAGGGCCCGAAGCCGCTGGCGTCCGCTGTGCGGGATTCCGAGGGGTGGTCCTCCCCCGGAACCCGCTTGGTCTGGTTTCCGGCGTCCAGGAGCCGCTGAACACCGTTTCCGGCCACCGTGGTCACGGTTCCGGAGGCCAGGGCCACTCCGCGCAGGCGGTGGTTGACGGTGTCCGCCACGACGACGTCGTACCCCGCCGCTTCGGCGACCGCGGAGGGAAGCACTGCCACGCCCTGCGGTTCGTTGAAGCGGGCGGTGCCGGCGCTGCCGTCCCGCCAGCCCTTGCTGCCCTCGCCGATGACGCGGCGCACAGTGGCGAGGTCGGCCTCGAGCTCCACCAGGCGGTGGTGCCCGGTATCGGCGACCAGGAAGGTGCCCTCGGGCAGCGCAACGGCCTTGCCCGGGAAACGCAGGTTGCCGGCGGTGGGCTCGGCCGGAACATACGGGCCGTCGCCGCGGTGCAGCGTGCCCTTGGCTTCGTGCTCGGCCACGAGTTCGCTGATCAGCGAGTCCAGGCCGGCGGCATGGCCTTCGCCGGAGAGGTTGGCCACGATGTAGCCCTCGGGGTCCAGGACCACCAGGGTCGGCCAAGCGCGGGCGGCGTAGGCCTGCCAGGTGGTCAGTTCCGGGTCATCCAGGACGGGATGGTGAATTTCGTAGCGTTCCACGGCCGCGGCCAGGGCCACGGGATCCGCCTCATGCTCAAACTTGGGCGAATGCACGCCCACCGTGACCAGCACGTCGGAGTATTTCTCTTCCAGCGGGCGCAGCTCATCCAGGACATGCAGGCAGTTGATGCAGCAGAAGGTCCAGAAATCCAGGAGCACAATCTTGCCGCGCAGGTCTTCGAGGCCCAGCTGGCGGCCGCCGGTGTTGAGCCAGTTGCGGCCCTCCAGTTCGGAGGCCCGCACCCGGTACCCGGCGCGCACGGTTTCAGTCATTAACGATCTCCTTCAGGGCTGCTGGCATCCCGCTTGGCCAGATTGGCGAACATGTTGTTGTAAGCGGCCAGCTCGGCCTCATTATTCCGCTCGGCGGCCCGGTCCTTGCGCCGTGTTTCGCGGGCGTCGGTCCGTGACCACTGCAGCGCCACGCCAATGGCCACCATTACGGTGGGAATTTCGCCGACCCCCCACATGATGGATCCGCCCAGCTGCTGGTCGGCGAGGGCGGAGAGCCCCCACTCCCGGCCCATGTTTCCGAAGTAGGACGCCTGGATCAGCGAGGTGCCGCCCATCACTGCCACCCCGAAGAATGCGTGGAACGCCATGGTGGCGAGCAGGATCACCAGGCGCAGCGGATACGGTGCCCGGTACGGCAGCGGGTCGATGCCGATCATCGTCAGGACGAAGATGTAGCCGGTCAGCAGGAAGTGCACGATCATCAGCTCGTGGCCCACGTGCTGGCGCAGGGCAAAGCCGAACAGTTCCGAGTAGTAGAACACCACGATGGATCCGGCGAAGTTGACCGCGGCGAAGATCGGGTGGGTGACCAGCTTCGAGAACCACGAGTGCACGCCCACCAGGATCCATTCCCGGATGCCGCGGGTGCCGTCGCCGCGCGGCGTCAGGGCCTTCAGCGCCAGCGTCACCGGTGCGCCGAGGACCAGGAACAGGGGAACCACCATGGTCAGGGTCATGTGGCCGAGCATGTGGGTGCTGAAGAGGACCATGCCGTACACCGCAGGTGCGCCCGAGGTGACGTAGGTCAGCAGGGCCAGTCCCGCCAGCCAGCACAGGGTCCGGACCAGTGACCATTTGTCTCCGCGGCGGCGGACCTTGACCACGCCGCGGAGGTAGGTGATGGCGAGGACGGCCACGATGGCCACCCAGAGCCAGTCGAACCGCCATTCGGTGAGGTAGCGCTCGAGGGTCAGCTCCGGCGGCAGGTCGTAGCCCGTCAGGATGCGCGCGGGCGAGGCGTCGGGCGGCAGCTCCTCGGGCCGGGGGGTGGCGGTGCGGCCCAGCGCCACGGCCACGCCGGAGACGGCGCCCATGATCAGCAGTTCGACGGCGATGAGCTGCCAGAGGATGCGGTTGGCGCTCTTCTGCCGGGGACCGCCCTGCTCGCTGGAGCCGGCCGCCGAGCCCGGCACCTTGGCCGGCAGCTGCGGAATGATCCAGCGGCGGTGCAGGAAACCGATGACGCCGAGGAGCAGGGTCGCGGACGCCTTGAAGATCACCAGCGTGCCCCAGTCGGAGTTCAGCTGGGCGAAGGAGGTGATCCGCAGGGAAGCGTTGACGACGCCGGACAGGAACACCAGTGCGAAGGCGAAGCCGGCCAGTGCGGAATAGCGCCGCAGCACCAGGCCCGTGATGGGGCCCAGCTGGCGGGACACCACGGCCAGGACGATGAGTCCGCCGATCCACAGGCAGACGCCCGCCAGGTGCAGGCCGATCGAGTTGACGGCGGCACTGTGGTCGTCGCCGCCGGCGGAGTGGCCCACCAGGGCGATGGGGACAATGGCTCCGGCGGCCAGCACAGTGGTCGCGGCCAGGGTGTTCAGGGAGCGGATTCCGAAGGCCAGGGTGGTCACCACTGCGGCGATGATGCTCACGGCCAGCCAGGCGCGTCCGGCGGAGAAATCGGTGACGAAGGCGCCCAGCCCCTGCGTGTAGCTCGGATCGGCGCTCAGCGGCAGCCCGGACACATCCGAGTAGGTGAAGAGCAGCACGGCGACGGCGGACAGGGTCCAGACCGCTGATGCCGCGCCGGCGAGGGCAAGGGCCCGGGAGAAGGCCGGATGTTCGGGTTCACCGGCCTCGACCCTGCGGCCCCGCTTCAGCTTCAGGGATTTGGGGAGGATGGCCACCGAGAAGACGAGGGACCCGATTACCGCGGCCATGGCTCCGTTGTGGAGGGCCTTTGCAACGGGCAGCGCCCACCGGGTAAGGGCGCCGGGGTCGGAAAGCTGCTGGGCGGCGGCGGCACCGGAGAAGATCAGGGCTCCGGTGAGGGCCGTGAGCATGACGGCGACGGCGGCGATCAGCCAGCCGTTCCGGAGGGCCGGGTCAGCCGGTGATCCGCCGGGGACGGGGCGGGAGTCGCTTCCCGTCCGGCCGGCGTCGGTAGCGGTGTTGGCAGTTTTAGGCACGGTACCTATTCTCTACCCACGGTAGAAATTTGGGCTAATTGCACAAAAAAGACCGGCGCCTTTCGGCGCCGGCCCTTGCCTCGTTCGAGGAGATTACTTCTTGGTGGAGACGGCAGCCTTCAGCTTGGAGCCCGCGGTCAGCTTGACGCTGTGGCCTGCGGGGATCTGAATGGTTTCGCCGGTCTGCGGGTTGCGGCCGGTGCGGGCGGCACGGTCGGTGCGCTCAACGGCAAGCCAGCCCGGGATGGTGATCTTTTCACCGTTGGCAACAGAGGTTGCGAAGATGTCGAAGACAGCGTCAAGAACGCCGTTCACTGCGGTCTGGCTGTTGCCGGACTTCTCTGCGACTGCTGCAACAAGCTCACTGCGGTTCATAGCCAATTTATGTCCTCCTGGACTAGGGGTTAGCTCGAGCGGATCACGGATGCGAAACCGCCACTGTTGGAAAACTTACCAGCCCGACACCGAAAATCAGGCAAAATCCGCTGTTTTTAGCGGTTTTTTCCGCTCTCAGCCCAGAAAACGGTGCCATTTCCGCCTTCGGACCTCTTAGGCTTAATCCCCGCAACGGCGCGGATTCCCGCCCGCGCATCCTCCCCGCCGGATCCCCCGCCGCCGCACCCCGGACCGCCGCCGTCGTCGGAGCCGCACCGGTTCCCAACCCGTGGTGCCTCCCGGGGCAAACGGGGTCCCGGGAGGCAACAGGTGCCCCAGAGAGTGGGAACCGGTGTCCGCCGTCCCCGGACCCGGCAGCCAGCGGAGCCGCGTCCCGAACAGGCGGTTGCCGGACAGCAAAAAGGGCGGCAACCCGAAGGTTGCCGCCCTTTTAACAGCTCAGTTAAGCGATGCTTACCAGCTGGACTTCTTGACGCCCGGCAGTTCGCCTGCGTGGGCCATGTTGCGGAAACGGACGCGCGAGATACCGAACTTCTGGAGGGTACCGCGGGGGCGGCCGTCGATCTGGTCGCGGTTGCGAAGGCGGACCGGCGAGGCGTTGCGCGGAAGCTTCTGCAGGCCGAGGCGTGCAGCTTCGCGGGCTTCGTCGGTGGCGTTCGGATCCACCAGGGTCTTCTTCAGTTCGAGGCGCTTTGCAGCGTAGCGCTCAACAATGACCTTACGCTGCTCATTGCGGGCAATCTTTGACTTCTTTGCCATGTTTAGCGCTCCTCACGGAATTCGACGTGCTGGCGGATCTTCGGGTCGTACTTCTTCAGAACCATGCGGTCCGGGTCGTTACGACGGTTCTTGCGGGTCACATACGTGTACCCGGTGCCGGCGGTCGACTTCAGCTTGATGATCGGACGTACGTCCTTGTCCTTAGCCACTAGAGCTTCACACCCTTCGAGATAAGGTCAGTGATGACGGCGTCGATACCGCGCACGTCGATCGTCTTGATCCCGCGGGCCGAAACCTGCAGCGTCACGTTGCGGCGCAGGGACGGAACCCAGTAGCGCTTCTTCTGAATATTCGGGTCGAACCGGCGCTTGTTGCGGCGGTGCGAGTGCGAAATGCTGTGACCAAAGCCGGGAATGGCTCCGGTTACCTGGCAGTATGCTGCCATGATCTCTCTCCTCCAGTTGTAGTAAATATGACGGTCCTCAAAAAACAGACACAGGGCGTTTGCCTAAGCACCTGCCATAAAGAGCGTCCCGCCACCAGTTTTGACACCGTTATTACTGCGACTTTCCGGAGGTGAACCTGGCGGGGTGAGATCCAGCCGAAGTGCCTCGCCGCGGGGAAGACGGTGAAGTTCAGGAAGCCAAGCAGTATCTGCCGGGACAGCCTTCAATTCTAGGTTTATACGGGTGGCCGCGCAAATGTCCGTCCGACCGCATGGAAGCGGGACCGGTGGACACAGGCGCAACTTAACGCCTCTCTATCCTAGGGGCAACCCGGCTTTCATTCAAACCAGCGGGACACCCTATCCGGTTAACGTGCCTGAGCTCACTGGCGGTCAGGACGACGGCGGGGCGTCGACGGCGCCGTCTGCGCCCACGACCACCACACCGGCGTCCGGATCCAGCTGTGCCCCGTCCAGTTCCGTGCCGCCGCCAATCACCGCGTCGGCGTCCACGATGGCGTTCCGGAGCCGGGCTCCGGAGCTGATCCGCACGTCGCCGAGGATCACGCAGGAATCAACCTCGGCACCCGCTTCGATGACGGCGCCCGACCCGATCACGCTGCGGTGCACGGCGCCTTCCACGCGCGAGCCCGGGGCGAGCAGGCTGGCGGAAACGCGGGCCCCCTCCCCGACGTAGCCGGGCAGCAGCCGGGGAGCTGCGCTGAGGATGGGCCACTGCGGGTCATCAAAGGCCAGGCCGCGGCCGTCTATGAGGTCCATGTGGCCCTGGTGGTAGCTGCGCGGAGTTCCCATGTCCCGCCAGTAGCCCTCGAGCCGGTGCTCGGCAACCTTTTCGGTCTGCACCAGGTACGGGATCAGCTGGTCGCCGTAGTCGTCGAGCCGGCCTTCCTTTTCCACCAGCTCATCCATGGCAGTGAGCAGGACGTCGGCGTCGTAGAGGAAAATTTCAGCGGCCACTCGGTCCGTCTTCGGCCGCTTCGGCTTGTACTCGAAGCCGGTCACCGCGCCGCCCTCGGCTTCGACCACACCGTGGTCCGAGGGGTTGTTCCGGATCTTCGTGGTCACCACCGTGAGCGCGGCGTTGGCCGCCTGATGCGTGGCCACTACGTCGCGGTAGTCCAGCCGGTACAGGTGGTCGGCGCTGAGCACCATTACCAGGTCGGGATCGTATTCGCGGATGTAGTCGGCCTGCTTGTACAGGGCGTCTGCGTTGCCTTCAGCGAAGCCCTCGCCCTCGCCGCCCTGGTAGGGCGGAAGCACCCGCAGGCCGCCGTTGGTCCGGTCCAGGTCCCAGGGACGCCCGCTGACGAGATGGTCATTGAGGGACTTGGGCTTGTACTGCTCCACGATCCAGACATCCGAGAATCCGCTGTTGTGGAGGTTGGACAGCGGCACGTCGATGAGCCGGTAGGATCCCGCCACCGGCATGGCCGGCTTGGCCCGGTGCTCGGTGAGCGCGCCGAGCCTGCCGCCCGCTCCGCCGGCAAGAATAATTGTCAAAATCCGTGATGCCTGCATGGAAAAGTGCCTCTCGCTTGGGACGAAAGTGGGTTTTCAAGTGTTTCCTACGCTGGCAGGAATCCCCACGTCATGTCTGGTCGTTTTCCAGAATGCTGTTGCCCGGCTCGATCCGGGCCAGAATTTTGCGCCCCACCCGTTCCAGGTCCTCGACGTCGCGGGCATCAAGCCCGTCGAACACCAGGTCCCGCACGGATCGGACGTGATCCGGAGCCAGCCCTTCGAGGGCGGCCAGTCCTTCGTCGGTGAGCGCCGCGGTGGTCACGCGGGCGTCATCCGGAGACGGGGAGCGTTCCATCCAGCCCCGGTTCTCCAGCTTTTTTACCACATGGGACAGCCGGGAGAGGGAGGCGTTGGACCGTGCCGCCAGTTCGCTCATCGGCAGTGCGCGGCCGGGAGCCTCGGAAGCCATCGCCAGCACGTGATAGTCGAAGAGGGTTATCCGCGCCCTGCGAAACAGGTCGGCATCCAGAGTGGGGGTAAGCCGCGTGGCAACGGCATACAGGGCCAGCCAGGCCCGCCGTTCATCGGGACTCAGCCACCGGGGGGCTGGTGCAGCAAGTTCACTCATGCGTCCATTCTCCCATGGTTGGTTGAGCCTTCAATGATCGGCGGGCCGGCTGTCGACTGCTTGCTGCTTACTGCTTGGTGCTGCCGTCTGCTTCAGCCGTCTCCGTGGCGAAGGGCAGGGAGTCGACGTCGAGCCGGGGGTTCTCGTCCTGGGTGGCCACCAGTTCGTGGGCTTCCTCGGCGGTGTCGACGCTGGGCATGGAGCCCGGCATGGGCCGGTTGGCCGATTCCTTCATGATGAACACGGCCACGGCGCCGACGACGGAGGTCGCCATCAGCCAGAAGGCCGGCATCATGTCGTTGTCGGTGAGGTTGATCAGACCCTGCATGATCAACGGCGCGGTGCCGCCGAAGATGGCCACGGCAAAGTTGTACGAAATGCCCATGGCCCCGTAGCGGCTGGCCGTGGTGAACAGGGCCGGAAGCGCGGAGGCCAGGTTGGACACGTACAGCGTGACGGGCAGGGCGAGCAGGATCAGGCCCAGCAGCGTGGACCAGACCGGACCCATGCCGATCAGCAGGAACGCCGGAACGGCCAGGACGATGGTGAAACCGGCACCCATCAGCAGGACCGGGCGGCGGCCGATGCGGTCCGAGAGCTTTCCGGCCAGCGGGATGCACAGTGCCATCAGCACCAGGACCGGAATGGTCAGCAGCGTGCCGTGCAGGGCGTCATAGCCCATGGAATCCGTCAGGTACGACGGCATGTAGGACGTCAGCGTGTATCCGACGGTGTTTGCTGCGGCCACCAGGACCATGGCGACGAGGATCGGACGCCAGTAGAGGCCGATCATGGCCAGGGTGCCGGGAGGCGTGGCGGACTCGTCGGGGTGGTCTGACGCGGCGTTTTCCTCCTGCGCATCCAGGGTGGCCTGGAACGCCGGTGATTCTTCGATCTTCAAGCGGAAGTAGATCGCGATCATGCCGAGCGGACCGGCGATCAGGAACGGAATGCGCCAGCCCCAGTCCAGCATGGTTTCGGCGCTCAGCGTCAGCTGCATGATGGAGACCACGCCTGCACCAAGGGCGAAGCCCATGTAGCTGCCCAGATCCAGGATGCTGGAGAGGAAGCCGCGGCGCTTGTCCGAGGCGTACTCGGTCACAAAGGTGGTGGCACCGGCATACTCGCCGCCGGTGGAGAACCCCTGGATGAGTTTCATGAGCACCAGGAGGACCGGAGCCCACATGCCGATGGTGTCGTAGCCGGGCAGCAGCCCGATGACGAAGGTCGAGGCGGCCATCAGGATCAGCGTGGTGGCCAGGGTCTTCTGGCGGCCCATGCGGTCGCCGATGCGGCCGAAGACGATGCCGCCCAAGGGGCGGGCAAGGAAGGTTGCAGCGAAGACACCCAGGCTGAAGATCAGCTGAGCGGAGGCGTCGGCCTCTGAGAGGAATACAGCACCCATGGTGACGGCCAGATAGCCGTAGACACCGATGTCAAACCATTCCATGGTGTTGCCGACGACGGTTCCGCCGACGGCCTTTTTCATCATTGATTTGTCGACGACGTTCACGTCATCGACACGAAGGCGCCGGCGCCTCAGGGCGGGGCGGCGCAAAAGCGGTGCATCTTTAGGCATGTTGGCTTATCTTTCCTAGAAGTCAGCTGCGTGTATCGGAAGCAACCGGCCAGACGCCGCAATAGGCGCCGGGCAGAGCATCAAGTTTAGGAAAAACACCCCCGCTTGCCGAATTGCGGGGCAGCCTGGCTCCGTTTCAGGAGCACCGCGCGCGGCTGAATCCGCGCCACCATAAGAACTACAGCGGCGATTGTGAAACATCTCACGGGAACGCCTTTTTGGCCGTATTTTCCGCCGGAAAGCCTCGGCACAGGTGGTTTCCGGGCATCAGATCCCGGCAGGAGCCTCGATGCGCACCGGGACCGGGTACTTCGCGGTGAGCTTGTCGCCGGAGGAGATCCCCCGCAGCCGGCGCCCGACCCACGGCCCCAGGTATTCCCTCGCCCACTGGGCATCCCGCCGCAGCTGCTCGGCCCGGGTCCGGGCAGGCAGGGCCTCCAGCTCCGGCAGGTCGATGGCATCCGTGCGGCGCAGGACTTCCAGGACCCTCTTTGCCATAAGCATGTGTCCGGCAGGCGACATGTGCAGCCGGTCGATGTCCCAGTAGCGCTCGTCCTGGAGTTCCTTCATCCGCCAGTAGTCCACCAGTTCGGCGCCGTGGCGGTCGGCGGACTCCCGCACCAGCTCGTTGTAGAGGGCGGTGCGGCCGCGGGTGGCGCTGAACACGGGAGCCTGGCCGGAGTCGAAGCCGGTGAACACCAGCACGGCGGCACCCGAGGCACACAGCTTGGCGATGCCGGCGTCGTACGCGTCCACCAGCGCATCGATGTCCACCTTCGGGCGCAGGATGTCGTTGCCGCCGGCGTAGATGGTGATCAGGGTAGGTTCCAGCGCGATCGCGGCGTCCACCTGCTCCGCCAGCACCTGGTGCAGTTTCTTGCCCCGGATCGCCAGGTTGGCGTAGCCCCAGGAACCTTCGGCAAGGATCAGCTGTTCGGCCACACGGTCCGCCCAGCCCCGGACGCCGTTGGGCCGGGAATCGTCCCAATCCCCCACGCCTTCGGTAAAGGAATCGCCCAGAGCCACATAACGAGAAGTAAAAGTCACTCCCACAGGTTACAAGTCCTCCGTTCCGGTTGCCGCACCGGGCGCCGCAGCGCCCGTCGGCGGATTAGACTCGAGACAAGCCCACATGCCGCACGCCCGTACCATCCCGCTGCAATCAAAAAGGACCCCATGGCCAGCTCAGCCAGCTCAGCCGCCGGAACGCGCCAGCGCGCCGCCGTCATTGTGAACCCCATCAAGAAAACCGACTATGACATCCGTGCCTTGGTCAACGGGATTTGCCGGGACGAAGGCTGGGAGGAACCGATGTGGCTGGAAACCGCCGAGGACGATCCCGGCCGCGGCATGGCCCGTGAGGCGCTGGAGGCCGGGGTGGACCTGGTGATCGCTGCCGGCGGTGACGGCACGGTGCGCTGCGTCGCCGCCGAACTGGCCGGCACGGACACCCCGCTCGGCCTGCTTCCCCTGGGGACCGGAAACCTCCTGGCCCGGAACCTGGACATTGCCGTCGATGATCCCGAGGGTGCCGTCACCGCCGCCCTCACGGGCACCGACCGCGCCATCGACGTCGTCCGCGTCATCCTGGACCGGGAACTGAAAGGCGACGTTTTCCTGGTCATGGCCGGCCTCGGCTACGACGCGGCCCTGATGGGCGACACGAACGACACCCTCAAGGACCGCGTGGGCTGGCTGGCCTATGTCGACGCCGGCGTCCGGAATCTTCCCGGCAAGCCGGTCAAGAGCACCATCCGGCTGGACGGCGGCAAGGAAATCTCGGGCCATCCCCGCAGCGTGATGGGCGGGAACTGCGGAAAGATCGTGGGCGGCCTGGAGATTTTCCCCGGCGCCCGCATCGACGACGGGCTGCTGGACATCATGACCATGTCCCCCAAGGGCCGGTTCGGCTGGCTCAGCGTTGTCAAAGGCCTGCTGCGCCGCGGAAAGGGAAGCACCTCCGTGGACTACTACCAGTGCAAGGAAGCCGAAATCTTCACCGAGGTTCCGCAGGAATTCGAGGTCGACGGCGACCATCTGGGCACGGCATCCCACGTCGCGTTCCGGGTGGACCCGGGTTCCCTGCGGGTCCGGATGCCGCACGGGAAGAAGGACCCGGCGATCCTCACGGATCCCCGGGTCTAGATACTCCGGAGCTCCAGCCCCGGGCAGGGGCTAGAGTCCCAGCAGGGGCGCCGGATCCACGTACTCACCGTTCCGCATCATCTCGAAGTGCAGGTGCGGGCCGGTGGAGTTTCCGGTGCTGCCGACGGTACCGATCATTTCGCCGGCGCCCACCACCTGGCCCACATCGACCAGGATCTCGTTCAGGTGGTTGTAGGTGGTCTCGGTGCCGTCGCCGTGGTCCACCACGATGCGCAGGCCACCGTACTGGTGGTATTCGGCGTAGGTCACGGTGCCCGGGAGGACAGACTTCACCGGGGTCCCCGTGGTGGCGCCGAAGTCCATGCCGTTGTGGAGCTCCGAGGAACCGGCGGGCAGCAGCGGATTCACATTCGTCCGCCAGCCGTACGGACAGGTCACCCGCACGTCGTCCACGGGTACCACGGGCCCGGTTTCCTCAACGACCGGCTCGGGTGCTGGCTCCTCCGCGGGTGCGGGCTCCTCGGCCGGGAGCTCTTCAGCGGGTGCGGCTTCCCCCACGGGTGCCGGTGCCTCGCCGCCGTCGGCAGGAGGTTCGCCGCCGTCGGCAGGAGGTTCGCCTCCGTCGGCCGCGCCCTGGGCTTCCGGATTCCCCTCACCCTCGCCGTCGAGGGTCGGATCCATCTCGGAGACAGCCACGGTGCGCTCCACATCGGCCGGCTGCGCGGCCTGGGCGGTTCCGACGACGACGGAGCCCAGGGCCAGCGCCGCACCGGCACTGATGGCACCGGTCTTGCGGAGCGGGGTGGACAGCCAGTCCCGGTTGGTCAGCCAATCCCGGTTCAGGGCTCCGGCCTTGACCGCCGGGGGGAGCTTCGCGGGCAGGCGCTTCGTGAAGGTGGTCACTGCCGGGGGAAGCTCTTCGGGAAGGTGCTTTTCGACTGTCGACTTCAGTTCCAGCCCCGGGGGCCGGTCATCGGTGGCCCAGTTCAGGAGCCGGGTCTTGAGTTCGGAAAAGTAGCGCAGGGTCTCTGTTGAGATATTCGTAATTCATCACCTCTGTGCGATTCTCGGCAGAAAGGTATTGAACAATGAACCTCTTGGAGCACGGGGAGGGCAGGCTGCGCCTCAACCCAATATCCACTTTACCGGCGAAGAACTTTCGGCGGCCACAGAATGTGACCAACCCCAACATGCCCTGCGCCCGGCGCCTCAGGACCGGCGCCGGGTCGGCGGTCGGGCGGTTAGAGTTCGGCCCGGCCGCTGCGCCAGTAGCCCATGAAGGCCACCTGCTTGCGGTCGATTCCGGCTTCGCTGACCAGGTACCGGCGCAGCCCGCGGACCACTGCCGCCTCGCCGGCGATCCACGCGTAGAACGGCAGGGCACCGGAAGGCGTGAGCGGGTTCGGCGTGGCCTTCACTGCGGCCGCGGTGAGCCGCTGCGGGGTCTCCCAGAGGATGGCCTCGTCCACGTTGACGTCCTCGATCTCCTGCCTCGCGATTTCCTGCCGCGGCGGGACCGGCGCCCCCTCCACCGAGGCCCAGCCGGGAAGCGCGACGGCGTTGCGGACAGCTGCTTCCAGGAGCTCGCCGTGGGGGCGGGCGCCGCGGGACAGCCAGGTGACCTGAACTGAGGAATCGGTCACGACCGGCTGCATGTCGGAGTCGGCGGGCACCTCCAGCAGTGCATGCCCGGTGATGTCAGCGGGCAGGGATTCCAGGATGGCCGTGATGGCGGGAACTGCCGTTTCATCACCGGCCAGCAGGATGTGCCGCGCCATTCCCGGACGCCACTCAATTCCGCCGTAGCTCTCCGCGGTGATGCAATGGGCGGCGTTCGGGCCGATGATGCTCACCTTGTCACCGGGCTGCGCTGCAGCAGCCCAGCTGGAGGCGGGCCCGCCCTTGCCCTGCTCGTCGAAGTGCAGGACGAAATCGACGTCGATCTCCGGATCCGCGCCGACGCAGCGTGCCGCACGGACCGTGTAGGTGCGCATGGAACCGCGCACACCGGCGTCCAGCTGCAGCCAGTTGCGGTACCAGCTGGTGTCGCTGCAGTCGAATTCCGGCACGGCGATCGGCTGGCCGGCTGCGTCGACGGAGGGCACAACAACCTTGATCCGCAGGTCGTGGGTCTGCCCCTGAACGCCGAACTCGGCCAGGCAGGGACCGGCAAAGGTGATCCGCTGGAAGTTGCCGCTCAGCCGCTGTACCCGCCTCACCTCAACGTCGAAGCACATCACCGCTCCGGCGCTGGAGGCACGGCGTGCCTTGCGGGGTGCGGCTGTTGCTCCGGTGCGGGTACTGACTTGCGTCATGATGCTGCCTCCAGGCGGGTTTCGGTGTCGGGTGCGCTGCGGATGTCGTGCGGATTGGGCAGGTAGCCCACAGGGCCGGCAGCGCGCCCCTTCTCCGATGGAGCTTGCTCGTGCGGTTCCTTCTCCTGTTGTTCCTTCTCCTGCGGTTCCTTCTCCGGCTGTTCCTTCTCCGGCTGTTCCTTCTCCGGCTGTTCCTTCTCCGCTGGAGCCTGGTGATGCCGCCCCAAAGGAACCACCATAGGCGTCCCGGACACAGGATCGGTGATGACGCGGGATTCAAGACCAAATACGTCATGCACGAGGTCTTCCGTGACGACGTCTGCCGGGGCGCCCTGGGCGGCGATCGCTCCGGCTTTCATCGCAATCAAATGGTCAGCATAGCGGGCGGCCAGGTTAAGGTCGTGCAGCACGATTGCCACCGTGGTGCCGGACCGGCGGTTGAGGTCGGTGATCAGGTCCAGCACCTCGATCTGGTGCGTGACGTCCAGGAATGTCGTGGGCTCATCCAGCAGCAGGACCTCCGTCTCCTGGGCCAGGGCCATGGCAATCCAGACGCGCTGGCGCTGGCCGCCGGAGAGCTCGTCGACGTTCCGTTCGGCCAGGTCCAGGGTGCCGGTCGCTTCCAGCGCGGCGGCAACGGCGTCGTCGTCGGCCTGCGTCCACTGGCGGAACCAGCCCTGATGCGGGTACCGGCCGCGGCCCACGAGGTCGGCGACGGTGATGCCGTCCGGCGCGGTGGGGGTCTGGGGCAGCAGCCCCAGGATCCGGGCCACCTCACGCGCGGGGCGGGAGGAGATGTCCCGGCCGCCGAGCAGCACCGTTCCGCGGGTCGGTTTGAGCAGCCGGGCCAGGCCGCGCAGCAGCGTCGACTTGCCGCAGGCATTGGCGCCGACAATCATCGTGATCCGGCCGGCCGGCAGCGTGACGGACAGCCCGTCGACCACGGTGCGCTCCCCGTAGGCGAGCACCACGTCCTGCGCGCTCAGGGCGTGCAGGTCTTGCCCGTCCTGGACGTCCCGCTGGTTTTGGAAATGGGAACCCATCTCAGCCTCCTCGGCCTACACGGTTGGAAGTGACCAGCAGCCACAGCAGGAACGGAGCGCCCAGGGCGCCGGTGACCACGCCCACCGGCAGGGACACTCCGGGCACCAGATTGGCACCGGCAAAATCAGCGGCCAGCACGATCACTGATCCCACCAGTGCCGAGGCCGCCAGGGACTGGCGGCCGCCCAGCAGGCGGCGGGCTATGGGCCCGGAGAGGAAGGCGATAAAGGATACCGGGCCGGCGGCGGCGGTGGCGACGGCGGCCAGGGCCACACCGGTGACGAGCAGGCCCAGCCGGGACGCTTCCACCCGCAGGCCCAGTCCGGCGGCGGTGTCGTCGCCGAGTTCGAGCCCGCGCAGCTGCCGGGCGAGCACCGCGGTGACCGGCAGCAGGACCAGCAGGGCGACGGCGAGGGCTCCGGCGCGGTCCCAGCTGGCGGAATTCAGGGAGCCGTTCAGCCACACCAGCGCCTGCGAGGCCGTGCGGACATCGGTGCGGGTCATCAGGAACATGACAACTGCCTGCATCACTGCGGCAAACCCGATGCCCACCAGGATGAGCCGGTATCCGGCCGCTCCCCCCTGCCGGGAGAGCAGATAGATGGCCAGGGCCACGATTAGCGCGCCGGCCAGCGCAGCCAGGGAAACCGTGGTTCCCCGCGCCCCGAAGACCACAATCCCGACGACCGCGCTGGCGCTGGCGCCGTAACTGATGCCGATGATGTCCGGGCTGGCCAGCGGGTTGCGCAGCATGGTCTGGAAGACGCTGCCGGCGATCCCCAGCGCGGCACCGACCAGGGTGCCGATGACGGCCCGCGGCAGCTTGCTTTCCATCACGATGTAGGTGGCGCCCGGAATCTGTTCTCCGCCCAGGATCCGGAAAAAATCGGGGATGGTTACGGTGTAGGTGCCCAGCAGGATGCTCACGGCGAAGAGGACGACGACGGCGCCGGCCAGGGCCGCGGTCACCGTGCGGAGGCGGCGGGCGGACCTGCGGCGGGCCGCCCGGATCACTGCGCCGCCGGATTCCGGCGGCACGGAGCCGCTCCCGGAGGCGCTCCCGGAGCGGGCGGATGAGCGGTCCAGCAGCGCGCTCACAGCTGCGCCTGCTTCCGGCGCCGAACCAGCCAGATAAACACCGGTGCGCCGATCACTGCCGTCATGACGCCAACGGGAATTTCTCCCGGCGGCAGGGCCAGTCGCCCGGCAACGTCGGCGACGATCAGCAGGACCGGGGCCAGGACCAGGGAGAACGGGAGGATCCATCGGTAATCGGGGCCGGTCAGGGAGCGCACCATGTGCGGGATGACCAGGCCCACAAAGCCGATCGGACCCGCGGCGGCGGTGGCGGCGCCGCACAGCAGCACCACTCCCAGGGCTGTGATCCCCCGGCTGAGCCCCACCCGCTGGCCCAGCCCGCGGGCCAGGTCATCGCCCAGGGACAGCCCGTTCAGCGCGCGGCCGGCGCCCAGGGTGATGACGGCGCCGACGGCCAGGAACGGCAGCACGGCTGTGATCACGTCCCAGCCGCGGCCCGCGACGCTGCCCACCTGCCAGAACCGGAAGACGTCGAAGGTCTGCTGGCTGGACACCAGCAGGGCGCTCATGAACGAACTGAGCCCGGCGGAGAGGGCGGCGCCGGCCAGTGCCAGCTTCACCGGGGTGGCACCTTCGCGGCCCAGGCTGGCCACCGTGTAGACCACGACGGCGGCGAGCGCGGCTCCGGCCAGGGCAAACCAGATATAGCCGGCAAACGCGGTTACACCGAAGCCGTAAATGCCCAGGACAACGAAGAACGCGGCTCCGGCGTTGACGCCCAGGATTCCGGGATCCGCCAGGGGGTTGCGGGCCACGCCCTGCATCGCGGCTCCCGCGAGTCCCAGCGCGCCGCCAGCCAGCAGCCCCAGAACGGTGCGCGGAATGCGGGACACCACCACTGCGTGGTCCCCGTTCCCCGGGTCATAGGCGGTCAGTGCCTGAAAGACGGTCTCCAAGGACAGCGCCCGTGCACCAAAGGCCACCGACGCAAGGCAGGCCAACGCCAGCCCGGCGATCGAGGCGGCAAGCAGGACGCCCCGGCGCGCGGCCGGATGTGCGCCGGTTCGCGGCGCCGGCTGCGGGCCGGACTGCGCTGCCGGACTGACGGTTTGAGCTGCCGGACCGACGGGGTGAGGTGCCGGTGCGGGGTGGCTGATCTTCACGCCCACGGCGGCACCTCCTTCAAGACGGAATAATCTTAAGTAAGGCTAACCTACGGTTCGGGCGCTTATGAAACATTTCCATGCCCTATTAACCGGCAATCTGGAAAACTACGCGGGGCCGTGAGGATTCATGCGGACGGCTGCTGCCGGCCCTCCGGGCCCGCAGCCACTTCTTCCCCCGCCCGGACCGGGCCCGGAGCAGTTCCGTCGCCGAACGGGCGGCCGCCCAGCCGCTCCCGGCCGTGCCCGGTGAGCCAGCCGGAGAGTTCCGGCCCCTTGGGGACGATTCCGGTGGGGTTAATGTCCTCATGAACGATGTAGTAGTGCGCCTTGATCTGCTCAAAATCGACGGTGTCCCCGAAGCCGGGCGTCTGGAACAGGTCCCGGGCGTACCCCCAGAGGTTGGGCATTTCCGTGAGCTTGTTCCGGTTGCATTTGAAGTGGCCGTGGTAGACCGGATCAAAACGGACCAGCGTCGTGAACAGGCGGACATCAGCCTCGGTGATGGTGTCGCCAACCAGATAGCGCTGCCGGGACAGCCGATCCTCCAGCCAGTCCATCGCCGCCCACAGCCGGTCGTACGCGGCGTTGTAGGCATCCTGCGAGCCGGCGAATCCGCAGCGGTAGACGCCGTTGTTGACCTCGGTGAAAATCCGCTTGTTGACGGCGCGCATTTCTTCCAGGTGTTCCGCCGGCAGCAGGTCCGGTGCGCCGTCGCGGTGGAAGTCCTTCCACTGCGTCGAGAAGTCCTCAGTGATCTGCGGAAAGTCATTGGTCACGACGGCGCCGCTGGGAACGTCCACGATCGCGGGAACGGTGATGCCGCGGCTGTAGCCGGGCGTGCGCCTGAAGAAGGCTTCCTGCAGGCGTTCAATGCCCAGGACGGGGTCCCTGCCGTCGGGATCCAGGTCGAAGGTCCAGCTGCGGGCGTCGTGGGTGGGCCCGGGCGTGCCCAGCGAAATGGCGTCCTCCAACCCCAGCAGCCGCCGCACGATGATGGCCCGGTTTGCCCAGGGGCAGGCGCGTGCCGCGATCAGCCGGTACCGTCCGGCCTCCACCGGATAACCGTCGGCACCGTCGCGGGTGATGCGCGTTTCAATGTAGTTGGTGTCCCGGGTGTATTCCGCACCCCCGGTGACATACGCCCCGCGCGTGCTGAAGCCGGCGCCGTCGTTCTGCCCTGTTCCAGTTCGCTCGGCCATGGCGCTCCCCGTTCTCATGGAATTCAGTCGTGTGTAAAGCTCTGGCGTCCACACTATCCGCTTATCCGCCGCCCCCGGCTTTTCGATGTGCTCCGGCACACGGCTGGGCCGCCGCGCTGCGCCACCCTGCTCCAGCGCCGCTCCCGCCGGTAGAGTCGAAGGAACGACACGCCTGCTTACCCATGACCACCAACAGCCGGAGAATCCGCGGTACGGAATCTGCGGCGGGGAAGGACCCAGCCAGATGCGAGTAGCTGTTATCGGAGCAACCGGAAACGTCGGCACAGCAGTGCTGCGCCGACTGGCCCAGGCGCGCAGCGAACGTCCGGATGGCCTGGAAATTGTGGGTATCGCCCGGCGTTTGCCGGACCCTTCCGTCGCGCCGTACGACGGCGTCTCTTGGCACAGTATCGACATCGCCACCGGCGAGGGCCGGGAAAAACTGACGGAGGCGCTCCGGGGCGCGGACGCCGTCGTCCACCTGGCCTGGGCACTGCAGCCAAACCATGACGAAGCCGAGCTGCACCGCATCAATGTGCACGGCACCGAAAATGCCCTGGCTGCAGCCGCGGCGGCGGGAGTGCGCCAATTTGTCTGCGCGTCGTCCGTGGGCGCCTACTCACCCGCGCCGAAGGACCGGCTCACCGACGAGTCCTGGCCGGCGCGCGGCATAGCCAGTTCCCACTACAGCCGGCACAAGGGCGAGCAGGAAGCGCTGCTGGACAAGTTCGAGCGCGAGTATCCGGAGATCCCGGTGGCGCGCCTGCGGCAGGGGCTGGTTTTCTCCTCGAGCGCCGGAACCGAGATCGGCAACTACTTCCTGGGACCGCTGTTTCCCAAGGCCATCCTGAACAAGCTGAGCCTGCCGCTGATTCCGCTGCCGAAGGAGTTCTCCTTCCAGATTGTCCACGCTGATGACATGGCCGATGCCTATTGGCGGGTGCTGGACCAGCGCGCGGAGGGGCCCTTCAACATTGCCGCCGAGCCGGTGATCACCCCGGAGCTGCTGGCGGGCGCACTCGGCGCCCGGCGCCTGCTGACCATTCCGGTGAAGCTGGTGCGGGCCGTCGTGGGCCTCACCTGGGCGGCACGCCTGCAGCGCACCGATCCGGGTTGGATCGACATGGCAGCCGGGTCTCCGATCATGGACACCTCCCGGGCACGCGAGCTGCTGGGCTGGGCTCCGCGCAAGACCTCCGTCGAGTCGCTGAAGCTCATCCTGGACGGGATGTCGGAAGGCGACGGCGTCAGCGGCTCGCCGCTGCTGGCTCCGCGGCGCTGACCGGCGCCGCGGCGGCGGCAGGTTCTCCGGCTGCCCGGCTTTCCGCCGCGCGGACGGCCGCGGCAATGTCTTCCTCCAGCAATTCCGCATTCAGGGCCACGGCGAGGCGGTAGGCGTCGCCGGCGGCGGCCACCACCTGGCTGGAGGGGTCGGTGACGTTGCCGACCGCCCAGACCCGGTCCGCTCCGGTGCGGCCCTCGGCATCAGTTTCGATGCAGCCGTCCGCGTCCCGGCGGCAGCCCGGAGTGCCGGCGAGCCTCGGATCAACGCTGGCACCCGGCTCGCAGAACACCGCCCGGCAGGGCACCAGCCGGCCGTCCGCCAGCACCACCGCTGACAGCGCATCATCCGCGGTCTGCAGCCGGACAGCCGTTCCCGACACCACCTGAACCCCCATGGCAGCCAGCGAACGGGCATCCTCCGCGGAAAGCTCCATTTCTTCCGCCAGGATCAAGGTCACGTCACGGGAGAAACTGCGCACCAGGATGGCCTGCTGAACCGAACTCTGAGCGGTTCCGAGCACTGCCAGGGGCCGGTCCGCAACCTCCCAGCCGTGGCAGTACGGGCACTGGAGCAGGTCCCTGCCCCAGCGCTCCTCCGCGCCGGCGACGTCGGGCAGCACGTCCCGCAGACCCGAGGCGATCACCACGTGCCGGCCGTGCAGCAGCCTGCCGTCGGCCAGTCGCACGGTGCGGCCGTCACCGTTCCCCGGCCGCCCGTCCCCCAGGTGCGCCACCTCGCCGTCGATGAGTTCGACGTCGTACCGCTCCAGATCGGACCGGCACAAATCCAGGAGTTCCATCGGCGCGATGCCGTCGCGCGAGGGGAAACCGTGGACGTGGCCGGCCGGAGCGTTGCGCGGACGGCCGGCATCAATTACGGCGACCCGGCGGCGGGCCCGGCCAAGCACCGTTGCGGCGCTCAGACCGGCGATCCCGCCGCCGACGATCACCACGTCGCAGCGGGCGGGCAGGGAATGTGGAACAGAAGTCATGGAATATTTTTACCCTATATTTGCCGATCGTCAGCACACTTATGATTGGCCTACACTTTTCGTCATGGACAACAGCCCGCAGGGCGCGCCCGCCTCAAAACTCAAGCAGGGGATCACCGGTCCCATGCTGTACCTTTTCATCCTCGGCGACGTGCTCGGGGCCGGTATTTACGCGCTGGTCGGTGAAGTGTCCGGCGAAGTCGGCGGCGCCATCTGGGTGCCGCTGGCCGTCGCCCTCCTGCTGGCCCTGCTCACGGCGAGCTCCTATGCGGAGCTGGTCACCAAGTATCCCAAGGCCGGCGGGGCGGCCGTGTTTGCGGAGCGCGCCTTCAAACGCCCGATCATCTCCTTCATGGTGGGGTTCTGCATGCTCGCCGCGGGAGTGACCAGCGCCGCCGGCCTGTCCCTCGCCTTTACCGGCGACTACCTTGCTTCGTTCGTGGACGTCCCGCCGGGGCCGGCGGCGATCGTGTTCCTGCTTCTGGTGGCGCTGCTCAATGCCCGGGGCATCTCGGAGTCGGTGCGCAGCAACGTGGTCATGACGGTCATCGAAGTCTCGGGCCTGGTGCTGGTGATTGTGCTGGTGGCGGTCATGGTCGGCCAGGGAAACGGCCACCCGGAACAGATCACCCAGTTCCCCGCCGGGGTTAACCCGGCGACGGCGGTCCTGGGTGCTTCAGTTATTGCCTACTACTCTTTCGTGGGCTTCGAGGTGTCAGCCAACGTTGCCGAAGAGGTGCGCGATGTGCAGCGCGTGTATCCGAAGGCACTCTTCGGGGCGATGCTCACGGCCGGAGTGGTGTACCTGCTGATCGGAGTTGCCGCCGCGGCAGCGCTGCCCACCGGGGACTTGGCCAACTCCAGCGGACCGCTGCTGGCCGTGGTCAGTGCCACCGGATTTGGCGTGCCGGACTGGCTGTTCAGCCTGATTGCCCTGGTGGCCGTGGCCAACGGCGCCCTGCTCACCATGATCATGTCCAGCCGGCTGACCTTCGGCATGGCCGAACAGGGGCTGCTGCCCCGCGTCTTTGGCCGGGTCCTGCCCAACCGGAAAACGCCGTGGGTCGCGATCATCGCCACCACCGGCGTGGCCATGGTGCTGACTGTCACCGGCGGGCTGGAGTCCCTGGCCGAGACCGTGGTGCTGCTCCTGCTCCTGGTCTTCCTGAGCACCAACCTCTCGGTGATTGTGCTTCGGCGGGACCCCGTGGACCACAAGCATTTCCGGGCACCGCTGGTGCTGCCCTACCTGGCGATTGCATCGTGCGTGCTGCTGCTGGCCCAGCAGTCCGGGTCGGTCTGGCTGCGGGCGGGAATCCTGCTGGCGATCGGCTTGGTCCTGTATGGCGTGCGCCGCGCGGTCAAGGGCAAATTGGGCTAGACATGCAGCAGGGCGGCCCCCGAAGGAGCCGCCCTGCTGCTTGTCGATCACCTGTCGATCACCCGGAGGTCGATCCGCTGACGGTCCTCAGCGGGTGTCCTCAGCGGGTGTCGTGGAGGTCGTCGTCGTAGTCCTTGCCCGCGTGCTGCTGGCGCAGCTTCCGGCCCTGCTCAATGTCCTCTTCCTCCTGCTCCTGGCGCTTCTCCGACTGGCGGGTGTCGCGCGGAGGCAGCTGGACGGACTCCTCGGCCTGAATGCCGGCCTGCAGTTCGCGCCCCCGCTCCACCTCGGCGTCAAACTCGGCACCGAACAGCAGGGACAGGTTGGCCAGCCACAGCCACAGCAGCAGGACGATCACGCCACCAATGGCGCCGTAGGTCGCGTTGTAGTTGCCGAAGTTCGACACGTAGAAGCTGAAGCCGAAGGTCACGATCCCCAGGACGATCAGGGCAATGAAGCCCCCCATGCTCATCCAGCGGAACTTGGGCTGCTTCACGTTGGGGGTGGCGTAGTAGAGGATCGCGATCAGCAGCACGGCGAAGATCGCCATGACGGGCCATTTGGCGATGTTCCAGATGATCAGGGCTTCAGGGCCGAGGCCGATCACGTTGCCCAGGGTCTCGGCGATGGGGCCGCTGACCACCAGCATCATGAGCAGGGCCGCAACGAGGAGGATCAGCATCAGCGTGACCAGCAGCTGGGTCGGCAGCAGCTTCCAGGCCGGACGGCCTTCGTCCACCTCGTAGATGCGGTTCATCGATCGGCCGAAGGCCTTCACGTAGCCCGAGGCTGACCACAGCGCACCGGCAATACCGACAATCAGTGCGAACCCGGCAGCACCGGAGGTCGTCAGCTGGGTGATCGGGTCTTTCAGGACGTCAACGGCGCTGCCCGGGGCGAACTCCTCAAGGAATTCAAGCATCGTGTTGGTGGTGCTTTCAGCCTGCCCGATCAGGCCCAGAATCGAAACCAGGGCCAGCAGCGCCGGGAACATGGCCAGCACCGTGTAGTAGGTGAGGGCAGCGGCCAGATCGGTGCACTGGTCCTTGGAGAACTCACGAATCGTTTTGCGGAGGATGTACTTCCAGCTGGGCTTGCTGACCTGAGCCGGGGTGTCCGGCTTGCTCGCGTGGTCGGGGTCCGGTGCCGTTTGGGCCCGTGCCTCACTGTCCTGCTGCGCCATGACGGCCTCCTGGGTGCGTTGGATTACAGTATTTCATCCTATTCGTAAGGGGGCTTACCTCCAAAGGTACGCGGAGCCGACCAGCCGCAGCCCGCCCGGCAGGTCAGAACTTTTTGTAGTAGTCGGTGAGCAGCGTTTCTTCCTCCGGGCTGAGGGCACCGTCGGGATCAACAATGGGCGAGTCATCGACTGCCTGCCGGGAGTAGTTGACATAAATGTCGTCCTCATCCCGGCGCGCCCCGGCCAGCGGGACGAAATGCTGACGGGTTTCAAAAAGGCCGAGGGCAACCGTAATCCATTCCGGCGCACCGGTGGCCCGGTCCAGGTGCACCTGGCCCACCGGCCCCAGCCGTTCACCGTCCTTGGCCCACACGTTGGAGCCTTGAAGTTCGTGGATTACAAATTCGTCTGCCATCGCCGTACCCCTGTCGCTGAGTGTTCCGTGGTGAGCATTCCGTGTCCGGCAATCCGCGGCGGGCAATCCCCAATGTTCCGCGGGCCTGCTGCCAGCCAGCCAGAAAGGGATCCGCCTGTCAACGGCGGAGGAAGAAAACGACGGCGCCCGGGTTAGTCCTCGGCGGACTTTTCCTCTCTTTCGTCGAAGACCTGCTTGCCCGGACCGGCAAAGGAATGCCTGCGGTCAACGGCTGTCATGGAGCCGGTGAAGAACTGGGAGGTGCTCGTGTCTTCCGGGCTTCCGCCGGTCCCGGACCGCGGGCTGCTGTGCACTTCCGGAGACTTGGCGTGCACTTCCTCCCAGCGCTGGCGCGGCAGGGCGCCGGGGTGCCATTCCTGCAGGTAGGTCACCATCGCTTCCCGGACCAGGCAGCGCAGGTCAAAAAGCGCCCCGCTGTCAGCGGCGCTGACCAGGATGCGCACGCGCACCAGGCTGTTCACCGCATCCGTAATCTGCAGCACGCCGGTGCGTCCGTCCCACAGCTCGGTTCCGGCGAGGACTTCCTTCAGATGGGAGCGCAGATCCCCCACCGGCGCGCGCCAGTCCAGGTCCAGCTCCACAGTGCCCAGGATGTCGGACTGCTTGCGGGTCCAGTTTTCAAACGGGGTGGTCGTGAAGTAGGTCGAGGGCAGGATCAGGCGCCGGTCATCCCACAGGTGCACCACCACGTACGTCATGGTGATCTCCTCGATGGTTCCCCACTGGGTTTCCACGACAACGACGTCGTCCACCCGGATGGCGTCGGTGAAGGCCAGCTGCATGCCGGCAAACACGTTGGTCAGGGTGCTCTGCACGGCGAGACCGGCGACGATGGAGATCAGACCGGCCGAGGCGAGGATACCGGCGCCAAGTGCCCGCACTTCGGGGATGGTCAGCAGGACGCAGGCCACGGCGATGGTGACGATGACTGCCACGCCCACGCGGCGGCCCAGCATGACCTGGGTCTTCAGCCGGCGCATCCGGCGGTTGTCCTTGCTGTCCGTGGTGTACCGGCTGAGGAGCATCACCTCGATGATGAGCAGGACAACCACCGCCAGCCAGGCCAGCGAGGCGATCAGCCCCAGGGTCAGCACGTAGCTGACCGGTGCGAACCAGTCGGTGCCGGCGGCGGTGGCCGCCAGGCCGATCCGGACTCCGATCAGCGACAGCACCAGCCGCAGCGGATTGCGCGACAGGGCACTCACTTCCCGGATCCGCGGCACCCGCTTGAAGATCTTGGCAGCGGATTCACGCATTATCCGGGCAAGCAGCAATGCTGCTCCCACGGCGAGCAGGACGGCGAATACAGGTTCGAGGCCGGAGGCAATACTAAGCAGGTCTTGCATCCTTTGATCGTGTCAGCTGCCCGGGGGGTCCTGTCCAATCGGGGTTTTGTCCAATCGGCCCAACACACGAACCGGGAAACCCCACGGGCAAACGAAAGAACACCCCGGGTTACCCGGGGTGTTCTTAGGTGCGGAGACTACTTGGCGGCGTCGGCCGCTGCGGCTGCCTCGGCGATCATCGGCACCACGTTGTCCAGGGCATAGGGAATGCTGAGCACGTTGATGGCGGAGACGGAGAAGACACGTTCGGCATCGGAGTCAGCGACCAGGCCGCCGTTCTTGACCGCGGGGATCTGGCCGAGCAGCGGGTCAGCGGCCAGGGAATCAGCGGCTGCGTCGTCGGCTACCCAGGTGACGAAGACGTCGGAGTCCAGCTGGTTGGCGTCTTCATCGGCCCACGGGAAGTAGAACTCGCCGGCCGGTGCATTTTCGTCCACGACCGGGGCTTGGACCATGCCCAGTTCAGTGAGGAACTTGGGCCGGTTATCCAGCGAGGTGTAGATGGACGAGGCACCCTTGGCCAGGTTGCCGTAAATGAAGGTCTTGCCTTCCAGCTCGGGATGCTCGGCAGCGGCATCCTTGATGGACTGCTCGGTGTCGGCGACCAGCTGGTCCGCTTCGTCAGCCAGGCCCAGGGCTGCGCCGGTCATCGTGGCGGTTTCCTGCCAGGAAGTGCCCCATTCAGCTTCGGGGTAGGCCACAACGGGGGCAATCTTGGAAAGCTTGTCGTAGTCCTCCTGCGCCAAGCCGGAGTACGCGGCCAGGATGACGTCGGGGTTGGTTGCCGCGATGTCGTCAAATGCGATGCCGTCAGTCTCGGAGTACTGGACCGGAGCGTTCTCGGACCCCAGCGGGGCACCCAGCTCTTCCAGCGCTTCGTCGATCCACGGCGTGGTTCCCTGCTCGTTTCCGCCGTAATCGATGGCCGGCATGCCCACTGGAACGACGCCGAGGGCAAGTGCGGTCTCCGCGTTGGCCCAGGCGACGGTGGCAACGCGCTCGGGAGCCTCCTCGATGGTTGTTTCACCGAAGACATGCTCGATGGTGACCGGGAACGAATCTGCAGCCGCAGGGGCGGAAGTGCCGCTGCCCGCCCCATCCCCTCCGGCGGAACCGGTGGAGCAGGCGGAAAGGGACAAAACGGCAACGGCGGCAACGGCCGCAGCGCGGCGCATCCGGGACAGGGCCATGGGGGCTCCTCGACTAAGGGAAAGTAGTTGTATTCAGACTGACCAGCGCCCGGCATGAACCGGACAAAAGTAAGGCTAACCTATCCTCAGGGTAATTACGCAACGTATGTCTTGCGTAATCAGTGCACCTGCCTGCTGCCGGGGCAGCTCGGGCCAGTCCGGGCCAGTCGGGCGGGGCACTACTCCGGTGCTTCGCCGGGGTGGAGGTAGACCTCGCCGTCGCGGACCTCGACCCGATGCGTCTTGGCATTCACCAGCGCCGGAAGGCAGAGCGCCTCCCCGGTCCGCAGGCAGAATCTGGCCGAGTGTATTGGGCACTCCACCTCAGTGTCCTCGATCCACCCCTCCGACAGGGATGCTTCCTCGTGGGTGCAGGTGTCGTTCAGGGCATAGAAGCTCCCGTTGTCACTGTGGAAGACCGCGATATCGTCAGCGGTGCCCGCCACTTCGGCATCGACCTTCACCGCTGTTCCTTCGTCGATTTCATCCACGGTGGCGATCCGAATGCCTTCACTCATCTTTTACCCTCTTCCGGCCCGGGGCCGTGACGTTCCTACTCGATCACTCATCACGTTACCCCTGCCGGACCTGCGGCTCCATGCGCCTAGAGCGACGCGGAGGCTCCCGTCCGGTCCACTTCCAGCTCCCGGATCAGACTGATGAGTTCCCGGCGAAGTTCGGGGTGGATATCGGCGCTGAACCCCGCCCGCTCAATGTCGTCAGCCCGCATCAGCATCCGGCGCCCATAGTCGGAGATGTCCACCACGCGCTTGGCTGCACCCTGCACGTGGGGCAGCTCGCGCACGAGCCCCTGGCGCGACATCGTCGCCAGCGAGGTTCCGAGCGTCTGTGCCGTAACTCTCAGCCGCCGCGCCAGCTCCGCGCGTTTCATCGGTCCGTCCGCGACCAGCACCCGCAGCACGGTGACCCGCTCCTGCGTCAGACCCACATCGCGCAGCCGGTTATCGACCTCGCGACGCACCAGCCGGGCTGCCGTGGACAACAATCGGACGGCTTCCCAGTCCCCCTCGTTCTGCATCTGCCTGCTTCCCTGTATACGTGTCCCGTAGACGTTTTCCAGTTGGCGTCATTACTTCCAGCGAGCGCCGGAAGTAATCAGTGTGCTTACTATTCCAACGCTACCGAGGGGGCACTTGTCAAGAATTGTGCCCTCGCTCAAAAACATGGAAGGCCAGGTTCCCGGGCAACCGGACACCTCTTTCAGCCCGCGCCCTCCGGGCGTACGCTGAGGCGGCACAGCCAACGGAGGCTGCCTGGTGCAGCCCGGACCGAGGGGAACTGCCATGAGCACAAGGAACCTGCAGGATGCCCGGAGCAGCAACGACGACGGCGTTCGGAATATCAAGGAACGGGTGGTCACCGCCCAGGATGCCCGCGCACTGGCCGAGGACTCCCGCATCGCCGAGGACCGGCGGCCAAGCTTCGCCAAGGGCATTTACATGGGCAGCTACAACCTGGACCTGATTCGGCCCCAAGCCGCTGATCCCGAGGCAGCAATCCGGGAACGCGATTTCCTGGACCGGCTGGCCGCTTTCTGCGCCACCCTGGACGGCCAGCTGATTGAACGCACCGGAGTGATTCCGGACGAGTACCTGCGGGGCCTGACCGAACTGGGAGTTTTCGGAATGAAGATTCCCCGGCAGTATTCCGGCCTGGGCCTGTCCCTGCTCGCCTACGGCCGCGGCCTGATGCTCCTCGGATCGGTGCACCCCAGTTTGGGCGCGCTGGTGTCCGCCCACCTCTCGATCGGCGTGCCCGAACCCGTCAAGGTCTTCGGCACCGAGGAGCAGAAGGAGGAGTACCTCCCCCGCTGCGCAACCGGGGCCATCTCAGCGTTCCTGCTGACCGAACCCGACGTCGGATCCGACCCGGCGCGGATGCGCGCCACCGCCGTCCCGTCGGAGGACGGCAGCGAGTATGTGCTGGACGGGGTAAAGCTCTGGACCACCAACGGAGTGATCGCCGAACTGGTGGTCGTCATGGCGGCGGTGCCGACCCACGGAACGGAAAAGGGCGGCATCAGTGCCTTCGTTGTGGAAATGGACACTCCCGGGATCACTGTGGAGAACCGCAACAATTTCATGGGCCTGCGCGGCATCGAGAATGGCGTCACCAGGCTCCGCGGGGTGCGCGTGCCAGCGGCCAACCGGCTGGGCAGGGAAGGGCAGGGCCTGAAAATCGCCCTCACCACCCTGAACACCGGGCGCCTGTCCATCCCCGCCCTGTGCGCCTCCTCCGCCAAATGGTCAGTGAAAATCGCCCGCGGCTGGACGGGCACCCGCGAGCAGTGGGGACAGCCCATCGGCCGGCACGAGGCGGTGGCCAAAAAGGTGGCGTTCATCGCCGCCACTGCCTTCGCCGTGGAAAGCGTGTTTGAACTGTCTGCCTCCATGGCCGACGCCGGCACCAAGGACATCCGGATCGAAGCGGCACTCGCCAAGCTCTGGGCCTCCGAGATGGCCTACCGGGTCGCTGACGAACTCGTTCAGATCCGCGGCGGCAGGGGTTTTGAAACAGCGGCGTCCCTGGCTGCACGGGGGGAACGGGCGGTGGCCGCCGAACAGCAGCTGCGGGACCTGCGGATCAACCGGGTCTTTGAAGGCAGCACGGAGATCATGCATCTGCTGATCGCCCGTGATGCCGTTGATGCCCATCTCAAGGCCGCCGGCGACCTGGCGGTGGCGGACTCCCCGCTGGGAAACAAGGCCAGGGCAGCAGTGAAGGCCAGCGGTTTTTACGGCCGCTGGCTGCCCACACTGGCGGCCGGGCGCGGTTCCGTGCCCACCGCCTACGCGGAGTTTGGCCCCCTTTCCGGACATCTGCGGTACGCCGACCGCGCCTCCCGGCGGCTCGCCCGGTCCACCTTTTACGGCATGGCACGGTGGCAGGCCGGGCTGGAGCACCATCAGGTGTTCCTCGGCCGGATTGTGGACATCGGCGCTGAGCTGTTCGCCATGTCGGCAGTGTGCATGCGGGCCGAGACGATGCGCGGGAAGAATCCGGCGGAGGGTGCCGAAGCGTATGAGCTGGCCGGGGCCTTTTGCGCCCAGTCCCGCGCGCGGATTGACGCGCTCTTTGACGACCTGTGGCGCAACTCAGATGCCGAGGACCGCCGGCTCGCCAAGGGGGTGCTGTCCGGGCGGTACACCTGGCTGGAGGAGGGCGTGCTGGACCAGTCCGAGGGAACCGGCCCCTGGATCGCGGAAGGGGCAAACGGCCCGGAGGCCCGGGGAAACCTGCACCGCCGGTACCGGTGACGGCTGCCCTCCCGCTGCCTGGCAGGCGGTGACGTGGCCCTTGACACACTATTCGCGCTACAGCAGACTTAGCCCTGACCGCGCATCATACCAAGCGGTTGCTTGGGAGTGGTGCCCTTTCGGCGGCCCGGTCCCGGCAATCAGAGGAGTCCCATGCAGGAGTACAGCGAGTCCCGGCGACTGGAGGGGAAAACGGCCATCGTCACCGGTGCCAGCCGGGGCATTGGCCTTGCCGTGGCCCGGCGGCTGGCCGCCGAGGGTGCCCGGGTCTGCATCACGGCCAGGAAACCCGGGCCCCTCGAGGAGGCAGCGGCGTCGTTCCCGGAGGGATCGGTCCTGGCGATTGCCGGCAAGTCGGACGACGCGGAACACCGCGCCGAGGTGCTGGACACCGTGGCGGGGGCATTCGGCCGGCTGGACATCCTGGTGAACAACGCCGGCATCAATCCTGTGTACGGTCCGCTGATGGAGCTGGAGCCGGAGGCCGCCCGCAAAATCATCGAGGTGAACCTCTACGGCACGCTCGGCTGGGTACAGGCCGCCTTTCACCATCCGAAGCTGGACTTCGCCGAACGGGGCGGATCGGTCATCAACCTGTCCTCGGTCAGCGCGCAGACCCCCTCCCCCGGCATCAGCTTCTACGGAGTCAGCAAGGCCGCCATTGAGCAGCTCACCAGATCGCTGGCGGTTGAGCTGGGGCCGGCCATCCGCGTCAATGCCCTGGCTCCCGCCGTCGTCAAGACGGCCTTTGCCCGCGCGCTGTACGAGGGCAGGGAAGAACAGGTAGCCGCTGCTTATCCCCTCGGCCGGCTGGGCACGCCTGAGGACGTGGCTGCCGCCGCGGCCTTCCTGGCGTCGGACGACGCCGCCTGGATCACCGGCCAGATCCTGAACCTCGACGGCGGCCTGCTGGCCGCCGGCGGCAATGCCTAAGCTGCTAAGGACATCCCCATGAGCACCCTGCCCTCCGAGGTCGAAGACCTGCGCATCCGCACCCGGGACTTCATCCGGTCCACCGTCATTCCGGCCGAGCCCTTGCCGGGTGAGCGCCTCGGCGAGGACTCCCTCGACCGGCTGCGTGCCGCGGCCAAGAGCGCCGGCGTCTTCGCGCCGCACGCTCCGAAGGAATACGGCGGCCAGGGCCTGGCGCTGCGGTTTTGGTCGCCCATCTTCCAGGATGCGGGGTATTCCCTGATCGGCCCGACCGTGCTCAACTGCCAGGCCCCGGACGAGGGCAACATGCACATGCTCGAGCTGATCGGCACGGAGGACCAGAAGAAGCAGTATCTCCGCCCCCTGGTCTCCGGTGCGGCCCGGTCCTGCTTCGGCATGACCGAACCGCACCCCGGCGCGGGATCGGATCCGGCCGCCCTGCAGACCTCGGCCGCCAAGGTGCACGGCGGCTGGATCATCAACGGCCACAAACGCTTCACCAGCGGCGCCAACAACGCCGCCTTCTGCATCGCCATGGTCCGCACCCCGGCCCTCGACGCGTCGGCGCCGGAGGGTGGTGCCCCGGCCGGAGCCACCATGCTCCTCGTGGACATGGACACCCCCGGGGTGCGGATCGGCGAACAGATTTCCACCATGGACCGCGCCATCGGCGGCGGCCATCCGCACCTGCACTTCGAGGACGTGTTCGTGCCGGACTCGGCGGTGCTGGGCACTCCCGGCAGGGGATTCCGCTATGCCCAGGTACGCCTCGGCCCGGCCCGGCTCACCCACTGCATGCGCTGGCTCGGGCTGGCCCGGCGGGCCATGGACATTGCCCTGGACCGGACCAACACCCGGGAAATGTTCGGCTCCGCCCTACACGAGTTGGGCATAGCGCAGGACATGCTGGCCCTGAACGTGATGGATCTGGAAACCTCCGATGCCATCATCACCAAGACCGCCACGCTGCTGGAATCCAATGCCAAGGCCGGCTCCGCGCTGTCCTCGGTGGCCAAGGCGCACACGTCCGAGGCGGTATACCGGGTGATTGACCGTTCCCTGCAGCTGTGCGGCGGCGACGGCGTCTCCGACCGCCTGCCACTGGCGTCCTACCTCAACGAGGTGCGCGCCTTCCGCATCTACGACGGTTCAAACGAAACGCACAAGTGGGCCATCGCCCGCCGGGCGTCCGCAGAACGACGGCGGGCGGTGGAGGACGGCGCGCCCTTCCAGGCCGACGTCGCCCAGACCTACAGCTCCGCGGAGGCATAGAAGATGGCAGGCGCGAGCCTCCTGCACTCAGTGCCGGACGGCACCGAGGTGGTGGCAACCCAGGCCGATGCCGAGGCGCTCGCCTCCCCGCCCCTGCTCATCCTGGACGCCGTCACTGCTTTCCTGGATGCGCACAACCTGGGTTCCGGCCCGCTGTCCTGGGCTCAGATCGGCGACGGGCAGTCCAACATCACCTACCGCATCCAGCGCGGCAGCGAGGTATTCGTGCTCCGGCGCGGGCCCCGTCCGCCGCTGCCGCCTTCGACGCATGACATGGTGCGTGAAGCGCGGATCCAGCAGCTCCTGCACACCCAGGGGGTTCCGGTTCCGGACATCCTGGCAGTGTGTGAGGACGAGTCGGTGCTGGGCGTGCCGTTCTACGTCATGACCTACTTGGAGGGCCTCGTCATCACCGATACCGTCCCGGCGCCCCTGAACTCGGCAGCACAGCGGCTGGCCACCAGCAACGCCGTCGTCGACACCCTGGTCCAGCTGCACCGGGTGGATGTGACCGTCGGCGGACTCGCGTCCTTCGGCCGCCCGGACGGCTATCTGCGCCGGCAGGTGGAACGGTTTTCCGCGCTCTGGGACATCAATACGACGCGGTCCCTGCCGGACGTCGCGCGCCTGGGCAGCTGGCTGGCCGACAACCTTCCCGAGAGCCAGCACGCCGCAGTCCTTCACGGCGACTACCGGCAGGGAAACCTGATGTTCCATGGCAGCGCCCCCGCTCGGGTGACCGCCGTCCTGGACTGGGAGATGGCCGCCGTCGGCGATCCGCTGGCCGACCTCGGCTATCTGACGGCAACCTACGCTGAGCCCGGCAGCCCTCCCAGCCCACTGGAGCTGTCTGCCGTCACCCGCGGCCCGGGCTACCTGCGGCGGAGCGAGCTGATCGCGCGCTACCAGGCGCAGACCGGGCTCTCCCTTGAGGCGCTGCCGTGGTATCAGGCGCTGGCCCTGTGGAAGGCCTCCATCTTTTGCGAAGCCATCTACACCCGGTGGCTCAAGGGCGAACGGCCCAACGACACGCGTTTTGCCCCGTCCCTGGAGGCAGGCGTGCCGCAGCTGCTGGAGCAGGCCCGCGCCTTCGCAGGCCTGCTCCCAACAAGCACGGGGTAGGGAAGCGCCGGAGCCCAGCGGTGCTTTCTGTCAGCCGAACAGCGCAGCAGCCCGGGAGAGGGTCTGGAAAACGCCGTACCCCAAGGGAACACCCACCAGGAGCCAGCTCAGGGCTACCCGAAGGTCGAGAGATTTTTTCACTGGTGCTCATCCTTCAGCTTGGTTGCAGGTGCGTTCTCCGGTGCCGCACCCTGCGGTTCATGGTGCCGGGAATCGACCGGACGCACCATCAGATTGGCGATGAAGCCGATGATCAGCAGGCCCACCATTGTCAGCAGTGCCGGCTGGTACGCGCCGGCATCCAGTTCGCCAGGCGTTCCCTGGGCGTCCAGGAAGGAGTTCACGATCAACGGGCCGGCGATGCCTGCGGCTGACCACGCCGTCAGCAGCCTGCCGTGGATCGCGCCTACCTGATACGTGCCGAAAAGGTCCCGGAGATAGGCCGGCACCGTGGCAAACCCGCCACCGTAGAAGGACAGGATCACAAAGGCCAGGAGGACGTACAAGATGGTGGAGGTGCTGCCGAACAGCGAGAGCATCAAATAGAGCACGGCGCCCGCCCCCAGATACACCATGTAGATGCGCTTGCGGCCGATCACATCCGAGGTGGCGGACCAGACAAAGCGTCCACCCATGTTGCCGATCGAGAGCAGGCCCACAAAGCCTCCCGCCACCGCAGCGCTGACCAGGGAGACGCCGTCGGGCTGGCGGAAGAAGTCCTGGATCATCGGCGAGGCCTGTTCCAGGATGCCGATCCCGGCCGTGACATTGCAGAAAAGAACGATCCAGACCAGCCAGAACTGCCGGGTTTTGATCGCATTCGCGGCGGAGACGTGGGCGGTGGTGACCAAGGACTTGGCAGCTACTGTGGCCGGATCGAACCCCTCGGGGCGCCATCCTTCCGCGGGCACCCGGATGGTCCATGCACCGTAGAGCATATACACGAGATACACGGCAGCGAGGGTAATGAAGAGCTTTCCAACAGCCTCGCCCCCGTCACCGTCCGCGGTGCCGAACTCCGGGTCATAGAAGGTGAGCAGGGCCGAGGACAGCGGGCTGGCGATCAGCGCGCCGCCGCCAAAACCCATGATCGCCATCCCGGTGGCCAGTCCGGGCCGGTCGGGGAACCATTTGATCAGGGTGGAGACCGGAGAAATGTAGCCGATGCCCAGCCCGATGCCGCCGATGACACCGTAACCGAGGTAGAGGAGCCACAGCTGGTCGGTGAAGATTCCGGCCGCGCCCACGAGGAACCCGCCGGACCAGAAAACGGCGGACACAAACATCGCCTTTCGCGGACCGTTCCGATCCACCCAGGTGCCCATGATCGCGGCGGACAGGCCCAGCATCACGATGGCCACGGAAAAAATGACGCCGATCTGCGTGAGGCTGGCGTCGAAGTGCTCCACCAGCGCGTTTTTGTACACGCTCGTGGCATACGCCTGCCCGATGCAGAGGTGGACCGCCAGTGCGGCTGGTGGGATCAGCCAGCGGTTGAACCCAGGCGGGGCGATGATGTTTTCACGGTCAAGCCAGCTCATCCGAAGCTCCCTTGTCGATGGTGAAGCACCTGCAAACTGCCGTCGCCGCCAGCATTCACCACGACGCTGCCGCAACCGGCCTGACACGCCGATGGCTTTATCTGATTTTTATGGGGACTGCAACTTACCCGCGGGTAACTTCTTCCCGAAAATCCTTGCTTTGTTACCGGTCAGTAAGTTAGATGTAACAGACATCACACTTTTGTCGGGGGAATTCGTCATCAGAGCAGAGGCGCTTTCGGTCCGGCAGCACTGAGAGCGGGAGCCCACCGGCACCCCTCGCGGCCCACCCGGTCACGGGACCGGTTCTGACCCACATAAAGGAATTTCAATGACGAGTTCTCCGTCCGGGCGGGCAACTTCCCGCCCGCATGCACTTCTGACAGCACTGCTGGCCCTGTTCCTGATCCTCCTCCTGGCCTTCTTCGTGCTGTTCACCAGCCGGGTTGCCACCGGAGCCGCCCAGCTCAGCGAAGGCGCCGAGCGGGCATCCACCGGTGCCGGCGACCTGAAAGAGGGAGCCGCCAAGGCCCATGACGGCGCGGACAAGGTTGCCGCCGGGAGCGAGAAGGTCGACGCCGGGGCGAACACCCTGGCCAAGGGCATCACCTCGGCCAAGACCGGCGCCGCCACACTCAAGGACGGCGCGACGAGCCTGGATGAGGGTGCGGTTAAACTCCTCATCGGCGCTGAAGCCGCAAACGCCGGCGCCAACAAGCTCGCCACCGGCACCACCAGTGCCAACACCGGCGCGCAGCAGCTGGCCACCGGCGCCATTAGCGCCTTCGCCGGAGCCGACAAGCTTGCCGCCGGCGCCACCAGTGCCAACACCGGCGCGCAGCAGCTGGCCACCGGAGCTACCAGCGCAGCCGAAGGCTCCAAGAGCCTTGCCGCCGGCGCCACCAGCGCCAACACCGGCGCGCAGCAGCTGGCCACCGGCGCCACCAGCGCCTCCACCGGAGCCGACAAGCTTGCCGCCGGCGCCACCAGCGCCAACACCGGCGCGCAGCAGCTGGCCACCGGCGCCACCAGCGCAGCCGAAGGCTCCAAGAGCCTTGCCGTCGGCGCCACCACCGTGCGGGAGGGATCGGACGCGCTTGCTGCCGGCGCCTCCGATCTGCACTCCAAGATGGAACCTCTGGTTGGAGGCTCAGCCGAGCTGGCCGCCGGTGCCAAAGACGCCGTCGATGGCATCGCCAAGCTTGCTCCTGCCGCAGCAGCGGTCAACGGCGGCGTCCTGCAGATCAACGGCGGGATCAACACCGTCCAGGAGGGCCAGACCTATACGGTTGCCCAGCAGATCAGGGCCGATCTGAGCCCCTACAGCCCGCAGGGAGTCTCCCAGGGCGCGGCCGAGCTTCGAGCGGGGGCTGCCCAGCTTGAGCCGTTGATTGGCAAGGAGCAGGCGGACGGCATGCGCCTGGCCGCGGACAAACTTGAAGGATTGGAACGCCTGGTGGCCGGCATCGACCTCGGGCTGCAGGGCAATGGAACCACAGCCAACCCCGGCCTGTTGTACGGAACCGATGCCGTCTCGGCAGGATTGGAAGTTCTCAACAGCAAGGCTCCTGCCCTGGCAACCGGTGCTGCAACCGCAGCTGAGGGTGTGAAAGCGCTCCACGTCGGCGCCGGGGATCTTTCCACAGGCGCTGCGGCACTCAACACCGGCCTGGTTCAACTCGAAATCGGCGCCGGTGCCCTCGCCGAAGGCAACCTTCAGCTCGCTGCCGGGGCCGGCAGCCTGACCACCGGACTGGCCACCCTGGAAACCGGCGCCCACACCCTCGCCGAAGGCAACGGCAAGCTCGCCACCGGAGCCGGCAGCCTGACCACCGGACTGGCCACCCTGGAAACCGGCGCCCACACCCTCGCCGAAGGCAACGGCAAGCTCGCCACCGGAGCCGGCAGCCTGACCACCGGTCTCTCCACCCTGGAAACCGGCGCCCACACCCTCGCCGAAGGCAACGGCAAGCTCGCCACCGGAGCCGGCAGCCTGACCACCGGACTGGCCACCCTGGAAACCGGCGCCTACACCCTCGCCGAGGGCAACGCCAAGATCTACGACGGCACAGTGACTCTCGCCGACGGCACCGGCAAGCTGGTTACCGGCAGCGGCAGCCTTTCCGACGGCGTCGTGAAGCTCGACGACGGCGGCAAGACGCTGACCACAGGAACGGGTGATCTGAAGGAAGGCGCCGCAGATCTGGCCGAAGGCAACAAGGAACTGGCCGAAGGCAGTGAAACGCTCGACGGCGGCAACGGGGAAATCTCCGAAGGCGCGGAGACCATGAGGGCCAGCGCCTCCGCCATGACCCCCGGCGAGATTGCCACGTCCCCGAAGGTCCTGGCCGTGCTCATCCCACTGCTTCTGCTGATGGTGCCGCTGGTCATGCTGGCCGGCGGGCGCTCGCGCCGGTCCCAGCCCTAGCGAACAGCCCAGCACGTTCCACCGAAAGGGCGGAGCCGCATCTCGCGGCTCCGCCCTTTGGTTTGGTGCTGGTCTTAGGCCCCGGTCCGGGCCTCGAAATCACCGCTGCCGAAGGGTATGGGCCTGAGCCGAAGATGCAGGGCGCCGCTGTTCAGGGTTTCCGATTCGAGGAGATGGAAGCCCGAAGGCGTGGCTCCGGTTTCAAAGAGCCGCTTGCCCGATCCGACCACGACGGGAAACACCAGCAGCCGATACTCATCGACCAGGCCTGCGTCGTGCAGCGTCCGGGCCAGCTGGTGGCTGCCGTGGACCTGGATTTCGCCTCGGTGCGCGCGCAGCGCCGCGACGGCCGCCAGCGGGTTCCCCTGAAGCACCCGCGTGTTGTTCCAGGTCGGGTTGGTCAGGGTGGAGGAGACCAGATATTTGGGCAGGTGGTTGAGGGCGTAGGCCACTGCATCCTCCGGGTCGGTCACCCCTTCCCAGTACGGCTGCATCATCTCGTAGGTGCTCCGCCCGAGGAGCAGCGAGTCACCCCGGGCGAACCAGCCGGTGACCGTCCGGCCCACGCCCACATCCATGTGCGGCACCAGCCATCCGCCGCGTTCAAAGCCGCCGGACCGGTCCTCGTCCGCGGCGCCCGGGCCCTGCATCACGCCATCCAGGCTCAGGAAAATGTTGAGGGAGAGAGTCATGCGCGCCAATGTACGCCGCCGGTCGGACGAGCGGTATGCGTGCGCCCGGTTCTGGCCCGGGCACCGCGGGAAGGACTCAGTTCCAGGTGTGGGGCGCCGGCCGGCGGGTGCTCGGGAGCGCACCGTCTTCCCGCCACTGCCGGATCCACTCCGGCACTTCCAGATCGGCCGGCGGCAGCACGCCGGCGGCCTTGAAGATGTCCTCGTTGCTGACCGGCCCCTGCTTGGACACGAAGCGCGCGGCGATGTAGGCACGCGCGTAGATTTCGCCGTCGGCCACCATCCGCTGCTCCAGGTAAGTGGCGCGGTCGTCGAATCCGATGACCTTGGTTTCGATCGTGTAGCGCTGGCCCAGTTCCAGGGATTTGCGGAAGCTGATGGTCTCGTTTCCCACCACCGGGCTCCATCCCTTGCGGCGCATTGCGGCCCAGAAGCCGCTTCGAACCATGAGGTCGAAGCGGCCCAGGTCCATCAGCGACAGGTACATGCCGTTGTTCAGGTGCATCGCGATGTCGATGTCAGTGGGCAGCACCCGCATCGGCAGCGATGACGTATCAAAAAAGCCCAATGCAGAGCGCCGGCGGGAGCGGAAGAGGACCAGAAGCGTGCGAAGGAGTAGATGCATGCACGCCATATTACTGGTCGGTAACTTAGGTCGGTAACATGACATCCCGCGGATCCTGGTCGGGCGGGTTGATCACCCCTTCGGCCGGTATCGAGTCCGCAGGCGACATCGGCCGGATCAGGGGAACCGCTGCACGCCGGAAAGAAGCGCCTGTCGCCCTCTCCAGGGGCGTGAGGTCCAGTGAATTGGTCCGGCCGTCGTTGACCGGGCTTCCAAAAAAGGCGGCGCTTCCCTTTCGGGAGGCGCCGCCGTCGCCCTCTGTTTCAGGTGCAGTTTCGCGAGCAGATGTTGTTCGGCGTCCGGCCCGGCCTTGATTCCGCCGGGAACGCGACCATGGTCTGACCCTTCGCCCGGAGGTCTCCGGTCAAACGAACAGGAGTGGTTACTGCTTTTCCCATGTCCCGCAGCGCGCCGACTTAAAGTCTTGGCCTTCAGCCAGCGTGACGACGGGATGCCCTCCTCCTGGAATGTCGTTCTCAAGGATGTCTGCACCGTTGGATCCGCTGCGGTAGACACCCCAGTAGCAGCTGGACCCGACAGGCTGTGAAGCACGGTAAGTTCCCGGGGCAATATCTTGTCCCACTACCCAGGTGCCGTCGCCGACGGTGTTGGCAGCTTTAGTCTTTTCTGCCCCGGTGACCGCATCTTCGCGAGCCTTGACCGTAGCTTCGGCAGCCTTCACTTTCTCTTCGGAAGTCGCCACTGCAGTTTCGCGTTTCTCGACGTCGACTTCCCGCGCCCTAATACCGTCCGCCATGACGTCGTAGTCTTCTTGAAGCACCTCGTAGTCGGCTTCAATCTCTGTCAGTTCGGTCTCAAGGGACTTCGTCGAAGCTTCCAATGCGACATATTCATCGCTGCCGGTCGGATCGACCAGCGCCGCTCCCGCCAAACCACCGCCTCCAAGCAACACGACACAGGTCAACGCCAACGCCCAGCCCTTGCCCTTTCGCTTGCTCGGGCGGTCGGACACGGTCCGAGGAGCCCTCGGCCCGGAAGACTTAGGGGGCCCCGGAGGCCCGGGAGGCCCGTTTGTGTCGGCGGCAACAGCAGAGTTTTCGGGGAACCGACCGAGGTCTGTTTCCTGTTCAAGGGGTTTCATGACGAGGCTCCTAATCCGTAATTTCGACGACGATGTTCAGCCCGCTGTCGGGGTGATAACCCCAGGATGCAGTGAATTCGTCCCAGTCCGCGCTCTGGCGTCCGTCCAGCGCTCGGGTGGTCCCGATCCGGCTTTCCACACTGTCCGGAATGTCCATCTCAGCAAGAAGACAGGAGATATCGGCATAGTCGGCGCCGGTGGAGTCTTCTCCTTCACTGCTCATGGAGATTGACTGTCCGTTGTCACCGATGTCGATGCCATACGTGTCCGTGACGCTGCAGGACTCAGCCGCCTCTTCAATAGCGTTGGAGGAGAAGGGAATGTTGATCTGTCCCAGCCCGATTCCTGCGATCAGGCCAAAGCCGAGGCCGACTGCCCCGTAGACCAGGTGCTTCCGGCTTGCGCGCGAAGACGCCTCCGCCGGTCGCCAGTCGGCGCCTGAGGCAGGTGGATGAACGGTTTGTCCGGGAGAAGCAGGCGGAGGAGGCTGGCTTTGGCCGTACCCTGCCGCCGCGGAGGGTGGTGCGGCAGGACCTGCTGCCGATACTGCCGGTGAGTCGATGTCACCTGCCACCTCAGCTGAACCGGTTTGCTGACGTTCCGGCTGGGCTGCCTTCTGTGGTTCGCCATTTGCTCGATGTTGCAACATTAACTGTTTTCCCTGTTCTGGACGGCGGATAAGCGTTGGATGCGGAGCTGAAGCCGTCCCCAAATTAAGGTGCACAGCTATCGCGCCAGCAGAACCAATGCCTAGCCTTTATCCTGCCCTACAAACCGAGACGGGATTGCCGGAATCTTGGAAGGCAGTCCGATAACCCTCTGATCAGAATTTTCATGGAAACCGCGCAACTTTCTGCTGCACCGAACTAATCGAAGTCCCATGGGAATGAGCAGTCAGTAACCGTTAGTGACATCCCCTCCTGATGCCACTCTTTCGATCCGGGATAAACGCTCCAGTCAGCAGCATGCGGATATACCGCCTAGGGATTCCGTCCGGTTTCCCCAGCACGGCAGGCCGTCGCAAGAACAAGACTTCGATGCCAACGAAGTCATCCCCGGGCCGGGGATTCAAACGAAACCCCAGCTCAAGCACTTCTGTGATTTCGTTGGGAATTCATAGTTGCAGGGGCAGGTTTCGTCGGGGATGACGTCCGCTTCCCGGCACGCGTTCCCACTCTTCGTTATTCCTGTGACTGATGGGGCCGCAGCAGCCCCGGCAGGTATCAAAGAGTGGGAATCCGTGCGGGGTAGCCGGCAAAAGCGCCGAGCTCCGGACAGCATCCCGCCAGCCCCACCAATTACGGGCCGACCCGGCAAAAAGATTAGGATGATCCTAAGCACTTTGGGCGGCCGCTGTCCCCGGTCTGCAAAGCACTGCGCGGCGTTCGGCCACCCGAGGACCCCCACCCGCAACGGAGCCTTGAATGTCACAGAACGCCAGGATGTCACAGCGCACAAAGCAACCCGCCGCCATCTGGCGCGGAATGGCAGCGCTCGGAATGATCGGCGCCCTCGTCGGATGTTCCGGCCTGGACACGGGAAGCACCTCCCCGGACACCGACAGCACGACGGCAGGTCCCAGCCAGCGCGCCGAACGGACCGCCGAAAAGGTCGTCCAGGTCAGCGAGGTCCACCCCGAAACGGGCATGACACTGATCGAAGGACCGACGTTCGGGCCCGACGGCGGCCTTTTCGTCGTCGACGTCACCGCGCCTCCGGGGGATCCGAAAGTCCTGAAGGTCGACGTCGACGGGCAGACGGTCGAAGGAATCTACACCAACGAAACCAGCGCCTTCACCTCGGCCCAGTTCAGCCCGCAGGACGGACTGCTGTACCTGACCGACTTTGTCGGCGGAAAGATCGAGAGCATCACGGCTGAGGGCACCGATCCGAAGACCTTCTTCAGCGGCGATGTGGAGGGCACCTCCACGAAACTCGACGATCTGGCCTTTGACGAGGCAGGACACCTCTTCGTCAGCGACACCACCGGCCATGACGGCCCGGCGTCGGAGGTCCAGGGCAGGATCGTGCGGATCGACAAGGACACCGCGCAGCCAACGGTCCTGGCCAGGGACCTCCCTGCCCCCAACGGAATCTCGTTCACTGAGGATTTCAAGGCCCTGTGGGTCAGCCAGTACTCGGAAAACCGCATCGACTACCTGGGCCTCAGCGAGGACAAGACCCGCGTGGAAACGTCCCACCCCGGCGTCCAGGTCAATGGCGGCAAGAGCCAGATCGACTCCAACGCCGTGGATGAGAGCGGAAACATCTACCAGGCGTTCCACGGGCAGCCCAGCATCTACGTCTACAGCCCGCAGGGCGAACTGCTGTCCACAGTCTCGGTGCCGGCGGACGACGCCGAGGGCCTGACTTCCGCAACCAATGTGGCCATCAAGCCCGGCACCTCCGAGGCCTACATGACGGTCAGCGGGCCCGACGGCGGATTCGTCTACTCCTTCGAAGCGCTGGGCACCGGGATCCGCCAGTCCAACGGCGGCTAGGCCCGACGGCGAACGCCTCCGCGCGCCGTGGGCAAATGCCGTTGTCTGTAGTGCGATCCCCTAGAGTAACCGTCCATGGACTCGCCACCGCAGTTTGTCGTCATTCTGTTTGGCGCCCTGATCGTATGCCTCGGTCCGGTCCTGCTGGCGGGAGGCATTCTGGCCTACACCGGGCGTTGGACAGACTGGGTTGGTCCATCGAGCTACCCTTCGACGGCGAAGCACTCCCGGTTTGGGTTTATGGTGTTTTGGGCCGGCCTGCCGATGACCGTTGTGGACATCCACCTCGCGCTGGAGGTGCTGGGTATGGACGCCGGGGTGACAGGGTATCTCGTGCAGCCAGCCGCTGTTTCCTGCGCGCTGGTAGTGTTCATCCAAATCTACTTCCTGCCCCGGTTCCTCCGCCCCGTGCTGCTGCCCCGGTGGTACCGGGATTGGGAGGCTGCCCAATTCGAGGTGGAGGAGCGGGAGGCTGCAAAGCGCCGTGCAAGGCGTACACGCCGTCGGGAGAAACGCCGGAAAGCGAAGGAAAAGGCCCGCAGCTAGCCCTTCTTCAGCGCGGCCCGCAGCGCCTTCCAGGCCCCGGTGGACCACAGCGCCCAAAGCACCAGCAGCGGCTGGAACAACAGCCGCACCAGCCGGGCCCGGTCAGTATCGAGCCCGAATGCATCGGTGTGCGTCACGTACTGGGAGATGTTTCCGGGGGAAATCGCCACGAAAAACGCCGCCACGGCCAGGCCCACCGGCACCCGGCGCCTGCGCAGCAGGATCAGCGCCGCACCGAGGCTGAGCTCCTCAACACCGGAGAGCAGCACGACGGCGTCGTCGTCCATCGGCACCCAGCCCGGGACCTGGGCCTGGAATTCCTCCCGGGCGAAGGTCAGGTGGGAGGTCCCGGCGAAGGCCAGGAACGAACCGAGCGCAATGGCCCCCAGGCGCCGGGGCTTCGAGGTGGGCGGAGCAGGTTCGGCAGCGGCCGTGATCAGGTGTGAAATAGCCATGGCCCGAGCCTACGCCTGCTGCTACGTCAGCCGGTTATACGCCAGCTGGGCCAGTGCGGCAGCCTGGTCGCCCAGCACCGAATCGTCAAAAAGCACCCGCGGGGAGTGGTTCCAGGCGACGGTTTCCGGGTCCAGCGACGGCGGTGTGGCTCCCAGGAAAATAAACGTGCCGGGAACCTCGTTGAGGATCAGGGAGAAGTCTTCCGAGCCCATGAGCGGATCGCGGGACTCCAGCACCCGGTCCTCACCGAATATCTCGCGCAGCCCGGAGATGGCCTCCCGTGTCCGGCCGGCATCGTTGCGCGTCACCGGATAGCGCACGGTGAAGTGCACTTCCACACTGCATCCGTGCGCGGCGGCGATGCCCTCGGCGAGCGTCGTGGATTCCACGATCACGCGGTCCAGCGACTCGTCGGACAGCGTGCGGACCGAGGCCCCCAACTTGGCAGTGTCCGGAATGACGTTGATGGCGTCGCCCGCTTCGAGCTGAGTGACGGTTAGGACAATCGGGTCAAAGACGGAGAACCTGCGGGTGGCCATGGTCTGCAGCGCCGTGGCGATTTCGGTCAGGGCCGGAACGGGGTCGACGGCGGTCTGCGGCTGCGAGCTGTGGCCGCCGGATCCCTTCACGGTGATGCGCAGTTCGTTCGCCCCCGCCATCAGCGTGCCCGGCCGGGTGCGGAAAACACCGAGCGGACCGGGCCGCACATGGATCCCGTACGCAGCAACGGGGCGCTCCCCCGCGGCGTCGAGCACTCCTTCGTCCAGCATGAGACTCGCGCCGTCGTGGCCTTCCTCCCCGGGCTGGAACATGAAGATGACGCTGCCGGAGAGGTCCTCCTGCTGGGCGTGAAGCAGTTTGGCCGCCCCCACGAGTCCGGCCACGTGCAGGTCGTGTCCGCAGGCGTGCATGTTGCCGTTGGTGGAGGCATACTCCAGGTCGGTCAGTTCTGCCACCGGGAGGGCATCCATGTCTCCGCGCAGCAGCACGGCAGGCCCCGGCTCGGCGCCGCGGAGCACGGCGACCACCGACGTCGCCTTGACGCCCAACGTGATCTCCAGGTTCAGTCCCTCCAGCGCAGCCAGGATTTTCTCCTGGGTGCTGGGCAGATCCAGCCCGGTCTCGGGCTCCCGGTGCAGGGCACGCCGCAGCGCCACCAATTCAGGGAGGATCGCCTTTGCTTCTTCAACAAACATGCTCTGTGTCCTGTCATCCGCGCCGATGCCCGGCCGCCTTCGTGCCAACTTGCTACCTACGCAGTAAACCATTCCTTTCCCGCCAGCACACCGCCGGTTGCTCCCGCCCCACCTGCAACAGCCCGACCGACACCTTCCGGGGTCCTCCGCGCAGGCCCGGGCCAGTTGTCCACAGGTTTAATTCGGCCCTGTCCCTGATGCCGGGGAACGCACTTATAGTGATCGCAGAAACAGGGGTGGTGGTTTCATGTACGACATTGACGTATCTGCGCTCCAAGCGGTGCTCATGGCGGTTGCAGTGGACGGCACCGCGCTGCACCAGGCGGCAAATGAGGCGCGGGCCGGCGGCGACGAGGCGGCCGGCCAGTTCGGCACGGCTGAAGGAGTGGCCGAGGCCTTCGGGGTTTTCTGGGCACCGCGGGATGACCTGGGCCAGCGGGTGGCCAGCCTGGTGTTCCGTAAGGCTGACGCCGTTGCGGAGGCCGCCCAGGCATTCGTGGAAGCTGACGGCGAGATGAGCAGCACCGCGCTCCGTTCCCTGGCGGAAATCCACACCGGTTATGCACCGCCGGTTAGCCGCCCCCGGCCCGAAACTCCGGTGGAGTAGCGCCTTGTTTTACCTCGAGGCGCTCCCCGATATCAATGTCCCCTGGGCTGTTCTCACTGCGGCAGCAGCCACCATGAGGGACCGGGCCTCGAACGCCGTCAGCCTGTTTGACGCGGTCTCGGCCACGTGGGACGGACTGCAGCAGGCCTACCGGGAAACCTCCACCCAGGACAGGGTGTACTCCGCGTTGCTCGACCTTCGTGACCCGCTCATGGATTGGGCAATAGCACTCTCGGCGGGCTGCACTGTGCTCGAAGATTTCGCAGCGCAGGGACCGCCCCTGCAGCGGGAGGCCAACATCCTGGCCGGGGAAGGGGTCGGCCTGCGCACGTCAGCCGCGGCTGCTGACGCCTCCGGCGACGATGAGCTGCTCGCTGCCGCAGCCCGCGACGGGACCGCCTTCAACCTGCGCGTCCAGACGCTGCAGCAGAATTGGACGCGGCTGCTGGAAACCGTCAGCTCGGACCTGGCCGGCATATCCGGCGGCACCGGAGAAACCCTGCAGGTCATCGCCGCTCTCGGCGGGCCGGTGCTGCCCGCTCCGGACTGGGTTGGGCTGACCTCCACCCTCGATGACCTCGGGGAACTCGATCCGGAGGCCGTGGTCGACTCGATCCTCTCCCTCACCGACGACGAGCTTCGTGAGTGGTCCATGGTCAACCCGGAAGCGGCGCTGATCCTGGCGCGCAATAAACTTCCCCACACGCCCGCATCAAAGACCGCGGAATTCGTCATGGGTTTGGCCAGCGGCGGAGGCTATAAGCGGCCGCGGGGGAGCCTGGCCGCCGACCTGGCGCCGGAAGGGATCACCGTCATCCGAACGCAGTGGCTGACCCTGGATCCGCTCGAACAACGGAGGCTGCTGCTGCTGTATCCCTCCCTCTTCGGAAACATGAACGGCGTCCCCCTGGCCCAGCGGGCAGTGGCCAACATTGTCACCGTTGCCGGCTACCGGGAAGAAGTGGCCAGGCAGCTGGCGGGCATGGGTGGTGAACCTCAGAAGGAGAACTTCGCGCCGAACCCGGGCGAACAGGCCCTCTACTCCGCGGCGCGCTCCGTCTGGGATGAGCTCAACCGGAAGAAGGAGGGGCTGGACCACGCCGCCTTGGCCGGAGTCCAGGTAGTGATGGTGAGCTTGGACGGAGACGGCCGGGTTGTCACCATGAACGGAACACCCTCCCCCGCCACCAAAACCAGTACGATCCTGGTGCCCGGAACGGGCGCCGACTTGTCGAGTCTGGAAGACTACTCGCTGCGGCTCAACCAGCTGATGAAGGACAGCGGCCCCCAGGATCTCTCCTTCTACTGGCAGGGAACGGATCTGCCGGATGAGGTGAAGCACAACGCCTCCGCCCGGTACAACGAGGCAGGCGGCCCCCTGCTGGCGGGTTTCGACGCCGCCGTCGATCTCGAGCTGACCGCCGGCACTCGGACCACCAGCATCGGGTACAGCGCCGGAGCAGCACTCGTGGGGACCGGCGAACGGGAGGGCCTCGATTCCACGAACATCATCTATTTGGCGCCGTCCGGTGTCGGAAACGACGTCGGCAGCATCGGCGACACCCAGAACCGGGAAGCCCACCGGTTCTGGATCCAGGCCCGGGATGATCCCATCTCAACGGCTCTGCTCCTGAGCGGGGCGTCCCAGGGCGGCGACCCCGAACAGATGGATGTGACCCGGCTGGACTCCGGGTTCATCAATCATGATTCGGGCGGTGAGCTGGTCTCGGGCCATGAACAGTATTTCCATCCGCAGTCCACTGCCATGCAAAACATGTGGCAAGTCGTCTACGGCGGGAACGTTTACCCGTACGTTCCGGATGAAATGTACGTGGACGAGGGCGGCTTGTGGCCGTACAGTCCGTTGGAGAAGACGCCCGAGGACTATGCGGGAGACCGTATGCCCTCTGTTCCGATTGAAAGTACCGAACGATGATGCGGAATCCCCTTTCTGCGGCGCTGCCCCGGTTTGCCGCCCTGGCACTGCTGACTTTCGCCCTGGGAGGCTGCGCCTTGAACCCCTTTTCCGAAACCCCGGACCCGGCAGGCCGGCCGGCCGCTGACATCGTGCCGGAGCTGGAAGCTCTCTTCCCCGAACTCCTGGCAGAGGCAGGAGAAGGGTCACCGATCGAGGTCGCATCGCTCCGGGAAGCCTCCTGCCTCGACTCGGTGCAGGACGAGCATCCAAACGCGATGACGAGCGCGCAGGCCTGGGCACTGGGGCGGTATGCCGACCATGCACCGGCCCAGGCGGCAGTGGACGCCCTCGCCGCCCATCTGAGCGGGGAAGGGTGGGCACTGCAGGACGAGTTGCGGAAGGACGCGGACAGCAACGGCGATGTCCATGTCATCAACTACACGAAAAACGATTTGCGGGCGCTGGTGCGCTACCGGCATGCGGAACTCGACGGCCACCGGGTCGTTGATGTGATCATCAGCAGCCCGTGCGTGGAGAATCCGGTGGAGCACCGGATGATCCGCTCCAAGCTGGACCCTGATTACGGCGTCCACAGCAAGCACTACGATTACGAGGCCGAAGCCGCAGACCGATGAGCTCCGCGCAGGACGGCGTTCATCCCTGCGGCGGAGTTCCCGGAGCGCTCGGACTCCTAGACTGGCACCATGATCGATTCCCCGGCCTCCCACGCCGGCATCCGGAGCAGTTCCGGGGCCCGCCGCCGGCCGCGCCCAACTCCCCGGGTTCCCCGAGTTCCCCGGCTGCCCTGGCAAACCGGTGAGGACTGGGAGCGCCCAGGCCCGACGCGGGAGCAGCTGCGGCGGGATGTGCTCGGCGCCGCCCTCGTCTTACTGATCAGCGCCGTGGCGCTGGAGAGCAGCCGCGGCTTCGGTGCCATGAGCGGCGATGACCGCCCCTTCTGGGTGCAGCATCTGGTGATGGCGCTGATGGTGCTGCCGCTGGCAGTGAGGCGCCGTTTTCCGATCACCGTGCTGCTCGTGGCATCGGGCCTCTTCTTGGGCCTAAGCATGTACATGCCGGGCCTCGGCGCCCAGCTTGGCTTCCAGGCGGCCTACTTCGCCGCGATCTACGCCGCGGTGGCGTGGTCGCGGAACCGCCGCCTGCTGAACCTTGCCCTGGTGCTGGTGATAGCGGCGATGGCCCTGTGGCTGCTGCTTACCTTCACCGTCTCGCAGTCCTACGACGCCTTCCTTCAGGAAATCCAGGAGCAGAACGACAGCCACGACGGCCTGATGTCGCCGATGGTTTCGTATGCGGTCTACACCGTCCTGCTCAACGCCGCCTACTTCGGCGGGGCGATTCTGTTCGGCCGCACCTCCTGGCGCAGCGCCCTCCAGCGCGAGCAGCTCTCCCAGCAGGCCGAGCAGCTCAAGATCCAGTCCGCTGTGCTGGCCCACCAGGCCGTGGTCAACGAGCGGCTGCGGATCGCGAGGGAACTGCACGACGTCGTCGCGCACCACATCGCCGTGATCGGCGTCCACGCCGGGGCTGCGCGCCGGGTACTGGCGAAGAAGCCCGAAACCACTGCCGCAGCCCTGCAGACCATTGAGGAATCAAGCCGCGAGGCGGTGGATGAAATGCGTTCGCTGCTGGGGGTGCTGCGCGCATCCGACGAGGGGGAACCCGCGAACGACGGCGGCATCCACCGCCGGCCCGAGCCCGGCCTGGCGGAGCTGGACGGGCTGGTCGCCGAGCATCGCGCCAACGGGCTCAAAGTGTCCTTTTCCCGGGTCGAAGATCTTCCGGGCGCGCTGGACTCGGTGTCCGCCCCGCTGTCGCTGTCGATCTACCGCACGGTGCAGGAATCCCTGGCGAACGTGCGCCGGCATTCCACCGCCGGCGCCGCCGTCGTCGCCCTGCGCACCGGCTCGTCCGGCGACGCCCGCTGGCTGGAAGTGGAAACGGTCGACGACGGCAGGCCGCGTTCCGGTGCGGCCTCCGGCTCCGGCTTCGGGTTGCGGGGAATCCGGGAACGGGCAGCCCTGCACGGCGGAACCGCCGAAATCGGACCGCGGACCGGCGGCGGCTGGCGGGTGCGGGTCCGGGTTCCGATTCGCTGAACCCCGCTCCGGCCGCTTTAGCGGTACCGTAATTTCCGCAGGCGGTACAGCCCCTGCGGCCAGGGGGGCTTTCCCCGACGAAAGGGTGTGAACGCACGTTATGGAACCGATCCGGGTCCTGCTGGCGGATGATCAGGCGTTGGTGCGTGCGGGCTTCGCCATGATGCTTTCGGTGGAAGATGACGTCGAGGTTGTGGGGCAGGTGGCCAACGGCCGCGAGGCAGTGGACTTCGCCGCGGCCTACCCCGTGGACGTAATCCTGATGGATGTGCAGATGCCGGTGCTGGACGGAATCAGGGCCACTGAGGAGGTGGTGCAGGCCGGTCTGGCCAAGGTGATCATCCTGACCACGTTTGAACGCGACGACTACCTCTTTGATGCCATCCGCTCCGGTGCCAGCGGCTTCCTGCTGAAGAACGCCGACCCGGATGACCTGGTGGCGGCGGTGCACGCCGTGGCCAGCGGCCATGCCTTGCTTGCACCGGAAGTCACGGTCCGTGTCATCGAGCGGTTCGCCCGCCAGCTGGGGTCCGAACAGGCGCCCGCGGCCGCCGGGACACCGGCTCCCCTTTCCGCTCACCACCGCAAGCTCCTGGAATCCCTGACGTCCCGGGAGCGCGAAGTCCTGGTAAATGTGGCCGCCGGATGCAGCAACGCCGAGATCGCTTCCCGCATGTTCGTGGCCGAGGCAACGGTCAAGACGCATGTTTCCAACCTGCTCGCCAAAATCCAGGTCCGCGACCGGGTGCAGGCCGTGGTGTTCGCCTACGAATCCGGCCTCATCCTTCCGGGGGAGACCGCTGCTGAAATGCCCGGCGACCGGCACCGCTGACTCCAGGTCTTCACCCGTCCGGCCGATCCCAGCAGCCGCGGCCGGAACTAAAGTCGAGGGAGAAGTTACCCCTGACGACGCCCGGCCTGCCGGGAAAGGAGCAGCCCCCATGCTGCAGGTTCAAGACCTCACCCGGAAATTCGGGGACAAGACGGCGGTGGACAGCGTCACGTTCGACGTCCCGTCCGGCCAAATGACCGGATTTGTGGGCGGCAACGGCGCCGGAAAGACCACCACCATGCGCATGATCATGGGGGTGCTGACGGCCACCGGGGGCGAGGTGCTCCTCGACGGCTCCCCCGTGACCGCCGCTGACCGGTCCCGCTTCGGCTATATGCCCGAAGAACGGGGGCTCTATCCCAAGCAGCCCATCCTGGACCAGCTGGTCTACCTCGGCCAGCTCCACCGGATGAGCTCAGCTGCCGCCCGCACCGAAGCCATGGATCTGCTGGAACGGTTCACTCTGGCCGACAGGCACAAGGACAAGCTGGAGTCGCTGTCCCTGGGCAACCAGCAGCGGGTGCAGATCGCCGCGTCGCTGCTGCACCGGCCCAGCGTGCTGATCCTGGACGAGCCGTTCTCCGGGCTTGACCCTGCCGCGGTCGATTCCATGGTGGAGTTGCTGCGCGAGCGTACCCGCGAAGGTGTCCCCGTCCTGTTTTCCAGTCATCAGCTGGACCTCGTGGACCGGCTCTGCGACAACCTGGTGGTGCTCAAGGCCGGAAAGGTCATGGCCTCCGGATCCAGCGAGCAGCTGCGCGCCGAAGCGCCCCGCCGGCACCGCATCACCATTTCCCCGGATGCCGGTTGGCTGCGGGACGAGCCCGGCCTGGAGGTTATTGACGTAGCCGGACCCACGGCAGTGCTCGAGTTCGACGGCGACACCACCGCCCAGCGCGTGCTCGGCGCCGCCCTGGCCCGCGGCACGGTTGAAGAATTCACGCCGTTGAGGCCGTCACTCAGCGAAATTTACCGGGAGGTATCAGCATGAGCACCACCGAGACCCGCCGCCCTGATTCCTCGGCGCCTCAACGGCCGGAACCGGCGGAGGACAACACTCCCCCCTGGGCCATCGTCACCCTGCGCGAGGTTATGGTGAAGGCCCGCGACCGCAGCTACCTGATTTCCACTGTGGTCACCCTTGTGCTGATCGTGGGTGCCGTGGTGTTCAACGCCTACATGGCCAACCGCGGCACCGACTACACCGTGGCCGTGACCGCAGGGTCCGGAGCGTCGGTGGTGGACACCGCCGGCCAAAGTGCCTCCGCTGACGGCAGCACCGAATTTGAGGCGGTTACTGCCGACTCCCCCGAGGCTGCACGGAACCTGGTCAGCGACGGGGAGGCCGACGCCGCGCTGCTGCAGGACTCCGACGGCACCTGGACACTGGTGGGCGACGAGGAAATCGACAGCGGACTGCGCTCATCGGTCGCTGAAGCTCTGCGGATCACCGTTATTAATGACAACGCCGAAGCGGCTGGAATGACCGGCACGGAGCTGCTGGCCGGAAGCGAACTGGAGGACGAACTGCTGGACGGCGATGCCGACAACGCCCTGCTGGCCACCATCGTCGGCTTTGCCTTCAGCTTCCTGTTCTACATGTCGGCCATCATTTTCGGCATGGCCATCGCCAGCTCGGTCCTGGAGGAAAAGCAGAACCGGGTCGTGGAAATCCTCGCCACCGCCATTCCCATCCGGCAGCTGCTCTACGGCAAGGTGGCGGGCAATACCGTCCTGGCCATGGTCCAGCTGGCGCTGTACGGCGGGGCTGCCCTGCTGGCGCTGAACTTCACGGACACCGCGGACATGGTGGGAATGATCATTCCGGCCTCCGGCTGGTTCCTGGTGTTCTTCCTCGCCGGGTTCATGATCCTGGCATCCGCCTGGGCCATGCTGGGTGCCATGGCCAGCCGCAGCGAAGACCTGAACAACAGCTCCACACCGGTCCTCGGCGTCATCTTTGCGGCACTGTTTGCCGGCATGTTCGCCGAGGGACAGCTGCTGGTCATCGCCTCCTTCGTTCCGGTGGTTTCCTCCGTCGCCATGCCCATCCGGATGCTGAACAGCGAGATTCCGCTGTGGGAAACCTTCCTGTCCCTCGGCATTGCCCTGGCCGCGGCCTACGCCCTGCTGCGGTTCAGCGAAAACATCTACCGCCGCGCCGTCATGCAGAGCGGAGGCGCGCTGACCCTGCGCAAGGCCATGAAGCTGGAGTCCTAGATCGACCGCTGCATCAGGTTCGCCAAGGAGTTGAAGCGGTCGTTGGACGGCAGGTCATCGAGCAGGATGGCCTGCCCGTCCGGTCCGCACAGGGGGATGCGCCAGTTGGGATATTCGTCCCCCGTGCCGGGCTGGTTTTGGGTTTGCCGCTCCCCCACCGCGTCGGTCAGGGACACCCCGAGGAGCACCGACGGCGTCTGCAGGATAAAGGAATGCAGCGCCTCGACGGTCTGCTGTATCTTCTCGGCGCCGACGGCACCCGTATCCGCCAGCAGCCCCCGGGTGCGCACCAGGGACAGCAGGGCTTCCTGAGCCGCGGCGTCGAGCTCCCGCTCCTCCTCCACCGGGCGGCTCAGCAGGCCCAGGGACGCGCGGAGGTCCACGTGTTCCCCGGCCAGGTAGCCTGCGGCAGGCGGCAGGTCATGGGTGTTCACGGTGGTCAGTGCCCCCTGCCGGTACTCCTCCGGCAGGCGCGGACCGGTCTCCGTCTGTTCGAACCACAGGATGGACGTACCCAGCACGCCGCGCTCCCCGAGGTATTCCTGCACCCAGGGCTCGAACACCCCCAGGTCCTCGCCGATGACGACGGCGCCGGCGCGTTCGGCTTCGAGCGCCAGGATTCCGATCAGGGCTTCGTGGTCAAAGTGCACATAAGCGCCGTCGCCCGGAGAAGATCCGGACGGAATCCACCACTGCCGGAACAGTCCGAGGATGTGGTCGACGCGGATGCCGCCGGCATGCCGCAGCACCGTGCGCAGCATGTCCCGATACGGCAGGTAACCGGCGTCGGCCAGCCGCTGCGGATGCCACGGGGGCTGGCTCCAGTCCTGGCCCTGCTGGTTGAACATGTCCGGCGGTGCGCCCACGGACACGCCGGGCGCCAGGACCGGACGCAGCATCCAGGCGTCGGCTCCGGCCGGATGCACGCCAACGGCGAGGTCATGGACGACGCCGATGGCCATGCCGGCGCGGCGGGCAACTGACTGGACGTTTTCGAGCTGCTGATCGCAGATCCACTGCAGCCATTTGTAGAACTGTCCGCGGGCAGCAAGCTCGGCACCGTGTTCCTGCACGTAGGGGCTGTCGGGTCCGGTGATCCGCTCCCATTCCGGAGCTCCGGCCGGCAGCGTTTCCGTCAGCGCGCACCACAGGGCGAAGTTTTCCAACCCCTGGCCTTCCAGGGCACAGAACTGTTCAAACTGCTTTTCCCGGGCAAAACTGCGCGGCACCGCGAAAATGTCTTCCAGCGCTGCCAGCTTGGCCGCATAGGTGGAGTTCCGGTCCAGCTGCTCCGCCGACAGGTTCGCCGCGCCCAGGGTACGTGCCGCGTCCTCGACCTTTGCCCTGGCCTCGCCGGGAAGGTAGCCGTACTCCGGTATGTCTTCCACCCGGATATAGAGCGGATTGAAAAAGCGCCGCGTGGCCGGCAGATACGGTGACGGCTCCAGCGGCGGCACGGGTTCGGCGGCGTGCAGCGGGTTGATCAGGATGAACCCGGCACCATGGTCGGCTCCGGAGAGCGCGGCCAGATCCGCCAGGTCGTTGAGGTCGCCGATCCCCCAGGACCGGGAGGACCGCACCGAGTACAGCTGCGCCATCAGCCCCCAGGCGCGGCGGCGGGAGAGCTCCGCCGTCGTCGTCAGGCGTTCCGGCGTGACGACCAGGACAGTTTCGGCCTGACCGCCGCCGCCCTCAACCTCCAGTCGGTGCCACCCCAGCGGCAGGTCGTCGGGCAGCAGCACCATGGTGCGGACGATCCGGGTTCCGTCGACATCCAGTTCCTCGCTGGGAACCGCCGGCCACTCGATCTCCCGGCGGTTCCCGTCTTCCAACGTTATCCAGACGCGGTTTTCCTTCCGCGCGGGGGTGTGCACGGCGACGGAGTGGCTCCTGTGTTCGCGAACGACGACGGCGCCGGGCAGAGTCTGTCGCCACGGTGCCAGCCGCCCGCCAGCCAGGGACGCCGCCAACTCTTCCTCGGACTCCACTCCGACTCCAAGCGCGGAGAGCACCCTGCGCAGGGTTTCATCCGACACCTCGCGGGGCGTTCCGTCCCATCCCTTGAAGGTGGTGACAACGCGGTGCTGGGCTGCGAGCTCACGCAGCAGCGTGCTGCTTTCGGCCGGAAGGTCTGTGGAGTTCGGTGAAGTCATGACAATCAATCTAAGGCTTCGGATGCCCCGGCGCCCACTCCGGAGCCTCTGGCCGGGGTCAGCTCCGCTTTTCGGTGAGCCGCCAGACATCCTGATAATCCGGATGGTCCTGGTAGGCAGCAGCCATGGCCGCCAGCGCCAGGGTTGTCCATTCCAGCTCGTCCGCGAACTGCTTCCCCTGGCCGTCCGGATCCATGACCATCCGGGCGAGGGCGTTGCGTCTGGCACCGCCAATAATCTCGATCAGCATTAGCTTGGCCTCGCATTCGCGCAGCAGCCGCTCCTCATACCAGCGGTCGGAAGGGGAAACACCTCGGGCCGTCAGGAGCTTGCGGGACTCCGCGGCATCGTCCTGGAAGCGGGTCAGCAGGAAGTCCACGATATCCATGTCCTTGATCGTACGCGGTGGAAATCAGGGCGTCAGGGACACCGTTGAAAAAGCCCTCGCTGAGGACCGGAATAATTCTGCTGCCGGGTTAGTTGACATAACTAGTCAAGCGAAAGAGAGCCCGTGCCAGCTGTCAGCACGCCCAGCACACCCACACGTTCCAAGCCTGCCCGCGCCAAGCGGGTCCGAAACATCCGCGCCATCCGCCGCGGGGACCACATCGAGGTCCGCAGCGGAAGCGAAGTGTATTACCGCGGAGAAGTCCGCGACACCGCACCGGGTCTGGGCACCGTCTGGATCCGCGAGGACGACGCCGGAACCCGGACCGCCGTCAGCGTCGAGGATTTCACCATCTGGAAGATCCCTGCGTAACCGAAAGATTTCATCCTTCGGTTTCCCGGTGGAAATATTCCGTTAACGGAATCGGTCCACGCTTAAGTACTGCAATTCAAATCAGTGGAACTTTCCCCGCCTGCGTCCAGGAGGCTCCCGTGACACTGCCGCCAAATCACCGCCGCGTTCGGGTTCGGAATCTCAACGACCTTCAGCGGGGCGATGAAATTGAGGCCATGATCCTCAGCGTTGTCCACCACCGCGGCCGGGTGCAGGATGTCGCTCCGGGGATCGGCGCCGTCTGGATCCGCACCGCCGCCGGAAAGCGGGCGCTGGTCCATGCTGACGAGTACCGGCTCTGGCAGCTCCGGCCCGGCGAACACGGCTAGCGGTCCATCAAGGCTCCGGCGCTGATGTTCAAGGTAGCGGCTGTCATGCTGGCCGCCTTGTCCGAGGCCGCGAACGCTGCCGCATAACCCACCTCTTCCAGTGTTGCTGCCCGCCGCAGCAGCGTGGCTTCGACAATGCTGTTGGTTATATCCTCGCGGCCGTCCAGGTCCGCCGGCAGGGATTCCGGAATGCCGCCGCTGCGCAGCGTGACCACGCGGATGCCGTATTCACCGAGCTCGACGGCCAGTTGCCGCCGCATCGCCTCAATGGCTTCGAACGCAGTGATGAGCCCGCCGTAGTAGTTTCCCGGCGTCGTGTCGCCGGAGCCCCCGAACGCCAGGATCACGCCTGACCGCTGCCGCATCATATGCCTGGCGGCTGCCCTGGCTGTCAGGAACATGGACTGCACCGCGGTGGATACCGGGCGCAGATAATCCTCCACGTACATGTCCACCATCGGCGAACCCTGGACATCGCCGTGCTGGATCACGTTCATCGAGATGTCCAGGCTCCCGGAGGCTGCCGCCACATCCTTGGCATGCGCATCCACGGCCTGCGCGTTGGTGGCGTCCAGCAGCGCCGTCTCTGCCAGCCCGCCGTCGGCGCGGATCTCCCGTGCCACGGCCTCCAGCTTCTCCGGACTGCGGCCGGCCAGGTAGACACGGGCCCCCTCGCGGGCGAAGGCACGGGCCACCGCTCCCCCGACCGCTCCTCCTCCGCCGTAGATGACGGCGGTTTTCCTGTTGAGCAGCATGTGAGCCTCTTCGGTCCGCTGTGGCTGTGGCTGTGGCTGTGGCTGTGGCTGTGGCTGTGGCTGTCAATGATGGCACCGCCGGACCGGCTTGCACAGGGACCCGGACTGGAAGCCCGGGTCCCTGTGCCAGTTATTGGCGGCACTTATTGGCGGCAGTTTTGCGGCTGCGCCGGCGCTCTACCAGCGCACTTTTTTCTCCCTTCGGCCCTGCTTGCCGTTGGCATGCGTGGGTTTGTGGTCCTTGCCCAAGCTCTGCCATCCGGGCAGGGCGCTTTCTGCGGCCAAGGAGGCGGCGGTCCTTTCCGGACTCTCGCCGGTCAGCTTGGCCGCCGCCGCGGGAGCCATGTTCACCGTTGCCTCCAGCGGTGCCCCCGGTGCCGGCGCGGATAGGACCGGCACGGTCTGCGCCGGCGCGGTCAGAGGATTCGAGTGGTGTTTCTTGGACGTCATGGTGGTCTCCGGATCTTCAAGTAGGGGCCGGGAGCTTCGCTGGTATTGCGCAGGCGGGCAGGTCCTCACCGTTCCGGACAGGCAAGCCGCGGAAGACGCGGAGGCTGCAGCGGAACGGTCGGGGACGGAGCACGGCCACTGCTGCGCACACTGGACAAGCGCACCCGGCGATGGGTGGATGCTGTCTGCGAAATAGCGGGTGCGTGCGGCCGGGGGAAGCAGCAAATGACTCAGTTCAAACTGGCTGCTCCGGCGGCCCGGTCCGGGCACGGCCCTACTCGTAAATGAGTTCCATGGCCACACCGTAACAACAAAAGACGGCACCGGGATAGACCCGGTGCCGTCTCTTCCGGGACTTTTGCCCGACCTTAGGTCCTGCCCTAGATCAGGGCGTCAGACAGATGATTGGGCGTTCCGAAGCGGTGAGCGGTAATGCTGATGGCCTGCTCGTGGAGGAACGGCAGCAGCTCGACGCGGCCGGCCTCGGTGACCGGGTTCGCATAAACAGCCACGTCCGGCCGGCCTCCCAGGGCCCCCGCCAGTGCCAACGCGCCGGACCCGATGAGGCGGATGCGGGTGCCGTGGAGCGCGGGATCGAAACCGGCGGCAAAGGCCAGCCACGCGGCGTCGTTTTCCTCCGCCACCGATATCCCGTGTTCGGTCAGCAGCGCACGGACGGCCAGCGGCAGTTCCACGCCGGTGGACACGCGCAGCGCGGAACCGGCCAGCAGTCCTGCGGCCACAACCCGCAGCAGGGCGGAGAGCGGCTGATCTTCGGACAGCCGGACGGTCACGGGCAGCGGCCGGTAACGGAAGACGTTGCGTTCGGCGCTCAGCGCGGAGACATCCTTGGCAGTGCCGAATTCCTCGGCCCATGCTGCCGCGTCGCTGCTCAGTGCCCGGTGCAGGAAGTCGGTGTCGGCAGCAAAACTGCCGGAAACAGCCGCGGCCAGGATCTTGGCGGCTCCCTGATGACGGACGGGGGCACCGGCGCCGGTGGCGGGGGCGGGTTCCCACTGGCCCAGGCCCATCAGGTAGTTCGGGCCGCCGGCCTTGGTGCCCGCGCCCACCGCTGACTTCTTCCAGCCACCGAAGGGCTGGCGCTGCACAATCGCGCCGGTGATGCCGCGGTTGATGTAAAGGTTGCCGGCGGAAACGCTGTCCAGCCAGACGTCCATTTCAGCGGAGTCCAGGGAGTGCAGCCCCGAGGTGAGGCCGTACTCGATCTGGTTCTGCAGGGCGATGGCCTCCTCGAGCGTGGCTGCGGTCATCACGCCGAGGATCGGACCGAAGTACTCGGTGAGGTGGAACTCGGAGCCGGCGCGCACGCCGGTGCGCACCCCCGGGCTCCACAGCCGGCCGCTGTCATCAAGCTGCTTCGGTTCGATCAGCCAGGACTCGCCCTCGCCCAGGACCGTGAGGCCGCGCAGCAGCTTGCCGGCGGCCGGCTCGATGACCGGACCCATCTGCGTCACGGCGTCCACCGGATAGCCGACCTTCAGGGACTGCACGGCGTCGACCAGCTGGTTGCGGAAGCGCGGGGACCGGGCCACCGAGCCGACGAGGATCACCAGCGAGGCCGCGGAGCACTTCTGGCCCGCATGCCCGAAGGCGGAGGCGACGACGTCGCGGGCGGCCAGGTCGAAGTCGGCGCTGGGCGTGACGATGATGGCGTTCTTGCCGGAGGTCTCGGCCAGCAGCGGCAAATCGGCGCGGAACGAACGGAAAAGTTCGGCCGTTTCGTAACCGCCGGTGAGGATCACCCGGTCCACTGACGGATGGGCGACCAGCTGGCGGCCGAGTTCGCGCTCGCCCAGCTGCACCAGCTGCAGGACGTCGCGGGGAACACCGGCTGCCCAGAGGGCCTCCACCATGACCGCGCCGCTGCGGGCTGACTGCCGCGCCGGCTTGATGATGACGGCGGAGCCGGCGGCCAGGGCCGCCAGGGTCGAGCCGGCGGGAATGGCGACCGGGAAGTTCCACGGCGGTGTGACCACGGTCAGGCGTGCGGGAATGAACCGGGCGCCGTCGACGGTTTCCAGGTCCTTGGCGCGCTCGGCGTAGTAGTGCGCGAAGTCGATGGCTTCGGAAACTTCGGGATCCGACTGGTCCAGCGTCTTGCCGGTCTCGGCGGCCATGACTTCCATCAGGTCCGCGCGGCGGTCCTCCAGAGCGGCTCCGGCGCAGTGCAGGATCTCGGCGCGTTCGGTTCCGCTGAGGGCTGCCCAGCCCTTCGCGGAATCGACGCCGGTGGAAATGACGGCGGTCAGTGCCGCTTCGTCGGTTATCTGCGCGTCGGCGACGGCGGCCACGCCGAGGACGGAATCCTCGATGCGCTCCAGAATGGCCCCGCCCCACGCCTGGTTGGCCGGCAGGGCCGGATCAGTATCGGGGGTGTTGGAAAAGTCAGTGTTCGCGGCGTCGGCGCCGCGCGAATCTGCCGGGCGCGGCTGGCTGCGGTCCTGGACCCGGTTGGAGGCGGGAACGGCATCATCGAGGTCCGCCAGGGAGGTGAGGAAGCGCAGCTTCTCGCGTTCGAACAGCGCCTCGTTTTCGCTGAGCTCAAAGACTGCGGACATGAAGTTCTCGGAGCTGGCGCCCTCTTCCAGGCGCCGGATCAGGTAGGCGATGGCGACGTCGAACTCCGCCGGGTGCACCACCGGGGTGTACAGCAGCAGCGATCCGACGTCGCGCTTGACGACCTCGGCCTGGCCGGTGGCCATGCCCAGCAGCATCTCGAATTCGATGCCGTCGGCGACTCCGCGCTGCTGGGCCAGCAGCCAGGCGAACGCGACGTCGAAGAGGTTGTGGCCGGCCACGCCGACGCGGACGTTGGCGACGCGCTCGGGCTGCAGCGCGTAGTTAATGACCCGCTTGTAGTTGGTGTCGGTCTCCGCCTTGGTGCCGCAGGTGGCCAGCGGCCACCCGTGCAGGGATGCCTCCACCTGTTCCATGGGCAGGTTGGCGCCCTTGACGACGCGCACCTTGATGGCGGCACCGCCGTCGGCCCGGCGTGCGGCGGCGAACTCCTGCAGCCGCATCATGGCCGACAGGGCGTCGGGGAGGTACGCCTGCAGGACGATGCCGGCTTCCAGATCCTTGAACTCGGGCATGGACAGCAACCTGGTGAAGACCGCCATGGTCATCTCCAGGTCCTTGTACTCCTCCATATCCAGGTTGATGAACTTCTTCCGGGCAAAGGAGGCGGCCTGGCGGTAGAGCGGAGTCAGGCTTTCCACCACGTGCTCGACGGCTTCGTCGAACGCCCAGTGCGAGTGCGGGGACACGGTGGAGGACACCTTGATGGAGACGTACTCGACGTCGTCCCGGGCCAGGAGGTCATGGGTGCCCTTGAGGCGGCGTCCGGCCTCGCGTTCGCCCAGCACGGCCTCGCCGAGCAGGTTCATGTTCAGCCGGACGTCGTCCTTCCGGATGTCGGTGATGGCCTTGCCCAGCCGGGCATCGGTGGCATCGACGATCAGGTGGCCCACCATGCGGCGCAGCACCTTGCGGGCCACGGGGATGACAACCTGGGGCAGCACGGGGGCCATGACGCCGCCGAGGCGAACTGCCGAGCGCATGTACCAGGGCAGGAAGCCGGGCACCCGGGGCGCCAGGGCAGCAAGGTTCCGACCGGCAACCCGCAGGTCCTCGGGACGGATCACGCCGTCGACAAATCCCACGGTGAAATCCAGTCCGGACGGGTCCTTCAAGACTCCGGCGAGCTGGGCTGCCGAGGCGTCCACCGGCACACTTGCGGCTTCGGCCAGCCAGCGGCGGACGAGGGCAACTGCTTCACCGGCCAGGGCCTGGGGTGCGTCCGGACCGGCGGTGGTTTCGGTGACGATGTTGCTCATGGCGGCCAGCTCTTTTCAACGTGCGACTGATTGATTCTTCTCCAAGTATCCGCGCTAATTTGCGTAAGGCAAAGGTTAGTTTTCTTACGCATATAAGTTAGATTTACTAATGATTTGGTTTATCGGAAAAACATCGGAGGAAGCCCTTGCTGGATGTGCGCCGGCTGAACCTCCTGTGGGAGGTTAAGGTGCGAGGGACGCTGGCCGCCGTGGCGGAGGCGCTGTCCCTGAGCCCCTCCGCCGTCTCCCAGCAGCTGGCCCTGCTGGAGAAGGACGTCGGCGTGCAGCTGCTGCGAAAAACCGGACGCGGAGTGCAACTGACCCCGCAGGCGGAAATCCTGGTCAGCCACACCTCAGACATCCTGGAGTCGCTGGAACGGGCCGAAGCGGACCTGGCGTCGTCCCTGACCACCGTCACCGGGCGCATCCGGGTGGCGGTCTTCCAGTCAGCGGCCCTGGCCCTCATGCCGGGAGCCCTGTCCATCCTGCGGCAGGAGCATCCGGAGCTGCGGGTGGAAATGGTGCAGCGCGAGCCGGAGACGGCACTGTACGAAACCTGGGCGCGGGACTTCGACGTGGTGATTGCGGAGCAATACCCCGGGCATGCCGCCGTGCGGCATCCGGAGCTGGACCGCGTGCATCTGACCTCGGATGCCATTCGGCTCGCCGCACCCCATGCGGGCTTTCCGCCGGTGCAGACGCTGGCCGACACCGCGGAGCTGCCGTGGGTGATGGAGCCGCGGGGTGCTGCTTCGCGCCATTGGGCGGAGCAGGCGTGCCGGCGGGCGGGTTTCGAACCGGATGTCCGCTACGAAACCGCCGACCTGCAGGCCCAGATCCGCCTGATCGAGTCCGGCAACGCCGTGGCCCTGATGCCTGACCTCGTCTGGACCGGACGGGAGCCGAGCGTGCAGCTCCTGGAGCTTGACGGCAAGCCGCGGCGCAGCATCTTCACCTCCGCACGGCGGGCCGGCAGCCGGCGCCCGGCCATCCTGGCCTGCCGGGAGGTGCTGGAGCGGACCGCGCGGCAGGTGGCGGTTCAGCACCCGGCGCCCGACCAGCGGGGCCGTCCTTAACGGACAGCAGCTCCGGCCGAAGCCGGAGCTGCTGTCCGTGAATCATTTCCCCATCAGGCGTGCCCGGAACTAGTGTCCGGAGCCGGATCCGCCTGACTTGTCGGTTCCCGACTTGCCGGACCGGCGCGGTGAGCCGTCCACATCGGTGTCGATCTGCTCCTTGCTCACTTCTTCAGTCACGCTTTCGGTGTCGGTGACCGTCTCGGTGTCGAGCCGGACCCGCTCCACCGGAACGGTCTTCTTGCTGACCACCGGCTCCTCGGCGTGCAGCGTCACCTCGTGCTCTTCTTCGCTGAGCTCCGGGCCCGACGTGGCGGCGTCGATGTTCGCATCAGTGATCGGCTCGCGCTCGACGCGGACCTCTTCGTGGCTGACCGGAACCTGGGTGGTCACGGTTTCGGTGACGACGTATTTCCGCAGCCGCGCCTTGCCGGTCTGCCGGCTCTGGGTTCCAACGTCGAGCCGTTCTTCCGAACGGGTCATGGCGTCGTCGGTGGTGGGACCGGAGGTGTCGTGGCCCACGGTTCCGGAGGAGTCCCCCGCACCGGAGCGCGTGAAGTCCTCGTCGATGCCGGTGCCGGACCGGCTGTCGGTCATGGTGCCCGTGCCGGCGCCCATTGAGCTGCTGTCGGACGAGCCGTCGTCGTAGGTGAATCCGTAGTAGCGGTAGAGCGTCACTTCCTCCTCCGGCGAGATGGATCCGTCGGATTCCACCTGCGGAGAGTTCTTGACCTCGTCCTTGGAATACGGCACCAGCACGTCCACGCCTTCAACGGTTGCCTCGCTAAGCGGAACAAAGGACTCGTTGGTGCCGAAAAGGCCGGTGTTGACCGTCACCCAGGCGGGTTCGTTGGTCTGATCATCCAAGTAAAACGTTCCAACCGCGCCAATTTTGTCGCCGTTGGGACCCAGTACGTTACCTGAACCGGCCATGAGGCCTTCGACTTGCTGATTGCTGATCATGCTGTTCTCCTTCAGCTGCGAACCTTCACCGTTGTCCGGTGCTTATTCACGTTGGGCCGGAGTATGCCGGATGCATCGAAGGACGAACGGCGGAGGAATGATGAGCCGATCGGCCGGTGACGGCGCACGCCAAACTCCGGATGAGCCTTTGTGAGGGCCCTTTTGGCGACCCGGCCTGGAATCCCAAGCCTACTTACTATTCCAACGCAACAGCTTCAGAGCGTCAATAGGTAGTGTTCCGCTTCCCCTATTTGGTATCGGCCAAGAGCTCCCGGACTGAACGGCGCAGCACCTTGCCCAGCAGGGACTTCGGCAGTTCCTCGACGGCAACGATGCGGCGCGGCACCTTGTAGGGTGTCAGCCGCTCGCGGCACCAGGCCCGGAGCGCGGCTTCGTCCAGTTTCGTTCCGGCCTGCAGCACGACGGCGGCCACCACCTGCTCGCCGCCGTCGGCCCGGGGAAGCCCCACTACGGCAACGTCGGCAATGTCCTGGTTGCTGCGCAGCACCTCTTCGACCTCGCTGGGAGAGACGTTGAAGCCGCCGGTGATGATCAATTCCTTGCGGCGGTCCACCACCTTCACGAACCCGTCCTCGTCCACCGTGACGATGTCGCCGGTGCGGAGCCAGCCGCCCTCGAGCAGCACCTCCTCGGTGTCCTCGGTGTTGTTCCAATAGCCGGCAAACACCTGCGGCCCGCGGATCAAGAGCTCACCGGGAGCGCCGGCGGGAACATCGTTTTCCGGATGCTCCGGATCCGCCACGCGCATTTCGGTGCTCGGGAAGGGAACCCCGATGGTGCCGTTGCGGCGGGATTCGGCAAACGGGTTGCCCAGCGCCACCGGCGAGGACTCGGTGAGCCCGTAGCCTTCCACCAGCAGCCCGCCCGAGACTTCTTCCCACAGTTTCACCGTGGTTGCCGGCAGCGTCATTGCTCCGGAGATGGCAAAGCGGATGGTGGACAGGTCAATGCCGCGCTTTTTGGACTCCAACGCCACCTTTTCGTAGATCGGCGGGACCGCGCAGAAGACCGTGGGCCTGGACTTCTTCGCGGCTGCCAGCACCAGGTCCACGTCAAACTTGGGGAAGAGCACCAGCCGGGAACCGGTCAGCATGGCGAACGTCAGGTACAGGGTCAGGCCGAAGGCGTGGAACATCGGCAGCACGCCGTAAATGGTCTCCTTGCCCTCCTCGGCTCCGTGCATCCAAGCCTGGCCCTGGAGGGCATTGGACCGCAGGTTGAAGTGCGTGAGCATCACGCCCTTGGGAATGCCGGTGGTGCCCGAGGTGTACTGCAGCGCCGCCAGGTCCTGCACGGACGGCCGCGGATGGGCGGCGTCGATCGGGGGTGTGCTCAGCAGCTTTTCCCAGGACATGGTGTTCTCGGTCTTAGCCGTCAGCCCGGCGCGGGTGCGGCGCAGGGAGGGCACCGGCAGCCGCAGGGCCAAACGCTTGAGCCGCGGCATGGCCTTGGTGATGTCCACGGCGATCACGGTCTTCACAGCGATGTCACCGGGGAAACCCTGGATCTTTTCCACGGCCTTGTCCCAGACGATCGCCACCTGCGCTCCGTGGTTTTCGAACTGGTGGCGCAGTTCCCGCTCCGTGTACAGCGGGTTGTGGCCGACGACGACGGCGCCCAGGCGCAGCACGGCGTAGAACGCGATGAGGTACTGAGGGCAGTTCGGCAGGACGATGGCCACCCGGTGCCCGCGGCTCACACCCAGCTTCCGCAGGCCTTCCGCCGCGCGGTTGATCTGGTCACCCAGCTCGGCGTACGTCGTCTCAGCGCCAAAGAACTCCAGCGCCACCTTGGGCCCGAAGCGGACGACGGCGTCCTCCACCATGGCTGTCAGGGACTCGGTGGGCAACTTGATGTTTGCCGGAACGCCGGGCTGGTAGTTCTTGACCCACGTCGGTTCCTGGGCAGCAGTCATGAGCGGAAGCTCCTTCGGTTTGGCTAATTCCGACTATAGCGACGCGCCGCTCCGAGGGATAAATTACTTGTCGGAAGGCACGGCGCCGAGCCCGGCCAGATACTGCGCCAGGGCCCGCGGCGCCGAGCGCGGAGCGGTCGCTTCGACCACCGCGTTGTAGTTGGTGTTGGTGTTCACGTCATAGGTGAGGATCCGGCCGTCGGCGGTTTCCATGAACTCGATGCCGCAAACCTCCAGCCCGGTGCGCCGGGCGAAGTCGAGGTACCGGCCGACGATGGGGTGGTCGAATCCTTCCCGCAGGCTGAAGAGCTGGGTGTCGGCATCCGGGGCAATGGTGGCTCCGGGCGGCATGATGGGTTTGCCGGTGGAGGGATCGATCGCGCAGGCGTCCGCCGGGCAGAGCTGGAATCCGCCCCGGGCAGTGTCCGCGGTGATGGCGTAGATGAATTCACCGCCGACGATCTCCACCCGGGTGATGGTGGGTTCGGCGGCAACAATGAACTCCTGGATGAGGGTAATGCCGTCTGCGGGTTCCTCGAACTCCGGGCCGGCCACGTAGTCCGCCAGCTCTCCGTGGGATTCGAATTTCCGCACCCCCAGGCCCTTGCCGCCCTGGTTGTGCTTCGTGATGAAGGGGGCGGAGAACTCCTTCGCCGCAGCCAGGATCTGGTGGCGGCCGACGGCGGCAACGGTGCGCGGCGTGTCGATCCCGGCGGCGCGGAGCGCGGTGAGCTGGTCGACCTTGCTCATTTCCAGTTCCAGGATCCGCCGGCCGTTGACCGTCCGCCGGCCGTGCGCCTCAAGCCAGGACAACACCGACCGGGCGTAGTCCTTGGACAGGGTGTGGCCGCGGGTGGCGGAGGACGCGCTGATGCGGGACCAGAAGATGCCTTCCGGCGGCACCGAGTCCAGGTCCAGGACGCCGTCGGTCAGCAGCCATTCCTCCACCTCCAGGCCTTCGGCTTCAAAGGCGCGGGCAAACGGGGGAAACCACTCGGGGTTCTCGTGCAGGGCATAGATCTTGGGGCGGGCGGAGCTCATGAAGGTGCCTTTCGCTGGTTTCAGGTCTAGCGGTCGATGTAAATGCCATTGCCCGGGCCCAGCGGCAGGTCGAACACGAAGAACACCGTCAGCACAGCCACCCAGGCCAGCCAGAAGAGCACGGTGAAGGGCAGCATCCTTGCGATGACCGTGCCCAGTCCGGCCTGCGGCTCATACTTGCGCAGCATGGTGAGGAGCACAATCATGTACGGGTTCAGCGGGGTCAGGATCTGTGTGGCGGAGTCCCCCACCCGGAAGGCGCCCTGAATGAACGCGGGTTCAAACCACCTTGGCCTCCACCACGGCTGCCAGAGCCGCGGCTGCTCCGGCAAAAGGCGACTCAGGTGTCGATGCCGTCTGCATCCGGCGACCCGTTTCGGCGTCGAGCTGGTTCAGGTAAGCGGTGCTGGGGACTGTGATGCGCGTCATGGGCCCCCACACTAGGGCCGGGACGCGCTCCGGAGCCACTTCATGACGCGGTGTGCCGCGGCGGGGCCACCGGCCGCGGCGGAGCTACCGGCCGCGGCCGGCGATCCGTGCCACGAGGGCCTTCGGGCCGCGGGCGCCGACCCAGGCCAACGCCTTGTACCGCTTGGACGGAATGGACACGCCCTTGCCGGCGAAGGCGTCAGCGAGCCCCTCGCGCACCACGCGTTCGGCGTCGAGCCACATCCACCCCGGGTAGATGGACTTGTCCATGTCCATCCGCTGGTGAAACTCGGTGTGGACGAATCCGGGGCACAGGGCCGTGACATGCACCCCGCGGCCGCCGTAGTGGAGGTTGGCCCAGCGGCTGAAAGTGATCACCCAGGATTTCGCCGCGCTGTAGGTGCCGCGCGGGATGAAGCCGGCCACGGACGCCACGTTGATGATGTGGCCGCGTGGTTCCTCCATCCGGGAGAGCATCGTGTTCAGCGCGGTGTGGCTCAGCGCCAGCGGAGCTGCCACCAGCACGTTCAAGTGGTCCAGTTCCACGGAGAGCTCGTTGCGTTCGAAGCCGTTCTTCAGGCCGTAGCCGGCATTGTTCACCAGCATGCTGATGTCCGGCCTCTCCAACCGCCGGCTGACCCGCTCCACGCCCTCGGGATCGGCCAGGTCGGCCGCAATGTATTCCGTTTGTACGGCGTATTCGCGGGCCAGAAGTTCGGCCGAGTCCTTCAGCCGCTCCTCGTTCCGGGCCGTGAGGACCAGGTTGTAGCCGCGGTTGGCGAGCTGTCGGGCAAATTCGGCGCCGATGCCGGACGTCGCGCCGGTGATCAATGCTGTGGGAGTCATGGGTCCACCTTTCCACGCCCATCCTGCTATGCGCCGCAACCTTTGGCACGCGCCTCTGGCGAAGCTCAAGCCTTTGTCCCGCGCGGCCTCCGATCCGTGCCAACGCCTTGCACCCGGCTGCCGGCGCCCCTACCGTGGCAGGAGAAGCCCGGCCCCCATAGGAAGAGCCATGGCACCACTGCGGTTATATCGGGACAGGCAAGACGCAGGGCGGAAGCTCGGCGTCGAACTCGCGCCGTACTTCGGCACGCCGAACCTGCTGGTGCTGGGTCTCCCCCGCGGCGGCGTTCCGGTGGCCGCCGCGGTGGCGGGACTGCTGCGGGCCCCGCTGGACGTCGTGGCCGTGCGGAAAGTCGGCGTGCCGCTGCAGCCGGAGCTGGCCGCAGGGGCACTGGCCTGGCTCGCCGGAACCGTCACCTCCGTGCGCAACGAAGCGGTCCTGGCCGAATGGCAGCGCTCCCTCGGGTCCTCCCGCGAACATGATCCGCGCGCTGCGGACCAGGCGTTCGACGACGCCGCTTCGGTGGAGCTGCTCGAAGTGATCCGCCGCGACAAGCTCTACCGGATGCGGCGCGATCCCCTGGACGTCAGCGGGCGCACCGTGCTGGTGGTGGATGACGGGTTGGCCACCGGCAGCACCATGCGCGCGGCCCTGCTGGGGCTGCGCGAGCAGAATCCGGCCCGCCTGGTGGCAGCTGCTCCGGTGAGCTGCGGGACAGCCGGGGAGGCGGCCGCAGCCGTGGCCGATGACGTCGTAATCCCCTGGCAGAGCGGCGCATTGTCCGCCGTTGGGCAGGCCTACGAGAGCTTCGACCAGACCACGGATGCCGAAGTCCAGCGCCTCCTGAACCTGCCGTAACCGAAGGCCGGCCGCAGCTGTGTCCGACACAACGGGCCGGCCAACATTCGGCGGGCCTGCCGGTCCCGGCGGTCTGCCGTGCCGGAGGGGCCTGCAGGGGCCCTGCCCCTAGAGTTCCGGACACCTCCGGCGGGATAATCCAAGGGCGGGGGACCTTGCTTTTTCCGACTTTGTGGGAGGTTCCAAATGTCCATGTCAGGAAGTGCCCTTGGACTGGGCGGGTTGAACCTGGATGTCAGCGAACTCACTCGCAAGGCGGTGCGGAATATCCGCGGCGGGCTGGCCCTCACGGGGGCCCTCTCCATCGTGCTGGGCGTCTTGGTGCTGTTCTGGCCCGAGGCGACGCTGGATGTGGTTGCTTTCCTGTTCGGACTGTATTTCCTGGTCTCCGGAGCCGTGCGCGTTGTCACGGGCATCGTCACGCCGCTGTCCGGGGGGCTGCGGGTCCTGAACATCCTCACCGGAGTGCTGCTCTTCGTCGTTGGCGTGGTGGCGATGCGCAATCCGCTGGCCTCGCTGACGGTGCTGGGCATGGTGATCGGCATTGCCTGGATCATCGAGGGCATCATGGCGCTGACCGAAATCGAGAGCGGCGGATCGCGGTGGTACGCCATCACCTACGGGGTCATCAGCGTCATTGCCGGCGTGGTGGTGCTCTTCCTGCCGGTCGGTTCGCTGGCGGCGTTCGTCATCTTCGGCGGCATCTTCCTCGTGGTGCTGGGCATCGTGGAAGTGGTGCGGGCGCTCTCGTTCGGCCGCGGCCTGCCGCTGTCGGCGTAGGAACGGGTATTCCGCCGGCTGTTCCGCGGCCGCGTCCAGCAACCTTCCAGCAGTTGTTAACACAGCGCTAACCTGCCCGGAAACCTGGATGTAATACGGGGCCTCCACTCTGGGAGAAGCACGGTTACCACCCGCCGCTCCGGCCCAGCGTGGCCGCCCATTCCGAATGGAGCATCTCCATGGACTCTGGAAACACTGCTTGGCTGCTGGCCAGTTCCGCGTTGGTCTGCCTGATGATTCCCGGTATCGCCTTCTTCTACGGAGGAATGGTCGGCTCGCGCCGGATCCTGAACATGATGTTGATGTGCTTCGGCGGAGCGAGTCTCGTCGCAGTGCTGTGGGTGCTCTACGGCTATTCGGCTGCTTTCGGCAACTCGGTAACGGGGGCGGGACTGCTGGGCAATCCGCTGGAGTTCCTCGGGCTCTCCGAGTTGCTGGTCGAAGACCCGGACAGTTCGCTGCCCGTGGCACTCTTCGCAGTCTTTCAGTTGATGTTTGCCTGCGTTACCACGGCCCTGGTGGCCGGGGCCGCCGCCGGCCGGATGAAATTCGCCGCCTGGATGCTGTTCGCCGGGCTGTGGGCCACCCTGGTCTACTTCCCGGTGGCGCACTGGGTCTTTGCCTTCAGCAGCGAAGACGGCACGGTCACGGGCGGCTGGATCGCCAATCAGCTGGGCGCGATCGACTTCGCCGGCGGCACCGCCGTCCACCTGAATGCGGGAGTGGCAGCGCTCGCACTGGCTCTGGTGCTGGGCCGTTCCAAGGGCTGGCCGCACGCCCACGGCAAGCCCCACAGCCGGCCGCTGGTGCTGCTCGGTGCGGGACTGCTCTGGGTTGGCTGGTACGGCTTCAACGCCGGTTCGGCCCTGAGCGCAGGCCACGCGGCCTCAGTCGTTTTCCTGAACACGGCAGTGGCTGCGGCTGCCGGGCTGCTCGGCTGGATGCTGATGGACCGGCTGCGGCTGGGCACGTCGTCCTCGCTCGGGGCGGCCTCCGGCCTGATCTCAGCGCTGGTGGCCATCACGCCGGCCTGCGGCGCGGTCAGCCCGCTGGGCGCCGTGGCGATTGGCCTGCTGGCCGGGCTCGTGTGCTCCCTGGCCATCGAGTGGAAGTTCCGGCTCGGTTATGACGACTCCCTCGACGTCGTCGGCGTCCACGCCGTGGGCGGGCTGCTCGGCACCCTGCTGATCGGCCTGTTCGCCACCGAGGCCGCGCCCAACGGCGTCAGCGGGCTGTTCTACGGCAGAGGCTTTGAGCTGCTGGGCATCCAGGCGCTGGCTGCCGGCGCGGTCCTTGTCTACTCCTTCGTGGTCACCTGGGTCATCGCGAAGGTGCTGCAGCTGACCATCGGCCTGCGCATCCCGGAGGAAAGCGAGCTGCAGGGCATCGACATGGCGGCCCACGCAGAATCCGCCTATCTGAACGATGAGGAGCCGGTGGAACTGGGCGCACGCCCGTAGCTGCACCGGGAAAGGACAAACCCGTCAGTCCTCCGCCAGGGCCTGTTCCTGGCGGAGGTAGACGGAGAGGAGGTCGCGGGCGTGCTGCGTCTGCGGTCCTTCCTTTTCCATCGCTTCGACCATTGACGCGGCCTGCTTTTTCCCGGCGGGGAACGGCGGCAGAAGCGGAACGTCCGGGTCCGAAATGACCTCGATGATGCACGGCCGGTCGGCAGCGAGCGCCCGGTCCCAGGCGGCGCCCAGCAGTTCCGGATCCTCCACGCGGATGCCCTCGAAACCCAGCAGCTCCGCGTACCCGGCGTAGTTGAAGTCCGGCAGCGCCTGGCTGGCCTCAAACCGCGGCTCGGTCTCCATCTCCCGCTGTTCCCACGTGACTTCCGTCAGTTCGCGGTTGTTCAGCACGCAGACGATGAAGCGCGGATCCGCCCACTGCTTCCAGAGCCGGCTGACAGTGATCAGTTCGGTGAGGCCGGCCATCTGCATGGCGCCGTCCCCGGCCAGCGCGATGAGCGGCCGGTCGGGATGCGCCAGCTTCGCGGCCAGTCCGTAGGGCACGGCGCAGCCCATGCTCGCCAGCGTGCTGGAGAGGTGCGCCGGCACGCCCGCGGGCAGGCGCAGCTGCCGGGCGTACCAATAGACGCTGCTGCCCACGTCCACGGCCACCTGTGCGTCGGCGGGCAGGCGCCGGCTCAATTCGTGGACCGCGCGTTCGGGATTGATCGGGTCCGCCGGGGTGAAGGCCCGCTCGAGGGACAGCTCATGCCAGGAGCGCACTGCCTGTTCGACGTCGTCGCGCCAGGCGGAGCCGCCGCGCTCCTTGAGCAGCGGCAGCAGCGCATCGAGGCTGCCGGCCGCGTCACCGGTGACCGCCACCTCCACCGGATACCGGTTGCCGATCGCCGCCGAATCGATGTCGATCTGCACCGCCCGGGCGGCACCGGGCGGCGGATAGAACTCGGTCCACGGATCGTTGGAGCCGATGATCAGCAGCGTGTCACAGTTGCCCAGCACAAAGCCGCTGGCTGAGGTGCCCAAATGCCCCATGACGCCGGCAGCCAGCGGATGGGATTCATCCACATAGGGTTTGCCGAGCAGACTGGTGGTGATGGCGGCGCCGAGCTTCTCGGCCAGGGCCACCACCTGGGCCTGCGCACCCCGGGCCCCCTGTCCGACCAGCAGGGCAACTTTTTGCCCGCTGTTGAGCAGGTCCGCAGCGGCGGAGACGTCCTCCGGCCGCGGCAGGATGCGGGCCGGACTCCAGAGCGGTGCAGTGGTGAGGACTCCGTGTTCCTGTTCCAGCTCCGGCGCGTCGGCCTGCTGGACGTCGTGGGGCAGGATCACCACCGACGGGGTGCGGGTGGCCAGCGCCTCCTTGAAGGCCCGGTCAATGATCAGGGGTGCCTGCTCGGGGCTGCTCACCTGCTGCCGGAAGCCGGAGGCGACGTCGCGGAACAGATGCATCAGGTCCACCTCCTGCATGTAGGCCGAGCCCAGCACGCTCAGGCTCTGTTGCCCGATGAGGGCCACCACCGGCACCGAGTCCATCCGGGCGTCATAGAGGCCGTTGAGCAGATGGATGGCGCCGGGACCCTGGGTGGAAACGACAACTCCCACTTCCCCGGTGTACTTCGCATGCCCCACGGCCATGAATGCTGCGTTTTCCTCATGCCGGGCCTGGATGAACTCCGGGCCGCCGGCGCGCCGCAGGGCACCCATCAGCGGGTTGATGCCGTCTCCGCTGTAGCCGAAGATGCGGCCCACGCCCCAGGCCTGAAGCCGCCGGACCAGCAGGTCCGCCACCAGCCCCGGTTCGCCCTGCTGTTCCGGCTTCCCCTGCTGTTCAGTACCGTCTGTTCCGCCCATGACGCCGCCTCCCGAAATGATCAGTGTGCTGAATAACCACCACTCTATCCCCCGGCCGGTTTCAGCAACTTTGCCCTCGCCAACCACAACCTGCAGCCGGCCTGGTGTGCCGGTCCTTCCCCGCCGTTATGCTCGTGGACATGGGTAAGGTCCTCTATTACGTCGCGTCATCACTGGATGGATACATAGCCACCGAGGACCACAACCTGGACTGGCTGCTGGCCTTCGGGTTTGAGGCCTTCCAAGAGCACTATGACCAGTTCATTGCCGGTGTCGGGTCTCTGGTCATGGGGTCGACCACTTATGAATGGGTCCGCGAGCGTGAGCCGGACAGCTGGGACTTCGGCGCGCTGCCCTGCCAAGTGCTGACACGACGGAGCCTGCAGGCGCCTCCGGACAGCGGCGTGCGCTTCGCCTCCGGGGACATCCGGCGCATCTGTGCGGAAGCGGTGAACGACGCCGCCGGCCGCAACGTGTGGGTGGTGGGCGGCGGCGACGTGGCGGCGCAGTTCGCTGAGGCAGGGCTGCTCGACGAAATGCGGGTCACCTACATGCCCGTCGCCCTGGGCGCCGGGCGCCCGCTGCTGCCGGTGTCTGTGCCGACGGCGCCGATGCGGCTGACCGGCACGACGTCGTTCAACGGCGGCGCCGCCGAGCTCCGCTTTTCCTTCATCTGAAGCTCTCCGTCATTGCTGCGCGACTCTCCCGGCCGCCAACTGTCTTGACCGTCACGCCCCGAATGGCCGGCAGCCTCAATTTTGTGCCCCTCGCCCCCTTGTGAAAATATCCAAGGGAATCCCGGCATCTGCCGGGCGGAGGAAGCAGGGAACGGGTCCATGGCCAACAGCAAAGTCGCGCCGGTGCGAAAGATCATGCGCCGGCTGGGCTCTTTTTCCCTCGTCGGCACCGTGGCCTTCGTGGTGGATGTATCCCTCTTCAATGTGCTGGCCTCCACGGTCCTCACGGACAGTCCGATCACCGCCAAGGTCGCTTCAGTCGCCGCCGCAACGGCCGTGTCCTGGATTGGCAGCCGCTACCTGACTTTCCGCAGCACCCGCGGCCGGAGCATCCGCAGCGAAACCCTGCTGTTCGCCCTGACCAACGTGGTGGGCCTGCTGATCGCCACCGGGTGCCTTTTCGTTTCCCACTACCTGCTGGGCTTTGACAGCCAGTTCGCCGACAACATCTCCGGGAATGTGGTGGGTGTCGCTGCCGGCAACGTCTTCCGCTACTTCGCCTACCGGTACATCGTGTTCACCACCGCAGAGGAACGGGCCGCCCGCGCCGCGGCAAAAGAAACGGCGGCAAAAGAGACGGCGGCGGAACAAGACCGCGTCAGTGACAGCCCGGTGGAGGGCAGCCCGGCCGGGGATAGTCCGGCCACCGGCGGAGCGGTGAAGGAATCCGTTTAGTTCGCACTCCTCCGCCTACGACGACGGCGGTGCCGCCTTTCGGAGAAGGTGGCACCGCCGTCGTCGTACCGGGGTGGGTTAGCGCTGCTTCGGAGTGCGGATGAGCTTCTTGTTAACGAACTCGTCCATGCCGAAGCGGCCCAGTTCGCGGCCCACGCCGGAACGCTTGACGCCGCCGAACGGCAGGTCCTCCTGCGTGCCGGAGACTCCGTTGATCCAGACCATGCCCGATTCCAGCTGGTCGGCAACTTCCAGGGCCTTCTCCTCGTCGGCGCTGAAGACGGCGCCGCCCAGGCCGTAGGGCGAGCTGTTGGCCAGCTCCACGGCTTCGTCGGCGCTGGAAACCTTGTAGATCACTGCGGCCGGACCGAAGAGCTCCTCGGAGAAGGCACGCATGTCCTCGGTGACACCGGTCAGCACGGTGGGCTGCACGTAGGCGCCGGGACCGTCGATGAGGCTGCCGCCGGTGTGCAGGGTGGCACCCTTGTCCACGGCGTCCCGGATCTGTTCGACCAGGCCGTCCGCGGCCGCCTGCGAGGAGAGCGGGCCGAAGCGGGTGTCCTCATCCAGCGGGTTCCCGGGCTGGATCTTTTCCATCTTCGCCGTGAACTTCTGCACGAAGTCCTCGTAGAGGTCCTCCATGACGATGAAGCGCTTGGCAGCGTTGCAGGCCTGCCCGGCGTTGCCCATGCGCCCGGCCACTGCGGAGGCGACCGTGGCGTCCAGGTCCTTGGTATCCAGCACGATGAACGGATCGCTGCCGCCCAGTTCCAGCACGAACTTCTTCAGGTTCCGGCCGGCGACCTCGGCGACGGCGGACCCGGCGCGCTCGGAGCCGGTGAGCGAGACACCCTGGATCCGGGGATCGGCAATGATGTCCGCGGCCTGCTCGTTGGTGGCGAACAGGTTGATGTAGGCATCCTGCGGCAGGCCTGCGTCACGGAAGATCTGTTCCATGACCAGGGCCGACTGCGGGCAGTTGTTGGCGTGCTTGAGCAGCACTGTGTTGCCCAGCATCAGGTTGGGACCGGCGAAGCGGGCCACCTGGTAGTACGGGTAGTTCCACGGCATGATGCCCAGGATGGCGCCGATCGGTGCGGTCTTCACTGTGGCTCCGCCGCCGCCCTTGACGGTGAGTTCCTCATCGGCCATGAAGCCGGGGCCCTCGGTGGCGTAGTAGTCGTAGATGTTTGCCGAGAGGGCTACTTCACTCTTGGCTTCGCTCAGGGGCTTGCCCATTTCCGTCGCGATGAGCGCGGCGAGTTCATCGCTGCGTTCGCGGTACAGCTCGGCTACCCGGGCGATGGTTTTGCTGCGGGTTTCCACCGGCTGCCGGCGCCAGGCGGCGAAGGCGCCGTGGGCCGCGCTGATTGCTTCGTTGATCTCGCTGTTGGTGGCTTCGGCGAATTCTTTGAGTGTTTCCCCGGTTGCGGGGTTCACGGTTTTGTAAGCAGTCATTCCTGCCACGCTACCCGCGGGCAGGTGCCGGGGCCAGCCGGCATTTCGCTCCCAGCTCAATGCACCGGCGCGGTCAGCCTCAATGCAGCGGGACGGTCAGCGGCGGACCGGCGGGGCCTCGCCGTCGGCTTCGGGTCGTTTTCGGCGGAAGGAGCGAAGGCCCGGAACCCGGTTGAAGCGGGGCCGCGGCCACCCCTGTTCCTTCTTTCGGCCGCCCCTGCGTCCCGCCGCTTCCCCGGGCAAATCCCCCACCACGGAGCCTGCCCCGCGCGGGCGGCGGGTCAGGCGGACGCTCCACTCCCCCGGTGCCGGCAGCCGCCAGCCGCGGCGCCGGGCCACGGTGCAGACGACGGCGGCCGTCACGATGGCCATGCCCATTCCGAGGTTCGGCAAACCGAGGTGATACAGGATCACCATTTCCACGGAAGCGATCAGGGCGCCGGTGGCGTAGAGCGTGTTCCCGCCGAAGATGGCCGGCACCCGGCCAACCACGATGTCGCGGATCATGCCGCCGCCCACCGCCGTGGCCATGCCGATCAGGATCGCCGGGAGCCACTCCAGATCGACCGCCAGGGCCTTGGACGTGCCGGTGGCCGCCCAGCAGCCCAGGGCGAAGGCATCGATGACGATCAAAAACCGGTTGGCCCATTTGCCCCGAAGCTCAATCAGATAGGCGATGAACGCGCCGGCGATGGCGACGATCAGATAGGCGGGGTTGGTCAGTGCCACCGGCGTTCCGACCTGCAGCAGGGTGTCGCGCAGGACACCGCCGCCCAGTGCGGAGGTCAGCGCCAGGACCAGGAACCCGATGGGATCCATGCGCAGCTGCCGGGCCACGGCACCGCCGAGCACGCCGTTTGCCAGCACTCCGGCCAGATCAACGACGTCGAAGACGGCTCCCGGATCGAAATTCTCCACGTCGCTCCCGGTGCTCGATTATTGCCGTGTTTCCGGCGTCCATTCTAGCCGTGGCGGCGGCTGGCGCGTCGCCTGCGGCGGCTACTTCGCCGAGAAGTGGGCGGCCAGCTTCTCCAGGGTCTGTTCCAGGTTTGCCGGATGCCGGCGGGTGACACCCGTGATGCGGTACATGACGCGGTGGCGGACGTTCCGCGCATCCCACTGTTCGGTCACCAGGGTGCCGCCGTCCGCGGGCTCGAGGAGGTACCGCCAGACATGGCCGCCGGAGTGGCGCCAGGCAATCCGGCGGCCTTCCTCGAACTCGGTCACCGTGTTGCTGATCTTGTAGGGCACACCCATCTTCATGTCCATCCCGAACCGGGCTCCGGGCGCCAGGCGATCTGGGCCGCTGGGATGCGCCGCGCGGACCGTGCCCGATCCGTCGATGACGCTGTGCATGGCCGGGCGGGCGAGCAGATCGAACACGGCATCCGGTGAAGCGGACACCAGCCGGTCGCGGGAAATCAAATAGGGACTGTTCATCGGCCCAGTGTAATGGCGGGTTGATCCGGGCCGCGGCGGCACCAGAACCGCGCCCGCCGCGAGCTGCACGGTGAGCTAGAACGTCCGCTGATAGGTCCACGCGGTTCCGTCACGGACCAGCCGGTGCCGGCGGAAGGGTTCCGCGGCCGTGTCAGCTCCCGGGTATTCAGCGTCGCCCTGCCACACCATGACAGGAGGCACCTGCCCGGGCAGCTGGCGGGTTACATACGTTTCGGGAACGGCTGCCGCAGCGCCGGCCAGCGCCTCGGCCACATTCTTCCGGTCCAGCAGCCCGTGCAGGGTGACCCAGGTGGGCGGCACCAGGTCCATCGTCCCCTCGGTGCTCCGGCGCAGCGCTTCCGCCGGTGACAGCCAGACGGCGTCGACGTGTTCTTCCGGGCTGAGCCGGATATTCCCGGCGGGGGCCGCAGCCACGAAGAACTCAGTTTTCCAGCGGCGCGGGGCTTCCGGCGGCGGCACCCAGCAGGACAACCGCACCAGTTCCTCCGGCGCCAGCACCAACCCGGTTTCCTCAGCCGTTTCCCGCACGCCCGCCCGGCGGGCGGCAGCCACTTCGGCGTCGTCGTTCTCCGTTGGCTCCGCGGCGTCGGACGGGTCCACCACTCCGCCGGGAAAGACCCAGGCGCCGGCGAAGGAACCCCGGTGGCGGGGGCGTTCAAGCAGCAGCACCTGCAGGCCGGCCGGGGCATCGCGCAGCAGCACCACTGTGGCGGCCGTACCGTGCAGCATGCCGGGCATCCATTCGTGAGGAAATGTCGTGCAGGGATCCGTTCCCCCAAGAGGATGGTAGCCGTTTGGTTCGGGGCGGTAGCCGTCGGCACGCTGGCCGACCTACGCTGAGGACCGAGGTGGCGGCGGTTTCCAAGGGCGGTGCATGACAGTGGAGAAGTTCGAATTCAGGAAGGCCTATCCGGAGCTGTACGCTCCGAAAGCCGGTGATTTCGTCCTCGTGGAGGTTCCGCCGCTGCAGTACCTGGCATATGACGGCAGCGGGGATCCCAACACGTCCGAGGAGTATGTCTCCGCCCTGGAATGCCTCTACCCCACGGCGTATGCCGTGAAGTTCGCGTCCAAAAAGGACCTGGACCGCGACTTCACCGTGGGCCCGTTGGAGGGCCAATGGCGGGCCGACGACATGGAGGCGTTCACCCGCGGCGCCAAGGATGAGTGGGACTGGACGATGCTGGTTGCCCAGCCGGCGTGGATCACCCGGGACATGGTGCGGGCGGCGGTCACTGCGGTGCAGCAGAAAAAAGGCCTGCCCGGGCTGGACCGGCTGCGGCTGGTCACCCTTGACGAAGGCACCTCGGTGCAGATTCTGTACATCGGTGCCTATGACGCCGAAGGCCCCGTGCTTGAGCGGCTGCACCACCAGTGGATGCCCGCCCACGGACTGACGTTTAACGGCGACCACCACGAGGTGTACCTCAGCGACCCGCGGCGGACCGCTGCGGAGAAGCTGCGGACGGTGCTGCGGCAGCCGGTCCGCCCGCTCCAGCCCTCCGATTAGACCCGGGCTGTCCGTCAGTCAGGACGCGGTCCGTACGTGAGCACGGCGTTTCCCGAAACGGTGATCTGCGAGTCGACCAGCTGCAGCCGCGTCCTCGGGTCTCCCGGTTTGAACAGCCGCTGCCCGGAGCCGGCCACCACCGGGTGGACGACGAGGGTGAGCGCATCCAGCAGCCCGGCAAAGAGCAGTTGGCGGACCACTGAAATGCTGCCGTCCACGGCGATGTCTCCGCCGTCGAGCTCCTTGAGCCGCCGGACAAAGTCTTTCAGCTCACCGTCCATGAGCGTGGAATTTTCCCACTGCAGATCCGCGTTGGCCAGTGTCGTGGAAGCGACGAACTTCTGAATCGGGTTAATGAAACTGCCGAAGGCGTCCTCCTGGTTGCCGGGCCAGTAGTCCGCCCACTGTTCGTAGGTCACGCGGCCCAGCAGCACCGTGTCCTGCGTGGAAAGTGCCGTTCCCATCAGCGCGCCCAGGTCCTCGTCGAAGTGGTCGAACTGCCACTCCCCCGGACTTTCCACCACGCCGTCGATCGAGCTGAACAGTGAAGCCGTCACCTTGCGCATGTTGATCTCCTGCCGCCGCCATGCCCTGCGTCTTCCGACCGGAGGCTTCCTGCCGGACCCGTTCCCGGGCAGGATAGCCGCTTGGTCATCTGAGGGGAATGCCGCAGGAAAGGGTCACCGGCAGGGGCTTCCGGTCGGTCCCGGATGCGCCTTAGGATGGCGGCGAAGCCTATTCATTCCGTTCCGCAGGAGGAATGGCCATGCCTTCGAACCCGCCGTCGGCGTCCGGCCCCCAAGGATCCGCCGGCCGCCAGGACTACGGCAATGTCCCGGTGATTATTTCGGCCGTACTGGCCGCCGTGGCCGGCGTGGCCGTGGCCCTTTTCTCCACCGGAGGAACGGAGCGTGACTTCCGGTGGGAGCTGGGTGTTGCGGCTGCCTGCGTGACCTTCATAGTGTCGCTGCTGATTTTCCTGCTCCTGATCGTCACCGCCCGCCCCAACCCCGAGAACTTGGGCAAGGGCACCGGGATCAGGCGCAGCTTCGGTTCCAAGCCGGGCGCGGTCGACGACGACGACCGCGGGTTTCGCCCGGACGACCCGGATCCGCGGTAGCGAAGCCCGGCGGGACCACCGCCGGCGACGGGCCGCCGGGCGAACGCCCCGCCGCTGCCGTTACTCGTACCGCAGGGCGTCGATCGGGTTCTGCTTCGCCGCACGGCGGGCCGGCAAGGTGCCGGCCAAGAACGCAATCAGCATGACGACGCCGATGATGGTCGCCACTGAGGCAGGCGTGAACAGCATGATGTGCAGGCCGGGCAGGGCCGAAAGCACGGTATTGGACAGCACGGAGCTGATTATCGAGCCGAGCCCGACGGCGACGCCGGCCCCGAGCGCGGAGCCGAGAAAGCCGATGAAGATGGCTTCGAAGCTGAACAGGGCGAAGATCTTGCCGCCGCCCATGCCCATGGCCTTCATCAGCCCGATTTCCCGGGTGCGTTCCTGCACGCTCATCAGCAGCGTGTTCACAATGCCGAAGCCGGCAGCGATCAGGGCGATGACTGCGAAGGCATTCAGCACGCCGATGATGCCGTTGATGACGGTCTGGATGGCGCCGATCTGGTCCGCGACGGTCAGGCCGGTAAAGCCCTGCGCTTCAAGGTCCGCCTTGACGGCCGCGATCTGCTCTTCGTCCGCGCCGGCGTCCAGGAAGGCAATGGAGGTGATGTACCCGGTGGAGACACCCTCCGGGATGCCGGTGCGCTGCAGGGCGTCCAGTTCGGCGCGCAGGTCGGAGTTGAAGCCGGCACCGTCGCCGAACAGCGAGTCGTTCTGCACGCCGGCGATGACGGCCTCAACGGTGTGCTGGGTGCCGGCGTAGTCGGTGACCGCGATGGACACGGTCTGGTCCAGGGCGGCGTCAGCGTTGGCAAAGCCCAGCGGTTCCACGTAGCTGGACGGGATCAGCATTTCCGCTCCGGTGCCTTCGCCCAGCTGGCGTCCGGCGGCGAGGTCGGCATCGGCCAGCCCCACCATCGGGTTGGTGGTCAGCTCGAACTTGGCTCCGCCGTCGTACTGGATGTAGTCCGGCGCCAGCATCGCGGCGGGCTCGACCTTTTCGATGCCCTCGGTGGCGAGGATGGTCTCGATGTCCGCGTCGGAGAGCAGGGTGAAGTTGCCCTGGGTGGCGGCGCCGTCGGGGTTGTATTCCTTGGGCCCGTCATCTTCGGCTGCGGCCTCGGTGGTGGGCGAGACGGTCATCAGGTTGTCGCCGCCGATGGCGCCGACCTGCTTGTCGATGTAGTCCGAGACGCCGGCGCCGATCGCGCTGGTCAGGGTCAGGGTGAAGGCACCGATGAAGATCGCGACGACGGTCAGCGCGGTGCGGACCTTGCTGCGGAAGGTATTCGCTACGGCTGAGCGGAGAATATCGCCGACGGTCATGCTGGGGCCCCTGTGGTGATGGTGGTGGAGGTGAGTTCGGCTTCGGACACTTCGCGGCCGTCCTTGATGTAGAACTGGCGGCCGCAGCGGGCGGCGAGGTCGGTGTCGTGCGTGACCGCGATCAGGGTGATGCCCTGCTCCCGGTTCAGGTCGAAGAGGATGTCCTCGACGACGGCGCCGGTGGCGGTGTCCAGGTTGCCGGTCGGTTCATCGGCGAAGATCACCGACGGGTTGTTCACCAGGGCGCGGGCAATCACCACGCGCTGCTTCTGGCCGCCGGAGAGGTCGGTGGCGCGGTTCTTGGCCTTGTCCGCCATTTCCAGGCGTTCCAGTGCCTCCATGCCCCGTCGTTTGCGTTCGGCCGGCTTCACGCCGGCGATCATCAGCGGCAGGACGACGTTGTCCAGCACCGACGAGTTGGGGGTGAGGAAGAACTGTTGGAACACGAAGCCGAAGTCGCGGTTGCGCAGTTCGTTCAGCTCGTTCTTGCCCAGCGAGCGGGCGTCCTGGCCCTTGACCGTGATGGTGCCGCCGTCCGGGGTGTCCAGCAGGGCGAGCAGATGCATGAGGGTGGACTTGCCCGAGCCGCTTTTGCCGACGATGGCCAGGGATTCACCGGCTTCGACGGCGAGGTTGACGCCCTTGAGCGCATCGAAGCGGTTCTCGCCCTGCCCGTACGACTTGGTCAGGCCCTGGGCGCTGAGTATGTGTGCTGTCATGCTGTTCAGATTATGCGCGGCACCTGCACGTTTGCCGTGTGTGCCCGGCCATGCCGTCGTGTCAGCGGGCGTCCTGCGGAGGGGTCCCGCAGATCCGCTTTTACGCTGGCAGGGCCGGATATTGACTTCTGAATGGCAGCGATACCCCCGGCATCCATGCCCGGCGGCCCGCGGCACGGCAAGCCCGAGATTTTCGTTTCACACGGACGCGCCGACAACGTCCGGCCCCTCCGTTCCAGCAGCCGCAAGATGGTCCCGTCACTGGAACGGGACGGCTACGGCGTCAGCTACCGGGAGCGTGACGGCAGCCACTCGGCTCCGCCGTGGATCATTGGGGAGGCGCTGGACTGGCTGGGCTGGTAGCCGGAATCCAATCCGGCGGGCGCTGCCGCTCACTGGCTCCCACTCTTTGTTGCCTTCTGGGGCCAGTGTGATCCCTGGGGCCTCATGCGTCACGAAGACTGGGAACCCGTGCACGCTCTGGCGGTTCTGCCCGCACGGATTCACCGCACGGACAAAGCTCCCGCTCAGAGCGGCGGAACCCAGGCGGGATCCCGCCCGGTCAGCCCGATCAGCTGGTCCAGGGGCGAGGCTGCCTCATCCACCGGAACCGCGGGTCCGAAAAGCTCCGGGCTGCGGGGCTGTTCCAACAGGAATTCCGCGCAGGCCTGCACAGCCCGCGGGTCCGGGTTGAAGTGCTGGCCGGTGGAGCGGGCCAGGTCCCAGCCGTGCACAATGATCTCGTCCAGGGCAAACATCCCGGCTTCGGAGGCCGAGAGCGGAACCCGCCCGGCCACGGTCTCGCCGTCCCAGGCTGCTGGGTCGGCCCAGGCTCCGGCCAGGGCGGTGAGCTGATTGGGAATCCGCTCCCGCCAGCCCCCGGCCAGGTTGCCGGAGTCGGCCGGCGGAGCTTCCTCGGCGCCCGGCGGCAGCGCACGCTTGAGCGCCGCGAGCTGGAACTCCAGTGACAGCCCGTCCATGTGGTCCAGGAGATCGCCCACCGTGTACTCGGGCGACGGCGTGGGCCAGTTCAGCTGATCGTCCCGGATGGCGGTTATAACCGCGCCGGTGTCCCGGGCTGCATGGTGAAAATCGACTGGAGCGCGCATGTTTCCTCCTCGCGGGAGAGCATCTGCCGGATCGGCAGGACCCATCTGCTCTCCTCAAAACGGTAGCAATGAAGAGTCCCGGCCCGTAAGGGTCAGCCGGTCCAGCCAGGTCACCGGCGGGATTCTTCCTGCCCGTCCAGGGGCTCTTTCCACCGTCCCCGGCCACGGCTAGGATTGCCGCACCGATAATCCGGCAGCGCGGAAGACGGTGGGCCATGGCCAAGAAGCCTGCGGAATCCGAAGCGGGCCGTGCAGGAGAGTCCCGGCTGATCAGTTTCATCGATGCCGTCATTGCCATCGCGATGACTCTGCTGGTCCTGCCGCTGGTCGACGATGCCGCGGACATCGGCACGCAGTCCCCCGCGGCATTCCTGCGGGACAACGCCTATGGCCTCTTTGCCTTTGTCCTGAGTTTTGTGGTGATTTTCCGTTTCTGGCTGGGCCACCACCAGATGTACGAGGGAGTCTCCGGCTACACCCCGGGCCTGGTCTGGGCGAATCTGCTCTGGCTGCTGTGCCTGGTGTTCCTGCCCTTCCCCACCCAACTGCTGGACACCGGCGACCGGGGCGGCTCGCTGACCAACGGCCTGTACATCGGGACAATGGTGCTCGCCAGCGCCTCCGCGCTGGTCCAGCAGCTGATCATTCGCCGCACACCGGCCCTGACCGCACCTGACGCCGACCCGGTTCCGGTGCTTCCGGCGGCCACGATAACGGCACTGTTGGCGGCAGCCCTGCTGGTCGCAGTCGCGGTTCCAGCAGTCGGGCTCTGGGCGCTGCTGCTGCTCTTCCTGCAGGCGCCGGTGCAGCGGCTGGCCGCACGGAAGCTCCGAGCCGCGTAAATTGAAGAACATGCCCATCCAGCACGAACAGTTCGCCATCCCCACCGGTGACACCGAGGTCTCAGCCGCCTTCGCCGCACCGGCCAACGCAACTGCCGCCGTCGTCGTCGCGCACGGAGCCGGAGCGGGCATGGACCATCCGTTCCTGACCGGTTTCACCGATGCCCTGAACGACGGCGGCATCGCGACCCTGCGTTTCAACTTCCCCTACCGCGAGGCCGGCCGGAAGTTTCCGGACCGGCCGCCGGCCGCCATCGCAGCCTGGCGGGCTGCCATGGAGGCAGCGGCCTCACGCACCGCCGGCCTGCCGCTCTGGTCCTGCGGAAAGTCCTTCGGCGGGCGCATGGCCTCCATGGCCGCCACGGAGGGAATGCCTACGGCGGGACTGCTCTTCCTGGGCTACCCGCTGCATCCGCCGGGCAAGCCGGAGAAAATGCGCGACGAACATCTGTACGGGCTGACGCTGCCGATGCTGTTCCTGCAGGGCACCAGGGACACCTTCGCGCTGCCCGGCGAACTGGAACCGGTGGCCGAGCGGATCGGGCCGAACGCCCGCGTTGAGTGGATCGACGGCGGGAACCACTCATTCGAGGTGCGCGGAAACAAGCGGGCACCTGAAGTCATCGGGGCCGGAATGGCCGCGTACGTCTCGGAGTTCATTCGGGCCTGATTCTCCCTCTCCCGGGCCGCAGCCGGCTTATCCGCTCAGGCGAGCCGCTCAGTACGGCGTGTGCTGGTGCAGCGCCAGCTTCCGGTCGGTGATCCGCAACCCGCCGGTCAGCATGATCAGGCAACAGAGCCGGCCAGCGCTTTGGGAGCAGACGCTCCGCCCTTCCGCGCCGGGGCCGGGCCGTGTTTACTGGAGCTCCGCAGCCGGTGATGGTTGCTTCCGGACCCACATAGGAGTGGATATGGCTGAAACGTCGCAGGCCCTGCTGGATCAGTCAGTCGAAAATTGGCTGAGGAACCTCGACGCCGCACTGAAAACCCGGAACGCCGCGGCCGCGGCCGAACTTTTCGCAGAAGACGGCCTCTGGCGGGATTTCGTCTCCTTCACCTGGAACCTGAAAACACTCGAAGGACGCGAACAGATCGCCGGCATGCTCAATGCCGTTCTCGAGGAGACTGATCCGGGCGCCTGGGAACTGGCAGAACCCGCAACCGGAACTCCGGAGCTGACTGAAGCTTGGATCACCTTCGAAACCGGGGCGGCAACCGGGTGGGGCCACCTGCGGCTGCGAGACGGCAAAGCGTGGACCCTGCTCACCACCATGCAGGAGCTCAAGGGATACGAGGAGCCGACGGGCGTCCGCCGCCCCAAGGGAGTGGAACACACCATTCGCCGCGGACGTCAGTCATGGCTGGAGGAAAAGGCCGAGCACAACGCCAGGCTGGGCCGCGAGGAACAGCCGTACTGCGTTATTGTCGGCGGCGGCCAGGGCGGAATCGGTTTGGCCGCCAGGCTGCGGCGCCTGAACGTCCCCACCATCGTCATCGAACGAAATGACCGGGCCGGCGACTCCTGGCGCAACCGCTACAAATCCCTCGCCCTGCATGACCCGGTCTGGTATGACCACCTGCCCTACCTGAAGTTCCCCGACGACTGGCCGGTTTTCGCGCCCAAGGACAAGATTGGGGATTGGCTGGAGCATTACACCGCCATCATGGAACTGGACTACTGGTCCGGAACCGAATGCCTGAACGCACGGTTCGATGACGACAGCGGAACATGGGAACTGAAAGTCCGGCGCCACGGCGAGGACATCACGCTCCGGCCGCAGCAATTGGTCTTTGCGCTCGGCGTCTCCGGTTATCCCAATACCCCGGAGTTCGACGGCGCCAAGGCCTTTCTGGGCGAGCAGTACCATTCCTCGCAGTACCCGGGCGGCGGGGACCAGTCGGGCCGCAAGGCGCTGGTTATCGGCTCCAACAATTCCGCCCACGACATCGCGGCCGATCTTTGGGAACACGGCGCCGATGTCACCATGGTCCAGCGGTCCTCAACCCATGTGGTGCGCAGCGACTCGCTCATGGAATTCGCCCTTGGCGGCCTCTATTCCGAGGCCGCGCTGGCTGCCGGCGTCACCACTGAAAAGGCGGACATGCTCTTCGCATCCCTCCCCTATCGGATCCTGCCGGAAGCGCAGATTCCCATTTATCAACAGATCGCCGAACACGACGCCGAGTACTACAACCAGCTCCGCGATGCCGGCTTCGATCTGGATTTTGGCGAGGACGGCTCAGGCCTGTTCCTGAAGTACCTGCGGCGCGGGTCCGGCTACTACATCGACGTCGGTGCCTCTCAGCTGCTCATCGACGGCCGGGTTAAGCTCCAGCGCGGGCAGGTGGCCAAGCTGACCGGCAACGGCGTGGTGCTGGACGACGGTTCGGAGCTGGACGCCGACGTGATTGTTTACGCCACCGGATACGGCTCCATGAACAACTGGCTGGCCGACCTGATTTCCCCAGAGGTCGCAGACCGGGTGGGAAGATGCTGGGGCTATGGCTCGGACACGATCAAGGATCCCGGCCCGTGGGAAGGGGAGCTGCGCAACATGTGGAAGCCGACCAACGTGGAGAACCTCTGGATCCATGGCGGCAACCTGCACCAAAGCAGGCATTACTCCATTTTCCTGGCCTTGCAGCTCAAAGCACGGATGGAAGGCCTGCCCACTCCGGTCTACGGACTGCAGCCGTCCCACCATCTACGCTGAGCCACCGGAATGAGCTGGCACGACGAATGCCCGCCCCCTGTGCCGGCAGGCCCGACGTTCGATAAGCTATCGGCATGCTGAAGAGACTGGCGAAGAAAGTCGCTGTGGCAGCACTGATTTTTACGGCCTTGGCCGCTGGCCTGGCCGCTGTCCTGGGTTATGGATTCCTGCAACTGCTTCAGACGGCAGTTTTCGGCGACGACGGCGACCCCTCGATCCTGTCGTTCGTCGCCGCCTTCATCACGCCGCCGCTGTTCATCGGTGCCGCGGTGCTGCTGGGCCTGGGAGTCCGCGCGCAGAGGCGCCGCACGCGGACCGCCCGGAACCGCCGCGATGATGCCGCGGCGCAGGCCGAGGCCTGGCGCCGGCTGTACCTACGCCGTGACGACCTGCTGGTGAAGTGGTCACGCTACGAAACCGACGTCTCGCTGATGATCGATTATCCGGTGATGACTGACTACTCCGACTCCGTCATCCGCGAGGTCATCGTCGCCATGCAGGGCATTCGGGCGGCTGAGGCTGAAGCCCTGGACCTTGGCCGCGGCCGGGCTGAGAATTCGAAGCTCCGCCGTGCCGTGGACCGCTTCGAGGTAGCCTTCGTCACGGCTGAAAAGTACGCCCGGCGCTGCGGACAGTCGAAGCTCAGCGACTCCGAGCGCAGCAAGCTCGCCACTGCACGGCAAGCCCTGAACATCATCCTCGACGGAGCAGCCACACCGTCGGAGGTCGACGCCGCCTATCGCAGCCTGCGCGGCTCGCTGCGCGGAATCATCGACCTGCCGGACTCCGCCGTCGCCGATCTGGAAGCGCACACCAGGCAGGCCCTGGGCGTGCACCCGCACGGCTCAACGGCTGCATCCGCCGCCAGCCGCGCGGCCTAACGGGTTCATCCCGCCGCGGGGACGCCGCGAGGGGACGCCGCTAGCTGCGTTCTTCGTCTTCCCTTTCGCGCGGATACTCATCCTCATCGCTGTTCGCTGCCCCGCCGTCGGCGTCCTGCTCCAACCTGTCGGCCTCGGACCCGTCAGGCCGCAGCGGATCTCCATGCGGGCGCACCGGGTCCTGAATCCCCGTGTCCTCCTGTGCCTCCGGGACAACGGAAGCCTGCTGCTCAAGGACATCGGCTTCATTCTGCGCCGCTGTTGCGGGACGGTCATTCGGAGTGGACATCGTTCTGCTCCTTTTGCTGGAGGGAATTCTTAAATTGTAAGCCGGCTTACCAGGTTGTCCGCAGGGCATGAGCGCAAACACCTTGGGATAGTCTGTGACTTCCGAGCGATCGGCAGACGAAGGAATCCATGACAGTCTCCACCAGTACGCGGCTCTCCGACGGCCGGGAACTCATCTACTTTGATGCTGCGGAGGACACCGCCCGCCGGCGGGCAGCCGCCCCGGCGGACCGCCGAGGACTGCCGGCCCGGCCGGGCAACGGAACCGCCAGGTACGACGCCCTCACCGGAGAGTGGATCGCCGTCGCCGCGCACCGCCAGTCGCGCACCCACCTGCCGCCCGCCGACCAGTGCCCCCTGTGCCCGTCCTCGCCGTCGCGCGCTTCGGAGATCCCAGCCGAAGACTACGAGGTGGTGGTCTTCGAAAACCGTTTCCCCTCCTTCGGCCCGGAGCTGGGCGTCCTGCCGGACAACCCGTCCTGGGGCACGACGGCGCCGGCATACGGACGCTGCGAGGTGGTGGCCTTCGATTCGGCACACGAGGGCTCCTTCGGTTCGCTGTCCCCCGGGCGTGCCCGCACCGTCGTCGATGCCTGGGCCCACCGCACCGAGGCGCTGTCAGCGATGCAGGGCATCCGGCAGGTGTTCTGCTTTGAGAACCGCGGGGCGGATATCGGCGTCACCCTGCTGCATCCGCACGGACAGATTTACGCCTATCCGTTCCTTCCCCCGCGCTCGGCAGTCATGGCGCAGCAGGCTGCCGCCTTTTTTGAAGCCTCGGGCGGCCGGCAGACCCTGGTGGGTGCGGCGTTGGACGCGGAGCGGAGCTCCGGGGACCGGATGATCCTCGAGGGCCGGCATTTCAGTGCCTTTGTGCCGTTTGCCGCCCGGTGGCCGCTGGAAGTTCATTTGGTGCCGCACCGCCAGGTTGCCGACCTTGCCGATCTGCGCGACGACGAGCGGGATGACCTGACATCCGTCTACCTTGACCTGCTGGCCCGGGTCGACGGGCTGTATTCCACGCCCACCCCGTACATTGCGGCGTGGCATCAGGCGCCGCTGGACGCCCGGTTCCGCGCGGCGAGCCGCCTGCACCTGCAGCTCACCTCGCCGCGCCGGGCCGAGGACAAACTCAAGTTCCTGGCCGGCTCCGAGGCGGCCATGGGAGCTTTCATCAACGACACCATCCCCGAGCAGGTGGCCGCGAACCTGCGTGCCGCCGCTCCCGCTTGCGCCGGCACGGCGCAGGCCGCCGGAAAGGCCCTGGCATGACGCTTTCCGCCCCGGAATTGGTTACCGCTTTCACCAACCGTTTCGGTCGGGAGCCGGCGGGCGTCTGGTCCGCCCCCGGACGGGTCAACCTGATCGGTGAGCACACCGACTACAACGACGGGTTTGTGCTGCCTTTCGCCATTAACCGCTCGACGTCGGTGGCGGCGGCACCGCGCCGGGACCGCACCACGCAGGTGCATTCGGCGTTCAACGGCGGAAGCACTGTCAGCGCGAGCCTGGACGACCTGCAGGCGGGCAGCATCCAGGGCTGGGCGGCCTACCCGCTGGGCGTGCTGTGGGCGTTCGAGGACCACGGCGCCCGGGTTCCCGGCGTCGACCTGTATCTGGATTCGGATGTGCCGGTCGGTGCCGGGCTCTCCTCCTCGGCGGCCCTGGAGTGCGCCGTGGCCGTCATGGCCAACGAGCTCTCCGACGCCGGGCTGACCGGACCGGAGCTTGCCGCGCTGGGCCAGCGCGCCGAGAACCTGATGGTCGGCGCACCCACCGGCATCATGGACCAGTCCGCGTCCCTGCTCGGCGAGGAAGGGCACGCGGTTTTCCTGGACTGCCGGACCCGGGAAGCGCAGCTGGTGCCGCTGGATCTGGCCGGCAACGGCCTCACCCTGCTGGTGATCGACACCAGGGTCAGTCACGAGCATTCCACCGGCGGATACGCCGCCCGGCGGACCTCCTGCGAGCGCGGCGCCGAGGCCATGGGCGTCGCCGCACTGCGCGACCTCTCCCTCGCTGACCTCACGGCTGCCGCGGGCATTTTGGATGAGGAGACCTTCCGCCGCGTCCGGCACATAGTGACGGAGAACGACCGCGTCCTGGCCGCCGTCGACGTCCTGCGCGGGCAAGGCCCCGCCGGGCTCGGCGCCCTCCTCAACGAGAGCCATGCGTCCATGCGGGACGACTTTGAGATTTCCTGTCCGGAGCTGGACCTGGCCGTGGACACCGCACTCAGCGCCGGTGCGCTGGGCGCCAGGATGACCGGCGGCGGCTTCGGCGGCTCGGCCATCGCGCTGGTCAACAGCGACGACGCCGACGCCGTCACCGCCGCGGTAACGGCCGCGTTCACCGCGGCCGGCTACACCGCACCGGCTGTCTTCACGGTGCTGCCCGCCGCCGGTGCCGGACGGGTGCAGGGCTAGGAGGCGTCCGGGCCGCCGGAAACGAAGAACGGGGCCAGGTCGCCGTAAGGGTTCACGGCCGTTTCGTCGTCGAACCCGTCGAACTGCTGGCGCAGGCCGATCACGGCGCGGGCCCCTTCATCTGTGATGGTGGTGTCCCGGGCAATACCCCAGGGGCCCAGTTCGGCGTCCAGCACCAGACGCGCGTCGGGCTTCGACAGTCCGCGCACATCGGCCACCACGTCCACGGCGTCGTTCCGATGGGCCGGATCCAGCACCCAGGCCAGTGCCGCCTCGTAGCTTTCGCGGAAGCGCACGGCGACGTCCCGGTGTGCGGAGTACCAGTCCCCGTTCCAAGCGGCCACGGAACCCAGATAGGGCATGCCGAGTGCTGACTCATCGGCGAGCTGGTTCATCCCCTGTTCCCGTGCGAGCACCTCGAGGCCGTCGCTCAGCAGCGTGGCCGAGGCGTAGCCGTCAGTCATGCGCCGGTAGCGTTCGGCCACCCCGCCCTGGCTGACCACCGTGTAGTCGGAGTCCCGACGGAGGCCGGCCTTGTCCAGGATCGAGTACATGACGTACGCATAACCGCTGTCCCTGGCATCCACCGCCACCTCGCCGCCGTGCACGGCCTCCAGCGACGTAATCTCCGGCGGACTGACCGCTGTCAGTTCCATGCCCAGGTCCAGGGCAAAATCGGCCATAACGTACAGCGGGCTGCCGTAGTCGTTGGAGGCGTTGCAGCGGTAATTGACCACGTTGTCCCAGGCGGTCTGCAGGACCTCGTAGTGTCCCGCGGCGAAGTCCCGAAACTGCTGGTCCGAGGACTGCACCTGTTCGTACACCACGTGCACGTCGTTGTCCCTGAAGAATCCCTTTTTCTCTCCCGCTGCCAATGCGGGAGAAAGTGAAAAGACTCCCATCCTCAGGGGATTCGAGCTGCTCCCTGGCTGTGACATCTCAGGTCCTTTGATCGCTCGGAGTTAACCCCCACAACCAGCCTAGGGAGCCGGACCTGGTTGCGAAAGGATGCAGCGCTAACGGGCGGCGCCGGCCCTTGCACAGGCCCGGTAGCCTGCGGCTATGCATCTAAAACGCCGCGCCGCCCTGCTTGCGGGAATACGGGATAACCGGGGTCAGCGGCTGGCGGTTCCCCGCCTGGATTCCAGCAGCGGTGGTATCCAGGCATCGCACAAAGATCCGGTCACCCACGAATACACCGTTTTATGCACGACATCCACCACGGTTTCATCTGTCGGCCAGGAGGCCGGAGGAGCGCCGACGCCCGTGGCATTTTCCAAGGTCTGATCCGTGGCCAGCCGCACCACGGTGTGGGTGCTGTTGGCCACCGGTCCGCGGATGCCGGTGACTGACCAGACACCCCGCAGCGCACCAAGCACCGCGCCGGTGCCCCAGTGCATGGCGTGATTCCACACAGGCGGGCGGGCGCCGTCGTCGGGCTTTTGGCCCAGCAGTGTCAGCAGCGTGCGGGCCGGCACATACGAATTGGGCCGGGACGTGACCAGCTGCTCCACCTTTTCGCCGGCCGTCATCACCGCCACGCCTGCCAGCCCCGCCACTGTCCCCGTACCTGCCGCCTTGAGCAGCATCCGTCCGCGGCCTGCCATGGTTGACCTCCCCTGTCCGGTTTGGGCTGATTGGAATCCAGCGTAAGAGATCAGCGGCAGGATCGGGCACACTGAAAGCATGAGCGTGCACTCCAAGATTAAAACCGCCGAATTGGAACTTCTCGCCTCGACGACGCGGAGCAATGCAGAGCGGGTGGGAGAACTGCTGCATCCGGAGTTTGTGGAAGTTGGGCGTTCCGGGCGCAGGTGGACCCGCGGGGAAGTCATTAGAGCCCTGAGCCGCGAAGACAGGCGTCCAACGCCGGAAGCGGATGAATGGGCCTTCGCGGACCTCGCTCCGGACCTCGTTCTTGTCACCTACCGGCTGCGCGCGGGCACCCGCCAGAGCCGGCACGCGTCGGTGTGGGACACGTCGGCCCCTGCGCTCCGGCTGCGCTACCACCAGGGAACAGTGATTCCGCTGGAGTTCCAGTAGGCCGGAGTCCGTCCGGCGAGCGCTCCGGCACGAACCCCAGGGCTGCGCAGAACGCCGAAGGCCCGCCCGGGTACGGGCAGGCCTTCGAATTCCGGCAGGTGCCGGTCGTGGAGATGGGGGGAATCGAACCCCCGTCCGATGTTGTGTTGAAAGGGCTTCTCCGGGCGCAGTCTGCGTCGGATTTTCTTGGCCCCAGCCGTCGTACAGACGTGCGGCTGATCCGGGCCCAGCCGTTAAGGAGTCCCGAACACGCCAACGGCGGGCATGTTCAGCAGTGGCCCTCTAAATGACGCCAGGATCCGGAGCGAGAGCAACTCCGGGCTGACGGACTGTGCCTTACTGCTTAGGCAGCAAGGGCGAAGTCAGTGCGCATAGGTTTGGCACTTATTTTTTTGCAGAGAGCGTTTACGAGATAACTCTGCATCCTCGGCCCGCTTCCCCTGTCGCGGCAAACACCGTCGAAACCGATCATCCCCGTATTCAGTTGCCAAGGCCGTTCATTTACAAGGCCGCCGTTCCCGGCGTCCACACAGAATAACGCGCACCGCGCCGCGATGATTCCCGCTCCGGCCGAGGCATCTGCTGCTGCGGACCAATCTGCAGGACAATGTCCCAATGGACATCTCACGGCCCGCCGAGGATCCCGGAAACGCTGCCGGCACCAACACTGTCGGCACCGCCCCGCCGGAGCTGACCACCGCCGCCGAACTGATCAGCCGGGCACGGACGTTGGCGGTCGGCGGCACCCGCCGGATCCTGGGCATCACGGGGGCGCCCGGAGCCGGCAAATCCACCGTTGCCGCGCAACTCGTGAAGGCGCTGGGACCGGACATCGCCGTCTTGGTGCCGATGGACGGGTTTCATCTGGCCAACAGCATCCTGCGGGACCTGGGCCGCCACGGGCGCAAAGGAGCGCCGGACACGTTCGACGACGGCGGTTACGCGGCGCTGCTGCAGCGTCTGCGCTTCCAGCTGGCGGACGAACCGGTAATTTTTGCCCCTGATTTTCGGCGTGACCTGGAGGAATCGATCGGGTCTGCAATTTCCATTCCGCACACCGTTCCGCTGGTGGTCACGGAGGGCAACTATCTGCTGCTGCCCAACAGTTCCTGGCCGCGCGCCCGGGCGGCAATGGATGAGGTTTGGTATCTGGCAGCGGACGCCGCCGTCCGCCGGGAGCGCCTGATTCGCCGCCACGCACGGTTCGGCAAGTCACGGGCGGAGGCCCGCAAGTGGGCGTTGGGCAGCGACGAAGCCAACGCGCGCATCATCCGGCGCCACGCCCGCCGGGCCGACGTCGTAGTCCGGCTTGCCGACGCGGGCCGGGCCGCCGGCCACTCTTTTTCCGCTCCGCCAAGGGGTGGATAATTTGGTTCCATCATTTCCCGGCCATCCCCCATCATTTCCCGGCCATCCCAGGAGCAGCCATGAACAGCGAACTGAACCCGTACCTGTCCTTCCGGGACAGCGCTAAACCAGCCATGGAGTTCTACCAGTCGATCTTCGGCGGTGAGCTCAACACCAGCACATTTGCCGAGTTCGACGCCGCCGAGGATCCGGCCGATCGGGACAAGATCATGCACTCGGCGTTGCGGACGCCCAGCGGGATGGTCCTCATGGCCGCTGACGTTCCCAGCAGCATGCCGCTGGGCGACAACAGCAGCTTCACGCTTTCGCTCAACGGGGACAACGAGTCCGAACTGAACGGCTATTGGGAGCGGCTGATCGAGGGCGGCAGCATCACTGAACCGCTGGAAGTGGCCCCGTGGGGCGACAGCTTTGGCATGTGCACTGACAGGTTCGGCGTGAACTGGATGGTCAACATCAGCGCCGGCGGGGACGAAAGCTGACGGACCGGCCCGCGGCGGCAGGCCGGTACCCCGCCGCCGTGGACGCCCGGACCCACGGCGTTTCCTAGCGGCGGCGTCCGAAAATGAGGGCGGCCGCGGCGGTAACGGCGGTGACGGTGTAGACGGCCGGCCAGGCACCGAGCTTCTTGGCCAGCGGGTGGGACAACCCGAAGGCAGCCACGTAGCCGGCTGTCAGGGCCACAGCCGTGCCGGTTCCGGCGTCGCGCTTCCACATGGTGAAGGCTGCTGCGCCAGCGGCAGCCAGTACCGCTCCGCCCAGCTGGCGGTTGCCGGTGTCCCGGGCGGTCTTGTAACCGCCGATAAGGCCTGCGCTGGAAACGAGGGACGTCAGAAGTGCACTCACTGTTGATTTCTCCTAAAGGCTGGGGCACGAAGGTCGTGAACAAACACCACCCTATCCCCCGCGACGGACAGATCCGGACCGGTGGATCGGTGCGCAGAACGCGAAGGAATGGCGCGCCCGGCAGCGTCTAAGCTGGGGCGAAGCTTCTCCTCTTCTTACGCCCACTTCCACCGTTAGGACTACGCATGACGATGACGCCGGGAACTCTGCTCGCTGATGATGCCACGCTGGAAAGGGTGGCCGCCGGCGCCGCCTGGGCCGAGGGGCCGGTCTGGATTCCGGCCCGGTCGGCCGTGCGTTTCAGTGACATACCGGGAAACCGGATCCTGGAGTACCGGGAAGCCACCGGCGTTTTGGAGGTCTATGCCTCCGACGCCGAGTTTCCCAACGGCCGCGCCCTGGACCTCGACGGCGCCGTCGTCCAGTGCTCGCACGGCCGGCGGGCGATTGAGCGGGACACCGGCACCGCGGACGACGCCGTCCCCGCCGTGAGCACCCTGGTGGACTCGTACAACGGCCGGCGGCTGAATTCACCCAATGACGTGGTGGTGAAGTCCGACGGCACCATCTGGTTCACCGATCCGTCCTACGGAATCCAAAAGGAGAGCGAGGGCCACCTGGGCCGCGAGGAATACGGTGACCGCTATGTCTTCCGCTTCGATCCGTCCAGCGGCGAGCTGACGCCGGCAGTCGTTGACGTGGAGGTCCCCAACGGCTTGGCGTTTTCTCCCGACGAATCAGTCCTGTACGTCTCGGACACCTCGCGCGGCACACCGGCCATGGACGGCGGCGAGCGCCTGCACGGCCACGCCATTCACGCCTATGACGTCGTGGCGGGCCGCTTCGCCCGGAACGGAAGGATTTTTGCCGAGGTGGATCCCGGCGTGCCGGACGGCTTCCGTGTGGACGTCCACGGAAATATCTGGACCTCTTCGCAGGATGCGGTGCGCGTTTATTCCCCGGACGGGGTCCAGATCCTGCGGATCCCGGTGCCGGAAACCGTCAGCAACCTCTGTTTCGGCGGCGACGACGGACGCACCCTCTACCTGACGGCTTCAACCAGCCTTTACCGGATCCGCACCCGGGTAACCGGTGCGGCCGCCGCACTTCGGGGCGGCAGCCGCCGTTAGGGCCGCCGTTAGGAGCAGCAGTTAGCTGAACCGTGCGGCGGCGGACACCGCGAGGTCGCGGGCTGCGGTGAAGCGTTTGGCCGTGCTGGCCCGGTCAGAAACCGTGCCGCGCGCACCATCCTCCCCGGGGGCGGCGACCGGGTTCGTAGGCATGCAGGGCGGAAACGACGTCGGACGCCTCCGCCAAGGCTCCCACCAGCGCTATCGCGTCGAGCAGCGCCTCACAGGCACCCCGCCCCAGGTTTGGCGCCATGCCGTGGGCGGCATCCCCCCAGCAGCGCCGTCCTTCCGAAGACGTAGGAGGGCAAACGCGGCATGTCGAACAGCTCGCGGTAGTCCACAGGGTTCTCCGAGCGGATGCAGGCGAACCAGTTGGTGTTATGGCGGTCCAGCGGGGTGATGCCGAACAGGCGCCCGGGCCCCCACGTCTCCGTCACGCCGGCTGAGATTGATGGTCCCCGTCTGCCCTGATTGCGCTCTGCAGATCGTGATTACCGAGGTACTGGCCGCCGAGGAACGGGACGCTGACGCCCTTGCAGACGCACTGATTGACTACAACGTGGACGAATGGCTGGACGGTAAACTGGACTAGTCCGGCAGCAAGGAAGGAAAGCTACCTTGACGCGCAACACCAAGTACATCGCGGCGGCAGTGCTAGGCCCTGACTGGTTTGACGGCATGCATGCCCGCACCGACCGACTGCACGCCTGAACCAGGCCCCACCGTGACCGTGACCGCCAGGCCTAAGCCTACTGAGCAGGCCCAGAAGGTCCCGGCAGGCCACCGCGCCGCTGCGGAGAAGGCCCAGCAGATGCTGGACGATCTGGCGTGGTCCCCGGCGAAAATCCGTGAAGAACTCATGGACATGTATGACTATGACTACACCGAGGCAGAGGCAGACTACGGCGTTTCGCAGCTGAAATACCCCCCCACCAACTACGCCCCCACTACACAGGAAGGACAAGCAACCATGAGCAAGAAGCAGCAGGCCCCCTACCCGCCGCAGCAGGGCTATCCCGCCCAGCCCTATGTGGACCCCGCAGCTATCGCCGCAGCAGTGGCACAGGGCCACGCAGCAGGCGCAGCGCAGCCGGTGCCAGGCCGCCGCACCCTGACCCGCACCGTGGCCCGCGTGGCGCTTTGCATCTTCCCGCTGATGGGATATGTCCTGGACATTTTTCTGGGCGTCTGGGTGCAGCTGCTCTACCGCGCGATCACCAAGCAGCCCAAGGGCCGCCCCTTGTTCTGGCTCGGGAAGAAACTGACCATCAAGCCCCGCAAGGAGATTCCGCTCTATCAGGCCCAGAAGACCCGCTGGCGCGTGAACCTGAACGTCTAAGCCCCATAAGCCACCTGCCCGGTTTCCTGAGAGGAAGCGGCCCTAAACCTCTTGGCCGCTAGGGATACGCGGGTTCCGGGCAGGTTGGTGCTTTCCCCGGGTGGACCCCTCCCTCGAGGGCAGGTTGAAGCTGCGGGGGCCGTCCTCCCCCAGGCCGGGCGCCGCCAGGGGCGGGATGGCCAGCGGTGCCGTGAACTGCACGGTCTCCGGTTGAGTGCCCCGGAACATACCGTCACAGGCCGTGAGCAGTAGAACGCCGCTGCTCCGGCCAGGACCTGCCGACGGGTTGGAAGAAGGGCTGCACTGCGTGTCATCTCGTCCTCCCCCTCAGCAGGCGCCGAACGGCCGCGGCCAGCAATCCCCACAGGCCGTTCATGATGAGGATTGGGACGACGGCGATCGGCATCGCCAGCGGCCCCTGCACAGTCCCGGTCAGAACCGTCGACACCACGGCGCTGAACGAAATGATGTGCAGGCCGTAGGCGAGACCGGCCAGCGTCAGGGTCAGCACCGGCCGGGGAACCCGGCCCAGACCGACGACGCCGATCCAGGCCAGGCTGATCAGCGCCGTCAGCAGCCAGAGGCCCGACGGAATCTGGTTCTCAAGGCCCGTCATCCGGACCAGGGGCCGGAGCAGCGCGACGGCGCCCAGCCCCGCGGCGAGCTACCACTTCACGCCGGGCGGTGCTGTCAGCGATGTTGTTTTCGGGGACCTCTTTCATACTTCGACGCTATGAAACCGTCCTGATCCGGACATCGGGCGAGGGGCGTCACTTCTGTCGCCTGTGGATGACATCCGCGGTCGCTTTCCGGGGACCGTATTTCCCGCGAAGAGTTCCGAGCAGATGAGCGGGGCTGAACTACCTATCTCCTGCAGCGCTACATGCGCCTCATCGGTGCCCGCACGGTCAAGAACATCACCACCGTTACCGATGTGGTCACCATCCTCATCCGCGGATCAGAAAATGAGCGATACCGCCCGCAGCGGCGGCGTGCTCAATCTTCATGAGAATCCTCCGTCTGCTCCCGCCCCGTCGCCACCAGAGTGTCCCGCCGGGCGGGTATTCCTCAAGAGGAAGCGCTCACTCCGCGGTTCCGGTGCTGCCTCCGGCCGTCCGGTAGCTCCACAGGTCAGCACTCAAACCAACGGGCTTGGGCCGGGTCCCCGCCGAGTCACCGTCACCGGCTGCTGCTGCACCGTGTCCGTGCGCAAAGTTCTTGGACGACACCCAGTCCTGGAACGACTTCTCGTCACGCCAGCGCGTGACGACCAGCCAGGTGGTCCGTTCATCGGTGGGCTGCAGCAGTTCGAACCCCTCGAAGCCGTCCTGCCCGTCGACGGCGCCGGCCCGCGCCGCGAACCGGTGGGCGAGCTCGTCGCCGGAATCGGCGGGGACAGTGATTGCGTTGATCTTGATAATGGTCATGGGCCCATTATGCTCAATTTCCGAAATGCTCAGTTTTCGAAACACCATCAGCCGGACGTTTGGCGGGTGCCATGTGCCGGGTGCCGGGCCGCTCCGGATTTGCTACCGTGGGAGGCCAAGACCGGATGCCGGTCTCCGGACGACGGATCAGTACCCGGACAGCGACAAGACTGGCCAAAGGAATCTGTCATGGCATGGGTCATTCTTGTTCTCTCCGGCATGTTGGAGGCCGTCTGGGCGACGGCGCTGGGTAAGTCGGAGAACTTCCGCCGGCGCTGGCCAACGGTCATCTTCGGCGCCGGCATCATTTTGAGCATGGCCGGCCTCGCCTTCGCCATGCAGTCCATCCCGGTAGGAACCGCCTACGCCGTATGGGTGGGAATCGGCGCCGTCCTCACCGCCGCCTACGCCATGCTTTTCGGCGGCGAAAGAGCCACGGTGCTGAAGGTCCTGCTGTTGCTGGGCATCGTGGGCTGCGTTGTCGGCCTGAAGTTGGTGGCCTGACCATGCCGTGGATCATCCTGCTCCTCAGTGCCGTGCTGGAAGCCGTCTGGGCCACAGCACTGGACGCCTCCGCGGGGTTCACCCTGCTGGCGCCGTCGCTGATCTTTCTCGCCGCCGGCATTGCCTCCATGGTCGGTCTCTCCTACGCCATGAACTCCATTCCCATCTCCACGGCCTACGCCGTGTGGACCGGGCTGGGCGCAGTGCTTACGGTCGTGTACGCCATGGTGTCCGGCGGCGAGCAGCCGGAACTGCTGAAGATCCTTTTCCTCGCCGGAATCATCGGCTGCGTGGTGGGCCTGAAGTTCACGGATGCCCCGCCGGCGGCACGGGAGCCCGCCGGCTCCGACGGCGAAATACCCGCAGGGCCGTCCGAAACCGCTGAATAGCTGCTCCTGCGCGCCCGTCTTTCCGGCCGGTCTTTTCACTGGATTCCGACGGGACGATACTGCTCTGAGTGTCCGAATTTACGGTTTTCGGCGCCCGCGGTATCGGCTGCAACGATCGGAGCCTTCCATGGCCACGGCAGAAAGCTCATCTTCCTCATCCCTCTTCCGGCGCAAGCCCGTCAACGAGGTGGACGATGAGAAATCCGGCAACAAACTCTTCAAGAGCCTTGGCCTGTTGCAGCTGACTGCCATCGGCGTCGGCGGCATCATCGGCGTCGGCATCTTCACCCTGGCCGGCCTGGTGGCCAACGGAGGCGGTGAGGCACCCGGCGCCGGGCCCGGTGTGCTCATTTCCTTCCTGATCGCCGGGCTGGCGAGCGCCGCAGCGGCACTCTCCTATGCGGAATTCGCCGGCTTGGTCCCGCGCGCCGGCTCCGCCTACACCTACGGCTACGTGGCCCTGGGCGAGATCATCGGCTGGTTCATCGGCTGGGACCTGCTGCTGGAATACACGGCCATTGTTGCGGTGGTGGCCATTGGCATCTCCGGCTACTTCACCGAGTTCATGGCCGGAATCAGCGTTGAGGTTCCGGCGTGGATGCAGGGCACCGGCGACACCGTCGAGGGCGGCCTGATCAACCTTCCCGCCCTGCTGGTCTGCCTTTTCATCACCTGGATCCTGAGCCGGGGAACCAAAACCTTCGGCCGGTTCGAACTCGTGGCCGTGGCCCTGAAAGTGCTGCTGATTCTCTTCATTATTGGCCTGGGGTTCTTTTTCGTGAACACCGAGAACTACGTGCCGTTCCTCCCCAACGGTTTTGGGGCGGTCTTCGCCGGAGCCGCAACGGTGTTCTTCGCGGTGTTCGGTTATGACGCCATGAGCACGGCGGCGGAGGAAGCCACTGACGGCAAGAAGCACATGCCCAAGGCGATCCTGCTGTCGCTGGCAGTGGCCATGGTGCTCTATGTCCTGGCCACACTGGTGCTGACCGGCATGCAGAACTACACCGAAATCAGCCCCACCGCGGGGTTCGCTTCGGCCTTCCAAACCGTCGGCCTGCCCGTCATTGCGACGGTCATTTCGGCGTTCGCTGTGCTGTCCATCCTGACCGTCATGCTCACCTTTCTGCTCGGAGTCACCCGGGTCTGGTTCTCCATGAGCCGCGACGGGCTGCTTCCGGGCTGGTTCTCAGTTACTGACCGGCACGGCACTCCGCAGCGGGTGACCTGGATCGCCGGCATCACGTCCGCCCTGCTGGCGGGGGTCTTCCCGATCCGCGCCGTGGCTGACCTGACGAACATCGGCATTCTCGCCGCATTTGTGGTGGTCTGCATCGCAGTCATCGCTCTGCGACGGCGCGAGCCGGATGCGCCCCGGGAGTTCCGCCTGCCGCTGATGCCGTGGATCCCGGCGTTCGGTGTCCTCTCCTCCGGATTCCTCATGCTGCAGCTGCACTGGGAAACCTGGCTGCGCTTCGGTGTCTGGCTCGTGATCGGCCTCCTCATCTACTGGTTCTACGGACGGCGTCATTCACTGCTGAACCCCTCCAGCCCGCGGCATGCCCAGCCGCCGTCGGCCCCGGAACCCGCCTAGCGCAGCCCGCGCCGCGGTCCCTTCGAACGACCGCCGCCTGCCGAGTCCTCCTTTTGGCCGACGACGGCGGTGCCCCCGACCTTTACTGTTGGTGCCATGGATCCCACACTTTTCGGTGCTTTGGCTGTTCTCGCGCTCGTGGACTCCACGAGTTTCGGCACGCTGCTCATTCCGGTCTGGCTGCTGCTGGCGCCGGGCCGGTTGCGGCCCGGCCGGATACTGCTGTTCCTGGGAACGGTGGCCGTTTTCTATTTCGGAGTTGGCCTGGCGATCCTGTTCGGTGCCGAGCTTGTTGTGGAGAACTTCTCCGGCCTCTTTGAATCACGCGGGTTTTCGGTGTTCCTGCTGGCCGCCGGCATAGCCCTGCTGGCCTGGAGCTTCCGGCTCGAGGCGCAGGCAAAGCGGGAGAAGGCAGCCCGGGGTTCGGTGCAGCATACCGGCCACGGAGCCTCAGGAACCGGCAGAACAGGCACCGAAGGAACAGGCACCGGAGCCGCCGGGACGGCCGGCATGGACGAAGCTGCAGGCACCGACCTCGCCGAATCCTCCGCGGGCGCTCCGGCCTCGGGCCGGCTCGCCCGGTGGCGGCACAAGGCCGTGGGCTCCGAGACCCGGGGCAGCGGGGGTGCGGCGGCCCTGATCGGTTTGGCTCTGGGTGCCACGACGATCGAGCTCGCCACCATGGTGCCGTATCTGGCGGCCATCGGCCTGCTCAGCGCCTCCGGCCTGCAATGGCCGCTGACCGGCGCCGTTCTCGCGGCATACTGCGTGCTCATGGTCGCGCCGGCTCTCGTGCTCCTGATTGCGCGCTTCACCGCGTCCCGGCGGGTGGATCCGATGCTGAAGAAGTTGGACGGCTTCCTGAGCCGGACTTCCACCAACACACTGTCCTGGATCACCGGAATCCTCGGGGTCCTCCTCATCGTCAACACCGCAGGTTCAGTCCTGAACTTCGGTGGATGAGTCCGGTTCCCGCCCCGGCTGCACGATGTCTTCGGATGCTGGCCGCACGGGCAGCCGGACAGTGAAAACGGTGTCTCCCGGCACGCTTTCCAACGTAATGGTTCCGTGGTGGGCGGCCACGATGGCATCCACGATGGCCAGTCCCAGCCCGGAAGACCCGGTCCGCTCCGAACGCGAGGTGTCGCGGCGGGCGAAGCGCGAGAAGATCCGCTCCTGAAAGTCCGCCGGGATTCCGGCACCGGTGTCAGCGACCCTGAGCACCGCGTCGCCGCCGTCCCGGACCAGCGACACATCCACCGTGGTGCCGGGAGGCGTGTGCACATGGGCGTTGGTGACCAGGTTGATGAAAACCTGACGCAGCTGCCCGGGATCACCCGTTACCGTAACGGGCTCCTCCGGCAGCTCGATGCGCCAGTGGTGGTCCCGGGCGGCAATTCGGGCGTCACTTACGGTCTCGACCAGCAGGCGCGTGAGGTCCACTTCGCTGCGGATCTCCTGCCGCCCTTCGTCGAGCCGGGCCAGGAGCAGCAGGTCGTCAACGAGGCCGGCCATGCGCCGGGACTCGGCTTCCACCCGGCCCAGCGATTGGGTGCCCTCCGGGCTGAGGTGTTCGGTGAGACGAACCATTTCGGTGTAGCCGCGGATGGAAGTCAGGGGTGTGCGCAGTTCATGGCTGGCGTCGGCGACGAACTGGCGGATCTGCAGTTCGCTGCGCTGGCGCACTTTCAGGGCATGGGCAACGTTGTCCAGCATCTTGTTGAAGGCCAGCCCCACGCTTCCAACCTCCGTTTGGGAATCGGCGAGGTTCTGCGGCACCCGTTCGGCCAGCGCGACGTCGCCCACGTCCAGCGGCAGCCGGGAAACGCTGGTGGCGACGGCCGCCACTTCCTCCAGCGGGCGCAGGCTGCGCCGGATGATCAGATAACCCAGGACGGCGGTCAGTGCCAGGCCGAGCAGGGACACCGCGGCGATGGTGAGTCCCAGCCCGAGCAGCGTGTTTTTGGTGGCTGCCAGCGGCATTCCGGAGACCACCACGCTCCCGGTCGCCGGCTGCGGCTGGGACACCAGCCGGTACTCGCCGAAGGACAGTTCGGCGGACACCGGAACGCGGTCCGCCGGCAGTGCGGCGAGGACTTCGACGTCGTCGGCGGACAGCGCCTGCCGGGTGCCGTCGTCGAGCGTCACCCCGTTGCTGAAGGCCGTGTTTCCGTAATACCGGACATCGAGCATTCCCGGTCCGCCCTGGCCCGGGACATCCAGCGGGTCGGGCAGGTTGCCGTCGTCGGGCGACGGCGGCGTTCCTCCGGGCGGCAGGGGAAAGTTCACGGCACGGTCCGAGGCCTCCAGCAGGGTCTCGTCCAGTTGCTGCACCAGGAAGACGTTCATGACAGCGTGGCTGAGAAAGCCGATAGTGCAGCAGGTCAGCGTGAGCAGGCCCAGTGTGGCCAGCAGGAGCTTGGTGCGCAGCCGCCAGCCGTGCAGCCTCTGGAGGACCGGGCGGCCGCCCGTGCCGTCGCGGTGCGGAGCGGCGTTGCTCATCCGGCAGGTCTGAGCACGTATCCGGCTCCCCGCACGGTGTGGATCATTGGTTCGCGGTCGGCGTCGATCTTTTTGCGCAGGTACGAAATGTACAGCTCGACGATGCTCGCCTGGCCGCCGAAATCGTAGTCCCAGACCCGGTTCAGGATCTGCGTTTTGCTGATGACCCGGCGGGGGTTCTCCATCAGGAAGGTCAGCAGGGCGAATTCGGTGGCGGTCAGCTGGATTTCCTGGCCGGCCCGGGTCACTTCGCGGGTGTCCAGGTTCAGCGTCAGGTCACCGACCACGAGCTCGGCGGTGTCGACGGCGGTGACTCCGGAGCGCTGGACCAGCCGGTGCAGCCGCAGCAGCACTTCCTCCATGCTGAAGGGCTTGGTGACGTAGTCGTCCCCGCCGGCCGATAGTCCGGTGATGCGGTCCTCAACGGAGTCTTTGGCGGTGAGGAACAGTGCGGGCACATCGGGAGCGAATCTGCGGATCTTCACCAGCGCCTCGACTCCGTCAAACTCGGGCAGCATGACATCAAGGACCAGCACATCGGGACGGAAGTCGCGGGCGGTTTCCACCGCCTCGCGTCCGTCCGCCGCCGTCACCACCTGCCAGCCGGCCATGCGCAAACCCATGCTGATCAGCTCGGCGAGGTTGGGCTCGTCGTCAACCACGAGGGCGCGGATCGGAGTGCCGTCGGGGTGCGAGAGCTTGGGAAGGTTACCCACGAAGGAGCCAGGGGCCTCGGACATGTTTGGTTTTCCTATCGGTCCGCCCGGAGGGGGTTGGTCCCAGCATAAACAAACAGGTTCCATCCTGCAGGCAGGTGCTGGCCGGAGCCTGTCCTGCTGCTGTGAACCGGCTGTGGATGACCTGAAGTTATTGGCCTAGGAGATTCCCGCGGGAGTCCGCGCATTCAGCCTCATCCGGTGCAAAACGAGGGCCAGCACCACGCACAGCAGGTAACCGCCGGCCACGAAGATCCACCCGGCGAGGAACCCGCCCGAATACTGCAGCAGCAGGCCCATGGCCAACGGTCCCGCGGCGAAGCCCGCGTACATGCCCAGGGACACAACGCCCGAGGCGGCACCGACACGCTCGGGCGCCACCTCGCGCAGAACCGCTGCCATGACCACAACATTCACACCCAGCACCGTGGCTCCGTGCAGAACGACGCCGCTCCACAGCAGCACCGGCCAACCGGTCTGCCCCGCCGCCAGCAGCAGCCCGGCACCGCCGATCGCCCCCACGGCCAGCGTCGCCAGCAGGACCGGCACGGCAGTTCCCCGGGCCATGCGGCGGCCCCAGAGAATGCGGGAAGCCACGCCCACGACCCCCGCCGCGGCGGCTGCCGCACCCGCCAGCAGGAGGGAAAAGCCCACCTCGCGCTGGGCGAACAACGGCAGGTAGACGTTGGTGGCCTGCATTCCTGCTCCGGACAACAGAGCAAATCCGGCCAGGAGCCACACGGTGGGTGGAAAGGGTTGCCGCCCGACGACGGCGGTCGGCCCGCCCGCGGGCAGCCGCGGCGGATCAGCCGGAAGTTTGTTCCATGAGTAGAGCAGCAGTGCTCCCATGACGACGGCGGCGCCGGCGGCTGAGCCCCGCCAGCCGGCCAGCAGTGCAGCAGCAGGGAAAAAGAGGCTGGAAAACAGCTGGCTGGCCTGCACACCTGACTGCTTAATGCCCAGCCAGCCGGGCCGCCGGGCCGGCTCGACGTGGTGCGTGATCACCCGGTTGGTGGTCGGATTGGAGATTGCCTGCGCCGGCCCGGACAGGGCCACGGCCACCAGAAGCCACACGTAATTCCGGGACACCGCCATCAGAACGAGGGCCAGCGCCGTTCCGCCGAAGATCAGCAGGAGCTGGGCACGTCCGGAAATCCTGTCGCTGAGCCGCCCAAGCGATATGGCGGACAGAGCCGCGCTGAGGAAACAGACCGTCGCCAGCAACCCGAACTGCGCCTCGCTGATGCCAAAATCGGAAATGATCAGGGTGCTCGTGGCGCTCAGCCCGTAGTTCATGACCGGTCCGGCACCCATGGCGCAGACAAGCACAAACAGCAGGCCCGGACCGGATTTATTGTTCAAGTTTCACCCTTCTCGCAACGACACAGTACATTCTGGCGCACCGGTGAACATTGTTCGTTCATAAAGGAGCTATTATCTGCTTGGGGACCTGCTGGGTGGGTCTGGTAGCTGGGGGAGTAGAAATGGGCGAGTCTCAAGCAATGCCTTTTGCGCGGAAGAAATCCGCCATGCTCTTCCGTCGCGGGCGGACCATGTTTGTCCTCGTTGCCGTGTTTTGGCTATGGCTGCTGCTGGGCAGTGCCGATTTCATCGCCAGTCTCTTCGAGTCCCCTTTCTACGCGCTGCTGGCTCTTTACGGCCTCGGCGTCGTAACCCTCATTTCGCTGCTGGTGGCCGGGGTTTCCGTGTTCTACATGGTTGTCAACCGCCCCGCCGGCACCGAAATCCCCTCGGGGGACGCCGTCCGTCACGGTCTCTCCGAGCTGGCGCCCGTCATCCGCATGGTGCCGCGCCGGGTCGCCGACCACAGTGCCGCTCTGTCCAACAAGGCCGCAGCAAAATGGCGGGATCTGGCTTCCTGATCTGAGCTTCCCGCGCCGGATGGTCTGCGGGCTGCTGAATGGCCGGATGGTCTGCGGACTGCCGGGTGAGTGCGCATCCCGCCGGGGCGGCTCGGACCAAAGTGTCAGTGCCGGGCGGCATGGTGGTTCCCATGACTCCCGTCGCTTCACCTTCCCCGCCGGCGCCCGCCCTTCAGCCGCTTCGTCGTGCGGCGCTTACCGGGCCCAGACCTTCCGCCAGGCCGGCTGCGGGTCCGTCGCCGACAGTGCCGACAGTCACGCATGCTCCGTACCGCCGCGAGCCGTACATCCGGTGCCGGACGCCGCCGTCGGTCATTGACGGCAAGGCTGCTGCCTGGACGCGCACGTCGGTGCTGCTGCACTGGATCGACGACAGCGGCCGCGCCCACAACCGCTGGGTTCCTGCCGAAGCGGTGCAGCGCATCCGCCGGGATGAATCGTCGTGGCAGGACCCGTACGACGACTGGTCCTTCTACTATCCGGCCAACCCCGCTCCCCGCATTCCCGTCGCAGCCTAGGAGCGCGGGCTTTTCTTAGGTCCGCTTTTTGGTGCCGGATCCTGACGCGGTTCCCGGACGCCTTTCCCTTGACAGGGACAAGACCCGCAGGGCTTATGGAGATAGGGCGGAGCGCCCGGCTGAACCCAACGGCGGTCCGGGAGCGGAGCACGGAGATGGATTTCAAGGGCATCATCGAGGAAGCCGGGGAAATCGTTGATCTGGCCGGTGTTGCGGTCATCATTGCGGGGGCCGTCATCGCGAGCGTCTCCGCGGTGCGCGCTCTCCTTCGGCGCACCGGACAGCCCGTTTATGAGCCCTATCGGCAACAGCTGGGCCGGTCCATCCTCCTGGGCCTGGAGCTGCTCGTTGCCGCGGACATCATCCGCACCGTGGCTGTGACTCCCACCTTTGAATCGCTGGGTGTGCTCGCCCTGATCGTCCTCATCCGAACCTTCCTCAGCTACACCCTGCAGCTTGAGGTCACGGGCAGACTCCCCTGGGAACAGCGCAGCGGCGTCGCTTCTGCGCCTCCCCTGGAGTGAGAGCAGCCGGAATCAGTGGCGGAGAACAGCTGCACGCTTGCGCCTCTCTCCCTCGAGCTGCGCTCCCTCCCGGAGCGACACCACAACCAGCGACACGGTCAGGCCCAGGGTGAGAATGCCCGCGGGATTGGCCAGAGCGGCGGAAATTCCCGCTGCCTCTTCTCCCAGCAGTGCAGACATTACTGAACCGGTCCGCCCGGGTGAGCCGCCGACGTCGGGCACCAGAAAGCCGAAGGCGCCACCGGCAGCCCAAACGGCCAGCAGCAGGAATGACGTCCGCAGCGGCGCTCCAAAGTTTTGGTATCGGGTTGCGGACACGGTGATTCGTACGGCTGACACCAGCATCAGCACGGCCAGAAGCGGTCCTGCCGTTGCCGCGAAGATCGCGACCAGATTGCCCTCGATACCGAAAAGGGTGCGCCCTGCCGTAATCCACAGCGGGATCAGAAGGGCCATGGGGATGCTCAGTGCTGCTGAAACGGCGCGGAAGAGGCTTGCCGCGCGAGGAAGGCCGGCCGGTGACTGTACTGGTGACGGGGTGCTCATGGTTCCAGCCTAGGGTTCTCCCGGAGTCTCACCGCGACCGACTACGCGGTCAGGAGACAACCGGATCCGAAGTCATCACATGGGATGAGGCGCGACAGTGGTGCTGATACATATTCTGGAATGGCGTCGATTTCCAGCCGATGGCCGTTCTCCGTTCATTGCTAATTGCTTCTCTGTTCATGATGAAAGCGCAAGGTTTGGTTATGCCTGTCGAATACCTGATGTGGGTTCCCCTGGTGGCCACGTCACTGGTTTTATATGTGACTCTGGCTGTCGGTGCGCTCTTTAGCATTGCCAATTCCGGCTGGGTCCCGTCTTCTTCCCGTCCTGTGTGGGCGGCAACGGTTGTTGTCCTTCCCGTGGCAGGGGCCATCCTGTGGCTGGCCGCTTCACATCGGCACAATACGGCCGGTCGGGACGAAGCCCGCGCTGCTGTCCGGCAGCCGGACGGAGATGGCCACACGATGACCCTAGGCAAAGAGACTTCCGATCGAGTGGATGCCACCTCTTCTCCGTCATCTTCTTTGCCATCCCCTCAGGACGGCCGGGACAGTGGTGGTATCCAGGCTTGAAGTACAGAGGGTAAGGATCATGAGACTGGAGCATTGGGGCATTCCGGACGAACCTAGAAGGGCGGCGGATTGTCTCCGTAGCCATCCGGATCATCTGGAGCACTTGGAGCACTCGAATCGCCGGGGGCGCTTGGACCACCGGCATCATTGGCAGGTGATGAATCAATGCCCGTTGCGTTGCCTCCGCGATTCGCCTGGCCACCATTCGCCTTGATACCCGTTTGCAGTCCGCTGGCACCATCACAGGTTTCCTGAGAGCCCTCACCGGTTTCCCGGGACAGGCTCAGTTGCGGTTCGGTCCGGTAACACCTGCCGCCCGGTGAGGTCCACTCAATCACCCCGGGACGAGGCTGCCTGGCTTTCCAGAACCCTTCGGTTTTGAACATGTGATGCCGCCGGCACAAATGCTCCAGGTTGTCATGATCTGTCGGCCCGCCCTGCGCCCACGGTTTGGTGTGGTCGATCTCGGAAATCACCGCATTGGTCCGGCACCCCGGGAACCGGCAGGTTCCGTCCCGCACCCGCAGGACCCGTTTCAATCCGTCGGGAACCTTTCGTCGCTTTCCCACGCGCAGGATCTCTTCGGTGTCCGGATCGCGTTCCACCGGTGTCCATTTCATGGCCTCGCGGGCCATCCGCCGAGCCGTTACGGGACTGATCGGTCCGTACCCGTTCAGTTCCGCCGGCTGATCATCGGCACCGAAGAGGGTTTCGGCGTTGATCACCACCAGGATCTCCGTCCGAGCCCGGGGACCATGACCAATCCGGCAGGACCCGGACCCCTTCCCGGAACCGGAATTCTTGCCGAGGCCCTTGCCCTTCCTGCCCTTTCCGGCCCCTCGACCGGCGCCGTCGGCATCACCGCATTCATGGTCGTGGCCGCCGAGTAAGTCCGTCAGAATGTCCGTGCGCAACTGATCCACCGTGCGCGTGTCTCCGGCGGCCTGCTCACCCCGGGCCGCAACACTAAGCTGAGTAAAAATCGCTTGGGCTTTCTCGGCAGGCAGCAACGCCGAGAGCCAGGACATCCCGTCCGGCTCCGGCCGCACCCACACCATCCGCTGCTCAAACGCCGTCAACTGCCGCTGCACAATGGTTTCCGGATAGTACTGCTCCCGCAACCGGTGAGCCTTCACCCGAAACTGGGTTCTGGTCTGACCCGCCGCCAGACCCAGCAACTCCGCCTCGAACCCGGGCAGCTCCGCCGGCACCACTCCCACACACTGCTCCACCAGGGTCTCCACGTGCCCGTAACTGATCTGTCCGGCCTCCAACGCCTGCAGCGTGGCCGTGTTCCTGGTGCAGAGATCACCGGCCTGACTCATCAACGCCTTTCCAGTACCGGCAGGCACCCCCAGAATGGTCGCGGCTTCCTCCGCAGCGAGACTGAACGCCATCTCCGCATCCCGCAACCCGGTAACGGATAGCGTCTCGTCCTCGTAAACGGTCTGCAACCGGGACAGGACCCGAGCCTGCTGCGCCTGCACCCACCGCGACAAATGATTGAGCCGGGCCAACACCGTCCCGGTTTGCTCCTCGGTCAACGACTCCACGTTCTGCAGGGTCAGGAACCCGGTAAACCCGTCCCGGTAACCGGCGCCAGACGCCTCAGGGGAATGGACAGAACCAACAGAGGATGAAGGAACTGGAGAGCCACCGGATCCTTGAACGTCAGCCCCGTCGCCAGCAACAGGATCAACCCCGGCACCGGCAGCAGGATCAGTGCCGGCCACCCCAGGCTCGGCGACAAAGACGAACCGACTGCAAGCTGCAGCCTCACCGCCAGTGCCGGGAGTCCCGGTCGAAGATCCGTTCCGATCCATGACTTCAGACTTTCACCCGGCACTGACATTTCCGGGTTGGAAAAGGCCTAAAACAGTCCCAAACAGGACGATTTGGTGACCCGCAAATACCTGTCTTTTTCAACGGACTACCTACGCCCCTTCATGTCGAGCATTTCCTCTTCCGCGCGTCCAGCCCGGAGACCCAGACCCCTCCCCCAGACCACACCCCACGACCTTCCCCGGCTCCCCAGGTCCCATAGGTCAAGACTTGGCTCCCCTTTTTCGAGACACCGCTAACTTATCTTCGGTCGCCCGAACTTCCGTGCTAGGTTGCTGGTATGAGCCGCAAGACGCCCCTCCTCCAGCCAGGGGGATCCGAACCGGCGGGACGCCCACCAGCGGGTTCCCCACCGCCGGCATCACCGCCTGCGCCCAAACGCCTGCTCTGGATGCTTGGCCCGGCACTGGTAGCCGGGGTCGCCTATCTGGATCCCGGCAACGTCGCCAGCAACATGACCGCAGGAGCCCGCTTCGGCTACCTGCTGGTGTGGGTTGTGGTTGCGGCGAACACCATGGCGTGGCTCATCCAATACCTCTCAGCCAAGCTGGGACTGGTCACCGGCAGGTCCCTGCCCGAACTTCTGGGTGAAAGGATCGGCCGCAAATCCGCGCGCCGGCTCTACTGGCTCCAGGCGGAACTGGTGGCGATGGCTACCGACGTCGCCGAAGTCATCGGCGGAGCAGTGGCCCTCTGGCTGCTGTTCGACCTGCCGCTGCTGCTCGGCGGCGTCATCACCGGCTCAATTTCCTTGGCCGTGCTGGCGCTGCAGGGCAGCGGGCGGCACCGGACCTTCGAATACGTCATCATTTCCATGATGGCGATCATCGCCGTCGGGTTTACCGCCGGCGTCGTTATTGCACCGCCCGACGCCGGTGCCCTGGCAAACGGCCTGGTCCCCCGCTTTGAGGGCAGCGAATCCGTACTGCTTGCCGCTTCCATTCTTGGCGCCACCGTCATGCCGCACGCCATTTACGCGCATTCCGCACTGACCCGGGACCGCTTCCCGGACCGCAGCGCCAGCCTGACCACACCCATGCTGATCAGGGCCACGCGGTGGGATGTCACCATTGCCCTGGCAGTGGCCGGAACGGTGAACCTGGCAATCCTGCTGCTGGCGGCGAGTTCGCTGCAGGGGGTCGAGGGCACCGACACGTTGGAGGGCGCGCACGCCGCCATCGCTGCCTCGCTGGGCGGCGTCGTAGCGACCCTCTTTGCGGTGGGACTCCTTGCCTCCGGCCTGGCCTCGACGTCGGTGGGCGCCTATGCCGGCGCGGAGATCATGCAGGGGCTGCTGAAGATCCGGATTCCGATGCTGCTGCGACGCCTGGTCACCCTGATTCCGGCCCTGCTGATCCTTGCGGCAGGCATCGACCCCACCTGGGCGCTGGTCCTGAGCCAGGTCATCCTGTCCTTCGGCATCCCGTTTGCCCTGATTCCGCTGGTCTGGCTGACCTCCCGCAAGGACCTGATGGGCGTGCACTGCAACCGCTGGTGGACGACGGCGCTGGGCGTGGTGATTGCACTGCTTCTGGTGGGGCTGAACATCACGCTGCTGGTGCTGACCGTCAGCGGCGCCTAGCAGCAGCCGCCTGTGCCGGGAGATCCCGGAGCGCCGGAGGATCCGGAGCCGGATTCCCCCGAACGTCCGTGAGCACTCCCGGTGGCGAAACCAAGCGAGACCGGCTGTGGTCCCGCCGCCGGGGCTTCGCAGCACGACGACGCCGAAGCCGCCGGCTCGGTCTCGGTTTCGCAGCACGACGACGCTGCCGCTGCCGGCGCCGGCTCGGCTTCGGTTTCGCAGCACGACGACGCCGAGACCTCAGTGTCGCAGCCGCCCCCGCCAAGATCGGTGGAACAGACGCCGGTCTCCGGAAGCTCCAGCTCGAGCTGGTCAGCAGCAACCCAGTTGCCCGCCAGAGCGGCAGCAACGGACCGGACCTGCTCGTAGCCGGTGGCCAGCAGGAAGGTGGGCGCCCGGCCGTAGGACTTCATGCCGACAATGTAGAAGTCCTTCTCCGGATGGGCCAGCACCCGGGCTCCGTGCGGCGGCACCGTGCCGCAGCTGTGGAATTCCGGGTCAATCAGCGGTCCCAGGGCGCGGGGCGCTTCCACAGCAGGATCCAGATCCAGCCGGATTTCGCGCAGCAGTTCCAGCTCGGGCCGGAAGCCGGTGGCCGGGATCAGGACGTCGACTTCCAGGGAGGTTTCGCCGTCGGGCGTTGACCCGGTGACCAGCAGCGAATCCGCCGCCTTCAGCGCGGTGAGGGTGAAGGAGGTGTGCAGTTCGATCCGGCCCGACCGGACCAGATCCCGCAGCCGGGATCCGAGGGCACCCCGTGCCGGCAGCCCGTCCAGGTCTCCCCCGCCGTACAGCCGCGTGGCGTCGGCGCCGCGGATGGCCCACAGGATGCGGGTGTCCGGTGCGCTTTCGGCCAGGTCGGCCAGGGACAGCAGCGTGTTGGCCGCGGAATGCCCGGCGCCCACCACCAGGACACGGCGGCCGGCGAAACGGTCCCGGTCGCGGCCGGTGACGTCGGGCAGGGGGCGGGAAATCAGCTGCCGTGCGTCCTGCTCGCCGAGGGCCGGAAGACCGGCCTGCCCCAGCGGATTCGGCTGGCTCCAGGTGCCGGAGGCGTCGACGACGGCGCGGGCCAGGTGGTCGGTGATGCTGCCGTCGGCGGCCTGCACCCGGAGAAGGAAGGGCGCGGCATCCCGGCCGGCGGTTCGGGTGCGGTCCAGGCCGGCGCGGCTGACGGCGAGCACACGCGAGCTGGGGTGCAGGGCTGCTGCAATCGGAGCCGTGCGTGCCAGCGGTTCCACATACTGCTCGACCAGCTCGGTGCCGGTGGGCAATACCGCCGGATCCGGTGCCTGCCAGCCGTGGGCCTCGAGCAGCCGGCGCGCAGCGGCGTCCACGTTGTACTGCCACGGCGAGAACAGCTGCACATGGCCCCAGTCCCGCACGGCGGCGGCGGGCTGGTCTCCGGCTTCAAAGATCAGCGGAGTCAGACCGTTCTCCAGCAGGTGCGCCGCAGCGGCGAGGCCGATTGGCCCGGCGCCGATCACGGCAACGGGCAGGTCGGCGGACTCAGGAATTCGTTCAGACATTTATTTTCCTTCTACTAGTGCGGTGGCGATGCTGTCGGCGTCTTCCAGGGCGGCCAGATAGCGTTCGGCGTCGAGGGCTGCGGCGCAGCCGGTGCCGGCAGCGGTGATGGCCTGGCGGTAGCGGTGGTCCACGGCATCGCCGCACGCAAAAACGCCGTCGGCAGTGGTGGCGGTGGTGGGAACGGCAACGGTGATGTAGCCCTCCGCATCCAGCTCCACCTGCCCGTGCAGCAGTTCGGTGCGCGGCACATGGCCGATGGCGACAAACAGGCCGTCGGCGCGGAGCTCGCGCTTGTCCCCGGTGACCGTGTCGGTCAGGGTTACGCCGGTGACCTTGTCGGTGCCATGAACGGCGGTGACCTCGCTGTTCCACTCGAACCGGATTTTGTCGTGGCTTTTCGCCCGCAGCGCCATGATCCGTGAGGCCCGCAGCTCTCCGCGGCGGACGATCACGGTGACGGTTTTGCCGAACCGGCTCAGGAACAGGGCCTCCTCCATGGCTGAATCCCCGCCGCCGACCACCAGAACGTCCCGGTCCCGGAAGAAGAACCCGTCACAGGTGGCGCACCAGGAAATGCCGCGGCCGTTGAGCCGTTTTTCCTCCGGCAGACCCAGTTCCTTGTAGGCGGATCCGGTGGCCAGAATGACGCTGCGCGCCTTGTACGTCTCCCCGCCGCCGGTCGTCACCCGCTTGGTGTGTCCGCCCAGCTGCAGGGACACGACGTCGTCGTACTGGATGGTGGCGCCGAACTTTTCCGCCTGCCGGCGCAGGTTTTCCATCAGGTCCGGGCCCTGGATGCCGTCGGGAAAGCCGGGAAAATTCTCCACTTCGGTGGTGTTCATCAGGGCGCCTCCGGCGGTCACCGAACCCGCCAGGACGCGGGGCCGCAGACCGGCGCGCGCGGCGTATATTGCCGCGGTGTAGCCGGCGGGACCGGAGCCGATGATGATGACCGGATCAGTGCTCACGAGGTGCTCCTTAGGCGGGCGGACGGATTCTACGACCGGGAAGGCTCCGGAAGCAGCTCGGCGAGCAGTGCCCGGACCCGGGCCTTGATGTCGTCGCGGATGGGGCGGACGGCCTCCACGCCCTGCCCGGCAGGATCAGCCAGCGCCCAGTCCTCGTAGCGCTTTCCCGGGAAGATGGGGCAGGTGTCGCCGCACCCCATGGTGATGACGACGTCGGATTCCCGGACTGCGTCAACGGTGAGGATCTTGGGGATTTCCGCCGACATGTCGATGCCGTCCTCGCGCATGGCGGCCACGGCGGCCGGATTCACGGCGTCGGCGGGGGCGGAGCCAGCGGACCGGACCTCGACCCGGCCGCCGGACAGGGCGGTCAGATACGCGGCGGCCATCTGTGAGCGGCCGGCGTTGTGGATGCAGACAAACAGGACTGAGGGTGCTGCGGAGGTCATGATTTCGCCTTATCGGTGGTGGTTTCCAGTGTGAGCGTGCCGGCTTCCGGAGGAAAGGAGCCGGCCGTGAAGAAGCGGCGGGCCCACAGCGCGGCATAGACCAGCGCCACGAGGACGGGAACCTCGATCAGGGGCCCGACGACGCCGGCCAGCGCCTGCCCCGACGCCACGCCATAGGTGCCGATCGCCACGGCAATGGCCAGTTCGAAGTTGTTGCCGGCAGCGGTGAAGGCCAGGGTGACGGTGCGGGCGTAACCGAGCTTCAGGATCCGGCCAAGCAGCATGCCGGCGCCGAACACCACCAGAAAATACACCAGCAGCGGCAGCGCGATGCGCACGACGTCGAGCGGCTTTTCGGTCACGGTGCCGCCCTGCATCGCGAACAGGACGGTGATGGTGAACAGCAGCCCGTACAGGGCAAACGGTCCGATTTTCGGCAGGAAGGTTCCTTCGTACCAGTCCCTGCCCTTGGCCCGTTCACCGAGGGTGCGGCTGAAGTAGCCGGCCACCAGCGGAATTCCCAGGAAGATCAGCACCGAGCCGGTGATCGCCCAGAAGGAGAACCCGGCGCTGGTGGTTTCCAGGCCCAGCCAGGACGGCAGCAGCTGGAGGTAGAACCAGCCGAGCGCGCCGAAGGCGAACACCTGGAACACCGAGTTGATGGCCACCAGCACGGCGGCGGCTTCGCGGTCTCCGCAGGCAAGGTCGTTCCAGATCAGCACCATGGCGATGCAGCGGGCCAGACCGACAATGATCAGCCCGGTCCGGTATTCGGGCAGGTCCGGCAGGAAGATCCAGGCCAGCGCGAACATGAAGGCCGGTGCGGCCACCCAGTTCAGCACCAGGGACGTGACCATGAGCTTTTTGTCCTGCAGCACCGACCCGGTCTGGCTGTACCGGACCTTGGCGAGCACCGGGTACATCATCACCAGCAGGCCGAGCGCGATGGGCAGCGAGACGTTGGCGATCTTCAGTGCGTCCAGCGCCGGACCGATGTCCGGCACAAAACGCCCCACCACCAGGCCGAGCGCCATGGCTCCCAGGATCCACAGGGGCAGGAACCGGTCCAGAGTGGACAGGCGGGCAACGGTTTGCTGCGTCCCCTCCCGGGTTGAAACTGTGCTCACGGAACTCCTAGGATGAACGCCGCCCGGAGGAGACACCGGCGGCCGGGCGGTAACCCAAACATTGATGATGGTCGATATGAGTATCCCCGGACATATCGACGAGTGTCAATGTGAGTGCATAATGGACGGGTGACTACCCTTCCCCTGGCCAAGCCCTTGTCAGCACCAGTGCCGGAGGTCGCCCCGGAGGCCCCTGCGGATACCCGGGAACCGGACGCCGCAGCCTGCGACGGCGTGGCCGGCGCCTGCTGCACTCCGCTGACCAGCGGCGCCCTGGGCGGCGACGAGGCTGCCCGCTTGGCCCGGCTGCTCAAGGCTCTGGCCGATCCCACCCGGCTCCGGCTGGTCTCCCTGATCGCCGCCCGGGAGAACCGCGAGGCCTGCGTCTGCGACCTGACCGAACCGGTGAACCTGGGTCAGCCCACGGTGTCGCACCATCTGAAAATCCTGGTCGACGCCGGCATCCTGCACCGCGAAAAGCGCGGCGTCTGGGCATACTTCTCCCTGGTTCCGGGCGCCTTGGAACAGATCGGCTCCGTCTTTCGTGGCTGAGCGTCCGTTGGCTGACGCTCCCGGGCAGCAGCGCCCCGCCGTCGAACTGGTGCAGCTGCCGCTGACCGCCATCGATGCGCTGGCCGACGGAGACCTGGCGACCGCCAACCGACACTCGCCTGTGCCGCTGACCCGGCATTTTTCGTCCGACCGGCAGGCGGTGTGGAAAATCCGCAGCCTCCAGCTGGCCACGGCGCCCGACGACGCCGGCTGGGTTACCGGGGCGATTGTCGACAGCGCCACCGGGCAGGCCGTCGGTTGCGCCGGCTTCCACGGGCCTCCGGATTCCGCCGGCATGGTGGAACTGGGCTACTCAGTGGACCCCGTCCTCCGCCGCCGCGGCTATGCCCGTGCCGCGCTGGAGCTGCTCCTGGGCCGGGCGGCGCGCGAGCCGTCGGTCTGCACTGTGCGGGCCACGATCAGTCCGGACAACGAAGCGTCCCGAAACCTCATCCTGCAGTACGGATTTCAGGAGAACGGCTCGCAGTGGGACGAAGAAGACGGCCTCGAGATAATTTTCGAGGTTGCAGCCGGGCGTTAGCGCTCCTTGCCGTCCCGCCTCATGCCCCGAGCCCGGGCACCCGGTGTATCGGATCAGCCCGCCGGATCAGCAGCGCTAGGCTGGCGAGGTGATTCCCGGAAACCTCTTTGCCCACCAGGCCACCCTGACCACCGAGCGGCTGCGCCTGGAGCCGCTGGGGCCGGAGCACTTCGACGGCGCCTGGGCGGCCCTGCAGGATCCGGAGGCCATGCGCCTGACCGGCACCCATGCGGAATTCACGCCGGACCAGATCCGGAGCTGGCTGGCCGGACTGGCGGGGCGGCACGACCGCGCCGACTGGGCCGTCATCCGGCGCCCGACAGATCAGGATCAGGATCAGAAGGAGCAGTATCTGGGCGAAGTGGTGCTGAACGACCTGGATCCGGACAACGCATCCGTCGGGTTCCGGATTGTCCTGTCGCCCGCCGACGTGCTGGGGCAGGGGTACGGCACGGAGGCGACCCGCGCCGTCGTCGGGCACGCCTTTGATGACCTGGGCCTGCACCGGGTGGCGCTGGAGGTGTTTGCGTTCAATCCGAGGGCGCAGCGCGCCTACGAGAAGGCGGGCTTCACCGTCGAGGGCCGGCAGCGCCACGCCCTGCGCTGGGACGGGGCCTGGGTGGACGCCGTGAGCATGGGCATGCTCGCCATCGACCCGCGGGTGTAGCTGCGGGGCCCCCGGCGCTCAGGCGATCCGGCTGCGGATCCGCAGGGATGCCAAGACGGTGAACACAACGGTCATGACGGCGAGGATGAGCACCACGTAGGTGTTGGTGACGGCCCAGTCCCCCACCGAGGCGGTGATGCCGTAGATTTCCTGCAGCTCGGTCACGGCTTCCTGCTGCCCGCCGGCCATGGCGTTGAGGGATTCGGCCGTCATCTCCTGGCGGATGGGCACCGATCCCTGCATGAAGGGCAGCGCGTTGATCACCGTCTGCACCCCGTTGGGCATCGCGCCGACGGGAATGTAAGCGCCGGCCACGAAGCCGAGGACCGTACCAGCAATCGTGGACAGCGCCGAGTAGGCCCCGGGGGTGCGGACAAAGGACACCGCCAGTGCGCTCAGCGATGCGAACGCCACACAGCTGAGCGCCACGAAGCCATAAATCGTGGCGATCTGTCCGGCGTCGAAGCTGACGCCGTCCACCAGATACAGGTAGGCCAGGCTGATGATGAGCACTGTGGTGGTCATGAGCAGCGCAATGACGCCGGCGGAGAGCAGGTAGCCAATGATCAGTTTGTCGCGGCGGATCGGCGAGACGAGGAAATCGCGGAACCGGCCCGACGCCGAGTCCTCCACAAACACGTTCATCGCACCCAGACCGGAGGTGATGGAGGTGATGCCGACGATGCCCGCGAACATCCAGCTGTCCACGAATCCCTTGACCTCCCCTTCCGTGGCCCCGGGAAAGGACTGCTGCAGGTCCTCCACCTGCCCGTTGCCCAAGAACAGGGCGTAGAGCAGGAACAGGATCAGAGCCGAAAGCAGGGAGAAGAACACGCCCAGCCGGTCACGGAAGAACAGCCGCAGGTTCCGGCTCATCAGGGTGAGTACGACGCTCATGTATTTACTCCTTTGCGTCCGGTCAGCGCCAGGAAGACGTCGTCCATGGTGCCGTGCCGGAATTCAAAGTCCAGGACGTCGTCGCCGTGCCGGTCCAGGATCCGCCGGGCGGTGGCGGCGTCATCGACCTCCAGCTGCACCACGCCGCCGTCGTCCTCCTCGCGGATGCGGGCGCCTTCTGCCGCTGCCAGCGCCAGCAGCGCCGGGCGGTTGTCCGTGGTGATGCTCAGGACCGAGCTGCTGTGCAGGGCGCGCAGCTGGGCCGGAGTGCCGTCGGCGATGATCCGGCCGCGGTCGATGATGCACACCCGGTCCGCTTCCTCGGTTTCCTCCATATAGTGCGTGGTGAGGAAGACGGTGAGCCCGTGCCGGTCCCGCAGTTCGCGGATGGTGGACCAGACGAGGGCCCGGCTGGCCGGATCCAGTCCGGCGGTGGGTTCGTCCAGGAACAGGATCGACGGCGAATGCAGCAGCGCGCGGGCAATGTCCACGCGGCGGCGCTGCCCGCCGGAATAGGTGCCGTAGCGGCGGTCCACGAAGTCCTCGAGGTCGATGAGCGCGCTCAGCTCCGCGATCCGGGCGTCATTGGCGGCGTTGTCCGCGGAGTAGAAGCGGGCCCGGGAGCGCAGGTTCTCCCGCCCGGTGAGCAGGGGGTCCAGCACGGAGTCCTGAAAAACGACGCCGATGTCTTTTCGAACCTCCCCACCGTCGGTGCGGACGTCATGCCCGCTCACCGACACTTCTCCCGCGTTGAACGGATTCACTGTCGTCAGGCAGGAAATGGTGGTGGACTTGCCGGCTCCGTTGGTGCCCAGGAAGGCAAACACGCTGCCGGCCTGCACCTCGAAGGAAAGGTCGTCGACGGCCGTGGTGGCGCCGTATTTCTTTGTCAGTCCACGGACCGAGATGGCCGTTTCCGTACTCGCAGTCAAAATTCCCCCGAAATTCTCGGCCGGCGGCCGGTTATTTGTTCAGAGTCTACGGAGAAGTCCGGTTCAGGCCGGGAGGTCATGCCATTCGAACCCTGTGGTGTCCTTGCTTTCCCAATCCTGGCGCAGAATCGCATAGGCCACCGATGCAACGCGGGGACCCTCAGCGGTGGGCCAGCCGAGACGGTAGTGCGCTTCCTTGAGGAAACCTGCACGGAGGAAGGTCTTGCGCATGGCGATGTTGTCCTCCCGCGTCTGGCCCTCAAACCGCACCGGTTCCGGAAACTGCTCAAACACCTTGGTGCACAGCGCGGCAAGCACCTTTGGCCCCAGGCCTTTGCCGCGGAACGCCTCGGCCAGGCGTAAATCAAACATGGGGGTGTCCTCGTCGAGGTCGTCCAGGACGACCAGCCCAATCCGCGCGCCGTCGTCGTCGATCCAGTAGCCGTGGGATTCCCCTGACCAGAAACGCCCGCTGGCCACGGCCTCACGGGCTGATTCCTCCGAATGCTCGGGCAGCACATGGAACGGAAACCGGTTGGTGGTCAGGAACCGAACCAGCTCGTCGGTGTCCCGTTTGGAATTCGCCATGGGACTGAAGGTAATGGGCATGGTGGGACTCTATAGAACGACAGTAGGGTGTGGAAGCAGCACCTGTTTTTAGGACTTTCCAACCCATCGACGGGGGAACCATGAAACGCGTTATTTCGACGGGCGAAATCACCGTTGATACGGCAGCGCAGAATCTGCGGGATTTCTTCACCGAAATTATGCCGCGCACCGGTTTGGTCCGCAGTAGTTCCCGGTTTGATTCCTGGGCCGGCGGCGGTGATGCCCCCGAAACGGTGAACCGGATTACCGCCGACGACCTAGTGGCTGCCTCCTTTCGGTCGGTGAAGATTCCACCGCGGACAGCCATAGCCGTTTTGGAGACCCGGGCGGAGGAGATCTCCGATCTCCTGGCGCAGATCCCAGCGGATGTGGACCTTCCCTACGCGGACCCGCAGCGGGATCTGGGTGCCGAGAGTGCCGCCCGGCAGCTGTGGAACCTGCTCCGCGGAAAGCACGACGACGCGGGCTGGGGCGTGGGACCGAGCACCACCAGCAAGATCATGGCTCGGAAACGGCCGCGGCTGATCCCGGTTTATGATTCCATCATCCGCCGGGTGACCGCGCTGCCCGGGCCCAAGGACCAGTGGCTCTACTGGCACACGTCCTATGCTGACGGTGTGCTGACCGAACGGTTGGCTGAAATTCGGGCCAAGTCCGGTATCACCGAACCTATTTCGGAACTGCGGCAACTGGATATCGTGCTCTGGATGCACGGCAAGCGGCAGGGTTTCGAACCGCAGGGCGAGGACCTCGAAAGCTGAACTCCGGCATAATCCAGCCAGCCCCGAGCGTCTCCAAGCGTCGTATCCGTCGCACCTCTCGTATATCTGTCGCATCTAAGGAAAAACCCATGAACACCAAATCCGGCACTGGTCCAGCACCCGAACGCGTCCAGCCGGACCCACCGGCCGACCCGCCCACACCGGAACGGGCAGCAGACAGCTCTTGGCTGGGGACGCCGTCGGGCATTGTGGCACTGGTCGCCCTGGTGCTCTCGGTCTTCCTGCCGCCCCTGTTTTTCCCGCTGGCGGGCCTGGCCTTCGTGCTGGCGGTCGTTGCCCTGGTCCGGCGCCGGCCGCGCCCGCGCAGCGCCCTGGTGGTAACGATCATCAGCGGGGTGCTGCTGCTGGTGGTCTTGGCGATCGGGATCCTGGTATCGGGAATGATTCTCCAGATGGAAGATTCCGGGGGATCCGGCGAGCCGGGGGCTCCTGCAGCCCCTGCGTCGGCGCCTGCGGAGCAGCCCTAGCTGCCGGTTCAGTCCGCCTTGTACGGCACTGGTTCGGGTAGCCCTGCTTCGCGGCGGACCCGCCGGGAAAACCGCTCGATGGATTTCAGGGCGGCCACCACATCGGCGGGTCCGACATCGAATGGCATGGACTTCATGGTCTCCCCCGGCACCGTGGACGCCTCCGCCACCAGATCGAGTTCGCGGGCGTCCTCGACTGACAGCCCCACTTCGGTCAGCGTGTTCGGCAAACCGACCCGCGTGGTGAATTCCACAAAATCTCGGACTTCCGCGGTCGGTGCACCCTCAAGCACCAGCTGGGTCAGCGAGCCGATGTTCACCTTCTGCCCGTGCGCCAACCCGTGCGTTTGCGGTGCTGCGGTCAGCCCGTTGTGAATGGCGTGCGCCGCCGCCAATCCGCCGGATTCGAAGCCGAGGCCGGAAAGCAGCGTATTGGCCTCAATAACCTTCTCCAGCGCCGGAGTCACCACATGGTCCCGCGCGGCATCAAGTGCCGGGAGTGCGAACTCCCAAAGAACGTCCCAACTCAGCCGGGCCAGCGCTGTGCCGGTCTGGGTGGGCAGGCCCCCGGCCATGGTCAGCGAGTTGGAGGCAGCGGTGGCGCGCGCTTCGAGCCAGGTCGCCAGCGCGTCTCCTACGCCGTAGGCCAGGAACGACGCCGGTGCATTGGCGACAATCTGCGAGTCCACCAGCACCAGGTCCGGGTTCCGCGAAAAGAATCGATACTCCTCAAAGGCTCCATCGGCGGTGTAGATGACGGCGAGGGCCGACGTCGGCGCATCAGTGGAAGCCACGGTGGGCACCGACGCCCAGCGGATGCCTGCCGCATCTCCGGCTGCCTTGCACGCGTCGATGGTGCTGCCGCCACCGACTCCCACCACCACGTCGGCGCCAGCAGCCCGAATGGCGCCGGTTAACCTGTCGATCTCGGCAGCGGTGGGGGTTCCGTTAAAAACTTCGCGGGTCAGCGGCAGCTCATGGGTCTGCAGCGAGGTGGTGACATCGTGGCCCACGAAACCCCAGACGACGTCGTCCGCCACCATGAGCGGAGTCTTGCCGATCTGTGCCAGGAACTCGCCCAGGCGGTGAATAGCGCCGGCACCCTGCACATAACGACCGGGACTGATTACGGTACGAATTGGTGTCTGCTTCATCAGGAACTCCTGGTCCGCGTGGAGGACGGCGGGTCAACCGCCGCCTTCAGCGTAGGGGGCTGCCCCACTCCACGGCTAGGGTGGCGCCGTCTTCCTCCGGAGCAGCCCTACGCCGCTCCGGACATCAAGAAGCCCCGACATCCCGGCGGCGGAACCCGACCAGACCGGCGACCGCCAAAACGGCGGCGAACAGACCCATCAGGACCAGCGGTTCAGCCACCAATTCAGCACTCGGAACCAGCGGGACGTGGGCAAGCGGTGAAAGGTCGGTGGCCCAATCGGGGAGGCCGAGCAGCGAACCCAGATACAGCACGACGGCGGCCCACACCACCGGCGCCCAGGCCAGGGGCAAGATTTTGGGGGCCAGGCCATACAGCGCGACGGCGATGGCTGCGGCCAGCGCGACGGCCGGCAAATAGGCGAGCGCAGCGAGCGTGAGCTTGCCGGCCCAGCCGGCGTCGCCGGTTCCCGCCCAGACGCCCATTCCGGTGCCGAACCCGCCCACCGCGGTGAGCAGGATCGTCTGCACGGCCACCACACCCAGCCAGCGGATGAGCAGCCCCGGCCGTGAGCTGCCGGTGACCAGCAGCTGCTCGACGCGGCCCGCATCTTCCTCGCCGCGCAGCCGCAGGACGCCGGAAACGCTGAAGATCAGCGGCGCGACCATGAGAAAGGAGAGGAGGGCGGAGGCGAAGCTGGTGGTCACGTCCGCCAGATCGACGGCGATCAGGTTCCCCAGCTCCGGAACATCGGCGAATGCGTCCTCCAGCGAGTTGGCCAGGGCACCAGACGCGGCTGCGAAGAGGAAGACGCCAGCTGCCCAGGCCGCAAAGGAACCGCGCAGCAGCCGGCTCGCAAGGCCCGCCGGCGAGAGCAGTGTGCGGGGGGCGGCCGCGGGCCCGGGGTGCGGCTGGCGAAGCCCGGCCCCCAGATCCCGCCGCTGGGCCAGATACACGGCCAGGGCCAGAAGCAGCACGGTCGCCACGGCGGCCAGCGCCAGCGGTTCCCAGCGCAGGTCCACATAGAAGCGGGCCTGCTGGGCCCACGCAAGCGGGGAGAACCAGGACAGCCACGAGCCCTGGTTGTTGATTACGTCGCCGATGCCGCGGATCAGGAAGGCGGCCGCCAGGACGGCCATCGCGGTTCCGGTTGCGCTGCGGGCGTGTTCCGTCAGCTGGGCGGACACCGCCGCCACGCCGGCGAAGACCAGGCCGGTGAGTGCCGTCCCGACGCCGAGGGCCACCGAACTGGCCATTTCCAGGCCCGACCCCGCAAGGGCAGCTATTGTTGCGGCACCGACAGCCGCATTGGCGACGGCAACCGTGAGCACCGCTGCGGCAGCCGGCGCGAACCGGCCCACGGGCAGCGCGCGCAGCATCTCCATCCGCCCGGATTCCTCCTCGGCGCGGGTGTGCCGGACCACCAGGAGGATGCTCATGATCGCCGCGGCCAGGAAAAGATACAGCGAGAGCTCGTTGGCGACCATGGCACCGAACGTGTAGTTCTCCAGCCCAAAAGCCGGCCCGGTCATCATGACCGCCGCGGGGTTGGCCATCAGGCCCGCCCGCGCCTGCAGCGCTTCCGGCGTGTTGTAGGTGACTTCGAAGCTGGCCATGGACCCGGCCACCGCGAGTCCGACCGCCAGGGTCCAGACCAGGATGCGGATCCGGTCCAGACGCAGGTTCAGCCGCAGCAGCCCGCCGGTGGCGGCCCACGGGGCTGAGGATCGCCGCTCGACGGCGGCGGGGCGGGAAACCGCGGCTGCGGTGCTCATCGGACTGCCTCTTCCGTGGCTGTCTCGCCGTAGTGGCGCAGGAACAACTCTTCCAGCGACGGCGGGGTAATGGTCAGGTTCTCGACGCCTGCGTCGGCGAGCAGCAGCAGGATGTCGTTGACGCGGGCGTTGTCGACGTCGAACCGCAGGTAACCGTCGTCAACGCTGAGGTTGTGCACTCCGGCGGCGGCGGAGAGGGCGGCGGGATCCGCCGTCGTCGTCGCGGTCACCGCGGAACGGGTCAGGTGGCGCAGCTGCCCCATGGTGCCCGTTTCGACGTCGCGTCCGGCGCGGATGATGGTCACTGTGTCGCACAGCTTCTCCACCTCGCCGAGGATGTGGCTGGAGAGCAGCACCGTGCGGCCGTCCTCCCGCAGGCTGCGGACCTCATCGGTGAACACCGCTTCCATCAGCGGATCCAGTCCGGAGGTGGGTTCGTCGAGGAGGTAGAGGTCGGCGTCGGAGGCGAGCGCAGCCACCAGGGCAACCTTTTGCCGGTTGCCCTTGGAATAGGTCCGCGCCTTCTTGGTGGGATCCAGTTCGAAGCGCTCGAGCAGTTCGGTGCGGCGTCGGGAACCCCGGCTACGCCGGGCGCCCTGCTCGCTGCCGTTGCGGCCGCTGTGCAGGCGGGTGAAGATGTCGATCGCTTCACCGCCGGTCAGGTTCGGCCAGAGGCTGGTATCCCCCGGAACATACGCGATGCGCCGGTGGATGGCGACGGCGTCAGCCCAGGGATCGAGTCCCAGGACTCGGGCGGTTCCGGCGTCCGCGCGCAGGACGCCGAGGAGGACGCGGATGGCTGTGGACTTTCCGGCGCCGTTTGGCCCGAGGAAGCCGGCCACCTGCCCGGGCTCGACGGCGAGCGAGAAGCCGTCCAGGGCGCGGGTTGAGCCGAAGGTCTTGACCAGATTGGCGGTTTCGATGGCGAGCTGGGTCATGAGGAACTCCGGTGCGATGAGGCGTTGCTGGGAGTGCTGTTGACTGGGCAGGCCGGCTGCCCGGAAGGCGGTTGACGGTCCTCAAGACGAAGACCATGGGCACCTGAAGCGAATCGATGTACCATATGGTACATCGATTCCTTGTGATGCACATCTCATTTTTTCCTCCATCTTCTCTCCCGATTTCCTCCGCAAGGAGACCTGACCATGGCACACCCATCCACGGAACATCCACCGGCAGACGGCCCCTGGCGAATCCATGAGGTCGCTCCTGATTTCCGCCTTTACGGAGTCTGGGACCTGCCCACCCCCGGCGGCGCCGGGGACTTCCCCAAACTGGTCCATCTGTTCGCCGCCGGAGATACCGCCGACAACCCCTCCCGCATCGCCCGCCTGCTTTTCCCCATTCGATGGAAGCTGGGCGCACTGTTCGGCTGGGACGGCGCCGGGGCCGGGATCGGCAGCCGGGTCCAGTCATTGCGCGAGCGGCTGCCATCCGATCTGCGCGAAGCCCCGCCCGGTCCGGCCTTTCCCACCCTCCCGTTCTCTCCGGTTTTCCTCCTGGAGCGAGAAGCTGCTGCCGAAATGGCCAACCGCACGGTGCACGGGGTGCTGCACCTGAGGTGGGTGCCTGACGAGGCCGGCGGCTACCACGGCCAAATGGCCGTACTGGTGAAGCCCAACGGCCTCCTGGGCCGAATGTACATGGCGGGGATTACTCCCTTCCGGCACCTGCTCGTCTATCCACCCCTGCTGCGCGGCATCGGAGAGGACTGGCGCCGCGCTGCGGCGCAGAGCAGCGCGGATCCGCATGGCCGGGCGTGAGGCCGGCTCCGGCCGGGAGCAGTTGCTGCAGGCCGCGTTGGCGTATTTTGCGGCGAATGGAGTGCACAACCAGAGCCTGCGCAGCCTCGCCGCAAACATTGGCACCAGCCATCGCATGCTCAACTATCACTTCGGCTCCCGCGAAGGGCTGCTGACCGAGGTGGTGGCAGCCGTCGAGCGCCGGCAACGGGAGGCGTACGCCAGCCTTTTCCGCGTCGACTCGGACCCTGCCGCCTCCCCGCGCGAGATGACCGCACTTTTTTGGAACCGCATGGTTGATGAAACATTGACCTACGGCCCGCTGGTATTCGAGCTTGCATCCCATGCCATGCAGGGCGAGCCGCATGCCCGCATTCTGAGGCAAACCCTGGTGGCCCCCTGGCTTGACGCCATGGAAGACAGTTTGGTTCGCGTGGGCTACGACCCCGGTACCGCCCGCATGCAGGCCCGGCTGGCCCTTGCCGTGGTCAACGGCCTGCTGTTTGACCTGCTGCTGACAGGCGACCGGGCCGGCGCGAGTGAGGCCCACGGCCACTTCCTGGACCTCATCGGCCTCGGCGACCGGACCTGGCCAGGCAGTGACGGCGCCGGCGGGGCGGTGCTAACCTGAGAGCACTCGAAAGTGTGTTCTAGAAAAGTCGATTCTTGGGAGGATGCGGCATGGCGGTTTTTTCCTCGAACCCTTCCCCGCGCTCCGGAGGCAACGACGCGGCTCCGGCCAACCGTTCATCAACGCTTCCCGCCGGGTTCGCCTCCCCCGCGCAGGACTATTACGACGCCGGCATCGACCTGAACCGGCATCTGATCCGCGATGCCACCTCCACGTTCATCATGCGGGTCTCCGGCGATGCCATGGACGGGGCCGGCATCAGCGACGGAGACGAGATCATCGTGGACCGGTCGCTGACGCCCAAGGACGGGTCCGTCGTCGTCGCCGTCCTGAACGGTGAATTGACCATCCGACGCCTGCTGCTCACCGGGCAGGGGATCTACCTGCACGCCGACAGCCCGGGATCGACTGACATCCGCGTACCCGATCCGGCCGAGCTGTCTGTCTGGGGCGTGGTGACCCGGTGCCTGCACCACGTCTGACCCCTCCCGCCTCCAGCAACCGGGAAGCCGCCCGTGGCTGAGCAGCAGCGTTTCGCCCTGGTGGACGTGAACAGTTTTTACGTCTCCTGCGAGCGCGTGTTCGATCCGAAGCTGGCCGGCATTCCCGTGGTGGTGCTCTCCAACAACGACGGCTGCGTGGTGGCGCGCTCCGATGAGGCCAAGGCGCTGGGCATCAAGACCGGGGATCCGTGGTTCAAGCTCGCCGAATCCGCCCCGAAGCTGGGCCTGGTGCAGCGCTCGAGCAACTATGAGCTGTACGGAGACCTGAGTTCGCGGGTGATGCAGCTGCTGGCCCGCTTTTCCTCGGAACAGGAAATCTACTCCATCGACGAGTGTTTCCTGCACCTCCACGGAACCGACGAGCAGCTGCGCAGCCGCGGCGCCGACATCCGCGCCGCGGCCGCGCGGAACATTGGCCTGCCGGTCTGCGTGGGAATCGGCGCCACCAAGACGCTGGCCAAATTCGCCAACCGGATTGCCAAACAGAATCCGCATCTGGGCGGAGTCTGCAACCTCGACACCCTGGGCCCCTCCGTCGTCGACACCATCATGTCCCGGGTGCCGGTGACCGGACTGTGGGGCGTGGGGTCGCGCAACGGTGCGCGGCTGAATGCACTGGGGATTCACACGGTCGCTGACCTGCGCGACGCCGATCCCGCCGTGATCCGCGCAAAGTTCTCGGTCGTGCTGCAGCGGACCGTGCTGGAACTGAACGGCACCGCGTGCATCCCGATGGAAACGGAATCCGCCGACAAGCAGCAGGTGCTCTTTTCCCGCAGCTTCGCGACGCCGGTGACCACCCGCGAATCGATGCGCCAGGTCATGAGCCTCTACGCCCAGAAGGCAGCCATCCGGCTGGCGAAGGAGGGCCAGCTCGCCACCGTAATGACGGTGTTTGCCGCGACATCCCGGTTCAACACGACGGCGGCATCCGCACCCTCGGTGACGGTGCGGCTGGAGCGGCCCACCGCGGATCCGCTGGTCCTCACCCGGGCGGCCATCACGGCGATGGACTCCCATGTGGTGGAGGGAGCACCGTATGCCAAGGCCGGCATCATGCTCACCGGCCTGTCCCCCGCCGGGGCGGAACCCGTTTTCGACCTGTTTGCCGCCGGCCCCGAACAGCCCGACATCGGTCCGCTGCTGGCCCAGGTCGCCGACAAGTACGGCGCGGCCAGCATCGGGCTGGGGCTGGCCGGCCTGGCCTCGGCCAAACCGGACTGGACCATGGCCCGGAAGTTCGCCTCGCCGCGCTTCACGACGGAATGGTCCGATCTGCCGGTGGTGAAGGCCGTTTAGGCGCGGGAGCTGCATGCGCCGGACCGAGGACGAATAGTTCCGGAACGGCGGAGCTTTTGCCGGCCGGGCAGCCGGCCAACACGCTGAGAACCGGGACGGCCCCGCCGTACTTGCAGGGAATCATGCCGCGTTGGCGGCGAACCAAAAATTTATGTGGATTCCGCATTCGACGCGGCAGTGACATCTTAAAAGTGGGCTAGAGTCGCTTTTCTAAGGATCGGGATCAATTCCAGACCTGTCACATAGCCCAAAATAGCCCGATCGCGCACGTCATGAATTATTCAGTCCAATTCAAATTGAGGACCAATTATGCGTGCCAAATACGCACTAACCGCACTCGCCGCAGGCTTGCTGCTGACCGGATGCGTCGACAACAGCGCCGCCGAAGCGCCTGCCGTGACCACGAGCGGCTCGGACGGCGGAGCAGAGACGATTACCGTCGAGAAGAATGAAGAACTGGCAGCAAAACTGCCGGCGAAGATCAGGGAGGCCGGGGTACTTAACGTCGGCATGGCAAACAACTACCCGCCAAATGAGTTCAAGGACCCGAATGGAGACCCGGCCGGCTGGTCGGTGGATCTCACCAATGCCCTGGGCCAGTCCCTTGGCCTGACGGTGAATTTCGACATTGGCACATTCGACAACATCATTCCCTCCGTGAATGCCGGCAAGGATGACATGGGCATGTCCTCCTTCACGGACACTGTTGAGCGTGAAAAGCAGGCCGATTTCATTAACTACTACTCGGCCGGCATTCAGTGGGCCTCCCCCCAGGGCAAGGACGTCGACCCCAATAACTCGTGCGGTCTCAAAGTTGCGGTTCAGACAACCACATACGAAGACACGCATGAGGTTCCCGCCAAGTCCAAGGCCTGCACGGACGCCGGGAAGCCAGCCATTGAGATTTTCCGGTACGACACCCAGGACCAGGCAACGAACGCCCTGGTCATCGGCCAGGTCGACGCCATGAGCGCTGACTCTCCAGTGACGCTGTACGCCATTTCGAAGAGCGACGGCAAGCTGCAGACCGCCGGCGATCCTTCCGAGGTCGCGCCTTACGGCATTCCGATGGCAAAGGGCTCCGAACTGACCCCTGTGCTCCAGGAGGCATTGCAGGCCCTCATCGATGACGGGACGTACAACGAGGTCCTGTCCAAGTGGGGCGTTGAAAGCGGCGGGGTCGAGACCGCCGCCCTTAACGTCGCCGCGAAAGGCTAGCTGATGGGGTCCCCCGGCGAAGGAACGGGCAGGCAGGCGTCCACGGACTCCCAAGAACTGGACGGTGCGCCGATCCGGGCCATTCCGCTGCGCCACCCGTGGCGGAACCTGGCCGCGGTGGCACTTGTCATCGCGCTCGGCGTGTTCATCATCGATGCAGCTCAACGTGAGGAGTACGGCTGGTCCGAGGTCGGCAAATACCTCTTCGACAAACGCATCAGCGAGGCAGCCCTGGCCACCCTGCAACTTACCGTTTACTCGATGGCGGCAGCCATTCTGCTGGGCCTGGTGCTGGCAATCATGCGCCTTTCCCCAAACCCCGTGGTCAGGAATATTGCCTGGCTCTATCTGTGGATCTTCCGCGGCACGCCTGTTTATGTGCAGCTCGTGTTTTGGGGAATTGTCGCCCTGATCTATCCGGTGTTCACCATCGGCATTCCCTTCATGGATCCTTGGGTCACCTTTGACAACGGAGTCTTCACTAACCTGTTCGTGACGGCTGTTATCGGGCTGGCGCTGAACGAAGCGGCGTACATGTCCGAGATTGTGCGCGCAGGTCTGCTCTCGGTGGATGAAGGCCAGGAGGAAGCGTCAACCGCCCTGGCATTGTCCTGGGGGCAAACAATGCGCTTTGTCGTGATTCCTCAAGCGATGAAGGTCATCATCCCGCCCACGGGCAACGAAGTCATCTCGATGCTGAAGACCACCTCCCTTGTCGCGGCGATCCCACTCAGTGTTGACCTCTACGGGGTGTCGCGGGGCATTTCCGCGGTGACCTTCACTCCAGTCCCGCTGCTCATCGTCGCTTCAATCTGGTATCTCCTGTTCACCTCGGTGCTGATGGTGGGGCAGCACTTTATTGAGAAGCGTTACTCCCGCGGGAGCGGACGCCGTGCAGAAAAAACAGCGGACCGGGGATCCTCCCCCACTCATCCTCAGGTTCCGGAAGGCCCGGCTGACGCCAGGGCTGCCGCTATCCTCGAAACGCCCACCGGCAAGGGAACAGGAGGCAAGGGATGACCGGCACCCCAATGGTCCACGCCGATCGCGTGTCCAAGAGCTACGGCACCAACACCGTGTTGCGCAGCATGAGCCTTACCGTGAACACGGGAGAGGTCCTGTGCATTGTGGGGCCCAGCGGCTCCGGGAAATCCACCTTCCTGCGCTGCATCAACCACCTTGAACGGGTTGACGCAGGCCGGCTCACCGTAGAAGGAACACTCGTCGGGTACCGACAGAAAGGCGACAAGCTCTACGAGCTTCGACCTGCGGAAGCCTCGTTCCAACGCCGGGAAATCGGCATGGTCTTCCAGCGTTTCAACCTTTTCCCGCATCTCACGGCCGTTGAGAATGTTGCTTTGGCACCCATGCGCGTGAAGCGCAGGTCCCGGGCCGATGCAACAAACCAGGCCATGGAATTGCTGACCCGCGTCGGACTTGGCGACAAGGCCGACTATTATCCGGCGCATCTCTCGGGCGGCCAGCAGCAACGCGTGGCCATCGCCAGGGCACTCGCCATGGAACCCAAACTCATGTTGTTCGATGAGCCGACCAGCGCCCTCGATCCAGAACTCGTCGGAGAAGTCCTGGATGTCATGAAGGAGCTCGCATCGACCGGGATGACCATGATCGTTGTGACGCATGAGATGGGATTTGCGCGTGAGGTCGCGGATTCATTGGTCTTCATGGACGGCGGCGTCGTCATTGAGTCCGGAGATCCGAAACAGGTCCTGACAGCACCTCGACACGAACGGACCAAGGCGTTTCTTTCGAAGGTTCTGTAAGTCGCCGGACACCGCACATGCGAAAAGGCTGCCCCGCATCATGCGGGGCAGCCTTTTCGACTTTGCGTCTGTGGAGCTTAGGGGAATCGAACCCCTGACCTTTTCATTGCGAACGAAACGCTCTACCAACTGAGCTAAAGCCCCAGCCCGGCACGAGACCGGACGGCTCCGAAGAGCTAACCCCGATTCTAGACCCGGGCACAGGCTCCGGCGCAAATCGGCCGGCAGCAAACATGCACTGATCGACGCCGATCCGCGCCCGACCTCTGCCTCCGGTCTCGCGGCGCGGCTATCCTGAACGCCCGGGCCGGCATTGAGCCCAACTGCATCTCCCCGACCGTGCCGTTAGGCGAAGCGAAAAAGGAGCAGCACCATGTCCCTCATCGAAGATGTGCTCAGTGAACGGCCCGACGGCGCGGGAACAGATCTGCTGGCCGTCTCCACCTGCGTCATCGCCTGCTTCGACTGCGTGCAGGTCTGTACCGCCTGCGCCGATGCCTGCCTCAGCGAAGACATGCTCGGCGACATGGTCGAATGCATCCGCAAGGACCTGAACTGCGCCGATATCTGCGCAGCCACCGGGACCGTGGTGGCCCGCACCGGAACCCGGTATTCGGGCTACGACGGCAGCACCACGGCACTGCTGCGTGCCTGCGCAGCCGCCTGCCGCCAATGCGCCGAAGAGTGTGCCCAGCATGCCGCCGAACACGGGCACTGCCGGATTTGCGCCGAAACCTGCCGCCGCTGCGCCGCCATGTGCGAGGAACTGCTGGCCGTGATGGCCCGGTAAACCGCCGGAACGACGACGGCGGCCCGGTTACGCGCGGGAAGCCAGAATCATGCCGCGCAGATAGGCGGCCTGGCCCACGTGTTCCAGCCCGTCCCCCAGGATGCTGACCAGCCGCACGCCCAGAGTGACCGGCGGATCCCAGGCCGTGTCCACCACGGAGTCCAGATCCCCGCCGGTCACGCCGGAGACGAAGGCTGCGGTGCGGGAGTGCACCGCCTCGTAGTACGCGAGCAGCACGTCGGCCGACGGCACCTGAACGGCAGCCACCTGGTCGGAATCATGCCCGTACCCGGTGTCGTCCACCGCCAGAGGCAGCCCGACCCGGCCGTACCAGTCCTCCGCCGTCCACGCCTGTTCGTGCCCCGCCAGCGGAGCGACCTGCGCGTCCTCGCTCCGGGCCAGATGCCAGACCAGCCAGGAGATGGAGTTGCCTGCCGGATACGGCCGGTGGTTCAGCGCTGCGGCATCCAGCCCGTGCACCGCCCGGCGCACGGCCTGGGGCAGACGCCCGAAGGCGTCGATGAGAAGGTCGCTCTGTTCCATGTCCGTACTCCAAGGTTTGCATTCGGCAAGGTTCGCATTCGGCGCCTGCTGCGGAAGGATAGGCCGCCATCCTTTCATTCACCGGTCCGCCGGGAAAGGGCAGAAGGACGGACCCGTTGCCGCCCCAAGAAAAACCGGCGGCAAGCGGTTCCATCTGCTCCCGGCCGACCTAAAATTGCGAGATGAGTTGGACTGACGAGCGTCCTCCCTGGCTTCCGCCGCTGCCCTCGCCGCACCGCGGGCGGATGCGGATCGTCGTGGGCATGGTCCTGGTCGTCGCCTGCATGATGGGCATCCTCGTCGTCGCTTTCCTGGGCGAAACGCTGAGCCTGTACACGTGGTGGCCGCTGGCCATCGGCCTGGCCTTTCTGATGTCCGGCCTGTTGAGCCGCCGCCGCATGCCGTGACAGCACCGCCTCCCCTCCTTTCGCGGCGACAGTGCCGGCAACCCGGACCAGGCATCCCGCGCAACAGGGCCGGCAACCGTTAGGTTAGGTATCTCTTGCTGGAAAAGCCCCACCGGCGGGCCTATAACGAGAGCATGAGACTCTCCGTGATCCGGAGGTATCCGGCGGTGGCAGCGACCATCGTCGTCGGGCTGGCCGTCTTCGCACTGCTGGGAACCGGCCTGCCGACAGCCGCCGCACGGCTCGCCTCCGGCTATGCATTGCTGGTTGCCGCCGTGACCGGCGCCCGAATGGTCCGCGACCTCCTCCGCGGCCACTGGGGACTGGATGTCCTGGCCGTGCTTGCCATCCTGGCCACGGTGGCGGTGGGCGAATACGCTGCCGCCCTGATCATTGTCCTGATGCTCTCCGGCGGTGAGGCGCTGGAGGACTTTGCCGCGCGGCGGGCGCGCAGCGAACTTGATGCACTGTTGGAACGGGCGCCGCAGGCGGCCCACCGGCTGCCGCCGGACAGCGAAACACCGAGGGACATCCCGGCTGCCAGCGTCGTTGTCGGCGACGTGCTGCTGGTCAAGCCGGCCGAGCTGGTTCCCGTGGACGGCATTCTGCTCAGTGCGGAGGCCGCCTTTGACGAATCATCGCTGACCGGTGAATCGCTGCCGGTCACCCGCGCCGCCGGCGAGACGGTGATGAGCGGTTCCGTAAACGGCCCGCAGGCGGTTCGAATCCGGGCCACGGCGACGACGGCGGACAGCCAGTACCAGCGGATCGTCGCCTTGGTCCGCGAAGCCGCTGCGTCGAAGGCTCCCGTGGTGCGCCTGGCCGACCGGTTCGCGGTGCCGTTTACCGCGGTTTCGCTGCTCATTGCCGGCGGTGCCTGGCTCCTCAGCGGAGATCCGGTGCGCTTCGCCGAGGTCCTGGTGCTGGCTACTCCCTGCCCGCTGCTGATCGCCGCCCCCGTTGCCTTCCTGGGCGGCATGAGCCGCTCGGCGCGCAACGGCATCATCGTCAAGGGCGGAGCCACCCTGCAGCAGCTGGCCCGGGCCCGCAGCATTGCCTTCGATAAGACCGGCACCCTGTCTTACGGCCGGCCGCACCTCGTGGCGGTTTCCCCCGAACCTCCGTTTACCGCCGGTGAGGTGCTGCGGCTGGCCGCTTCGGCCGAGCAGTATTCCTCCCACGTGCTCGCCGCCGCCGTGCAGGCTGCGGCGCTCGAGAAGGGACTGGTCCTGAGCCCGGCAACATCGGCCGCCGAGGTCGCCACCAACGGAGTGCAGGCACAAGTGGCGGGCCGCACCGTCCTGGTCGGCAAGCGCCGTTTCGTGGCAGCAGCGGTCCGGAACGGGCTTCCCGGCGGGCTCCCCGGCGGTGTTGCGGGCGGAATTTCGGGGACGGGAGCCGGTCCTGCCGCTGGACAGGGCTCCCTTGCTGCCGCCGGGCACGGAGCCGCCGGAGAGCTTCTGGTTTACGTCGGCGTGGACGGCCGTTTCGCCGGCACCCTGACCCTGCGCGACACCCCGCGGGACAACGCCCGCGCCACTCTGGAGCGTCTGGCCCGGCTCGGGCTGGGGCAGCCGGTGATGCTCACCGGCGACGGGCGGGCCTCGGCGGAAAGCACCGCTGCCGCGCTGGGCATTCGGACCGTCCATGCGGAATTGCTGCCGGAGGACAAGGTGCGTCTGGTCGCCGCCCTGCCGCTCCGGCCGGCGATCATGGTGGGCGACGGCGTGAACGACGCCCCGGTGCTGGCAGCGGCCGACGTCGGCATTGCGATGGGTGCCCGCGGATCCACTGCGGCCGGAGAATCCGCTGACGCCGTGATTGTCGCTGACGACATTTCCAAGGTGGCCGACGCCGTCGACATCGGACGGAGGACCCTGCGGGTGGCGCTGGAGAGCATCTGGCTGGGTATCCTGCTCAGCGTCGGACTGATGCTCACCGCGGCCTTCGGGTTCATCCCCGCCGTTGCCGGGGCCCTGACCCAGGAGCTGGTCGACCTGGCCGCGATCCTGAACGCACTGCGGACCCTCGGCAGCGGAACAGGTTACGTTCCCGCTTCATCCGTTCCGGACCCGGCTGAAGAAGTCCGCGGAGTGCCGCCCGGCAGCGCTCAGCACTAAAGGTCGCGAGAGCGGTCGCCGGCAGTCCGCCGAAGAAGGGGACGGGATGGATAATGGAAGCTGCCGCGCCACAGCCGCGGCACTGTGCACAGTTCAAGCAGCTAGGGGACGTCCATGACCTTGATCGACAACGGCGTGTATGTGGACGGCAAACGGCAACACACACCCGACAACCTCGATGAGACTTTCGAACTGACCCGGTCCTCCGGCGGCATGGCGTGGATTGGCCTGTACCGGCCGGACGACATCGAGCTCCTGGCCGTCGCCGAGGAGTTTGGCCTGAACGTGCTGACCGTTGAGGATGCCCTCGCCGGGCATCAGCGGGCCAAGCTGGAACACTACGACGACACGCTGTTCGCGGTCCTGCGGCCGGCACGCTACCTTGACGACGTCGAACGCGTGGAGTTCGGCGAGCTGCACGTTTTTGTGGGCCCCAACTTCGTCGTCACCGTCCGGCACGCCGAATCTCCGGATCTGGGCCGGGTCCGCAAGCGCCTGGAACAGGAACCGGACCTGCTGGCCCTCGGCCCGCACGCCGTACTTTATGCGGTGCTGGACCAGGTCGTGGATGAATACGCGCCGGTGGCGGCCGGGCTGGAAAACGACATCGATGAGATTGAGGACCAGCTCTTTGGCGGCGACGCCGAGGTGTCGCGCCGCATCTACGAACTCTCCCGCGAAGTCATCCAGTTCCAGCGTGCGCTCTCTCCGCTGGAGGGCGTGGTGGGCAGCCTGCAGCGGCACGCGGAAGAGTACGGGGTTCCGGCAGAGCTCAAGGACAACCTCGGCGACGTCCTGGACCACATCCTGCGGCTGATTGACCGGGTCAACGCCTACCGGGCCCTGCTGGAGAATGCCCTGAATCTGGCCTCCACGCTGGCCTCGAACCGGCTGGCCGAAACCAGTATTGAGCAGAACGAGCAGGTCAAGCGCATCTCCTCGTGGGCTGCCATCCTCTTTGCTCCCACCCTGGTGGGCACCGTTTACGGGATGAACTTCGAGGACATGCCCGAATTGGGCTGGACCTGGGGCTATCCGATGGCTGTGGCGGCGATGGCGGTTATGGGCTTCGTCCTCTACCTGACCTTCAAGCGGAACAAATGGCTGTGACAACGCGCATCCGTTTCCGCGCATCTTCCCCCACGCCCTCCCCCGAGAAGATCGATACGTGGGCGGTCCCGGCCCGGCGAAGCCGGCGCACGGAATGCCCGGCCGTCCGAAGCCGGATCCCCGCATAGGGAATGCCGCCCCGAATCCGCCATCCCGCCGCAAGCCACACGCCCACCGCGCGTTCGAGCACCCACAGCGGTGCCCAGAACGCGGCATCCGCCATGAACACCCGGGTTCCCTCCGCACGCCGGCGGCCTGCTTCAGCCACGAGGATGCTGGCCGCAGCGAGCATGGCCAGCCGTGCCGGCTGCCGCAGGGACAGCAGAATCACCGGCAGCAGAGCCGCTTCCGCGGCCAGGCGAGCGGGCTGGGCGAAATCGTCATATGCCTGCCGCACCCGCTGCCGGCGAAAATGCGGCACCGAACACGGCACCCGGGACACGAAGAGGTCATCGGCCCGCACTTCGCGTCCTCCTGCCGCCCGGATGGTCCGCAGCAGCTCAAGGTTTTCGAACAGCACATCGCCGCTGTAACCGCCGGCGTCCAGCAGCGTTGACCGCCGGACCGCCAGCGTTCCGGGGTAGTCCGAGCGGAACGCCCGGTTTATCAGGGTTCTGGCCGTGTCCCACCGGGCGTGCCAGGGCAGCGGGGCCGGAAAGTAGTTTTGCGGGCGGACGACGTCGGCGTCGGCGAGCAGCGCCACCGCCCGCTCCAAGCCGGTTCGCGTATACCGCACGTCGTCGTCGGCAAGGACGAGGTACTCGCGCGCGCTGAGCTGCACGCCGGTCAGCACGCCCTCCACCTTTCCGTTGCCATAGCCCATGCTGCGGGGCCTGCAGTGGCGCACTGCGGAGGGAAAGGCCTGCTCATGTGCAGCAAACAGGGCGGCGGGCGACCCGTCCACCACGAGGACCGGAATCCACTGGACCAGCTGGTTCAGATACGCACACAGGGATTCGAGTCCAGCGTCGTCGCTCCATTTGAGCGGCAGAATGTACTGGGCTCCAGCAAGTTGAGGTACTGCGGTCTTCGGCATTCCCGCCTTGGTTCGGGCCACAGCCCTTCCGTCTCCTTGTCCACGCTGCTTCCACACTGTTGCTTCCAGACGGCCGCGGTCCGCGACCGCCCCGCAGGACGGCCGCGGAACCTGGATGATGCTATTCCCTGTGCAGCTTGTCCTGAACGCTGCCGGCGATCTTCTCCACAATGTTCGGCAGGTCGGTGGTGCCGTAGTAGCGGGCGTCCACCCGGGTGGGCGGCGGCATGGGTGCCGACGTCGTCGGGCCGTCGTGGTAGCTGAACTCGCCCAGACCGTCCGGCGTGGGTCCGGAGGCCCAGGACCCTTCGGCGGCAGCTTTCCCGTCGGAGAAGTTCAGGTACTGATAGGACACCGACCGTTCCTCCTTCTTGATCGGGAAGTTGGACGGCACGGGCAGCGACTCAGCGCCTTCGGCCTGCAGTTCCTTCGCCGCCGCCATCCACTGGTTCTGGTGCATGGTGTCCCGCGCGAGCAGGAACGAGAGCATGTCCCGGACCCCGTGGTCATCGGTCATGTGATAGAGCCGGGCAACGGCGAGGCGGCCCTGCATTTCCGCGTTGGCGTTGGCAGTGAAATCCGCCAGCAGGTTCCCACTGGCGGTGATGTAGCCGCCCGTCCAGGGGTTGCCGTTGGAGTCCACCGGCCGCGCGCCGGCACCGGCAACGATGGCGTGCTGCACATCCATGCCGCCGATCACCGCCGCCACCGTGGGATCGTTCTGCACGGCATCCTCGGTCACTCCCAGTGGCGCCTTTTCCAGCAGCTGGGCAATCATGATGGCCAGCATCTCCACGTGGCCCATTTCCTCGGCGCCGATCCCGTACAGCAGATCACGGTATTTGCCGGGGATGTGGGAGTTCCAGGCCTGGAAGCCGTACTGCATGGCCACGGTGATCTCACCGTACTGGCCGCCCAGAACCTCCTGAAGCTTGCGAGCGTAAACAGCGTCAGGCTTGTCCGGCGTGGACTTGAACTGCAGCTCCTGCTTGTGAAAGAACAATCTGCACCTCCGAAAGCGTCCCGTCTTACGGCCCGGGTGGACCCGCGGGGCTGGTGGCAAAAAAATAGCCCAGAACCAAAGTCATCAGCAAGCTTTGTATTCTTGCGGCTGCCGACACAGCGGCAGCAGCCTGCCCGCCGAAACCACGCAGCAGGCAGGCCCGCTCCGGCTACTCTTTCTTCATCTTGTCCTGCGCGGCACCCGCAGCCTTTTCGACCACGTTCGGCACGTCCGTGGTTCCGTAGTAGCGGGCGTCCACCCGGGTGGGCGGCGGCATGGGCGCCGTCGTCGTCGGCCCGTCGTGGTAGGTGAACTCGCCGTGGCCGTCCGGTGTCGGGCCGGAGGCCCAGGATCCCTGGGACGCTGCCTGCCCGTCGGAGAAGTTCAGGTACTGGTAGGAGACCTCCCGGTGTTCCTTGCTCAGCGGGAAGTTGGACGGGACCGGCAGCTGCTCCAGGCCCTCGGCCTGCAGCTCCAGGGCGGCGGTGGTCCACTGATTCTGGTGCATGGTGTCCCGGGCGAGCAGGAACGAGAGCAGGTCCCGCACGCCGTGGTCATCGGTCATGTGGTAAAGCCGGGCGACGGCGATTCGGCCCTGCATTTCGATGTTGGCGTTGGACGTGAAGTCCGCCAACAGGTTCCCGCTGGCGGTAATGTAGCCGCCCGTCCAGGGGTTGCCGTTGGAGTCCACCGGCCGCGCGCCGGCACCGGCCACGATGGCGTGCTGCACATCCATGCCGCCTATTACGGCCGCCACCGTGGGATCGTTCTGCACAGCGTCGTCGGTGATGCCCAGTGGCGCCTTTTCCAGCAGCTGGGCGATCATGATGGCCAGCATCTCCACGTGGCCCATTTCCTCCGCCCCAATGCCGAACAGCAGATCACGGTATTTGCCGGGAAGATGCGTGTTCCAGCCCTGGAACCCGTACTGCATGGCCACGGTGATTTCACCGTACTGGCCGCCCAGGGCTTCCTGGAGTTTGCGGGCAAAAACGGCGTCCGGCTGGTCCGGCGTGGATTTGAACTGAAGCTCCTGCTTGTGGAAAAACATCTGTACCTCCGGGAGGGTTGGAGCGCCCGGTTCCGCGTCTCTGGGGAGGGACCGGCAAGCCGGTGCACTTCAGCCAAAACTAATCCGGGATGACCGCCCACGGAAGAGCAGCCGGCTTGGTTGCCCCTGTCATCCTCCAGTTATTCGGCGCATCACCGGAATGCCGGAATGCCCGTAAGGTGCTGGCCCAGGATCAGCAGGTGGACCTCGTCGGTGCCTTCGTACGTGCGCACGGATTCCAGGTTGTTGGCGTGACGAAGCGGAGAATAGTCCAACGTGATGCCGTTGCCGCCCAGGATCGTCCGGGCTTCGCGGCAGATGGCGATCGCTTCGCGGCAATTGTTCAATTTGCCGGCGGAAATCTGATGCTTCTGCAGCCGGCCGGCATCCTTTAACCGCCCGATCTGCAGGGCCAGAAGTGTTCCCTTGCTGATCTCCAGCGCCATGTTCACCAGTTTTTCCTGCGTGAGCTGGTACCCGGCCAAGGGCTTCTCGAACTGCAGGCGTTCCTGCGCGTAGCCCAGGGCTGCCTCGTAGCTGTCCCGGGCAGCGCCCATCGCGCCCCAGATGATCCCGTACCGCGCTTCGTTGAGGCATTCGAAGGGCCCGCGCAGCCCCTTGGCCTTGGGCAGCATCGCGTCCCCGGGCAGGCGAAGATCCGTAATCTCGATGTCGCATTGGATGGAGGCGCGCATCGACAGTTTCTGCGTGATGGGCGCAGCCGTGAACCCCGGGGTGTCGGTGGGCACCACGAAGCCGCGGACGCCGTCGTCCGTCATTGCCCAGATCACTGCCACATCGGCCACCGAGGCCAGCCCGATCCAGCGCTTGGAACCGTTGAGGATCCAGTCGTCGCCGTCGCGCCGGGCACGGGTGAGCATGTTCCCCGGATCGGATCCCGCGGCGGGCTCGGTGAGCGCAAAACAGCCGATGGCGGTTCCGGCGGCCATCCGCGGCAGCCATTCATTTTTCTGCTCCTCGGAACCGTGTTTGAAGATGGCGCCCATCGCCAGGGATCCCTGCACGGAGACGAAGGTGCGCAGCCCGGAATCGCCGGCCTCCAGCTCCAGCGCCGCCAGCCCGTATTCGACGGCGCTTCGTCCGGGGCAGCCATAACCCTGCAGATGCATGCTAAGCAGTCCCAGTTCGGCCATCTGCGGCACGATGTCCAGCGGAAACTCGGCGGCGTCATACCAGCGGGCTATGTTGGGCCGAATTGCGGTATCGACGAAGGACCGCACACCGGCGCGCAGTTCCCGTTCCTCGGCGGTGAGGAGGGAGTCGAGGTCCAGGAGGTCGGGGCTGTCCGTCATGGTGTTTCCTGTCGGGTAGGGGCGGCGTCCCGGAAATCCTAGCCCGTGCGGCAGGCGCCGTCCGCTCCCGCGTCCGCCGGCCCGTAATCCGGCCACCGTTCCGGGTTCCTGCCGGCGGCGTGGCTAGACTGCTCCAATGCCCCAAGACGAGCAGCCCCAAGACACCGGCAACCAGCCCTCCCCGGGCGAGGCGGCCACCGACGATTTTGTTGTCCGCAGCCACACCTTGCCCTCCGGCCTGGGCTACACAACCACCGCCGGGCGGATGGTGCTGCGGCAGGAGGAGACCCGGGACGGGAAATCTGACGGATTCCGGCCCAAGGCAGAGATTTTCCTCGTGGCCTACACCGCTGATCAGGCGGATTCCGCGGCCAACCGCAGGCCGGTGGTCTTCGCGTTCAACGGCGGCCCCGGCTCCTCCTCGGTCTGGCTGCACATGGGCCTGCTGGGGCCCCGGATGGTGGACTCCGGAGACGCCGGATCGCTGACCCCTCCCCCGTTCGGGCTGACGGACAACCCGGAAACGCTGCTGCAGCATGCGGATCTGGTGATGATCGATCCCGTGAGCACCGGCTTTTCGCGCGTCGTGGACGGCAACGAGTCAGGGGAGTTCCACGGCTTCGAGGCGGACCGTGATCTGGTGGCCGAAGTCATCCGGCTCTGGACCACCCGCAACAACCGCTGGCTCAGTCCCAAGTACTTGGTGGGCGAGTCATACGGCACGCTCCGCGCCGTCGCCGTCGCCGGCCGGCTGTTCGACGCCTACGGCATGGCCGTGAACGGACTGGGGCTGATCTCCACCGTGCTCAATATGGCCACTCTGGATTTCGCGCCCGGCCGCGACACCCCGTATGCGCTGCACCTGCCCACCTACGCAGCGATAGCGCATTTCCACGGCCGGCACGGGGACCGGACGCTGTCCGACGTGGTGCGCGAGGCAGAGGACTACGCCGGCCGGGAGTACGGCTACGCCCTGACGCAGGGCGCACGGCTGAGCTCCGAAGCGTTCGACGACGTCGTCGGCCGGCTGGCCGAAATCACCACCCTGGACCCGGGGTTCATCCGCCGCACCAATCTGCGCTGGGACTACGCGCAGTTCTCCGCCGAGCTGCTCCGGCAGGAGAATCTGGTGGTCGGGCGCATCGACGGCCGTTTCACCGCTCCGCCGGCGCACCAGCAGGATTCGGCCAACTGGGATGACCCCAGCCTGCGCGCCATCAACGGACCCTATGCGGCAGCCGTAAACCACTATGTGCGGGCGGAACTGGGCTACGAGAACGATCTGCCGTACGAAATCCTCACCGGCCGGGTCCAGCCGTGGAGCTACAAGAGCTTCGAAGGGGTACCGGTGGATGTCACCGAAACCCTCGAACGGCTCCTGGCGCACAACGCGCATCTGCGGGTGCATGTGGACTACGGCTACCACGACGGCGCCACGCCCCATTTCGCCGCCGAATACGTCTGGGCGCACATGCGCCTGGATGATGCGGCACGGGCACGGTTCTCGCATCACTATCACGAGGCCGGGCACATGATGTATCTGAAGCCGCAGTGCCGGCTGGATCAGCTGGCGGCGCTGGGCGAGTTCGTGCGTTCGCGCTGAGCCGGCGGAGCTTTCCCGCCTACTTGGCGGCGAAGTGCCACCAGGTGCCGCCGACAAAGACGGTGCCGGCGGCAAAGGCCAGGGCCAGTTCCAGCAGGATGCCCAGGCCCATCGCCTTCAGCGCCGCGTAGCTGGCCGACCAGGCCTCGGGCAGGCTGCGGCGGCGCAGGAACTCGCTCAGCAGCAGCCCCGCGGCGAACCCGACGATCAGCCCCACCACGGGGATAACGAACATCCCCACGACGCCCGCCACCACCCCGGCCAGGACTGAGGTGTTGGGAACTTTGCGCTGCTTCAGGCGGCGGCCGGTCAGCACCGCACTGGAAAGCAGGCCCGCCAGGGCCAGTGCGGCGCCCACGCCGAACGTCCACCATGCGGCGGTGCTCTGCAGCCCCAGGGCCCAGCCGAGCAGTGCGGCGATAATCAGGATGCTGCCCGGCAGGACCGGAATAACGATTCCGGTCAACCCCACGGCGATGGCCAGGGCAGCGATGACGGTGATGACAATGTCGGGGTCCATCCCCTCAGTCTTCCATCCGCCCGGACTTCCGCCCGCCGGAACTTCCACCGCCGGTCGGGCCCGCTCCGGGGCGGAGCCTGATCCGAGACGCTCGGCACGGCAGTCGCCAAGCCGCACGAGTCGATACTAAGGTTGCTTATAGAGCGGTTACCCCTGCACCCAACAGCACCAGGAGAGACAAATGAGCACGGACTCAGGCAACAACGGCCGACCCGGAGCAGCCAACGGCTCCGAAAACGCCGGCAACCCGACGGGACCCGACGGCGGACGGCTGCGGGATCGCTCCGGCCGGATCCCGGCGGCCGACGAAACGCAGGTACTGCCGGCCGGCACGGATCCGTCCGGGACTTCTCCGGCCTCGGGGGCAACCGCTGCGGGAGCTTCCGCGCACCCGTCGGCCGGGCAGTCGAACCAGGGCGACGACGACGGCCGCACCCGGGCCATGCCCCTGAGCGCCACCAAAGACCCCAACTCGGACTATGACGCCACCGGCGGGTCCCATCCGGACAGCGACCGGCTGGACAGCGACCGGGCGGCAGACAGCAGGGACGCCGGCCGCCGCACCGCCCTTCCGGGCAAAGCCAACCGCGAGGCACTGCTGGCACTGGAGAAGGAGCGGTTCGGCGGCATGAAGTTCGGAGCTGCCTTCTTCGGCTGGCTGACCGCCACCGGCATGGTGGTCCTCCTGTCGGCGCTGGCCGCCGCCATTGGTGCCGCCGTCGGCTTCTCCACCGACAATGACCTCGGCCAGTCCCTGGACCAGGCGATGGCAAACCAGAGCGCGGGGATCATCGGCACCGTCATCCTGCTGGTTATCCTCCTGCTGGCGTACTGCGCCGGCGGTTACGTGGCCGGCCGGATGGCCCGCTTCAACGGCCTGAAGCAGGGCCTGGCGGTCTGGCTGTGGGCCCTGATCGCCGGAGTGGTTGTGGTGGTGCTGGGACTGATCTTCGGCGACGACATCCGCAGCATCACCCAGCTGAACACCGTCGCACCGCTGCCCGAGGATCTTGACGGAGCCACTGCGGTGACCTGGATTGCCATCGCCGCCACGCTGGCCGCCACGCTTATTGGCGCCCTGATCGGCGGGCTGGCCGGCATGCGCTACCACCGCCGGATCGACCGCGCCGACTTCAGCGACGCTGACGCCCGCGGCTAGCAAAGCCTGACTCCGGAAGACAGAACGCCGGAAGACAGAACCGGCCCGCACCTTCGAAAGGTGCGGGCCGGTTCTGTCTTCCGGGCTTGTTCCAGCGGCCCCGTTACGGCGAGGGAGTGCCGCCGTTGACGTTCAGGGTCTCACCGATCACATAGCTGGATTCGGGAGACGCCAGGAACACGTAGGCCGGAGCCAGCTCGGTGGGCTGACCGGCCCGGCCCAGCGGGGTGTCCTTGCCGAACTCGGGCAGCTTGTCCTTGGGCTGACCGTCGGATACCTGCAGCGGCGTCCAGAACGGCCCCGGCGCCACGGCGTTGACGCGGATGCCCTTGGGGGCCAGCTGCTGGGCCAGGCCCTTGGTGAAGTTGTTGATGGCCGCCTTGGTGCTGGCGTAGTCCAGCAGGAACGGCGAGGGGTTGTAGGCCTGGATCGAGGTGGTGTTGATGATGCTTGATCCGGCCGGCAGGTGCGGCAGTGCAGCCTTCGTAATGCGGAAGAACGCGTAGATGTTCGTCTTGAACGTGTCATCCAGCTGCTCGTCGGAGAGGTCTTCAAGGTTGTCCACGGCAACCTGCTTGCCCGCGTTGTTCACCAGGATGTCGAGCCCGCCCAGGGCCTCGACGGCATCCGTCACCAACTGGGCACAGTAGGCGGCGTCGCGCACGTCGCCGGGCAGCGCCACGGCCTTGCGGCCGGCGGCCTCGACGAGGCGGACGATTTCCCGCGCGTCTTCCTCTTCCTCGGGCAGGTAGGCCAGCGCGACGTCGGCGCCTTCCCTGGCGTACGCAATGGCCACTGCCGCGCCGATGCCGGAGTCGGCACCGGTAATGAGGGCCTTGCGGCCTTCCAGCCGTCCGGTGCCGCGGTAGGATTCCTCGCCGCGGTCCGTTTTCGGCTCCAGGTCGGCATCCAGGCCGGGCTCGGGCTGGTCCTGCTTCGGCGGAGTGATCACCGGGAAGCGGTCCACCGGGTTCTGGAAGGTGTACTGGTCGTTCGAGCTGCCGTTGGTCATAGAGTTTCCCACTTTCGGCTGGTCATTCTGCATGCGGTACGCGTCTTCCGCAGCGGACGTTCCACCGCCGCCGAAGTAAGCGTAAGTATGCTTAGTATCCTAGACCGACTGGACTTCCCGGCTCAAGTTCCACCCCCACCGGGCTTAGAACAGCATGTTGAGGAAGCCCACGCTGACGCTGCCCAGCAGCGCGATGATCAAGAGCCAGACAATGACGGTTCGGTACTTATTCATGGTTCGCATAGGCCTACGAGTCTACCCAGCTGCCGGGTGCCGCGTGCGGGTGGCGGCCAGTGCCGCTGCTGCGAAGAGCGCGGAAACGCTCATGATCACCGCCAGCGGCAGCGCCGATTCCGCGCCCGCCAATCCCGTCAGCGGCGAAACCAGGGCTCCGGCGAGGAACTGTCCCCCGCCCAGAACCGCGGATCCGCTTCCGGCGGCGAGTCCAACTTCGGCCAGGGCCAGTGCGGTGGTGTTGCCCATGATGAAGCCCACCGAGCTGGCCGCGAAAAAGATGGGCACGGCCAGCAGCAGGGGCGGTGCCGCGAAAACCGCCAGCGCCAGCACCGCCAGCGACATGCCGAGCAGGACGGCAACTGCGGCGGCAACGGTCGTCCGCGGCGGTACGCGCCGGGCCAGCCGGGCAGAGACGAACCCGGCGGACACCAGTCCCATGGCATTGATGCCGAACACTATCCCGTAGGCGGATGCCGAGAGTCCCATCAGGTTCTGGTAGACAAACGGGGAGGCCGAAATGTAGCTCATGAGCACGCCGAAGGTGCTGGCAAACAGGACGGCGTAGCCCAGGAATTTCCGGTTGCGCAGCACCGCGGAAACACCGGCCAGCACCGGTCCGCTGCTGCGGTGGCCGGGGGGCTGGGTTTCGGAAAGCACAAACACCACGCAGGCGAACATGACGAGGGCGAGCCCAGCCAGCACCCAGAGCACGCCGCGCCAGCCCAGGGATTCCGCCAGGAGCCCGCCGACCGTCGGAGCCACGACCGGCGCCACCCCGCCAATGGTCATGAGCAGGCTGAAGGTGCGGGCCGACGTCGCGCCCGTGGTGAGGTCGGCGACCATGGCGCGCGCGATGACCACGCCGGCCGAAGCGCACAGGCCCTGGAGCAGCCGTCCGGCGATGAGGACAGCCAGCGTGGGTGCCAGGGCGCAGATTGCGGAGGCCACGACAAAGCCTGCCGAGCCCAGCAGGAGGGGGCGGAAGCGGCCGTACCGGTCCGACAGCGGACCGAAAAACAGCTGGCCGGCTCCCATGCCGAGCAGGAACGCGGTGAGCGTCAGCTGGACTCCGGTGGCCGACGCGCCAAGCTCGTCGGTCATGACCGGAAAGGACGGGAGATAGAGGTCCGTCGCGAAGGGGCCGGTGGCCGAAAGCAGGGCCAGGACCAGCAGCAGGCCTGTTGTCATGGCGGTGGCCGGTCTGCGGCGATGGGCACGAAACATATGCACGATGCTACGGCCACCCTCCCCCGGCCTTTATCGCGGGGATGGATGAGCGGACGATGGAGGGAGCACGACGGGAAGCTGCCTCCGTCGCGCTCTGGATGAAATGCCCCGCGGAAGGAACGGACAGGCAATGAGCACAAATGATGAGGACCGTAAGCCCATTGTCGTGGGAGTCGATGGTTCCAAGCTCTCCCTTGAAGCGCTGTGGAAGGCCCGCCGGCTGGCCGCCGTGCTGGATAACCCGCTCCAGGTGGTCACCGTCTGGGGAACCAGCGTTTCACTGACTGCTCCCGTCGCCTCCGATACCTGGTCTCCGCAGGTGGAGGCCGAACAGGTGCTCAATCAGGCGCTGGCGGATGCCTTCGGGACCGACGTTCCGAAGGACCTGGTGAGGACGCCTTTGGCGGGAAGTCCGGTGCTGCTGCTGATAGAAGCCAGCCGGGGCGCGGAGATGCTGGTGGTTGGAAACCGTGGCCACGGTGGTTTTGCCGGGCTGCTGCTGGGCTCCGTCAGTTCGGTGCTGGCGGCCCATGCCCTCTGCCCGGTGCTCATCGTGCACCGCGGCGAGTCCGGTTAGCAGCAGTGAGCTAGCTGTCGGCGGTAGCCCGGCGCAGCATCACGACGGCCCCGGCGGAGGCAACCAGCATCAGGACCACGCCGATCAGGGAGGTGGTGGTGACGCCGGAGTCGAAGGCCGCACGGGCTGATTCCAGCAGCGCGGATGCAGAACCCTCGGGCAGCCGCTGGGCTGCCTCGACGGCGCCGCCGAGGGTTTCGGAGGCTGCAGCGGCGTCGGCGGGGGCCAGCCCCCCGGGCAGCACAACCCCGTTCCGGTAACCCGCGGTCAGGATGCTGCCCAGGACCGCGGTGCCCAGAACCGCACCCACCTCGTAGGCGGTCTCGGAGATTGCCGAGGCCGCTCCGGCCTTGGTGGGCGGCACGGAGGACAGAATCAGGTCATTGGAAATGGTCTCCGCAGCACCCACGCCAAGCCCCAGGACCATAAAGGCAACCATTAGTCCGCCGACGCCGCCGTCGCCTCCGGTGGCCAGGATGATGGTGTAGCCGACGGCGTTCAGGAGCAGTCCGCCGGCAATGATGTAGCCCGGGCGGATATGCCGGACCACCCGCACCACGGCCAGTCCGGCGATGATGGTCAGCAGCAGGCCCGGCAGCATGATCAGCCCCGCCTGCTGCGGAGACTTCTCCAGGACCAGCTGCAGGTGCTGGGAGAGGAAGAAGATGAACCCGACCAGCGAGAAGACACTGAGCAGATTGGCGCCGATCGAGCCGCTGAAGGTGGGGTTGCGGAAAAGCCGCACATCCAGCATGGGATGCAGGCGGCGCAGCTGGCGGCGGACGAAGAGCACGCCAAACATCAGCCCGACGGCGATCGGCAGCAGTGAATCGACGCCGACTCCCGACGTCGAGATCGCCTTGATGCCGTACACGACCGGGAACATGGCAGCCATGACCAGCAGCACGCTCCACAGGTCCACCGGCCCCGGGTGGGGGTCGCGGGATTCGGGCAGCAGGATCGGGCCGAGGACCAGCAGCGGAATGAGCACCGGAACGGAGAGCAGGAACACCGATCCCCACCAGAAGTGTTCCAGCAGCAGTCCGCCGACGATGGGGCCCAGCGCGGCGCCGCCGGAGAATCCGGCCGCCCAGACGGCAATGGCAATCCGCCGCTGGGACGGAACGGTGAAGATGTTCCGGATCAGGGACAGCGTGGCCGGCATCAGCATGGCACCGAAGAGTCCCAGCAGCGCGCGGGCACCGATCAGGGCCTCGGCGGAGGGCACGAAGGCGGCGGCAGCGGAAACCAGCCCGAAGCCGGCGCAGCCGATCAGCAGCAGCCGGCGGCGGCCAATCCGGTCACCGAGGGCGCCCATGGGCACCAGCAGGCCGGCGAGGACCAGGGCGTAGATGTCCACGATCCACAGCAGTTCGGTGCCCGAGGGCGCGAGCGCGCGGGACAGCGACGGGATGGCGAAGCTCAGGACCGTGTTGTCGACGGAAATCAGCAGCACCGGCAGCATCAGCACTGCCAGACCCAGCCATTCACGCCGTCCGGCTCGTTGAATGGGGGATGCTTCCTGTACCGCGGGCACAGCTGTCTCCTTCGCAGGTTTGTCAGGGGAAAGTCGAGGGGTGGTGGCAGCGCCGGCAGGACTCACCGGCCGTTTACTGTACCGTCTAGACTGTACAGCATCGGATGGCGTAGCGTAAACGTATGCCTGAGCACATTTCCACCCGGGACCGCATCCTCTCCGCCTATGAGGAGTTGCTGATCAATGAAGGTCCCCGCGGCGCCACCATGGACGCCGTCGTTGCGCTGGCCGGTGTCTCCAAGGGCGGCCTGCTCTATCACTTCAAGAACAAGGAAGCCCTGGCCGCTGCCCTGATCGCCCGCCTCGAGGAACTGGCCGCCGCTGACATTGAGGCCATGGGCACCGACCCCGAGGGCCCGTCCCGGTACCTGGTGCGGGAATCCGTCTACGTGGACAGCGCCCTGGACCGCGCCTTGATCGGCGTCGTCCGGCTGGCGCAGGCCTCGGACCCGGAGGCATCGGCCATGCTGGAGCGGATTCACCGCAACTGGATGCAGCTGATCCTCGAGGAGGTCGGCAACCCAGCCATCGCCCGCGCCATCCTGCTGCTCGGGGACGGCCTGTATTACAACGAGGGGCTGGCCGGGGGCTGGCCCCGGGAGAAAGGCGCCGCCACCACCGAATCGGTGGCCGAACTGCTCGAGGTCGTGGAAGTCCTGAAGGCCCATGCGGCGTCCCTCCAGCACTCCCGCTGAGCCCTGTGCCACAGTAGGTGCCATGGAAATCAGCACAGCAGACCTCTACGACGAACACGGCGAGAACCTGGCGTCAGTGCCCCTGCAGTTCCAGGACCTGGGCGGCAGCCCGGGGTTCAGCGGCCCGGTCCGCACCATTCGCTGCAACGAGGACAACGGACTGGTCAAAAGCATCCTGAACTCGCCCGGCGACGGCGCGGTGCTGGTGGTCGACGGCGGCGGGTCGCTGCACACCGCGCTCATGGGCGACATGATCGCCGAGGCGGCCGTGGCCAACGGCTGGGCCGGCGTCGTCATCAACGGCGCGATCCGGGACCGTGCCGCCCTGGCAAAGCTGCCGCTGGGCGTGAAGGCACTGGGCTCGAATCCGCGCAAGAGTGCCAAGGAATCCGCGGGTGAAGTGGACGTCACGGTGACGTTTGGCGGCGTTGCGTTCCGCCCCGGCGCCGTGCTGTACGCCGACGCCGACGGCATCCTCGTCGAACGCTAAGGAGTTGCCGTGGCCAATGTCCTGCTGTTCCATCATGCCCAGGGCCTGACTCCCGGCATGGATGCCTTTGCCGACGTGCTGCGGGAGGCCGGGCACACCGTTACCGTTCCGGACCTGTTCGAGGGCCGCACGTTTGCCGGGCTCGACGCCGGCCTGGCCTATGCGCAGGAGCTCGGGCTTGAGGAGATCGAGGAGGCCGGGGTCCGGATTGCCGGCCGGTTTCCGCCCGGCATGGTCTACCTCGGATTTTCACTGGGCGTGCTGTGCGCGCAGCGGCTGGCGCAGACCCGGCCCGGCGCCCGCGGCGCGGTGCTGATCAGCGGCTGCGTCCCGCTCGGAGTCTTTGCCGATTCCTGGCCCGACGGCGTGCCCGTGCAGATCCACGGCATGGACGAGGACCCCGTCTTCACCAAGGAAGGCGACCTGGATGCGGCCGTGAACCTGGCGGAGTCAGCGGACGACGCCGAGCTGTTCCTCTATCCGGGCAGCTCACACCTGTTCGCCGACATCAGCCTGGACGGCTACGACGAAGCGGCAGCACCCGCACTCACGGCACGGGTGCTGGACTTTTTATCCCGGATCGAGGGCTAGGCGTTCCAGAGACCGTAGGAGTCCGCCAGCGAGGAGATCTTCTGCGCGCGGGCCAGTCGGGGCAGGTAGGAACCGTCACCCACGACGGCGCCGGCAGCGTGCGCCTCAAGCAGTTCGTGGGCCCAGAGGACCTCGGATTCGCTCGGCGAGAGGCCATGGTTGATGAAGTCGGCGGCGTCGGGCAGCAGGCAGAGCTTGCCGGTCATGCCCATGGACTGGGTGACCTTGCAGGCCTCCAGCAGCTTCTCGCCGAGGGCGCCCACCGTGGGGCCGTCGATCGGGCCGGGCAGCTGGCCGACGCGGGACGCGACCACCAGCTTGGAGCGGGCGTAGGCCAGCGCCATGGGATCGTCGGAGGCGCCGGTGTCGCGGCGGAAGTCGCCCACACCGAAGGCCAGGCGGAAGGTGCCGGGGGCGGAAGCGATCGCCGTCGCATTCTCGATGCCCAGCGCGGATTCCACCAGGGCGAGCACCGGGGTGCCGGCCTGCAGGCGCATCGCGGTGTGGGTGACCTGCTCGGGCTTTTCCGTCATGGCGAGCATGACGCCGCGCAGGCCGGGGGCCTTGGACAGCGCCGCGAGGTCATCGGCCCAGTAATCGGTTTCGATGCCGTTGACGCGCACCCAGGCGGTCATGCCGGTGGACAGTGCTTCGACCACTCGTTCGCGGGCCTCGGCCTTGCCCGGCGCGGGGACGGCGTCTTCCATGTCGAACACCACGGAGTCCGCCTCGGACGCGAGCGCCGGTGCAAAGTTCGCTTCGTCGGCTGCCGATGCCAGGAGCCAGGAACGGGACAGTTTTGCGGGCAGCGACGCGGCGCGGCTGTTTCGAAAGGGGGCCATGGATAAGACACTACTTTCACGGCGGCGGTTCCCTTAAATGCCACGGCTGGATTGTGCCGACCATCACTTTTCCGGTGCGGGCAGGGGTGCGGGCCGGCCCCGCCCGGGGAGCCGGCGGTTAGGCTTCCCCGCGCCGCAGCAGCCGTCCGCGCGGAACCAGGCAGTCGACGTCGGCCCCGGCCAGGAAGGTGCGCCGGACGACCCCGCTGAGCTCCCTGCCGGCATAGGGGGTGACGGGGTTCTTGTGCTGCAGGGCCGCCGGGTCCACGGTGAAAGTGTCCTCCGCCGCGAACACCGCCAAGTCGGCATCACGGCCCGGGGTGATGGCGCCCTTGCGGTGCAGGCCGGCCAGTTGTGCCGGCGCCGCTGACATCCAGTGCAGCACCCGCTCGAGGGGGACACCGCGGGTCTTGGCCTCGGTCCAGATCAGCGACAGCCCCAGCTGCAGGGAGGAGACGCCGCCCCAGGCCAGTCCGAAGTTTCCGCTGTCCAGGGCCTTCAGGTCCGGGGTGCTGGGCGAGTGGTCCGAGACGATGCAGTCGATGATCCCGTCCGCCAGGCCCTGCCAGAGCAGCTCCCGGTTCGCCTCCTCGCGGATCGGCGGGCAGCATTTGAAGGCGGTGGCGCCGTCGGGGATCTCCTCGGCGGTGAGCGTGAGGTAGTGCGGGCAGGTTTCCGCGGTGAGCCGTACGCCGTCGGCCTTGGCGCGGGCGATCAGCGGCAGCGCGTCGGCTGAGGACAGGTGCAGGATGTGTGCGCGGGCACCGGTGCGCCGGGCCGCCGCGATCACCTGGCCCACGGCGGTGTCCTCGGCGGCGCGCGGCCGGGAGGCGAGGAACCCGGCGTACCGTGGGCCGGCGGCATCGGGAGCGGCACCGATGACGTCGGGGTTTTCGGCGTGCACGATCAGCAGCCCGTCGAAGGTCTTCAGCTCGGCCAGGTCCGTTTCCATCTCTGCCGGGGAAAGGTGCGGAAATTCGTCCACTCCGGAGGAGACCAGGAAGCACTTGAAGCCGAACACGCCGGCCTCGTGCAGGGGCCGCAAGTCCGCCGTGTTGCCCGGCACCGCGCCGCCCCAGAAACCGACGTCCACGAACGCCTGCGGCGCGGCGCAGGCCTGCTTGGCTTCCAGTGCCGCGACGCTCACGGTGGGCGGGATGCTGTTCAGCGGCATGTCGATCAGGGTGGTGACGCCGCCGGCCGCCGCGGCGCGGGTGGCGGAACTGAAACCCTCCCATTCGGTGCGTCCCGGCTCATTCACATGGACGTGGGTGTCCACCAGGCCCGGAAGCAGGGTTTCGTCATCGGCCAGTTTGATCAGCCGGTCGCCGTCGAGCCCGGCGCCCAGGGGCTCGACGGCGGTGATCACGCCGCCGCGGATGCCCACCTCGGCCGCGCGGAGGCCCGCCGGGGTGAGGACGGCACCGCCCCGGATCACCAGGTCATGGCGGTGCGCTTCGGTGCCCATCATTTGCCCCCGAGCAGGACCTGGCGGTTGACGTCCTTGTAGAGCAGATAGCGGAAGTTGGAGGGCCCGCCGGCGTAGCAGGCCTGCGGGCAGAAGGCGCGCAGTGACATGTAGTCGCCCTCCTGCACCTCCACCCAGTCCTGGTTGAGCCGATAAACGGCCTTGCCCTCGAGCACGTAGAGCCCGTGTTCCATGACATGGGTTTCAGCGAAGGGAATCACCGCGCCGGGCTCGAAGGTCACCACGTTCACGTGCATGTCGTAGGCGATGTCGTCCACCGGGATCATCCGGGTGGTCCGCCATTTGTTGTCGGTGCCGGGCATCGCCGCCGGTTCAAGGTCCGCTTCGTTGCCGAACACCGGTGCCGGAGAGTGCCCGGCCAGCGGCTGGTGGGCCTTGCGGATCCACTGGAACTTTGCGGGCGCCCCGCCGCCGTTGGAAACCTCCCAGCGGGCCTGCGGGGGCAGGTAGGCGAATCCGCCGGAGGCCAGCCGGTGCTCCCGGTGCTCCGGAAAGTCCAGGCCGTCAAGGGATATATCCAGCTCCCCTTCGAGCACAAACACGAAGGATTCCACCACGCCCGGTTCCGGCTCCGGGGTGCTCGAGCCGCCGCCGGGACCCACTTCCACCAGGTACTGCGCGAAGGTGGTGGCGCCGCCGGCCACCGGACGGTTCAGGATCCAGGTGCGGGTGTTGGTCCAGCCGGGCAGCACGCTGACCACGATGTCACGCAGCACGCCGCGCGGGATCACCGTGTAGGCCTCGGTGACCACGGCACGTGACGTGAGCAGCTCGGTCTGGGCCGGAAGCCCGGCATCGGGGGCGTAGTAGCGGGGGGCGTCGCGATCGGGCGTGTTCACTTAGCGGACCTTCTCTGTGGAGGCGGGAGCGGCGTGGGGATGGGCGAGGGCGGCCAGTTCGGCACCATCCAGGCCGGTGCCCCTGGCGACCTCGTCCCCGGTCAGCGCTCCGCAGAGCAGGCCGCGGTGGACAAAGCGGGCCAGCGCACGGGCGGTGGCCGGTTCGTCGAGCACGCTGCCGGGGCGCTGCTGCACGTAGTTGCACAGGCGGGCGGCGGCGTCGTCGAACCCCTTCCGATAGAAGGAGTAGGTGGCGAGGTAGCGGGTGGGCAGCTGGGCCGGATGCAGGTCCCAGCCCTGATAGAAGCCGCGTTCCAGGGAACGGAGCACCAGCCGGGCGTGCAGCTGCCAGGCCGAGCGGACCTCTGCCGGGCTGCCCAGGGGCAGGATGTTCGTGGACCCGTCGGAGAGCCGGACGCCGGTGCCGGCCGCTGCCACCTGCAGCACTGCCTTGGCGTAATCGGCGGCCGGGTGCTCCATGGACTGCTGCGCGGGAGCGATCTGCAAGGCGTCACTGTAGTCGTAGGTGCCGTAGTGCAGGCCCGAAACCCGGCCCTTGGCGCGGTGGATCAGCGGCGCCACCGGCACGGTGCCGTTGGCGGCGAGAATCAGCTGCGGAGTTTCCACCTGCACCTGAAACCGCAGGCGCCCGGGAGGAAGCCCGTGCGCTTCCTCCAACCGTTCGCAGGTGTAGGCCATGGCCTCCACCTGGTCCACGGTGGAGACCTTGGGCAGGGTCAGCACCAGGCCGTTGGGAAGCGGGCCGGCGTCGAGCAGCCCGGCCAGGAACAGGTCCAGGGTCCGCACCCCGCGGGCGCGGGTGGCCGCTTCGAAGGATTTGAACCGGATGCCGACAAACGGCGGAGCGGTTCCGGCGCGCATGGCCCCGGCCACGGCGGCGGCGGCGGAAACGGCGTCGGCGTCCTCCTCCGCCTCCGGCCGCAGGCCGTAGCCGTCTTCGAAGTCCAGGCGCAGGTCTTCAACGGGTTCGGTGTGCAGCTTTGCTTCCACCAGGGGCACGACGGCGGCCGCGAGGTCGGCGCCCAGGCCGATCAGGGCAGCCAGTGCCGGCAGCCCGCCGTCGTCGTTCGCCGCCGCCAGACCGGCCGCGCCCCAGTCGGCGGGCAGGCCGGGCCGGCAGCGATCGGCGGGCAGGTAGACGGTGTGCACCGGTTGCCGGGTGCCGGCGTCGCCGGGATATGCGGCGGCCAGCAGCCGGTCGGTGTCCGCCAGGGCGGCAGCCAGGCGGAGCAGGTGCTCGTCCCCCAGAACGGGGGCCGGGTGGGAGCCTGAGGCGTGAATCATCAACAGAATCCGCCGATGCTGTCCCAGATCGGGGAATCCTGCCCGGCGCCTTCGCGCAGGACCGATGCCTCGATCAGCCCGTAGGGCCGGTCAGCGGCGAAAAAGACCTCTTGGGGATTGTCCAGGCCGAAGGGAGCCAGATCCACCAGGAAGTGGTGGTTGTTCGGCAGGGACAGCCGGACCTCCTCGATTTCCGGATGGACCTCAAGCACCGCCCTGCCCATTTCGAACATGGTCTGCTGCAGGGCCAGGGAGTGGGTGTTCGCGAAGGCTTCCAGCAGCAGGTTCCGCACCGAGGCGTAGGTCGTGTTGAAGTCCGCGACGCCGGATCCGGTGCCCGCGGCGTAGCGCCACTTCGCCGTGACGTCGGTGGCGAGGACGCGGTCGGTGGTCTCCGCGAGGGTGGTGAAGCGGTCCCGCGGGAAGCCGTGGAACTCGGAGCCGGTGGATTTCAGGACGGTCAGGCCGCTGATGCCGGAAACCAGGTGCAGCTGTCCCCCGACCGAAAGCAGCACCGCGGTGCGGACTTCTGACTTGTCCTTGGCGAAGGCATGGTCGTGGTTGTTGATCCGGTTCCAGAAGTACTGCTCCGCCGCCCAGCGCCCGCCGGTGACCCAGTCGAAGCCGGAGGTGAAATGCCGGGCCAGCCGCATCAGGAACTCTTCGGGCGAGCCCACGCCGTCGCGGGCGAAGGCATAGATGGTGTTTTTCTGCGTGTCGGTGGCCACCACCCGTGAGTTGTTTCCCTGGGTGTGGGCGGCCTCGAAATCACCGTGCAGCTGGGAGGTGATGCTGAGGTCCTCCAAATGGTGCCGGGCCGTGTCGCGGCTGACCTTGACCAGCCGGACCTCGGCCTTGCCGTACTGGTTGCGGCCCAGGACAATCTTCGGTCCGGAGCCGGCGCCCGGATTGCCGTCCTGAGGATTGCCGTCAGGCGGGTTGTCGTCCCGGGGATTGCCGTCAGGCGGGTTGCCGTCCAAGTTGTCCCCCAAGCTGTTCCCGGTGATGTCCCCCGTGATGTCCCCTGTCGGGGCGTGCGTCGCTTCTGTCATGGTTCAGCTTCCTCGGTAGGTGGAGTAGGCGAAAGGGCTCAGCAGCAGCGGTACATGGTAGTGCTGGGCCGGGTCGGTCAGGCTGAAAACAAGGGAAACGCTGGGGAAAAAGGTGTTCGTTCCCGCGGCGGCAAAGTAGTCGCCGGTGGCAAAGTCGATGCGGTAGGTTCCCGGTTCGAGCGCCTCGGGGCCGAGGCTGCCGATCCTGCCGTCCCCGTCAGTGGTTCCCGCTCCGATCCGGTTCCAGCCGCCGTCTCCGTGGGACCAGAGGGAGGCCGCGACGCCGGCGGCGGGCTTGCCGGTTCCGGTGTCCAGGACGTGGGTGGTGATGCGGCTGCGGGTCATGGAGCTCAGCAATCCTTCGAGTCGGAGGATGGCGATGTCGCGCAGCTGGGCGGCGATGACGGGGATTTCTTCGGCTGAAGTGTTCCCGAGCCGCTCCTGGAGGGAAGCCAGAATCTCCTCGGCGGTCCGGCCGGCGGCGCGGATGAGGAAGATCCGCCCGAATTTCTCTTCATAGGCGCGGTTGCCGGCCAGCAGCCGGTCCTGGGCGCCGTCGAGGCCCGGGACCGACGCCTGCTCGCCGCGGGAGAACCCGGCCTCGGCACCGTTGCCGGCCGGGCGCTCGCCAATCCGCGGATGATGCGCCAGCGCGGCGTCAATTTCGGCTTCGGTCCAGTCGGGGGCAGCGAGCTCGGCGAAACTCAGCAGCTCCCCGGGGGTGGCGAAGGGCCGGGCCGCTGCGATTTCGCTGCTCCAGCGGGGAATGTCCACGCAGGGGCGCAGCATGGCTTCCGCGTCCGCAGCCGGCGCCGCGTTGAACGCTGTGAGGAAGTCTTCGGAGGAATCTGCTGCCATGGGTGTCAGCTTTCAGGTAGGCATTCCGCCGCTGCCGGCGCTGAACACCCTTGACCATCGGACTCGCCGACTTGATTCGATGTTTTCCGGCAACGCAATTGTTATTTCGGCCAGTTTGGGGGCCAGAACTGCACCTGTCAAGGAACCGGCAGTGGTGCCGGAACAAAACGTCACGCTGTTTCCTGCGCGTTAAATTCCCGCTGCCCGTGGGTTAATTGGCGGCGGAAAAGTCCCACACCGCTGCCCCGGTCGAGCCGCCCGCACTGCCACCGCCCGTCCAATGGCCGCCCGCTGGCCGGTGCGGCGGGCAAAGCGATCCCGGCGGCAGGGGATCCCGCGCGGCGGATCAGCGTGGTACGCTTCCGTGAAATTACCGGAGCCATTACGGCACTCGAGGATATTTTTGGTCGAATGCGAAATAGCATTCTTACCGATCGAGGCGGCAATTCGCAGCCGTAAACTCCATCGCCGTCTTTTATTGTTCTTGCCATTGTTGGAACTGTTTTCGCGGAGTCAAGGCCCCTGCCGTGCGGTGGGGGAAACTTCCCGCTTGGTTGCAGGGTTGACCGGCGGCGGTTGCCGTCGGCCGGTGTTGCTGGAGGGTTGGCCGCAGTGTTGGACATGTTGGATGCACTGGCCTCGGCCGTGAGGGGCGGCGAGCCCTGCGCCGCCGCCACCGTGGTCCGCGCGTCGGGGTCCGTTCCCCGCCCCGTGGGCACCTCAATGCTGATCACCCGGTCGGGAAAAATCACCGGGTCCCTGTCGGGCGGCTGCGTGGAAGCCGCCGTCGCCGCCGCGGCCGAGGAGTCGCTCGCCGACGGCCGGGCGCGGCTGGAGACCTTCGGCTACGACGCCGCCGACGCCTTTGCCGTGGGCCTGAGCTGCGGCGGCACCCTGGAGGTCCTGATTCAGCCGTTTCCGCCCGGCCGGCTGCCGGCCGTTCCCGCCGCCGGCACCCCCTGCGCACTGATCACCCGGGTTGATGCCTCAGCTGCTGCGGTGCCGTTGCTGGTGCCCGACCCGGCCGCCGCGGCAGCCAATCCGGCGGAGCTCCTGTCCCGGCACGGCGTGGAGCTGCGGTCCCTGCTCGGCGTGGATCCGCGGCTGGCGGCCGCCCGCCTCGCCCCGCTGCTCGCCGCCGGCCGCACCGGGCTGGTGGAACTGGGCGGCACTGAGTGCGGCGGCGGTCCGGTGGTCCTGTTCCTGGAATCCCGGCTCGCCCCGCCGCGCCTCGTGCTGATCGGCGCCAACGACTTCTCCGCCGCGCTGGCCCGGCAGGGCCGGCTGCTGGGCTACCACGTCACAGTCTGTGACGCCCGGCCGGCTTTCACCACCGCTGAGCGGTTTCCGGCGGCCCACCTCGTGCGCGTGCAGTGGCCGGACCGGTATCTGCAGGAGCAGGCGGAAGCCGGAGAGCTGGACGCCCGGTCGGTGATCTGCGTGCTCTCCCATGACGCCAAGTTCGATGTGCCGGTGCTGGTCACGGCCCTGCAGCTGAACGTGGCCTATGTGGGGGCCATGGGGTCGCGCCGCAGCCACGAGGCGCGGATGGCCGCCCTGCGCGCAGCCGGACTCACCGGCGGGCAGCTGCAGCGGCTGCACTCCCCCATCGGTTTGGACCTTGGCGCCGCCAGCCCGGAAGAAACGGCCCTCTCAGTGTTTGCCGAAGTGGTGGCAGGCCGGTCCGGAGCGGCCGCCAGCGGGCTGCCGCTCCGGGAATGTTTCGGCCCCATCCATCCGTTCAACCGACAACACGTCAGCTAGGGGAAACGCATGGATTTGCCCACCGTCTCGGAACTGGTCAACACCGCTGACCCGCGGTCCTGGCGTCCCGGGGACGCCTGGCTCGCCGGCGGCACCGTGCTGTTTTCCTACGGCAGCGACACGCTGGAACGCCTGCTGGACATCACCACGGCCGGGTGGGAACCGCTGACCGCGTCCGACGCCGGTCTCGAGATTGCGGCCACCTGCACCATCGCCGACCTGTATGCCTTTCCCGCGGCCGCTCCCCGGACCATGCGTGCGCTGTGGACCGCCCTGGACCTGGTGCGTCCCTGCTGCGACTCGTTTGTGGCGTCCTTCAAGATCTGGAACGTGTCCACGGTGGGCGGCAACGTCTGCGCCGGGCTGCCCGCCGGACCCATGACCTCCCTCACCGCGGCGTTGGACGGCGTCGCCCTCCTGTACGCCGCTGACGGCACGACCCGCCGGCTGCCGGTGGCCGAGCTGGTGACCGGGGACGGCCGGACCGGCCTGGCGTCCGGGGAGCTGCTGCGCAGCATTACCGTCCCGGCCGCGGCGCTTCGTTCCCGCACCGCGTTCCGGCGCCTGTCCCTGACCAACCTGGGCCGCTCCGCGGTGCTGCTGATCGGCCGCTTGGGGGAAGACGGCGGTTTTGTGCTGACCGTGACCGCCTCCACCAAGCACCCGGTCCAGTTGCGCTTCCCCTCCCCGCCCTCCGCGGCTCAGCTGCGCACGGCACTCGGGGCGGCAGTGGCGCCGGAGCTCTGGCACGACGACGTCCACGGGCTGCCCGAATGGCGGCGCTCCATGACCGAACGGCTCGCGGAGGAAATCCGGGCCGAACTCGCGGCTCCGCCGGCCCCCGGTTCCCGCCCGAAGGATGGTTCCCAATGACTTATCGGATCAACAACACCAAGGTCGACGCTGCCCCCTTCCCCGGCCAGTGCCTGCGCACCTTCCTGCGGGAGCAGGGTTATCTCGGCGTGAAGAAGGGCTGCGACGCCGGCGACTGCGGCGCCTGCACCGTGCATGTGGACGGCAAGCCTGTGCACAGCTGCCTCTATCCCGCTGTCCGCGCCGAAGAGCGGGAGATCACCACCATCGAGGGCCTGGCCGGCGAGGACGCACTGCACCCGATGCAGCAGCAGTTTCTGGATGCGCAGGGATTCCAATGCGGCTTCTGCACCGCCGGAATGATCATGACCGCCGCGACCTTCGACGAAGAACAGAAGCAGGACCTTCCGCGGAACCTGAAGGGCAATCTGTGCCGCTGCACGGGCTACCGGGCCATCGAGGACGCGGTGTGCGGGGTACGGCACGCGGCCGTTCACGGGTCGGGGACCGGGAATGCCAGCGACGAGCGCACCGGGAGCGCCGCCGCGGAATACGCCGGCGACATCGGCACCGGGCACGCCGGGCACACCGGCAGCATTGGCAGCAACGTCCCTGCCCCGGCCGGCCCGGCCATCGTCACCGGGAGCGCCCGCTATACCCTGGATCTTCCGCGCGCCGTCCTGCCTGAGGGGCTGCTGCACCTGAAAATCCTCCGCTCTCCGTATCCGCATGCCAGGATCACCTCGATCGATGTTTCCGAGGCACTGGCGGTCCCGGGCGTCGAAGCAGTCTTCACCCACCACGATGCTCCGCTGCAGCGTTTTTCCAGCGCCCAGCACGAACTGCACACCGATGACCCTGACGACACCCGGATCCTGGACGACGTCGTGCGCTTCAAGGGCCAGCGCGTGGCGGCCGTCGCGGCGTCGTCGGTGGCTGCCGCTGCGGAAGGAACCCGGCGCATCAGGGTCGAGTACGAGCTGCTGCCGGCAGTTTTCAACCCGGCCGCAGCCATGGCGCCCGGCGCTCCGCTGCTGCACCCCGGCCCGGACGGCGGAAGCAACATCGTGGCCGAACTGCATTCCGAAATCGGAGACCTCGACGCCGGGTTCGCCGCCGCCGACGTCGTGCATGAAAACACCTACGAGAGCCAGCGGCTGCAGCACGTCGCCCTGGAAACTCACGCCGCCGTCGCCTGGTTCGACGAGGCCGGCCGGCTCACCGTCCGCACCTCCAGCCAGGTGCCGTTCCTGGTCCGGCGCACCCTGTGCCGGATCTTCGAGCTGCAGCCCGGGTCCGTGCGGGTGGTCTCCGGGCGGGTGGGCGGCGGCTTCGGCGGCAAGCAGGAAGTGCTCACCGAGGATCTGGTTGCCCTGGCCGCGCTGCGCCTGAACCGGCCCGTCCAGCTGGAACTGACCCGGGAGGAGCAGTTCACGGCCAGCACCGTGCGGCATCCGTTCGCCGTCCGTGTCCGGGCCGGAGCCGCCCGCGACGGCACGCTGACCGCGCTGGAGCTGGACGTCACCACCAACACCGGAGCCTACGGAAACCATGCCCCGGGCGTGATGTTCCACGGCTGCGGCGAGTCGGTTGCGGTGTACCGGTGCCGCAACAAGAAGGTGGACGCCCGGGCCGTCTACACCAACACCATCCCCTCCGGGGCGTTCCGCGGTTACGGCCTGAGCCAGATGATTTTCGCCGTCGAATCAGCGATGGACGAACTGGCCCGCGGCATCGGCATGGATCCGCTGGAGTTCCGCCGCCGCAACCTCATCGCTCCGGGTGATGCCATGCTCTCCACTGCCGCCGAACCGGCGGAGGATGTGCACTACGGCAGCTACGGCCTGGACCAGTGCGTGGACCTCGTCCGTGCTGCGCTGGACCGCGGGCTGCAGTCCGACGACACGTCGGGAGCGGACCTGGCTGCGGAATGGCTGCTCGGCACCGGCACCGCCGTCGCCATGATCGATACGGTGCCGCCGCGCGGACACATCTCCCACGCGAAGATATCCCTGCTGGCCGACGGGCGCTACGGGCTCGACGTCGGCACTGCCGAGTTCGGCAACGGCACCACCACCGTCCACACCCAGCTGGCCTCCACTGCCCTGCACACCAACCCGGGACAGGTGGTGATCCGCCAGTCCGATACTGACCTGGTGGACCATGACACCGGCGCCTACGGTTCCACCGGCACGGTGGTGGCCGGCAAGGCCACGCTGGCCGCCGCAGCGGAACTGGCAGTGCTGCTGAAGGGATTCGCTGCGTCGCTCTTCGCCAACACCTCCGCCCAGGTGCAACTGGAGGCCGCGGCGGTGGAGTGCGACGGCGAGCGCCTGTCCCTGGCCGAGGTCGCGGCCCGGGCGCAGGAAGCCGGCATAGAACTGTCGGCGGAGGGACGCTGGGGCGGCACCCCACGGTCGGTGGCGTTCAACGTCCAGGGCTTCCGCGTGGGGGTGCACGGCGGCACGGGTGAAATCCGGATCCTGCAGAGCGTGCACGCCGCGGACGCCGGCGTGGTTGTGAACCCCGCGCAGTGCCGCGGCCAGGTTGAGGGCGGAATCGCGCAGGCCCTGGGCGCTGCACTGTTCGAGAAGGTGCGCGTCAGCGACACCGGCGAGGTGCAGACTCGAATCCTGCGCGAGTACCACGTGCCCACCTTCGCCGACGTGCCGCGCACCGAGATCCTCTTCGCCGACACCGACGACGCCCTCGGGCCGATGGGCGCCAAATCCATGAGCGAGAGTCCGTTCAATCCGGTGGCCCCGGCGCTGGCCAACGCCGTCCGGGATGCCACGGGCCTGCGGTTCAGCGAGTTGCCGCTGGCGCGGGACTCCGTCTTCCTGGCCCTGCAGGCAGCGCGGACCGCCTAGAGCGGGCCGCTCAGCGCGGACCGCTTATGCCTGTTCCGCTCGAACCGGCGCGCATTTCCGCGATCCGCAGCCGCAGCCGCAGGAAAATGATCAGCAGCACCAGTGCCCACACCGCCAGCACGGCTAGCGCGGCGACAAACAGCAGATACACCATTCCAAAACCCTGCATAGCCATCATGATTTCCCCCATCGGTGAGCGGCAGTTTCCGCGAGCCTACTCCGGGTCACAGGGCCTTTCCGGGATTCAGGATGCCCAGCGGGTCCAGGGCGCGGCGGATGGAGTGCTGAACACCCAGGGAGACATCCCCGAGTTCGGCACCCACCCAGTCCCGCTTGAGCAGGCCCACCCCGTGCTCTCCGGTCAGGGTTCCGCCGAGCCGGTTGGCAAGGAAAAACATCTGCCCGAGCGCTTCCTTGGCCGGCCCTTCGGTGACCGAGTCCTGCGGGTCCATCACAATCATGGGATGCAGGTTTCCGTCCGATGCATGGGCGATCGTAAAGATGCGCGCACCCGTGGCGGCGGAGATCTCCTCCAGCCCGGTGACTGCTTCCGCCAGCCGGCCCCGCGGCACGCCGATGTCACCGATCGACACGCGGCCGATCTTCTCCAGGGACGGAATGGCCTCGCGCCGTGCAAGCACCAGGGCGGCGGCCTCCTCGTCGTCGGCGGCTTTGCTGCAGGACCCGGCGTGCGGACTGACGGCGTCGAGCACCACATCCTGTTCCAGGAAGGCGCCGTAGCCGTCAGTCTGAACCAGCAGGAAGGAAGCGCCGCGGGACCGGTAGTTCGTGCCCAGCGCAGCATCGACGGCCTCGAGGGTGGGCCCGTCCATGAGCTCCATCATCGACGGTTGGATGCGGGCGGCCACCACCGCCGACGCAGCCCGGGCGGCGCTTTCGACGTCGGGGAAGAACGCCGCCACGGTGGCGGTGGCCACCGGCAGCGGACGCAGCCGTAGGGTGGCCTCGACGACGACGCCGAGCGTTCCTTCGGAGCCGATGATCAGCGCGTTCAGGTCATACCCGGTGACGCCCTTGATGGTCTCCCGCCCGGTGCGCAGCTCCCGCCCGTCCGCCAGGATGACCCGCAGCGCCAGCACCGATTCACGGGTCACGCCATATTTGGCGCACCGCATTCCTCCGGCGTTGGTGGCGATGTTCCCGCCAATGGAACAGATGGCGGTGCTCGCGGGATCCGGTGCGTAGAACAGCCCGTACTCGGCAGCCGCCGCATTTATTTCCGCGTTCAGCACTCCGGGCTGGACCACGGCCAGCTGTTCCACCGGGTCGATGCGCAGGATCCGATTCATTCCGGAGACATCCAGCACCACTTCACCGGAGCGGGCTGAGGATCCGCCGGCCAGCCCGGTGCCGGCCCCGCGGGGCACCACCGGAACGCGGTGCGCGGTCGCCAGCTTCAGGGTGGCCGCCACGTCCTCGGCGGAGGCGGCAAACACGACGCCGTCCGGATGCGTGTCGGCGACGAAGCCGGAGCGGTCGGTGCTGGCGTGTTCGCGGTGGACGGCGTCGCGCGAGGCATGCGGGGCCGCCCCAAGCAGGGCGTCGCTGGCCCCCGGCCCGGACACATCCAGGGTGGACTCGGAATCGGAGAAAAGACTCATGGCTACGGCACCATCCATCCCAGGACCGAGGTGGATTGCAGCCAGACCAGGAGCGTCATCAGGGCCAGCAGCCCAAGGCTCCAGCCAAGGAGTTTGCGGAACAGGGTGCTTTCGGACCCTTCCAGTCCCACCGCTGCTGCGGCAATGGCGAGGTTCTGCAGCGACAGCATCTTGCCCATCACGCCAGCCGACGAGTTCGACGCCGCCATCAGGGTGGCGGACAGCCCGGTTTCATTGGCGGCGGCAACCTGCAGTTGGCCGAACAGCGAGTTGGAGGATGTGTCGGATCCGGTCAGGGCCACCCCGATCCAGCCCAGCAGGGGTGACAGCAGGGCAAAGAATCCGCCGGCGGACGCGAGGGCGACGCCCAGCGTGGTGGTTTGCCCGGAAAGGTTCATCACGAAGGACAGCGCCAGCACGGCGCACACCGTCACGATCGTCCAGCGCAGCTGCTTGAGCGTTTCCCCGTAGACCTTCAGTCCCTGCCCCGGCCGGATCCGGTACAGCAGCATGGTCAGGATTCCGGCAAACAGCAGGAGCGTGCCGGTGGCCCGGATGTGGTCAAAGCGCAAGGTCTGAGCGCTCACCGCCTTGCCGTTCGAGTCCACCACGTCCAAGCCGGGCCAGCGGAACGTGACGCTGCCGATTTCGGTCAGCCAGATCTTGATCCCGGGCACCTGGGCCAGCGAAAACACCGCGATGATGATCAGGTAAGGCGCGGTGGCCATCAACACGCTGCGGGCATCAGGCCGGGTGGTGCCGCCCGCCGCAGCGGATTTACCGGCACCGGGGGGTGCACCGGAAGCCGTGGTACCGCCGACGGGTGCGCCGGAAGCCGGGGCTCCGCTGACGGGTGCGCCGGAAGCCGGGGCTCCGCTGACGGGTGCGCCGGAAGAGCGCCGGCCCCGGCCGCCGCTGCCGGGCTGGCCGGCAGCCGATTCAACGGTGTCAGTGGTTTTCGGAGCCGCTGCCTCTTGGGCGTCAGGCACTTCGGTCTCCTGCACCTCCCCGGACATGCCGATGATTTCTGCCGGCTGCCAGACCCGGAGCATGAGCAGCACCGCGGCGACGGTGGCCACTGCTGCCACAACGTCGGTCAGCTCCACCACGAAGAAGTTCGACGCCACGAACTGCGCGAGCCCGAAGACGAAGCCTGACACGAGGGCCACCGGCCAGGTCTGCCGCAGTCCGCGTTTTCCGTCCACCAGGAAGACCAGGATGAGCGGAACCACAAGGGCGATGAAGGGGGTCTGCCGCCCGGTCATGGAGGACAGTTCCTGGAGCGGAATCCCGGTCACCCCGTTCAACGCAATGATGGGGGCTGCCATCGCGCCGAACGCGACGGGGGCGGTATTCGCCAGCAGCGCGACGATGGCGGATTTCAGCGGCTTCATCCCGGCGGCCATCAGCATGGCTGCCGCGATGGCCACGGGCGCACCGAAGCCGGCCAGGGACTCCAGCAGGGCACCGAAGCAAAACGCGATCAGGATGGACAGGATCCGCAGGTCATCGGAGATGGAACGGATGGTGCGGCCAAGCACTTCGAACCAGGGCGTGGCTACCGTGAGTTTGTAGATCCACAAAGCGTTGATCAGAATCCAGAGGATCGGAAAGATCGCGTAGAACGCACCGAGGCCGGTGGCGGCCACCACCTGGTCCACGGGCATCCGCCACGCAATCACGGCCAGCAGGATGGAGAGCACCAGGCTGATGACTCCCGCCTGGTAGGCCTTCATGCGGAAAACTCCCAGCAGGACAAACAGCACGAGCAGCGGCAGGGCAGCCAGAACCGCCGAAATCGCCAGCGATCCCCCCACTGGATCCAGAATCTGTTCAAATGCCTGCGCCTGAATATCCACGAAAACCCCTTTGTTCTGCCGTGGCCGATGCCCACTCAGGACAGGGGCATCCCCCCGTTCGGTGAACGTAGCGTTGACCCTAGGGCCGGAGCCCTTCGCGGTCAACGGTGCATAACAAAAAACTCCTCCGCCGGCAGGCAGTGCCCGGGGCCGGCGGAGGAGTTTCGTCAGGGGTTGGTCATCCGGGTTGTGCTACCCCGGGGCGGGAGGTTCAGGCGCGGGGGTTCAGGCGGTGGCTGCCGCCTCCTTGATGTCCTGGTCGTCGATGCCGAGCATCTCCAGCTTTCCGCTCTTGCGGTCCGCCAGGTACTCCTTCATTTCCTTCTTGATCACGGGCAGCAGCAGGTAGACGCCGAGCAGGTTCACGAACGCGCAGACAAAGAGCGCGGCGTCGGCGAAGCTGATGACCTGGCTGAAGGACAGCACGCAGCCGGCCACGGTGAAGGTCAGGAAGATGACTTTGTAGGTGACCTCGCGGCGCTTGCCCCGGCCGAAGAGGTACTCCCAGGACTTCAGGCCGTAGTAGGACCAGGTAATGAGGGTGGAGTAGGCGAAGAGCGCGACGGCGATGGAGAGCACGATCGGGAACCAGGGCAGGACGGTGGCGAAGGCATCGGAGGTGAGGATGACGCCGTCGGGCGCAGATCCGCCGGCCTGGACCTGGTCGATTCCCGCCTGCAGGCTGGGCGTGGAAGCCATGATGATGGCCAGCGCCGTCATGGTGCAGATGAGGACAGTGTCCACGAGCGGCTCGAAGAGCGCCACGAAGCCTTCGCTGACCGGGCGGCGGGTCTTGACCGCCGAGTGGGCGATGGCCGCGGAGCCGACACCCGCCTCGTTGGAGAAGGATGCCCGCTGGAAGCCGACGATCATGACGCCGACGACGCCGCCGGCGAAGCCCTCGGGGCGGAAGGCGCCGTCAATGATGGCGCCGAAGGCTGCCGGGACGTTCTCGAAGTTGACGATGATGACGAACAGGCAGGCCACAATGTAGATGCCGGCCATGGCGGGCACCAGCTTGGAGGTGGTGGCGCCGATCGATTTGATGCCGCCCAGGATCACCACGGCCACCAGGACGGCCAGGACCAGCCCGAAGACCAGGGCCGCTCCCGCGCTGCCGAGGATGCCGTCGTCGCCGCCGGTGACGTTCTGGATCTGCGCGAACGTCTGGTTGGCCTGGAACATGTTGCCGCCGGCCACACCGAAGATCAGGATCGCGACCGCAAAGATTCCGGTGAGGATTTTGGCCGGCCACCGGCCGAAGCGCGCGAAGGCCACGGGCAGGTATTTGAACGGACCGCCGCTGATGGAGCCGTCGGCATGGACTTCGCGGTACTTCACGCCGAGGGTGCATTCAGCGAACTTCGAGGCCATGCCGAGCAGCCCGGCCAGGATCATCCAGAACGTGGCGCCGGGGCCACCCAGGGCCATGGCCGCACCGACGCCGGCAATGTTGCCCAGGCCGACGGTGCCGGAAAGGGCGGAGGTGAGTGCCTGGAAGTGCGGCACCTCGCCCGGATCGTCGTGGGAGGAGAACTTGCCGCGGACCACCTGCACGGCGACCTTCAGCCCGCGGAACTGGATGAATCCGAAGTAGAACGTGAAGACGATGCCGGCCAGGATCAGCCAGGCGACGACGGCGGGGAAACTGAAGTCTCCGATGGTGATCGGGAAGAAGACGATCCCGGAGAACACCGTGGTGATCGGTTCGAAGAACGAGTTGACGGCGGAATCGATGGTTCCGAGCAAACCACCGTCCTCCGATGCCGGTGCCATGGAAACTGCCCGTGCTGCGTTCATGGTTCGAGCCCCTGTTTTCTGTAAGTATGTTGCCGAATGCGACAACATAGCCTTGCTTAATACATAGGTGTTGCACAAATCACACGTTGCCTTACAATCCGTCGTTCCGCCGGCCGTGGAATGTGCCCCGATCGCTCCCGTGCTAGGTTGAGCGGCACCAACCGCCCCGTCCCCCAGCAGGTGTGACCATGAGCAAACTGAGCACTGCAACGTTGTCCGGCGTCTCCGCCAAGCTGCCCGTCCCCTCCTATGACCGCGCCGGCCTCAGCGTCGGCATTGTCCATTTCGGCGTCGGCGGTTTCCACCGCGCGCACCAGGCCATGTACCTGGACCGGCTGATGAATGCCGGCGGGGCCCGGGACTGGGCCATTTGCGGAGTCGGCGTCCTGCCGGGCGATGCCGCCATGAAGACCGTCATGGAGAACCAGGACTGCCTGTACACGCTGGTCCTCAAGAATCCGGACGGCACCCGGGAGGGGCGCGTCATCGGGTCCATCGTCGAGTATCTGCTGGCCCCGGAGGACCCGGAGGCCGTGATCGAGAAGATGGCAGCGCCCGGCACGAAAATTGTCTCCCTGACCATTACCGAGGGCGGTTACAACTTCCATCCCGTGACCGGTGAGTTTGATGCGGCCAACCCCGCCGTGGCGGCTGACCTGGAGCCGGGGGCCGTTCCGTCAACGGTCTTTGGGCTGGTCACCGAGGCGCTGCAGCGGCGCCGGGACCGCGGACTCCCGCCGTTCACCGTGATGTCCTGCGACAACATCCAGGGCAACGGCGACGTGGCGGCCAAGATGTTCACCGCCTTCGCTCGCCTGCGGGATCCTGGGCTGGGTGAGTGGATGCAGGAAAAGGTGGCCTTTCCGAATTCAATGGTGGACCGCATTACACCGGTCACCACCGACGAGGACCGGGCCATGGTGGCGGCGGACTTCGGCGTGGACGACGCCTGGCCGGTGGTCAGCGAGGACTTTGAGCAGTGGGTGCTGCAGGACGATTTCCCGCTGGGCCGCCCGGCCTTCGAAGACGTCGGCGTGCAGGTGGTGGACGACGTCGAGCCCTATGAACTCATGAAGCTGCGGCTGCTCAACGCCAGCCATCAGGGGCTGTGCTACTTCGGCTACCTCGCCGGCTACCGGTACGCGCACGAGGTCTGCCAGGATCCGCTTTTCGCCCGGTTCCTGCTGGATTACATGGACAAGGAAGCCACCCCCACGCTGAAGCCGCTGCCGGACGTGAACCTGGCCGGGTACAAGCACAAGCTGATCGAGCGGTTTTCCAACCAATATGTCCGCGACACGCTCGCCCGGCTGTGCGCCGAGAGCTCGGACCGGATCCCCAAATGGCTGCTGCCGGTCATCCGGGAGAACCTGGCCAGCGGCGGGGAGATCCACCGTTCGGCCGCTGTCGTCGCCAGCTGGGCGCGGTATGCCGAAGGCTTCGACGAGCAGGGCGAGCCCATCCAGGTGGTGGACCGGCTGCGGAAACCGTTAATGGCTGCCGCAGGACGCAACCGCGAGGATCCGCTCGCCTTCGTGTCCAACCGCGAACTTTTCGGAGACCTGGCGTCCAATGACCGGTTCATCCGGGCGTACACCGCTGCGCTGGCTTCACTGCACGACGCCGGCGCGCGGGCCACGGTTTCCGGCCTGGTTTCGGAGCGGGGACGCTAAGCCGCGGAGCGGGGAAACCACCACAGCCGCTGCAGTCCTGCCGAAAGTTTGCGGACCATTGCTCATTTGACAGGGCCTGTTTATAGTTCACCGAAATGAGCGCAGGGCAATTCTCACATGATCAAAGGTGACGTATGAGACTACGACGCAGCAGACCCCGCAGGTTTCGGCCCGGCATCGGAAGATCGGCGGCGGCATCGGCGGCGGTGCTTGCACTCGTGCTGTCCGGATGCGGCGCTGAAAGCTCCGAAGGACCGGAAGAAATCGTGGTGGCCATTGTTTCCAATCCGCAGATGACTGACGCCATTTCGCTGGAGGAGGACTTCCGCGAGCAATATCCGGATATTGACGCGCGATTTGTTTCCCTGCCGGAGAATGAGGCCCGCGCCAAGATCACGGCCTCGGTGGCCACCGAGGGCGGCGAATTCGACGTCGTCATGATCTCCAATTACGAGACCCCGATGTGGGCGGAAAACGGCTGGATCACCAACCTGCAGGAGTATGCCGACACCACTGCCGGTTACGACCCGAACGATTTTGTGCCCAACATCCGCGAAGCACTGAGCTACGAGGGGGACCTGTATTCCGTTCCCTTCTACGGCGAATCTTCCTTCCTCGCCTACCGGGAGGACATTTTCGAGGAGAACGGGCTCACCATGCCGGAGCGGCCCACCTGGGAGGACGTTGCCGGATTCGCCGAACAACTCCACGATCCGGACAACGGATTCTCCGGCATCTGCCTCCGCGGCCTGGCCGGCTGGGGCGAGGTGATGGCGCCGCTCGGAACCATGATGAACACCTACGGCGGAGGCTGGTTCGACGAGGACTGGAACGCCACGCTGGACTCGCCCGAGGTGGAGGCCGCCGTGACCGACTACGTGGACCTGGTCCGCACGTCCGGGCAGCCCGGAGCCGCCACCAGCGGGTTCGGCGACTGCCTGACCCAGTACAGCCAGGGCACCGCCGCCATGTGGTACGACGCAACCTCCATGGTCTCCTCAGTGGAGGACCCGGCCTCCTCCCTGGTGGTCGGCAAAACGGGCTACGCCCAGGCGCCCGTGCAGGAAACGGAATCCTCCGGCTGGCTGTACAGCTGGTCCCTGGCCATCCCCACCACCAGCGAGAAAAAGGACGCCGCCTGGGACTTCATCTCCTGGATGACCAACAAGGAATACATCCAGCTGGTGGGCGAGAAGATCAGCTGGGAACGCGTGCCGCCCGGCAGCCGGCTGTCGACCTACGAGATTCCCGAATACGCCGCCGTGGCCGAGGCCTATGCCGAGCCCACCCTGTCCTCCATGGCCGGCGCCTCGCAGGAGACCAGCATGGCCAACCCGGTGCCGTATCCGGGCCTTCAATTCGTGGGGATCCCGGAATTCCAGGATCTGGGCACCCGCGTGGCGCAGCAGATCTCGGCAGCCATCGCCGGACAGAAATCGGTTCCCGAGGCCCTGGAGCAATCACAGCGCTACGCCGAAACCGTCGCGGAAAGCTACCAGTCAGGAGAAAACAGATGACCAGCCTGGTGGACAAACATCAACAGAAGGTCCGCCGCGAGACGGAGCAGCGGCGGGCCCGCGGCATGTCCAGCGCCGAGGGCTGGAGGCGGCGCGGGCCCCTGCTGCCGGCTCTGGTCTTCACGCTGATCGTGACCCAGGTGCCGTTCCTGTTCACCATTTGGTATTCCCTCCAGAACTGGAACCTGCTCAATCCCGGGGGCGACCGGTTTGTGGGGCTGTCCAACTATGTGGAGATCTTCGCCGACTCCACCTTCCGCCAGGCAGCGATGAACAGCGTGATCTTCACGTTGGGCTGCGTGTTCTTCGCGATGCTCCTCGGCATCGTCTTCGCCCTGCTGCTGGACCGCTCCTTCGCGGGCCGCGGGGTGGTCCGCACCCTGTTGATCACACCGTTCCTGATCATGCCGGTGGCCGGCTCCCTGCTCTGGTCCGTGTCCATCCTCAACCCCAGCTACGGCCTGTTGAACTGGCTGATCGGCCTGGTGGGCATTTCCCCGGTGGACTGGACCTCCGTCCACCCGATCGCCTCGATCCTGATGTCCCTGGTGTGGCAGTGGACACCGTTCATGATGCTGCTGGTCCTGGCCGGGCTCCAGGCGCAGCCCAAGGACGTGCTGGAAGCGGCCCAGGTCGACGGGGCCGGCTGGTGGCGGACCTTCATCTCCGTGACCCTTCCCCAGCTCCGCCGCTACATCGAACTCGGGATCCTGCTCGGCGCGATCTATGTGGTGAACACCTTTGACCAGATTTACCTCATGACGGCCGGCGGGCCCGGGACAGCCAGCGCCAACCTGCCGTTCTACATCTATCAGCGGGCCTTCCTGGGCTTCGACATCGGGCAGGCAGCCGCCATGGGTGTCGTGGTGGTTATTGCCACGATCATCATCGCGACCTTCGCCCTCCGCCTGATCTTCCGCAGCTTCGACGTAAAGGACTAGCCGTGGCCACACAAACAGAATCGGCTTCTTCCGAAAGCACCCCGTCGGGCCGCCGCCCGGCAGCACCGGCACGCCGCAGCAAACCAGAGACGACGTCGTCCCTGTTGACGGTGCTGACCTGGGTCATCGCCATTGCATTCTTCTCACCGGTCCTGTGGATGGTGCTCACCTCCTTCAAACAGGAGTCGGCTGCGGCCTCCAACCCGCCGTCGTTCTTCTTCACCCCCACCCTCGACCAGTACCGGGCCGTCATCGATGCCGGGGCCGGCTCCTACTTCGTCAACTCGCTGATTGCCACCGGCGTCTCCACGCTCCTGGTCGTGATCATGGCGGTGCCCGCGTCGTATGCCCTCAGCATCCGGCCCGTCAAGAAGACGCAGGACGTGCTGTTCTTCTTCATCTCCACCCGGATGCTCCCGGTGGTGGCGGTCATCATGCCGATCTACGTCATTGCCGGCCAGCTGAAGGTCCTGGACAACATCTGGACCCTGGTGGTCCTTTACACCTCGATGAACCTGCCCATCGCGGTATGGATGATGCGCTCCTTCTTCCAGGAGGTGCCCAGCGAGGTGCTCGAGGCAGCGCAGATGGACGGAGCCGGGCTGCTGAAAACGCTGTGGCGGGTGCTGATGCCCATGGTGGCACCGGGCCTGGCCGCCACCGCACTGATCTGCGTCATTTTCGCGTGGAACGAGTTCTTCTTCGCCCTGAACCTCACGGCGGCCAGGTCTGCGACCGTGCCGGTGTTCCTGGTCTCCCAGATGACCAGTGAAGGCCTGTACCTGGCGCAGCTGTCCGCCGCCTCGGTGCTGGCTTCCCTGCCGGTGGTCCTCGCGGGCTGGGTTGCGCAAAAGCAGCTGGTCCGCGGGCTGTCCATGGGCGCCGTGAAGTAAGGGCCGGCGCTGCCCGGATCGGCCCTAGCCTTCCCGGGCCCGGCGGGTTTCCCTGTCGTTGGCCTTCCGGATCGCGGCCACCAGCTCGGCCTTGCTCATGGCCGAACGCCCGGGGATGTCCAGGTGCGAGGCCACGTCGTAGAGGTGAGCCTTGGAGGCATTGGCATCCACTCCGCCGGCCGTTGCAGCGGAGGAATTCCGGCCGCCCTCGGCCCGGGCATCCGAGGGCCCGGACTCCTCCTTGGCCTCCCAGCGGTCGCCCACCTTTTCATGGGTGTGCTTCAGGGCGGCGAAGGCGGTTCGGGCAGCCCGCTCCTCATCGCCGTACTCCTCCGCAGCGGAGTCGAACGTCTTGGCGAAGGTGTCCTGGGCTTTGCTGTCCGAGCGCTGCAGGGTGGAGGGTATTTCCTCCTCGATGGCGTGGCCGTCCTTGCCGGTTTTGGGCATTACGCGTCCTTGCCGGGGATCTGGCCCGGTGCGGGAATCGGGCCATTGCCGGGAATCGGCCGAGGTCCGGGGATCGGGCCCGGGGCTCCGCCGATAAAAGGAGCCGCGCTGCCGAAGACCCCGTTCGGTTCCATGGCCGACAAAACCTCGTCCGCATCGGTGTCATCGGGCAGCGGTTCGGGCTGCCGCCACGCCTGCGTTCGGTCCGGAACGGCATTGCGGGTCAGGCCGTCGGTTTCCAGCTTCATTTCCTCGTCCAGGCGCCGCCCGTGCGTGGTGTTTCCGCGTTCGGACATGATGGGTTCCTTCCGCAGGTACGGTTACTCAGCGTCCTTACGGTCTATCAAAGGAACCGCACGGGCTCAACCCGCCGCGGCTGCCCGCTTAGCACTCCACCACGTTCACGGCCAGGCCGCCGAGCGCCGTTTCCTTGTACTTCGAGCTCATGTCGCGGCCGGTTTCACGCATCGTCACGATCACCTCGTCCAGCGAGACGCGGTGGTCGCCGTCGCCCCAGAGCGCCATCTTGGCGGCATTCACGGCCTTGGCGGCACCAATGGCGTTGCGTTCGATGCACGGTACCTGCACCAGCCCGCCGATCGGATCGCAGGTCAGCCCCAGATTGTGTTCCATGGCGATTTCGGCGGCGTTCTCCACCTGCTCCGGAGTGCCGCCCAGGATCTCCGCCAAGCCGGCGGCAGCCATCGACGACGCCGACCCCACCTCGCCTTGGCAGCCCACCTCCGCGCCGGAGATGGAGGCCTGTTCCTTGTAAAGCACGCCAACGGCGCCGGCGGTCAGCAGGAAGCGCACGACGACGTCGTCCCGCTCCTCCTGCGTCGCGTTCTCCATGCCCGGGCCGTAGTGGGTGGCATAAAACATCACGGCGGGAATGATGCCGGCCGCACCGTTGGTGGGTGCGGTGACCACGCGGCCGCCGGAGGCGTTTTCCTCGTTGACCGCCAGGGCCACCAGGTTCACCCATTCCTGCCAAAACTTGGGATTCCGGTCCGGGTCCTCTGCGCGCAGCCGGGCATGCCAGGCCGGCGCCCGGCGGCGGACCTTGAGCCCGCCGGGCAGCAGGCCGGTGCGGCGGATGGCTGAATTCTTGCACTCCTCCATGACGTCGCGGATGTGCAGCAGGCCGGCGCGGATCTCCGCCTCGGTTCGGGACGCCAATTCGTTGGCGAGCATCACGCCGCTGATGCTCAGGCCGTTGTCGGTGCAGTGCCGCAGCAGTCCGGCGGCGGTGCGGAACGGAAGCGGCAGCTGCGCCTTGGTGGATTCCAGCTCCAGGGCGGCCGCACGCTCCTCGCCGTCGCGCACGATGAACCCGCCGCCCACTGAGAAGAACGTGGCCTCGTGCAGCACGCCGCCGTCGGCCGCCGTGGCGGCGAACTTCATACCGTTGGTATGCCGGGGCAGGACGGTGAGGGGGTGCAGGACGATGTCCGCTTCGCCGTATTCCAGAATGCGGAGGCCGGCACCGGGGATCTGCGAACACAGCTGCAGTTTCCGTGTCGCTTCGATCGCTGCGAGCCGCTCTTCAACTTCGCCCGGCAGGATCTTTTCCGGGGCGAAGCCTTCCAGCCCCAGCAGCACAGCGGTCATGGTGCCGTGGCCGCGGCCGGTCGCCGCGAGCGACCCGTAGAGGTCAACGCGGAGGCCGGCCACGGCATCCAGGACGCCGGCGTCGACCAGCTCCGCCGCAAACACGGCAGCGGCACGCATGGGGCCCACGGTGTGTGAGCTCGACGGGCCGATGCCTACGGAGAACAGATCAAAAACGCCAACAGCCACTTACAGGTTCCTTTAGACGTGCGCCGGTGAGGATGCCAGGTCGGCAACCTCGGTGTACAGCGGATGCGCTGCGGCCAGCGCGGAGACGCGGGCCTTCAGCGGCGAGAGGTCATCGTCCTCACCGGCAATGAGCGCCAGCGCAATGATGTCCGCCACCTCGCGGAACGCGTCCTCGCCAAAGCCGCGCGTGGCCAGGGCCGGCGTTCCGATCCGGAGGCCGGAGGTCACCATCGGCGGGCGCGGATCAAAGGGCACGGCGTTGCGGTTGACGGTGATGTCGATCTGCGCGAGCCGGTCTTCGCCTTCCTGCCCGTTGAGGGCGGCGTTGCGCAGGTCCACCAGCACCAGGTGCACGTCGGTGCCGCCGGAGATCACGGAGATGCCCTTGGCGGTGACGTCGTCGGCCAGCAGCCGCTCGGCCAGGATCCGGGCACCGGCCAGGGTGCGCTCCTGGCGTTCCTTGAACTCGGGAGTGGCCGCGATCAGGAACGCGGTGGCCTTGCCGGCAATCACATGCTCCAGCGGGCCGCCCTGCTGGCCCGGGAAGACAGCTGAGTTGATCTTCTTGGCGATGTCGGCGTCGTTGGAGAGGATGATGCCGCCGCGCGGTCCGGCCAGGGTCTTGTGCGTGGTGGAGGTGACCACGTGGGCGTGCGGCACCGGGCTCGGATGCAGCCCGGCGGCGACGAGGCCGGCGAAATGCGCCATGTCCACCATCAGGTACGCGCCCACGGAGTCGGCGATGCGGCGGAATTCAGCGAAGTCCAGCTGCCGGGCGTAGGCGGACCAGCCGGCGACAATCAGCTTCGGCTGGTGCTCCTGAGCCAGGCGCTCGACCTCGGCCATGTCGATGAGCTGGGTGTCTTCGGCAACGTTGTACGGCACCACGTTGTAGAGCCGGCCGGAGAAGTTGATCTTCATGCCGTGCGTGAGGTGTCCGCCGTGCGCCAGGGACAGGCCCAGGATGGTGTCGCCCGGACGGATCAGGGCGTGCATCACCGAGGCGTTGGCCTGCGCGCCGGAGTGCGGCTGCACGTTGGCGAAGCCGGCGCCGAAGAGGTCCTTGGCCCGGTCAATGGCCAGCTGCTCAATGACGTCCACGTATTCGCAGCCGCCGTAGTAGCGCCGGCCCGGGTAGCCCTCGGCGTACTTGTTGGTCAGCACCGAGCCCTGGGATTCCATCACGGCCACTGAGGTGTGGTTTTCCGAGGCGATCATTTCCAGGCCGGACTGCTGGCGGCGGCGCTCGTTGTCGATCTGCCGCGCCACCTCCGGATCAATCTGCGCGAGGTGCGAGTTCAGGTAATCGGTCACAGCTCGCCGCCGTTCTTCTCTGCGTACTCCTCGGCGGTCAGCAGCGCACCCTCGGAGGTGGCGTTGACCGTGAAGAGCCAGCCGGCGCCGTACGGATCCTCGTTCAGCAGGGCCGGGTTGTCGATGGCCTCCTGGTTGATCTCCATGATCTCGCCGGAGACCGGTGCGTACAGGTCCGAAACGGACTTGGTGGATTCCACCTCGCCGCACGTCTCGCCGGCGGTGACGACGGTGCCGACCTCGGGCAGGTCCACGTAGACCACATCGCCCAGCGCATCGGCGGCAACGGCGGAAATGCCGACCTTCACGGGGCTGGAGGAGTCCACCCACTCGTGTTCGGCCGAATAGCGGAGTCCTGCGTTTACTTTGCTCATGGTGTGCCTTTCGGTGCGTCTGCTGGTTCTTCGGGTTACTTCAAAGTCTAGGTCCGGGCACTGGAAGCGCGGCATTCTGCCGCCCTTAGCGTTCCAGATCCTGCCCTCCTCCTCGCAAGCTCGGAGAGGGAACCCTGGATCTTTCACTGCCTCGCTCGTTCCTCGCTCGGCGATGCGGGCTACACAGAATGCCCCGCGACCGGCGCGCTTGGGTCACCTTGACCCGAACGCGCCGACCTGTCTCGGGGTGCTACTTCTCGCGCCGGTAGAACGGAAGTTCCACAACCGTGAACTGTTCGGGCTTGCCGCGGAGGTCGACGTCGAGGGTGGTTCCGGGCTCGGTGCAGGCCGCGTCGACATAGGCGAGGGCGATCGGATAACCGAGGGTGGGGCTCGGAGCGCCGGAGGTGACTTCGCCGACTGCCGTGCCGTCCCTGAGGACCGGATAGTGCGAGCGCGCGGAGCGTCGGCCGGCACCCTTCAGCCCGACCAGGCGGCGGGCAGGACCGGCGGCCTTGCGGGCCTCGAGCGCGGCACGGCCCACAAAGTCCCCCTCCTTGGAGAGGGCGACGACGGGGCCCAGGCCTGCGGCGTACGGGTCCGTGTCCAGGGTCAGTTCGTTGCCGTAGAGCGGCATTCCGGCCTCGAGCCGGAGGGAGTCGCGGCAGGCCAGCCCTGCGGGAATCAGGCCCCGCCCCTCCCCGGCGGCCAGCAGCGCTGACCACAGGGCCGGCGCGGCGTCGTTGGGCACATAGATCTCGAAGCCGTCCTCGCCGGTGTAGCCGGTGCGGGCCACGAGCAGCTCCAGTGTCCGCTCCCCCGCCCGGATGCCCACCGTGGCGACGGCGTAGTACTTCATGCCCGTGACCAGGTCCTGCTGGTCGGCGGGCACCAGGGCCAGCAGGATGACTTCAGCCTCGGGGCCCTGCACGGCCACCAGCGAGGTCTCCGCGGAGACATCGTGCACGCGCACGTCAAAGCCTTCGGCGCGGGCGGCCAGTTCGGCGGCCACCACCGGTGCGTTGCCGGCGTTGGGCACCACCAGGTAGGAGTCCTCGGCGAGCCGGTAACTGATCAGATCGTCGATGATCCCGCCGTCGTCGTTGGTGATCAGCGAGTACTTGGCCCGGCCAATCTTGACGGCGGAGAGCTTGCCGGCCAGGGCGTAGTCCAGGAACGCGCCGGCGTCCGGGCCGGCAACCTCGACTTCGCCCATGTGCGAGAGGTCAAAGAGGCCGGCGGCCGTGCGGACGGCGCGGTGTTCGGCCAGCTCGGAGCTGTACTTTAGAGGCATCTGCCAGCCGCCGAAATCGGTGAAGGCAGCGCCGAGCCGTTTGTGCTCTTCAAAGAGCGCCGTGTATTTCTCAGTCATCGTCGTACCTGTGTCTCTCTAGTTTTCAAAGTCTTCGATGGGCGGGCAGGAGCAGATCAGGTTGCGGTCGCCGGCAGCGCCGTCGATCCGGCCCACCGGAGGAAAGTACTTGTCCATCCGCTGGCTCTTCATCGGGAAGGCAGCCTGTTCGCGCGGATAGGCGCGGTTCCATTCGTTCCCGGCGACGACGACGGCGGTGTGCGGGGCGTTGCGCAGCGGGCTGGACTCAAGGGAGAAGTCCCCGGCGGCGACCTGGTCGATTTCGGCGCGGATGGCGATCATGGCGTCGATGAACCGGTCAATCTCGCCCAGGTCCTCGGACTCGGTGGGTTCCACCATCAGCGTGCCGGCCACCGGGAAGGACAGTGTGGGGGCGTGGAAGCCGTAGTCCACTAAACGCTTGGCAACGTCTTCGGCGGTGACGCCGGTCCGTGCCGTGAGCTCGCGCAGGTCCAGGATGCACTCGTGCGCCACCAGCCCGCCCTTGCCCGTGTAGAGCACCGGGAAGTACTCGTTGAGCCGGGCGGCCACATAGTTGGCGGAGAGCAGCGCGCTCTTGGTGGCTTCGGTCAGGCCTTCGCCGCCCATGAGGTTCACGTAGGCCCAGGAGATCGGCAGCACGCCGGCGGAACCGAAGCGCGACGCTGACACCGGGATGTCCTCACCCTCGGTCCAGGTGGCGGCGTCGCCGGGCAGGAACGGCGCCAGATGCGACTTCACTGCCACCGGGCCCACGCCGGGGCCGCCGCCGCCGTGCGGAATGCAGAAGGTCTTGTGCAGGTTCAGGTGCGAGACGTCGCCGCCGAACTCACCCGGCTTGGCCAGCCCGACAAGCGCGTTGAGGTTCGCGCCGTCAATGTAGACCTGGCCGCCGGCCTCGTGCACGGCGTCGCAGACGTCGCGGACGTCGTCGTCGAACACGCCGTGGGTGGAGGGGTAGGTGATCATGATCGCGGAGAGGTTCTCGCGGTGCGCGTCGATCTTGGCGCGCAGGTCGGCGTGGTCAATGGCGCCGTCGTCGGCCGTGGCCACGACCACCACCTTCATGCCGGCCAGGACGGCGGAGGCGGCGTTGGTGCCGTGCGCGGAGGCCGGGATCAGGCAGACCGTGCGCTGCGTTTCGCCGCGGGAGGAGTGGTAGCCGCGGATGGCGAGTAGGCCCGCCAGCTCGCCCTGCGACCCGGCGTTGGGCTGGATGGACACCCGGTCGTAGCCGGTGATGACGGCGAGCTTGGCTTCCAGGTCCGCGATCAGTTCGCGCCAGCCCTCGGTCTGGGAGTCCGGGGCGAACGGGTGGATGGATGCGAACTCCGGCCAGGTCATGGCCTGCATTTCCGCGGTGGCGTTGAGCTTCATGGTGCAGGAGCCCAGCGGGATCATGGTGCGGTCCAGGGCCAGGTCGCGGTCCGAGAGGCGGCGCAGGTAGCGCAGCATCTGGGTTTCGGAGCGGTGCGTGTGGAACACCGGATGGGTCATGAACTCCGAGGTGCGCAGCAGCTGCCCGTCCAGTTCAAAGCCAGCCGGGGCCGACGCGGCGGCGGCCACGCCGTCGGCCGGGATGCCGAAGGCGGCGGCGACGTCGGCCAGCACGGCGGGTGTGGTGGTTTCGTCGCAGGAGATGCCCACGGTGTCGGCGTCGATGTGCCGCAGGTTGATGCCGCGGGCCTCGGCGGCCGCCATGACCGCGGCGGCCTTGCCGGGAACGCGGGCGGTGACTGTGTCGAAGAAGCTACCGTGGAGCAGCTCGATTCCGGCGCCCTGCAGCGCGGCGGCCAGCGACCGGGCGGAGTCGTGGGCGCGGCGGGCAATCGCGGTCAGGCCCTGCGGCCCGTGATAGACGGCGTACATGGAGGCCACGATCGCCAGCAGCGCCTGCGCGGTGCAGATGTTGGAGGTGGCCTTCTCGCGGCGGATGTGCTGTTCGCGAGTCTGCAGCGCCAGCCGGTAGGCGGGGGTGCCGGCGGAGTCCTTGGAGACGCCCACCAGACGGCCGGGCAGCGAACGCTCCAGGCCTTTGCGCACTGCCATATAGGCGGCGTGCGGGCCGCCGAAGAACAGCGGCACGCCGAAGCGCTGGACCGAGCCGACAGCGATGTCGGCGCCCTGCTCGCCGGGAGGCGTGATCAGGGTCAGCGCCAGCAGGTCAGCGGCCACGGTGACCAGCGCGCCGCGGTCCTTCGCCTCGGCGATGACGGGGGCGAGGTCACGGACGACGCCGGAAACGCCGGGCTGCTGCAGCACGACGCCGGTGATCTCGCCGTCGGGCAGGCCGCGGGCCAGGTCGGCGACGATCACCTCGAAGCCCAGCGCCTTGGCCCGGCCCTTCACCACGGCGATGGTCTGCGGCAGCGTCTCGGCATCGAGGACAATGGTGCCGTCTGACTTGCCCTTGTTCGAGCGGCGCATCAGCAGCACCGCTTCGGCCACCGCTGTGGCTTCATCGAGCAGGGAGGCGTTGGCGATGGGCAGGGCGGTGAGGTCCTGGACCATCGTCTGGAAGTTCAGCAGGGCTTCGAGGCGGCCTTGGGAAATTTCGGGCTGGTACGGCGTGTAAGCGGTGTACCAGGCAGGATCCTCCACGACGTTGCGCAGGATCACCGGCGGGGTGTGCGTGCCGTAGTAGCCCTGGCCGATCATTTGCACGGCTGTCCGGTTTTTGCCGGCGATGGCGCGGAGCTGCGCCAGGGTTTCTTCTTCAGAGCGGGCCGGATCGAGAATCAGGGGGCTCCCCTGCCGGATGGCGGCGGGCACTGCCATGTCAGCCAGAGCATCCAGGGAATCGAACCCCACTGCCTTAAGCATCTCAGCGGCCGAACCGGCACGGGCGCCAATATGGCGGTCAACAAACACCGCTGCGGAAACCGAACCCGCTGCAGCGGCACGTGCGGCGATGGGGGTTGAAGCAGTGGACAGATCAGCAGTCATGAGGGGCTCCAGGAAAGGCAGACGGGGGTACGCCAACGATTGTTGAGTCCTCCCCGCTCTGTAGGGGACCTGAGAGATTCCGCGGGGGTGGCCCCGCTTGCACCGTCGGTGAGTTCCGCGCCAAGGCGCGGAGCTGCTTTCCAGAGTTGCCTCGCTGTGGCGGTACAGGGGCCTGAGAGATTCCCGGGGAGGGTTTGCTCCTACGGCGCCCGCCGAAGCCGTACTGATACGGCTTCGGTTTTACGGCTGCAGTTTTACGGCTGCAGGCTGCGGGACTCTCCCGCCACGGCTGATAAAGGCATATTCACTTGTGTATTTCCACCAGTGACCATACCCTCCGGCACGAGTCCCAACAAGAGAGTGACGGCCGCCGCTTCCTCTTTGACGATCGTCCGCCCCTGCCCGCGGCCGCGGCGGGCCGCGAAAACCGCCAAATTGACATCCTCCGCGCCGGGCTTCCAAACTTGATTGTCGGCGGTGGCGCCAACAGCCTCAGGCGGCCTCACGCAGGGCGCCGGTCCGTGTGCGTGCGGCGTCACATGCGCCGGCTGGTGCCTATTGAGAAAGAGCCCAATGCCCGACCGCTTGTCCAGCCCCTCCCCCGCACCTTCCCCCGCGCCGTCCCCGGCGCCTTCCCCCGCCACTGCCCCCGTGGACACATCCGCCGGAGGACAAAGTTCCGCCGAGCCGGAACTCTCCCGCTCCCTCTCCAACCGCCACATCCAGCTCCTGGCGATCGGCGGTGCCATCGGGACCGGCCTGTTCATGGGGTCGGGAAAGACCATCTCGGCGGCGGGACCGTCAGTGATCTTCGTCTACATGACCATCGGCTTCATGCTGTTCTTCGTCATGCGGGCCATGGGTGAACTGCTGCTCTCCAACCTCAAGTACAAGTCCTTCAGCGACTTCTCCGCGGATCTGCTGGGACCCTGGGCCGGCTTTTTCACCGGCTGGACCTATTGGTTCTGCTGGGTGGTCACCGGGATCGCGGATGTGGTGGCGATCTCCCACTACGTCACGTTCTGGTGGGCCGACGCTCCGCTGTGGATCCCGGCGTTGGCCTGCATCCTGGTGCTGCTGGCCCTCAACCTGCCCAGCGTCAAGGCGTTCGGCGAGGCCGAATTCTGGTTCGCCCTGGTCAAGATCCTGGCCATTGTCACCCTTATCGTGGTGGGCCTGGTCCTGATTTTTACCCGCTTCGAGTCCGGTGACAACAACGTCGCCGGCTTCAACAACCTTTGGGAGCACGGCGGCCTGTTCCCCACCGGCCCCATGGGCTTCGTGGCCGGATTCCAGATTGCGGTGTTCGCGTTCGTGGGCATTGAACTGGTGGGAACGGCGGCGGCTGAAACGAAGGATCCGGAAAAGAACCTTCCGCGGGCCATCAACTCGATTCCACTGCGCATCATGCTCTTCTATGTAGGTGCCCTGGTGGTGCTGATTTCGGTGGTTCCCTGGGACAGGTTCAGCGCTGACGAGAGCCCCTTCGTGGGCATGTTCACCCTCGCCGGCCTGGGTGCGGCAGCCGCCGTCGTGAACTTCGTGGTCCTTACCTCAGCTGCATCGTCAGCAAACTCGGGGATATATTCCACCTCGCGCATGGTTTTCGGTTTGGCGCACGACGGCGACGCCCCCGGGGCGTTCGGCCGCCTGTCGCGGCGCAAGGTGCCGCAGAACGCCCTGTTCTTCTCCTGCACCTTCCTGCTGGCCGGAGTGGTGCTTCTTTACGCCGGCGAGTCGGTCAGCGCGGCGTTCACGCTGGTCAGCACCATTTCGGCACTGTGCTTCATGTTCGTGTGGACGATCATCCTGGTGAGCTACCTGGTGTACCGCCGCCGCCGGCCGCAGCTGCACGAGGCATCCATTTTCAAGATGCCCGGCGGCGTGGTGATGGTTTATGTGGTGCTGGCCTTTTTCGGCTTCCTGCTGTGGGCGCTGACCACCAAGGCTGACACCCTGCAGGCGCTGCTGGTCACTCCGATCTGGTTCGCCCTTCTGGGCGTGGTCTACGCTTTCCTGCGCCGGACGCCGCTCCATCAGGCACGGGTGGCCGAACACAAGGCCATGGTCGCGGCGGAACGGGCAGGTACCCGCCTCAGCTAGCCGCGGGTGAAATCGAGATAACGGCGGGCGGACTCCTGCACGATGCGGTCGGCGCCGTGCGGGATCACCCGGTCCCACCAGCCGCCGTAGAGGCGCTCGTAGCGCAGCGGTGCCAGCCGGGCCGCAGCTTCCTGAACAACTTGGGGACGCTCCGGTATCTGGTTCGGGTAGCTGTAGAGGAAAGACACGTGCGTGCGGTCGGGGATGACATTGATGATGTCACCGCTGAAGAGGGCGCCGCCGCCGTCGGGGTCCCCGGACCAGTGCAGCACCGTCCCGCCCGGGAAATGGATCCCCGCCCGGTACAGGGTCAGGTCCTCGCCCAGGCTGCGGTCATCGCCGTCCCAGAACTCCAGGACCGGATCGGGGCGGCCGACCCAAGACCGGTCGGCGGCGTGCAGGTAGACCGGCACGCTGAATTCACGAGCCCATTCCACCATCGTTGTATAGAAGTGCGGATGGCTGATGGCTATGGCGCTGATCCCGCCCTCGGCACGGATCAGGGCCGCGAGTTCATCATCCAGATACGCCTGGCAGTCCCAAAGAACATTTCCGCCCGCCGCCTTGACCAGCAGCGCCCGCTGCCCGATGGCGAAGGCCGGTTCGCAGCCGATGCCCAGCACCCCCGGCCCCTGGGCATGGATGCTGCCGCGGTGCGACGGACCGCGCAGTCTGGCGAGCGTGGTCCAGGCCTGGCCGGTCAGCGGCACGTACTGGCGTTCGTCGTCGCAGATGGGACAGTCCGAACGCGCAGCGCCGTACTGCGTTCCGCAGGCGACGCACAGCGGCAGGACGGCCGCGGCGAGGACCGGAGAGTCCGCGTCCCGCTCGGCCGGGGATTCATGTGGCATGGGCCTAATAAACCACGGTTCCCGTTGAGCTGACAGTGTTGCCGGACAACGCCGTCTTGTTGCTGGCCTCCAGGTGGATCCCCAAGCTGTGCAGCGGCGTTTCGAGGGCAGAGGCGAGGTTCGGAACAACTGTTCCCTGGATCCGGTTGAGGACCTCCCCAATGTCGGCGCGGGCGTTGACCGTCACCTTCAGGGTCAGATCGGGGTGGTCGACGGTTCCGCGCAGCAGCGCAGTGGAACCCACCACCCCGGGTATCTGGTCCGTTTCATACTGGACAGCTCCCGCCAGCACGGAGGGATCGCACACCGTGATGCCGCGCGCGGCATCCTCCTGCAGCCGGAATGGGCCGGCGGCGAGCCGCCGGGGAATCTGGGCCAGCATCCACCACAGGCCCAGCAGGCCCAGCAGCAGTCCGGCGATCAGAGCGACGACGGGAGCGTAGTCCGGACCGGTGACTGCCTCCGGGGGGCCGCTGAGGACCGGCCCTGCCGCAGGGCCCACCACGCCGGTGGCCAGCAGCAGGACCCAGATGCCCGCTGCGAGACACAGCAGGCCAAGGATGGTCAGCCAAACACGGTTGGCCTTGCCGGGGTGCTGCCGCATGATGTTTCCCTATCTCTTTCGAAGCTGCTGCCGATCTTGCGCTTTGTCCGTCCCTGCTCCGTCTTCACGTCGGGGCACCCGGTCGTGTCAGTTGCCGGACCGGATGATGACGGTGATGGCCGGAACCGGATCCAGGCCTGCCGCCTGCAGGCGGGACCGAACGCCGTCAGCGACCCAATGCTGCAGGTCCGCAGTGTCCCGCAGCGCGGTGTTCACTGTCACCCGGACCTCCCGGTCCGTCGCCGTCGCGGTCGCCGAGGACACGCCGTCAATGTGCTCGCAGGTTGCCGCTGCCAGCCGGGCAGCGGCTCGCCGTGACATGACGGCCTGGCTCCGTCCCACAACTTCCCGCTGGGGCTCCAAATGCAGGCGCAGCGAATGGAAGCGTCCCGGGATAAACACGGCGAGCAGCAGCGCCAGGCCCACAACGGCCAGGAGAATGCCAGCCACCCAGGCTCCGACGCTGTTCCAGCTCAGGGAGGCAAGCCAGTCGGACACGGCAGTGAAGAATGGCGGCCATTGGCCCTGGGCCAGCCGTGCTATCGCCGCCCAGATCAGCAGGACCCCGACGGCCAGCAGGACCAGGCCGCAGATGATGGCCGGCACGGCACGGCTCGGCCGGGGACGCAGCGTGACGGGCGGGCCGCCGTTCACTGCAGCCTCCGCCGGCCGTCAGCCGGCGCATCGGGCCAAAGCCACGAAACGGTGACGTCGACCTGGCGCACCTCCACACCGGTCAGCTCCGTGAGCCGGCCGGAAATCCGGTCCCGCAGCTGATCCGCGGCCCGCCGGAGCGGCACCGGATAGGGCAGGCCCACCTCCACCTTCATCGAGGCGAGGTTTCCCGCCAGCTCGACGTCGGCCCGCGGCCGGGCTGAAACATCCGCCCGTGCCCCGATTCCCAGGAACCCTCCGCTGCTGCCGCCCGCGAAGGTTTCATCCTTCGCAATCTGTCCGGCCATTTTTTCGACTACCTTCCGGGAGAGCACGGTGGTGCCCCGGGCTCCGATCTCCGGCCACGGCTGGCGCCCCGCCGGTGGACCGGCGCCCTGGATTCCGGGTGCGCTCATCTGCTCGACGCTCTGCCGAACATGGACTGAAGGTCAAGTTTGCCGTCGGCTGCCATCCCCACCAGCAGTCCAACCAGACCGAAAAGCACAGCCAGCAGGAGGGCGTACCACCCCCCGAAAGCCAATACGATTCCCAGGATCAGGCCTACCGCCAAGCACCATTTTGTTGCGGACATGAAGTCCTCCTTCAGTAGGTTGCCGCCGCCGTTTCAAAGACCGGGCCGGCACATTGCTCTATCTCAAAAAGGCCCTATTCCAACCGGTCCGAGGGCTTCGGGCTTGAATCCTCGTCGTCGCCCGCGTCGTCGTCCGGCAGGTGAACGTCAGTGACGTTCACGTTGACCTCCAGCACTTCCAACCCGGTGGCGTTTTCCACCGACCGGATGACGTTGCGGCGGATGCCCTGGCTGACCTCCACGATGGAGTAGCCGTATTCGACCACGATGCTCACGTCGATCGCAGCCTGCCGCTCCCCCTTCTCCACACTGACGCCGTTGCTGACGTTGGTTTGGGATCCCGGGATCCGCTCGGTCATCGAGCTGAAGGCCCGCCGCGCGGCGTTGCCCATCGCAAACACCCCCGGCACCTCCCGGGTGGCCATGCCCGCCAGCTTCTGCACCACGGTCTCCTCGATGGTGGTGTCGCCGTGCTGCGTGTGCAGCGGACCCGACTTCCGCACCGGCTCCGTGTCACTGGAGCTGGTAGCCGTGCTTGCGGCCACGCTCCCGGTGGTTCCGCCCGGGGAGCCTGCGGTGCTGTGCCCCGTGGGCGCCGGACCGGCGGATGGTCCTGAAGGTTGTTGGGCATCTGCCATGTAACTCATCTCCTGCTCGGAAGTGGACCCCGCGGGGCCGCGTGAAGGGATCGCGTACGGCATTAATGACGCTGATGGCGGGCAATCGTCACGCCGCACCACAAACTTCTTATTCTCCGGCCGTGCATGGCCTGTGAGTGTTCCGCGGAACCGGAGCGTCTGCGATATTGAAACCGGTCCGGCGGTCGCCGGACCGGACAGGGGTGCTCATGGCCACGGCTGAATCACCGGAAGAGTCCGGCACCTACACGCAGTCCCGCCGTCCGGCATTTTCCGGCAAGCCCGGCACGCTGAGCGGCCTGGATGAGGCCACCATCGTGGCTCGCGCCCAGGACGGGGACCTTGCTGCCTTTGAACACCTGGTGGAGACTTACCAGGGTCGGCTGTTCCGGCTGGCCTACCGGATGCTCAATGACCGGGGCGAAGCCGAGGACGTCGTGCAGGACACGTTGACCGCCGGCTGGCGGGCCCTTCCCGGGTTGGACCGGTCGGGCGCCTTCGGCGGCTGGGTGTACCGGACGGCCACCAACCGCTGCCTCGACGTTCTGCGCCGCCGCAGCGCCCACCCCGAGGACAGCATGGATTCAGCCGGTCTGTGGCCGGCTCTTGCAGTACAGTCCGGCGACCCGCACCGGAATGCGGAGATCGCTGCGGAGTTCGAGTGCCTGTCCCGTGCCCTGGCGGCGCTTCCGCCGGGGCAGCGGGCCTGCTGGCTGCTCCGCGAACTCCATGACCAGAGTTATGCGGAGATCGGAGCCGCATTGGGAATCAGTCCGGTCACCGTGCGCGGGCGGCTGGCGCGGGCCCGGGAGAAACTGGCGGAGGCAATGATCCAATGGCACTAGAAAACCCTTCTCCCGCTCCGGCCTGCGGCCGCACCGCCAACCGGGTCTGGCACGAGATCGGGCGTCCGCCGGATCTGCATACCCGCTCGTGTCCGGATTGCCGACAGGCCAGGAGCAGCCTGGAAGCGCTGTACACGGCGACGGTCTCGCTGCGTGACCACGATCTGAGCCACCCCGCCTTCCGCCCGCCGCGGGGCCTCAAGGACGCCATCATTGACGTGGCCTGCGCCCAGGTGCGGCGCGGGGTGCTGCTTCCGGTCGCGGCGACCGCGGACGGGACCGTGGAAGTCAGCGAACTCGCACTCGCCGCCGTCGTCCGCGATGCTGCCAGTACCGTTGGCGGGGTCCGGGCACGCCGCTGCCGCATAGATCTGACCCCCGATGCCGCCGCCGGACTGCGAATCCATCTGCGCACCGCGGTGGCACCCGGCGTGGACATCTGCCGGGCAATGGACTTCCTGCGCCGGAACATCCGCAGCGCCGTGGCTGCCTCCGTGGGGATCATTCCACACACTGTCCACCTGACCGTGGAGGACTTGTACGATGACTGACCGGCCCCTTCGCGGCAGGATCGCCGGCAGCAAAACGGTGGCCGAACTGGCGGCACGGGTCGCCGTGGAAACACCCGGCGTTCTTCGGCTGGAACCAAGCCTGGGCCGCCTGCTGATGCGGCTCGGCGCGGCGGCCCGCAACGGGCTGCGCGGCATCCCGGAGCCCGGCTCCCTGACGAGCCGGACGGGCGTCTTTGCCGCCGTCTCCGCCGGCCGGGCCACCGTCGACCTGGAGGTGGCCACCGATGCCAGGTTCAACGCCGTGAGGGTGGCTGCCGACCTGCAGGAACGGGTGCGGCAGGCCTTGGAGCACACGGGGGTGGCGACCGCGGCCATCAACGTCACAGTCCTGGCCATCGAAGAACCTCCGCCCGTGCCCCGATTTCCGGGGCGGTGACCTGCCCGGTGGGATCCTGGCAGAGCACTTTCGCCCAGTGGGCCCCGGCGTGGGCAGCAGTGCGCGGACTGCACAGCACTCCGGACGGCGATGCCGTGCAGATGGCGCCGGCGGGCGGCACGGTTCCTCCGCAGTACGTCGTTACCTGGCCGGGCCGGGACACCCCGCGGGCAGCAGCGGAGGTGATGGGCCGCAGGGGCGCGCGTCTGACCCTGGTGACCGATGATGCCGAAACTGCCTACGGATTTGCCGCCGGGCAGGGGCTGGTGCCGCTCTCGCGGCTGGCGCTGCTCACCGCCGATCCGTCGGACCTGCCTCAGGTGCCACAACTCCCCGAGGGCGCGGAGCTTGGCCTGGCCGAAAGCGCGGGCGGCTCGGTGGTCGAAATCAGTGCGTCCGGCAACCCGGTCGCCCGGGGCCGGATTGCCCTGGGAAGCGGATTCGCGGTGTTCGGGGGCATCGATATCCGGCGCGCGGACCCGGACCACACGATGGAGTCCGCTGTGCTGGCTGCGCTCACCGGTGAAGCCGCGGTTCGGGAAGCACCGCTGATCCTGATGCCCGCGCTGCCGAAGTCCGCCCTCTGGTACGGCCGGCAGGGCTGGAGCCCGACGGCGGACATCCTCACCTTTCTGCGGGCCAACGACACCTAGCTCCGGGCCGCGGGAAACCATCCGTGTAAACTGCCTTCCACTTGGCGCCCAGCGGGCCGCCTCAGAGCTCCACACCATCCCAGGGAGATGCACGATGGCCATAAACGTAAGCGATTTGTCCCCTGTCGAGGGGTCCGAGAAGATCCTGACACCGGATGCACTGGTTTTCCTTGAAGAACTGCACCACCGGTTCCGCGCCACCCGTGATGAACGGCTGGCGGCCCGGATCGAACGCCGCAACCGCATCGCTGCCGGGGAAAGCCTGGATTTCCTGCCGGAGACGGCCGAAATCCGTGAGGCCGACTGGACGGTGGCGGCGGCCCCGGCTGCGTTGACGGACCGGAGAGTTGAGATGACCGGACCCGCTTCACCGGCCAAAATGGCCATCAACGCACTGAATTCCGGCGCCAAAGTCTGGCTGGCGGACCTCGAAGACGCCCAGACCCCCACCTGGCACAACGTGGTGGACGCCCAGGTCAATCTGTACGGAGCCTCACGCGGGAACCTGTCCTTCAGCAGCGGGGAGGGCAAGGAATATGCGCTCCGGAACGACGCGCCGCTGGCAGTGATGGTCGTCCGTCCCCGCGGCTGGCACCTGCCCGAGAAGCACGTGACCATCGACGGCGAACCCGCCGTGGGCGCACTGGTGGACTTCGGCCTGCACTTCTTCGCCAATGCCCGCGCCCTGCTGGAGAACGGCGCCGGCCCGTTCTACTACCTGCCCAAGATGGAAAGCCATCTGGAAGCCCGGCTCTGGAATGACATTTTCTCCTTCGCCGAGGACTACGTGGGCGTGCCGCAGGGCACCATCCGCGCCACGGTGCTGATCGAGACCATCCCGGCCGCCTTCGAAATGGACGAAATACTCTACGAGCTGCGCGACCACGCTTCGGGCCTGAACGCCGGCCGCTGGGATTACCTGTTCAGCATGATCAAGGTTTTCCGCGATGCCGGGAAGGCATTCCTGCTGCCCGACCGCGCCGACGTTGCCATGACGGCCCCGTTCATGCGGGCGTACACGGAACTGCTGGTGAAAACCTGCCACCGCCGCGGTGCCTTTGCCATGGGCGGCATGGCGGCGTTCATCCCCAACCGGCGCGAACCGGAGATCACGGCCAAGGCGTTCGAGAAAGTGACTGCGGACAAAACCCGTGAAGCCAACGACGGCTTTGACGGGTCCTGGGTGGCCCACCCGGATATGGTTGCCACCTGCCGCGAGGTCTTCGACTCGGTCCTTGGGGAGAAGCCCAATCAGGTGGACCGCCAGCGCGACGACGTCTCCGTGTCGGCTTCCGAGCTGCTGGACGTCAGCACGGCCGGCGGCTCCATCACCGAGGCCGGCCTCCGGTCAAACCTTTACGTGGCAGTGGCGTACACGGCCGTATGGCTCTCCGGCAACGGCGCCGTGGCCATCCACAACCTCATGGAGGACGCCGCCACGGCCGAGATCTCCCGCTCGCAGGTGTGGCAGCAGGTCCGGAACGGCGTTGTCCTGGAGGACACCGGCGCCACGGTGACGCCGGAGCTGGTGGAGCGGATCCTGTCGGAAGAGACCGAGCGGCTGCGAGGCGAGGTTTCCGAGGACCTGTTCACCCGCTACTACGCCCCTGCCAGCCAGCTGATCGCTGACATCAGCCTCGCCGAGGAGTACGTGGACTTCCTGACGCTGCCCGCCTACGAGCTGATCGACTAACGTTCCCGGTGCGGCTCCGGCAACACTGCCGGAGCCGCACCGCAGCGCAGGTCCGACGCATGGAACCGGGCAAATAACGGCTGCATGCGCGCCGATCCCGGAACTTTGGCAAGATGGCAGCATGACCCAGAGCCCTCACCGCACGCCGGCACTTCCGGAACCAGAAGTACGGGCCCTGGCCCGCGCCCTCTCCGCCGGGGATGTGACCGTTTTTGTCGATGGAACGGCACTTCGCCTGCCGGCGGCCGCACGCGACGCCGTCCTGGATCTGCTCGGCCGGCTGGGCCGGGGCGAATCAGTCACCGTGGCTTCCGAAACCGGGGTCCGCGCCGAAGCCGCCGCTGCCGGCACCGTGCCGAAATCCCGCGAGCCTGCCGCCCGGAACGGTTCGAACGTGCCGCTCCTGACGACGTCGCAGGCCGCTGCCGCCGCCGGAATCTCGCACACCTACCTGCGGAACCTGACGGACGCCGGCATCATTCCCGTCGAATACCGCGGTACCCACCGCCGCATCCGCCTGTCCGACGTCGAAGCGTGGCTGGAGCAGCAGCAGGCCAAGACGGCCCGCGGGCAGCACGGGGAACCGTCGGGCGGGCAGTGACGGGCCCCGCTCCCCTATGCTGGTGAGAACCCGGCGGTCCGCCGCCGCACCTGCGATGTTTTGGAGCCAACTGTGATCATCGGTATCCCCAAAGAAATCAAGAACAACGAGTTTCGCGTCGCCATCACGGCTTCCGGCGTCCATGAGTTCACCATGCGCGGACATACCGTGCTTATTGAGTCCGGAGCCGGCACCGGGTCGAGCATCAGCGATTCCGAGTACGCCGCCGCAGGTGCCCGGATTCTCGAGTCCGCCGACGACGTCTGGAACGGGGCCGGGCTGATCCTGAAGGTCAAGGAACCGGTTGCTTCCGAATACCGCTACTTCCGTCCTGATTTGGTGCTCTTCACCTACCTGCATCTGGCCGCCGCCCCGGAGCTGACCCGGGCGCTGATGGATTCCGGCATGACGGCCATCGCCTACGAAACCGTCCAGGAAGGGCGGTCACTGCCGCTGCTGGCCCCCATGTCCGAGGTGGCCGGACGGCTGTCCGTCCAAGTGGGGGCCCAGTGCCTGACGTCGCCGGCCGGCGGCCCCGGACTGCTGCTGGGCGGCGTCCCCGGCGTCCGGCCGGCAAAAGTGGTGGTGCTCGGCGCCGGAGTGGCCGGCACCAATGCCGTCGCCGGGGCGGTCGGGTCCCATGCCGACGTCGCCGTCCTGGACATCAACATCGACCGGCTGCGCCAGCTCGACGCACAGTATGCAGGCCGCATCCGCACCATCGCCTCGAACGCCTTCGAGATCGAGCGCGCCCTGCTCGACGCTGACCTGGTGATCGGATCGGTGCTCATTCCCGGAGCCCGTGCTCCGAAGCTGGTCAGCAATGACATGGTTTCGCGGATGAAGCACGGCAGCGTCCTGGTAGACATCGCCGTCGATCAGGGCGGGTGCTTCGAAGACACCCGTCCCACCACCCACCAGGACCCGACGTACCGGATCCACGGCTCCCTGTTCTACTGCGTGGCCAACATGCCCGGTGCCGTCCCGAACACCTCCACCTATGCGCTGACGAACGTGACGCTTCCCTACGCCGTCGCACTGGCGGACCGCGGGATCCGCGGCGCCCTCACCTCCTCGCAGGCGCTGGCGCGCGGACTGAACGTTGCCGGCGGCGAGGTTACCCACGCCTCCGTCTCCGTGGCCCTCGGGCTGGACCTGGCGCCGGACTGGACGGAGCTGGTGCCCGCCTAGCGGCCGGCGGCGAAGTGGGTGGTGCCCGGCTCGCCGTTCAGCCGGCCGACGATCTCGGCCGCCAGAACCCGCACCTTGATGTTCCTGCTGTTCGAAGCCCGGCGCAGGGTGTCAAAGGCCTCCCGCTGAGTGCAGCGGTCCTGCCCCATGATGATCCCCACCGCTAGGTCAATGTCGGTCCTCGACGCGAGCACGGCCTGCAGGTCCTCCACGGTGGCCACGTGCTGCGAAACGCGTACCGCAAGCAGCAGCGCATGGGAGGCCTCGGCCGCATAGGTGCGGGCGACCCGGCGGAAGTCCTCGTCAAAGACGTCCGGATCCTTGGCGTAGAGATTCATCGCGGCTTTGGCTTCGCCGCCCAGTTTGAGCGGAACGGAATACAGTGAGCGGATTCCGACGTCCCTGATGTGCTCCATGTACTCGGGCCAGCGCGAGTCGGTGGCCGCATTGCCCACATGCACCTCATCCTGGACCCGGATGGCGTCCAGGCAGGGCCCGTCGCCGAAGGCGTACTGGATCTCATCCAGCTGGAGCGCCTCGCCGTCGCTGCTGGCCACTGTGAACTGGTGGTTCCGCGAACGCTGGAGGGTGATCCCGCAGTAAACGGTTCCGCGAGTGGACAGGGACGACGACGTCAGCACGGCGAGGGCGTGGAGAAAGTCCTGGACGTCCTCGTGCTGCATGAGCAAATCCTGCAGCCGCACCCAGGGAGCGGCGTCTGTCCTCTGGTCTTCCATGGTTCCTTGCCTTGCATTCCCGGCGACTCTGCGTCGCTGACGCCCCGTCCGGGAATTGTTCGGGGCGCGGTTCGATACTACGATAAGAAACTCACGGTCAAGACGCGGCCATGGCTTCCTGCGAACCCTTCAGCAGAGGACCACCATGGATCCCGCAGTTCACCCTCCCCTTTGCCATCAATGCGGCATGGATGATTTCCTCATTTTCGAATCCTTCACCCCGGCAGCGGACAACAGCCCGGGCGTGGCCAATTACACGTGCTCCGCGTGCGATACATTCGCCGGCCATCAGGTGCCTGCCGGCTGGACGCCGCCGGGCTGGCACCATGAGTCCTGAGCAGATTTCAGCGGGCGCCGTCGATTTTCCCCGGCTGCTCGCCGCTGCGGCCTTCCTCACGAACCGGGCCACCGAAGAATCCCTTGCCGAACTTCGGCTCACCCAGGAGCGGACCATTATTCTTGGCCTCTTGACCTCTTCGCCCGCCGACGCGGCAGCCCTGGCCACTGCCTCCGGCCTGGCGCCCGGGTGCGTTGACGACTGTGTGCGTGCCCTGGAGTGCTGCGGCTATGCCACCATCGGCTCCGGCGGCAGGTGGACCATAACGTCCACCGGGGCCGCCGTGGAGACCCAGGCCAGGCAGGCCGAAGTCCGGCTCCTGGCGGGCGACAACGACGACGGGCTGCGACGGGACCTTTCGGCCCTGATCCGGGCTTTGACGCCCTCGCCGGAGAGCGAACCGAAGAGCTAGCGGCGGCGCACAAATCAAAGTCAGCGGCCCCCAACGGCAGCGCACCCGCCGCCCCGAACGGGGCAGCGGCTGCGCCAATACTTCTTTACCCGGGCCTAATCTTCGCCCGGGCGGCTGTGCCTAAGCCACGGCTGTCGGGAAACGCTCCCAGACCCGGTGCGCTGCCAGCAGGCCCGTGAGGCTCGCTGTCACTTCGGTGGCACTGCCCACGACGACGCCGGGTGCCTGCGGGGAAACTCCGGCGGCCTCCAGCACGGCAGCTCCATCGCCCCAGGCCCCAATGGCCTTGGAGTGGCGGAATGCTTCGGTCAGGAGCAGGGTGATGCGCGGATCGAGGGCGAAATTCCCCTCGGGATTGCCGGCCTTGGCGTCAAGGCTGTCGACGGCGTCGGTCGCCGGAGCTCCGGAGGCCGCCACCACGATGGCGTCGAACTCGGTGGAGCGCGCGGTCAGGTAGGTCCGCTGAATGGTCACTTCGCCGCCCAGCTTTCCGCCGTGCGGTGCGATCACCAGCGGCACCATGCCCTCGGCGTCGACGGCGGCCAGGACCTCGGCGAGGGCGCCCAGGTCGGTGGCCTCGTCAGCTACGACACCGATGATGCGCCCGGCCACGGGCCAGGTTCCGCCCAGCTGGCTCAATGCCGGGCTCGGCTCGGTGTCCTCAACGGCAACGTTGGGTGCCGGTGCTTCCAGGCCCAGTCCGGTGGCTACTTCCGACGCCAGGCGCTCATCGATGTTGGCCAGCGCCTGCAGCTGGCGCAGCCGGATGTTCTCCTCGTAGCACTTGCCCAATTCAAATGTGTAGGCCTGGACCACGTGATCCTGCTCCACGGGCGTCAGGGAACGGAAGAACATCCGGACCTGGCTGTAGTGGTCGTCGAAGGTGGCCGGATTCTCGCGGACCTTGCGGGCCGCCGGGACCTCGGCGGGAACGTCAATGAAGGCACCCATGTCCGCGCCTGCCATGAACGGGCAGCCACCGTCGAGGGAGTTGGGCTGGTACGGAGCAACACCGGAGTGGTCGGCGTGCTGATGGAAACCCTCACGGAACATGTCGTTGACCGGCGCGTGCGGGCGGTTGATCGGAATCTGGCTGAAGTTCGGTCCGCCCAGCCGGGTCAGCTGGGTGTCGATGTAGGAGAACAGCCGGCCCTGGAGCAGCGGGTCGTTGGTGACATCGATGCCCGGCACCAGGTGTCCCGGGTGGAAGGCCACCTGCTCGGTTTCCGCGAAGAAGTTCGTGACGTTGGCGTTCAGGGTCATCGTGCCGATGAGCTGCACCGGTGCCAGTTCCTCGGGAACGAGCTTGGTCGGATCCAGCAGGTCGATCCCCTCGAACATTTCGTCCTCGGTATCCGGGAAGACCTGGATGCCCAGGTCCCACTGCGGAAAGGCGCCGGCTTCGATGGAATCGGCGAGGTCGCGCCGGTGGTAGTCAGGATCCATGCCATTGATGATCTGGGCTTCTTCCCAGACCAGGGAGTGCACGCCCTGGCGGGGCTTCCAGTGGAATTTCACCAGGGTGGTTTCACCCTTGGCGTTGACCAGGCGGAAGGTGTGGACGCCGAAGCCTTCCATGGTGCGGTAAGACCGCGGAATACCGCGGTCGGACATGTTCCACATGGTGTGGTGCTGGGCCTCGGTGTGCAGGGAGACAAAGTCCCAGAACGTGTCGTGGGCGCTCTGCGCCTGCGGGATTTCACGGTCCGGATGAGGCTTGCCGGCGTGGATCACGTCAGGGAACTTGATGGCGTCCTGAATGAAGAACACGGGAATGTTGTTGGCAACCAGGTCGTAGTTGCCCTCATCGGTGTAGAACTTGGTGCTGAAGCCGCGGGTATCCCGGACGGTGTCAGCTGAACCGCGGGATCCCAGGACCGTGGAGAAACGGACGAAGACCGGAGTTTCGGTGCCCTTGGCCAGGAAACCCGCACGCGTGACGCCCTCCGCCGCACCGTTGGCCACAAACACGCCGTGGGCAGCCGCGCCGCGGGCATGCACCACGCGCTCCGGGATGCGCTCGTGGTCGAAGTGGGTGATTTTCTCCCGAAGATGATGGTCCTGCAGGAGAATGGGACCGCGCCGGCCTGCCTTGAGGGAATGATCGGTATCCTGCAGCCGGACGCCCTGCGCGGTGGTCAGATACCGGCCGCTCTGGGCGTTGGAGACCTTGGGCGCCCCGGTGGGAACGCCGGTGGGAGAGACCGTTTCCGGTCCATCCTGATCCGGCTTGGGAGGCAGCGGCTCGCGCGGCTCGGTGGGTTCATTCAGCTCGGGCGCCAGCGGCGCCGGAGCCCCCGGGATGGGAAGGTCGGGCACGGATGAGCTGTTTTCGGACATGTAGCCTCCATCATTGTTAGGACCATGTGGCCGCCAAACCGCGGCGACAGTATCCCCACCCTACTAAATTAGTAAGCCTGCTGACACTCCGACTTTTCAGCCCTCGGAGGACCCCGTCACGGAGGCCACCAGACCGGTCCACCCGGCAATGATCCGGTCAAGGGACATTCCCGCCGTGCGGTGCAAATGCAGCAGCAGCCCGGCTTCAAGGAAGGCCTCCAGCTGATAGGCAGTCAGTTCGGGATCGCGGACGGCAGGAACGGCCGACAGCAGCATGGTGAGGTGCAGAAGTTCCAGTTGGCGCGTGGCATGCCGGTGGTGCGTAAAGCCGTCCACAGCAGCGGCGCGCCGGAGTTCGCCGGTAATTTCCAGAGCCCGGATCCGTGCCTGGCCGAAGGCATGCAGGCGCTCCAGCGGCTGCGCTCCCGGCCCAAGCGGAGCCGGTCCCCTCATATAGCTCTCCTGAAAGCCGCGCTGGGCGTGATCCAGGAGGGCCTGCATCAGCCCGGCCCGGCTGCCGAAGCGTCGGAAGACCGTGCCCTTGCCCACTCCGGCGCGGCGGGCCAGGTCATCCATGGTGAGAGCGTCGACGCCGGCTTCTGACACGATGGCCAAGGCGGTGCCCAGCAGCAGGCGCCGATTTCGGGCAGCGTCCAGGCGCTCCCATCCGCCGATGTCTTCTTCGCGCCCGCTGCCCTGCATGCGGGACAGTCTAACCCGCGCGGAATATAAGCGGACCACAGTCCGTTTATAGTATGAGAAGAGCAGACAGCGCCCGTTCCGGGCACGTCCCAAAGAGGAGTTCCCTTGAGCACCAAAGTACTAACCCTGGTCGGCAGCCTTCGCGCCGGCTCGGTCAACCGCCAGCTTGCCGACACCGCAGCCCTCACCGCCGGCGCCGACGTCGACATCGTGATCTTCGACGGGATTGGACAGGTCCCGTTCTACAACGAGGACATCGATGTCGAGGGATCCGTTCCCGAAGCTGCTGCCGCCCTGCGCGCCGCGGCAGCTTCCGCTGACGCCCTGCTGCTGGTCTGCCCGGAGTACAACGGCACCATGCCCGCCGTTCTGAAGAACGCCATCGACTGGCTTTCCCGCCCCTTCGGCACGAGCGCCATCTCCGGCACTCCTGCTGCCGTCATTGGCTCGGCCTTCGGCCAGTACGGCGGGGTCTGGGCGCACGACGACGCCCGCAAGGTCCTGGGCATCGCCGGCGCACGCGTCATTGACGACGTCCGCCTCTCCATCGGCGGCTCGGTTTCGCGTTTCGCGGAGATCCACCCGAAGGACGATTCCGAGATCGTGGAGCAGCTCCGCGGCGTCGTGTCGACGCTTGCCGGAGAAGCCGAGGCCTCCGCAGCCTAAGGCACGCAGGCAAACGGGGCCTCAGGCCTCAACGCCCGCAGCATCAGAGAGGGACGCCTTCACCCGGGTGAAGACGTCCCTCTCTTCGTCGGCGCTAGTCCCAAAATCCGCCGGCCCACGCCGCATCCCGCAGGTAGTCCCGTGCGGGGCCAACATCCCAGAGCTCTCCATGAGACTCCACCATGCCTTGGTCCCGAAGGACGTCGACAACGTCTTCGGAGCATCCCAGGACTTCAGAGAGATCCCGGGAGTTGGCCGCTACCACCAACTCATTGCGACTAGCCACTGCGGCTTCCTTCCTGATGTTGGGTCTTCGGCCGGCCTAATGCCTGTCGAGGAGTGCTGCTTCGCGTTCAACGCTCCAGCTCCGGGCATACAGTCCCAAAGCCGCTTCTTCACGGAGCGAAAGTCCCAGCCGGTTGAGAAGCATGTGTGCCTGGTAGACGGTGAGGTGCTGGGCGCTTCGGCTCAGCCGGGCTTTGTCGGCGCGGTACAGATACGTGTCTATGGTCCGAAACCAGCGTCGACGCCAGTTCTCCACTGCCGATTCAGCCGCCGTTGCCGCCATCAGCCGCTGGGTGGGCATGACCTTTGCCGCCACTTGGACCGTCATCGCCTGCCGCACGCTGGCGGCCCGCGAACCAAAGCCTGACGTGCAGCTGCGCAGATGGCTGTCCCAGTAATAGTCCCAGGAGATCCGCCGGCGGTCCGGCCAGCTGGCCGAGCGCGGGCCCTTCATCATTGCCCGTGCCGAATCAAAGAGCAGCAGGGAGCCGAGGGCCCACCTGTTCTGGACCTTGGGAAAGCGCGCCGTCGCCCATGCCCCGAGGTCGGATGAGAGCTCAAAAACTTCTTCGGCGAGGGCAAGGCCTTCGACCCCTCCGTACTTGGCCAAATCTGCTTCCATCCGCAGATTTTGCTGCTCTGTACCGCCGGGGTTCGGGCGGTCAGTTGCCGGTTCACTGTACTCGTGGGTCACCTCCAGGTGGCCGATGACTCCCGATGCCTGGTCCCGGAGCGCCGCCAGCAGGAATTTCAGCCGCTCCAAGACCTCGGGTTCCGCCAGGATCCTGAGCCGCACGTGCGCGTTTGCCGGCTCCATGCACCTCGTGTAATACCATCGGCGGGCTCCCTTGGCCTGTGCCTGGGCCGCCAGCGGGGTAACCAACTCTCCAATGATGCCGTCCGCTACATCGAAGCCCCCGGTGTAGAAGGAGAGCGTCCACCATTGTGCGGTTGAGTGAGTTCGTGAGGCGTTTCGAACTGCTGTCAGCTGACTCATGGCATGCATCCCCTCCGGGGTTGTTGCTTGGCTACCGCCGCTGGGCGGGGTCTTGCAGTTTTTCTCGTAGTGAAGGTGTTGTCGTAAAGGTGTTGATGCAGGCCCCCTAAGGGGCATCCCTTAGAGCCAGTCCCAAACCTTGCTGGTCATTTTCGTTCCCCCTCCTGTGCCTGCGGCTGATCCCCAGCCTGTGCGAGTGATTGACTCCGAAAGCTTCCCCCGCCCCGCAAGTCTTCGTCTACCCCTTCCGGTGCCCGGTTCCTGTCATGCCCCGTTTCACCCCCGGTGCCGCCGGCCCCCGCCCCCAGCCCAACGGAAACGCCCGAGATCAGCGCAGCAAACCGGCATTTTCCAGCCGTCAGCCGAGGCTCCGGGGTTAGTGGCATTAACTGGCCATGTCAGCCTTTCCATCTGTCGGACCGGAAGCCGGCCGCCACCGTGCGCGGACCGCCGATGGATAGGGTAGCCTCAGCACCACCGAAAGGAGCCGCTGCAGTGGATGATGTATGTCTGGCCGTGTACCGGTACGCCGTCAGCAGTCCCGGCTGGAGGGTTGACGAAGCCTCCGAGGCGCTGGGCTTCACCACGCGCTCCATCGAATCGGCCATCGAGCAGCTGATGGAGCGGCGCCTGCTGATGCGGGCCAACGAAGGCCCCCGGAGCAGGTTCGCGGCAGTCTCGCCGGACGTCGCACTGGCGGAACTCGTAGACCCGGACGAACGTGCGCTGCTCGATCTGCGCTCGAGGATCGCCGCGACCCGTCGGGAGCTGGCCGGCCTTGCCCATGTCTTTGCCGAAGCCAGCCGGCAGGCTTCCACCGATGCCGCCGTCGAAGTCCTGGAGGACCCGGACCAGGTGATGAGCGTCCTCATCGAGTACGGCCGCTCCGCATCCGACTGCGTCCTGATGGCGCGCCCCGGCCCGGGAGCCACTGCCGACGCGCAGGAGGAAAGCATCCAGAAGGATGTCGATCTGCTGCGGCAGGGGGTGCGGCGCCGGACGCTCTACCATTCCAGCATCCGGGACCACATGCCCACCCGCAGGGCAGTGGAGATTGTCACGGCAGCAGGCGGCGAATTCCGGACCCTCCCGCACATGCTGCTGCGGATCGTGATCTTCGACGGCAAGGTGGCCGTGGTTCCGCGCGCGCGGTGTGCTGATGACCGGGCCGGATTGGTCATCCGCGACCCCCACCTGATTCACCTCTTCGTGCGCATGTTCGATTTTGCCTGGGAACTTGGCGAGCCGTTCCTGGCAGAAGACCCGCAGCCAGGGCAGCTGAGCAGCCTGCAGCGGTCAATCCTCCGTGCCCTCGCCTCGGGGCAGTCAGATGAGGTCATCGCCCGGAGGTTGGGGATCAGCGTGCGGACCTGCCGCCGGCACATTGCCAAAATGCTGGAGGACCTTGGCGCGGAAAGCCGGTTTCAGGCCGGAGTGAAGGCGCACCGGGCAGGCTGGATTTAGACAACGAATGTTGTCTCCGCGTGAACTGAAGCGGCTAGGATATGGGGATGACTTTCGAGGAGACCTCCGCCACTGCCCTTAACGCGGAGACTCAGACTGCCCTGGAGCGGGCTGTCGCGTCGACCCACCGCCATGAAGCGCTGTTCTCGGACCGGGCGTTCCACATCAAGCAGTCGGCCGTGCGCGATGTTTTCGACATCTCCATCCGGCCCGGGCTGGTGTCCCTGGCAGGCGGCAGCCCCTACCTGCGCTCCCTGCCCCTCAAGGAGCTGGGCGAGTCGGCACGCAGCATCATTGCCGACCACGGCCTGGAATCGCTGCAGTACGGAGCCGGGCAGGGCATGGCCGAACTGCGGCGCCAGGCCTGTGAGGTGATGGCGGCCGAAGGGATCCCCGACGCCGATCCCGACGACGTCGTCATCACCACCGGATCACAGTCAGCACAGGATGTCGCCGCGAAGGTCTTTTGCAACCCCGGCGACGTGGTGCTCTGCGAGGACCCCACCTATGTGGGCGCCCTCAACGCATTCGAAGCCTATGAGGTGGATGTGCACGCCGTGCCGACGGACAGCGAGGGCCTGGTTCCCGAGGCCTTGGAGCAGAAGATCGCCGCGCTGCGCGGGCAGGGCAAGTCCATCAAGATGCTGTACACGATTCCCAGCTTCAACAACCCCAGCGGCGTCACCCTGGCGGCCGGCCGCCGGCAGCGGATCGTCGACATCTGCGCCGACGCGAACATCCTCATCCTCGAAGACAATCCGTACGGCATGCTGCGCTTTGACGGCCGGCCGCTGACGCCGCTGCGCGCCGGAAATCCGCACGACGTCCTGTATTTGGGCTCGTTCTCGAAGATCTTTGCGCCCGGCGTGCGCGTGGGTTGGGCACTGGTTCCCAAACACCTGCACCGCCGCTTTTACCTGGCCTGCGAAGCCGTGGTCCTCTGCCCGTCGCCGCTGACCCAAATGCTGGTCTCCGCTTACCTGCGGGACTATGACTGGATGCAGCACATCCGGAACTCGCGGGTACTGTATGCGGCTCGCTGCGCCGCCATGCTTTCGGCACTGTCAGAGCACCTGCCCGACGGCGTGAACTGGACGGTGCCCGACGGCGGGTTCTTCGTGTGGCTCAGCCTTCCGGAGGGCGTGGACACCTATCCCCTGCTGTACGAGGCCATCGACGCCGGCGTGGTCTTCATTCCGGGCGCTGCCTTCACCCCGTCGGATGAGCCCTCCAACAAGCTGCGCCTGGCGTTCAGCGCCGTGTCCGAGGAGGACATCCGTGAAGGAGTGCGGCGGCTGGCCCCGGTGCTGCGCCGGGCGCTGGATGCCGCTGCCGGTTAGCGGTTCCGCCGGCGCCGCTCCAGGAAGGGAAAGACGACGGCGAACAGGGCAATGATGATCAACAAGCGCCAAATCGTGCCCAGGCCCGGAAACAGGATGATGAGCAGGCTGGAGACGATAAACGCCACAGCGAGCAGCATGACCGTGCGTTTCCAGTCGATGTGCGGGGCGCCGCCTTGGCCCTGGGGGCTGCGAGGATTTGTCATGGTCCCCTGATCGTATCCGCCCGGACGCGGGACCGCAGCTCCCGGCGACCCGCGGCAGCGGCCAAACCGGCCAGTCCGCTGCCGCTGCCCGGCCAAGCGCATCCCCGGCAGCCCGCCCGGATTAGTCCAGCAGCAGCGCCGGTTCCTCGAGGATCGAGGCGACGTCGGCCATGAACCGTGCCGAAAGATCACCGTCCACCACGCGGTGGTCGAACGAGCCGCCCAGCGTGGTTATCCAGCGCGGGATGACTTCGCCGTCGAGCACCCAGGGCTTTTGCTTGATCGTGCCAAAGGCCACGATCGCGACTTCCCCGGGGTTGATGATCGGCGTTCCGGTGTCAATGCCGAGCGCGCCGATGTTGGTGATGGTCAGGGTGCCGCCCCGCATGTCGGCAGGCGGCGTCTTGCCGGCGCGTGCGGTGGTCGCCAGGGCGTTGAGCGCCACTGCCAGTTCCTTCAGGGACAGGTCCTGGGCATCCTTGATGTTCGGCACCATCAAGCCGCGCGGCGTGGCTGCAGCGATGCCGAGGTTCATGAAGTGCTTGACCAGGATCTCCTCGCCCCCCCAGGTCGCGTTGACCGAGGGGTTGCGGGCCGCCGCCCAGATGACCGCCTTGGCCAGGATCAGCAGCGGGGAAACCTTGATTCCTTCGAAATCGCGCGAGGCTTTCAGCCGCTTCACGAATTCCATGGTGCGGGAGGCATCCACGTCCACGAAAATACTCACGTGCGGAGCGGTAAACGCGCTTTCGACCATCGCCTTGGCGGTGGCCCGACGCACCCCCTTCACCGGAACGCGCTCAATCCGCTGATCCCGTGGCTGCTGGGCCCCGGCCCAGAAGGTGTCGGCCGAGTCCTGCTCGGAATCACGCTGTGCCTGATAGCTGATCAGGTCCTGCTTGGTCACTTCGCCGCTGGCACCGGTTGCCGGGACGTCGGCGAGGTTGATGCCCAGGTCCTTCGCCGCCTTGCGCACCGGCGGCTTCGCCAGCACCCGCTGGATCAGGCGGCTGAGGGTATCCTGCACGGCGGCGCCGGCAGAGGCGACGCTCTGCGGGCGGGGATCTTGGCCTGCCGGCTGCGAGGAGGGCGGCGCGGGCACGCCGGCGGTTTCACTCAAGGGAGCGGAGGGCGTGGCCTCGGCCGGGTTTGCAGTGGCCGCGGCAGGCTCAGCGGGGGTGGCGGCAGGCCGGCTGACCCGCGGCCGGCGCTTCACGGCGTCGGCCTTGGGACCGGTGCCGGTGAGCGAGGCGCTGGGCTGCTCGTCGTCGTGCGCTGCCGCCGGAACGGGCGCCGGAGTCATCGGAGCACCCGGCTGTTGGCCGCCGTCGTCCGCCGGGGAACCGGCAGTGACGCTGATGATCGGCGATCCGACGTCGACGGTCTGGCCTTCCTGCACCAACAGTGCCGAGACCGTGCCGGCGTAGGGCGAGGGCAGCTCCACCAGCGACTTGGCGGTTTCAATCTCAACGATCACATCGTTGACGGCAACCGTGTCTCCGGCCTTGACCTTCCACTCGACAATGTCAGCCTCGGTCAGGCCTTCTCCAACGTCGGGAAGGTGGAACGTTCTCTCAGTCATGGCTTCTCAATCTTCGTGTGCGGCAAGCTTCATGGATGGGCCTTCCGGCCGGCTGCCCGATCCGTCAGCGCGGGGAACGGGCTAAAAGGCGAAGGAGCGGTCCAGGGCATCCATCAGTTTGTCGATGTCCGGCAGGTAGTGCTCTTCGACCTTGGCCACGGGATAGGGCATGTGGAACCCGCCGACGCGGATGACCGGCGCCTCCAGCGACAGGAACGCGCGCTCGGTGACGCGGGCTGCAATCTCGCCGCCGATGCCGCCGAAGGTGGGGGCCTCGTGGGTCACAATCAGCCGGCCGGTCTTGCGGACCGACTCCGTTACGGTGTCGAAGTCGATGGGGGAAATCGAGCGCAGGTCCACCACTTCGACGCTCCGCCCGTCTTCCTCGGCGGCCTTCGCGGCGGCCAGGGCCACCGGCACCAGCGGTCCGTAGGTCACGATTGTGGCGTCGGTTCCCTTCCGCAGCACATGGGCAGCGAAGGGGTCTCCGGTGGGCTGTTCGGTGTCCACGTCGCCCTTGAGCCAGTAGCGCCGCTTCGGTTCGAAAACGATCACCGGATCCTGGCACGTCATGGCCTGCTGAATCATCCAGTAGGCGTCCTGCGGGTTCGACGGCGTCAGGATGCGCAGTCCCGCAGTGTGCGCAAACAGTGCTTCGGGGGATTCGGAGTGGTGTTCAATGGAACCGATTCCGCCGCCGTAGGGAATGCGGATGACCACCGGGGCACTGAGGGCGCCTTCGCTGCGCGAGTGCATCTTGGCCAACTGGGTGGTGATCTGGTTGAACCCCGGGAAGACGAACCCGTCGAACTGGATTTCACAGACCGGTCGGTAGCCGCGCAGCGCGAGTCCGATGGCGGTGCCGATGATGCCCGATTCCGCCAACGGCGTGTCCATGACCCTGCTGGCGCCGAAATCCGCCTTCAGCCCTTCGGTGACGCGGTACACGCCTCCGAGGTCGCCAATGTCTTCGCCCATGAGCAGGGACTTTGGGTTGGCCGCGAGACCGGCGCGCAGCCCGGCGTTGATGGCCTTGGCCATGGTCATGGTGCTCATGCGGTGGGCTCCTGGGAGTCGGCGAAGCCGGCCTCGTACCGGCGGTGGAAGTCCAGTTCCTCCTGGATCAGCGGGTGCGCTTCGGCATACACATCGGTGAAGGCGTCTTCGAATCCGGGTGCCTGCATGGCCAGGACGTCCTCGCGGAGCTTGTCGGCCATCGCCTGTCCGTCCTTGGCCAGCGTGTCGAAGAAGGCATCATCGGCAAGGCCCGCCGCGCGCAGGTGTTTCTCCAGCCTGGTCAGCGGATCGCGCGAAACCCAGGCTTCCTCATCGGCGCTGAGACGGTACTTGGTGGGGTCATCGGCGGTCGTGTGGGCGCTCATCCGGTAGGTGAAGGCCTCGATCAGCACCGGCCCCTTTCCGGAGCGGGCGTGTTCCAGCGCCCAGCGGGTCACCGCGTGGACAGCGACGACGTCGTTGCCGTCCACGCGGATGCCGGGGAAACCGTAGCCCTTGGCGCGGTTGGCGAGCGGAATCCTGGACTGCACTTCAGTGGGCACCGAGATGGCCCAGTGGTTGTTCTGGCAGAAGAAGACGACAGGGGCGTCATACGAGGCGGCGAAGACCATGGCCTCATGGACATCGCCCTCGGAGCTGGCGCCGTCACCGAAGTAGGCCACTGTGGCTGCCTCGGGGAGCTGCGGTTCCGCTGCCTGGTCCCGGGCCATTCCCATCGCGTAGCCGACGGCGTGCGGCACCTGTGCGGCCAGGACCAGGGTGTAGAGGTGGAAATTGGCCTCGCTGGGGTTCCAGCCGCCGTGCGAAATACCGCGGAAACGGCGCAGCAGGTGGGACAGTTCCAGGCCGCGGGTCAGCGCGACGCCGTGCTCGCGGTAGGTCGGGAACACATAGTCCTGGGGCTGCAGAGCGCGGCCCGATCCGATCTGCGCACCTTCCTGCCCGGTCATGGGCACCCACATCACGAGTTCGCCCTGCCGCTGGAGCGCCGTGGCTTCCTGGTCAAAGCGGCGAATCGTGAACATGTCCCGATACAGCCCGCGCAGCTCCTCAGCGCCCAGCTCGGCGGCATAGGCGCCGTAGCTGCTGTCGTCCAGCCACTCCCCTTCGGGGGTCAGCAGCTGCACCATGCCGGTGCCGTCGGCAGGGCCGGCGGCGGTCGGTGCAGCGGTGCCCGGGGCGGCGGTGCCGCTCTGGCCACGGCTGGTTATTGGGGCGCCGCCGGCGCTCGAGCCGGTGCCCACGGCGCCGCCGGCGCCGCCGGGCAGGCGGGAGCCATCACCGGCTGCCGTTCGGGCAGGCGAGTGTTTGAGGTCCATGCTTACTCCTCGCCGGGACAGCCACCTGGCCGACCCGTGCTAGATATATGCCCGCCGGGGAATAGATCACCCCGGGGAGCATATATGCGGAACTTACTTCCCTCAGCCTAACGAGCGCACAGGCCCGGACCGCACTTAGGACACGCTAGGAAACGCGTGGTCCCTTTGTATAGGTCGCACAGAGATCCAAGAATCGCGTATTGGCTTCCTCCTCACCGACGGTGACCCGAACCCCTTCGGTGCCGAAAGCCCGGACGGCGATGGCCCTCTGCTCCGCCAACGCTGCAAACTCGGGGGTATTGTCGCCGAGTGCCAGCCAGACAAAGTTTCCCTGCGCGTCCGGAATCCGCCACCCGAGCGCCCTGAGCCCGTTGACCACGCGTGCCCGCTCTTTCACCAGTTCTTGTATTCTTTCCACAAGTTCCCCGTGGTGCCGCAGCGACGTGACTGCTGCGGTTTCGGCGAGCTGGGAGACGGCAAACGGCACGGCAGCCACCCGCAGGTATTGCGTGATCGGCGGGTGTGAGACAGAGTACCCGACCCGAAGTCCGGCCAGTCCCGCCCCCTTCGAGAAGGTCCGCAGCACCACCACGTTGGGGTGCCGGCGGTACATGTCAATGCCGTTCACCGCCTCGGGGTCGCGGACAAAGTCTTCGTAGGCTTCATCGATCACGACAATCACGTCGGAAGGCACCTTGGACAGGAAATCCTCCACCTGGCGGGCGGTCAGTGCCGGACCGGTGGGGTTGTTGGGAGTGCAAAGCAGGACCACGCGGGTCCGCGGAGTGACGGCGGCGGCCATCGCCTCGAGATCATGCGTGCCGTCCTCCCGGAGCGGCACTTGGACGCTCTCGGCACCGGACAGCCCCACGCTGATGGGATACGCCTCAAAGGAACGCCACGGGTAGATGACCTGGTCCTGCACGCCGTTTTCGTCTTGGCCGGCGAAGGAGGCCAGCAGCTGGTTCAGTGCGCCAAGGCTTCCGCCGCCGGTGACGATGTCATCAGCCGGGACGTCCAGGAAAGAGGCCAGCTCGGTGCGCAGAGCGGTGGAGAGCGGATCCGGGTAGCGGTTAATGTCCTGCCGGCCGCTGATCGCCTCCAGGACCACCGGAAGCGGAGGAAAGGGGTTTTCGTTGGAGGAGAGCTTGTAACTTTCCAGTCCGTCGATGACGGCGGGCGGCTTTCCGGCCGTGTAGCGGGGCAATGCACCCATTACGCTGCGGGGACGGATCTCCGGGGCCGGAACGTCAGCTGCGTTGGTGTCATTCTCGGTAGTCGTCATCCCTCAACCCTAATAGCGTCCGCTTCCCGGCAGAGGCACGGCCGCGGCGTATGACACCACGACGCCACACAGGACCGCGGCCGGCCAGAACGGCAAACGCGGCGGACGGTGTGCCAGCATGTAGGCATGCGCTTTCTGATTCGGATCCTCATCAACGCCCTGGCAGTGTGGGTGGCAGGCCTGCTGCTGCCCGGCATCGCGGTCATCGAAACCGGCGGCGCCCTGACCGGCGATCCCACTGTCGATCTGGTGCTCGCCTACCTTTTCATCGGGTTGCTCTTCGGCCTCGTCAATGCCCTGATCCGTCCGGTCGTCAAGCTGCTGTCGCTGCCGCTGACCATCCTGACCCTGGGCCTCTTCACGATCGTCATCAATGCGGGGATGCTCATGCTCACCTCCTGGCTGAGCAGCTATACGCCGGTGGAACTGGCAGTGGACTCCTTCTTCTGGACGGGCATCCTGGCCTCGATCATTGTCAGCGTGGTGTCCCTGGTGGCGGGCTCACTGACCGGGACCCGCCGGTAACCAGAATCCCGGCGGCGCGGCTGGACCCACCGGCATCGGCAGCGGCGACACCGGTTTCGGCAGCGGCGGGACAGTTCCCTGCCGGGGCGGAGGCAGCGCCGGGACCGTGCCCTGCCGGGGCGGCCGCTGCGCAGGAGATTGAGAAGCCGGTTTCCTGGAGAGCTTGAACAGGCCCCGCGTGGCAATGGTTCCGGGCGCGATGACCTCGGCCAGGTGCGCCAGGGACTCCTTCAGCGACGGATCACCGCTGGCGTCCGCCTGTGCGGCAAGGTCCAGGTAAACATCAAGCTGATGCGCCGGACCCAGGCCGCCGTCGCCTCCCTCAGGCACCGGTGCAGTGCCCGTGACGGTGATGCGATCTCGCGTATCGGGGTTTGATGCCCCGTCGGCGCCGGTGGCCCAATCCTCGGCATGCTCCAAATGCAACGCCCTGACGCCCTCGGGAAGGTCCCGGCCCCCGCGCGGCGCGGCCGCAGTCAAAACCATTTCCATGGTGAACTCTCCGTCCTGCGCCAGTCGCGCAGCGATGTTGACCGCATGAATTCCGCCCTCGCTGTAGCCCGTCAGAATGACTGAATCCCCGGGTGATGCTCCGGACTGCCGCAGGGCTTGGGCAACGGCTTCGGCCACATACCGGCTGTCCCCGCCCATGCCTTCGACGTTCCCGAGACTATCGAACGGATTCGATATACCCAGTGCTGGATCGTCCTGCGTTCCGGGCAGCGTGACGATCTGCAGCCGCTGACCGCCGCGGACAACCGTGAGAATTTCGATGACGCCGGCGTCCTCCTCCTCCAGGAGGCGGACGCGTTCCAGGAGACTCCGGGCGGTGCCGCCCAGCCGGACCTTCCCGTGGTTTCCGGCCTGTTTGCTGACGGCGATCGGTCCGAGGAACCCGTGGCGGCTGAGCCTGGACTCCAGCTTTTCGGCGGCGCCCTCCGTGTCCGGAAGCATCAGTTCGCTGACTATCCGATCCGGGTATCCCCAGCCGTTGTGGCCCCATAGGTACAACGCCAGCCCCAGGGCGGGGACGCCGCGCTGAAGGGCTTTGAGCTCCTTTTCCACCCGTCCTTCAACCTCGAGATAGTTCTCGCCAGCTTTCCGAAGGCGCCGCGCCGCATCCTCCAGTTCCTCGATGCCCCGGAGGAGACCTTGAACTGCTGCATCCACCGCATCTGCAGCTCGGGCTGCCGCCTCAGGCAACGCGCTGAGCCCGCGCAATCGAAAGCAGAGATCCGTGCCGCGGAACCGCAGGTCCTGCAGCCGTTCGGAGGTGTCCTCCAGCTTTCCTCCGGTTGCTTCGAGCTCGCGGTATTCCACGGCAAGTCCCCTGGACCCGCCCTTGACTATGGGACCGCCGGGATCCTCGGTCGATGCGAGCGCCGGGGCCTTCATTTAGCTGTCCCCCGCGTTCAGCAGCCGCAGTTCGCCCGCATACCGGACGAGCACTTCCGCAGCGGCTTCAAAATCGCGCACGGTTGTGGCCATGCGGCTCACGCACCCGTGCAGAAATTCCGCGAACTCGTCGGCAGCTTCGGAGCGCCATTCCATCCTCTGCAGCTGTGGAAGGTCCCGTTCCAGCGACTCCAGCTCCTCAATCGCGGCCTGCACATATTCGGCTCCGGCTTCTGCTTCCGACATACCCGGCGGATTGTCCCCGTAGACCGGATCCATTTGTTTCCCCTATCCCGACTGCTTGCTCCGTTCCCTGCGCCTCTGTTCTCCCACGTAACCGCACGGGCCAGTGCCGTCCTCGGATCAGTTGTGGATAAAAGCGCGCAGAGGCGGCCGCAGGCGCCGCAGTGGAGGACAGGTCAGCGGACGCACAGCAGCGAAGCTTGAGCAGCTCTCATTGATGAGGAAACAGTGGGAAACACGGACGGGAGCCCGGCTGCCGCGACGCGGCCGGACTCCCGTTCCCGGTGGGGACCGGCCGCGCGGGCCGGTACTCCCGATGCTCCTCAGACCGTCGTTGCTTCTGTCTGGGCTCACCTACTGCTCGAAGGTGGCGGTGAGCACTCCCCTGCCGAGCGTGTGGCCGTACAGGTTGAACGCCAAGAAGGCCGGGGTGGCGTTCTCGGGGAGTCCGAGCGATTCCACATCCAGTGCATGAACCGCTATGTAGTACGTGTGCAGTCCGTTTCCGGGAGGAGGAGCGGCACCCAGGAACTGCTTGAGGGAGAGATCGTTGGCCAGTTGCCAGGCGCCGTCGGGCAGGCCGGCTCCCGTTGGCGAGCCGGCACCGGTCTCCAACTCGTTAACCGCGGCGGGGATGTCGGCCACGGCCCAGTGCCAAAACCCGGATCCCGTCGGCGCTTTGGGGTCGTAGACCGTGACGGCGTAGCTCTTGGTGCCCTCCGGGGCTCCGCTCCACGACAATTGGGGCGAGACATCAGCGCCTCCGGCGCCGAGGATGCCGCTGCGCTGAGGAACCGGCCATTCTCCGCCGTCGTCGACATCGGCGGACGTCACGGAGAATTCCGCAACCCCCGGGAGATCGGCAAAGGGATCACGCGGTTCGGTCATTGTTGCTGCCATGATTGCTCCTAAATGAATTGCTGGTGCATTTGGTCGACGATGTATTCCGCCTGCCGTGTCGCCAGGGCAACGATCGTCAGGGTCGGATTGGCCGCCGCGCCGGTGGTGAACACGGAACCGTCCGAGACAAAGAGATTGCTGATTTCATGGGACTGCCCGAAGGCATTGACCACGCCGTCCTCGGGGCGTGAGCTCATTCGGGCCGTGCCGAGGTTGTGGGTCGAGGGGTACGGCGGGGTGTGCGTGGTGTCATCCGAGCCGACGGCCGAGTACAGCAGGTCCGCCTGCTGGTAGGCGTGTTCCCGCATGGCCACGTCATTGGGATGGTCGTCGAAATGCACGTTGGGGACCGGCAGCCCGAGCGGATCCGTGACCGCACTGTTCAGTGTGATCCGGTTGGATTCCTGCGGCATGTCCTCCCCAACAATCCACATTCCGGCGGTGTTCAGGTACTCCGCCATCACATGGGCAAACGTCGGTCCCCAGGTACCCGGATCCACGAAGCTGGCGAGGAAGGCCGGCCCGAGGGAGAGCGTTTCCATGTAGTAGCCGCCGGAGAAACCCCGGCCGGTGTCATGCCGTGATTCATCCGCGATGATCCCGGCCATGGTCTCTCCGCGGTACATCCGGACCGGCTGGTCGAAGCGTGCGTAGACGGATCCGGTGGTGTGGCGCATGTAGTTGCGCCCGACCTGGCCGGAATAGTTGCTGAGGCCGTCCGGATGCCTGGAATCGGCGGACATGAGCAGCAGCCGCGGCGTTTCGATGGCGTTGCCGGCCACGCACACGGCCCGGGCCAGCTGGCGCTGCACCTGGCCGTCGGCGTCGATGTAGATGACCCCGTCCGCCTTTCCGAACGCATCCACGGTGATCTGCACGGCCTGCGAGTTCGGCCGCAGGTCCAGCAGCCCGGTTTTTTCCGCCTTGGGGATCTCGCTCACCAGGGTGGACCACTTGGACTTGTTTTTGTCTCCCTGGAAGTTGAAGCCGTCCTGGATGCTGGCGGGCCGGCCGTCGTAGGGTTCGGCATTGGTGGCGTAGGGGCCGGTGGCGTAATGCCGGTACCCGATCTTCTCGGCGCCGTTGGCAAAGACCTTGTAGTTGTTGTTGGCCGGAAGGGCCGGCCGCCCATGGCGGTGCGTGCTGCCCATCTTTTTCTCGGCCGCGTCATAGTACGGCTCAAGATCCGCCAGGGATATCGGCCAGTCTTCGAGGTTGGCCCCCTCGATCCGGCCGTAGGTGGAGCGTGCCGTGAACTCGTGAGCCTTGAACCGCGGTGTGGCGCCGGACCAGTGCGTGGTGCTGCCGCCCACTGCCTTGACGATCCAGGCCGGAAGGTTTGGGAAGTCGCGGGCCACCCGCCAGCTGCCGCTGGTGGTCCGGGGATCCAGCCAGGCCATCTGGTTGAAGGCCTCCCATTCATTGTTGACGTAGTCCTCGTTGAGGATGTGGCCGCCGGCCTCCAACGCCACCACCGGCACCCCGGACTTCGTCAGCTCATACAGGACCGTGCCCCCGCCCGCGCCGGTGCCGATAACCACCACTGCAGATTTGTCGTCAAACTCGATCTTGGCCACTATTCGCCCCTTGCTTCACGCCGGGCGAAGCCCGAACTGGGTCCAACACCTGACAGTTCATCCGGACCCGCCGCTGCGGCGGCAGCCGGAACGGCACCGCCGCCGGCCGCTTGGCCGGCCGCCGCGGGACGGGCTGACGCGACCGGCACCGCGGCCACACGGTAGGGCAGGGGGCCCTGGTCCGGCACCTGTTCCTCCGACTCGTCGATCCGGGGCTCCGGGAGCCAGTCCAGGTCGTTGAATCCCCGATGCAGATAGCCGCCCTGGTCAAAGGACGATCCCTCGTAGCCCAGCGCTTCCCAGACTTCGGGATCATCGTAGAAGTTCAGCACCGTGGTCCGCCGGATGAATCCGAAAAACACCGAGTCTTCGATGCGGCGCAGGACGCTCATCGCCTCCTCATCGGAGAGGTCGATGAAGCGGTGCTCGTCAGCGGCGGCGTTTAGGGTGGCCAGCCCCTGGACGAGCTCAATGCGGAACCAGGTGGAGGCGGCGGCTTCGGCAGCGATTTTCGCAGCCGTCCGGGCGTACGGCCCGTCCGGGAACCCGGGATGCGGGAACGCTACCCGGAGGATCCGGATGAGCGTGGACTGGGCCTCCTCGGACAGCTGCGTGGCGTTGAGGGATGGATACTTGGCTGGAAGTTTCATCGGATCTCCTTCGATCAAATGAGTCAAATGCGTTGAAAATCTGGGAACAGATGCCGTGCAACCTAGTAGATGTTGCTGGGGCGGACCATGCCTTCGGCCAGGTCGCCGAATCCCGGGGCGTAGATCTCCCCCGGATGGTTCAGGACCTCCTCCACCACGAGGGTCTCCGTGGTCAGCAGCAGCGCGGCAATGGACGCGGCGCTCTGCAGGGCCGAACGGGTGACCTTGAGCGGGTCAATCACGCCGGCTGCAAACATGTCCCCGTATTCGCCGGTCATGGCGTTGAAGCCGGTGCCTACGCTCGATTCCTGCACCGTCTTCACCGCCTCTTCACCGTCGTACCCGGCGTTGATGGCGATCCACCGCAGGGGTTCCTCCAGGGCGCTGTGCACAATGTCCCTGCCGATTCCGGCGTCCCCGGCCAGGTTGAGCCCGGCCAACGCGGGCTGCGCCTGCACCAGCGCGGTGCCGCCCCCGGCCACGATGCCTTCCTCCACCGCCGCCCGGGTGGCGGAGAGTGAGTCTTCGACCCGGTGCTGCTTTTCCTTCAGTTCGACGTCCGTCGCGGCACCGACCCGGATCACGGCCACGCTGCCGGAGAGCCGCGCGATCCGCAGCTGGAAATTGTCCTGGTCGTGATCGTTTTCCGCCCGGGCCAGCTCCCGTTCAATCTGCTGGATGCGGGCGGTTACCTCCTCCTCGGCCCCCGCCCCGCCGACTATCGTGGTGGAATGCTCGGTCACGGTGATCCGCCGCGCCCGGCCAAGGTGCTCAATCCGCACGTTTTCCAGCTTCACGCCGGAATCGGTGCTGACCACGGTGCCGCCCATGACGGCCGCAAGGTCCTCCAGCTCAGCGACCCGGCGGTGACCGAAGCCGGGTGCCCGCACGACAGCGGACCGGAACGTGTCATGGACGTTGTTGGTCACCAGCATGCTCAGCGCCGGTCCGTCCATGTTTTCGCAGAGAATCAGCAGCGGCTTGTTGGAGCGCTGGACCTGCTCCAGCACCGGCATCAGGGTTTGGACCGTGGTGATCTTCTGATTGGTCAGCAGGACGTAGGCGTCGTCCAGTACGGCCTCCATGCGGTTCTTGTCCGTGACGAAATACGGGGAGATGTAGCCGTGGTCAAACTCGACGCCGTCCACAAAGCTCAGCCCGAGCCCGAACTGCGGCCACTCCTCCACGGTCACCACCCCGGAGATCCCGACCTGAGCCATGGCGCTGGCCAGGACGTTGCCGATCTCCGGGTCGTTGTTGGCCGAGATGGTGGCAACCTGGCGCAGGTCCTCCTCCCCCGCCACCTTGCGGCTGCGCGCACCGAGGAGCTCGACGACGGCGGCCACCGACGTCTCGATGCCGCGCTTGATCTGCATCGGGTTGGCGCCGTCGTTCACTGCGGCCAGGCCCTCGCGGACCAGGGCCTGCGCGAGCACGGTGGCGGTGGTGGTGCCGTCCCCGGCGACGCCGTTGGTCTTGGTGGCCACCTCCTTGACCAGCTGCGCGCCCATGTTCGAGAACGGGTTGCGCAGCTGGATTTCCTTGGCGATGGTCACGCCGTCGTTGGTGATGGTGGGAGGGCCCGTCAGTTTTTCCAGCATCGCGTTGCGCCCCTTGGGGCCCAGCGTTACCTTGACCGCGTCGGCAAGGGCATTGACGCCCTCCTCCAGCAGCCGACGGGCTTCCGCATTGAATTTCAGGTCTTTTGCCATGTAGCACGCACCTTCTGTAGTTCGATGACTTCCCGTTGCTCGGTACCTTGGTTGGGCCGCTGTCGCGGCTGCGGATGAATGGGCGGGTTGGCGCTGTGGGCTTACGGGACCAGGATGGCCCTGCCGCGGACCCTCCCCTGGTCCAGGTCAGTCAGCGCCGTGTCGAATTCCGTCAGCGGATAAGTGGAGGTGTGCAGGGTGACCTTTCCGTCCGCCGCCAGGGACATCAGTTCCACGAGGTCGTTGTAGGAGCCGACCAGGTTGCCAATGAAGTTGATTTCGCTGGAAATGATGTCGATCGTGGGCACCTCCAACCGGCCGCCGTAGCCGATCACGAAATAGCTCCCCGCCTGGCGGAGCATCGCGATGCCATCCTCGATGGCACCGCCCTCCCCGACGAAGTCCAGCACCACCTCGGCGCCTTCTCCGCCGGTCAGAGCCAGCACGGCGTCGACCTGCCCGCCGTCGGCCACCACGGTGTGCCGGGCACCCAGATCCTTGGCCAGCTCCAGGGCCTCCGGGGAACGGTCCACGACGATCATTTCCGCTGCGGACAAAGCCGCCAGGACTTGAATGCCGATGTGGCCGAGCCCGCCGGCTCCGATGATGACCGCCCGATGGCCGGGCCTCAGGATCCGGGCTGCCTTGGCCACCGCGTGGTACGCGGTGAGGCCCGCGTCGGCGAGGGCTGCCACGTCCGCCGGCTGGAGGGACGGATCGAGTTTGACCACGGAACGGGCCGTCGTCTTGAGATACTCGGCGTAGCCGCCGTCGGAATCGATGCCCGGGAATTTGGAGTTGGCGCAGTGCACGTCGTCCCCGGCCCGGCAGGCCCGGCACAAGCCGCAGGTCGCCAGCGGATGCAGGATGACCGGGTCTCCGGGGGCGATGTTCGTGACGGCGCTGCCCACCTCCTCGACCCAGCCCGCGTTCTCGTGGCCGATGGTGTACGGCAGCTGCACACCGGATTTTTCCTCCCACTGGCCCTCGATGATGTGAAGGTCAGTCCGGCACACGCCCGCGCCGCCCACTCTGACAATCACGTCCATCGGCCCGTCGACCGTGGGCCGCGGCACCTCCACCAGCTCCGGCTTGGAGTTGTAGAGCCCCAGCTGCACGGCTTTCACGGCTGGACCGGCATCAGGTCAAAGCCGATGTACTCGGCTGCCTCTTCGGGGTTGGCGAAGAGCATGGTGCGGTCATCGAAATGCACCATGCGCCCGTAGTGCGTGGACATGATTTCCTCGAAATCCGTCTGGTCGAAATCCTGGCCGAGCTCTTCTCCGATCTCGGCGAAATCGAACGTCAGGGTCTCGGTGCTGTCGACCCGGATCATGGAGGGAAATTCCACCAGCTTCACCCCGGGCTTGCGGCCCATGACCTCGGCAACGACATATCCGTTCTGGTTGTTCATGAGGGTGACACCGCACATGTTCGAGGATCCGGCGACAGATCCAAATACCATTTCGTTCATCAGTTCAGCTCCTTCGGTACGTCGATTCCGAGGTCCTTCAACAACAGGGTGCGGAGGCCGTCCTTTGCCGCCTCGAACGATTCAGCGAACGGCATCACGCGTTCCAGCGGCTGGGACCAGATGGGCTGAAGGTCCTGTGCCGCCTTCAGGCTTCGGGGCACCCAGACCGCCAGCCACTCGGACAGCTTCGCTTTGTTGGCTTCACCGTGCGCTTCATCGCGCACCAGCATGGCGAACAGCGCCCTGGTGTAGGCCTGGTCGCGGCTGTAGTCGTGTTCCCCGGAGCCCACCAGGCTGGGGGTGACGTAGTCACCGTTGCGGGCAGCGATCTGCATGACCAGGTGGCTCCGGAACAGCACGCCGACGAGCTGCTCGTAAACCACGTTGGTGGCGAAGACTGCCTCGGCCCAGTCGCTGGCGGCGGTCAGGAGCTCGACGTTTTCCCGGACACCCTGCCAGACCGGATCGGTCTGCCACACCTCCCGGTGCACGTCGCCGTTGAACCCCTCGACCACCTCGCTCAGGTCAAGGTTGTACAGCGCCAGGTCCTGGGCGAAACGCAGCTTGTGAGCACTGTTGACGGCCACGGCGGTGTTGATCATGTTGGTGGGGCCCGAGCGCTGGACGGCGGTGAACACATGCAGGCCCAGACCGTGCTCTGCGTGCATCCACGCACCGAGGTTCCGTTCCACGAACCGGGTCCAGGCCGGCGTCCAGCTGTCATAGGCCTTGGCCAGCTGGGCGTTGGCCAGGTTCTGCTGCACCTGGCGGACCACATTGGCATTGTTGCGGAAAATGGTCTGTTCCCACTCGCCGTTCGGATCCCGGAACTGGTGCCAGTCACTGGATTTCAGCGCGGTCCATTCCTTGGGATAACCCCCGGGGCCGTCACGGAATCCGTAGATCCAGCCCTGATAAAGATGTCGTTCCGGATCAGGCTGCACGTCGAGAGTGACGTCTTCATACATGGTGGCCCGCAGCTTTTCGGGAGTGAAATAGCTGTACGACCGGCTGGTGGAGCTCGGGAATTCCAGCGCGCCGGCTTCGGCGTCAGTGAATTGCGGCTTGGGAAAGCTGCGCTCCGGATTTTCGGGCTTGGCCGCTGTGGGTGTGCTCATGGTGATGCTCGCTTTCCTCAGTCTTGCGGAACCGTGGTTGTGAATTTGTCGAAGAAGACCTGCTCGCGCGGGACATTTTGGCTGTCCAGGAAGGCCATGGCGGCGTCGACCATGGGAGTCGGCCCGCACAGGTACAGGTCGGTCCCGGTCAGGTCAGCTTCGCGGCGTTCGAGGACGTCGGTGACCCGGCCGACTTCGACCGCCATCCCCAGGTTGGTCCCGTCCGCCGCGCCGCCGTCGGAGAGGCAGGGAATGAACGTGAAGTCAGCGAGCCGGCTGCCCAGCTCGCTGATCTCGGCCAGATAAAAAAGATCCGCGGCGGCGCGGGCGCCAAAGTAGAAATGCACCGGCCGTGGATTCTGCGTCTTCGCCAAATGGCGCAGCAGGGACAGGATCGGCGCCAGCCCGGCGCCGCGGCCCACGCAGACGATGGGGCGCTCCGATTTGTCCCTGATGGTGAAGGATCCATAGGGGCCGGCCAGGTCGAGTTTGTCGCCGACCTTCAGCTCGGACTCCAGCAGGGCGGAGAACCTTCCGCCCGGATACCTCTTAATGATGAATTCGAGCTCCGGACCGTCGTCGGGAGTCATTGCCATGGAGAAGGAGCGGTGCTCCGGCGTGCCGGGGATCACCAGGTCCGCGTACTGGCCCGGTTTGAACTGGAACCGCGCGGATCCGGCCGGCAGCAGCTTCAGCGACACGATGTCAGCCGTCAGCGCAGTGATCGCCGTGACGGAGGTGGTCAGATTCTGCAGGGGAACCGCGTTGCGCAGCTCGTCCTCGTCAAAATTGATCAGTTCAACTTCGCAGTCACTGTAAACATGCGTCTTGCAGAGCAGGACGTACCCTTCCTCGCTTTCCGACTCGGCCAGCGCGAAAGTGGAATACCGGTCCATCTGGACATCGCCGTCGAGCAGGAAGGACTTGCAGGCGGAGCATTGGCCTTCCCGGCAACCGTGCATCAGGGAAACCCCCTGCCGGAACGCCGCATCCAGGACGGTTTCGTCCTCGTCGACGTCGATCTCAAGTTCAACCGGTTCGAAGCGGACTTTGTGGTTCCTGCCCATTCTTTCTCCTAGCAAGTGTCTTTCTCCGGCCAATGCGGACGGTGGCGGTGGCCTTGGCCGGCCGGCTGGCCCGGAAGCGGCGCCAGGCGCGTGCAATAACGCCGCTTCCGGGTGATCAAGGGGGTTCTTACCCCGTGGCCGCGAAGCGGCCTCCCGGTCCGCCTGCCTTGTAGGCCGCAATGTGGGCCTCCCGCTCCGAGTCGGACATTTCGTTCAAGGTCACGTTGGGGCTGGGGAAGGGGATGCCCTTGAAGTCGTCGAGTGTCCACAGCTTCTTGGGATCATCAAGGTCGAGGTGCGGTTGCGCGATGAGGGTCTTGCCGTCGTCGCGCACGTAGCCGAGCTTCTTGATGATGTGGGAAACCTCCTCGTTGTGGTTGAGGGTCTCCCATTCCCGGTCTCCGGTGAGCCGGCCCATGTTCGGCGTCGGCCTGCCCTCGTACTCGGGCCGGAAGGCCTTGATGTCGGTCCAGGCGCAGGTTTCGGAACAGTAGGTCCGCCACTGTCCGTCGACCTTTTCCGTCACCATGTCCTCGCGGATCAGGCACGGCACCATGCACGTCCAGCACCGGTGCGGGTACTGGTAGTCGACGTCTTCGAAGGCGATGGCCTTGTGCCCGCCCGGATAGCGCAGCCGGTTGTAGTTTTCCCACCATTTGCCGTACTTGCTGTACCAGCCGGGATACTTCTCCTCGAACCACTCGAAGTCCTGGTCAGTCATCGGATCGATCCGCCAGTAGTTCACCGGCCAGCCGGTGGCGAAGAACTGCGCCACCTCGTGGACGTATCCCTTGTTGACGATGCGGTTCCAGGCCTCTTCGACCAGGTCATGCGGGATTTTCAGGCCGTACTTTTCCAGCGGCAGCAGATAGCTGCGGTAATAGTCGTCGTAGATCCAGCGCCGCCACATTTCGGCGTAGCTGTCCCGGTCCTTCCGGCGGTCCTTGGTGCCGTACTCAATGAACGTGCCGATCGCGGCGTCGACGACGCAGTGGTTGTTCCACCAGGCGTACCGCAGGTCGCGTTCGAGCAGCACCCGGTTGTCCTCATCGGCCAGGGCCATCAGCAGGATGGAGTAGCCGTTGGAGATGTGCCGTGACTCGTCGGACTGGACCGAGTGGAAGACCGTCGGCAGCAGGTAGTCGCCGTTGGCTGCGGCCTCCGCAGGCATGGCGACGAACAAGGTGTTGGTGAACGCTGTTTCGGCCACCACCGTCAGGTAGATGTTGGCCGCGGTGATGGCATCACCGGTGATGAAGCCCTCGCCGAACTGGCGGCCGATGGTGCCGGCGTAGTTGTTGGCGAAGGCCTTCTCGCTGATGTCGAACCCTGCCGGGTCGATGTAGTGGTTCATGTACAGCTTTTTCAGGTTCATCTGGATCGTGGAGTGGCGGACCTCGTCGATCATCTGGACGGCCAGCCCGTTGTGCAGGTCCGGATTCGGAACGGCGTCAATGGCCATGGGCATGGCCCGGGCTGCCGAGATCTCCGGGAACGGAATGATGGACAGGAAGAGCTTCTGCCACTCCATCCAGCGCTCCTGCACCTGGCGGAACATGTTGCCGCGGATCGCGCCGTCCATGGCGCCGTACACGCGGTTGTCCTTCTCCTCCTCCATCGGGAAGTAGGAGCGCAGGATCTGCTTCAGCGGATCCTTCTTGGGGGATTTGGTGAAGTTGTAATCGGTGCCAAATCGGGTTGCCGGCGTGGCGAAGGTCGGTTCCCACGACAACTCGCTGATCTTCTTGTGAGCCTTGCTCAAGCTTTGCCTGCTCAACGCTGCCTCCTTGTTAGGGCTGGGGCACCCGCGGGGCCGTCATGGACCCGCGGGTCGGAGGCGGTCCGAAGTGCCGAAGCATCGGTGGCGCATCGGTTGGGTGCCGATTCGATTCGGCCGGCCCGCCTCTGTGATCCAATGACACCGGAACCGGGCTGGGGACGGCGTCTCATTTTGAGATGGGCTTCCGGAGCCGCGCCCGGTAAGCTCCAGAAACGAAGGCGGCCCTCGGCGCGCCCAAACGGACCTGGGGGAGGTCTTTCGGTAGTGCAGACTTCAATGCTGAAGGCGGTGTGGCGATGGGATCCCGGCCAACGGGCGCCAGCGAGCGCCAGCTGCATGAGGCAAGAGAACGATTCCTAACGGCTCAGGCGGCGGAGGCGGAAGCTGCGGTGCGGGAACCGATCCGGCAGTCCTGGCTTAGGTCCCGCGCACTGACGGTGCATCCCCACCGGGCGGAATCCCAATTCATCCGCGAACCCAACACCGAAGCCACGCTGATCCGGGCGGCCGCCCCGATTCTGGCGCAGCTGGCGGAAAACCTCGCCGCCGAACCCGTGGCCGTGATCCTGACAACCGCCGACGGCGTGATCACCCAGCGGATAACGGCTGACCGGACAATCAAGGCAGCCATGGACGATGTCCGGCTGGCCCGGGGGTACAGCTACTCGGAACAGTTTGTCGGCACCAACGGCATTGGCACTGCCGTGGAAATGCGAATGCCCGCCCTGGTGCTGGGCCGGGAACACTACACGGATGATCTGGCGGCCCTGTCCTGTGCCGGCGTGCCGATTCTCCATCCGGTGTCCGGGAAGCTGCTGGGCGTCCTCGACCTCACCACCTGGGCGGCCAACGGCGGCAGTCTCCTCATGACCCTGGCCAAAACCGCGGCCCGGCACATCCAGGACCGGATCCTGAGCCAGGCCCTCGAAGCGGAGACCGCCCCGTTCAACGGTTTCCTGCGAGCATCCAGGCGGACCTCGCAGGCAATCCTGGCTCTCGGCGGGGATCAGGTGCTGATGAACCGGAAGCTGCGGTCCTCCCTGGACGGACAGGACCTGGCCTCGCTGGCGGAGTACGCCCTGGAGTCCACGCATCCGGCCGGCCGGAACTTCATTGTGCCGCTGCCCAGCGGGCGGACCGTCCGACTGTCAACGGAGCCGCCGGATCACGACAGCACAAGCACCGTGTTCACCGTCCAGCTGCTGGAGCCGGCCCGCGCTGCCGCGGCAGGACATCCCGGCCGGCAGACCCTGCCCGGGCTCGTGGGCAGGAGCCCGTCCTGGCGCCGGAGCCAGCAGGAGGTTGACCGCTGCTACCGGGACGGCGGCTGGTTCCTGGTTGCCGGGGAACCCGGCAGCGGCCGCGCCGCGCTGCTCCGCTCGGTGGCTGCGCAGTTCCCTTCGGCCGCCCGCTTGGAGGTCCTGGGTCCGGGAGGGCACCGGACCAAGGAGGAATACCTCAATGCCGTGGCGGCGGCGGTGGAGGAGGAGAACTTCGAGCTGCTGCTTCGGGACGTTAATACCCTCCCGGCCGAGCTGGTGGAGCCGTTGTCCGGCCTGCTGCAGTCCGCGGAGGGCAGGGGGCGGCTGATGGCAACCGTCGACAGCACCGTGGATGATCCGGATTTCGAGGTCAGCATTCAACCGTTTTTCAAGCACACGGTGGCGGTTTCCGCGCTCCGCCACCGGATAGAGGATCTGGATGAGCTGGTGCCTCATCTGCTCGGCAAGGCGGCGCAGCAGCCCGGCAAGGGGCCCGGTGTCACGCTTTCGCCGGAGGCCATGCAGCACCTGGCCAAATTCAACTGGCCCGGCAACGTGGCGCAGCTGCGGGGAATCCTCCGCGATGTGACGCTGCGGCAGCGCTCCGGTGTGGCCGGGACTGACCAGCTGCCGGCCGAGGTGCGGGCCCTGAGCAAATACCGCCTCTCACCGTTGGAGGCGCTGCAGCGCGACGCGATTGTGCGGGCGCTGGAGGAGAACGACGGCAATATGACCCGGGCCGCGGCGGCGCTGGGCATGTCCCGCGCAACCATTTACCGGCGCAAACGCTCGTATGGCATCAGGTGACCCGCAAGTCACACAGCAGGGAGCGCGGCCGAGCCGTGAAAGAATTGCGGCATGGCTGACTCCGCTGCTTCCCGCGTCCCTCTTGCTTCCGTCACTCCCGCCATTGCGCTCGGTCCGTTGGACGGCCGCTACCGCGGCGTCACGGCCCCGCTGGTGGACTACCTGTCCGAGGCCGCGCTGAACCGCGACCGCACGCACGTCGAAGTCGAGTGGCTGATCCACCTCACGTCCAATGCTGTGCTTCCCGGCACTTCCCCGCTGAGCGCCGAGCAGCAGGCGCAGCTGCGCGAAATCGTCTCCGGTTTCGACGGCAACTCGATAGCCGAACTGGGTGAAATCGAGCAGGTCACGGTTCACGACGTCAAGGCCGTGGAGTACTACATCGGCCGCCGCCTGGCAGCCATCGGCATCGAAAACCTGACCTCGCTGGTGCACTTCGGCTGCACCTCTGAGGACATCAACAACCTCTCCTACGCCCTGGGCGTCAAGGGCGCCGTGGAGAATGTCTGGCTTCCCGCCGCGCACGACCTGGTCGACCGGATCACAGTCATGGCCGAGGAAACCCGCGCCGTGCCGATGCTCTCCCGGACGCACGGCCAGCCCGCCACCCCCACCACTCTGGGCAAGGAACTGGCCGTGACGGCCCACCGACTGTCCCGGCAGCTGCGCCGCATTGAGAAGACCGAATACCTGGGCAAAATCAACGGCGCCACCGGCACCTACGCGGCACACTACGCTTCGGTGCCCGACGCCGACTGGCAGCAGGTGGCGCGCAGCTTCGTCGAGGGCCTGGGCCTGCACTGGAATCCGCTGACCACGCAGATCGAATCCCACGACTGGCAGGCCGAGCTGTACGCCGACATGGCCCGGTTCAACCGGATCCTGCACAACTTCTGCACCGACGTGTGGAGCTACATCTCCATCGGCTACTTCAAGCAGATCCCGGTGGCCGGCGCCACGGGTTCCTCCACCATGCCGCACAAGGTCAACCCGATCCGCTTCGAAAACGCCGAAGCCAACCTGGAGATCTCCAACGGCCTGCTGGACACTCTGGCATCCACCCTGGTGACTTCCCGCTGGCAGCGCGACCTCACGGATTCCTCCTCACAGCGCAACATCGGCGTGGCGTTCGGCCACTCGGTGCTCGCCATCTCCAACGTGGCCAAGGGCCTGGAGCGCCTGGACGTGGCCGACGACGTCCTGGCCGCGGACCTGGACACCAACTGGGAGGTGCTCGGCGAAGCCATCCAGATGGTCATGCGCGCCGAGGCCATCGCCGGCGCCCCCGGCATGGAAAACCCGTACGAACGCCTCAAGGACCTGACCCGCGGGCAGCGCGTGGACGCCGAGCGGATGCGCGAATTCGTCTCCGGCCTGGGCCTGCCGGCCGACGCCGAAGCGCGCCTGCTGGACCTGACCCCGGCCAAGTACATCGGAATCGCCGACTCGCTGGTGGACCACGTCACCAAGTAGCCCTCTAAGCACGACGACGGCGGGAGGCCGGGTTTCGCAACCCGGTCCCCCGCCGTCGTCGTTTTACGGTCCGCCGCCGTTAGCGTTGGCCCATGACCGGTTTCCCGCAGCTGCCCCACACGGTTTTGGACACTACCGATTGCGCTTCGTAGCCCGAAGCGGACACGAGGCCCCGCATTTGGGCAGTGGCCCGTTCACAGGCAGACTGGCCCCATGGAATTCACGACAAAGATTCAGCGATACCTCGGCATGGAGCCGGTAAAGGTACTCGACCAGTATGAGAAAGCAACACGCGCAGCACATTTAACGTGCCTGAGGTGCGGGGCCTTTGTCGCAGCTGAGCACCAGATGTTGCACAACAACTGGCACGCGGCCCACGACGGGTAGGGGCTGATGCCCCCACCCGCTTCGGGGTACCGGGTTCCTAGTCCGCGGCAGCCAGCTGACCGCAGGCGCCGTCGATCTCCTTGCCGCGGGTATCGCGCAGCGTGGTGGGGATGCCGGCATCGATGAGGTGGTTGATGAAGTCGCGGGTCACGTGCGGCTCCGGCGAGGTCCAAATGGAACCCGGCGTGGGGTTCAGTGGAATCGGATTCACGTGCACCCAGCCGCGGCCGCGGGCGTTGAGCTTCTTCGCCAGCAGATCGGCGCGCCACGGATGGTCGTTCATGTCCTTGATCAGCGCATATTCGATGGACACGCGGCGGCCGGTGACGCGGTAGTAGTTGTACGCGGCGTCCAGAGCCTCGTCCACCTTCCAGCGGCTGTTGACCGGAATCAGTTCATCGCGCAGCTCATCATCGGGGGCGTGCAGGCTCAGCGCGAAGGTGACCGGGATGTTCTCCTCGGCCAGCTTGTTGATGGCCGGCACCAGGCCCACGGTGGACACGGTGATGTGCCGGGCGCTCATGCCCAGGCCTTCGGGAACGTCCGCTGCCATGCGGTGCACGGCGTTCATCACGCGCTTGTAGTTGGCCAGCGGCTCGCCCATGCCCATGAAGACAATGTTGGTGACGCGCTCGGCGTCGTGCCCGCCGTCGCGGCGCTTGCCGCCCAGGCCGCCCTCCTTGATCACGCGGTTGGCTTGGACAATCTGGTCCAGGATTTCCGCGGTGGACATGTTCCGGGTCAGGCCGGCCTGGCCGGTGGCGCAGAACGGGCAGTTCATGCCGCAGCCGCACTGGCTGGACACGCACAGGGTGATGCGGCCGGGGTAGCGCATCAGCACCGACTCCACGAGGGAACCGTCGAAGAGACGCCAGAGGAACTTGATGGTGTCGCCGTTGTCGGTGGTCAGGCGCTTGACCTCGGTCAGCAGCGTCGGGAACATCTCCTGCACCAGGTCATCGCGGCGCTCCTTGGGGAGGTCGCTCATGGTTTCCGGGTCCGTGGTGTAGTGCTGGAAGTAGTGCACCGAGAGCTGCTTGGCGCGGAACGCGGGCAGGCCCAGCTCCTTGAGCTTCGCCTGGCGCTCGGACAGGGTCAGGTCGGCCAGGTGCACCGGCGGCTGCGACACACGCGGGGACTTGAACTGCAGCAGCGGGCGGCCGTCCGGTTCCTTGGCCTGTTCCCAGCCCTCGGTGGCAGGGCGGACCTGCGCCTTCCGCGCCTGCAGCTGCGCCTTGGAGGTGCCGACCGGCTTGGACGGGGTTGCGGGGGAAGTATCGAGGGAAGTCATCCCTTCCATTTTTGCACGCATCCGCTATCTCTGCTTCCTGTTAGCCAACTGGCCACAGCACTGAAACACGGTTGAAACCGCCGGCGCCTAAGTTGGGGGAAAGCCCGCTCGGGTGCCCGCACAGGAGGTCCCACATGCTTGCCGACCAACCACCGCACCTCACCATCCGGGAAGTTCCCTGGACCAACCCGGTGGGTGCCGATTTGCGCGCGGCCCAGCAGTCGGAGCTGGACTTCCGGTTTGGCAGCGCGGACCGCGAGCCCTCACCTCCCACCGCGGAGGACACGGCCGTGTTCCTGGTGGCCTATGAAAAGAGCTCCGGACAGCCGCTGGGGTGCGGCGGGCTGCGAAGGATCGGCGACACCACGGCGGAGGTCAAACGGATTTACGTCCTGCCCTATGCCCGCGGCTCCGGGGTTGCCACGGCCATCCTCACCGCACTGGAGTACCGGGCCCGGGCCGCAGGCTACGACGTCATCACTGCCGAAGCAGGATCAGCACAGCCGGACGGGCGCCGGTTCTACCAGCACGGCGGATACACCGTGGTGCCCAACTTCGGTCCGTACGCCGGACGGGAGGACTCGGTCTGCTTTGCCAAGACCATCGGTCCGGTCCGCGTGAAAACGCGGGCCGGATATCAGTAGTCGGTGCGGCGTTCCGCGGCGTTCCAGGCGTCGAAGGGTGCCATGGCCGGACTGCCCTCAACAGCCAACTGTTCCACGGGGAGGGTCCGGCGCCCGGTCGGGGTCTCGAAGTACTCGTAGAAGGCGGCGTCGTCGAACCCTGCACCGGCGGCATCGTGCCGGTCGGCGGCGAACACCACCCGGCCCACGCGGGCCCAGAGCGACGCCGCAAGGCACATCGGGCAGGGTTCGCAGCTGGTGTAGAGAACCGCTCCGCTGAGGTCGAAGGTGCCCAGCGCCGCACAGGCATTGCGGATGGCACTCACTTCCGCGTGTGCGGTGGGGTCGTTGGCCGCGGTGACCCGGTTGACGCCCTCAAACGCCTGGCCGTCCGCGGTGACGATAACTGCCCCGAACGGGCCGCCGCTGTCGGCAACGTTGGCGGTGGCCAGGCTGACCGCCCGGCTGAGGAATTCGGCTTCGCTGGTAATCATGGGCGTCTCCTTGGAGCTTCGATTCCGGCGGCGCCCCGGAGGGAGCGGTTTGCCGGAACAATCGGAAGGGTCTGCCAGGTAGATAACGCACGCAGGCGCCCGCCTTCGGCAGCATGACACTAGCACCAATCCGCGGACGGCCGAAGCCGTGTTCGCCCTCCACGGCGGGGATTGCCAGTGCCTGCCGCCGAATGGCAATCTGAACAGCGTTGGACATTCTGTGTCGCAGGCCTCGAGCCGCCCCGGTGTGGAGGTGGAACAGCCGCCAGGAGGTCGACACCCTGCCGGCCAGCTGCCTGGGCACGCAACGGAGAATCAGATGCACTGACCACGGCGGACAGTGCAAGGGATGGAGACGCAGCATGGCGACAGGTACCGAGACCCCTGCAACGGCGCAGCACGCGGCGGACCAGCAGGATGCCATCCGGGTTCAGGGTGCCCGCGGCAACAACCTTAAAGACATCAGCATCGAGATCCCGAAGCGCCGCCTCACCGCCTTCACCGGCGTCTCCGGATCCGGCAAGAGTTCGCTGGTCTTCGGAACCATTGCAGCGGAATCCCAGCGGCTGATCAACGAGACCTACAGCGCCTTCGTGCAGGGCTTCATGCCGAACCTGGCCCGTCCGGACGTGGACCGGCTCGAGGGCCTGACCACGGCGATCATCGTTGACCAGGAGCGGATGGGCGCCAATCCCCGCTCCACGGTGGGCACCGCCACGGACGCCAACGCCATGCTGCGCATCGTTTTCAGCCGGCTCGGGGAGCCCCGCATCGGCTCCCCCAACGCCTACTCCTTCAACGTGCCCTCGGTAAAGGCCAGCGGCGCCATCACGGTTGAGCGCGGCGGCAAGACCAAGGCCGAAAAGGCAACGTTCAACCGGCTCGGCGGCATGTGCCCGCGCTGCGAGGGCATGGGCTCGGTCACCGACTTCGACTTGTCAGCGCTGTACGACGACGACAAGACGCTGCGTGAGGGCGCCCTCACGATCCCCGGCTACAGCATGGACGGCTGGTACGGGCGGATCTACACCGGCACCGGCTTCCTCGATCCGGACAAACCGATAGCCAAATTCACCAAGCGGGAACTGCACGACCTGCTGTACAAGGAGCCCACCAAGATCAAGGTCGAGGGCATCAACATCACCTACGAAGGCCTGATACCGAAGATCCAGAAGTCGATGCTCGCCAAGGACCCGGAGGCGATGCAGCCGCACATCCGCGCCTTCGTGGAGCGCGCCATCACCTTCACCACCTGCCCCGAGTGCGCGGGCACCCGGCTCAGCCCGGAGGCCCGCTCCTCGAAGATCAACGGCAAGAGCATTGCCGACGCCTGCTCGATGCAGATCACCGACCTGGCCGAGTGGGTCCGCGGCCTGGAGGAGCCGTCGGTGGCGCCCCTGCTGGCCGGGCTCCAGCACCTGCTGGACTCGTTTGCCGCCATCGGGCTCGGCTACCTGAGCCTGGACCGGCCCTCGGGCACCCTCTCGGGCGGTGAATCCCAGCGCACCAAGATGATCCGGCACCTCGGCTCCTCCCTCACCGACGTCACGTATGTGTTTGACGAGCCGACGATCGGCCTGCATCCGCACGACATTGAACGGATGAACGGACTGCTCCTGCAGCTGCGCGACAAGGGCAACACAGTGCTCGTCGTCGAGCACAAACCCGAGACCATCGCCATTGCCGACCACGTGATCGATCTGGGTCCCGGGGCCGGCATCGACGGCGGTGCCGTGTGCTTCCAGGGCACCGTGGAAGACCTGCGGACCAGCGGAACCATCACCGGGCGGCACCTCGACGACCGGGCGCGGCTGAAGGACACGGTCCGGTCACCCTCCGGCACGCTGGAGGTCCGCGGCGCCGCAACAAACAACCTGCAGGACGTCGACGTCGACCTGCCCCTTGGCGTGTTCTGTGTCCTCACGGGCGTGGCCGGCTCCGGAAAGAGCTCCCTCATCCATGGCTCGGTGGCGCGGCGGGACGGCGTGGTGGTGATCGACCAGGGCGCGATCAAGGGTTCCCGGCGCAGCAATCCGGCCACGTACACGGGGATGCTGGAGCCGATCCGCAAGGCGTTCGCCAAGGCCAACGGGGTCAAGCCGGCGCTGTTCAGTTCCAATTCGGAGGGCGCCTGCCCGGCCTGCAACGGAGCCGGCGTAATCTTCACGGATTTGGGTGTCATGGCCACCGTGGAGTCCACCTGCGAGGAGTGCGAGGGCCGGCGGTTCCAGGCCGCGGTGCTGGAATACACCCTGGGCGGGCGGAACATCGCCGAGGTGCTGGGAATGTCGGTGACGGAGGCCGAGGCGTTTTTCGCCGGCGCCGCCGCGGGCGCCGCCGGCAAGGGGACCGCCGAAGAGCTGACCGAAGGCTCAGCCCTGCCGGCCGCCCACAAGATCCTGGGCCGGCTGGCCGACGTCGGGCTCGGTTACCTTCACCTTGGCCAGCCGCTCACCACGCTGTCCGGCGGCGAGCGGCAGCGCCTGAAGCTGGCCACGCAAATGGCCGAAAAGGGCGGCGTCTATGTCCTGGACGAACCCACCACGGGACTGCACCTGGCCGATGTGGCGCAGCTGCTGGGGCTTCTGGACCGGCTGGTGGACTCCGGCAAGTCGGTCATTGTCATCGAGCACCATCAGGCAGTGATGGCGCACGCCGACTGGATCATCGACCTGGGTCCGGGGGCAGGGCACGACGGCGGCCGGATCGTTTTCGAGGGCACCCCGGCGGACCTGGTGGCCGGCCGCTCCACGCTGACCGGCGAGCATCTCGCCGCATACGTGGGCGCCTGACCGGCTATCCGGCGGGCTGCACGCAGATGGTGTCCATGGTCAGGGTCACCGCACCCTCGCCCGCGGCGGCGGTCAGCGTGACCTGAATGCCGCCGGCTTCCTTGAGGGATCCCACGTGGGTGCCGCCGCAGGGAATGGAAACCGTCCCGTCGGGCAGGTCCACGCTCCACCGCCGCAGGTCGGTCAGCCGATCGCCGTCGCACTCAATGCGCACGTCGGCTCCGCTGGCGGTCCAGTCGGCCAGGGTCGCGTTGATGCCCGCTTCCACGGCGGGCAGGTCCTCCAGCACCTCCGGCGAAAAACCCTTGCGGCGCAGCGACTTTCCGAGCCGGTACACGTCGGTGGAGCCGTGTTCGGTGATCGTGGAGGTTTCGATCGCCAGGGCGTCAAAGTTGGGGTTCCCGGCGGCGTCGGGCAGGACCTCCTTCTTCCAGGCACCGGCCAACTGCCGGTTCAGTGCCAGCGAGGCCAAGTGGCAGGCGGTGTGCCCGGCGGAGAGCGCGGCCCGGTACGCGGAGTCCACCTCGACCTGCACGGAGTCGCCCTCCTGCACCGAGGCATCCCCGGGCAGCACATGGGCAACGGTGAAAACCCATCCCTCGGTGCCCTTCTTCACCGGAATATCGGCGCCGAGGCAGAGCGCTGTTCCGTCGGTGGCGGCGACGACGGCGTCCAGCACGTCATGCGCGGTGCCGGCGGCGGTCCTCAGCACCGCCCGGTCGGCCCCCTGGTCGGGCCAGCCGGCATCCACCGGATGGACGGCGGTGGTGTCCAGCAGGACGGCCCGGGTGCCGTCGGCCAGATCCTGGACATGCAGGACCGTGCCGGCGGATTCCACGGCGCCGGAGGGATAAGTGACTGTTGCATCTACGGTGGGAAGGCTCACAAGGCCACCTTACCGAGGAAAATCGGGCCCGCATCGTGACGGCCGTCACTGGATTCTTCATCCGGGCTGACATGGGGGTACAGTTCTAAGTACGACGCGGGGTGGAGCAGTTCGGTAGCTCGCTGGGCTCATAACCCAGAGGTCGCAAGTTCAAATCTTGCCCCCGCAACCAAGAAGATGGTCCTGACCGGTGAAAACCGGTCGGGGCCGTTTTTGTTTAACCCCGCCCTCTTTCTCCGAAGTTACCCGGAACATGGTTGTCTCCCTGCATGGCCTCCGGTAGGTTTCAGCACCAATGGCATTAGGCAGAGGGCGGCCGGCACATGGAAGCTGAAATAACCCTGCAGGTGGACGGCGCTGAACGGACACTGAGGGTTGACACCCGCACCACAGTGTTGGACGCGCTGAGGGACAGGCTCGGGGTGACCTCCCCCAAGAAGGGCTGCGACCACGGCCAGTGCGGCGCCTGCACGGTGCTGCTCGACGGGCGGCGCACCAATTCCTGCCTCACCCTCGCGGTGGCGCACGACGGCGCTGAGGTCGTCACTGCCGAAGGCCTGGCCGGCGGCACCCCGGACGGCGGACTGCACCCCATCCAGCGTGCCTTCCTGGATCAGGACGCCTTCCAGTGCGGCTACTGCACCCCCGGACAGATCTGCTCCGCTGCAGGGGCCATCGAAGAGGCGGCCGCCGGCCACCCTTCCACGGCAACCGCCAACCTGCAGACCGACGGCGCCGTCGACCTCACCGACGCCGAAATCCGTGAGCGGCTGAGCGGCAACCTCTGCCGCTGCGGTGCCTACGTGAACATCGTTGCAGCCGTACGCCAGGCCGCCGAAGCCGCCCAGGACCGGCCATGATCCCTTTCGAATACCGGCGCGCCGACGACGCCGCGTCCGCCGTCGCGCTGGTCAGCGGCAACCCGAACGCCGCGTTCCTGGCCGGCGGCACCAACCTCGTGGACCGGATGAAGCTGGGTGTGGACAACCCGGGCATGCTGGTGGATGTCAGCAGGCTCCCGCTGGACGCCGTGGCTGTCCTCGAGGACGGCAGGGTGCGAATCGGCACGAATGTGCGCAACGCGGATCTGGCGGCCAACGCGGTGATCCGCCGCCGTTATCCGGTCCTGGCGCAGGCGTTGCTCTCCGGGGCGTCCGGCCAGCTGCGGAACATGGCCACGACCGGAGGAAACCTGCTCCAACGCACCCGCTGCGTGTATTTCCAGGATCCCACTACGCCATGCAACAAGCGCGAGCCCGGCACGGGCTGCTCCGCCGTGGGCGGCTACACCCGCTACCACGCCATCCTCGGCGCCTCGGAACACTGTGTCGCCACCCACCCCTCCGACATGGCCGTGGCGCTGGCCGCGCTCGATGCGGCGGTGGTGGTGCTGGGAAGCGACGGCGAGCGGACCATAGAGGTCAGCGAATTCCACCGACTGCCCGGCGACGAGCCGGAGAAGGACACCGTCCTTGGCCACGGGGAGCTGGTCACCGCCGTTGAGCTGCCCCCGGCGCCGCAGCGGTCCGCCTACCGCAAGGTCCGGGACCGCGCGTCGTACGCCTTTGCCCTGGTGTCGGTGGCCGTTGCGCTGGAGTTGGAAGACGACGACGCCGTCACGCCGGTGATCCGTGACCTGCGGATCGCCCTTGGCGGCGTGGCCCACAAGCCATGGCGGGCGCTGCAGGCCGAGGCCGTGCTGCGCGGAGCCCCTGCTACCGAAGAGAACTTCCGCGCCGCAGCCGATGCCGAACTGGCCGCCGCCGAACCGCTGCACGATAACGGCTTCAAACTGCCGATGACTCGAAATGCCCTGGCCGCGGTCCTGAGGGAGCTGACCGGCGCACCGGCCCCGGAGGCGGCAGCAGCGGGGACCGATCACCTCGAGGGTCCCGAGGGCCCTGTGGACGCCGGCTGGGAAGAGATGGGCTCATGAGCAGACTGCTGCCGGCTTCGGCCATCGGAGAATCCCTTGAGCGGCTTGACGGTGAGCTTAAGGTTACGGGGCGGGCCCCCTATGCCTATGAACAGCCGGTGAAAGACCCCGTTCACCTCTATCCGGTGCTTTCCACCATTGCCCGGGGCCGGGTGGAACGGGTGGAAACCGCGGCAGCCGAGGCCGTCGACGGCGTGCTGACCATCCTCACCTCGGAAACTGTGCCGCGCCTGGCGGATACATCCGACCGGGAACTGGCCGTCCTCCAGGATCCCGGCGTGGGCTATCGGGGCTGCATTGTCGCCGCAGTGCTGGCCGAAACCCCGGAGATTGCCCGGGAAGCAGCAGCAATGGTGTCAGTGAAATATGCCGAAGAGCCCTTCAACGCAGAACTGCGCAGCGACGACCCGGCACTCTATGCACCAGAGGAACTGAACGCCGGCACGCCTACGGACAGCAGCCAGGGCAATGTGGACGCCGCCTTGGAAACCGCTGTCCTTACTGTTGATGCCACGTATTCCACCCCTGCCGAGCACAACAACCCGTTGGAACCGCACACTACGGTGGCCCAGTGGGACGGACGGATCCTGACCCTGTGGGATTCCACCCAGGGCGTGCATTCGGTGAAGGACACGCTGGCACAAGTACTGGGGCTGGAGCAGGACCAGATCCGGGTCATCGCTCCGCATGTGGGCGGCGGATTCGGTTCCAAGGGAATGCCTCATGTGCACGTGGTGATGGCTGCCCTGGCCGCACAGTGCACCGACGGACGTCCGGTGAAGTTTCCGGTCAGCCGACAGCAGATGTATTCGCTCACCAGCCACCGCACCCCCACCGTTGCGCACATCCGGCTGGGCGCCGCCGACGACGGCCGCCTCACGGCGATGTCCATGGATACCCACGAGCACACCTCCAGGATCAAGGAATTCGCGGAGCAGACACCGGCACCGTTCCGGATGATGTATGCCTGTCCCAACCGCCGCACCACCACCCGCCTGGCTCCGCTGGATATCCCCGTGCCGTCCTGGATGCGCGCGCCGGGTGAGTGCCCGGGCATGTTCGGGCCGGAGGTGGCCATGGATGAACTGGCCGCCGCGGCAGGCCTGGATCCCCTCGAGCTGCGCCGGCGGAACGAGCCGGACGTCGATCCGGAAACCGGCAATCCGTTTTCCAGCCGACATCTGCTGGAATGCTTCGATCTCGGGGCCGAGCGGTTCGGCTGGGAGAACAGGGTCACCCGCCCCCGCTCGGTGGTGGAGGACGGCTGGCTGGTGGGCATGGGCACGGCCAGTGCGGTATATCCGTTTATGCGCCAGCCCGCCAACACCGCCCGAATCGGCTACGAGCAGGACGGAATCTATTCCGTGCAGATCGGTGCCGCGGATATCGGCACCGGCAGCTGGACCGCCCTGACGCAGATTGCCGCCGATGCCCTGCGGGTTCCGGTGGACCGGATCCGGCTCGGGATCGGTGACACACGGTTCCCCCCGGCCAGCGTCGCCGGCGGATCTTCGGGCACGGCGAGTTGGGGCGGCACCATCGTGGCCGCAGCACAGGTGTTCCGGGCCGACCATGGCGAGCACCCCTCGCCAGGGGCACAGACCGAGGCCGGGCCGCCCGCCGACCCCGAGGCGCAGAACCTCGCCCTCTATTCCTTCGGGGCGCACTTCGCGGAAGTGCGGATTTCGACCGATACCGGCGAAGTCCGGGTCAGCCGGATGCTGGGAGTTTTCTCTGCAGGGCGGATCATCAATCCCAGGACCGCCCGGTCCCAGCTCCTCGGGGGGATGACCATGGGCCTGGGCATGGCGCTGCACGAGCACAGCGTGCTGGATCCGCGGTTCGGTATTTTCGTCAATCACGACCTCGCCGAATACCACGTTCCCACGAATGCCGATGTGCTGGACATGGACGCGCTCTGGATCGAAGACCGGGACGAACATGCCGGTCCGCTGGGTGCGCGCGGACTCGGGGAGATAGGCATCGTGGGCAGCGCGGCGGCCATAACAAACGCCGCCTACAACGCCTCCGGCGTCCGCGTCAGGGACCTGCCGCTCACGCCGGATAAGTTTCTGGCCTAGGAGCACGGCCCCGGAGCACCTGGGGTTCAGCCTTGGGGAAAGCCGTCCCGGGGCCACCACGCCGGCAGCAGGTTCGGCAGCGACGCCAGCCAGGCTTCGACGTCGTCGTCGTCCCCCGCAACCCACTGCTCAATCCAGGAGGCGTAGGCGCCGCCCAGGAACGCCGCGGCCACCTCGCAGTCAAGGTCCGGCACCAGTCCGTAGCCCTCCCAGGCGTACACGGCCAACAGGAACCGCGGACGCAGCCCCTCGGCGAGCACCTCCTGGAAGGTGCCGGTGGAAAACAGCAGCCGATAGGTCCGCCGCTCCGACCGGGTGTGCTCCAGGATTCGCCGGAGGGCGTCGGCATACAGGACGCCGACTTCAGCTTGTGTCCGGCCGGTGCCCCGCTGGTCGACGTCCACGGCACCGAGCCGATTCACCACGTCGACGTAGACCGAGGCGGCGAAATCGAAAATATTGCGGTGATGCCCATAGAACGTGGTGCGGTGCACGCCGGCCTGCCGGCATAACCCGGCAACACTGATTTCCGCCAGGTCAGAGTCCCGCAGCAGCTCCCAGAGCCCGTTCTCAAGCGCCTCCCGGGTGCGGGCGCTCCGCGGCTCGTCCGGGACGGGTCGCCGAGGGGGAAGGGGTGTTTCCGGTCCGGGCATGGACTTATCTTCTCAGATATACGGAAGGGTCTTCTCGGATACACGGAAGGGCCCGCCGAAGCGAGGCCCTTTCATGCCGCCGCGCTGGGGGACGCGGCGAGGATGGTGTCCTAGTTATTCAACACCTGTAGAACAGACTCTAGCCGAGAGAAGGCCGTACAGCCGAACGGGCCGGGCGCGGCGTGTCGGATTGGCCGGCCGCGGTGGCCGGATTCCGGCGGTTAGCGCGGAACCGGACCGAAACCCCGTGGGCGCGGTCAGCTGGCTTCCGCGGGCCGCACCCGGTGGCGCGGCGGGAGCGGAATGACCGCAGAGGTCCGGCGCTGATACTGCACATAATCCGGATGCCGGGACCGGGAGATGCTCTCGGTGAAAAGCGCGGACCCCGTAAAGAGCAGGGTCAGCAGCGCCGCGCCCAGCACGGTCCAGTGCAGCCAGGCGCCGGTGGCCGCCACGGCGAAGCCGTAAAACAGCCACCACTGCACCTGCTCGAAGAAGAAATTGGGGTGACGCGAGAAGCGGAAGAGGCCGGTTTGCAGGAAGTCCGGCCGGGGCGTCCGGCCGGCGCGCCGTTCGGCGGCCTTCCACTGGTGAAAGTTCCACTGCTGCTGGTCGGCGACCGTCTCGCCGGCCAGCGCAGCGACAAACAGCACCGCCAGGGCCCAGTCTCCGGCGGTCAGCTGACCGGGATGCCGGTACACCGTGAGGGCCGGCAGCGTCATCGCGAAGATGATGACGTTCTGGTAGATGCTGATGAAGAGGAGGTTGAAGACGGCGAACTGCCACGGTTTCATGCGGTTTCTCAGAATGGCCCACCGGTAGTCTTCGCCGCCGGGCGCATATCCGCCCTTGCGCGCGAAGTTGAACGTCAGCCGGGCTCCCCACAGGCTCACCAGCGCAGCCATCAGCAGCAGGCGTCCCTCGAAGCCCGATGCCGCCGCGAAGACCCAGACGTAGGCGAGGGGAACCACCGACCAGATGCGGTCGGTCCAGGAATACTCCCGGGTGAGCAGGGAGAGCACCCACGTCCCGGCACAGACAGCGGTGAGGATCCACAGGTTGACCAGAACCGGATTCATCCTCGGAGCGTACGCGCGCGGCTCCCTGGGCGGAAGACGGACGACGGCGGCTGGTAGCCTCGGCGCATGACCTCGCTTTTACTGCGGCCCTGGCAGGCGGCCGACGCCGGCGCTCTGGCCAGTATTTACCGCGGCAGTCCCGACCTGGCGCGGCAGCTCGGTCCGGAGGCCGGCTCAGCCGCCGGAGCGCAGCGGATCATCCGGGAGGACCTCGGCTGGGATCCTGCGAACGCGGGCAACCTGGCCCTCGAAGCCGGCGGCACCGCCGTGGGCAACGCCGGCATCAGCAGCATCGACTTCCGCCACGGGACGGCCTGGACGTACTACTGGCTGGCCGCTCCGGTGCGCGGCAAAGGCCTGGCGGCGCGTGCGCTGGCCACGCTGAGCCGCTGGGCCCTGGAGGAACTGCACCTGCACCGGCTCGAGCTGGGCCACCGGACCAACAACCCTGCTTCCTGCCGGGTGGCGTTGGCCGCGGGCTTTGCGCCCGAGGGAATCCAGCGCGCAAAGCTGCGTTACGGCGTCGACCGCTTCGATGTGGAAACGCACGCTCGGCTGGCGACGGACCCTGCTCCGGGACTGCCGCCGATCGAGTTGCGCCTGCCCTAAGTAGACGGGGCGGGCCACAACCCCGCCAATCCGTTAGCGGCTGGTGGTGTTCCGGGCGGCTTGGGCGTTGAAGAGCGATGCCGCAGTGGCCGCGTCCTGGATTGTCACCGTGAGGCTTCGCCCGCCGGGACCATGGACACGCAGCGCTTCGCCATTGCGGAAGATCAGCCCGACCGAACCCGCTCCGCCGAACCGGATCCCCCACCCCAGGAACTCCGTGAGGCCGCGGACAGTGACCACCTCCGCTGTTGTGCCGTCGGCAGCCGGAATACGGAACCGACCCAGGCCTAACAGTGAGCTGCAGGTCAGCCCGCGGTGATCGACGGTGACGGTCCACCGTCCGGCGACAACGCCGAGCGCCAGCAGAACCGTTCCCACAATGGTGAGGAACCACAGCGGGCTAACCAGGCCGACGACGATCAGGGCCAGCCCGGCAATCCCCCCGCCGAGCAGGCAGACCCAGGCGGTGGTGACTTTGCTCCAGGCGGCGATTTCGCCCGGCGCAAGGTTCAGGCCCGGGGTAGGGACGCCGGCAGCATCGGGTGACGCGAGAGGACGACTGCCGGCGACGACGGCGGCGAGAATCCCGTACCCACCGCTCAGGAGCGCGGTTATCACCATCGAGGCACGCGGATCCGGAGCCAGCAATGGATCCGAGAGGCCAACCTGGCCGCTAAGCAGCACGGGAAGCGCTGAGGCCAGGAAGACTTCGATGCCGGCTAAGAGAGCAACGGACAGCCGGCGACCCCATCCGGTCAGTTTCCCGGACCACTTCATGAACGCCAGGACGGCCAACCCTGCGGCGGCCGGCGCCGCAAAGGACAGCACGATGAGCGACAACGGACCGACGGTGGTAACTTCTTGCGTGGACCAGCTCCATTGCTGGGCAACCTCCGCGGGAAGCCGCCCGCTCCATCCGGTGACAAGTGCGAGGGATCCCAGCAGAACCGCCGCCGCTGGAAGGAAGACCCCCAGCCAGAAGCGAGGGTCCGGATCCGACGGTGTGCGGCGGGCGGGCAGATTCGTCGTCATGAGGAAGTTTCCTTGTCGAGGCGTTGGCGGAAGAGCGCGAGGATCGATTCGGTGGACAGACCGAGCCCGGCCAGCTGCGAGGCGGCGTCGTCAAGGATGCGCAGGACGTGCTCGCGTGCGGCCGGTGCCGGAGCAATAACCACCGCTCCACGCCCGCGCCGCAACTCAATGAGTCCCTGATCGCGCAGGTCCTGATAGGCGTGCAGGACGGTGTGCAGGCTGACACCCAGAGACTGTCCCAGCACCTTCGCGGCGGGAAGGCGCTCCCCGTCGGGCAGCGAACCGTCCAGGATGCCCTGCCGAACCGCTCCTGCAATCTGTTCGTGCAGGGGCGAGTCATTGGCGGGGGCCAGGCGAATCAGCATTTGTTCATTCTATTGTTATAGGTGAAGCATAACAATAGGCCCGGACCCGACCCGTTCGTCTGCAGTTTGGGGCCGAGGGCTTGGCGGCCCGTGGGAAGGGTCGGGGCTAGGCGCTCTGCTCCGGGAGCGGATTGCTGTCCCGGTCGTGGAGAAGGTCAACACCCAGCGACGCGAGCGCCGTAGCCGCGGCCATCCAGAGACGGGGTGCTGCCACTCCGCGCCGGGACAACCAGTCTTCGGTTCCCGCATCCAGGCGAAGCGACAGCGCCTGCATGCCGGCTACCGCCGCTCCGGCGCCGGCCGCCACCGCCGCACGCACCGCCGCTGGCCGGGCCCGGCCCGGAAACAGCACCACCGCCACCCCGGCAGCAGTCAGGATCCCGGGCGCGAGGACATAGGCACGGCGGAGCGCGACTGGCCAGTCGGTCGGTCGCCGGAGCGTGAACGCTCCGGCGAGTGCGGAAACGCCCAGTGACAGGGGAAGATTCTTCATGCCCCCACGCTACCGGGCCCCGCGGCCGGGGTGATGGCGGAAGCGATCTCAACATCCCGGCACACCGCCAGCCGACCCGCTGCGGCGGCAGCCCCGATGCTGAGCGCCAGCACTCCCCCGAAAGGGTCGAATCCGAACACCGCCCACAACACCATGGAGGGCACCGCGAAGAACGCAACCACGTGAATCCACTGCCGGCGCACGGGACGCAGCAACAGTCCCAGCACCAGGCCCACCGGAACGCCCACCAGCAGGCAAAGCCCGCCGAAGATCGCCATCATAAACAGCCACATGCCGAAGGGGTTAAAATCCGATCCCGGCTGCACCGGCTCCTGAAAAAGCAGAACAACGTACAGCACCGTCCAGGCCGCCAGCCATAGTCCGGTGGCCACGGCTATCCCCTTGATCAAGCCGTAATTGCCCAGCACCACTCTGCCGTTCTGCGGTGAAAGTTTTGGTTTCCGCATGCATCCTCCCCTCGTCCTGGTGTGATCCTACCGGGACTGTTCTCCCGCGGACGGAGTCGAGGAAGCCGGATGCGAAGTCACCATGACCTGGACTGCAGCGGAACCGGCTACTCCTCGGAGCCGGTCAGGTTTACTTCCAGCTGGCCACCGCGGACCCGGGTGTGGAACACCGGCTGCGGAGCGGTCGCCGGGCCGCGCAGCACCTCGCCGCTCCTGAGTGAAAAGGTGCAGCCGTGCCAGGGGCAGACCACGCCCAACTCACCGCGGACTTCCTCCAGATGCCCCTCAAACAGCGGCCCGCCGAGGTGGGAGCAGGTGCCGGCGAGCACCGACACGCCGTCGTCGCCCGCACCGTCCCGCCGCAGCACCACCAGCGGAACGCTGCCCAGGGTCGCCGCGCGGAGCTGCCCGACGGCAAACCCTTGGATCAGACCCAGCGAGTGCCAGCCGCTGGGGACTTCCTCGGGCAGGTCCTCGTTGCGGTTCACACCCGCGCCCTGGCGGTAGGCCAGATGTGCTCCCAGGTACGCGCCGAAGCCGGAAAGGCCATACCCGCTGAACGACAGCAGCTTTCCGAGCCGATGGTTGCCGCGGATCCGGACCACCCAGGAGGCGGCATAGAGCCCGACGGCGATGCCGTTGGCGACCTCGTGCACAATACCGGTTCGCTGCTGCCGCGTTTCGAGCTGGGAAAAATCGGTCACTCCCGAGACGGCTGCGGGCACTGCCGCTAACACACCCACTCCCACCAGGATTTGGGCCGCCTGCTCGTTGCCGGGCAGCAGATCCAGCACGGCGGCGGAAGACCAGGCGCCCAGCGGCACGCTCACCAGCGCCGGATGCAGCGGATGGCCCAGCGGCACACCATGCAGGACATCCGTTACCGCCGGCCAAGGCAGGACTTTCTTGACGATGCCGGACACCGTGCCGGCAAGGGGGTCCAGCCAGGCGGCCCCTTCGAGTTTGTCGGCAGTGTCGGCCAACGGCAGACGTGGCATGTCGCTCTCCTTCGACGGTGCGGGCCGGGAATCCGGCCGCGAAACCGGTGGACGGTCAACAGGGTAGTCAGGGTGCCGTGAGCCGCACCACCCGCAACCGGCATATCCGCGCCCGAGGCGGTTATACGCCGGTTGCGGTCGTCGGCTAGTACCGGCCGCCCTCCGGCAAGGGAGCATTGTCCAGCATGGCCAGGTCCTCGCCGCTGAGCTGCAGCTCACCGGCCATCACATTGTCCCGCAGGTACTTCGGTGATTTGGTTCCGGGAATCGGGATCACCCGCCGGCCCTGGGCCACCACCCACGCCAGTGCCACCTGCGCCGGCGTAGCGCCCACCCGTTCGGCGACGTCGCGCACCCGCTGCACAATCGCCAGGTTGGCTTTCAGGTTGTCCTGCTGAAAGCGCGGGAGCCGGCGCCGCATGTCGTCGGCCGGTAAATCGTCAAACGAGGTGAAGCGGCCGGTCAGAAAACCGCGGCCCAGCGGGGAGAAGGGAAGGAAAGCCATCCCCTGTTCCTCGCAGTAGGGCACGACGTCGGACAGCCGGTCGCGGGTCCACAGCGACAGCTCGGACTGCACGGCGGTGACGGGGTGCACGGTCTGGGCCAGCCGGATCTGCTCCACGCTGGCCTCGGACAGGCCAATGGCACGGGCCTTGCCGTCCTGGACGGCCTGAGCCATCGCGCCCCAGGACTCCTCCAGCGGCACCTGCGGATCGACCCGGTGCAGCAGATACAGGTCCACGTGGTCGGTTCCCAACCGTTGAAGGCTGCCGTCGATGGACTCCCGGATGTGCCCGGGGCGGCCGTTGACCGTCAGGCCGGGCAGCGTGCCGCTTCCCCTGGACGCGGTGCTGACTTCCAGTCCCACCTTGGTGGAGAGCACCGCCCGGTCCCGGTAGCCGTCCTGCAGCGCCCGGCCCACGAGTTCCTCGTTGGTGTAGGGGCCATAGACGTCCGCCGTGTCGATCAGTGTTGCCCCGAATTCGATGGCTCCGCGGATGACCGCGACGGAGGTTGCGTCGTCGCGCTCCGCATCCATGTCATAGGCATAGCTCATACCCATGCAGCCCAGCCCTATGACACCGACGTCAGGCCCGTTGGTTCCCAGCGTGGTTGTGCGCATGTTGGCTCCTCCTGGTTGCTCTGAAGCATCTCTGCGGAAACCGGAAGCGGGCCTCCATGGGTCAAGGCTAGAAGGAGGGCCGCCCAAGCGGGAGGTGCGGCAGACTGGTGGGTATGACTTCGGGGGAAGAAAACCAAGCAGCCACCTTCCGCACAGCCATGCCGGCCCGCTACCGGGGAATCCTGGGCGGTCTGGGGTTCGCCACCGTAGCGGGAACCGTCATCGCCGCGCTGGAGGGGGGCCCCTCGCGTTAGGGGCCGGCCTGTTCATCGCGGTTATTTTTGTACCCGTGCTGCTGATGACCACCCGGATTTCGATTTCTGAGCAGGGCATCAGGATTCGGGTCGCCGCCGTCTTTGCGACGGAGATCCCCTACCGGGAGATCACGGGCGTCTCGGTGGGACCGGTTACGGGGCTGCGCGAGGGCATGGGGCTGCGCATCCTTCCGGACGGCACCGGCTACTTGGTGGGCGGTCCGTCCGTCCGGATCGAGTGCGGCAGGACGGCGGTCCTGGTGTCCTGCAGCAGCCCGGACCGGCTGCTGGATGCCCTCGCCCCGCATCTGAGCGCAGCATCCGGGAGTTAACCGACGGTGCCGCCCTCCTCCCTTGCGGGAGCAGAGCGGCACCTTTCAGTTAGCGGGACGTCAGCGCGTGGCGGCGCCGTCGTGCACGGTATCCCCGGGCGCTGTGCCCTTGGACGCGGTGCCCGCCGGGCCGGTTTCGCCGTCGACGGCCGGCTGGTCGGTGTGCGGATGGCGGCGCTCCAGGGAAGCGCCCTCGACGTCGACGTCGGGCAGGATCTTGTTCAGCCACTTCGGCAGCCACCAGGCCTTGTCGCCGGCCAGGTGCATCAGCGCCGGGATCAGCAGCATGCGCACCACGAAGGCGTCCAGGAGGACACCGAAGGCCAGCGCGAAGCCAATGGGCCGAATCATCGTGCTGTGCGAGAAGATGAATCCGCCGAACACTGCGGCCATGATGATCGCTGCCGCCGTGACCACCGAGCGGCCGGCGCGGACACCCTGCGCGACGGCGTCGCGTGCCGTCGCTCCGTGGGCATAGGCTTCGCGCATGCCGGAGCCCAGGAAGAGCATGTAGTCCATGGCCAGGCCGAACAGGATCCCCACGAGGATGGTCGGCAGGAAGCTCAGGATCGGACCAGGCGTCTCCACGCCGAAGACGCCGGAGAGCCAGCCCCACTGGTAGATGGCCACCACGCCGCCAAGGGCCGCGAAGTAGGACAGGATGAAGCCGAGGGTGGCGATGACCGGAACATAGATGGACCGGAACACCAGGATCAGGATCAGCAGCGAGAGCCCGACAACCACACTCAGGTAGATCGGCAGCGCCTCGGACAGCTTGTCCGAGATGTCGATGTTGCCGCTGGCGGAGCCGGCCACGCCGATCTCGTATTCGCCGTTCAGCGGTGACATGTCGCGCAGCGTGTGCACGAGGGTTTCAGTGGATTCACTGGTGGGGCCTTCGGTCGGAATGACCTGGAAGGCTGCCACGGTCCGGTCCTCGGAGGAGCCGATGGGGGCAACGGCCGCCACGTCCTCCTGGTCGAAGAGGGTCCGGGCGATCTCGGTCTGAGCTGTCAGGGCTTCCTCCTCGGAAGGCTCCCCGGGCAGCTCGGCGACCACCAGCAGCGAGCCGTTCTGGCCCTCGCCGAACTTTTCCGACACCGCTGAGTAAGCCTGGTACTGGCTCGAGTCGTGGGCCTCGGCTGAGCCGTCCGGCAGGTTCTGCCGCAGGTCCAGCGCCGGGATGGCGATCAGCAGCAGGCCGGCGATTGCCGCAACCACGGTGAGCACGGCACGGCCGGTGCCCATGGCCTTGACCGGCGCGGTCTCCGGGCGGCCGTTGCCGGCCGCAGCGGTGGCGGCAGCGCCGTGCGCATCAAGGGCCGCACGTTCCTTGCGGCTGAGGACGCGCCTGCCGGCGATCTTCAGCAGCGCCGGAGTCAGCGTGACAGCGATCAGCACGGCAACGGCCACGCAGGCGGCGCCCACGGTGCCCATCAGGCCCAGGAAGGGGATGCCCGTAACGTTCAGGGCCAGCAGGGCGATGAACACGGTGGCACCGGCGAACACCACGGCGTTGCCGGAGGTGCCGTTGGCCAGCGCGATGGATTCCTCGAGGGCGTAACCGGCCTTCAGCTGGCGCCGGTGCCGGTTGACGATGAACAGCGCGTAGTCAATGCCAACGGCGAGGCCCAGCATCAGTCCAAGGATGGGGGTGATCGAGGCCATTTCGACGACGCCGGAGAAGGCCAGCGCGCCCAGGGCGCCGATGCCGACGCCGATCAGCGCGGTCAGCAGGGGCAGACCGGCAGCGATCAGGCTGCCGAGCATGACGACCAGCACGACGGCGGCGACCACCAGGCCGACCACTTCACCGACACCGAAGAGGCTGGGGACGGCGGCGGAGATTTCCGCTGAGTAGTTGACCTTGACGCCGTCGACCCGGGAGTCCTCAAAGACGGCCACGACGGCGTCCTTCGTCTCCTGGGTGATTTCCATCTGCGTGTCGGAGAAGACCACGTTCAGTACAGCCGCGCTGCCGTCTTCGGAGACGGTGCGGATTCCCTCGGCCATCTCCAGCAGCTCGGCGCCCTGCTCGGCCGGCTGTGCCTGTGCTTCAAGTTCGGCGGCCTGGGTGTCCAGTTCGTCGCGGCCGGCGTCCAGTTCTGCCTGCTGCGTTTCCAGGCCGGCGAGCATTTCTGCCGGGGCTCCGGCGGCTTCAGCCTGCGCACGCGCGGCATCGAGCTGTTCCTGCCCGGCGTCGAGCTGTGCCCGGGCCTCCTCAAGCTGGGCGCGGCCGGCCTCAATCTGGGCCTGCCCCTCGGCCAGCTGCTGCCCCTGCGCCGCACGCTCGGCCTCGGTGGCAAAGGGATCAACAACGTTTTCCACGCCGTCGATCTCGGCGGCCTCGGTCACCAGCGCGGAGATCTCCTGCTGCTGCTCCGGGGTGAAGCGGGAGCCGTCCTCGGTCTGGACAATAACCGAACCCGATCCCCCGGATGCCTGCGGGAGCTTCTCCTGCAGACGCTCGGTGACCTGAGTGGTGGGGGTGTTGGGGATGGAAAATGCGGTGGCGAGCGTGCCGCCGAAGAGCGCGAACGCTATTCCGGCAACCGCAAGCACGGCAATCCAGACCGCGAGCACGGTGCGCGCCCGGCGCGCTGCCGCCCGACCTAGTCGGTAGAGGAATTCAGCCATGAGAGTCCTAACAGGGGTGGGTAAGGAAAATTTTGGAGGAAGCGGGTCTAGGCCGGAGCTCTTGCCGATGGTTCGGTGCCGTGGCCGTCCCGGACTGCTTCGATGAGGCGTTCCAGATGCCGCGCCCAGATCTGCCGCGACTCGGGGGTGTCAACAGCACCGGTTTCTGCGGCCCAGTGGTGGTAGAGCACACCAATGCCGCCGGCGAGGGACCCTACCAGCAGGTGAAGGGCGATCTTGTCCGCGTCCGGCCGGCGGCGGAGCATGGCGTCAAGGAGCCGGTCGCTCACATCGGTGAAAACGCGCAGCGTCATCAGGGCCTGATGCGGGGACGGGTCCTGATCAGGGCAGCCCAGCACCCGGGTCAGGTAAGACATGGGCCCCACGAGGTCGGCTGACCGGAACGCGGCGGCCATTTCCTCCATCATGGAGGCCTCGGGGCCGTCGCCGGCCGGCACTGCGGAAAGACTCTCGACGACGGAGCTCAGGACATTGCCGCACGCTTCGGTAACGACGTCGTCCACTGAGGCGAAATGGTTGAACACGGTGCGCCGGGACACATCGGCGCGTGCGGCGAGCTCGTCGACAGTGAAATCCGTGCCTGCACGCTCGCTCATGAGAGTTGCCGCGGCATCAACGATTGCCTGCCGGTGGCGGGATTTCAGCGCCGTGCGGCGGTCGGCGGGGTTACTGGTTAACACGTCATTACACTAAGTGCAGTGATGCACTAAGTGCAATTTGAAAGGCTGCACGCAGCCCCACCTCCCCCAGGAGGCAGCAGCTAGGTGCTGGGAACGATTAGGTACTGGGAACGATGTTGTGGTTCCGCCGGAACAGGTTCTGCGGATCGTACGCATTCTTCAGCGCCGTGAGGCGGGCCAGCTTGTCCTTCCCGTAGACGGACGGGGCGGTGCCCTGTGCCACCGGATCCTCGGCGCCCATAAAGTTCACGTACTGCGCGCCGGAGGAAAACGGTTCCACGGCCTTCGCCACCCCTCGGACAAAGGCCGTCCGGGCGGCATCGTCCGCCGGGTCCTGCCAGAAGCCGTAAATGTTCAGCCAGTAGGGGGCATCCCGGGTGGGAAAGGCGGTGGCGTCCTCCGACACACGGCCGTAGGCGCCGCCCAGATGGTGAATGTCGAAACCGGTCCCGCGCCAGGTCTGCTCACAGCCGGCGCGCACCAGGGCATCTATGGCGGCGTCATCAAGTCGGTCGATGTTGGCGTTTTTCCAGTAGGCGCGCGAGCCCGGCGGAAACGTCGAGTCCATGGCCGTCTGCCATTCGGACCAGGGCACCGCTTCCACTACCTCCATGTCAGGGGGAGCTGCCGCGGTAAGCTGCCGGATCAGCGCTGCCCCGGCCTCCTGATCCGGGTCCGCCCAGGCGAGTCCGATCACCAGCAGCGGCTGGTCCCCCATGTCCCATTCCTCGATCGGCACCAGGCAGCTGATGATGGTGGTCATCTCATCGGGCAGCCCGGCCGTCCACGCGTCATAGGCGTGCAGCGCCGAGCGCCAGTGCATGTTGCCGTACACCAGGTTCCCGGTGAGGACCTGCGCGGGCAGCGGATGTGCCGAAAACGTAAAAGAGGTCACCACGCCGAAGTTCCCGCCCCCGCCGTGCAGCCCCCAGAACAGCTCGGGGTGCTGGTCCGCGTCCGCGCGCACCTCCTCACCGTCGGAGGTGACGACGTCGGCCCCCAGCAGGTTGTCGATGCTCAGCCCGCCGGATCGGGTGAGCCAGCCGACGCCGCCGCCGAGCGTCAGCCCGGCGACTCCCGTGCCTGAGACCACACCCAGGGGAACCGCGAGCCCGTAAGGGGCGGTGGCGAGGTCCACGTCTCCGATGGTTGCCCCCGCCTGCACGGTGACCGTACCGGCGCCGGCGTCCACGCTGACGTCGTTCAGCGCACCCATGTCCAGGACCACGCCGTCGGCAACCGTGCCATTGCCGGCCACGTTGTGCCCTCCGCCGCGCACCGCCAGCGGCAGCCCCCACAGCTGGGCGAAGTCCAGCACGGGTGCAATGTCCTTCGCGGACCCGGCCCGGACAATCAGTGCCGGCCGGACATCGATCATCCCGTTCCAGACGTTGCGTGCCGTCTCGTAGGTTTCTTCATCCGGGAGAATAACGGTTCCGGCCACGGCTGTGCGCAAGTCTTCCACGGCGTCCGGAGGCAGCTCAGGCAACATCGGGTTCACCACCTTGTGGGCGGCTACCGCCGGGCCCGCGGGATGGTGCCCGAATCCATACGGCTCCTGCCGCTCTCGCTAAAAATTGTTCGCCGCGGCGCCGGGACAGTCAAGGGACGGAGGGGCGCCTCGCCCGCAGGACACGCCGCCGGAGCGGGCCCCTGCTCCACATCCGGCAGCACAGCGGTGAAGACCGTCCCTTTCCCCGGCGAACTTTTGAACGTCAGGGATCCACCGTGAAGTCTCGTCGCTGTGCCGTTCAGCGGAGGACATGGGTGGAGCGTGAGCGCACGCCCGGGCCCGGAGATAAGGAGCGGCGCTGCGGAGCTGCATCGAAATCCAGCAGGAAAAGGAAGAAGCCGACGCCGGCCGGGCCCGCCACGGTTGGCAAGCCGGCTGCGCCGCCGGCACTGCATATGCAAGGCTGGGGAAGTACCGAACGCCCATTCGCTTCCCGGAGAAGTTTCCACACCGGGCGTTACGCCAAGGACAGGAGCAGCACATGAGCGACCAGGATCAGAGCATCAACCCCGGAGCCGACGCCACGGACAACAATCTGGCCGGCACCCGGGATGAGTTCAACGACGAAGTAACTGCCCGCCTCGTCCAGGAGGCAAAGACGCAGGAGCACGAGGAGGAAGCCGGGAACGACGGCGAAGCCGAGCGGGAAGATCAGCCAGCCCTCGAAGTGGACGAGGACAGCCCCGCCTCGGAAGCAAAACCCTCGTCCTGATTTCTTCCTGATACCGAGTCCCCTTCACGGCACGCAGGCCGCCCCTGTAGGATTAGTAAGCACACTGTCTATTACGGTTCGTTCTTCAGATCCTAAATTGGTAAAGGGAGAATCCGATGAGCACGAGCGCAGGAGCGGCCGGAGAGCCGGCCCGCAAGCCAAACCCTGCGGGCACCGGCCAGCCAAGCCGGAATGCCGGCAGCACCAACCGCCGCCACGACGCCGCTGAAAGCCGCGAGCAGATTGTTGGACGGGAAAAAGATGAGTTTGGCGGCGTCAAGATCGGCTCCGCCTTCTTCGGCTGGTTGGCTGCCGCCGGAACCACAGTGCTGTTGAGCGCTATCGCCACTGCTTTCGGCGCGGCCTTGATCGCCAACAATAACGACGTCGCCGGCGAGGCCACAGCCAACCCCGAGGGCGCCGGGATCACCGGAATCATTATTCTCATGGTGATCCTGTTTGTTGCCTACTTCTGCGGCGGATACGTTGCCGGACGGATGGCACGGTTCAGCGGCATCAAGCAGGGCGTGGCGGTCTGGGCCTGGGGCATCGTCATCGCCGTCGTACTGGCCCTTATCGGAGCCATTGCCGGGAGCGAGCTGAACATCAACGCCCAGCTGAACACCTATCCGCAGCTCTCCGGAGACAATACGGGCGCCGCCATCATCTCAATCATCATTGCAGCCTTGGTTGCGCTCGCCGGAGCCATCTTGGGGGGTCTGGCCGGCATGCGCTTCCACCGCCGAGTGGACAAGGCCGGACTCGGAAACTGAGCGGCGTGCGAACCGCGTCGACCAGGCTCCGCGATTTCCCCTTAGCCCTCATCCCGTCGATCGAGTTCCTGCACCAGTTCCTCGTGCCGAAATTCGGTCTCCGGATGGATTTCACCATCCCGGAGGATCTCCACGTCCCGCTCCCGATGCACCTTGCTGTTGAGGATTTCCACGTCCGACAGTTCCAGGTCCTGCAAATCCTCGGGGTACGGATCGTCGGGGGTCAGCATGGTTTTCATGTTCACTCTCTTCATATCAGTGGAACCTCTGCCTACATATATTACGGCCGCGCACCCACAGTGCGTCCCAGTCGGGAGCATATCCGGCTGCCGCACCGAAGCGACACCGTGCCGTCCCTGGACTGGTGCCGATGAAGGCCTTACCGCGGTGGTTGCGCCGCGTGGGTATCGAGGTTGCCGGATGGGCGCTGATTGTCCTGGGACTGGCCGCCTTGGTGCTGCCCGGCCCCGGCCTCCTGGCCCTCGTGGCCGGCCTGGCCTTGCTCTCCCTGCGCTATCGGTGGGCCAACCGCTTCCTCCGCCCGGTCAAGGCCAAGGCCTTTGAAGCGGCCGAAAAGGGAGTGCAAACCTGGCCACGCATCGGCTTCAGTGCGAGCGGCGCCGTGTCAGTCATGGCAGCAGGTATTCTCTGGGGCGCCTGGGGCAAGACTCCGCCGTGGTGGCCCTACGGTGATGCCCTCTGGCTGCCCGGCGGCTGGGGCACCGGAACCGGACTCATCATCTCCGGGCTTATCGCCCTGGGGCTGATTGTTTACAGCTGCCGCAAATTCCGCGGACGGGCCACGCGCAATTCCGGCGCCGTGGAGACGGCCGATTCCCGACGGGCCCCGGGCAATCAGGCTTAGGCCGTCTGGTCGGACCGCAGCCGGGCATTGAGTGCCTGCAGCGCCTCGGCAGCAGCCGCGAGGGCTGCCGCTTCCTCGTCGCTCAGGTTGGCCAGGCCGTTTCGGATTGGTCCGGCCCATGCATCTTCGATGCCCTCATCCTCCGCCAGCGCCTGTTCAGTTGTGGCAGCCGCGTCCTACCTGACCCTGACCCGCGATTCCGGCACCGCCGCCGCCGAAGAGGGCGAGCTGCTGAACGACGACGCCGCACTGCCGGCTTCCCGGGCATAGCCGCCGCCAAACGTCGGCATAGCGGTTCAGGGGACAAAACCAGCAAGCCGCCGGTAACGGCCCGGTCTGCTTCCGGACGCTCCGGCGTCCGGAAGCAGACCTCGTTAAGGAAGCGGACGCCCCCGTGAGCCAGGCTCATGGACCGCTACGCACACAGGGTGCATCTGCACAGAAGCCCGCCCGGTTCGCGGCCACCTGCGTCCGGTTCCGCCGCATTCAATTCCGCGGCAGCAAAACTGGTGGCTTCAAACAGCATGTCCAGGAACTCCCGAACCGTGCCTTTTTCGGCGGAGTACCGCACTGAACCGAGGACGGGAGGCAGCGGATGGACCATTTCCATGTCGACCTGTCCGGCGTCCATCCCCATCTCGGAAGCCAGCACCTTCAGCAGCCTCTCCTCAACGGATGGACTCATCGTTCGCCGCTTGGAAATCCTGTCAATTCTTAACGTGCAGGGCGTGCCCCAGGAGTCCAGGTGAGCGCGCAGCACGAAGTCCAGTGCCACCTCATCCACTTCCTGCAGCGACGGCCCGTCAGTCCAGGCCACGTCCAGGGTCGTGATCTCGTACGCGGCCAGGGGGACAATTTGAAACCGCACACCGGTGAAGGCAGCGGCCAGGAGCTCACTCAGCCGCCCGGATACGTCAGTCGGCCACAGAAGTTCTGTCATTCGCCCTTCCCTGACCGCGGGCGGCCATGCGGAAACAGGAACTGCCCAAGTCGGCCTGCTCCTGCAGGGCTAAGGGTAATTGCCGTCGGCAACGAACTAGACTCTAAGGTCACGGACAACCGCTCCACCAGAGTGCACGCCCAAAGTTACGGAAACTTTTTCCGTACGCGCCCCCGAACGGCGCCGCACATCGGCTCTTTCGGGCCAGGGGACAACCCCGCCACTCCGCGAAGAATTTATACCCGATATTTCTGTGGGTGCAACTAGTAACTCGGATTCCGAGGGGTTTTTAAGATACCTCTAGAAAACGCGGCGTGTCTGCTGGAAGTATATGAGCCTGACGGCACCGCACACGCCGACAGGGAGCATCTGCACCATTATCCTCATCTGCCCCCAATCCTCCTCCGGCCTCCAGCGGCCGGACCGGCAGCAAAGGAAGCCGCGTTTCCGCGGAAGTCGAGATCCTAGGCTCCCCACCGGCCGCCAACCCAAAACTGCAGAGGGCAGCACAGCACATCAGTCCTACTTCTTTGCCTGAAATACTTGCCGGAATTTTTGCCGGTATGACATCAACGGGAGGGCTTCACATGAGCCAGTTAGCTGCGGCACAGCCAGTCAAGCCGTTATCCACAGGAGCCGAGTGGTGGTCATTGACCATCCAGCCCAATGAGAAGGATGTCTGTGACGCCGTAATCGGGGATGTCGTTACTCCGCTGGCCGCCCAAGCCCGATCATGGGGCGCACAGCGATGGTTCCACACACGCTGCATGGACCCGGCCCGTCCGTCCATCCAGGTCCGCATCCTCGGTGCACCCCGGGTTCTGGACCGCTTGGAATCCCTGATGCGCGCGCTGGTGGATCAAGCCGTTCCCAACTTGGGGGAGCTGCAGACGTCGGAGTACCGGGAGGATGCCATCCCGAGCCGCTGGGACTATGGGCCGGTGTCGCCGAGGGCCGAGTCCGACCTGGCGAAATACGGCGGAGCGGACGGGCTCTCACTGGCGGAAGAAGTTTTCGAGCTGTCGTCCGATCTGGCTGCTTGGGCCACTTCACGCTTCCCCAAGCCGAACAGCCGCTCGTCGCTGGCCGCGTTGCTCCTTTTCGATGCCAGCTACAGCATGATGCGCGGCCCGCGCTCCCCCGTCTGGGCAGACCGGCGGGCCATTTCCTGGGACTATTACTGGGACAGTCACCTGCGCAGCTGCACTGCCGGTTCGGGGCCCCAGGCCGCGCACGTGCGAAACGCGCTGACCTCGCAGCTGGCGCCGCGAATTGTGCCGGCCCACCGGCTAATGGCTGCCACAGCCTCGGAGCCGGCCGTGGATAACTGGCGCAAGCGCTGGTCCCGGGCCATTGACACCTATTTGTACCGCGCGGACAAGGTGCGGGCCAGCCGCAGCGCCCAGCAGTTGACCGTCTACCAAAGCCGGCTGATGCTGAACCGCCTCGGCATCTCCGTCCGCGACGAGGCCGGGCTTGGACTCTACGCGCGGTCCTGGAGCAAGGAACGGGAAGCCGACTTCCTCAAGATGGCCCCGTAGGCGGCCCGCGGAGGGGTCCGCTGCCAGCATCCTTTCAGGTCGATTGGTCCTGCTAATGGGGCAACGAGAGGGGCGCTTCCGGAAGTGAGACCACTGGAGGCGCCCCGCCTCATGTACCGGATTTCCGCTCAGCGTTTTTTGCCTTCCGCCGCTTCTTGACACAATATGAGCACAAGTACGACGGCGCTGCCGGACCTGCGTCGGCAGCGCAGCGCGTGCCGCGGCACACGCATTGAGCGGAATTCGGAAAGGCGGCTTCGGCGTGCAGTTTTCCTGTACCTGCATTTACCATCCCCATCCGGTTACTGCCCGGTTGGAGGTTGCGGTCCACGACCCCTTCTGCGGCCTGCGGGTACACCGCCTCACCGCGTCCACCAAATACGAGCCGAGCTACACCTTTCACCGCTAGGCCCCGAGAGGCCGCTGCCGGCCGGCTAGGCGGTGTCCGCCGACGCCTTGGCTGCAGCGGAAACGGGCTGGGGCAGTTCCTGACCATTGCTTGGCTCCGGAACGAATCCGCTGTCTGCTTCCGGCACCTTTCCGGACACGGCCGCGTTGGCCGAGGTCAGTGACTGGTCGCGCAGGTACCGCAGCACCACAATGGTGACGGCGGTTGCGGGGACCGCCAGGAACGCACCCACAATCCCGAAAAGAGTGCTGCCAACGGTAACGGATCCCAGCACCACCGCGGGGTGGAGCTTCAGTGTCTTGCCCACCAGCAGGGGCTGCAGGATGTTTGACTCGAGCTGCTGAACCACCAGCACGATGCCCAGGACAATCAGGGCCGTCACCCAGCCGTGGGCGACCAGCGTCACCATGGTGGCCAGGACTCCGGTGGCCACTGCTCCAACAATGGGAATGAAGCTGGCGAAGAAAATCAGGACCATCAGTGCCAGAGCCAGCGGAACGTCCAGCAGCAGCAGGGCCACCCCGATGAGTACGGCGTCGACCAGCGCGACGGCGGCCTGGGACAGGATGTAGGCGGACAGCGTCTGCCAGGCCTGTTCGGAGACCTTGACGGAGTGGACAAAGGCCCGGTTATTGGTCCAGCGGCTGGCCCAGGGCAGGAATTTGTCGCCGTCCTTGAGACAGAAAAAGGTGAACACCAGGGTAAGCAGGAACACCACGGTGACCGACGTGACCGTCCCGAGTCCGGCGGTGATGCCGGAGACAATGTCGCTGCTGTGTGCGCGCAGCTGGGCCACACCGGCGTCGAGCAGTTCATTGAAGTCGATTTCCGAAACAGCGAACGGCAGCCCGGCGACAAAATCGCTCAGGTCCTGCAGGTTCCGCCCGGCCATCTTGACCAGTTCCTTCGAACCGGAGGAAATGGAGGGCAGGACCAGCATGGCGACCGCGGCGATGGCGGCGAGCAGTCCCACGAGGGTGAGCAACGCGGCCAGGGCCTTGGGCAGCGCCTTGCGGAGCACCCGGTTGACCGGCCACAGGATGGACGACAGCAGCAGGGCGAGCAGGCCCGGAAGGGCGATCGACCAGAGCGACCGGATACCGAACCAGATGACCACGAGGCCCGCCAGGACTATCAGCGCCCGGGCAACCCAGACGGATGAAGCAGCCAGTCCGCGGGCGAAGGTCCCGCGCGGCTTGAGGCCGGAGGTTGTCCTTGGGCGTTTCCTGGCACCGCGGTCATCCGCGGGCGACTGGTCGCTGCGTTCGGGGGTTGCCGTCGAGGATGCGGATTCGGTCGTCTTCACCGCTCCATTTTGCCTCAAGAGCGAGGGCAGCTATTCCGCGAACTGCGGCTGCGCTTCGATGAACACCCAGTCCCGCTCCTCAAGGATGGGCTCCATCACAGGTCCGCCCGCCTCCGCGATGCGGTCCTGAACCTTTCCCGGAATCCCCTCGTCGCGGAGGTTTTCCCGAAGCCATGCCTTGGCCGAGCCGTCGAGATACGGCCACCAGCGCTCAATTTGTATGGGTTGCATAACGCCCCCTTCAAAGTGCGGTAGGTCAACGGTGCCACCGCTGTCCGGACCGCGCAAGGGGGCTCCGCCCGTACCGGCTTCGGTTATCAGGGCATCGTGGTGATGCCGTCTATGGCCGTGCGGGCCTGTTCCGCGAGGGACGCCGGGATCGGCGCGCTCTTGGCGGCATCCTCCGAGGCTGCCTGCCCCTCATCGCTGACAACATACAGCCCGAACTCCTTCACCAGTTCCACCGTCTCCGGATCCTCGTACGCGCTGCAGAAGATCTGGTACGACACCAGCACGAGGGGGTAAGCGCCGGGAGCAGTGGTCGTGCGGTCCAGATGGAGGGCAATGTCGTCGGCGCTGCGGTCCGGAACACGGCTTGCCTGTTCGACGGCGATCGAGGCGCCGTCGGCGCTGATCGGCACGTACTGGTCACCGACGCGCAGGTTTACGGTGCCCATGGAGTCGTCGATGACCGAATCGTCGGCGTACGTAACGGCTCCCTCGGTGCGTGTCACGGTGCTGACGACCCCGGAGTTGCCCTGCGCGTTTTCGCCGGCCAACCCTCCGGGCCAAGTTCCCGACGGGCCATCCGGCCAGGCCGCCGGAGCGGCATCATGCAGGTATTCGGTGAAGTTCTCCGTGGTGCCGGAATCATCGGCGCGGCTGACCGGTGTGACGGGAGTGGCCGGAAGCTGGATGCCGGGGTTCTGCGCGGCTATCGCCGGATCATTCCACGTCGTGATCTCGCCCCGGAAGACGGCGGCGATCGTTGCCGCGTCCATATTGAGGGAGTCAATGCCCGGCAGGTTGAAGGCAACAGCAATCGGCGAAATGTAGGCCGGGATATCCATGGCTCCGCCGGGACCGCACACTTCCTTGGCCTCGGCAATCTCCTCGTCCTGAAGGTAGGCGTCGGAGCCGGCAAAGTTCACGGCGCCCGCCAGCAGGGCATTGCGCCCGGCGCCGGAGCCGTCCGGGGAGTACTGGAGCTGAACGTCCGGATGCCGGATCCCGAAACCGGCAATCCACGCATCCATCGCCGGGCCCTGCGCGCTGGAGCCGGAGCCTGAGAGGATGCCGGACAGCGTGGAGGTGCTGTTTTCCGCTGCCTCGCGCTGTTCATCGCCGAGCGGATAGTCGGAGCCGCAGGCAGACAACGCCAGGGCAGCTGCGGCAACCAAGGCAAGCGTGCGGGCGGAACGGGGTTTCGGCACGGAGGCGGTCCTTCCGGGGACTGTGGCTGTGGGCATCGAGCAGCCCGTGAGGCTCCGGCAATAGACCGGACACCTCTTCAAGGCTAGCCGCCGTTCCGGGTCCATCGCCAACTCGAAAGGCCTGCCCGTCCTTGGCGGGACCACACACCAGGTGCAACGATTGTGTCCCCGGCAACGCCGCTTCCCCGGCGGCCGCCCATCTGCCGCAGACGGAGCAACTCTTTCCGCGGCGGCGGGCCCGCGGGGATTCAGGCGGAAGGAGTTCTTGTGCTCATTACCGCAGCCGTTTTTGCCGTCTTAGCGGCGGCCGTTCACCTGTACATCTTTGTCCTGGAATCCCTGCGCTGGACGGCGCCGGCCACGATGGCCATCTTTCGTGTTTCCACTCCGCAGGAAGCCGCCTCCACGCAGACGCTGGCCTACAACCAGGGTTTTTACAACCTGTTCCTGGCGGTTGGGATTGTGCTCGGGGTCGTTCTGCTCGGCGCCGGCAGCAGGGTGGCCGGGCTGACCCTGATGAGTTTTTCCTCAGCCTCAATGGTGCTTGCAGCGCTGGTCCTGGTGGTCAGCAACCGGAGCATGATCCGGCCGGCACTGATTCAGGGCGGGCCACCCGCCGTCTGCCTCGCATTCACGCTGCTCGGCGCCTGAGGGCACCGTTTCCATCCATCTGCCCTCCGGACGGGTTAGGCCAGGCCCGTCATCCGCAGAGTGATGTTGATCCGGCCGCCGGCCAGCCCGGTTTCCGGATCCGCCGTGCCGGGCAGGGTCTTCGGGACGCCGTGGTAAGCGAACCGCGACGGGCCGCCGAAGACGAACAAATCCCCGGAGTTCAGCTCAATATCGGTGTACGGCTTGGTCCTCGTGGATGTATTCCCGAAGCGGAATATGCAGGTGTCGCCGATGCTCAGGGAAACCACCGGGGCGCTGGACCGTTCATCCTTGTCCTGGTGCATGCCCATGTGGGCCCCATGCGCGTAGTAGTTGATCAGCGCGGTGTCCGGCGTGTAGTCCTCGGGCTTCCAGATGTCCGGAGCGTAGCCGGGCTGGCCGGGCTGCAGATACGCCGCGGCCAGGGCCCGCCGGCCCAGCTGCACCAGCCAGTCCGGAACGTCGGCCACCCGGCCGCCGCCGGCGTCGTCGGCCGTTCGGGTGTATTTGTACGGCTGCCAATGCCAGCCCAGGCAAACGGTCTGCACCGACATGGGATGCCCTCCGGGCAGGACCGCAGCCCGCATCGGCACCGGTCCGATGGCCCACTGTCGGCAGGCGGCGACAATGTCGCGCTGGGCCGCCGGGTCGAGCCACCCGGGAACATGGACGGCGCCGGGGCCCAGCGCGGCGCGGTTCGGAGGAAAGAGCGTGCCGGTCATGCCGCCGCCTCCAGCTTCAGGAGAAGACGCTTCGCGTCCGGACCCCCGCGGTAACCGCCGGTGGCGCCGTCCGAGCGCACCACCCGGTGGCAGGGCACGACCACGGGCAGCGGGTTCAGGGCGCAGGCGGTCCCGACGGCGCGCACTGCCCCGGGACTGCCGGCCAGCGCGGCCACGGCGGCGTAGGTTGCGGTGGATCCGTAGCCGATGCCGGAAAGGTGCTCCACGACCGAGCGGCGGAAGCCGGCGGTCAGCCGCAGGTCCAGCGGCAGGTCAAAGGAGCGGCGGATGCCGGCGAAGTACTCGGTGATCTGGGCTGCCGCGGCCTGCAGCCGGTCGGGGGCCTCGAGGATCCGGGGGCTGATGCGTTCCGCGAGGGTGGCGAGCACGGCATCGTGATCCTCGCGGGCAAAGGACACCCGGACCAGGCCGACGGGAGTCGCGGCCAGGAGCAGTTCTCCCACCGGGGTCTCGAGCACCATATACGCCACATCAAGCACGCCGGTTTCCACGGCGGCGGCGGTGAGGCGGGAATGCAGCCGCAACAGGGCGGCGTCGTCGGCGGTTTCCTGCCCGGGCGGCAGCCGCAGTTCCGGGGGCAGCTGTTCCAGCGGCTGTGTCATCGGTTGTCCTCCAGATTCAGGATGCGGAGTTTCTTCAGGCCGTCGGCGGCCGATCGGCGGCATGCGGCCGCGGTGCCGCCGAGCAGCACGGCCACCTCGGCATAGGGCAGTCCGGCGAGGTAGTGATAGGCGAGGGTTTCGCGCTGGCGCCGCGGCAGGGTTTTCAGCGCGGCCCAGAGCGGATCGGATCCGTCATCCCCGGGACGCCGCGGCGCCCCGGGTTCCGCGGCGGAGGGCGCCCCTCGGTCCGGTGTCTCGGGAAGCTCCTCGACCGGAACCGGCCGGCGGGCGGCCGCGCGGTGGGAGTCGATGGCCTTGTGCTTGGCGATGGTCACCAGCCAGGCCTCGATGTTGGCGCCGGGAGCAAGCGCAGGGTAGGCGCGCAGGGCGGCCAGGAAGGTCTCCGACCAGGCGTCCTCGGCGTCCTGCGGCCCCAGCACCGCACGGCAGACCCGCAGCACGGCCGGACCGTGTTCCCTGACGATGGCTTCGAACGGTTTCACTTCCACACCCGGTAGACGTTTCCGGGAGCGGCTTTGTGAGCTCCCGGTTTACGATCCCATGCTCTCACCCGAAGCTGCCAGCCACCCGCTCCCCGGGCCGGAGTCTTCGGCACCGGCGGCCGCCCCGAGCAGGCTGCGCGTGAGCTCTTCGCCCTGCCCCATCAGCTCCTCCACTGCCAGGAGCAGGTGGGCATCGCCGGGCTCCTCTCCTGCGGTCAAGGCACTGAGGATGGCCCGGCGCACCAGTTCACGGGCAAAGGATGCGGTGGCGCCCTCGCTCTGCTCCGCTGCCTGGCTCAGTGCCTGCGGCGAGAACATGCCGTCCGGTGAGTAGAGGGCCAGCAGCCGGGCGCGGCTGCCGGTGTCCGGCATGGGGATTTCGACGGCGAGATCCACGCGGCCGGGCCGCTGGGCCAGGGCACGCTCCAGTACATCCACCCGGTTGGTGGTCATGATGAAGGCGACGTCAGCATCGGAGTCCAGCCCGTCGAGAGCGTCAAGCACTTCAAAGAGCAGCGGCTGGGGTCCGTGGCCGAAGCTTCGGTCCTCGGCCACGAGGTCGATATCTTCGAGAATCACCAGGGATGGCGCCATGGCGCGCGCCAACTTGGCTGCCTCGGAAACGGCGGCCAGGGAGCCGCCGGAGAGGAGCACCGCCGTCGTCCCTTCGCTCGCACTGAGCAGTCGCCGGACGGTGTGCGTTTTTCCAGTGCCGGGAGGCCCGTACAGCAGCACCCCGCGTTTGAGGTGCTGGCCCCGGCTCTGCAGCTCGCTCCGGTGCCCTGCGATCCCCAGCACGTGGGCGGAGACCTTCCCCAGCACCCCCGGGGGCAGGATGACGTCCTTTTCGGCCAGCTGCGGCCGGACCAGGAACGACACACCGGCGGCCTCCTGGCCGTAGGGATTGTGCGTGAAGGACACCACCTGTCCGCGCAGAATGCTGCTGCGGCTCAGCTCCGTCTGGATTTCCGCGAGGAAGGCGGCCGCCACTGCGCGGTCGGCCGTAAGCACGGAGAGCGAGGGAGTGTTCCGGCCGGACTGGGGATCGGCGGCGCGCTGCATGACAGCCATTGGGCTGCCCCGGTAGCGGAAAAGCCGAATTCCCAGGGTCAACGCCTGACGGTAACTGTCCGGCCCGATGGGGAGATTGACATAGTCGGGCTGGCCGACCGGAATATACGAATACCCCTCATGGAAGATGTCCGCGAGGTCAACATGGTGCCGCTGCTGCCCGCCGCCCATTCCGAGCAGGGTTGCCTCAGGATCGGAGCCGGCGAGTTTTTCCAGTGCTATGTCCAGATCGGCGAAGCGGTGCGCCGGAAAATTCTCGGCCACCACGGGCAGCTCGCCGCCCGGCTGACTCATAAAGCCGGACAGGGCCGTGGCGATCCTTCGATGCTCGTCAGCGTGGCCCCTGTACTCCTGGGCAAGCGTCACTGCAGCGTTGAAGCTCGTGAGGAATTCCCCCAGTTTTTCATCCATGCGGGCAGAGCCTACCAGCGCTCTCCCGGCATCGGACCCAGGGGTCGGAACCTGCTCAGAACAGGGTTGCCTGCACCCGGCGCGGATCCTCCAGGCCGAGCAGGAACTGCTTGCGGTCCAGTCCCCCGGCGTATCCGGTGAGAGCTCCGGCCGCTCCAATCACCCGGTGGCAGGGAATGATGATGGAGGCCGGGTTGCGGCCGTTGGCCGAGGCTCCACCCGCGCACCGAGCAGCTCGGCTGCCGGAGCGCGCTTGTGGTTCTGCATGTGGACCGCGGTGAGGGCACCGCCGTCGGCCACCAGGGTCAGGGGCCCGATCGGCGGGGACACTACTGCATGCACGGCAGTCACAGACCCGAGCGTAACCCGATCAGCCGCCCAGTTGCCCGCTGAGCCGGGAGCGGATGCTTTCGGAGGAATCGTTCAGGCCGGTAATCCGCGCCGTCTTGCCGTGTGTGCGGTATTTCTCGGTGATTGAATCCAGCGCCGCCACGGTGGAGGCGTCCCAGACATGGGAGCCGCTCATGTCAATCAGCACGCGTTCGGGGTCCAGTGCGTAGTCGAACTGGGTGTAGAGGTCATTGGAGGAGGCGAAGAACAGCTCGCCCTGCACCGTATAGGTGACGGCGGCGCCGTCGTCGTCCACCGTGCGCTGAACCGTGACGAAGTGCGCCACCCGGCGGGCGAAGAGCACCATAGCCGCCAGCACGCCCGCTGCGACGCCGATCGCCAGGTTGGAGGTCAGGACCACCACGGCAATGGTGATGGCCATGACCGCGGTCTCGGATTTGGGCATCCGCTTCAGCGTGGCCGGCCGGATGCTGTGCCAGTCGAAGGTCGCCACGGACACGTAGATCATCACGGCCACCAGCGCGGCCATCGGAATCAGCGCCACCACATCGCCAAGCACCACCACCAGCAATAGCAGGAACACCCCGGCCAGGAAGGTGGAGATCCGGGTGCGGGCGCCGGAGGCCTTCACATTCATCATGGTCTGCCCGACGACGGCGCAGCCGCCCATGCCGCCGAAGAACCCGGTGATGATGTTGGCCACGCCCTGGCCCCAGGACTCGCGGACCTTTGAGGAGCGGGTATCGGTGATGTCATCCACGAGCTTGGCGGTCAGCAGGGATTCCAGCAGGCCCACAAACGCCATCGCCACCGCGTACGGGGCAATGATCTTCAGGGTGTCCAGGGTCAGCGGAATGTCGGGGAACAGCAGGGACGGCAGGGAGGCGGGCAGATCGCCCTTGTCCCCCACCGTCGGCACGTCCCAGGCCAGCAGGATGGTCGCGGCGGTGAGCACCACGATGGCCACCAGCGACGCGGGCACCGCCGTCGTCAGCTTCGGCAGGCCGAAAACGATGGCCAGGCCGACGGCGGTGATCGGATACACCAGCCAGGGCACACCCAGCAACTCCGGCACCTGGGAGGAAAAGACCAGGATGGCCAGGGCGTTCACGAAACCGACCATGACCGAGCGTGGAATGAAGCGCATCAGCTTCGCGACGCCGGCTCCCGCCAGCAGGATCTGGAAGAGGCCCGCCAGGATCACCGTCGGCACCAGGTATTGGGCGCCGTGTTCAGCCACCACCGGGGCGATGACCAGGGCGACGGCGCCGGTGGCGGCGGAGATCATCGCCGGGCGTCCGCCCACGAAGGAGATGGTGACGGCCATCGTGAAGGACGCGAAGAGTCCCACGCGCGGATCAACGCCGGCAATGACTGAGAAGGCGATGGCTTCGGGGATCAGTGCCAGCGCCACGACCAGACCGGCAAGGGCCTCGGTCTTGAGCAGGCGCGGAGACTTCAGGGTGGTCAGCACCGACTGCCGGGCGGCCGGCGTGAGGGCGGGTGCCGCGGAGGAGGGCATGGGAGTTCCTTACAAGCAACGGCTATGGGACGGACCGCGGCGCCGGCCGGAACCGGCCGAAGCTCCGTCGGATCCAATTCCAGAGTACCCGCGGCAAAAAAGTACCGCGTTCCCGCCCACAGCCGGGTTGCCGGCGCTAGACTGCCGCATACCGCGCGGTATGTGACGGGTGTCGTGTGCCGTGCCGCCGCCGGTTACCGCACTGTCTGCTTAATGTCTGCTGCCTGATCAAAGGAGATCTTCATGCAAAATCTTGCCGGCATCCTTACCGCTGCTGCGGCCCGGGTTCCGAACCGGACCGTCCTCAAGCTCGACGACGCCATCATTCCCTACGCGGCTCTCGACGCCATGAGCGCCAAGGTGGCCGGTGTTCTCGCGGACCGCGGCATCGTCCCGGGCGACCGGGTGGCGCTGATCATGCCCAACATTCCGCAGATGGCCTTCGTGTACTACGGTGTGCTGCGCTACGGCGCAGTGGTGGTGCCGATGAATCCGCTGCTGAAGGGCCGCGAGGTGGCGTATCACCTCTCCGATTCGGGGTCACGGCTGGTGTTCGCCTGGGAGGGCGTCGTGTCCGAAGCCCTGGCCGGCGCCGAGGAGGCCGGCGGCGTGCCGGTCATCCCGGTGGATTCCGGTGGATTCCTGCAGTTGCTGGCCGAAGCGGATCCGCTGACCGAGGTGCGCGAGGTCGACGGCGAGGATGTCGCCGTCATCCTCTACACCTCCGGCACCACCGGACGGCCCAAGGGCGCAGCGCTGACCCACCACAACCTGCGCAGCAACGCGGATATCTCCCGGAACCTGCTGCACACGGTGGAATCCGACGTGATCTTCGGCGGGCTGCCGTTCTTCCACGTGTTCGGCCAGACCTCGGCACTCAATTCGGCGGTGATGGCCGGCGCGTCCATCAGCCTGCTGCCGCGCTTTGACGCAGGCAAGGCCCTGGAAATCATTGAGCGCGACGGCGTGACCATCTTCGAAGGCGTGCCCACCATGTACGTGGGCATGCTGCGCCATCCGAACCTGGCGGCCACCGACGTGTCCACTCTGCGCGGCGCGATCACCGGGGGCTCGGCGATGCCGCTGGAGGTGCTGCATGAGTTTGAGCGCGTTTTCGGCACCCAACTGCTGGAGGGCTACGGCCTGTCCGAAACCTCCCCCGTGGTTTCGTTCAACCTGCCGGGCCCGGACCGCCGGGCCGGATCGATCGGCAAGCCGGTGGAGGGCATGCAGGTGCGCGTTGTGGATCCGGACGGCAAGGACGTGCCGGTGGGTGATGTAGGCGAGCTGGCCGTGCGCGGCACCGGGGTGATGAAGGAGTACTGGCACAATCCCGAAGCGACGCAGGCGGCTATTCCGGACGGCTGGTTCCGCACCGGCGACCTGGGCAGGTCCGACGACGACGGCAACCTCTACATCGTGGACCGGAAGAAGGATGTGATCCTGCGCGGCGGCTACAACGTCTATCCGCGCGAGGTCGAAGAAGTGCTGTACGAGCATCCGGCCGTTGCCGAGGCGGCGGTCATCGGGGTGGCCGATGACCTCCAGGGCCAGGAAATCGTGGCCGTGGTGGGACTGAAGGAGGACATGCAGCCCGCGGACGCCGCGGCCCGGGAGGCCCTGCTGGGCGAGATCCGGGACTTCGCCAAGGAGCGGCTGGCCGCTTACAAGTATCCGCGCCGGATCCTGCTGACCGATGCCCTGCCCAAGGGGCCGACGGGAAAGATCCTCAAGCGGGAAATCCGCGTGGATGCTGCCGCGGCGGATCCGGTAACTGCCCCTCCGGTGGAGCAGGTCGAGCCGCAGGGCTAGTCCGGGGGTCTTGGGCTAAGCGAACGGTTCGGGCTGCTCCGGGGCCTCGCCGGGCAGGCCGGCACGCTGGTCCGCGCGCACCAGCACCACACCCAGCACGATGAGCGCCCCGCCGAACAGCTGGACCGGGCGTGGCAGCTCCGCCAGGAGCAGCCACGCCCAGAGGACCGCAAAGAGCACCTCGGTCAGCGATACGAAGGAGGCGACCCGGGAGCCCAGTGTCCGGGCCGCGACGATCCCGGTGACGTAGGCCAGCACCGTGGAAAACAGCACGAGTCCGGCCAGCGGCACCCACCAGGACAGGGTCCGGCCGGCCAGGACGACGTCGTCGGTTGCAAAGCCGGTGGGCAGCACCCCGGTGAGACCGAGCAGCAGCATCGTGGCTGCCCCCACGAGCATGCCGCCGGTGGCCAGCACCAGCGGCGGCAGCGAATCATTCTGCTTGGCGGTGATAAAGAAGTAGATCGCCAGGCACACCGCCGCGGCCAACCCCCACAGGACACCGATGGGGTCAACCCGGACGTTGCCGGTGATGTCCAGGACAAGCACCAGGCCAGCGATCGCGGCCAGCGCTCCGCCGACGGTTTTCAGCCCGGGCCGGCGCCGGGTGGCGGCCCAAATCCACAGCACCATGAGCACCGGAGCCAGAAACTCCAGCAGCAGCGCCACACCAACGGACAGGCGTTCCACCGCATTAAAGAAGAAGAACTGGCATCCGGCGACTCCAATAAAGCCGAAGGCGACGATTGTTTTCCAGTTGTCGAGCACCTGATTCCAGCGGCCGCGCAGCGTGACCATGGCCGGAATCAGCAGCACCAGGGCAGCACCGCCCATCCGCACGGCGACGGCGGTGGTGGACGTCCATCCCGTTTCCAGCAGGGACTTGGCAAAGGAGCCGGACAGCCCGAAAACCGCCGAAGACAGCAGAGCCACGGCCAACGCCGCGCTGGTGTCCGGACCCGTGCGGTGAAAGCTGTTGAGGGTCCGGAAACGGGTCGGCATGAAGCGGGTCACGGGACCTCCTGGCATACAGTCTGGCTGTCCCGGCGGGACCTGTCATGACCATTATGGGCTGTAGCACCTTACACTGGGAAGACCACGCAATATATGTCAGGGGCAACATGGCTTTTACAGATGACACAGCAGTTGCACTGCAGACGGTGGCTGCACTGATCAACACGGGCGTTGACAGCCCGGACACGTTGCGAACTCCCGGGGACCTTGACGAGTTTCTTGCCGGACAGGGATTCAGCGGCTCCCGCACCCACACGGTCGGCGAGCTGAGGGCGGTCCGCCACTTGCGCAGCCGTTTGCTGCAACTCTGGACGGCTGACGAAAACACGCTGGCTTCCGGCGTCAATCAGTTGCTGCGAAACGCGCGGGCCCTGCCCCAGGTGGTGCGCCACGACAGCTGGGGCTGGCACCTGCACTGCACCTCACCGGCGGCTCCGCTGGAAGACCGGATGGCCACCGAGGCCGCCATGGCGCTGGCGGACGCCCTCCGTGCCGGCGAGCTGGACCGGCTGGGGCGGTGCGCCGCACCGGACTGTTCAGCGGTCCTGCTGGACCTGACACGGAACCGGTCCAAGCGCTACTGCGACACCGGCAACTGCGGGAACAGGGAACATGTCCGCTCTTACCGGAACCGGCAGCTGGGTTTGGCGTAACAAATCCGGAACTGACTCATGAAAACTAGTAAGGCCTCTTGTTAGATTCCTCACCTGCCGTTATGCTCTGGTTGAGCTTCGTCTGCCCTCTGGGCGGACGGCCATTCCACTCAGTCTCGACTTCGCATTTTCTCTTGGCCAGGTACTACTCCTGTGCCCGATGCGGGGATGGGGTCTGTGCCAGTACATAAATGGGGGTTTCAATGCAGGACAACTCGAGCGCGTTTTACAAACGCGTTGGCGCCTTAGGCGCCGCAACAGCACTGGCGGTGAGCGGAGCATTCATTGCTTCCCCGGCCATGGCTTCACCCACAGGAGAGCCGGATACCACGTCCACCGATGCTCCCGTCACCACCGCCACAGAGGCGCCGGCCAGTGAAACCACCGTTGACGAAACTGTCACCGAGGAAACCGCCCCGGAAGAAGCCGTCAACGCCGGGGCTGAAGTTTCCGAAGAAGCCGGAACGCTTCCTCCCGGCCTGGCCGAAGCCCTCCTCCGCGACCTGGGCATGACGGTCGAAGAGTTCGAGGCAGCCGGCGAGCTCGGCAAGAAGGCAGCGGACGCCCTTCCCGAACTCCAGGCCACCGAGGGCTTCGTCAGCGTCGCCATCGAAGACGAAAAGATTGTCATCACCGGCTCCGGTGAGGCCCTCGAGGCCCTGGCCCTCGAACTGGACGCCACCCTCGTGGCTCCCGCCGAAGAGGTCACCGACGAGGCTGAGGCCACGGAGGCCCCCGCTGAGGAAACAGCCGAAGCTCCGGCAGCCGAGGCCACCGAAGCCGCTGAAGAACCCGCCGCCGAGGAAGAAACTGCCGCTCCGGTCAGTCTTTCGGGTGACCCCCGCGAAATAATCAAGAACCTCCGCACTGAATACATTTCCAGTGTGGGCGTCGAGAGTCTGCAGTCCATCATGCTGACGGCCGACGGCTACGTCATCAGGGCGAAAAATGCTGCGCCTGCTGCGGTTGTGGATGGTTCGGTAGTCGCCGAGCGTCTGGCCGAAGCAGCTGGAACCACTCCGGCCGATGCCTTCGCCAAGAACAATCCCAGCGTTGCAGTCGTCGACGTATCCGGTCCGGCCAAGGCTCTCGAGGACGTTGTCAACGGTCAGGGTTACGCCACCTTCACCGGCAACAGCGGCGGATCATGTTCCATCGGTTTCAACGCCTTCAATGCATCCGGTGATGCTGCAGTTATCTCGGCAGGACACTGCGCCAATGACGGTGCGGCCACCGACACCATCCTGACAGTTCCCGCCAATGACACAGCCGGTGGCGGAAGCCAGCCGTCGCTCGCGTCACCATTGGGCACCTGGGGATTCTCCCAGTTCGGCGGCGAGAATAATTCACCGACCGAGTTCGGTTCCGGGGAAAACATCGGCACCGATATCGGTGTCATCAATGGCATCAACGGTGAGCTTGACCTGCTGCCCGAGGTCACTCAGTGGACCAATCCGGAGGACCTGACGGCCAACACCGTAAAGATCACCGGAACCACCGACGCTGTTGTCGGTGCTCCTATGTGCAAGTCCGGCCGCACCACCGGCTGGAGCTGCGGCGAGGTCAGCGCCCTCGGCGAGTTCTACGTCGGCGCAGCGGACGGCGACCGCGGGGTCTGGGGCTTTGAATCCACGCTCGACAAGAATGCAGCACCCGGTGACTCCGGCGGATCCGTCATTTCCGGTTCCAACGCCATGGGCCTCGTCAGTGCCGGGCCCGAGGGTGGAAACTACTTCTTCTCCACCTCCCTCTCGGACGGCATGACCCGCCTTGAGGGTTACTCCGTTGCCGTCTTCGTTGACGCTCCGCAGCTGACCTCGCACGAAAACAAGGGCACCGTCCTCACGGACGAGGCCATTAGCGGAACCACCACCGGCACTTCCGTCAAGCTCACCCGCGACGGTGAGACCGTTGACCTGGACGTTGTCGACGGCAAGTGGAGCTTCAACGCTCCGTCCACCGTTCCCGAAGGCGGAACGCTGGAATTCAAGGTTCAGGCGATCAACGGCTTCAACAAGTCCAAGACCGCCACCTACGAGCTGACCGTCAAGGAAGCTCCGCTGGCTGTCCCGGCTATCACAAACCCGGCCGATGGTGCAGCCATTGCCGATGCCGTCACGACCATCACCGGCACAGGCTTTGCCGGCGCCGAGGTCTCCCTGAACGTCACCGGCGACAACACCGTCACGGAAGACAACGCCTCTACCCTAGTGGCCGTTGAAGAATCCGGTACCGCAACGGTTGCAGCCGACGGAACCTGGGAATGGAAGCTGGACGAGGCACTCACCTACGGGAAGTACTCCGTGACCGCCAGCCAGGATGGCATCGCCGGCAAGGCAAAGTCCCCGACGGCGACCTCAACGTTCAGTGTCTTCCTTGAGACACCGGCCGTTACCTCGATCACCGAGGGGCAGGACTTCGCTGAAGGCGAGAACCCGGCAGATATCTCCGGTACCGGCACAGCCGGCGCCAAGGTGGACGTCACCATCGGCGAGAACACCCTTTCCGCAACCGTTGGCGACAACGGCGACTGGAAGGTCACGGGCTTCCCGGTCCTGGTTCCGGGCAGCTACACGGTCTCGGCCGTGCAGACCCTGGAGGGCGCGACCTCCGCACCCGCTGAGGTCACCTTCACGGTTACCGAGGTAGTCGTTGAAGAGGCGGCTCCGCCCGTTGTACCCCCGGCCCCTGCCCCGGACAACAACGGTGACGGCCTGCCCGACACCGGTGCTGCCGGCATGGGTCTGTTCGCCGGAGCAGGTCTTCTGCTCACCGCCGGTGGAATCAGCGCCCTGCTGATCAACCGCCGCCGCCAGCTGCAGGATGCATAATCTGCAACTAGCGTGACATCACCAAAGCAGGTCCCGGCCTTGTGCCGGGGCCCGCTTTGGTATTACGTGCATATTGGATCGATTCCAGGAGGCTCCATGTCCCCGCAACTCCGACCAACCGGCCGTACCGCTTCACCACACTTCTCTTTCCGGCCCCCGACCTTCGCGCACCGCGCCACGCCTCCGGTCCTTGCCCTGGCCACGGCCGCCCTGCTGGTCCTCAGCGGCTGCGGGCCGGACCCGCAGTCGAAGGACACTGCTCCCTCGGCCTCCACCGAGTCGCCAGCGCCGGCAGCGTCGAGCAGTGCCTCCGGCGACGTCATCGGACCCCCCGGCAACGAGCCCCCGGAGACCGTCGCCGCAACACCCTCGGACCCGGATCCAGCAACCTTAGCGGAGGACCGAATGACAGACCTTCTGCAGCTTCATGCCCGGCTCAAGACCGAGCTGGGCACCGCCTATTCCGATGCGTGGATCGAGGACAACCAGCTCCACGTCGCAGTCACCACACCGGAAGCAGAGGCACTCGTCTACGGTGCCGGAGCCCTTCCCTCCCGCACCGAGTTCACCGAGCAGCAGCTGCGCGAGGCCGCTGACGCCTTTAAGGCATGGCTCGCCACGGACGCCGCTCCATCCGTCCAGCTGCACTGGCTGGGGACGAGCGGGCGAACCGGCAGCATCACCGTCCGTGTTCCGGCTGAACAGGTCCAGCCGCTGGCCGATGCCGTGGCCGAGCAGAGTCCTGCCGGACCAGTCAAAATCATTGTGGAGGAGTCCAGCGGCCCGGCCACGCCGTTCGCCACAAACGCCCCCTAGAAGGGTGTCAAGCGGTCAAGGGCTGTCTGGCCGATGGACGGCTGCCTAGACTGGAGGGCGTCGAGCAAACGGCATTCCGGCCTCTTCCCAGGACCCCCACATGGAACAGAAGCTGCAGAGACTCCTGTATTCCCTTCCAACCCGGACCGCCTGGATCATCATCGGCTGCTGCGCCGCCTTCTGGCTCGTTTGCCTCACGGGGATCCTCACCCCGCCGGTGTCCATACCGCCTCATTTCACGCTCTTGTGGTTTTACGCCATGCTCATGCTGATACTGGCTTCCGGCATCGCAGTCATCGGCAGCACCGCTGTCCTGGTAGTGAAACGCGGCGGCCGGGCCCTGCCCGCCCGCCCGGTGCCCGAGTCGGCGGTGCCGTCGCCGGCAGCGGCACCGCCGCCGGCAGCGGCACCGCCGCCGGCACCACCGCCGCCGGCACCGGCAGAACCGGACGATGCCGCAGCAGACCAGCTGGCGGGATTGGGCCGGATGATGGACGATCCCGACAACCTCGATCCGCCGGACGCCGTGTCTGCCGAGGGTGCACGGCCGGAACCTGCGCAGTTGCGCAAGGCCTCAAAGCCCAAGCCCCGCAAGCCGCGGCGCTAGGATCTTCCGGGCGGCGCTAGTTCCGGGCGGTTGCTTGCCCATCGGACCGGAGAAGCGCCGTATACCTTCTGTTCCAGCGAGAAGTAAAGCCCCTTTTCACATTCCCCTATAACGCTCTTGAAAAGCAAAGGTGCTTCTGTTTTCCTGAGGTAGCGGTCCAGCAGGGGGCCAAGCAGTCACTACTGAAGAGCTGCCCATGACGCCTCCTGAGTCCGATGCCCTCATCCACTTTGCCGAAGCCCGCAGCGCGTGCGGCGACCTGCAGCAGGCCCTCCACAACGAGCTCGTCCTCCGGCACCGCAACCTGGCGGACAGCGTGGCCGGCGCCTACAGCGGACCGGGACGCGACCGGGCCGACCTCCGGCAAGTGGCCTACATCGGACTCATCAAGGCAGTGAAACGGTTCGATCCCGCCGTGGGACATCATTTTCCGGCGTTTGCCATTCCCACCATGCACGGCGAGATCAAGCGCTATCTGCGGGACCAGTCGTGGATGGTGCGCCCGCCGCGGGAAGTGCAGGACCTGCGCACCACCATCGCGAAGGTCTATCCGTCCCTGGTCCAGCGGCTGGTGCGCGAACCGTCCCTGCCGGAGTTGGCGCAGGAGCTGGGACAGGACGAAAAGATGGTGGCGGAGGCACTGAACTGCCAGAGCAGCCTCCAGCCCGACTCCCTCGATGCCCCCTTTGAAGGCGGCTATCTCGCTGACATCCACGGAAGCATCGACAGCAGGCTGGAACAGGCAGAAAACCTGGCGGTGTTGGCATTGGCTCTCCGGAAGCTGGAGGACAGCGAAAAGGACCTGCTCTTCCGCCGCTACTTTCACGAGGAGCCGCAGCACGTCATCGGCGAGCGCCTGGGCATGACCCAAATGCAGGTCTCGCGCAAGCTGGCCAAAATCCTGGTCAAACTTCAGCACGAAATCCTCGGCAGCCCGGGCGCGGGGTCGGCAGGCCGGGTGCCCGGTTCCGGCGCGGGGGCCGGTCCGGCTGCGGGGGCCGGTCCGGCTGCGGAAAGCGCAAGCGCCTAAGTCCGGGCGCCGCCCCCGGCCTGGAGGATCTCCAGTTTTTCGGCAGCCGCCAGCACATCCTGCACGGTCACCGCCAGCAGCGCCGGATCCGGCTCGGCGGCGAAGGTGTCCCCCACCCGCTGCGTCTCGTCGGTCAGGGCGATGTGCGGACCCGGGGGCGGGCCCCATTCCGCGACGGGTGCCGGACCGAAAATCACCACCGACGGCCGGGCATAGGCCGAGGCCAGATGGGCTGCCCCGGTATCGGCGGACACCACCAGCGACGCCGCGGCGACGGCTGCCGCAAACTCATCCAGTCCCAGTTCCCCGGCGACGACGGCACTTTGCCGGAGCCCGGCCAGCTCCGCTGCCGCGAGCGCCCGGGGGCGTTCACTCCGGCTCCCGGTGAACAGGATCTCCCGGCCGGTGCGGTGAAGTTCGGCGGCAACTGCGGCGAAGCGTTCCACCGGCCAAAGACGGCTGCCGTACGCCGCCCCCACATGAATGACCGCCGCACCCGGTGCCGGGCTGGCAGACCGCGGCGGCAGCAGGAGATAGTCCAGCGGATCGGCCGGAATCCCGTGCCAGTTCATCAGGCCCGCCCAGCGCTCCCGTTCATGGAGACCGTCCCGCCACTTCGGACCCGCCAGTCCCGGTCCGGCGTGCCCGAGCAGCCGGCGCGGTGCCAGAGCCTCCAGCCGTCCCGTGCTTTCCGGACCGCTGCCGTGCAGGTTCACCGCCACGTCAATGCGCCCGGGCTTCAGCGGAATGGGAACATCCAGCCCGTGCAGCGGCAGGAGCCCATCCACGCTGCCCACCAGCGCCACCACCGGAGCCAGCCATTCCTGCGCCGCATAGGAGATGCGATGGTCCGGAAACGCCCGGCGCAGAGCCCGCAGGGCCGGAACCGCCACCAGCAGGTCCCCCAGTTTCAGGGCCCGCAGGGCCAGGAGCTCAGGCTGTTCGCTGTTGCCGGTGCGTTTCATTCCACTCCCTCCGCCGCCGAGCCGTCCGCTGCGGCGGAACGAGTGGTCCTCATCCTGCCAGAGAGGCGTCTGCGGGCTAAGCAACGGAAGAAGAGCGAGAAGAAGTGGCAGCAAAACTGTTTAGGTGCGATACGGATGGGGAACAAGTTCGGTATGGGAGAACTGACCTTCGAAACGCCGCGCGCGGTGCTCTTCGACCGTGACGGCACACTGGTGCGCGATGTCCCGTACAACGGCAATCCGGACCTGGTGCAGCCCTTTCCCCAGGCCGCCGGGATCCTGCGGCAGCTGCGGCGGGAGGGCATCCGGACCGGCGTCATCAGCAATCAGTCCGGCGTGGCCCGCGGCCTGCTGACGCCCTCCCAGGTGGCGGCCGTCAACGCCCGGATCCAGTACCTGCTCGGCCGGTTCGACGTCTGGGAGGTCTGCCCGCACGGACCGGAGGACGGATGCGGGTGCCGCAAACCGCAGCCGGGCATGATCCACAGCGCCTGCGCCCGGCTGGGCCTGCGACCCGCAGAGGTGGCGGTGATCGGCGACATCGGCGCTGACATGGCGGCCGCCCAAGCCGCCGGTGCCCGGGCCGTCCTGGTGCCCACCGCCGTCACGCTGCCCGAGGAAACCGCCGCCGCCCCGCTGGTGGCCCGGGATCTGGCCGGCGCCGTCGCACTGCTGTTGGGCCGCCCGTGACGCGCCGCGTGCTGGTGGCCCGGCTGGACAGTGCCGGAGATGTGCTGCTCGCGGGGCCGGCCGTCCGTGCGGTCGCGGCCGGGCCGCAGACCCGGGTCACCCTGCTGTGCGGACCGCAGGGGGCCGACGCTGGCCGCCTCCTGCCCGGCGCCGAGAGCGTACTCACCTGGACCGCCGCCTGGATCACCGATCCTGCGCCGCCGGCAACCGCCGCCTCCCTTACCCGCCTGGAGGAGGAGGTGCGCCGCGCAGGCATCGAGGAAGCGGTGATCCTGACCTCGTTCCACCAATCCCCGCTGCCGCTGGCCCTGGTGCTGCGCCTGGCCGGCGTTGCCCGGATCACCGGGGCGTCGGTGGATTACGCCGGTTCGCTCCTGGACATCCGGCTGCGGCCCGGCGAGGACTTCCCCGAGGACCAGCCCGAAGCGGAGCGGGCGCTGCGGATCGCCGGGGCGGCCGGCTACCGGCTGCCGGCGGACGACGACGGACGCCTGCGCCTGCGCGAAACCCCCGACGTCGGGCATCTGGTGGGCAGCGGCCCCTACGTGGTGGTTCACCCGGGCGCGGCGGTTCCGGCCCGCGCCTGGCCGGCCCTGCACCACGCGGCGGTGGTGGAACTGCTGACCGCCGCCGGGCACCGGGTGGTCGTCACGGGCGGTCCCGGGGAAACCCGGCTGACCGCCACGGTGGCCGGCGTGGCAGGCCTGGATCTGGGCGGGCGCACCGACCTGCGGTCCCTGGCCGGCGTGCTGGCCGGAGCGTCGGCCGTCGTCGTCGGCAACACCGGTCCGGCCCATCTGGCCGCAGCCGTCGGAACGCCCGTGGTGAGCCTGTTCGCCCCCGTGGTGCCGGCCGTCCGGTGGGCGCCGTACCGGGTGCCCCTGGAACTGCTGGGGAACCAAAATGCTCCCTGCCGGCTGAGCCGGGCCCGGGACTGCCCGGTGCCGGGGCACCCCTGCCTTTCCGACATCATGCCGGAAGAGGTGGTGGAGGCAGTGCACCGCTTAACCGCCGGAGTGACCTCTTTGGGAACGCGCAGAGAAACGAGGACTGCATGAGGATCCTGCTGTGGCATGTGCACGGCGGCTGGATGGAAGCCTTCGTCCGCGGACCGCACGAGTACATCCTGCCGGCCACTGAGGAAGGCGGCCCGTGGGGCTTGGGCCGGGGCGGCCGGAACTGGCCGGCATCAGCGCTCGAATGCGCCCCCGGCGACCTGCGGGATGCGGAGATCGACGCCGTCGTGCTCCAGCGGCCGGAGGAGCTCGATGCCTGCGAGCGCCTGCTGGGCCGGCGCCCCGGAAGGGACCTTCCGGCCGTGTACCTGGAACACAACACCCCCCGGAACGGCGTCCCCGGCGGCAGCCATCCGCTCGCCGACCAGAGCAGCATCCCCATCATTCACGTCACGCACTTCAACAGCCTGTTCTGGGACAGCGGCCGGGCACCCACCCGGGTCATCGAACACGGCATTCCGGATCCCGGCTACCGGTACACCGGGGAGCGGGAACACCTTGGGGTGGTGATCAATGATCCGGTCCGCCGCTGGCGGGTCACCGGCACCGATCTGCTGCCGCGCTTCGCCCGCGCCGCCCGGCTGGAGGTTTTCGGCATGGGCGGCGAGGGGCTGGCCGCCGCCACCGGCCTGGGCCCGGATGACCTCAGCGTCCGCGGCGACCTGGCCATCGAAGCGCTGCATGCGGAACTGGCCGGATGCCGGGCCTACGTCCATCCCATGCGCTGGACGTCCCTGGGCCTGTCCCTGCTCGAAGCGATGCACCTGGGCCTGCCGGTGCTGGCGCTGGCTACCACCGAAGCCGTCCGCGCCGTCCCCCCGGAGGCCGGAGGGATTTCCGCCGACGTCGGGGAACTGGTCCAGCGGGCAGCGGACCTGGTCCGCGAGCCCGAGGAGGCACGGATGCGGGGCCGGGCCGCCCGGAACTTTGCCCTGCAGCACTACGGCCTGGCCGCGTTCCTGGCGGCCTGGGACACCACGCTGTCGGACGTGGCAACCCGGGGCGGCGGACGGCCGCCGGACCCGGGGTGCAGGGGAAACGCCGCGGAAACGCCGCCGAATCAGCGGCTCACGGAAGTGTCGGCAGCGGCCGGAGGGGGCAGGCAGTGAAAATCTCAATGGTGTCCGAACACGCCAGTCCGCTGGCGGCCCTGGGCGGAGTGGATGCCGGCGGGCAGAACGTGCACGTTGCAGCGCTGTCGGTGGCGCTGGCCCGCCGCGGGCATTCCGTGCGCGTCTACACCCGCCGCGACGATCCCGTCCTGCCCGCGGTGGTTCCGGTGTGCAGCGGCCTGGACGTGGTGCACGTGGACGCCGGCCCCGCACGGGTGCTGCCCAAGGATGCCCTGCTGCCCTATATGCATGAGCTGGCCGACGGCATCGCGGCGGACTGGGGCGGGACTCCGCCGGACGTGGTGCACGCGCACTTCTGGATGTCCGGAGTGGCCGCACTGGAGGCCGCCCGCCGATTCGAGGCGCCGGGCTATCCCGTTCCGGTGGTGCAGACCTTCCATGCCCTGGGCACCGTGAAAAAACGGCATCAGGGCACCGAAGACACCAGCCCGCCGGAGCGCGCCTGGCTTGAGCCCTCCGTCGGACGCAGCGCCGACCGGGTGATTGCCACCTGTTCGGACGAGGTCTTCGAACTGAAGGCGATGGGCATCCCGGGCGGCCGGATCTCCGTGGCGCCCTGCGGCGTGGATCTGGAACTCTTTGGAGCCGGCGGGCCCGCGGAGCCGCGCGGCCGGCGCCGGCGGATTGCCGCCGTCGGCCGGCTGGTTCCGCGCAAGGGCGTGGATCTGGCGGTGCAGGCACTGGCGCTGCTGGCGGAGGACGGAATCGACGACGTCGAACTTCTGATCGTGGGCGGCGCCTCCGACTCCGCCGGACTGGCATCCGATCCGGAGGCCCAGCGGCTGCTGGGCCTGGCCAGGGCCCTCGGCGTCGCGGACCGCGTACTGCTGCGCGGCCAGGTGCCGCGGGAACAAATGCCCGCGGTGCTGCGAAGTGCCGATGCCGTGGTCTGCGCCCCCTGGTACGAGCCGTTCGGTATTGTTCCGCTGGAGGCCATGGCCTGCGGGGTTCCGGTGGTGGTATCGGCCGTCGGCGGGCTGATCGACACCGTGGTGCACGGAAAAACCGGACTGCATGTGCCGCCCCGCGATGCCCCGGCCCTGGCCGCGGCGCTGGCCCAACTGCTGCGCAATCCCGAGTTGGGCCGCCGCCTCGGTGCTGCAGGCCGGCAGCGTGCCCGGGCGCGCTACTCCTGGGACCGGGTGGCCGCCGACACCGAAAAGGCCTACCAGGTAACCGCGGACGGCACGGCAGCGGCCCGGCAGGGCAGCCTGCAGCCGTTGGGGGGCAAGGCCCTGTGAAGCCCGAATCCGCAACCCCGGCCGCCGGCACACTGCTGGCCGACACCCTGCTGCCCGGCATCCAGACCGCCCACCGGGCCGTCCTGCAGCACCTGTCCGACCTGCGGCCGGCGGTCGCGTCGGTCGAAGCGCAGGCCCTGCGGCTCACCGGCTGGGGCGTGGAGCTCGCCGGCCGGCTGCTGGCCGGGCAGCGCCTGCTTGCCGCCGGCAACGGCGGGTCGGCGGCGGAGGCCCAGCACCTGACCGCGGAACTGGTGGGCAGGTTCGACGGCGAACGGCGGCCGTTCTCCGCCCTCGCCCTGCATGCCGAAACATCAGCCGTGACCGCGATCGCCAACGACTACGGCTTCGACCAGCTGTACGCCCGGCAGGTCCTGGCCCACGGCCGCCGCGGCGACGTGCTGATCCTGCTCTCCACCAGCGGCCGGAGCCCCAATCTGCTGCGCGCCGCCGAGGCTGCGCGGCACACCGGCATCACCACCTGGGCGCTGACCGGCCGCGGACCGAATCCGCTCAGCGAAGCCTGCGACGACTCAGTCAGCATCGAGGCCCGGGCCGCCAACGCGCAGGAAGCCCATCTGATTGCCCTGCACGCCCTGTGCCGGGCCTTTGACGCCGAGGTTTCCCGCCGCGGCGGAGAGGAGCAGCCGTGAGGATCGTAGTGGTTGGCGACGTCCTGCTGGACACCGACATCACCGGCAGCGCCCAGCGGTTGTCCCCCGACGCGCCGGTTCCGGTGGTGGACGTGGACAGCATCCGCAAGCGCGCCGGCGGAGCGGGCCTGGTGGCCCGGCTCCTGGCCCGCGACGGCCATGCCGTGCGCCTTGTCACTGCCCTGTCCGACGACGGCGCCGCCGCTGACCTGCGCGCCGCCCTCAGCGGCGTCGACGTCGTTGCCGGAGCTTCCGGGGCACCCACTCCGGTCAAGACCCGCATCCGCGCCGGAGCCCAGGCGGTGGTGCGTTTCGACGAGGCCTGCGGACCGCCGCCGGCGCCAGGCGTCACGGACGAGATGCTCTCGGTGCTGTTCGCCGCCGACGCGGTGGTCGTGGCTGATTACGGGCGCGGGCTGACCGCTGATCCCCGCCTGCGCGACGTCTTGGAGACCGTGGCGGCACGGGCGCCGGTGGTCTGGGACCCGCATCCGGCCGGCAGCGACCCGGTGCCCGGCGTGGCCGCCGTGACACCGAACCTGCCCGAAGCCCTGCGCAGCGCCGGCGGAACCGGCAGCGGAACCGGGGGCATTCCTGCGGCCCTGCACGCCGCCGAGCAGCTGCTGGACAGGTGGCAGAGCCGAGCCGTGGTGGTGACCCTCGGCGCCCTGGGAGCCCTGGTGCTGCCCGCCGCCGGCCTGCCGCAGGTGATTCCGGCGCCGGAGGTGTACGCCGGGGACACCTGCGGGGCAGGAGACCGGTTCTCCGCCACCCTGATCCTGGCCCTAGCCCGGGGAACGGCGCTGGAACCGGCCGCGGAACAGGCGGTGCAGGCCGCCGCCGGGTTCCTGGCCGCCGGCGGCGTGGCCGCCCTGCAGCGGGAAAAAGGGCCGGCCCAGCTGCGCAGCAGCAGCCTGGATGCCCTGGCTGCCGCCAAGGCGGTGCAGGAACGCGGCGGAACGGTGGTTGCCACCGGCGGCTGCTTCGACCTGCTCCATGCCGGTCACGCCAGGACCCTGTCAGCGGCCCGCCGACTGGGCGACTGCCTGATCGTGGTCCTGAATTCCGACAGCTCGGTCCGCCGGCTCAAAGGTGAGCAGCGCCCGATCATCGGCCAGGAGGACCGCACCGAGCTGCTGCTGTCCCTGGGCTGCGTGGACGGGGTGCTGGTGTTTGAGGAAGACACCCCGGAAGCGGCACTGGACCGGCTGCGGCCGGATATCTGGGTCAAGGGCGGAGACTACCGCGAGGACCAACTGCCCGAAGCCCGGCTGATCAAGGCGTGGGGCGGCGAAACCGTGACCGTGCCGTATCACCCGGCCCGCTCCACCACAGCCCTGGCCTCGGCCCTGGCCAGGGTCGGCTAAAGCGCATCTCATTCGGTTTGATCCCGGCACATTTGAAGCGCGGGACCCATGATGAAAGGAAAAACGCATGTCACTGCAACTCTCCAACCCCGGACGGGTGCTCGTTACCGGCGGCGGGTCAGGCCTGGGCGCCGCCGTAGTGCAGGCCGTGACCGCGGCCGGCGGAACCGCCGTCGTCCTCGACCGGGACATCAGCACGGTGGGCGCGGCAAAGGCCATCGAGGTGGACGTCGCGGACCGGGCCGCCGTTGAGGCCGCCGTCCGGGACGCTGCGGAATCCCTCGGCGGCCTGGATGCGGTGGTGACCGCCGCCGGCATCGACCGCTGCGGACGCCTCGAGGATGTTGCCGCCGAGGAATGGGAGAAGGTCATCGGCGTGAACCTGCTCGGCACCGTCTCGGTGGTCCGCGCCGCGCTTCCCTATCTGCTGGAAAGCCACGGCCGAGCCGTCACGGTGGCCTCCAGCCTGGGGATCAAAGCCGTCTCGGACGCCACGGCGTACTGCGCCTCGAAGTTCGCCGTGGTGGGTTTCAGCCGCGCGCTGGCCGCAGAAACCCGGGGCCGGATGGGTGTGACCACCATGATCCCCTCCGGCATGAAAACCTCCTTCTTCGACGACCGCACGGAGCAGTACAAGCCGCAGGACGATTCCCGGCTCAATGATCCGCTGCGCGTGGCCGAGGCGATCCTCTTCGCCCTGCACCAGCCGCGCGGATGCGAAATCCGGGAAATGGTCATCTGCCACGAGGAGGAGGACTCCTGGCCCTGACCGCCGGCCCGGCCTAGGTGCAACTCCTAGGCCGGCGGTGCCGTCCGCAGCTCGGCCACGTCGGCGTACACCGCCGCCGCGTCCACCGCGGCCACGAAGGAATCGTCGTGGGCGCAGCGTTCGGCGGTCCAGCCGACCTGGGTGACGTTGATCCCGCAGACCGGACAGGCGGACACCCAGGACATGTGCACCCGGTGCCGGGTGCGGCCCATGGCGCCGGCATTGATCACGTTTCCGAACCAGTAGATGCCCACCGTGGGGGTGCCAACGGCCTGCGCCAGGTGGCGGGGGCCGCTGTCGTTGCCGACCATCACGGTGCTGGCCTTCAGCAGGGCCGCCAGGGTGCCGATGTCCAGTTGTCCGGCCACGGAGGCGACGTCGGTTTCCGGCCCGGATTCGGCCAGGCTCAGCGCGACGATCTGCTCGGCGAGGCGCCGGTCGCCGTCGTCGTCCCCCACCACCAGGACCCGGCAGCCGTCGGCGGCCGCACGCACCGCAACCGCGGCGAAGGCCGACGCCGGCCAGCGGCGCCGCGGATCGGTCGCCCCGGGATGGAGGGTGACCAGGTCCCGGCCGGGCGCCAGGTACGCCTCGGCTTTCTCCTCCTCCACCGGAAGGACTTCCAGCTGCGGCTCCAGCGTGAGCGGAACGGCCCCCGCCAGGCCCGCCACCTCCAGCGCCCGCAGCACCTCATGCTGGTAGTAGATGTAGGGAATGGTGCGTTCCAGGGGTGCGGCGTCGGGCGTCCGGGTGCCAACCGTGTGCGCGGCGCCGAGCTGAAGCAGGAACGGATTGGAGTTGCGGCCGCCGCCGTGGACCTGCACGGCCAGATCGAAGCTGCGGGCCCGCATGGCGGCGTGGAACGCGGCCGCCGCCGCCGGATCGTCGGGGCCGGGTCGTATCCCCGATGCAAAGGGCAGCACTTCCACGCGGTGCACCGGACCGGGCCGGCCCGCCAACAGCGCCGCGTGCAGTGGCGCCCCCAGGAGGGTGATCTCGGCGTCCGGATACGCGGCGGCGAGGGCCTCGATGGCGGGCAGGGCAAACATCAGGTCCCCCAGGCCGCCGCCGCGCAGAACAGCGATCCGGGACACCCCCGGGAACGGCGCCAGGACCGGCCCCACCCCGCGCCGCAGGGCCGGCGCCGCCTCCCTTGCCTGCGCTGCCTCCCCTGCCTGCCCCGGATCGCCTGCCTGCCCGCCGATGTTCCCTGCTGCTGCCATGAACTCTTTCCTTCCGGACCGCTCCGAAGCCGCACCGCCCGGGTCGCCGCGGGGGCTGCACCGCTGCCGGCGCGGGCCGCCGCACGCGTCGGCGGATGTTTGCTGGCCCCACCCTAGGGCCTGGGGGCGCCGATCCCAACCGTTGCGGACGCAGAAAATCTTCCGCTGCCAAACCGTGTAAACCGGCGCCAAACGGGTAGGAAACCTAGACACGAGTTGCCACTCGATTCCGAGGAGTTCCATGTCAGCCAGCGCCGCTTCCGCCTCCGCCTCCGCTGCCGCCGGCTCCCCCATGGGCTCCCCCATGGGCTCCCCCGCCGGCATTCCGGGGGCGGCGTGAACACCGTGGCGGACCTGAGCGGGCTGCGCAGTTTGACCCCCTGGCTGCCCGCCCGGCTGGCAGCTGCGGCGCCGCGGATTGCCGTCATCGGGGACGTCATGCTGGACGGCTGGTGGTCAGGCACGACTGACCGGTTCTGCCGCGAAGCGCCGGCGCCCGTGGTCGACATCGCCCGCCGGGACTATTTCCCGGGCGGTGCCGCCAACACCGCAATGAATCTTCAGGCCCTGGGAGCCCGGGTCCGGCTGGCGGGGCTGGCGGGTGAGGACGACGCCGGCCGGCGGCTGCGCGTCCTGCTGGGGGCGGCAGGCGTGGACCAGCAGCAGTTGCTCGCCCATCCCGCCGCCCGGACGGCCACGAAATTCCGCGTCCTGGCCGGCGAGCAGGTGATGCTGCGGATGGACGACGGCGGCAGCCCGGTTCCGGCCGAGGCTGAGGAGCAGCTGGCCGCCTCGCTGGATGCGTGGCTCAGGGACGCGGACGCCGTGGTGGTGTGCGACTACGGCTCCGGGCTGCTGCACGGCCGGGTGCGCGACGCACTGATTGCTTCCCGCGGCAGCAGGCTCACCGTGGTTGATGCCCACGATCCGGGACTGTGGGCCGGACTGGCCGCCGACCTCGTCACCCCCAATTCGCAGGAAGCGGCACGCCTGCTGGGCGTCAGGCTGCGGCCGGGGACGGACCGCGCCGGGCAGATCGGCGGACTGGGCCCGGACCTGCTGCGCGCTTCGGGTGCCGCCTCCGCCGTCGTCACCCTGGACCGGGAAGGCACCGTACTGTTGACCGCCGACGGCGCAATGCACCGGACCTGGGCCCGCCCTGCCGCCGAGAAGCGGGCCTCCGGCGCCGGAGACACCTTCGTGGCGTGCCTGACCCTCGCCCGGGCCGCCGGGCTGCCGCTGAGCACGGCGGCGGACCTGGCGCAGAACGCCGCCGACGTCGTCGTTCAACGGGCCGGTACCTCCGTCTGCACGGCAGCGGATCTGGAGCTGCACCTGACGGCGCTGGCCGACACGGCGCTGTCGCCCGGGGACCTGGCGGCACGCGTGGCCGCCGACCGGGCCGCGGGGAAGCGGATAGTGCTCACCAACGGGTGCTTCGATGTGCTGCACCGCGGTCATACCCGCTATCTCCAGCAGGCGAAGGCGCTTGGCGACATCCTGGTGGTGGCGCTCAACGGCGATGCCTCGGTGACCCGCCTCAAGGGTCCGGGCCGGCCGATCAATCCCGTGCATGACCGCGCCGGGGTGATTGCGGCCCTGAGCTGTGTTGACTACGTGACCATCTTCGACACCGACACGCCAATACCGCTGATCGAGGCGCTGCGGCCGGACGTCTACGCGAAGGGCGGGGATTACTCCCCCGAGATGCTGCAGGAAACCCGGGTGGTTCGGGCCTGCGGCGGGCAGGTGCGGATTCTGGACTATGTCGCGGACCATTCCACCACCGCCGTCGTGGAGCGGATCCAGGCCGCATCGCTGCGGCCGGGGCCGGCGGAGGGCCGGCAGGCGGAGGGCCGGCAGGCGGAGGGCCGGCGGGAGGACGGCCGGCAGGCTGACGACCGGCAGCCGGCCGGGTCCGGGCCGGAGGATGAGGCCGGGGCGTGAAGCCGCTGCTGCTCCGCGGAGCGGGCGGCTAGGCTGTCGGGTCGGTGGGGCGGCCGCCGTCGGCCGCATCGGGGGCGGCCGCGTTCGCGGCCGGTCCGCCCGCCGCCGGCGCGGGGCCGGCACCGCCGCGGTTGGCGCCGCGGCCCTGGCCGCCGACGCTGCCTGCGCCGCCGGGAATCTTCGCCGAGCTGCGGTTGACGCCGGAGCCCTCGCTGAGGTGGTCCGGGTTGGGCTTTTCCGTCATCAGCAGCAGCGAGCAGATCAGCAGCGAGGCGATGAAGGCAATGCCGGCAGCAATGAAGGCGAGATCCAACCGCAGTTCCTTGTCAACGCCGCCGGTGGCGAAGATCATGGTGGCGACGCCCGCAACCACGGCCAGCACGGCCGAAAAAATGAGCGGGGCCTTCACGGAGTTCCGCTTCTGCGGCCCACCGGATGAGCTGTTCGCCACTGTTTTTCCTCCTGCTGTTGATGAGTGCACCGGTTCTACAGTAGGTAGAACCCGGAGTTGTTCAGTTTACGGGTTTTCCCGGCCTGCCGCTGCCGGATGTGACCGGCCCTGCGACCGGGCGTCCCAGCGGGCTCCCAGTCCGGAGGTGGCCAGGACAACCGCGAGGATGATCGCAGACCCGCCGGAAACTCCCAGCATGGCGTGCGAGCCCAGGTCCATGGCCAGAACCGCGACCAGGATGGCTGCCGTTCCTAGGCTCACCACGCCCGTGATCAGCCAGTCGCGCGCCGGCAGGAACGCTCCGCGGGCCTTGGCCCAGAGGTAGAGTTCCACGGCGCCGCCGATCAGCAGCGCTGCACCTGCCGCCGCGCAGAAGGCCTCCACGGATCGGAGCGCGAGGACGGCGAGGCCGGCCACGGCGTACACCGCTGCCTCAAGCAGCTGCAGGCTGCGGACCTGCGCCAGCCCCTGCCCGCCGGCCAGGCTGGACACCCGCCAGACTGTGACGGCGGTGAGCAGGAGGTACAGTCCGCCGGCGATCGACAGCACGTTCACTCCCGGGGACTGCCAGAAGACGGTCAGAATCCCGAAGGCAGCCGCCGTGACGGAACGCAGGAGGATGGGTACCCACGGGGTGCCGTGGTTCGAATCTCCCACTGCTGAGCCTCCGCTTTCGTCATAACGAATCATCTGGCCGGTTGGCCACCCACCAGCTTAGTCGCTTGCGGTGCCCGGTGCCGCCCCGGTGACCATCCAGGCGTCCTGCCGGATGCGCCAGGTGAGCGTGGCAGCGCGTGCACTCATGTATCCCAAGGCAAAGGCGGCCCACAGCCAGGCGATTCCGCCGGGGCCTTCCAGACCCGCGGCGTGGACCCACCACAGCAGCGGCAGGTACGCCAGCAGGTTCAGCACACCGGTGACGGCAAGGTAGCGGGCATCGCCGGCACCGATGAGGACACCGTCAAGCACGAACACCAGTCCGCAGATCGGCTGGGAGGCGGCCAGCACCCACAGTCCGGCGGTCAGCGCCGCCTGGACCCCGGCGTCGGGCGTAAAAATCCAGCCGGCGAAGGGCGCAGCGGCGGCCAGCAGCAGGCCGGTGACCACGCCGAATCCGACCCCCCAGCGGATCATCCGCCGGGTCAGTTCCCGGGCCAATGACCGGTTGCCCGCCCCCAGCTCCTTGCCGATGAGCGCCTGCGCGGCGATCGCCAGGGCGTCGAGGGCAAAGGCCAGGAAGGTGAAGACCGTCATCACCAGCTGATGGGCGGCCAGGGACTGCGGTCCCTGCGCGGTGGCCACCAACACGGCGGCCAGCACGGCCAGGCGCAGGCTCAGCGTGCGCAGCATCAGCCATGACCCCACATGCGCGGTGGCCAGGATCCCCGCGGGTGATGGCCGCAGGGAGACCCCGGCCTGCCGCGCCATCCGGCCGACCAGCACCAGGTAGACCGCCGCCATGCCCCACTGCGTGATGCTGGTGCCCAGAGCTGACCCGGCCACCGACAGGTCAAAGCCGTAGACCAGCAGGTAGTTCAGGCCAATGTTCACTCCGAAACCGATGCCGGCCACGGCGAGCGGCGTGCGGGTGTCCTGCAGTCCGCGCAGTACGCCGGTGGCGGCAAGCACCACCAGCATGGCGGTCAGCCCGGGCATTGAATACTGCAGATAGTCCACCGCGAACCGGTGCACCTCCCCGGTGGCGCCCAGTGCGGAGGCCAGCCGCGGCGCGGCCAGGATGCCGACGGTGGAAAGCACGACGCCGAGGATCAGTGCCAGCCCCATCCCGTCGCGGCCGGCGGCCACGGCGTCGCGGTGGCGGTCTCCGCCCAGATAGCGTGCCACGGTCCCCGTGGTGGAATACGCCAGGAAAACCATGAGGCCGACGGCGGTCTGCAGCACGGTGGACGCCAGGCCCACCCCGGCGAGCTCGTTGACGCCCAGGTGCCCCACGATGGCGGAATCGGCGATCAGGAACAGCGGTTCGGCGATCAGCGCGCCCAGCGCCGGCACGGCCAGGGCCAGGATGCGCCGGCCCAGGACCGGGTTGGAAGTCTGCGACGAAGAAGTGCCCACGGGAACAGCCTACGGTTTTTTCAGGGCCGGATTGGCCGGCGCCGCCAGGGGCTCGGGGGCGAGCGCCGCCGCAGCCACGGCGGCCGACACGGCCAGCAGCGTTGCCACGAAGGCACTGAGCCCGGACCAGCCCCAGGCCTGGAAGAACAAGCCGCCGGCCCAGCCGAGCACGCTGGAGCCGGCGTAGTAGAACAGGTTGTACAGGGACGAGGCCTGGGCCCGTCCGGAGGTGGCCAGGAAGGGCGTCCAGCCGGAGGCAATGGAGTGAGCGGCGAAGAAGCCGGCGGTGAACACGACCAGGCCGGCGATCACCGCGGGCAGCCAGGCGGCCAGCGTGAGCGCCAATCCGCCGGCCATGACGGCTATCGAGCCCAGCAGGACGGTTTTGCGCCCGCCGTGCCCGGCGAGCCTGCCGGCCAGGGTTCCGGCGGCACGGGAGGACCAGGTGCCGGCCAGATAGGCGAGGAACAGGAAGCTGGCAACACCCTGCGGCAACGAAAACGGTGCCTCACCCAGCCGAAAGCCCAAATAGTTGTAGACCGCGACGAATCCGCCCATCAGCAGGAACCCCTGCAGGTACAGGCTCAGCTGCCGCGGATTGCGCAGATTCAGGAGCAGCCGCCCGCCGAGGCCCGGCCCGGGATCGGTCCGCCGCAGCGGCGAGAATCCCTGCTGCTTCGGTGCGGTGAGCATAAACACCACGGCTGCCACGGCAGCCAGCAGGCTGACGGCGCCGACGCCGACCCGCCAGTTCGCGGCGTCGCTCAGCGGAGCGGCCACGATGCGGCCGGCCAGCCCGCCGATCGTGGTGCCCGACACGTAGCTGCCGGCGGCAACGGCAGCATGCACCCGGGACACCTCTTCGCTCAGGTAAGCCAGGGCGACGGCGGGAATTCCCCCCATCGCCGCACCTTCGGCGAAGCGCAGCACCAGCAGGACGGGCAGGTTGGGGCTGAAGGGCACCACCAGGCCCAGCACGACGGCGGCGAGGATGGCCAGCCGCATCACCGGCAGCCGGCCGAAGCGGTCGGCAGCGGCGGACCACGGGATCACTGCCGCGGCCAGGCCCAGGGTTGCCGCGGAAACCGTGAGGGCTGCGGAAGAGGCGGAGATGTCCAGGTCCGCCGCCAGCCCGGGCAGGACGCCCTGCACCGAATACAGCTGGGCGAAAGTGGCCACGCCTGCCGCGGTCAGGCCGATGAGCACGCCGCGGTAGCCCCGGCTGCCCTTGGCATGCCCCGCCCACGGCTTCCGGCTGCCGTTCACGCTCGTGTTTCCCTGGTCACACTAGAACTCTAGGGCTTTTTCGCCGCCCGCCCCTTCGTCAGCGCTGATCCCGGGCGCCAATTCGGACAACAGGTTCCGGCGTGCCTGCTCCGCCCAGCGGTGCCGCGCAGCGGAGGTGCGAAAGAGCGGCTCCAGGGCCAGCAGCCCGCGGACCACCCGCCCGCGGCCGGCCGCGAAGGCCGCATCGTCCAGGTGCCGATACTCACTCCGCACGTCGGCAAGGTAACGGCGGTAGGCCTCCGGCTCCCGGCCCAGCACCGAGAGGTCGGCGTCGCAGAGCACCTGCCCCGCGAGGTCTCCTGGGGCGGGATCGTGTCCGGCGGTCAGCCGGACCAGTCGTGAGGTTTCACGGATCTCCTGCGCCGGAAGGTTCGCCTCGGCCAGCAGGTCCTCGGCCAGGCGGGCGGACTGTTCCTCGTCGTCAGCGGCGCCCCGGTAGACGGCGTCATGGAACCAGGCGGCCAGGAGGACCGTCCGCGGCTGCCGGCCGCCGCAGAGCAGCTCGGCGGCTTCCAGGACTGCCAGCAGATGGCGGCGGTCGTGGTAGCGGCGGTGCGGTTCGCCCCAGCGGTTCAGCAGCTCCGCCCCCAGCTCACGGCGGCCCGGCAGCAGGGCCTCCCAGCGGGCGAGCAGCGGATGCACCAGGGAGGCGCTGCGCTCCCGGGCCTTGATCCGCAGCCCGCTGCCGATGAGCAGGCGCACCAGGGTGCCGCCGTCGACCTCCACCGCTCCCCGCGCCACCAGGTCGCGGTAGCGGCCGGCCGGCACGTCGTAGTGGTCCAGGTCGAAGGCCCGGACGGCGATGGACGCGTCAGCGGCAAAGCTGTGCAGCTCGGCCAGCGAGGTGTCGGAAACCAAATGGGAGAACAGTGTGTTGTGCGCGGGCCACAGCGGCGGGTCAATGTAAATCACCGGAACGGCCCCTCATGCAAGAAGGACATCCTTCATACCTACCGGACGGAGGGCAGTATTTCCATGCGGGCCCGGCGGCCCGCCCTTGTCCGGGGCCCCGCCGCGTGGTCGAATACTGGCATGAAAAACGGGGACACCGCCGTCCTGACCATCGGCACCAAAAAGGGCCTGTGGCTGGCCACCAGCACCGACCGGCATGCCTGGACAGTGGCCGGCCCGCACTTCCTGATGGACGAAGTCGCCTCGCTGGCGGTTGATACGCGCGGCGGAACACCCCGCATCCTCGCGGGCATCATGAACTGGCACTGGGGGCCGTGCGTCGTCCACTCCGATGACCTCGGCGCAACGTGGAGCGAACCCGAAGACGGTGCCGTCCGGTTCCCGGAGGAGACCGGCGAGGCACTGGCGCGGGTGTGGCAGCTGCAGCCGGACAGCGATGCGCGCCCGGGCGTGGTGTGGGCCGGCGCCGAGCCCATTTCCGTATGGAAGTCCACCGACGGCGGTGAGCACTTCGAGATTAACCAGCCGTTTTGGGATCATCCGCACCGCAGCGAGTGGGGCGCCGGGTTCGGCGGCGCGGCCGCGCACACAGTGCTGCCCAGCCCGGCCGATGACACCGTTCATGTGGCCATCAGCACGGCCGGGGTGTACCGGACGGACGACGGCGGTGCGTCCTGGGTTCCGCGCAACAACGGCATCAGCGCCTATTTCCTGCCGGATCCGAATCCTGAGTTCGGCCAGTGCGTGCACAAGGCGGCCCGCGACGCCGGTGATCCGCAGCGGCTCTACGTGCAGAACCACCACGGCGTGTACCGCTCCGACGACGGCGGGGACTCGTGGATCTCGATTGCCGGCGGGCTGCCGGCCGATTTCGGTTTTGTCATGCTGTCCCATCCCACCCGGCCGGGCGCCATCTGGACCGTGCCGCTGAAGGCCGACGGCGAGCGGATTCCGCCGGACGGCCACCTCGCCGTGTACCGCAGCACCGACGCCGGGGAGAGCTGGACCCGGCTCGACGACGGCTTGCCCGAAACCGACTACAACGCGGTCCTCCGCGACGCCGCAGCCGTGGACACCGCCGAACCCGCCGGAATCTACTTCGGCACGCGCGGCGGCCAGGTGTTCGGCAGCGCGGACGAGGGAGACACCTTCTCGCTCGTGGCCGGCAACCTTCCCGATGTGCTGTGCGTGCGGGCCGGCATCGTGCCGGCAGGATTCGGCGCATGATCCCGGAGCCGGTTCATCTGGTCCTGCCGGCAGGGCTGTTCGCCGCCGCCGGAGGGAACCGAGAGCTGGAGCGGGCCGCCGGGGCCGGACTGACTGCCGCTCAGCTCCTGGACGGCTTGGCGGTTGACTACCCCCGGCTGGAACGCCGGATCCGGGATGAGGCCGGCCGGCTGCGGCGCTACGTGAACGTCTATATCGACGGCGAGGAGCTGCGGGCGCTGGACGGGCTGGCCAGCCCGGTGCGTCCGGGCGCGCAGGTCCTGATCCTGCAATCCGTGGCAGGCGGTTAGCTCACGGCCGGGCCTTGGCTTAACGCAGCAGGCGCCCCGCCTTTCGGCGGAGCGCCTGCTGCTTTTGGGTCCCGCGGTTCCGCGGATCCCCAGCTGTTCTGCCCGGTTGTTAGGCCGGGAGCTGCAGCACCTGGCCGGTGAAGATCAGGTCCGCGTGGATGATGGTGTCGGCGTTGGCGTTGTACAGTGCCGGCCAGCCACCTTCGATACCCAGCTTCTCGGCAATGGCGGAGAGCGTGTCGCCGGACTGGACGGTGTAGGTTTCACCGCTCAGGGCCGGGGCCGGGGTCTGCACCGGAGCCGGTGCAGGGGCCGGAGCCTCAGGCAGGACCTGTACCGGGGTCTGCGGCACTGCGGCCTCCGGTACCACCGGGGTCTCGGGGACGGCGTAGGTCTCCACCGGAACAGTTTCCTGAACCGGCGCCTCGGCGACGTACTCAGTGGTCTGTTCGGGGGCAACATACTGCTGCGTGGTCTGCTCCGGGGCCACGTATTCCGGCGTGGCCGGGGCAACGGCCTGGCTCTCGGTGCTCACCGAACCGGTGGCACCGCCGGACAGACCGAGCTTGGCGGAGCAGGCGGGCCATGCGCCCCAGCCCTGGCCGGCAAGAACACGCTCGGCCACGGCAATCTGCTGTTCCCGGCTAGCGGAGGACGGATCACCGGTGCCGCCGAAGGCAGCCCAGGTGCTCGGCGTGAACTGAAGTCCGCCGGAGAATCCGTTGCCGGTGTTGATGCTCCAGTCACCGCCGCTTTCGCACTGTGCCAGTGCATCCCATGTGCTCGCGTCAGCAGCCTGAGACGGTACTGCGGTCAGGGCGAGGCCTGCACCTGAGATGGCTGCAACAGCGAGTCCCCGGCGCACGTTTCGGCTGATCTTAGACTTGGTCATTAGTAGTGGCTGCTCCCAAGGGCCCACCTGCGTTCCACCCTTCCCAGGGCTTCTCTACGCTGCCGCCAGCCCCATGTGAAAATAGAGGGCATGGATACGGTGCCTGACGAAGTGGCGACATCTGGTGGCTCGAGGCACCGAGCGTGCGGCTGCACCTGGAACGGTGCCAGCCTGATCGCCGGACACCATGGGTCCGACTGCGGTCCGGACCTTTGCCGAACCGTTAACTACCGTAAGACATGTTGGCTCCGAGTCCAACTGATTCCAAAATGGTATCGATCACAGCGGATCGTTATGCTTCTGATACCCGTATCAACACGCGGATCGGGTATGGGACGCCGCGTCAGCTGTGCCGAAGCTCATAGAGCGTGCACCCTTGCGCTGTGGACAGCCAAGGGTCCCGGGTCTAGGGTTTGACCACGTGCTCACCTTCCTCAATGCGTTGAAACGCATTCTTGTCGGGCGTCCCTACGGCAACGAACAGCTCTCGCGCACGCTTCTTCCCAAGCGCATTGCCCTTCCCGTGTATGCATCCGACGCCCTCTCGTCCGCGGCCTACGCCCCGGACGAAATCCTGCTGACCCTGGCCCTGGCCGGAGTAACCGCCGTCACCCTTTCGCCCTGGGTCGGGCTGGCCGTCATCGTGGTCCTCCTGACCGTCGTCGCGTCCTATCGGCAGAACGTGCACGCCTATCCTTCCGGCGGGGGAGACTACGAGATCGCCAACGCCAACCTCGGCAAACCCGCGGGGATGACGGTCGCCTCCGCCCTGCTGGTGGACTACGTGCTCACGGTCGCAGTTTCCATGTCGTCGGCCTCCCACTATCTGGTGACGGCCGCGCCGGCGCTCAACGGGCTTCAGGCTCCGATAGCCGCCGTTGGCGTGGCCACTTTGGTCCTGGTCAACCTGCGCGGCATCCGGGAAGCGGGCACCCTCTTCGCGGTTCCCACCTACCTCTTCATGGCATCGGTGCTGGGCATGTGTGCCTACGGCGCGTTCCAGGCAGCCGCGGGAAACCTGGCCGACGCTCCGTCCGCGGCGTTTGACCTGGTCCCGGAGTCGGGGCTGGACAGCGGACTGGTGGGCCTGGCCGGAGCCTTTCTGCTGCTGAGGGCCTTCTCCTCGGGGGCCGCCGCCCTGACCGGTGTGGAGGCCATCAGCAACGGGGTGCCGAACTTCCGCAAGCCCAAGAGCACCAACGCCGCCACCACCCTGCTCCTGCTGGGCGTGGTGAGTGCGTCCATGCTGGCCGGCATCATGGCGCTGGCCCGCGCCACCGGGGTCCGCGTGGTTCAGGACCCGGCCACCCAGCTGACCCTGAACGGAGCCCCCGTGGGCCCGGATTACGTGCAGCATCCGGTCATCAGCCAACTTGCGGAAAGCGTCTTCGGCGACGGCAGCCTCCCGTTCTACATTGTGGTGGCCGCAACCGGCCTGATCCTGGTGTTCGCCTCGAACACTGCGTTCAACGGCTTTCCGGTGCTGGCCTCGATCCTGGCCAAGGACGGCTTCCTGCCCCGGCAGATGCGCACGCGCGGCGACCGGCTCGCCTTCAGCAACGGCATCATCGCCTTGGGCCTCGCCGCCCTGGTGCTGATCCTCGTTTTCAACGCCGACGTTACCCGGCTGATCCAGCTGTACATTGTCGGCGTGTTCGTCTCGTTTACCGTCAGCCAGCTGGGCATGATCCGGCACTGGACGGCCAAGCTGCGCACCGAACGGAAAAGGGACGCCCGGCGCCGGATGCAGCGCTCCCGGGTGATCAACGCCGTCGGCTTCGGCATGACCGCACTGGTGCTGCTGATTGTCCTGATCACCAAGTTCACCCACGGCGCCTGGATTGCCCTGCTGGCAATGGGCGCACTGTATCTGCTGATGTTCGCCATCCGGACGCACTACGACTCCGTGGCCCGGGAACTCTCGGTGGAGGACAACGTCCAGGGCCTGGCCCTGCCCTCGCGGGTGAACGCCGTCATCCTGGTTTCCAAGGTGCACAAGCCGTCCCTGCGGGCGCTGGCCTACGCCCGGGCTTCGCGGCCGTCCAGCCTGAACGCGATCGTCGTGGACATTGACTCCGAGGACACTGAGCGCGTCCTGGAGGAGTGGGAGCGCCTGCAGATTCCGGTGCCGCTGACGGTCCTGTCCTCCCCGTACCGGGAGACCGTCTCCCCGGTGCTCGCGTACCTGCGCGAGGCGCGGCGGACCGCCCCGCGGGACCTGTTTGTGGTCTACATCCCCGAGTACGTCGTCGGGCGCTGGTGGGAGCAGCTGGTCCACAACCAAACCGCACTGCGGATCAAGGCCCGGCTGCACTTCGAGCCCGGCATCATGGTGGCCAGCGTTCCCTGGCAGCTCGCCTCCAGCCGGGACCGCAACGCCACGCCGACGCCCGGTTCCGGGCTCTAGCGGCGCACGCGCCCCGGCGCCGCCGTCGTCACCGTCCCGGGCGACGACGGCCTCCGGCTAGTCGTCCGGGTTGGTGACGGCGGGAACGGGCAGTCCGCGGCCGGCGAGGACCGACCGGTAGGCGTACTCCGTCAGCCGCCCTTCGCCGTGCGCCTGCTCCACGGCCTCAAATGACCGCGGACCCGGCTCATTGCTGTACGGGAAGTGAATCAGCTCGGCAACGAGCTCCCATTCCTCGGCGATGGTGTCAATGAGCTCGCCCGGGGTCTCGTCCTTGCCGGGCCCGCCGCCCAGGACGGTCCAGGATTCTTCCGGAACCCGGTAGGCCTCCAGCCGTTCCAGGTCCGCCTCGAGTTCCTCGAGGGAGGCATACTCGGTCTGGGCCTCGGCCGGAACCGAGCCGTCCGCCGTCGCCAGCTGGCTGACGAATCCGGTTTCCAGGGGATAGACGGAGGTGGGCACAGGCTCGCCCTCTTCCAGGTAGGCGGGCAGCTGCGACGGCATCCAGTACCAGGCGTCGCCCTGGTCTGCCCCGCCGGGCTGGCTCCGCTCGCTGATCCAGCCGCGGGCCGTGAGCAGCGCCTCGCCCTCGTCACTGACGAACGTTGGCGTGTTGCCGAAGAGCAGATTGGTTTCGTGCTCGGTGCGGCGGGCCTGCTTCTTCTTGGCGGCGGCCTTCTTGCGGGGTTTGGACTTGGGCACGGGTACTCCTTGGGAACGAACTGGTCAGGGGACGGCTGGCGAAGAACCCTCGGGCTGCAGACCGGCAGTACCGATTCTAGTCGTCGGGGCGGTCCCGGCCCGCGGAGCAGGCTCCGGGCGGCAGGCCTAGAAGCCCGAGCCGCCCTCCACCGCCATGTTGGAGAAGCGGGAGTAATGGCCTTGGAAGCCCACGGTGATGGTCTTGGTGGGACCGTTACGGTGCTTGGCCACAATCACGTCAGCTTCGCCGGCGCGCGGGGACTCCTTGTCGTAGATGTCCTCGCGGTGCAGCAGGATGACCATGTCGGCGTCCTGCTCGATGGAACCGGATTCACGCAGGTCGGAGATCATCGGCTTCTTGTCGGTGCGCTGCTCGGAACCACGGTTCAGCTGCGACAGGGCGATGACCGGGACTTCCAGCTCCTTGGCCAGCAGCTTCAGGGCACGGGAGAACTCGGAAACTTCCTGCTGGCGTGACTCCACTTTCTTGCCGGAAGACATCAGCTGCAGGTAGTCAAGGACCACGAGCTTCAGGTCGTGGCGCTGCTTCAGGCGCCGGCATTTTGCGCGGATTTCCATCAGCGACATATTGGGGCTGTCGTCGATGAACAGCGGAGCCTCATTCATCCGGCCCATGGTGGTGGCGATCTTGCCCCACTGCTCGTCCTTGATGGTTCCCTTGCGCAGGTCCTGCAGGGCGATCGTGGCCTCCGCGGAGAGCAGGCGCATGGCAATCTCGTTGCGGCCCATTTCCAGCGAGAAGAAGACGGTGGTCATGTTGTTCTTGATGGCGGCCGAGCGGGCGAAGTCCAGGGCGAAGGTTGACTTACCCACGGCGGGGCGGGCGGCGATCACGATCATCTGGCCGGGGTGCAGCCCCTGCGTCAGTTCATCAAGTTCGTAGAAACCGGTCGGCACGCCGGTCATCCCCTCGCCCTTGTGCTGGGCGGCTTCAATTTCGTCCACCGTGCCCTCGATGATGTCCTTCAGGGGCACGTAGTCCTCGGCGGTGCGCCGTTCCGCGACGGCGTAGACCTCGGCCTGGGCGGCGTTGACGATGTCGTCAACCTCCATGCCGTCGCTGGAGTAACCCAGCTGGACGATCTTGGTCCCGGCATCCACGAGGCGGCGCAGAACGGCCCGCTCACGGACAATTTCCGCGTAGAAACCGGCGTTGGCCGCGGTGGGCACCGACTGGATGAGCGTGTGGAGGTACGCCGGGCCGCCGATGCGACCAATCTCGCCGCGCTTGGTGAGCTCATCGGAGATGGTGACGGCGTCGGCCGGTTCGCCCCGGCCATACAGGTCAATGATGGCTTCAAAAATGGATTCGTGTGCCGGGCGGTAGAAGTCGATGCCGCGGAGCACCTCGACCACGTCAGCAATGGCGTCCTTGGAGAGCATCATGCCGCCCAGAACTGACTGCTCGGCAACCAGATCCTGCGGCGGTGTCCGTGCGAAGTCGGAGCTGGAGCTGGATGCCGGTGCGTCAGTATGCATGAGCGACACTGTGTAACCCTTTCCCAAGGTACTGCTGAGTTGCGATCCCTGCCCGGTGGCAGCTGATTCAGGTCTATCCCGCCGCGGTGACACTTTTGCGGGCGGCGGCCGCCGGTCAAACGGCACCGTCTTCGGTGACGGGGCAAGGAGTCGATTAGAAGGGATTCACCCGCAACCGTAGTCCCGAAAACCTCTGCTCCCAAACGAGTTATCCACAGCCCTTGTGGACAAGATGTTGATAACTGGGCGTGTCTTGTGCACAGGTTGGGCATAAGGGTGTGGATAAACTATTGATTTTGCGGCAAATAGCTCTCTGACTAGGGGAAACACTCGTCCACACCTGTGTATAGCGACTATTTTTTCTCAACATTCACCCCCTGCTTTCAGGTTGACAGATGGCCTCAAGGGGCATACGGCCCGGGTTATCCCCCGATCCGCGGCGATTGTCCACAGCTAATATCCACAGGAGCTCCCTCCGGCCCGTGAGGGGCGCGTGCGGGATGCTCCCGGTGGGTCCGCAGGGTCGTACGCCACTGCCACTCCGGGGCCCGCAGAAGGCCGTGCACGCCGGAGGGCGGTTGCGGCTGCCCCGTTTCCGTGCGTCCGGAGGTTCGCCGGACGCACGGAAACGGACACAAAAGCGCCCCCCGCCACAAGGGCGGAGGGCGCTCGGCACACGCCCGAGGGCGTGCTGGTGGACGTGCTAGCCGGCTACGACGTTGAGGTCGATGACAGCAGCGACGTCGTCGTGCAGACGAACGTTGGCCTGGAAGGAACCAACCGACTTGATGTGAGCCGGCAGTTCAACCTTGCGCTTGTCGATGGTGCCAAGACCGGCAGCTTCGACAGCAGCAGCAACATCGGCAGCCTTGACCGTGCCGAAGAGGCGTCCGGACTCGCCGGCCTTGACGGCCAGAGTGACCGGCTTGGCGGAGAGTGCAGCAGCCTGCTTCTGAGCATCTTCCAGGGAAGCGTGCTCGCGGGCGGCGCGGGCAGCCTTGATGGATTCAACCTGCTTCTCGCCACCCTTGGTCCAGGTCAGAGCGAAGCCGCGGGGCAGAAGGAAGTTACGTGCGTAACCATCCTTTACCTCGATGACGTCGCCGGCAGCGCCGAGACCGGTTACTTCGTGGGTCAGAATGAGCTTTGCCATGAGTTAGGTTCCTTTCCTTAGCCGCGGCCAGCGCCGGAGTACGGCAGGAGAGCAACTTCACGGGCATTCTTGATTGCCTGAGCGATTTTGCGCTGTTCCTGCACGGTTACGCCAGTTACGCGACGGGCGCGGATCTTTCCGCGGTCGGAAATGAACTTGCGCAGCAATGCTACGTCCTTGTAGTCGATGACAGTGATGTCAGCGGCCTTCAAGGGATTGGACTTTGGTTTGGGCTTGCGAAGTTCAGCCTTAGCCATCGTGGAGCTCCTTATGTCTAGTGGAGCCCGTGGATCATTCCACGGGATGGGCTCGACGGCGAGTGCCGTCTGAGGTTGCGCCCGAAGGCGCAGGGGTGAAGAAGGGCAGGCTTCCCGTGAGGGCAGACACCGGTCTTCGGTGGAGATTTAGAAGGGCGGGTCGTTGGAATCCGGTCCGTTGCCCCAGCCGCCGGCGTTGCCGCCGCCTGCGGGAGCACCCCAGGGATCTTCGGCCGGCGCAGCCTGTGGCTGCTGCTGGCCTCCGCCCCATGCGGGGTTGGAATTGCCGCCGAAGCCGCTGTTTCCGGAGTTTCCGCTGTTGCCGCCGAAGTTGCCGCCACCGCCGCCGGAGCGCTGGGTGCGGGTAACCTTCGCGGAAGCGTACCGAAGCGAGGGGCCGATCTCGTCGACCTCAAGCTCCATGACGGTGCGCTTTTCGCCTTCTTTGGTTTCGTACGAACGCGACTTCAGGCGGCCCTGGCAAACAACACGCGTCCCCTTGGTCAGGGATTCGGCCACGTTCTCAGCGGCTTCGCGCCAGACAGATGCCCGAAGGAACAGCGTTTCGCCGTCCTTCCAGTCATTTGACGTGCGGTCGAAGGTCCGCGGAGTCGAGGCAATGGTGAAGTTAGCCACTGCCGAACCTGACGGCGTGAACCGGAGTTCCGGATCATTCGTTAGGTTGCCGACGACGGTAATAGTTGTCTCGCCTGCCATGGTGTCTCCTGATTTCGGTTTGGTTTGCAGAAATTACTCTGCGGAAACCTTTGCAGCTTCAGCCTTTGCGGCCTTCTTGGCATCCTTTTTCGAGATCTTCTGCTCTTCCGGGCGGATGATCTTGGTGCGCATGATGGTTTCGTTCAGGCTCAGCTGGCGGTCAAGCTCAGCAGCAGCTGCAGGCGTCGCGGTGAAGTTAACCACTGCGTAGATGCCTTCAGCCTTCTTCTGGATTTCGTAGGCGAGGCGGCGACGGCCCCAGATGTCGACCTTGTCGATGGTTCCACCATCGTTGCGGACTACATTGAGGAACTTGTCGAGCGAAGGCTCGACTGTACGCTCTTCTACCTCGGGGTCGATGATAACCATCAGTTCATAAGCACGCATTTGTGAACCCACCTCCTTTGGGCTATACGGTCACGGCATTTCCGTAACAGGAGGTTCTTTTGCGTTGTCGTCCTGCCGATCCTGGGTGACCAGGCGGCGGGAAAGCAGTCGGCGTAGCCGATAGCACAGACTTAGCTAGTCTACCGGACGCCGGAAGGTGATCCGGACGGGACGGGACGCTGCACCCGCAGGGCACCCCGCCCGGGCCGCCCCTCCCGGGTCCTTCCACCGGGAGGCTGCCCCGGGTCAGCCGGCGAAAAACACTTCGGTCACCTTCGCCAGGTGGTGCGGATCCTGGACGCCGGCCATCTCGCGGGCCGAATGCATGGACAGGAGCGGAATCCCGACGTCGACGGTGCGGATGCCCAGCCTCGTGGCGGTGAGCGGCCCGATCGTGGAGCCGCAGGGCATCGAGTTGTGCGAGACGAATTCCTGATAGGGAATGCCCGCCCGCCGGCACAGTCCGGCCCAGCGGGCCGCGCCCGGCGCGTCAGTGGTGTACCGCTGGTTCGCATTGATCTTCAGCAGCGGACCGCCGTTGAGCACCGGGTGGTTGGCCGGGTCGTGGCGCTCGGCGTAGTTCGGGTGGACGGCGTGGCCGGCGTCGGCCGAGATGCAGAAGGAGGCCGCGAACGCCCGCTGCCGATCCAGCGCGGATCCGCCGAGGCCGCCGGAAATCCGGTTCAGCACGTCCTCCAGGAACGGCCCGGCAGCCCCGGAACGGCTGCCGCTGCCCACTTCCTCGTGGTCGAAGGCCGCCAGGACGGCGATGGACCCGCCAGTCTTGTTCTCCGACGCGGCGATCAGGGCGGCCAGTCCGGCGTGGACCGAGGACAGGTTGTCCAGCCGTCCGGAGGCAAAGAACTCGTGGTCGGCACCGAAGGTGCGGGGTTCCTGGGTGTCAGCGGCAACGATGTCGTACCCGCCCACCTCGGCGGCGGACAGTCCGGCACGGGCGGCCAGGAGTTCCAGCAGATCCGCGGTGGAGGGATCCCCCAGCCCCCAGACCGGGTTCATGTGCTGCTGTTTGTCCAGTTTCAGGCCCTCATTGACGGACCGGTCCAGGTGAATGGCCAGCTGCGGGAAACGCAGCAGCGGACCGGTTTTCACCAGGTGCTCCTCGCCGTCCAGGGTGACCAGGCGCCCGGCCAGCTGCAGCTCGCGGTCCAGCCAGGAGTTCAGCAGCGGTCCGCCGTAAACTTCGACCCCGGCCTGCAGCCAGCCGAGCCGGCCGGTGGTGGACCGCGGCTTGAGCTTGAAGGACGGGGAATCGGTGTGGCTGCCCAGAATCGAGAATCCGGTCGCGGCGCCGGCGCCCGGCGGAACGATCCAGGCGATCAGGGCGCCGTCGCGCACCACCGAGTATTTTCCGGGCTCCGCCGGCCATTCCAGGCTTTCATCAAGTTCGGTGAAGCCCGCCGCCGCCAGGCGGCGCGCGCCCTCGCGGGCCGCGTGGAAGCTGGAGGGTGAGGCGCTGACAAAAGCACCGAGGTCTTGGATGTGATCCATTGCATCAGACATACACCGATTCAACCAGAGCCTGCTCCCCGTGCGTAATGGCTCCGCCGAATGCGGGAAAACAGGCCGGTTAACGACGGAAACTCCCCGCTGTGGAGGAGTTTCCGGCCCTCGAAAGGGCATCCGGTGGAGACAGCGGCAGCCGTTCATCCGCCGCTGCCGGCACCAAACTTCCTGCGGCCCGCTGTTTCAGCGGGGCCTGTCCCGGACACCGTCCTTAGACGTCCCGGCGCTTGGTCACCAGCAGGGAAGCGAGCAGCAGCACCACTGCCCAGGCGGCCATCACCAGGCCGCCTTCGAGCGGAGTGAGCTGTCCTTCGGTGGTGGACAGCGCCAGCATCATGTCGCCGGCGTTGGTGGGCAGGAAGCGTGCGGCGTCGGGAATCCAGTCCGCCAGGCCCTGGATCAGGTTCACCACGATCACCGGAACCACGAAGAACAGACCGATGGCGGTCACCACGCCGCCGGCGGTGTTGCGCAGCAGGGTGCCGATGGCCATCGAAATCACCGCGATGAGCGCCAGATAGGTTCCGGTGTTCAGGATGGACCGCCACACGCCCTCGTCCGACAGGGCGAACTCCAGGTCTTCGGCGGCCAGAATGGGCTGGGCGATGAAGTAGGAGACCAGCGCTGCGCCGGCACCGAGGACAAACGCGACGACGGCAATCACCAGATTCTTCGCCAGCAGCGCCGGAATGCGCTTGGGCACGGCGACCATGGTGGAGCGGATCATTCCCGTGCCCCATTCCGAGGCGATCAGGACCACGGCCAGGGAGGCAATGAGCAGCTGTCCGAAGATGTAGCCGCTGGCGGGTGCAAGCTTGGCGTCCTCCCGCATGTCTTCCATGGTGACGCCACCCATCTGCGCCTGCATTTCGGGCGATGCGTCGGCGATGAAGCCAACGGAGACGGCCATCTGCCAGGCGTACAGGGCGCTGAGCCCCACCATGACCACCAGCGTGATGATCAAAAGGATCACGGTGGAGGGAACGGTGGTGACCTTGATCCATTCCGACCGCAGGACCCGGCCGAAGGTGAGGCCGGAGCCGTCTCGGCGGCGGGCCGGGGCAGGTGTGGGTAATGTCTGGCTGCTCATGCTGATTCTCCTCCGCGCGCGGCGTGGACGCCGGCCATGCGGGCCGGCACCGGGTCCTGCTGGATGGACTGTGACTGGTATTCGACCTGATCGCGGGTCAGCTCCATGTAGGCGTCCTCCAGCGATACCTGCCGCGGCGTGAGCTCGTAGATCAGGATCCGGCGGTCCAGCGCTGCCTCGGCAATGCTGCGCGGCTCCCGCCCGGTGACCTCCAAAAGGTCCGGTTCCAGTTGCGCGAAGGACGTTTCACGGTTTTCCAGTGCCCGGCGCAGCTCGTCGGGCTGGTCGGTCCGGACCAGGGTGCGCAGCCGGCCACCGCCGTCAATGATGTCGGCAATGGGCGCATCGGCAATGATGCGGCCGCGGCCGATGACGATCAGATGGTCGGCGGTAACTGCCATTTCACTCATCAGGTGCGAGGACAGGAAGACTGTCCGCCCTTCGGCGGCCAGTCCCTTGGCCAGGTTGCGCACCCACAGCACGCCCTCCGGATCGAGGCCGTTGACCGGTTCGTCGAAGATCAGGGTCTGCGGGTCGCCGAGGAGGGCGACGGCGATGCCCAGCCGCTGCCCCATGCCCAGCGAGAAGCCGCCCACCCGGCGCCGGGCGACCGACCCGAGTCCGGTCAGCTCAATGACATCGTTGACCCGCTTGTTGGAAATCCCGTGCGTGGCGGCCATGGCGCGCAGGTGGTTGTAGGCCGAACGCTTGGTGTGGACGGCTTTCGCGTCAAGGAGTGCCCCCACCTCGTGCAGCGGTGCCTTGTGCTGGGCATAGGGTTTGCCGTTGACCGTGACCCCGCCGGCGGAGGGCCGGTCCAGGCCGACAATCATGCGCATAGTGGTGGATTTTCCGGCGCCGTTGGGGCCCAGGAACCCGGTCACCCTGCCGGGCTTGACGGTGAAGGAAATGCCGTCGACGGCATGCTTGCTGCCGAAGGTCTTGGCGAGGCCGTGTGCCTCAATCATGGTGCGTTCCTCACTTTGGAGTGGAAGCGGACAGCCGGGACTTTTCGGTTCCGACGCCCGGTGACGGGCAACTCCGAAGCGTTCAGCTTCCCCAGCTCTCCCTTAGCCTACGGGTCAGCCCCGGCGCTGGCCCGGCACCGAGGGATGATGTTGCGCATAAAAATCTCCGCCTTAGGGATGACACCCGGCGGGAACGGCACACGCGCCGCGTCTCAGGTCCCGGGCGCCGCTGGCCCGTCCCCGGCGGTCCGGGACCGGTCGATCTCCTGCGACTGGTACTCGACCTGTCCGCGGGTCAGCTCCATGTAGGCGTCCTCGAGGGAGAGCTGCTGGGGCGTGAGCTCGGTGAGGAGAATGCCGCGGGACAGCGCCGCCTCCGCAATGCTGCGGGACGACAACCCGAGGATGTCCAGGTGGTCCGCCGCCAATCGGCGCACCTCAACCCCGGCCGAGCCGATCGCCGCCGTCAGGGCATCGGCGTCGTCGGTGCGCACCAGGATGCGTTCCTGTGCACTGCCGGCAAGGACTTCGTCCATCGGCGCGTCAGCCAGGATCCTGCCGCGGCCGATCACGAGCAGGTGGTCGGCGGTCACTGCCATCTCGCTCATCAGGTGCGAGGAGATGAACACGGTGCGGCCCTCGGCGGCGAGGCCGCGGACCAGGTGGCGGACCCACAGCACCCCCGCGGGGTCCAGGCCGTTGACCGGCTCGTCGAAGATCAGGGTCTGCGGGTCCCCCAGCATCGCCGCGGCGATGCCCAGGCGCTGCCCCATTCCCAGCGAAAAGCCGCCCACGCGCTTCCTGGCCACCGGACCGAGGCCGGTCAGCTCAATGACCTCGTTGATCCGGCCGGAGGAAATGCCGTGGGTGGCAGCCAGCGCCCGCAGGTGGTTGTACGCGGTGCGTTTGGGATGCACGGCCTTGGCCTCGAGCAGGGCGCCGACCTCGTGCAGGGGTGCCCGGTGGCTGGCATACGGGCTCCCATTGACAATGACGGTGCCGGCGGTGGGACGGTCCAGGCCCACGATCATGCGCATGGTGGTGGATTTCCCGGCACCGTTGGGACCCAGGAACCCGGTCACCTTTCCCGGCCGGACCGAAAAGGTGATGCCGTCGACGGCGGTCGTGTCACCGAAACGCTTGGCAAGCCGTTGTGCCTCAATCATGATGTGCCCTTCGCTGGAGCGGACAGGGGCTGCACGGGAAACCGGTCCGCTGCCTAGCGGGAGCTTACCGACTCAAACTTCCGCACCGCCAGAGGAACAAAGACCAGCAGCATCGCCGCCGACCCGATCAGGACCGTCGCGGTCGCATGCTGCATGGGCCAGGTGTCCGGCACCGGGGTGTCACCCAGGTTGCCGAACAGCTCCCGCGCGGCCTGCACCAGGGCCGACACCGGATTCCAGTTCGCGAAGACCTCCAGCGGCGCCGGCAGGGTGGAGCTCTGCACAAATGCGTTGGAGATGAACGTGATGGGAAACAGGATCATGAAGGACGCGTTGTTGATGGTCTCCGGTGAGCGGACGCTCATGCCGAGCAGGGCCATCACCCAGCTGAAGGCATAGGAAAAGAGCAGCAGCAGCCCCACCCCGGCCAGGAAGGAGGCGAAGGAGGTGTTGACCCGCCAGCCCACCAGCAGACCGGTCGCCATCATGATGAGCATGGAAATCGCGTTGAGCACCAGGTCCGAGTTGGTCCTCCCGATCAGCACCGCCGAGGGGCTCATCGGGAGGGTGCGGAACCGGTCGACGATTCCCTCCTTCAGGTCTTGGGCCATCGCCGCCCCGGAGAACGTGGAACCGAAAACCACTGTCTGGGCGAAGATTCCCGCCATCAGATACTGCGTGTAGTCGGTGCCGGCCACTGAAATCGAACCGCCGTAGACCTGGCTGAACAGCAGCACGAACATGATGGGCTGCAGGACGGCGAAGATGATCATGTCCGGCGAGCGCTTGATTTTGATCAGGTTGCGCCAGGTGACGGTCCAGCCGTCAGCGGCCCAGTTGGCTGTGGCCGCTTTGCCGCGGGTGGTCACGACGGGCAGTCGGGTTGCTGCGGCACTCATCGGCGGGCTCCTTCCTTGTCATCTGCATCCGCTGCAGCCCCGGCTTCCGGTTCCTCCTCGGCGGGTCGGCCGGTGAGCTGCAGGAAAACGTCGTCCAGCGTGGGCCGGCGGATGCCGGCGTCGTGCAGTCCGATGCCCTGCGCCTGCAAATCCGAGAGCACGAGCTGCAGGGAGGCCGGGCCGTTCTGGACGCTCACTTCCAGGGCGCGCCCGTCGTCGGCCGTGTGCGGCTGGCCGGAGCCGTGGCGGGCGAGAACGGCCTCGGCCGCGGCGGCGTCGTTTCCGTCCACCAGCGCCACGGCGACACTGTGTCCGCCAATCCGGGACTTCAGCTGATCCGAGGTGCCCTCGGCGATCACTGTCCCGTGGTCGATCACGGCCACCGTGTCCGCCAGCTGGTCCGCTTCTTCCAGGTACTGCGTGGTCAGCAGCAGCGTGGTGCCTCCGGCAACGAGGTCCTTGATGACTTGCCACAGCGCGAGGCGGCTGCGCGGGTCAAGGCCGCTGGTCGGTTCGTCCAGGAACAGCACCCGCGGGCTGTTCACCAGGGCTCCGGCCAGGTCCAGGCGCCGCCGCATGCCGCCGGAATAGCCCTTAACCGGGCGGTTGCCGGCCTCGGCGAGGTCGAACATGTCGATCAGTTCGGCTGCGCGGGCCCGGGCCTGCCTGTCCGGAAGGTGGTACAGCCGGCCGACCATCCGCAGGTTTTCCATGCCGGTCAGGTTTTCATCGACCGCGGCGTACTGGCCGGAAACGCCGATGATCCTCCGGACCTCCTTGGGATGGGCGAGCACGTTGATGCCGTCGATGGTGACGGTTCCGGCGTCGGGCTTGATCAGCGTGGTGAGGACCTTGACGGCGGTGGTCTTTCCCGCGCCGTTCGGTCCCAGCAGTGCCATGACGGCGCCTTCGGGCACCGCAATGTCCAGTCCGGCCAGCGCATGGACCGGCCCCGACTTGGACTTATAGGTTTTCGCGACTCCGTGCGCCTCTATCAGCGGAGAGCCAGGGGCGCTCGGTTCTTCAGACGAGGTTGGGGAAATGAACATTGGTCGAAGATAGGCCGGGCACTGCGGGTCCGGCACCCCCATTGCGGACACATGCGGTCCGCTGGTTTTGGTGCCGGTTCGGACCGGGAGCTTTACGGAGCGGCCTCGGAAATTCTGTTCCGTTCCGCCGCGGCGGGGGCGAACAGGATGGAGAGCAGCATGGCCGCGCCCACCAGCAGCAGCGCGTTGCGGATACCCCAGTGCTCGCCCAGGAATCCCAGCACCGGCGGGCCGACAAAGAACGCCAGGTAGCCGATGGTGGACACCACCGACACCCGGCTGGCCGCATGGGCCGGGTCTTCGCCGGCCGCAGACATGCCCATGGGGAAGCCCAGGGCCGCGCCGATTCCCCACAGGACGGCCCCGATCCCGGCCAGCACCAGATTGGGGGCCAGGACAAACAGCAGCAGCCCGGCCAGTGACGCGCCCATGCAGATCCGCAGCGCCGGAACCCGTCCCCACTGGTCGATCAGCTGCGCGCCGAACCAGCGGGTGGCGGTCATGGCGGCCACGAAGATGCCGAACATCACCGCGCCGGCGGTTTCACTGGTGCCGAGGCCGTCCACGGTGGCCTTGGCCACCCAGTCGTTGGCGGCGCCCTCGGTCAGCGCGGCGCCCAAAACCACCACGCCGATCAGCAGGGTGCGCCCCTCCTTCCACGCGGCGAACCGCGACCGCGGAGCAGCGGGTGCGCCGTCGTCGTCGTGCGCCGGCACCGGGTCGGGCAGGAAGTTCCGCGGCACGGCCAGCACCAGCACCGTGGCAATCGCCACGATGCCCAGCAGATGCAGGGACAGCGAAATTCCGACGGCCGAGAGCACGGCGCCGATCATAGCGCCCACAAATGCGCCGCCGCTGAACGCGGCATGGAACCTGGGCATCACCGTGCGGCCGAGGTGGCGTTCCACCTCGGTGCCCTCCAGGTTCATGGCCACGTCCCAGAGGCCGATGCCGGCGCCGAAGAGCAGCAGGCCTCCTGCGGCCAGCGGCACATTGGGCCAAAACAGGGAGGCGGCGATGATCAGGGACGCGGCCGACGTCGTCAGTCCGCCGGCGCGCACGGCACCGGCGGTGCCGATCCGCTGGGCGATGGATCCGGCCAGCGGCAGTGAACAGATCGAGCCGACGGCGGAAAACAACAGCAGCAGCCCGACCCCCGCCGCGCCGATCCCGAGGGATTCGGCGGCGGCGGGAATGCGGGCGGCCCAGCTGGCAAAAATGAGGCCGTTGAGGCCAAAGATCACGAAGACGGAAATCAGGGCACGGTCCAGAGAGCTCTTCACGCCTATATTGTGCAGCCAGTCCGCGCCGCGGCGGAAACGGACCTTGCTCACACCGGCGGCAGCCGCAGCCCTGTGAGCCCACGATCTGCACACTGGATGGGCCCTGGCCATCGAGTGTGCAGATATAGCGGGCAGGATTCCCCGAGTGCGCACGTATGGCGGGCTCGGCGGCGCGGAAGTCACCCGATCTGCACACTCGGCGAGCGTGGGCCGACGAAAGCGGCTCGAAGTCGGCAGAGCTGCACACTCGGCATCAGGGGCGGCGGTGAGGCCCCTTGCGCACTAGCCGATTGACTTGCCCGGCCGGCGGCCTGGCACACACAAAGGGGCCGGCCGGCGGTCCGGTCAGCGGGCCCGGACCACGCGTTTCTCGTCCCAGACCGGGGTCTCGGATTCGTAGACTTTGCCGTCGGAGCCGAAGACCAGGAACCGGTCGAAGCTGCGGGCGAACCAGCGGTCGTGAGTGACGGCCAGGACGGTGCCTTCGAACGCGTCGATGGCCTTTTCCAGCGCCTCGGCGGAATGCAGGTCCAGGTTGTCGGTCGGTTCATCCAGCAGCAGCAGCGTGGCGCCGGAGAGTTCCAGCAGCAGGATCTGCAGCCGGGCCTGCTGCCCGCCGGAGAGCGAATCGTATTTCTGCTCCGAGGACGCCGCCAGCCCGTAGCGGTCCAGTGCGCCGGCCGCAGCCTCGCGGCCCAGCCCGGAGCGGTGGTCGTCGCCGCGGTGCAGGATGTCCAGCAGGGTTTTGCCGAGCAGGTCCGGGCGCATCATGGTCTGCGCGAAGAAGCCGGGCCGGATCCGGGCGCCGAGCTTCACCGATCCCTCGTGCGGCACCGGAGCGATCTCCACCTCGGACACCGGTTCGTGTTCCTTTTCCGGATCGGTGCCGCCGGCGGCCAGCAGCCGCAGGAAGTGCGATTTGCCCGAGCCGTTGGCGCCAAGCACGCCCACCCGGTCGCCGAACCAGATTTCGGTGCTGAAGGGCTTCATCAGGCCGGTGAGTTCCAGCTTCTGCGCGACGACGGCGCGCTTGGCCGTCCGTCCGCCGCGCAGCCGCATCTTCACGTTCTGTTCGATGGGCAGCGCCTCGGGCGGGCCGGCCTCAAGGAATTTGGCCAGCCGGGTCTGCGCGGCCTGGTAACGGTTGGCCATGTCGGAGCGGAACGCAGCCTTGTTCTTGTACATGTTGACGAGTTCCTTGAGCTTCAGGTGCTCCTCGTCCCAGCGCCGCCGCAGTTCCTCGAACCGGGCGTTGCGGTCCTCGCGGGCAGTGACGTAGCTGCTGAACCCGCCGCCGTGGATCCAGGCGGAAGCACCGTTGATGCCGGGCTCCAGGGTGACGATGCGGGTCGCGGCGTTGTCCAGCAGCTCGCGGTCGTGGCTGACAAACAGCACTGATTTTTTCGATTCCGCGAGTTTCGCTTCCAGCCAGCGCTTGCCGGGAACGTCGAGGTAGTTGTCCGGTTCATCCAGGAGCAGCAGCTCGTCCGGGCCGGAGAACAGGGCCTCCAGGACCAGGCGCTTCTGCTCGCCGCCGGACAGCGTGGAGGCCTTGCGGTACTGCGCCCGGTCAAACGGCACACCCAGGGCGGCCATGGTGACCTCGTCCCAGACGGTTTCCTGCTCGTAGCCGCCGGCATCTCCCCAGTCGGCGATGGCTGTGGCGTACCGCATCTGGGTGGGTTCGTCGTCGCGCTCCATCATGGCCAGCTCGGCGTCGTCCACTGCCTTGGCGGCGGCGGCGAGCGCCGGCGGGGCGGCCGAGACCAGCAGGTCACGGACGGTGCTGTCGTCGCGGACCTGGCCCACGAACTGGCGCATGATGCCCATGGATCCGGACTTCGCCACGGTGCCTTCGTCGGCCTTGATGTCCTCCGCAATGATCCGCAGCAGCGTGGTCTTGCCGGTGCCGTTGGGGCCGATCAGGGCAGTCTTGTGCCCGTCCCCCACCTTGAAGCTGACGCCGTTGAGCAGCTGCCGGCCGTCGGAGAGGAAATAGTCAATGTTGGATACGTCGAGGTGAGCCACGCTCCTATCCTCCCATCCGGCGCGCTGCCGGCCGCATGGCTGCCGTGCGTGGACAGGCTGCGTGGAGCGGCTATGTGGACAGCGGCTGGCGGGATCTGTCTACGATGAAGCTCCCAACACCGGGGCCGACCAAGGAGCACACGTGATCTTCATAACCGTCAAATTCAACGTCAAGCCCGAATGGGCCGACCGCTGGCCGGAACTGACTGCCGATTTCACGGCCGCCACCCGCGCCGAGCCGGGCAATCTGTGGTTCGACTGGTCGCGCAGCCTGGAGAACCCCAACGAGTTTGTCCTGGTCGAAGCCTTCAAGGACGACGCCGCTGCCGCCCACGTCCAGAGCGATCACTTCCAGCAGGCCATGAAGGACATGGTGCAGGCGCTGGTGGAGACTCCGAAGATCATCAACACCGTGATCGACGGCGAAGACTGGTCGCGCATGGGCGAGTTGACGGTCGAGTAATTCGGGCTGGCGGCCCGGCCGGTTCCGCGACACCAAGTAGCCCCGGGCCGCCCGGGACTACTTGGTGTCGAGGGTGTATCCGGCGCGGGTCAGCATCTTTCGCAGGTCAACCACTGTCTGCTCGTCGATGTCCTTGCCCCGCGGCGGCTCCAGGAAGTCCGTCTGCCCGCCGAGGGTGACCTCGTACTTGCCGTTGTGCTCCCGGGTGGTGTCGGCCACCGCTTCGAGCAGTGACACGACGTTCTTCCACTCAATGTTTGAGCTGGTGGGATGCCGCAGGATCTGATCCAGCGTGTCCCGGTGGTGATTGTTCAGGTGTTCGGTCATCGGAAACCTCCTGTTTCCAGTTCCCCACGACCGCGCCCGGAGCGCAAGGGACGGCGGCCTCCGCACCCTCCCGGCCACTACGTCCGGCCGCTACTTGGCGGCGGTGCCTGCCAATCGTGCGGCCACCCGCGCCGGTACGAGGTGGGCCACATGGCCCGCCATGGTTCGTGAGCCTAGCTCGATCACCAGTCCCCAGGCGGCCATGACCAGGAAGGTCCACGGCGCTGGCCCCACGGTTCCGAACCCTTGTCCGCCGCCGCTGCCGCCGGCCAGGGTTTGGCCGGCAGCGACGACGCCGAGCACGGATACCGCTGCGCCGGCAAACCCGAAGACCGCCGGCAGGGTCAGCCATCCGGAGCGCCGGCCCAGCGATTCGGGGCGCCGGTCCCGGGCCAGGAACCAGGCCACGGATGCGGCTGCGGACAGCAGCAGGGTCAGCGCACCGGCTGCCGCGCTGGCCCAGACCGGCAGGTCAACAACGGAGCCCGGAAGTTGTGCCGCCGCGGGCAGTCCTTGTTCCGCCACTGCTGAGAGATGACCGGCGGCGTAGGCCCAGGCCGAGGCCGTTGGCAGCCACAACGGCGCGGCAAACATCACGGCCACACCGCCCTTGACCAGGGCGGTGACTGCCAGGGCCGCTCCGGCCACTGCCGTGTAGGCCAGGTAATGGGCTCCGGCCAGGCGAAGCGCTGCGCGGACCCCGGGGAGGGACCGCTCCGCCCGGGTCACCCAGTGCGGTGCCGTTCCGGTCTCGTGCTTTCGCCCCGCCCAGCTGGCTACCGTGCCAAGCAGCACCGCGCCGGCGACCAGGCCCGGGGAGGCTGCGGTCAGGAACATGGCTCCGGTTTCGGTGTCTTCACGCAGCGAGAACGCCAGGCTCAGCAGCACTGAAACGGCGGCCAACGCCAGTCCGGTCAGCGCCGAATACAGCCAGCGCTGGCCCTCGGACGCCGACGGTGAGCTCCTCTCGGCCCGGCGGCCCAGCCGCCACAGCGAGGCGACCGACACCACGGTCAGGAGCAGGGGAAGGGCGCCTGCCCAGAGGCTGACAAGCGGGGCGGGAAGGTCTGCGTACCCGGCGGCGGAGACGGTCAGCACCGGAGTGCCGCCCAGCGCCATCGCGGCGAGGAAAAACGGATAAATCAACAGCGCCGACGGACCGTCCAGCCGGGCGCCCATGTTCCCGGCGGAATCATTCATGCCGTTCAGGGCTCCGGTGCCGCCCACAAAAAATCCCAGGACCAGCAGCGCCATCATCACCAGCGCGGCCCCAAGGGTCAGTCCATAGGCAAACAAGGCTGACTGCAGTGCCAGCCACCACTGCGGGGGCCGGCGGTCGGATTCGGCAGGCAGAGCAAGGGTGTCCGGGTTTCCCGGAATCCCGTTGTCCTGGTTGTCCATTTATCCATTCCCCCTGCAGAGCATGAGCAGCCTTGCGTCGGATTTAAACATACAAGCTTCCGGCGGTATCGCCTGCGACGTCCCCCGCGGCCCAGCACGGCAGCAGCGGCGGCGGTCAGTTTTCCGCACCCAGGTCCGGGACGTCCATTCCGTGGTCCCGGCGCAGGGCCAGCGCCGCCGCGTGCCAGCCGCCCATCCCGTGGACTCCCGGCCCGGGCGGAGTGGAGGCTGAGCACAGGTAAACCCCGGGCAGCGGTGTCTGCCACGGATTCACTGCGGGCACCGGCCGGGCGGCCATCTGCCACAAGTTCACCGCGCCGCCGCCGAAGTCCCCGCCGACATAGTTCTCATTGTAGCGCTCCAGATCCGCCGCCGTCGTTGCCTGCGAGCGCACGACGACGTCACGGAAGCCGGGTGCGAAGCGCTCGATCTGCGCGGTGACGGCCTCCGTCATGTCCACCGTGGATCCGGCCGGGACGTGGCAGTAGGTCCAGAGGATGTGGCGGTCCGCCGGTGCCCGGGAGGAGTCAAAGCTGCTCGGTTGGGACAGCAGGACGTACGGCCGCTCCGGATGCCGGCCCGCCGCCACCTGCGCCTCGGCCCGGGCCAGCTCTTCACGGCGGCCTCCCACATGCACCGTCCCGGCCCGGCGCACGCCCTCGTTGGCCCACGGAACCGGCCCCGAAAGAATGAAGTCCACCTTGCAGGCAGCGTTGCCGTAGCGGAACCGGGCCAGGGCCCGCGCATACGGCCCCGGCAGCTCCGGGCCGGCCAGATCGAGCAGGGTCGCCGGCGACACATCGAGCAGGACGGTGGGAGAACTCCTTACCTCGTTCAGCGACGCCACCCGGTGACCGGTCACCAATTCACCGCCGTGCGCCAACAGGTCACTGACCATGGCATCGGCGATGGCCTGCGATCCTCCCTCCGGAATGGGCCAGCCCACGGTGTGCGCCAGCAGCGACAGCAGCAGCCCTCCTCCGGCCGAGGGCAGCGAAGGCATCCGCCCCACGGGATGCGCGGCGACCCCGGTGAGCAGTGCGGGGGCCTTCGCCTCGGAGAACCGCCGGTTCCACAGCGGAGTGCCCTGCTCCAGGGCCGCCCGTCCAAAGGCCAGCGCCGCCGCCGGCTCGCGGTAACCGCGGAGCAGCGGGGACATCAGCAGGCTGGTGATGTCTTCGCTGCGCCGCACCAGGGGCTGCATCAGGCGGCGGAAGGCGGCGCCGTCGGGCCCCAGGCCCTGAACCGTGCGTTCCAGGTCCCGGTAGGCCAGGCCGGCGTCCCCGCCGTCGAGCGGGTGGGCGTAGGAAATGTCCGGCACGGTGAGCTTGATCCGCTCCGCCAGCTCAAACCGGCGGAAAAAGGGCGAGGCCAAAGCCATGGGATGCACGGCGGAGCAGACGTCGTACCGGTGGCCGGGTTCCAGCAGCTCCTTGGTCCGGCTGCCGCCGCCGGCCGTGGGTCCGGCTTCAAAGACCCGGACCGACAACCCGGCGCGGGCCATGATGACCGCAGCGGCCAGCCCGTTGGGTCCTGCGCCGACCACTGAAACATCGGTCATGGGGTTCCTGCTTCCTGTGCTGCGGGCTGAACCGGGTCCGCACGCCGGGGTCCGCGCGGGAGCCGGAGCCGGTGGTCCGGCGCATGGTCAAAGGGGCCGCCCTGGGGATCGTCGACGTCGAGCCGGCGCACCGGATCACCCGCGGGGTTCAGGATGTCGGCGACAACCCGCGCCACGAGCCAGGCCGTTGCCGCGACATGGCCTCCCACGGCCCAGACGTAGTACGCGGCCTCGATGTTGTTCCGGGGGTCGCCGCCGGAGGTCTGGGCGCCCAGGTACATCCAGACGGCCCACCAGTGCAGCACCTCAAAGAACTGCCACACCAGGAAGTCCCTCCACCGCGGGCGGGCGAGGGCAACCAGCGGGATCAGCCACAGGACAAACTGGGGCGAATAGACCTTGTTGGTCAGGATGAAGGCCGCCACGATCAGGAACGCCAGCTGGGCCAGCCGGGGGCGGCGGGGCGCGGCAAGCGCGAGCAGGGCTATTCCGGCGCACGCGGCGGCGAAGAGGGCGTACGCCCAGACATTGATGAAGGCCGGCTCCGCTTCCGCCAGGCCGAGCCGCCCGGACATCAGGTTCCAGGCAAACCACACCGAGGAATATCCGGCCGGACGCTCCCCGGTGAAGCTGAGGAAGAATTTCCAGCCGGTGAAGTCGGAGACCATGAAGGGAACATTCACCGCGAGCCAGGTGGCGGCGGCCGCGCCCACGGCCGCGAAGGCCGGCCGCAGCCGCAGCGTCCGCAAGGCCAGGACCAGCACCGCGCCCAGGATCAGCACCGGATACAGCTTCAGCGCCGTGCCCAACCCCAGGAACACCCCCGCCAGGACCGGCTGGCTGCGGGCGAAGGCCAGCATGCCCAGGGCGGCCAGCAGCACGGCCCAGATGTCCCAGTTGATGAACACGGACAGGATCATCGCCGGAGCCAGGGCCACCATGGCAGCGTCCCAGGGCCGGCGGTTGGTCATGCGCAGCGTGGCCACCACGGTGGCGATCCAGGCCAGGGCGGCCAGCGCGGCGTTGATGTCGAAGTAGGCCAGCGCCCGCTCCGCCGAGACACCGTCGCCCGGCACGAGCAGGGCGACGGCCCCGGCCAGCAGGCCCAGCAGCACCGGATATTCAAAGCCGACACCGGGCGTCAGGAAGGGAAAGACGCCCTCGGCCAGCCCGCGCGAGTCAAACAGCACCGGCCAGTCCGAGTAGCAGGCCTTGTAGAAATGGTCCGGAGAGGTCCAGCCGCCGGTCCGGCAGGGCATTTTCACCAGCACGGCCAGGAGGGCGGCGGCAGTGGTGAGCAGGATCAGCACCCGTTCCACCGTGAAAAACCCCGGCGTCACGATCCCCGGCGCGGTGTGTCGGCCCAGCGGCCCGCCGATGACTTCGGTAAGCGTTTTGAGCAACGGATCGTTGCGGCTGGGGACCACTGTGCGCAGCGGCCGCCGTCGGGGCTTGGGCTCCATGCTTACCAGTATGACGCCGGCAACGGGCCGCATCGGCCTCGAATACCGGCCGCGCGGTGGCCGTCGCGGGCGGTCCGCATGTGATGCTTCACACGGAACTTACGGGCTGAGGCCGTAGACTGGGCCGATCTTGCCGCGTTTGGCGCGGCAACAGTAAAATTTTTGTCTTCAAAGGAGAACCGTGGCAAAGAACCCCATTCGGGTCGCAATCGTCGGTGTTGGAAACTGCGCAGCGTCGCTGGTCCAGGGCGTCCAGTACTACCGTGACGCTGACCCGGACCTGACCGTTCCCGGCCTGATGCACGTGAAGTTCGGCCAGTACCACGTCAACGACGTGCAGTTCGTGGCAGCCTTTGACGTGGACAGCAAGAAAGTCGGTCTGGACCTGGCCGACGCCATTGGGGCCAGCGAGAACAACACCATCAAGATTGCCGACGTCCCGCAGACCGGCATCACCGTCCAGCGCGGCCACACCCTCGACGGCTTGGGCAAGTACTACCGGGAAACGATCGTAGAGTCCGACGCCGAACTTGTGGACATTGTTGCCTCGCTTCGGGAGAACAACGTGGATGTCATGGTCTGCTACCTGCCGGTCGGCTCCGAGCAGGCTGCGAAGTTCTACGCCCAGTGCGCCATTGACGCCGGCGTCGCTTTCGTGAACGCGCTGCCCGTGTTCATTGCCGGGACCAAGGAATGGGCCGACAAGTTCACCGCCGCCGGGGTTCCGATCATCGGCGACGACATCAAGAGCCAGATCGGCGCCACCATCACCCACCGGGTCATGGCCAAGCTGTTCGAGGACCGCGGCGTCATCCTGGACCGCACCTACCAGCTCAACGTCGGCGGAAACATGGACTTCAAGAACATGCTCGAGCGCGAGCGCCTGGAGTCCAAGAAGATTTCCAAGACCCAGGCGGTCACCTCCAACACGTCGGCGGACCTGAAGGCAGACGACGTGCACATCGGCCCGTCGGACTACGTGGCCTGGCTCGATGACCGCAAGTGGGCCTTTGTCCGCTTGGAGGGCCGCAACTTCGGCGACGCTCCGGTGTCGCTGGAATACAAGCTTGAGGTCTGGGACTCCCCCAACTCCGCCGGCGTGATCATCGATGCCATCCGTGCCGCCAAGATCGCCCTGGACCGGGGCGTCGGCGGACCCATCCTCTCGGCGTCGAGCTACTTCATGAAGTCCCCGCCGGAGCAGTACAACGATGACGTTGCCAAGGAAAAGGTGGAGCAGTTCATCCGCGGCGAGGTCGAGCGCTAACCTCCCTCCCCCGCTCAGCCTCCCCGCCGTCCCGCGAGATGGCAGAAGGTGCGCTTCCCAGTGCCGGGAAGGGCATCTTCTGCCATCTCGGCACGGGCCGGGCGCCGCTTAGAACAAACCCTGCGGCGTGCCGTCAGCGGCCACGTCCATGCGCAGCGCCGCGGGGGACTTCGGCAGCCCGGGCATGGTCATCACGGCCCCGGTGAGCGCGACCACGAAGCCGGCGCCGGTCTTGAGGATCAGGTCCCGCACGTGCACGGTGAAACCGGTGGGCGCGCCAAGCAGGGCCGCGTTGTCGGAGAACGAGTACTGCGTCTTGGCCATGCACACCGGCAGCGAATCCCATCCCCCGGCCCGGATCTCCTCCAGCCGGCGCCGCGCCGAAACTGAGAATTCGACGTCGTCGGCCCCGTAAATCTCCCGGGCCACCGTGCGGATCTTCTCCTCCACCGGCAGCTCCAGCGGATACAGGTGCCGGAAAGACGCCGGCTCCGCCAGCGCCGCCCGGACACGCACCGCCAGGGCGTCGCCGCCGGTCCCGCCGCCGCCCTGCGCCCAGACGTCTGCCGCGGCAACCGGCACGCCCTCGGCTGCGCACCAGCGCAGCAGCCACTCGAGCTCCTCCGGCGTGTCGGTGCTGAACGTATTGATGGCCACCACCGGATTCAGGCCAAACTTCCGGATGTTTCCGATGTGGCGAAGCAGGTTGGGGGTTCCGGCCTCAAGCGCGGCCCGGTCCGCGCGGTCCAGTTCGCTCCGGGGCACGCCACCCTGCATCTTGAGCGCCCGGATCGTGGCCACCAGAACGACGGCGTCCGGTGCCACGTCCGCGGCCCGCGCCGTGATGTCCATGTACTTTTCGGCGCCCAGGTCCGCTCCGAATCCGGCTTCCGTGACCACCACGTCAGCGACGGTGCGCGCCAGTTCGGTGGCGATCACCGAGTTGCAGCCGTGCGCAATGTTCGCGAACGGCCCGCCGTGGACCAATGCCGGGGTGCCGGCAAGGGTCTGCACCAGGTTCGGTTTGACCGCGTCCTTCAGCAGCAGCGTCAGGGCTCCCTCCGCGCCGAGGTCCCGCACGGTCACCGGCCGCCGGTCGTAGGTGTAGCCCACGGTGATCCGCGCCAGCCGGGCCTTGAGGTCAGCCAGGTCCCGGGCGAGGCAGAACACGGCCATGATTTCGGAGGCGACGGTGATGTCGAAGCCGTCCTGGCGCGGCGTGCCCTGGACCGGTCCGCCCAGTCCGATCACGATGTCGCGCAGCGAGCGGTCATTCATGTCCATGACGCGGCGGAACGTGATGCGCCGCGGATCGATGCCCAGGGTATTGCCCTGGTAAATGGAGTTGTCCAGCAGCGCGGCGAGGGCGTTGTTGGCCGTGGTGATGGCATGGAAGTCCCCGGTGAAGTGCAGGTTGATGTCCTCCATCGGCGCCACCTGGGAGTAGCCGCCGCCGGTGGCGCCGCCCTTCATGCCCAGGACCGGTCCCAGCGAGGGCTCCCGCAGGGCGATGACAGTGCTGACTCCCGCCTTGGCCAGGGCATCCCCGAGCCCCACGGTGACGGTGGACTTTCCCTCACCGGCCGGGGTGGGGCTCATGGCGGTAACCAGCACCACCTTGCCGCGGGTGCCGCGCGGAGGCACCCGCAGCGGGTCGATCTTGGCCTTGTAGCGCCCGTACAGTTCAAGGGCGTCTTCAGGAATGCCGGCGGCGGCGGCAACCTCCGTGACGGGTTTCAGCACCGCCCGGCGGGAGATTTCCAAATCACTGGACATGTCAGCGGCAGTGCGCATCGACGCGTTCCTTCCGTTCCCGACGCCGGTGGCCACCGGCGGTGGTACGGACCAAGCTATCAGCGGACGGACTGCGCCGAGAACTGTTCCGCGGCCTGCAGATAACTCTCGGCCGTAAGCGACGCAGTGCGCTTCCAGCCGAAGGCCGACGCATGCACGGCGGCGCCGTAGCCCAGCGCCCGGCGCAGCCCGGCGTCGTCGTGCAGCCGCTCCAGCTCGGCTGACCACCGGCCGCTGTCATGCCCGTCCACCAGCAGGCCGGTGCGGCCGTGTCCGACGGCCTTGGGCAGCCCGCCGACATTGGCCGCCAGCACGGGCGTTCCGCAGGCCTGGGCTTCCAGGGCAACCAGCCCGAAGGACTCGCTGAAGGAGGGGACGGCGACGACGTCGGCGGCACGGAACCAGTCAGCCAGCGCAGCTGCGCCCACGGGCGGATGCAGGGAGACGTGGGCGTGCAGCCCCAGCGAGTCGATCAGCGGTTGCAGGTCCAGCACCTCGGAACCGCTCCCGGCGCCGAGGATGCTGATCTGCAGCGGGATGTCGGGACGGCGGGCATGCAGTTCCGCGGCGGCACGCACCAGTACCTGGGGGCCCTTCATGCGCTGGATGCGGCCGGCAAAGACAACGTGGAACACCTCCCGGGGAACGCCCAGGCGGGCACGGGCGGCGTGGGAGTTCCGGCTGGAGAAGATCTGCAGGTCCACGCCGGGAGCCACCACGTCCACCTCCAGCGGGTCGGCTCCGTACAGCGCTTCCAGCTCGGCGGCTTCGGTGCTCGTATTGGCGATCAGCCGGGTGGCGCCGTCGACGATGTCCTGCTCCCCGTCAATCCGGACCTGGGGCTCGGGCTTCTCCCCGGCCTGGAGGCGCAGGTTCTTCACCCGCGCCATGGTGTGCATGGTGTGCACCAGCGGCAGGTCCCACGCCCTGGCGACGGCCAGCCCGGCCGTGCCGGACACCCAATAGTGCGAGTGGATGACGTCGAACCGGCGGCCCGCCGGGAAGGGATGGATGTCGCTGACGCCCAGTGCCAGGGCGTCGGCCAGTCCGGGCAGTGCTTCCTTCGCGATTTTGCGGCGCGGTCCTGCAGTGATGTGGCGGACAGTGACGCCGGGAACGAGTTCCACGGCTGGCTGCTGACGCGGGTCCGAGGAACGGGTGAAAATATCCACTTCGACGCCGGATCTGGCCAGTTCCACTGCGACCGAGCGGACGTAGACGTTCATTCCGCCGGCATCGCCGGAACCTGGCTGCTCCAGGGGTGACGTATGCAACGAGAGCATGGCCACACGCTTTACCTGAAGCAACAGCACTCCCTTCTTGGCCGGCCGCAGTGCTAATCCCCTAATGACTTTATAACGCCGAGGGGCGGAGCATGGTTTCCGGGACGGTTGCCCTTGTCACTTCTGCTGCGGCGCGTCAAAGCCGGAACCCCATCCGGCGGGGAGTCCACGCGGTACAGCGCGGACTCCCCGGGATTTGTTCCCGGTGGGCAGTTCCTACTTGGCGGAACAGATGACGTGAGCCAGCAAATGGCGCTCCGGTCCGTTCCAGCACGCATCAAGCCGCGCCTGGTGGACTGCTTCGGACCGTGCGAAGGAAGCGCGAACGCGGGCAATCAGGGTTAACGCCCTCCGCCAGGCAGGAGCGGGCGCCGCCCCCGGTGTCGGAACGCCCGACGGCGGTCGGTCCGGCGGCAGGGCCGGCGCTGACGGAGGGGGGATGGTTTCCGGGTGCTCCGGGTTTTCCCGGGGGTCGCTGGAGAGGGACGAGGGCAGGTTGAAAGAACGCACAATAAACTCCGAAAGAATGGCACACCTGTTTTTGGGTGCGCGAAAGGTACGTGGGAGAAAAAGGAAAGAAATCCCTCAAGGCAGGGAGAAGAAAAGGCGGTTAAAAAGGCAGGGTATTCAGAAGGCAGGCTGCCGCAGCAAACAACAGTGCGGTCGAATTACCGGCAGGTTATTAGCCGATAAAACAATGCCGAGCCAGGGAGGAGTGCCGCAGGGCGTGCCGGGAACGGAGCTCCGCGACCGAAGAAAGGAACAGTGCCAAGAGGGAACCCTCCCGGGAGGAACCATGTCGCCGCTGGGCCGGTGGCCACCGGAGGACGGAGGCAACCGCAGGGAGGTGTCCATCCCAGGACACTGCCCACCCGAGGACGCTGCCCCTCAGGGGCAGGTCGTTCCCGGAACAGAGCCGCCGGGCGGCCGGTGCGAGGCTACCCGCGGCCCCCAAGGCCAAACGGGTAGCGTGAACGCCGTCCGGTTCCGCCCTGCCGGCCTGTTCCGCCGGCCATCCGCCGTCCGGTGGGCCGGAGAGCCGGCCACGCAGTCGAAGGGGTGGACGTGCGGGCCTGCGGGCAGGCATCCGTCGTGGCAGTGAGGAATACATGGATGGTCATTACCCCACCTCCCTTTCATGAGTGCGTGGATTGCCGGAATGGCTGGTGCGGCCCGCTTATCAGAAAGCTGGCCGCAGGAAAAACATACAACAGGTTTCAGTTCCGTGCCAAGCATTTCCTGAAACTTTTTCATTTCTTTGCTGCTAATAGTTCCAGCGCACTATTGCGGGCGTGTGTTTGTCCCAGCCCAGCAGGCAGACGGCAGCGGTTCCGAGCACGAAATGCCGGCCGTGGTCTGCCGGAAGCCCCAACCAGCGGGCGGCGAGAATCCGCAGGAAGTGGCCGTGCGCCACAAGGAGGACCTTCTCCACCGGGGTTGCTCCCGGATCCCGGTCCATCGGTGTGCCGCAGCCGGCCTGCACGAGGGAGACGATGCGGTCGGCGCGCTCCGCCACCTGGTCCAGGGTCTCCCCCTGGGGAACGCCGTCGTTCCAGATGAGGTAGCCGGGGTTCTCGGCCCGCACCTGCGTGCTCTTGCGGCCCTCGTTGGCTCCGTAGTCCCACTCGTGCGCATGGGGCAGGATCCGCGGCTCGGGGTATCCCACCAGCTCCGCGGTGCGCCGGGCGCGGATCAGCGGGGAGGACAGCACCAGGTCAAAGTCGACCTGCCCGATCTTCTCCTTCGCGGCGACCGCCTGGGCCTCCCCGGCCGCGGTCAGCGGAATGTCCGTCAGGCCGGTGTAGTTTCCCTCGCGGGACCACTCCGTCTCGCCGTGGCGCAGCAGCCACAGCCGCGGCAGCCGCGTTCCCGCCGGCGTCGTATCCGGAACCGCCGGACCGAAGTCCTCAGCGTCGCTCATTTACTTCCTTCCACTGTTGCCGACGGGTTTGTGCCCGCCTCTGTTTTGTCACCGGCGCCGGCCTCCGGGGCCGCCGCCGGCGGGCCGGGGACGTCCCGGCTTTCGGGCTGCTCGGCCCACCACCCGCGGAGCAGGGCGGCCGCTTCAGCCTCGCCGGAAGGCCCGTTTTCCATGCGCTCTTCGAGCAGGAACCGGTAGGCGCGGCCAACCACGGGGCCCGGGCGGATGCCCAGCAGCGCCATGATTGCCTCTCCGTCCAGATCCGGACGAATGGCCGCGAGCTCCTCCTGCTCGGCCAGCGCGGCGATCCGGAGCTCAAGGTCGTCGTAGGCGAAAGCCAGCCGTTCGGCCTTCCGCCGGTTGCGGGTGGTGACATCCGAGCGGGTGAGCCGGTGCAGCCGCTGCAGCAGCGGGCCGGCGTCGTTGACGTAACGGCGGACGGCGGAGTCCGTCCAGCCGGCATCACCGTAGCCGTAGAAGCGCATGTGCAGCTCCACCAGCCGCGACACCGCCTTGATGGTGTCGTTGTCGAAACGCAGCGCCTTCATCCGCTTCGCGGTCAGCTTCGACCCGACGGCGTCATGGTGCAGGAAGCTGACGGAACCATTGGGCTCGAAGCGGCGGGTGGCGGGCTTTCCGACGTCGTGCATCAGGGCCGCGAACCGCAGGACGAAGTCCGGGGCGGGAACATCGCCGTCGGCGCCGGTCTCATGCCCGCAGGCCTGGCGCAGCACCGTCAGCGAATGCTGGTAGACGTCCTTGTGCCGGTGATGCTCGTCGATTTCCAGTTTCAGGGCGGAGACCTCCGGCAGCACATGCTCGGCCAGTCCGCTTTCCACGAGCAGGTCGATGCCGGTCCACGGCGCCTTGCCGTTGATCAGTTTCACGAGCTCATCGCGGACACGCTCGGCGGAAATAATCGTGATCCGGCCGGCCATGTCCTTCATCGCCTCAAACACATCCGGGGCCACATCCACTTCCAGCTGGGACGCGAACCGGGCGGCGCGCATCATCCGCAGCGGATCGTCGGAGAACGACGTCGACGGGGCGCCCGGGGTGCGGACGAGGCCGGCCTGCAGGTCCTGCGCTCCCCCGAACGGATCCACCAACTCCATGGAGGGCAGCCGCAGCGCCATCGCATTCATGGTGAAATCACGGCGGAACAGATCATCCTCAAGCTTGTCGCCGAAGGCCACGGCCGGCTTCCGCGACTCCGGGTCATAGGCATCGGCCCGGTAAGTGGTGATTTCGATCTGGAACCCGGCCTTGCGCAAACCGATGGTGCCGAACGCCCGGCCGATCTCCCAATACGTGTCGCACCAGCGGCGGATGACGTTGATGATGTCATCCGGGCGGGCGTTGGTGGTGAAGTCCAGGTCCGGAGACACCCGCCCCAGGAAAAGATCACGCACGGGACCGCCGACGAGGGAAAGCTCGTAGCCGGCGTTCTCGAACAGCGTTCCGAGCTCACCGACAACGGAGGGCAGGGGAGTCTTCAGGGCCGAACTATCAAAAAGGTGCACCATAGTGCTTTAAGCGTGCCAGATAAAAGGTCCGAAGACGCACAGCGGGGTCCCTTCGGTGCCCGGACACGCCGAGCGTTCCCGCGTCCTCCCCGGGCCTCCCCCGGACAGTCATCATCCCCGGACAAAGATCGTTAGAGTGGTCCTATGGCCCATCCTGTACCGAGCGCACCCAAGCGAACCCCATTGACGGCGTCAATGGGCGGGGTCGGTGCGCATCCGGTGCATGCCTCACTGCCCACGGTGGAAGAGGTCTCGGCCGGCGGAATTGTGGTTGACTCCTCATCCTCGGAGCTGCCGGTGGCGATCATTGCCCGGCTGAACCGCGGCGGACGGCTGGAATGGTGCCTGCCCAAAGGCCATCCCGAGAATGATGAAGACAGCCGCGAAGCAGCCATCCGGGAGATCGCCGAGGAGACCGGAATCGACGGGCGCATCCTGACCGCCCTGGGCAGCATCGACTATTGGTTTACGGTCAGCGGCCACCGGGTGCACAAGACGGTCCACCACTTCCTGCTGGCCGCCACCGGCGGAAACCTCACGATCGAGAACGATCCGGACCACGAGGCCGTGGACGTTGCCTGGGTTCCCCTGGCCGAGCTCGGCAAACGGCTCTCCTTTCCCAACGAGCGGCGCATCGCCGACCTCGCCCGGGAAATCCTCCCCCGCTACCTCTGAGCGCCCGGCGAGCGGGTGCACCCGCTTCGCCCGCCACGCCCGGCCCGCCTCAGACCTTCAGGCGCTGCCCCCCCCGGTTTAAGCCCTGCCCGGTCGAGGTGAGAGCATAGGGACACCATGGCCGAAAAGAATATTGCTCCCAGCACGGCGCGCTCCAGCGCGGTAATGGCAGCTGGAACCCTGTTATCCCGCGTCCTTGGCCTTGTCCGGACCGCACTCCTGGCCGTGGCAATTGGCAATGCCGGCTTGGTGTCTGACATTTTCAGCAACGCCAACGTGCTGCCCAACTTCATCTATCTGCTGCTGGCCGGCGGCGTGTTCAACGCCGTCCTGGTCCCGCAGATCATCAAGGCCAGCAAACGGCCGGACCGCGGCCGGGAGTATGTCTCCTCGATCATGACCCTGAGCCTGGTCGGGCTGGGCATCCTGACCGTGGCCGCCACCGTCGCGGCACCGTGGATCCTGCCCGTGGTCACCCGGCTGGACGAGTCCCAGCTCCCCCTGGCCACCACGTTTGCCTACTGGCTGTTTCCGCAGATCTTCTTCTACGGCGCCTACGCCATCATTGGCCAGACGCTCAACGCCAACGGTCGGTTCGGTGCCTACATGTGGGCTCCGGTGGTCAACAACCTGGTGGCCATTGCCGGCGTGGTCCTGTTCATCACGCTGATGGGAACCGAGGAAGCCAACCAGTTCTCGCCCGAGAACTGGACGTCGTCCGCCACCTTGATCCTGGCCGGCAGCACGACGCTGGGCATTGTCGCGCAGGCAGCCGTGCTGCTTATTCCGCTGAAGAAGCTGGGGCTGGGCCTGCGTCCCACCTTCCGGCTGCGCGGCATCGGCCTGCGGCAGACCGGCAAGGTCGCCAAGTGGACCATCATCACCATGGTGGTGGGCAACGGCGCCTACCTGATTTACAACAACGTTGCCACGATCGCCACGGCCGCGCGTCCTGCCTATGCAGCCATGAATCCGCCGCAGATCATTGCCGGCCAGGTGAACCTGGAAACTGCTTCCATGTTCTACATGATTCCGCACTCGGTGATCACGCTTTCCCTGGCCACGGTGCTGTTCAACCAGATGTCCCATGCCTTCACCGAAGGCAACCTGGCCCAGGTCCGCGACACCATCGCCACCGGGCTGCGGACCATTGGAGTGGCCACCGTCTTCTGCTCTGCTGTGCTGGTGGTGCTCGCAGGCCCCATCAGCATGTGGCTCAGCGGCGGGTCCACTGCCTCGGCCGCCGTCCAGGGACAGGTGCTGGTGCTGCTCTCCGTCAGCGCGCCGTTCCTGAGCGCCACCTTCCTCATGAACCGCGCTTTCTACGCCGATGAAGACAGCAAAACGCCCATGGTCATGCAGATCATGCTCTCCGTCTTCGGCGTTCTGCTTGCCTTCGGCGCCTCCGTCCTGCCCCCCAACCGGGTCATCTTCGGCCTGGCCATTGCCTATTCTCTGGGGAACATTGCCGGCGTGCTGGTCAGCCACATTTTCCTCACCCGCAAACTGGGACACTACGGCGCCGGGGAGGTCTTCGACGTGCATGTCCGCCTGACCGTTGCGGCTCTGGGCTGTGCGGCACTCGGATCCGCGGCACTCGGCATGCTGGGCGGCTACTCGGCGGACGGCTTCGCCTGGCAGTCGCTGACCGGCTCCCTGGTCACCCTGCTGATCTGCGGCTCACTCATGGCCGTGTCCTACTACTTCATGCTGCGCGCCCTGAAGGTCAGGGAACTGGATGCTTTCCTCGGCCCCATCCTCGCAAAGGTCCGGCGGTAGGCGCCCGCTCCAAGCGGTGCAGGTCCCGGCACCCGCAGGGCGCGGCTTTCGCTTGACAGACAGGCGGGCGCCAACTCCGGGTTTGCCAATCCGCGCAGGTAGCATGGGGGAAGAAGCATGCTTTGGAGTCTCTTCGTTACCAGGCAGTGTTGAACCAGCAGTAGTCAAACAAGCGGCAGGCCAGTTCACAGCACTCTGATTATTTGCACTACCTTGAATATTTCGCATTACCTTGAATGCAGTAATTGCCGTTTCCATGGGAGGAACACGTGCCACAGCCGGTAGACGTAGGCTCAACACTGGGGGGCCGCTACAAAGTGACCGCCCAGGTTTTGTCCTCAGCGGAGAACGATCTGGTCCTTGACGGCGTGGACCAGGTACTTAACCGTGCCGTGAGCATCCTCCTCGCAGCTCCCGAGAACACCGCACAGGTCAGTGCCAGCGCCCGTGAGGTTGCCACCGGCGAACGGGCCAGCAACGTGCAGATCCTGGATCTCGGCGTCAGCGATGGCCGCACCTACCTGGTCACCAACAACGCCAACGCGGCCGACCTCCTGGACCTGGTGATCGAACGGGACGCTCCGTTCGTCGAACCCTTCTTCACAGACACGCTCGGCTCCGAGATCTTTGGGATGCCCCGCTCCCGTGAGCCGGAGACCACTGAGGACGACCGGTACGTCGAAGAGCCCGCGGAGCGCGCTCCCCGCAAGCCCCTGATGGCCGGCCGCCCCCTGCCGAGACTGCCCAAGTTTGGGCGTGCGGGTGCTGCCGCCGGCGCCGGCGGCGGTGTGCTCTCGGGTGCCGAGGAAGCTGCTGCTGCCCGTGATCTGGAGTTCGGCGACGCCGCGGATGCTCCTGCCGAAGCAGCCACCGGAGCGGCGAACATGCCGCCTCCCTCCGCCGCCCGGCCCACCAGCGGCGCGGCGCCGGCCACCGGCCCGACGCCCAAGGTCTCCCGCTGGACGGAAACCGATTACGCCTCGGAAGCCGACTCCGTCCCCGAGGAGCACCCGGCCGCCGATGAGCCCGCGGCTCCTTCCGCGACTGCGCGCCAGGCTCCCGGCCGCGGTTCCGAGCGGCTTCCCTCCAATTTCCCGAAGTCCGCCGTTGCAGCGACCGCTGCCGCCGAGGACGATTACGAGGCCTACGAGGACGATGACGACGACGCGGCCCCCGGCGGACGCCGCACCTGGGGTCGGGTGCTCGTGGGTGCGGTCCTGACGCTGGTCCTGGTTGTCGCCGTCGTCCTGGCTGTTGGACAGCTGGGCAAGCAGGGCAACGACGCTCCGCAGGCGGCTGATGAGCCCACCGCTGCGGCCAGCGCTCCCGCGGAAGCTCCGCCGGTAGCCGCACCGGTGCAGACCGCAGCCGCACCCGTGCCGGCAGGCATCAGCCGCCTGGTGCCCGGCAACCCCGCCCTCGATGCGGAAAACGACGGGGCGCTGCCGCAGATCCTCGACGGCAACCCGGCCACCTACTGGTCCAGCTATGTCTACGCCAACGACACCTTCGGCGGCTTGGCACCCAACCTCGCCCTCGTCGTCGAACTGGAAGAGGAATCGGCGATCAACAAGATCGACATCAGCCAGCTCAACGGAACCGGCGGCAGCTTCTCCGTGCTGCTGAATGATTCCCCGAGCCTGGAGGGTGCCTCCTCCGTGGCCGAGAGCGGCTTCACCGGTCCGACCACCAGCATCCAGGTGCCCAAGGTGGAAGGTGAAGCGGCTACGGCCAAGTATGTAATCGTGAACTTCACCCAGTTGCCGCGCCTGAGCGGTGGCCTCCAGGCCACTTATCCGTGGGGCCTGCGCATCGCGGAAATCGGCGTCTCCTAGCATTGGAGCCCGCACCGGACCCGGCATCCGCCGGGTTCGGTGCCGCATCCGCCTGGATCGGTGCAGCGGGATCGGCCCCGACGGCCCCGTACCGGGCCGCTGCCGTGTCCGGTAACGCGCAGCCCGGAATAAGCTTGAGGCTGTAACGGTTGTGCCCAGTGGTCCCGGAGTAAGCAAACGGCATCCCGGTTCACTCGGATTCACCAGCATCACTGCCGGAACGCAAGAGTTTTCAACAGGAAGAGGAACACCTAACCGTGAGCATCGAAACCCCCGCAGCCGCCGACGGCGTCCGCGACGTCATTATTGTCGGTTCCGGTCCGTCCGGTTACACAGCGGCTGTCTACACCGCCCGTGCCAACCTCAAGCCGCTGCTGATCGCCAGCTCAGTCACCGCCGGCGGCGAGCTGATGAACACCACCGACGTGGAGAACTTCCCCGGCTTCCCGGAAGGCGTCATGGGGCCGGATCTCATGGCCCAGTTCGAAAAGCAGGCTGCCCGTTTCGGCACCGAGATCCTCTTCGAGGACGTCACCAGCGTTGAGCTCGACGGCGACATCAAGAAGGTGACCATCGGCACCGGTGAAACCTTCCTGGCGCGTGCGGTCATCATCTCGACGGGCTCCGCCTACCGGGAGCTGGGCCTCGAGGACGAAAAGCGCCTCTCCGGCCGCGGCGTCAGCTGGTGCGCCACCTGCGACGGCTTCTTCTTCAAAGGCCAGGACATCGCGGTCATTGGCGGCGGCGATTCGGCCCTCGAAGAGGCCCTGTTCCTCACCAAGTTCGCTTCCACCGTCACTGTGGTTCACCGCCGCAGCACCCTGCGGGCCTCCAAGATCATGCAGGACCGTGCCCTGTCCCACGACAAGATCCGTTTCGTCTGGGACTCCGAAGTTGCGGGCATTCACGGCGAGGACAAGGTCACCGGCCTGCGCCTGCGCAACACCGTCGACGGCACCGAGTCCGACCTCCCCGTCACCGGCGTCTTTGTCGCCATCGGCAACGATCCGCGCACGGACCTCGTCAAGGACCAGCTGGAGCTGACCAGCGAAGGCACCATCGCGGTTGCCGGCCGCACCTCCAAGACCTCGCTGCCCGGCGTGTTCGCTGCCGGCGACGTCATCGACCCCACCTACCGCCAGGCGATCACAGCCTCGGGTTCCGGCTGTGTGGCCGCAATCGACGTCGAGCACTATCTTGCCGATCTGGGCGACGCCGCCCAGACCGCCGCCGAGGTTCCGACGCCGCCGGCCGAAGCCGTATCCGAACACTCCGCCCTTTAAGTTCAGAACCTGTTAGGAGCAACACATGAGCAACGCAAAAGATGTAACCGACGCTTCCTTCGGAGCCGATGTCCTCACTGCCGACAAGCCTGTCATTGTCGACTTCTGGGCGGAATGGTGCGGCCCCTGCCGCATGCTCTCCCCCATCCTCGATGACATTGCCGCGCAGTATGCCGACAAGGTCGACGTCGTGAAGGTGAACGTGGACGACAACCCCGCCATCGCGGCCAAGTACGGCATCACGTCCATTCCGGCCGTATACGTCTTCCAGGGCGGCGAGGTGGCTGCCACGTCCATCGGCGCCAAGCCCAAGCAGGTCCTGGAACAGGAATTTGCGGCGTTCCTGAAGTAAAGACACAGACCATGCACTCGGCAGGAGAATCCCTGCGGAGAATGGATGCCGGCCGGCACGTTGTGGCGCTTCGAGAAGCGTTGCTGCGTGCCGGCATCTCCATGTCCTATCTGGCTCCGGACTCCGTTAACGACCCCACCCTTTTCGATGACCACGTAGACGCTGCGGTCCGCTCCTTCCAGCAGAGCCGCGGTCTCATAGTCGACGGCGTTGCCGGCCGGGACACCCAGCGCGCACTGGCCGAAGCGCAGTTCCGGTTCGGTGACCGCACGCTGGCCTTTGTTGAAGGCGAATCTCCGGCGCGCGGCGACGACGTCGCTGAACTTCAGCGGCACCTCTCGCACCTGGGCTTTTACTACGGCCACATCGACGGCGAATTCAGTTTGCGGACACGCTACGCCGTGGCCGAACTGCAGCAGAACCTGGGCATTCCCGGCAGCGGTGTCTGCGATGAAGCCACCATGCGCGCCATGGCCCGGGTGAACCGCGCCATCACTCCGAGCCAGGCCTTCGCGCTGCGGGACTACGAGCGGCTGGACCGCTCCACCGCGGCTCTGCGCGGCCGTATGATCGCCCTCAGTACCGGAGCGTCGGAGCTGGCCTCCCCGCACGCCGTCGAACGCCTCACCTCCCAGCCGCTGACCGAGGCCCTGGTGGCGGCGGACATCGGCCGCCGCGTGGAACGGATCCTGCGGGAATTCGGTGCCGGGGTGGTGTGGCGGTCCTCCACATTTTCAGCATTGAAGGTCACCGGCACGAGCGTGCCCAGCCTCAATCTGGACCTTCACTGTGACTGGCTGGACCAGGAAGCCGCATCCGGCATCGCCGCCTTTTACTGGGGCCTGCCGGGGACCGGAGAGGCGCGCTCCCCCATCGGGCACCGCGCGGCCATTCTCCTGATGAAGGAGCTGGCGGCGCGTACCGGCATGGACAGCCTGGGCGTCCACGGCCGGACCTGGGACACCCTGAAGCTCTCCGGAATCCCCTCGGTCGGTTTGGACCTGGGCTACCTGAGCAACCGCGGCGACGCGGAACGGCTTGCCGATCCGGTGTTCCGCCAGACGGTGGCGGACTCCATCGTGATCGGCATCCAACGCCTCTACCTGCTGGAAGAAGAAGACCAGCCCACCGGAACGCTGGCCCTGGACGACGTCTTCCGGTTCAACCCCATGGAGGAGTCCGGGGAACGGCGCGTAGCCGGCCTCTAGGCATGTCACAAACAACGACGGCGGCACTCCCGGCAACGGGGGTGCCGCCGTCGCGTGGAATCCCTAGTTCAACGGACAAGGAGCCCGGTGGCCGCCACCTTTGCGGTCACAACCACCGGGGGTTGTGTGACTACCTCCTTGCACGTCGTTTGACGCGTTGAGAGCTCCGAAGATCCGTCGTGCGCGATACGTTTCACGCCGTTGGCTGCTCGCCAGGACGTGAACGCCGGTCAGTCACGCACTCCAACGGCGGCGTCGTGCAGGACGAAGGTTGCAAACCCCAGCTCGCGTCGTGCGCCGCTCAGCCAGGCGTCGCGATTCTCACGTGCAGCGGCGAATGCCTGGTCACGATCCTCGGTCGTCGAGGCCTCCCGCACGGCCCAGTCGACGAGCGACCCGGTCCAGCTGAACTGGTAGTCGTCCCACTCGGCCAACGTGCTGACGTGCCCGTACGACGGCTCGAACCCGTGCTCATGGAAGGCTCGCACCAGGCCGGCGAGGTCGGGATAGGCGTCGGCCGAAACCTCGAGCGCGGCCAGGGCAGAAGCCGACGGGGCGCCCTCCCAGATGCTGTCGCCGATCAGCGCTTGGCCACCGGGGCGCAGATGCCGCCGGACAGCGCCCAGCATGTCCTCCAGCCGGCCGAAGGCGTGGCTCGCACCGACGCACAGCACCACGTCGAAGACCCCGTCGTTCCAGGTGGCGGCATCCGTCTCGATCCAGCGCACCCGGTCGCTCAGTTTCCGCTCGTCGGCACGCCGGGCGGCAGAGGCTGGGACCATTTGGTCGATCCCTACGCCAGTGATTCCGGGGTGGGTGAGTAGCAGCTCCTGCAGCCACTCGCCCTCGCCGCACCCGAGGTCAACGGCGCGGGCGCCGTCGCTTGGGCTCAGCCAGCCGACCAGTTCGCGCAGCCGATCGGGCGCCACCGGCGCCGCGATTGGATGGCGCTGGTGGGCAATGTCGAAGATCTCGGAGCGCTCCATCGCAGCGACGCTACAGGATTCAGCCGACGCCGAGGCTGAGACACCCCGGCGTGAGGCGCGCGGTTCCGCCCTCGGCGTCGAGCTGGTCGGCGTGGGTCTGGACGGACGCCGTGGTGGCCTGCTTTTTGGGTTGTTTTGTCAACCGAGTGGTTCCCTTTCAAAGACGGGTATGTGGGTCCGGTGACACCGTCTCTGCTCGAGACCTAGGGTTTCGAGCAGCTGGAGCCTCCGGTCCAGTCTCTTGGTTCTCGGGGTTTCCATGCTGCTATCGCCGTCGTTCCGTGCCCAAAAGGCCGGCTCCCTCGCTGCCGCCGCCATGGCCGCAGCCCTGGTCCTGGGTGTGGCCACCCCAGTCCAGGCCACCCCAGGAATCACGGTGAGTATATAGGCGGATAGGAGTTCCAATGAGCACAAAATGGCCTTACCTGCTCTTGACCCTGATGACTTTGATTCTTCTGGCAGCTGGCATCTTTATCGGATGGAATCATTGGATAACCGTAGTGATAGTCGCGGTTCCCGTCGGCTTCATGATCTCCACGTACAGATCATCAAACCGCCAGCAAATCGCTCGGACCAATAACTCTGAAATTAGCTCCACGGGAGCAGTATCAGAGGGGCAAGTCCGGCTCGATACTCCGATTGGCTCTGTGCCAGCGGTTGTAGAGAGTGCCGTAGCTGGAATGCGCCGGTTCAAACTACGGAGCCTCTCCGCGGACGGAGCGGAAATCAGGGTATCAATAACCTTCAAGACTTGGGGTGAAACCATCACCCTAAAGTTCGAAGATGCAGGTTCCAACATGTCCCGCATAACTGCCACCTGCCGTCCCTTAATGAAATCAACGGCGGTTGACTACGGTCAGGGCAGGCAAGACATTCGTGAACTCTTCCAGGCATGTCAAGACCAGCGGGGATTAAGCAACACATCAAGGAGCAATCCATAGGAGGTAGTTGCACAGCCGCCTCGGCGGCGCTCACCGGCCTCAGTGGGCGCCACTTGCTTTGGGAGAGAATTCCGACATTCATGTCCGGCAGTTCCGAATAGGCTTTGGTTCCATGAGACTCGAAACTAGGGGAAAACGCATCCTGGAGATGAGGACGCGGCGTGGCCGGGTACTGGTGTTCGTTGTTCTGCCCCTGGTACTGGGGCTGCTCACGGCGGTCACCGGCTCCCTTCAACCTATTTTCACGTTGACCATGTTGTTTCTCATGGCACCCTTCCTTCTCCAGCACAGCGGCAGGAGGTTTGATCCGCGAACCGTTGTGCCAGCAACGGGTACCACCCGGCAGGACCGGGTGGCGGGATGGTGGAACCGATGCCGCAGGTTCGGGTTCTACGCATCGCTTTCCGTGCTGTTGATGTGGGCTCTCGCCTTCACCCGATCAGCACTAACCGACACCTGGGGCGGTGGTGACCTTCTGCTGGCCATCGCGCTGGTCATCCCACTCGTGGTGATCTTCCGCCGGCCGCCCCGAACTCTCTCCAGTACCGCGGAAGCGAGATGACTGGAAGCATCCACGCAATCTCCCGTCCCAACCACGGCCAGGAGGCCGAGGACGGCAATTTCCAATTGATGTTGTCAACCGGATCGGTTGAAACGGCCTGGCTCAATGGCCGCGCCAGCAGGTCATCGAGCCGGCTCACGCTTATATTCATTTGGGTGAACCCCTCACCGCCGCATTTAGCGAAAGAAGAGTCCTCTTTGGAAATCATTTACGAATCAAAGGAGACCTTCACTCTTCTTGAACCGGTTCCAGCGGCAGTGACCGCCCTCGAGTCAAACTTGAGGAATGCGGGCTACCGACCGCAATCGCGAGGCGACTCGGTAACAGTAGCTACGGGTTCCGATTTGCTGACCAGACTTTGGGGGATGCTCCTGCCGTGGGGCCGCAAGAGCGTTCCGGTCGGCATGACTGTTTCCTTCACGTCCGGACCCATGGGCACGGTTGCGTCAGTGCACGCTTATGACAGGCTTGGCTGGTACGTCGACGCTAAAACCAACTCAGTCCTCAAAGAAGAAGTAATGCAGAGAATCGATGCCCTGATAGAAGTGGCTCGAAGATCATTGCAGCGATAAGCCATCTACCGGTTGCTCAGGCGGCCAGCAGGCACCGGTGGGCCGGCACAGGCGGTGAGGGTGTGTAGGGCATTTCGTCGCGGAGCATGGCCCAGAGGACGTTGAAGCGGCGTCGTGCAAGACAGATGACGGCTGGGGTATGGGATTTACCTTCGGTGCGTTTGCGGTCATACCTCCTCGACCACACATAAGGACAGCAAAAGACGTCGTAGACACATCGGCCCGGAGTGTCCGGAACTCTGCGACAGCGCGCCCCGGGCCAAAAAGCTGGCCGCGTCACTGTTGCGAGCAGTTCGGCGCCGCAACCGCTGCGCTTGGGCAATCCGTCATTACGGCGTGAGAGCATGCCATGATGCCATGACGCACGCGTACAAACCGAACAGTTCAACAACAAAAGGAGTGACGATGATCGACAATCAGTTGAAAGGCCGGGTGGCATTAGTGACAGGCGCCGGGGACGGGCTCGGGCAAGGAATTGCCCGCCGCTTTGCGCAAGCCGGGGCGGCTGTTCTCATCGCAGAGTTTGACGATGTTAAAGGTCAAGCCGCGGCTGATTCCATTGTCGCCAACGGCGGCCAGGCGGCCTTCGTGCATTGCGACATCACGGAGAAATCACAGATGGATGCCGCAGTCCAAACTGCGGTTGATGAATTTGGATCCATCGACATCCTCGTCAATAACGCTTACCGCAGCTGGGGCATCCACCGGGTGGAAAACAAAACCGACGAAGAGTACGAAGCGAACTTCGCCATGAACGTGCTCGGACCGAATTGGGCCATGAAAAAGGCTTTTCCCGTCATGAAAGCGCAGCAATGGGGACGCATTATCAACATCAGCTCCCTCAACGGGGTCAACGCCCACATGGGCACCGCGGCATACAATGCCAGCAAAGAAGCACTTCGCGCCCTCACCCGCACAGCCGCTCGAGAGTGGGCACCATACGGCATCACCGCGAACATCATGTGCCCCGCGGTGGCCTCAGCGGCCTACCGTAACTTCGCCACGCACCAACCCGATGCGGCAGCAGCTACTGATGCCGCGATACCCATGGGCCGCATGGGAGACGCAGAAGCCGACCTCGGAGGCGTGGCAGTGTTCCTTGCCAGCGAAGACTCAAGATACCTCACTGGAAATACCCTCTTCGTAGACGGCGGCAGCCACATCAACGGTTCTCCATGGGCTCCCCACCTTCCGGAGAGCTAACCGGCTATTGGGCCGGTTCCGCGGGCCCGGGGTGTCCGGAGCTCTGCGACGGCGCACCCCGGGCCAAAGTGCCGGCTGCGCAGGGAACGCCCGTCCCCTGGTTGGAGATCCGGCGGAAGCCCAGGAAATCCCCGACAGGCGAGCTGGGCGGGTTTCCCGAGAAGCGTTAGACGTCGTTTCGTGTGATCTGTTGATCCTGCGCAGCGCCTGTGCCACCGTCGTCGCGCACGTTGTTCCCGGACAACTGCTGGTACTGACCCCCACGACGCAGGTGGGCAGCACCTGGGACCTGCTGGCGCAACTGTTGGAGAGCCGCCGGCGCCCGGGTTTCGAGATCGACGTGGCGTTCCGCCCGGTGCGCTCAACCCCGGAGTGGATGACTTCAGCCAGGAGAAGGTTCCCCGCGCGGCAGTCGGCGACACCGCCGCCTGCGGCCTCCGGGCAGAGCGGCGTTGGCCGCAGCCGTTACGGCCCGATTCAAAATGCGGGACTGTCGGCCTACGACGTCGACAGCTATGTTTTCAGCTGACGCAGGCCTTCTGTATGAAATTCGCGTCCCGCAGCCGATTGCCGCCGCCTGAACTCTTTCGGAACGCCCGGTGACGGTTTTACAGTGAGGCATGGCTGGGACGGAACCCATCTCCCGGGACCGCTTTTCTCAGACGGTAGTCAGCGGAGGGCAAAAATTGAGGAGTCGGCAGCCCGGAGCTGCTCACGTTGCGCCTGCTACGCGGTGACAACCTGTATCAGTGCCGCAGATTCCCGCTAGCCCCCGTCTGCTACCAAGGATGTGAAAACAATGACTGAAACACCAACCACCAATGATGCCGACCGAGAGCTGAAAAGCAAGCTCCGGAAGACGTGGGCGCAGGGCAACTATGCCGCCGTCGCCACTGAGGTCATCCCCACGCTCGGGGCCGTTGTTGTCCAGGCCTGCGGGGTCACAGGCCGGGACCGGGTACTGGATATAGCTGCCGGCACCGGTAACGCTGCGATTCCGGCGGCGGATGTTGGGGCCAATGTGACTGCATCGGATCTTACACCGGAGCTCCTAGACATCGGCAGGACCATCGCCGAGGCCCGTGGCAGCAACCTTGACTGGGTGGTGGCCGACGCCGAGGCCCTGCCGTTTCCGGATGCATCATTCGATGTCGTACTGTCCTGTGTCGGCGTCATGTTCGCCCCGCATCATCAGCAGGCGGCCGATGAGCTTGTGCGGGTCTGCCGTTCGGGCGGGCGGATCGGACTGATCAACTGGACGCCGGAAGGATTCATCGGCCGCATGTTTGCCACCATGAAGCCCTATGCGCCTCCACCCCCGCCGGGCATACAGCCTCCCCCGTTGTGGGGGAAAAAAGAACATGTCGAGGCGCTCTTCGCGGGACAGGTCAGCGACCTTCGAGTCGAGCGTCGCGCACTGCGCGTTGACCGATTCCGTTCACCCGAGGAATTCCTTGCCTTCTTCAAGACCAATTACGGGCCCACCATTGCCGTCTATCGATCTTTGGCAGCAGATCCCGGCCGTGCGGCAGAGCTCGACTCCGACCTGCTTTCCCTGGTGGGGCAGTTTAGCTCCGATCCGACAAAAACAGTCATGGATTGGGAGTACCTCCTGCTGACCGCCAGGCGCCTCTAAGGCAGCCGCAGAACTGCCATCCGCAACGGCCCGCCAGCGCCCGCAAAACGACCAAGAAGACTGGCGGGGTGGCACCGCGTTTCACGTGAAACACCCACTGCTGGTCAGAGACACCTATGAGCCGCCTACCGATCCAGGTGCCCGCTGACTTGTTTCACGTGAAACGGCCACCCACGGACGGGCAGGCCAGCCAGTTTGTTCTGTTTCACGTGAAACAGACTCGGCTGTACCCCGCGGCCCGGGCTGACGATCACGGGATTCCGTCTTGTGCCCGATACACGGCTGGTCCATCATGAACCGCGCCAGAAGACAGACGTTGCGTCTTCCTACAAAGCCTTTTGTCGCCGGGGAAGGATAATAGGCTTTGAATCGCGGAGCGGCCTTCAAACGCCAAGAATATTGGGTGTGAATGCTCTGCGCAGACAGGTCGTGAACCGCCCAACATCTGACCACATCCCTCTGCTGGGGACGTAAACATTTGCCAATGAAATGCGTGCGGCAAACTGCACCAGCTTCCGAAACTTTCAGGTGCACCGCAACGCGATGGTGCCCTCCGCTGCCGTGCTGGATAAGCCGTGTGCCGCTCCGGGGCGTGGCACCTCTAATCGAGACACTGCAAATCCAGATGCTCCCCGCCGGCCATGACACCGCCGTCCCGGACCTACCTACCAGAGGCTCAGTGACCCCATCGTTTCACGTGAAACCCGCCGGTGGCATACTTTCCCCGGCCTACCACTGGACACTCCACTGTGGCACAGAAAGGCAGGGCAACACGTGATTTTCCGCCAGCAGACCCGAGGCCCGAAGGTGTCACAAAGGCCAACAGGGAGGGCGCGTCAGCTACCCCACCCAACGCCTGGCGCACCCCAGGAGAACCTGATCCCTCGCCGCGGACCCATCCAACGACGCCGATACGAACAATGAAGAGCCCCACCAAAGGCACCCCACAACCAGGCCGCGCAGAAAAATTTTTTAGAATTCGCGAGCCGTGCCGTGATTCAACACCAGGGCACGGATCCGAGGGGCGTTGTTAGGTGTCCGGAGGCGGTGTTTCACGTGAAACCCTGCACGAGAGGGTCCCGTTTCCCAGCAAACACGGGTACTCATTGCCCGACGAAGTCCCTAAACCCTCTGCTGCCGGCCTGTGTGCCAGTGAATTTCCCCGTGGGCTGCCCTGGATACCTCTTGATACCTCAGCCGGCAGGGAGATGCTGCCGGGGGGCACCGGCGCAGTGCCCCCGCTCTCGGACCAGGCGAGCGTTCACCGGCCGACGTGGCGACACCACGGAGGTAATCAGCCGAACCCGAACCAGGAAGGGTTTCACGTGAAACGGAAAGCCCGTTGCGCGGTTTAGGTTGCACGGTTTGGCTTCAAGCACCCGGCGGTAGTATCAGCAGCAGGTCCCCGTCGCGGTAACTGCGTTAGCCTTCATTCCAGAATCCGAGTGGGGTTTCCCCTTCTGATGTTGGACCTACGACTGCAACCCACAACACCGGGTTTCGTATTCAGACAATGGGATCTCCGAGTCGGAGTCACACAGGCGGCGCCGGAGTGATCCGTTCAGCGGGCAGTTTCCGCTCGACGACTCAAGCGGGGTGGGGGTGACTCTAACCGGCGTTTCACGTGAAACGCTTCTGAGTCCGGCATGTCCGGGAGTGGTTCGGCTAAATCGCTACAAGTGCGGGGCCGTTTGTAGCGTTCGGCCCCGGATCCACGCGCCCACGGGGGAACAGGTGCGCCCCGGTGCTATACGGATGACTGGCCTTAACGCCCGCCAATCCCCGTCTGCTACGCCACCTGAGGCTACTGCGTGGTGGGTTCGACGTCGGTCCAACTGCTCTTATGCCGGCATCAAAAAGGCCGTCCGGGCGGTGTTTCACGTGAAACAAAGCCCGAACGACCGGAACCCAACTGCTCCCAGGACCGGACAACGGTACCCGCGACAGGGGTACACCGCCGGGGTGCCGCCCGGGGAGGGTCAGTTGGAGGGCGGCGCCAGCACTCCCATGATGCGATTCAGGTCATCAACACTGGCAAATTCAATGCTGACCTTTCCCTTGCGGGCACCCAGGGTGATTTTCACGTTGGTATCCAAGCGATCCGACAACGACGTCGCCAGGTAATCCAAACGCTCGTGCCGCGCCCCCACCTTGGGCTTGCTTTCCTTGGCCGGACGGCGCAAGCCGTCACTCATAGACACGATTTCCTCCGTCGCTCGGACGGACAACCCCTCAGCGACGATTCGCTGCGCCAGCTTCTCCATCTCGGCGGCATCCGCGAGGCCGAGCAGTGCACGTGAATGTCCTGCCGACAGAATCCCGGCCGCGAGCCTGCGCTGCACCAGCGGAGGCAGTTTCATCAACCGCAAAGTGTTGGTTACCTGGGGGCGAGACCTGCCGATGCGGTCCGCCAACTCTTCATGGGAGCAGCCGAAGTCGTCCAGAAGCTGCTGGTATGCAGCCGCCTCTTCCAAGGGATTGAGCTGGCTGCGGTGCAGGTTCTCGAGCAGGGCGTCACGCAGCAGATCAACATCCTGCGTGAACCGGATGATTGCGGGGACAGCCTGGAGTCCGGCTTCGCGGCTTGCCCGCCAGCGCCGCTCACCCATGACAAGCTCATAGGGATGTTCGGGGTCGTCTTCCGGGGACGGGCGGACAACAATCGGCTGAAGGACACCGATCTCCCGAATGGAATGCACCAGTTCGGCCATGTCATCTTCATCGAAGACCGACCGGGGCTGTTTCCGGTTCGGGTGGATGGAGTCCACCGGGATCTCGGCGAAGGACGCCCCCGGCACCTCCACGAGCGTTTCACGTGAAACAGCGGCACCGTTGTCGGCTTCTGCTGCCGCGTCAGGGCCGTTTTCGGCGGGTTCCCCCGTGCTGGCCGCGCCTGTCGCTGAAGCCGCCCTGGAGGCCGTCTGGCCCCGTTTGGGGCGGGCCTTTGCCGGCTGTGACGGACCAGTGCCGCGGTCAGCGGCACCGTCCGTGGAAGGCTCTTCGGAACCGACGGCTGATGCCGGTTCCCCAAGCCCCTCATCGAGACCCGGAACTGACATCTGCTGGCTCCGGGGTGAACCCGTGCCTGCCGCTTTCTGTCCGGAACCTCGCAGTGCATCCATGTTGATCCCCGGTCCTCGACGGGCACCTCCGGGAGCCGGACGGGTCGGTGTCACGCTGTCACCGGCGGCCGGGAAAAACACATCAACGGGTCGGCCGGCGCGAGCGGGGGCCGAGGCAGCCACTGAGGCTTCCTCTGATTCTGCGCTGCTGGGAATCAATGCCCCCAGGCCTCGTCCCAAACCACGACGCTTTTCGGTCATGGGTATGTCCTTCCCTTATGCACACAGCAAGCGGCATGGATTGATTGTGACTGTATTCTACGATTCAGGATGTCATTTACTGCGCAGGGCACGGCGGGATGTCTAGCCGCGCTGGGCAATCTCCGAGGCAGCTTCCAGATAGGACAGGGCGCCAGTGGAGGACGGATCATAGGTCATGACCGTCTGCTGATAGCTCGGAGCTTCCGAAATTCGCACGGACCGCGGCACAACGGCTCCAAGCACCTGGTCGGGGAAGTGCTCCCTGACTTCGGCGGCAACCTGAGCCGCCAGATTCGTCCGGCCGTCGTACATGGTGAGGAGAATCGTCGAAACAACCAGGTCGGCGTTGAGATGCTTTTGGATCATCTCAATGTTCTTCAACAGCTGGCTCAGGCCCTCCAACGCATAGTATTCGCACTGGATCGGAATGAGGACTTCCCGGGCAGCAACGAAGGCGTTGACGGTCAGCAGCCCCAGGCTCGGCGGGCAGTCGATAAAGATGTAGTCGAGACGTTCCTCGCCGGTGCGTTCCCGTTCCAGAGCGTAAACATCAATGGCCCGGCGCAGCCGCTGTTCCCGGGCGACCAGGGATACCAGCTCGATTTCCGCTCCCGCCAAATGAATGGTCGCGGGCGCGCAAATAAGGTTGTCAATGTCCGGGCACGGAGCCACGACGTTAGCCAGCGGCAGGTCGTCAATGAGGACATCGTAAATGCTCTCGACTTCGGCACGGTGGTCGATGCCCAGTGCCGTGGAGGCGTTGCCCTGAGGGTCAATGTCGATGACCAGCACGTTCAGCCCGGCACTGGCGAGGGCAGCGGCCAGATTGACGGTCGTGGTCGTTTTGCCGACGCCGCCTTTCTGGTTGCTCACGGTCATGATCCGGGTCTCGACCGGACGCGGGAGAACCCGGCCGCGGAGCTTTTCCCGACGGCGGCTTTCATGCGCGAGTTCCCTGGCCAGCGGGGTGCTTTCGTCCATTAGGTCCATAACGTCCACCGACGTCGACGGTACGACCGCCTCGTCAGCTACACCACCTTCGATAGCCTCGGGGGCCGCTGCAGATTCAGCCGCGGTTTGCAGGGTGACAACGCTGTGCGCTGTTTCACGTGAAACAAGGTCCATGGAAGCGGCAGGGTCAGCGGCAGCCGGTGCGGGAGAAACCGGCGCCTCCACGGGGTCGGGGGCAACGGCAGCCGAGGCTGCGAGCTCAACCGGCTGCTCCGCTGACTGCGGAGCCGGCTCACGCTCAACGGCGGGCGGCTCCTGATTGTTCACAAACGTTTGGGGTTGAATTCTAGAGAACTGTGCGGAGAGGGCAGAACCCAACGCTGCAAAGGGTGGAATCCGTTTTGCGGCGGAATCACGGCGCGCACTCACCTGGACAGGCTCACTTTCCAAACATAGGCATTAGTTCATCCAGCCTATCCGCTGCCCGGCAAATATCCCGGACCGCGGCCGGTGTGTGCACAAGATCATGCGGCCCCGCTACCCCACGCGGATGCGGACAACCGTCGTGTGTTCCTCGAGGAGGTCTTCTCCGGCGGTCAGAATTGAAGTCTCGCGGCCTCCGAGCTTGCGGATGACCTTCGATGCCTTCTGAATCTCCTCTTCAGCGCTGCGCCCCTTGATCGCCAGCACCACTCCCTTGCCCTTCAGGAGGGGGATCGTCAGGCCGGCCAGGGACCCCAGGGCGGAAACGGCGCGCGCCGTCACGACATCCGCCTCGACCTCGTCGATCACCTGCTCCGCACGGCCCCGAATAACCGTGACGTTCTCCAGGCCAAGATCCGCCACGACCTCGTTAAGCCAGATCACTCGGCGTTCCAAGGGTTCAATCAAGGTCAGCTGCAGATCAGGGCGGGCGATGGCCAGGCACAGGCCCGGCAATCCGGCGCCACTTCCGACGTCGGCCACTCGGGCGTTTTCATCGATCAGGTCAGCGACCACGGCACAGTTCAGCACATGCCGGCTCCACAAACGGGGAACCTCGCGGGGCCCCAGCAGCCCGCGTTCCATGCCCGATGTGGCCAGATGCTCGACATAGCGCTCAGCCAGTTCCAGCCGGGTGCCAAAGATTTTTTCCGCCGCCGTGCGCTCTGCGGGCGTTGTTTCAACCACGTGGTATTTCCTTGTCTGCGGTGCAGTTTTCCAGCGATAAAGCCGCCCTAGGAGGCGGGCAGTGACACCACAATGTGGCGTTCTTCCCCTTCGCCCTCGGACTCGCTGACGAGTCCAAGTTCAGCGACGGCGTCATGCACGATCTTGCGTTCGTACGCGCTCATGGGACGCAGGGCAACGTCCTGGCCGCCCTCCTTGGCCTCGCTGACCGCCTGCTCGGCGATGACCTGGAGTTCGGCGCTGCGTTCCTTGCGGTAGCCGGTAATGTCCAGGACGAGCCTGGAGCGGCTGTCCGTGGCGGTGAGGACCGAGAGGCGGGTCAACTCCTGCAGGGCCTCCAGGACCGCTCCGTCCTCTCCCACGAGGGCGCGCAGGCCGGTGACGTCGCCGTCTTCGGCCACCACTGAGATGTATGTGCGGCCGTGCCGGACCTCAATGTCGATGTCGCCGTCAATGTCGGCAATGTCGAGAAGTTCCTCGAGATAGTCGGCCGCTACGTCGCCCTCTTCTTCGAGGCGCCCGGGGCCGGCGGCTTCAACCGGTTCGCCCGCAGCAGCAGCCACAGTTCCGTCTTCGACTGCCTCGGGTTCGTCGGCTGAAGACTCCGCCACGGGCTCAGTGGTCATCGCTTCTTCCTGTTCTTCCGCTGGGGCTGCTGGCGCTGGGTCCTGGTTGTCACGGGAGCAGGTTCAGCGGCGCCGCCCTTTGCCTCACCGAGCAGCGGGGCCATCGGCAGGCCCTTCTTGGCGCGGCGCTCGGCCAGGGCCTTGGCTGCGGGGGAGCCGGGGGTGGGCATCCGGCGGATCACGAAGAACTGCTGGCCCATGGTCCACAGGTTGGTGGTGGTCCAGTAGATGAGCACGCCGATGGGGAAGTTGATGCCGCCGATACCGAAGACCAGGGGCAGGATGTACAGCATCATCTTCTGCTGGCGCATGAAGGGGCTGGCGAGGGCTTCCTCGGACATGTTCTTCGACATGATCTGCTTCTGCGTGATGAACTGCGAAGCGGTCATGGCCAGGATCATGACGATGGAGAGAACGACGACGGCGATCTGGCCGTCACCGCCTCCGCCGTGCAGCAGCGACGAGGACAGCGGAGCGCCGAGAATGGTGGCCGCATCAAACTGCTGGATGGCTTCCGCGGACAGCGCGCCGATGTGGACGCCGTCGTCGCTGGCCTTCGAGACGCCGTTCAGCACCTGGAACAGCGCAAAGAAGAACGGCATCTGGATCAGCATCGGCAGGCAGGCCGCAAACGGGTTGGTGCCGTGCTTCTTGTAGAGCGCCATCTGCTCCTGCGTCATTGCCTGACGGGAGAGCTGATCGGTCTTGCCCTTGTACTTCTGCTGGAGTTTCTTCAGATCCGGCTGCAGCGACTGCATGCCGCGCTGGGCCTTGATCTGCTTCACGAAGACCGGAATCAGTGCGGCCCGGATCACGATCACGAGGCCGATGATGGACAGGGTCCAAGTCCAGCCGGATGCCTCATCCATCCCGAGGAAAACAAAGCCCTCGTGGAAGATCCACATGATCCAGGACACTACCCACTTAAAGGGGAACAGTATCGTATCGAAGAAACCCATTTACTCTCCTAAGCCGCTTCGCGGCTGTCTTCGTCGGCTGGAATCACGGGATGATTCAGCACAATAATCCTCGGAACCTTTTCCTGGTCCCAAATCCTGTGTCCAGGCGGGACATGGTCCACACCGCCGTCGTTCCACGGGTGGCAGCGGACAAGCCGCCGCGCGGCCAGCCACGTGCCGCGAACGGCACCGTGGACAGTCACGGCTTCAAGAGCATATGCGGAACAGGAGGGGAAAAACCTGCAGACCGGTCCGTATAGAGGCGAAATGGTTTTGCGGTAGGCCATTAAAAGGCCCATCAGAACGTAGCGCGGGAGATTCCACACGCCGCGGGCAATCGACTGGACAGCCCTTACCGGATCAGTTCCGGAACGGCTCATCAGCGGATCACCCCTTCTGGCATAGCGAGCGGGCGCGGTCGAGTTTCCCGGCGCACGTACGCAGCGCGCCCAGATAGTCTGTGCGAAGCTCCTGCCAAGACGCCGTTGCCGCCGGCGGCAACGCACGGACGACAATATCGAACCCGGTGGGGTACTCACGCAGACTCTGGGCAGCTGCTTCTCTCAGTCTTCTCTTAACGAGGTTCCGTGTCACGGCGTTCCCGACGCTTTTCGCGACGATGAAGCCTACGCGGGTAGGGCTTGCCCCTGTGTCCACCGCATATAACACGACGTTCCGGCGCCCACTGCGGGCACCGGAACGTACAGTAAAAGAAAAATCCGCCGATGTCCGCACCCGATTCCCTACGGCCAGCATTCAGACCACCTGGAATCGGAGACGGGGCTGCGTTTGGGCAGCATCGACAAACTTGAGGCTATTTAGGCCGACAGTTCGGTACGGCCCTTGGCGCGGCGTGCGGAAAGGATTCCACGGCCGGCACGGGTACGCATGCGAAGGCGGAAGCCGTGCTTCTTGGCACGACGGCGGTTATTCGGCTGAAAAGTCCGCTTGCTCACGGTAGTTACTCCAAGACAATCTGAGTTGCGCTGGCTTGCTACGACAAGGGGGAAGAACAAGCGGCGCTTATTTCATGTGTCTGACTGCTCTCAACCCGGACCTGGACCCTGATTCCCAGAACCCTGATGGGCATGAATGAGTGCAGATAGCAGACACAAAGGACTACTCCACGGTAGGGGCATGACCGCCGCCAGTCAAACCGGGGAGCGCCTCAACGGCCGGCTGCCCTGTTCATACAATTTCATCCACACCTGTGGACAACTGCCTTGATGAAGCCCGAACACACACTGGTGTGAGCCCCGTCCCAGCGTCTGTCCACAGCCGGAATCCAGCTACCACGGGGGTAAATCATCCTCTAGGCTTGGCCACGGGCGTT